>CBDCNQ010000005.1:0-1702419 GCA_965219445.1 Longimicrobiales bacterium | reverse complement strand
GCACGGGCCCGTCTGGCGGCAGCGCACCGGCGATGACGACCTCGCGTCTCGTCGAGGACGATTCTTCCGTCTCGAACATCTCGAGACCCGGCGCCTGCAGCGAGTCGATGGCCGGACCCTCGATCACCAGCATGGCTCCGATGTCGCGGGCCTGCGGCGGGGCCGTCAACCGAACGTGCAGAGGGCCGGGATCCACGACCGACGCGTTGGCTACGTCATACCGGGGTGCGTCATTCCGCGGGTCGACGATGCCGTCCCCGCAGCCCCAGACCGAGGTCACCGCCACCAGCAGCGCCGTCCGCAACCACCCGGACCGGCGGGTCGCGGAACCGGTGGCGGGTGGGTCGGGAACCGTTCGGCGGCGGCGGGCAGGGCCGCGCGCGCGCTTCCGCCGCCAGCTGGCCCCTCCCGCCGGCCCCGACGCAGGGAGCGCGGGGGGCGGGGAGGGCGGTCCGGAGCCGGCGGCCGGCCCGGATGCCTCACCCCCGCGGCAGCGGCGGCCCAGGCGAGCATGTCGCCGAGGTCATACCCTCCGTTCCCGTTGCCGAGACTGTCCAAGGCGTCGAGCCGGTCTTTGCCGGGATCGCCGTCCTCCCACAACGCCGCGACCATTGATGTCCGGGTCATCTCCTCTCCAATGCCCAGCGCGGAGCAGAGGCGCGCGGCCCGGTCTGGCCAGCCGGGGGCGGCCGCCGCGGAGCTCGCCGCCGGACCCTTGACCGTCGCCGACGGGCTGTTGGTCAACTGCCTCCGGTTCTCGCCCTTCGTGCAGATCGCACCGGACGTCGCGCACTCGCGCCCCGCCGGCAGCTCGATCGTCACGTCCCCGTCCGAGTCCGGCCTCACCGTCATCTCGAACAGGTCGCGCCGGTCGTCCACCCGCGTGCCCCGCGTCGCACGGCCCCCGGTCACCGTGAACGCGTCCTCGCGCAGCGCCCGGAAGCTGATCCCGATGTCCTCGCTGAACGCCACCCGGAAGTGGAACCCGCCCTCGCCACGGTGTTTGGCCGGCATGCCCTCGAACGACGCCGTCAGCTCCGGCGGCCCCGAGCCGCCCGCCGGACCCGCCACCGTCGCCGACGGGCCGTTGGTCAACTGCCGCCGGTTCTCGCCCTTGGTGCAGATCGCACCGGACGTCGCGCACTCGCGGCCCGCCGCCAGCTCGATCGTCACGGCCCCGTCCGAGTCCGGCTCGACCGTCATCTCGAACAGGTCGCGCCGGTCGTCCACCCGCGTGCCCCGCGTCACACGGCCCCCGGTCACCGTGAACGCGTCCTCGCGCAGCGCGCGGAAGCTGATCCCGATGTCCTCGCTGAACGCCACCCGGAACGTGAACGCGCTCTCCCCGTCGTGCGTCTCCGGCATGTCCCGGAACTCCGCCGTCAGCTCCGCCGCCGGCGTCGTCTCGCTGTTCCGGATCGTGCCCACCGCCTCGTTGTCCGCGAGCCCCGCGCCCAAGGCGTTGCTCAGCACCAGCGTGAACGTCTCCCCGTCGTCCTCCTCGTCGTCGTCCGTGATCGGCACCGACACCGTCCGCTCCGTCTCCAGCGAATTGAACCTCAGCGTGCCGCTCGTCTCCGTGTAGTCCTCGCCCGCGACCGCGCCCCTGTCCCCCGAGCCGTCGGCCGTCGCGTAGTCGACCGTCACGATGCCCAGGCCGTGCGGCTCCAGGCGCACCGTGAACTCCATCTCGCCGTCGGCCTCGTGCGCCTCGGCGTCCTCCACCGACAGGTACGGCCCCGCCGCCCGTGACCCGTCCACCTTGTGGCCGCGCTGCGTGCCCTTCCCCTTGGAGGAAAGGTGCGCCTCCTGGTCCGCGGCGTTGCGGATGCGGTCGCCGGACACCACCTCGATCGGGTTGCCGCGGATCGCGATGCCGTTGCGGTCGATGTCGACCTCCAGCACCAGGTACGCGAACACCAGCGTGTTCGTGCCGCTCCCCGACGCGTAGTCGGCCTCGCACACCGCCCGGCAGGGATTGCCCACCTCGAGCGCGAACGTCGGCTCGCCCTCGACCACCACCGGCTGGTCGAAGCGCACCTCGATGCGGATGTTCTCGCCCTCGCCGTAGGTGTCCCTGGTCGTGGTGCCCTTCGAACTCAGCCGCGGCGTCGAGACCACCTCGATCCCTCGGATCATCGGCACGTCCGCCCTCCCGTCAACCTTGTGGTCGGACTGCGGACCGAGCGCGACATGGTCCAACTCCGCGTCGCTGCCGACCTCATTTCGAATCCGTGCCCCGGAGGCGAGCCGCAACGCGTTGGCGCCGATGCGCACACCGTCCTCGTCGCGGTCGAACAGCTGCACCTTGTATTTGAAATGCATATGCCGGGCGAGCCGGGCCTGCGGGGTATCGGCAGTCGGCCGCTGGCTCTGCGAGAGGCCCGAGAACACAGCCTCCACCGTGCTCCCGGACGCCCCGCCGGGATTGTCGAGACCGACCTTCAGCCTCAGTCGCCCGTGTGGTTTGACCTCCACCGGCTCGCTGAACGTCACCGTGAACACGATCGTCTCGTATGAGCGGTACGTGTCCCCCGACTGCGGCGCGGACGCGACCACCACGGAGGTGACTCTGGGGGGCAGTCCCGTCGGCGTCACCCGACCCGCCTCGACCGCCGGGCTGTCGCCGTCGTCCCCGCCCGCGCGGAGGTGGAAGGTGTAGGCTCTGCCGTTGACGATGTCCGCCGTCACCGTGAAGCCCGGCCGCGTTGGTCTCGCCCGGGCCGCTGTCGTCGATCTCGATCCAGTCCCCGTAATCCCCGTCGGTCCTGAATCGGTAGTCGTGATGCGTGACGTCCGAACCCGACCCCGGATCGGTCCAGGACAGCGTCACCTCGCCGTCGCCGGCCTCGGCGCTGAAACCGGTCGGCGCGGGGAGCGGCGGCACTTGCGTGGTGCCCGGCAGGATCGTCGCCGGCAGCCCCGAGGTCGACCGGACGAAGGTTGACCCCCCGACGTACACCCCCGGGGCGAACGTCGGCTGGGTCGTCAGGTCGACGTCCGCCGTCACTGCCGCCGTCGTCCCGTCCGTGCGGATCACGGTGACCGCGGTGGTGCCTTCCACCGAGCCTTGCGCCACACTGAGCGTCGTCACACCGCCCGCGAGCGTCCCGTTCGCCACCGTCACCGTAAAATCGACCGTGCCCGGCGCCCCCGCCCGCACCTTCGCCCGCACCTGGTCGGTCCCCACCTTGTCCAGGGTCACCGTGAGCGGCAGAGGATCGACGGTGTTGCGGTCCAGACTGACGAATGTCAGCAACGTCAGCCCGGAGAACAACCCGTCGGGGAGCGCACTCAGTTTGTTGCCTGCCAGACGGATTTTCTGCAGCGCCGTAAGGCCGGAGAACAGCCCAGGGGGAAGCGAACGCAGATCGTTGTCGGTCAGAGTGATGCCGTTCAGCTTCGTCAGCCCCGAGAACACGTTCGCGGGGAGCGTTTCCAGTTCGTTCTCACGCAGGTCGATGGAATACATGTTCGTCCGGCCGGAGAACAGCCCTGCGGGTAGCGTGGTCAGGCCGATGTTGTGTAGATCGACTGTTCTCAGACTGGTGAGCCCCGAGAACAGGTTCGCAGGAAGCGATCCCAGCGATGTGTTGTCTTGCAGCCAGATGGTGCCCAGCGCCGTCAGTCCGGAGAACACCCCCTCGGGAAGCGTTTCGAGTTGGTTCTCCTGCAACTGAATAGTCCCCACGGCCCTCAGTCCGGAGAACACCCCGGCAGGAAGCGTTTCCAGTTCGTTGTTTTTCAGTGTGAGCTCCTCCAGATTCGTCAGACCGGAAAACAAGTCCTCGGGAAGCGCGGTCAGCGAGTTGGCGGCCAGCCAGAGGCTCGTCATGGACGTCAGATCGGAGAACACCCCCGAGGGAAGCGCGGTCAGAGAATTGTCGCCCAGGCTCAACCTCTCCAGCCCCGTCAGGCCGGCGAAGTCGCCCGCCTGGAGCGACGTGATCCCCTTGTTGCCGAGCGCCATATTATTCAACCTGGCCAGGTTCGCCACCGTCACCTCCGAACAGTCGTAGTCGACGTTGAAGATCGCGTTCACGTAGGTCACGATCCGGTCCTGCACCTGCTGCGTGCGGTCGCAGATGCCCGGCGTCGGCGTCACCGGGTCCGACTCCGCTGCCGCGCCGCCGCCGCCGGCGTTCACCGCGCGCAACTCGAAGGTGTGCTCTGTCTCGTTGGTGAGACTCGGCACCGTGTACCCGGCCTCGTTGGCGCCGCCCACCCCGCTGCCCGCAATCTGCGTCCAGGTCACGGGATAGCTCCCGTCCGTCTTGTACCGGAACTCGTGGCGCGTGACGCCCGAACCCGATGCCGGCGCGTCCCAGGCGAGCGTCACTTCCGCGTTGCCCGGCGCGGCGGTGAAGTTCGTCGGCACGGCCGGCGCGGCCATCGCGGTGGTGCCCCTGACCTGAATCTTAAATGCTCGGTCACTCGACTCCTCCTCCCAACCCATGCTGCTGTACTGCTGGTACGCGTCATCAATGTCCCAGCCCGTGGCAGCGTCGGCGTCCAGACCACTGCTCAACAGTACGCGGTCCCAACTAGGGCCGCCGGAGCTTGTGCTGTAGGACACCATCACGAAATAGGTCGTGTTCGTCTCCAGCGTGGCGCCTGGCGGGGCTGTGAATTCGTTCAATCCGGACGAAAGTGCTGTGGGGTTGGCCAGCCAGTACAGCTCGAAAGGGCTGGGATAAATGAGGCCGGTTACTGGGTGTGTTAGCGTTGACTCTTGCCTCACCGTGACCCTCACCGTGCCGGTCCCGGTCGGCGCACTCCCGAACTCCAGAACGACGCTGCCGAGGTCGTAGCCGTCCGCATCGGAACCCGTTTCGAACCCTTGGGCCATGGGGACGGAGGCGGACGGAGTACCGCTTGTACCGTTGTCGCTCTTTCCCACGTTGCTCACGAGCACGTTAGTCTGGGCCGTGGCCGTGGCCGGGAGGGCGAGCGCGCCGGAGAGCGCGAGCAGCGCCGCGGCGGCCAGCGCCCCGGCGGAGCCGACAAGCGAGCGCCGCGCACCGCGCAGGCGCGCGAAACCCGCCGGCCGGCCGGCGGCGGATGCGGTCTTTGAGGAAGGACGGCCGCCACGGCGTGGCGGCAGGGTGTCAGGCCGTGGAGGCGGGCAGCCGTGTTCCCTCGCGCTTAAGACGCTCGGCAAGATGGTATCCGTGCGGCGCTCGCGGCCGCGTCCGTCCGGTGTCCTAGTCATCGCGATGTCCACTTCGCTCGTTCTCCTGCGGTTTCCGCGCGCGGATTTAGCTCTCGATAATTGTAGTTATCGAGAGTAAACTTTTTGGCTGTATGTCATTGTGCAGGGGGCACTTATGCGGATTTTAGCCCCAGCAGGTGTGTCCGGGCTTCGCGACCCCACCACTCGAAAGTCACAAACCGGCGAGCGCCTGACCGCCTACCTGGAGGACGCCCGCGGCGCCCTGAGCGGCCATACCGTGCGAGCGGTGCGAGCGGACCTGGAACGGTTCGCGGCGTGGTGCGCCGAGCGGGGGCTCTCTCCGCTGCCCGCGCGCGCGGCCACGGTGGTGGCCTACGTCGAGGCGATGGCGAGCGAGCGAGCGCCGGCCACCGTGCGGCGCTACGTCTCGAGCGTCGCCACCGTGCACAAGGCGGCCGGGGAGCGGAGCCCGCTCGAGCACGTGACCGTGCGGCGGGCGCTGAAGCGGATGCACCGGCAGAGGGGGTGCCGGCAGAGGCAGGTGCAGGGTCTGACCTGGGCGCTCCGCCGGCGCCTGATGGAGGCCGCGGGCGACCGGGTGATCGACGTCAGGAACCGCGCGATCCTGGCCGTGGCCTACGACGCCATGCTCCGGCGCTCCGAGCTGGTCGCGCTGCAAGTCGTTGATGTGACGATAGAAAGGGGCGGCTCGGCCTCGCTCCTCGTGCGCCGCGCGAAGACCGATCCGGAGGGCGGCGGCGCGATGCTCTACCTGCACCGAGACAGCGTGAGGCTGCTCTCGGAGTGGCTGGGCGCGAGCGGGATCAGTGGCGGGCCGCTCTTCCGTTCGATGCGCAAGGACGGCACGCTGGGCGGCCAACTGCATGAGAGCCAGGTGCCGCGCATCTACAAGGCGATGGCCGAACGGGCCGGGCTGCCGGAGCAGATCGTGCGGCGGCTCTCCGGGCACAGCCCCCGCGTGGGCGCGGCTCAGGACATGATCGCCAAAGGGATCGGGATCCCGGCGATCATGCAGGCCGGGCGCTGGAAGAACGCCCAGATGGTGCAGCGCTACGGCGAGCGGCTGCTGGCCAAGCGCAACGGCGCCGCACAGCTGGCACGGCTTCAGAAACGCAGATGAGCCCCGAAGAACTCGGGGGCCTCTCTGGTCACAATCCTTGCCGCGGGTTACTCTCGATAACTACAATTATCGAGAGCTATCCGGAAAGCTACGCGCTATTTTGTGAGTGAGTTGTGACTTGTCGGGCGAGCGTCGTGGCCCTTTAGTGACTTCACGCGCGAAGAGCGCTATCCTCCACCCCCCGCGGTCCGGCGGAAGGCGGCCGGGCCGATCGGCCGGAGCCTCGTCCGCTCCGCCTCACCCTTCGGCGGGAGTGGAGCATTGAACGATCGAGACCCTACGGGGCCCGGGAGCGGGCCCTCCGACGACCGCATCTCGCGGCTGAGCGCGGCCATCCTCCGCATCAGCCAGAGCCTGGACGTGGCCACCGTGCTGGAGGAGGTCGTCGAGAGTGCCCGCGCGCTCACCGGCGCCCGCTTGGGCGTGATCACGACGATCGACGAGCAGGGAGAGGTCCAGGACTTCGTCACATCCGGCCTTTCTCCCGAAGAGCACCGGAAGATGGTGGAGTGGTCCGACGGGCGGCGATTCTTCGAACACCTTCGCGACCAGGCGAAGCCGCTCCGGGTGGCGGATCTGCCCGGCTACCTCGACTCGCTCGGCCTCTCGCCGACGCCCTGGACGTCGAGGTCGCTGCATGGGACCCCGATGCACCACCGGGGCGAGCATCTCGGCAACTTCTTTCTCAGCGACAAGGAGGACGGCGAGGCGTTCACGGGCGAGGACGAGGAGATCCTGGTGCTTTTCGCCTCGCAGGCGGCGACGGCGATCGCGAACGCGCGCACGTACCGCGATCTCGAGCGGGCGCGGGCCGACCTCGAGGCGCTCATCGAGACCTCGCCGGTCGGCGTGGCGGTGTTCGATGCCGGCACCGGCCATCCGGTCTCGTTCAACCGCGAGGCGCGGCGCATCGTCGAGGGGCTCCGCACGCCGGGCCGTCCACCGGAGCAGCTGCTCGAGGTGATCACGTGCCGGCACTCCGACGGGCGGGAGGTCTCCCTAGAGGAGTTGCCCCTGGCCCGGCAGCTCGGGAGCGCCACGACGATGCGGGCCGAGGAGGTCGAGCTGTCGGTGCCCGACGGGCGGAGCGTCCGGATGCTCATCAACGTCACGCCGATCCGCTCCGAGGAGGGAGGGGTCGTGTCGGTCGTCGTCACCATGCAGGACCTGGCGCCGCTCGACGAGCTCGAGCGGCAGCGGGCGGAGTTCCTCGGGATGGTGAGCCACGAGCTCCGCGCCCCGCTGACCTCGATCAAGGGTTCGACGGCGACCGTGCTCGGCGCCGTGCCGGTCCCGCCCCAGGCCGAGCTGCTCCAGTTCTTCCGCATCATCGACGGGCAGGCCGACCACATGAGGGGCCTCATCGCGAACCTTCTGGACGCGGGAAGCATCGAGGCGGGCACGCTCACCGTCGCGCCCGAGCCCGCGAACGTCGCCGCGCTGGTGGACCGGGCCCGCAGCACGTTCCTGAGCGGCGGAGGCCGGCACGCCGTCCTCATCGACCTGCCGCCGGACCTGCCGCGTGCGATGGCCGACCCGGAGCGCATCGTGCAGGTGATGAACAACCTCTTCTCGAACGCGGCCCGCCACGCTCCCGCGTCCTCCCTGATCCGGGTCCAGGCGGCGTGCGAGGGCGGCTACATCGCGCTCTCGGTCTCGGACGAGGGCCGGGGGATCGCGCCCGACCGGCTCCCGCACCTCTTCCACAAGCGTGCCGGCCTCGCTGGAGGCACCGGGCTCGGCCTCGCCATCTGCAAGGGCCTCGTCGAGGCGCACGGCGGCCGTATCCGCGCCGAGAGCGGGGGGACGGACCAGGGCGCGCGCTTCACCTTCACGATCCCGGTGGCCGGGGCGGCCACGCCCGAGGCAGCCCCGCCCGAGGAGGCTCCGCCCAGCGGCCGGCCACGCCCGCCTGGGGACGGGCGGGAGAAGACGCGCATCCTGGTCGTGGACGACGACCCGCAGACGCTACGCTACGTGCGCAACGTCCTCTCCGATGCGGGCTACGCCCCGCTGGTGACGGGCGATCCAGACGGACTCTCCGGCGTCATCCGCGCCGAGAAGCCCCGCCTCGTCCTTCTCGACCTCATGCTCCCCGGAACGGACGGGATCGAGCTGATGAAGCGGGTCCCCGAACTCGCCGATCTCCCGGTCATCTTCATCTCCGGCTACGGCCGCGACGAGACGATCGCGCGGGCGCTCGAGAGCGGCGCGGCCGACTACATCGTCAAGCCGTTCTCGCCGACCGAGCTCGTGGCGCGGGTCCAGGCGGCGCTACGGAACCGGGCCGTGCCCGAGACGTTCGTGCACGGGGAGCTCGCCATCGACTACGGCCGGCGCCGGGTTAGCGTGGCCGGCCGCGAGGTCCCGCTCACGGCCACCGAGTTCGACTTGCTGCGCATCCTCTCGCTCCACGGGGGACGCGTGGTCACTACGGAGGCGCTCCTACGACAGGTGTGGGGGCGCCGAGGCTCGGACGACACCGATCGCGTCCGCACCGTCGTCAAGAAGCTCCGCCACAAGCTCGGCGACGCCGCCGCCAATCCCACCTACATCTTCAACGAGCACGGCGTCGGCTACCGCTTCGCGACCCCGGGCGAGGCTTAGGACGCCGCCTGGGAACAGCGAGCAGAGCGGCCCGGAGAGCGGGCCGGTCCGCTAGCAACTCACCCGCAAGGCGACAGGATGGGGCCATCCCATGCCCCAGAAGCCGGAACCGGCTTGAGGGAACAGCAGCGGGGCGAGACTGCGCATCGAACAGCGATCATGTGCGTCGGGATGTCAGGGCTAGGAACGCGGCCACCAACAGGATACGCACGCCGAGGCGCTCTTTCAGTGCCTCCCTTCTCCCGTGCTTCACATAAGCCCGTGCGTCATCCGTAACGAAGAGATCGGCTCCGCTTCGGACATGGGCCTCAAGAATCATAGCGTCGCGGAGTTGATGCTTCTGACCGACTGTCAGGACGGCCCGGTTCGCCGGAAAGCTCCCGCCGGAGATGATGTCCAAGGCAGCCTCGACAGTTTCTTTCGTGCTTGGTCCTGCAAAGACCGCTTGACCGAAGCGGGACTCACCGAAGTGGCCCAGTTCGAGCACGCGCCGCGTGTGCTCCAACGGCACCTCGAAGCTTGTTCCTTCGACCTCTCGGGCAGTTACGGTTACTACCTGCACTTCGTAGCCCAAGAACCCGGCATGGTCGAAGACATGCGGCTCGACCGCACTAGTGTCCAACGTCACGAGGGGCAGGCTTGCTTTAGCCGACATGCATTCTTACACGGCGGATCGAGGCGAGGCCCGACCGTTGGCAGGCGATCTTGAGGGCCAAGACATCTCTGCGGCGAGCGAGGGCCATCACGTGTAGGTCCGAGGCCGTCGGGCCGTATGAGGACGTGGTAGTGCTGGGTGCCCTCCGGGATTGTATTCGACAAGGTGTACGGCTGTGCGACACCTGTCGTATGTTCTCCACAAGCTGACCTGGCAAGGTCGCTCGGGCGATGAGGGTCCGGTGCCCGACGGCAGGGCGAGGAGGCAGGTCACACAGCTACCTAGTTGACGGTTTGAGGATGTTCCCTTGATTGTCCATTATGCCGATGGTGCTGTTACCGTAACGCTCCAGCGCGCCTTCAACAGCCTCCTTGTTAGTTCCGGCCACATAAACCGGTCCTCGATGTCCCCTGAGCTGGCGACCGGCATCCGCGACAGTGTCGGGTGTCTCGACCTCGATCGTGATGTCCGGTGTCTTGATGTCCGGCCCCTGACCTTCGTTGTATTCGGTGTCGTTCTGGCTAGCGAGCCGATTAGCTGTCGTCCTGTGAGACCGGCTTTCTGACATTGGTCTTTTCTCCATTCATCCCGCAACGAGGCGAACTGTGTTTCTCCTCACCAAGCATGCATTGGGCCCAAATCGGGCGACTATCTTCTATCTTGTCAACAACTTAAGGTAGTTCAAGGTCTTTCCACCAGATCGGCCGATCCTTTCGAGACCGCGATTCGCGTTAATCGTGTCCAGCATTTGACCTGCCCCCAAGAGCAGTACCACATCCTATGTTAGTCTCAGCACCTGTGGAGGGCCGTGAAGGACGGGCATCCTCAGGAACCAGGGCGACGGCTTAATCGCCTCAGGGGCCGGGGGAAAGCCGCCTGGCAGGCCATGACACAGATGTGGACCGCGTCGTCCCGTCCCGTCCCGTCCCGTCCCGTCCCGTGCTTGAGGGGATGCAGCTGTTGCGGTAGCCTCGGCGTGTAATGGAAAACGACGTTTCTGACTGGTAGCAGGACATCCTTGACGAAGGAGCCGTCCCAAGGAGTGAAGGACGCCTTCACTTTTTCCAGCTGCGCGCGACCCTCGGGCGGCAGGTCTTCCAGGAACGAGGCGACCCCCGGGTCTTCGAACCGGTTTTCCAGGAATCTCGTTGCTTCTCGGTAGTAGGCGCAGGTGAGGTAGAAGTAGTAGGTGCTCTCGCCCGACTGGCCTTCCGGTGTATCGTAGATGTGCTCCATGCGCCGCATTATCAGCGTGCGTCGTTGACTGCCATGCACAGGCCAATCAGGAACTGGGACACCGCATCATCGTGGGGAAAGACATCGCCGATGCGGAAGCTCACTCCTGCCATCTTCGCCTCCAACGCGCCCTAACGGCGCGCGTGGCCGGTGAAGGGGGAACGAGTAGGCAATATCGCTACACGCTGGGTCGCGCAGGGCTGCGGAATCAAGGCTCACAGGTGTGTGCAACGAACTGGCGGAGCTCGGCCTTCATGAGGCGGGCGGACGCTGTCTGTTCTTCTCGGCTTGTGTCCGGGCCCCTCAGTCCCAGTCGCCCTCGGCGTCGCTCTTGAGCTCGAGGGCGGCCGGGTCCCGCTCGGCCGGACCCCGTAGGGAGGAGCCATGATCCTCGCAGCCGAGCGCCCTAAGCACCCGCGCGGCGGCCGGTCCGTTGGCGTGCATCCGGAACCCGGCGGCCACCTTGGCACGTATGGAGCGAGCACGGTAGTTGCCCGATGCGACCTCGATGTTGACGCGGCCGGTGCGTCCCTCGGAGTCGGTGTACTCGATCTGCGCATCCGGGTAGAGCACCCGGCCTTGGGCATCAATCGGCAAGCCGAGCTCCTCGGCCACGCGGTGCCGCTCGGCGTCCGCGGCCCGCCGGCCGTCTTTCGCACGCGCGGACTCGCTCTTGCGTGCTACGGCGCTCTTGAACTCGCCGTCGAGACGCACACGGCGGACGGTGGCCCCCTGCTCGATCAGGCGTTGGTGCTCCTGGCGGCAGGCCCGATAGATGGCGGTGTCGTGCGCGGCTTCGGCGGGCCGGGTACGTGCGAACCCGATCTCCTGGCCGGGATCGATTCCCCGCTCGGCGGCCAGCTTCCGGGCCTCGGCCACGCCTTTCCGCGTGAGGGTCAGCACCTTGAACGGGTTGCCGTTGGGTCCAGTGGCTCGGGTTTCTTGGGCGAGCCCTTCGCGGACCCAGGCGTTCACGGCCCGCCGCGTGGTGTAGGGATGGCCGCCGAAGTGAGCCTCGGCGAGATCGCGGTACGAGACGGTGCCGTAGATGCCGATGTCGGCGAGCGCCCCACGGCACCGTTCGGGGAAGGAGGTGGACCCGCGGTCCCTGCTCGCGGCGTATTCTCGGCGATGGCCGTCCCGCATGCGGTAGCGATTGCGGTTGGGTGGCGCGGCGGTCCGCGGGTCCGGTTCGACCGTGCGGTCGAACATCTCCTGGCTCCTCACCGACCGTCAGCGGCTCGGGCCGAAGCTCCGGGTCGGAACCGGGAGCTCCGGCCGGAGGGCGGGCTCTCGGGCGGGAGCGCGGGTAGCGGCCACCGGCTCGCGCTCCACTTCACGCTCACGGCTTCGGGCCAGCACGAAGTCGGAGATCTTCTGTGCGTCGGCCGCGGCGCGGCGGATCTCCCTTGGGTCCTCCTCGAGGGCGGCGACCCACCCCTCGACGTAGTTCGGAGGTGGAGCTGCTGAAATATTTCGTGCGAAATACGATCGCGATCGCGATCGTATATATCAGGGCAGATTGCCCCACCGGGCTACGCCTGAGCGCCCATTGTGTGAGAATGTGGCGACCCCAGGGATAGCGGAACTGCCATCACTGGCGCTAGGATGATCCGCGGGAGCGATCTTCCCCCGGGTCCGGAGGTGGGCAGCCACAGAAGAGGGAGCGGTCCTTGATAGGAAGAAAAGCGAAGCTGGAGCCAAAGCCGACGTTTCCGATCGCTGCCATCTTGAACAGATCTTCTTTCGTCGAATGCTAGCCGGCTGGTGGCCCGAGTTGCCGAGCTGGCTAAGCGGACGGCATCCGCGCCTTGCGGTTTCTGGCGAGTTCGATCTCGATCAGGACACGTATCAAGAGATCTCGGGAAGGATCGAGACTGACGAAGATGGTGACATCCACCTCCTCTCTTTTTTCTCGCAGGCGGATGAGGGCCGGTCACCGGAGCTAAGAGTCTCGCTTGGCATTCATGGTTCCGAGAATGGGGTCAGTCGAGTCCATTACCGATTCGCGCATAGAGAGACGCCGCTCTTCACGTGGGAGGAGGATGAGGACACCGCAAACTTGGAGAAAATTCTGCCGGTGCTCGCAAGTGCCAGCATCGCTCATGTCACTAACATTTCCTTAGCGGTCGTGGTGGACGATCCAGACGAGGAGTTCGTTTTTCCACTGCCGATCGACCTTAATGGATCTCCCGTGTCTGGTTTCACCCAGATCAAGGGAGTTCGCCTTGCCCAGTTGGATCCTGACGATCCCACGCAGGAGTTATACAGCGCTATACTTGACTTAGGCGATGGTCCGGAGGCCAAGGGGTCGGCGTCGATCTACACGACTATAGAAGCACCCTTCCAGACAAGTCTCCTCACTGTGGCACTCGAGAGAGCAATACCGGTTATCATGTTGACACTGCAGCAAGTCGCAGAGTCGTGAGGGGGAGAACGGAATGATCGAGACACCATCCGGGTGGATTCATGAGGAGGACCTCACGCGAGCTGAGGTTCTCGATCGCCGGGATAGCTTCGAGCTCAGGCAGGCATGCGTGGCGTACCTGAAGTCTCATCACACTCTAACCCGCCCGAAGTCGATTGGGGCTGCGAGCGACCGAAATGTGCAGAAGGCACTCGTCCAGGCTTCAATACGACGGTTGGTCGGTATTAGGGCTCGTGATTCCGCACTTCACTCATTACTCTCACAGCGAGAGGGCGTAATCGAAGAGCAGTCCAAGACGATTGACCGGCTCCTTGCGTACATCCCAGCTCGCGCGGCACCCCTTTCGGATCAGCGCCTCCAGGAGATCTCCGGCTACGTTTCCGACTTCCTAACCAAGCGAGATCTATCGGCCAACGTCCATGTGGTCGACGAAACGGGACCGGATACGCTTGCATGCCATCGCCTCACCGTCATGCTCGACAAAGCAGACATCCGTCCCATCTCACAGATCGAAGACGAACTCTTCGACCTCCTGGCGGAGATAGCGGAACCTGAAGAAGCTCCTTCGCTGAACCTCACCGTCGCATCTGAAGCCGAGCAGGATGGACCCGCGGCGTAATCTTGAGGTTGCCGAGGCCCTCAGGGATCCCGACTCTTCGGTGCACGCTGAGGCTTCATACAGGGCGTCCTGTTCGAGGGCTTACTACGCTGCCTTCGGTCATGCACGAGAGGTTCTGGATCGTGCGGGTATCCCAACCGACGGGGCCTCCGGTATGAGTGCCCATGCCCGAGTGGCTTCAGCTCTCAAGGGTTCGACTGTTGGCGAGGTTCGGGCGGCCGGCTTCAGACTCGAAAGGCTACATAGCACCCGAAAGCAGGCAGACTACGATGTGGGAACCAGAGCAGCCAAGCTAAGACATCCAATTGATGAGACAGAGGCGGAGAGGGCTTCGGAGACTGCCGTGCGGATAGTCGAACGTATCGAGAGAGCCCGCCCGAAGGATAAGGCTCTCGGCGTTCCCAACCCCGGGCCATAGAGGGGCGCCAGCTCGGGACGGTGGGGCTCCCTCCCCGCGTCACGCCACGGGTAACAAGCCCCAAACAGTGCCAAACCCCACGGTTGCTGACACCCACGAATGGTTCCTCGAGATGATGCGAGAGCACGAGGAGTTCCGGAGCCTGTCAACGCCAGTGAGACACTCTTGGGAATTAATTAGAGAGCAATCTCCTGTGTCGTGAGGGAGGGGGTTGGAGGATTGATCCAGACGGCCTCCGGGAGCGGTTTGGGCTTCGGCTCACCGGAGACGAAGCGGTCGGGCTGAGCGGCCCAGGCCTCGCGTAGCACGGCCTCCCTGCCGGCGATGACCTGATCTGCATTCCCGAAGTGGACCGGTTCGGGGGTCAGCATCGAGATACCACCATGGCGGTGCTCGGCGTTGTAGCAGCGGAAGAACGAGCGACAGAAGGTTTTGGCCTGGCCCTGATCCTCGAACCGTCCAGGAAACGAGGGATGGTACTTCAAGGTCTTGAACTGGGCCTCGGAGAACGGATTGTCATCCGACACCTGAGGTCGGCTCAGCGAGCGGGTCACCCCGAGATCGGCGAGGAGCTGAGCCGTGCATTGGCTCGTCATCGGAGCTCCTCGATCCGAGTGCAAGGTCAGGACCTGGGGCTGGACGCCATGCTTCAGGCAACCTTGACTTGCTCTGTCCCCCCCAACGGCAACGGCACATCATGGACGCTGGACGCGGGCGGGGGACGAGCCCCTCGCCCGTCTTGCCGGCCACCACCGGGCTGAGCGCGTTGGGCGTGAATGCACTACAGTATCGCGCCTCGAAATTGGCATTGATGCCGCACGCCGCCTATTTCTCACTGTCGGAACCCGCGAATCGCGTCACCGATATCTTTGAGTTCTACGCGGATGTGTTCGAGGTGTTCACCGATCTTCTCGAGCTCTCGGTTAAAGAGGTAAAGAATCGTCCCCAACCCCATCCCACTAACAAGAATCCAAAACCACCGCGCCCCAAGAATAATCCCAACCAACTCTATAATCGCACTCATCGTCCTATTCCGAGGTAGGGGCAAGAGGTGTGCAACCGGCGGCGTCGAAGACCTCCACAAGGGCTTCCGCCTGCTACGGTCGAATCCGGCGCTCTCGAGTTTTCGAAGTGTTCGAACGGTCAGGGTCATGATTCCCTCTTTCGTGAGATCATCCCTGCCCAACAGGATACCTTCAAGCGGTCGCAGTAGCGAGCGACGGCGCCGCGGTCCCGGTCCCCAGGTCCGCTCGCCGGTGGACTCGTGGGCCTGCATCCTCGAGCGCGGCAGACGGCATCAAGCGGTAGCCGGCAACACCCCGCAGCGCCAACAGACTACCGCAACAGCTGCATCCCCTCAAGGACGGGACGGGACGGGACGACGCGGTCCACATCTGTGTCATGGCCTGCCAGGCGGCGTGCTCCGTCGGCGTCACGCGGGCGCGGACAACATGGATCCTGCTAGCCCGGGGCGAGGAGTTGCCCCGTTAGGCATGGGACTTGGTCAAGAGACGCACACTCGCTCGACCCAGGTGGACATGAACCGGTCGACAACCCAGCTTGCGGCCAACTTCGGTAGGCCGGCTGATGGCGATTGGAGCCAGCTTGGCAGCATTAGGAACCAGCCAGCAGTGTTCCGCGCCGTTCACATCACTGGTGGGATATTCGTGGCTAGCGCGAGTAAGTTGGCAAAGGCACGGTGAGCAGATAGGACTTTCGATGAGGCGACTATCGCTTGGCTTGGCGTTCCTAGCACTCGCCACGCCTGTGGAAGCCCAAACGAATTCGACGGACACTGACAGCAGTATGGAACGGGCTCTTGGACGCTTTCAGCTATTCAACAGGTGTAGGCCGGTCGAGCGTCGGGGGCCGCGTTCCTGCCAGAGGGCCATAGAGAGGGCGTCCAACCGATCCGGCGACCTTCCCAGACGTACCCGGAGGTTGTCCTTCGGCTCGATCCTCTTGCGGCTCTGCGGAGTCGTGTACGCCGACTACTTCGGGACGCTCGCCGCGAGGTCGCGCGGCCGCTGGATCTGACGCGGCCGCGTGGGCCAGAGCGCGATCATGGCCCGAGCCGGTGATGGTCATTGCCTAGAGGAATCTTCCGGCGTTCAAGGATCGCGCTCCTCTTCATCGCTCGACGCGTTCGCCGGTGCCGGAGTCCCGAGCTAGCTGAAGCGACGCGGCCCGGTCGGACCCCCAACCGAGTCGGGCACTCGCCAGGTCCGTGCCCCGGGTATGCCGTCCCTCAATCCGGCTGCAAACCCTACGTCACGACACCCGGCCGGTGGAGGCCAGCTGGTCCAGGAGGTCCGCAACGATGCTGTTGAACCGGTGCGGCATGGAGAGACAATAGAACGGCACGAATTCCGGACACTTCAGCAACACGCGCGGCAGCGGAGAGAAATCACATTCCTCAGCCTCGGAGCGAAGGGCGGACCAACTCGTCGGGATCGGATAGAACCAACTCTTCAGCTTACCGCGGCTACTCTTAGGCGCAAGGTAGTCGCTAGGCCCACTGGGCTCAAAACTATAGTGACTAATCCTACTTACGTTCCCCCAACTGGCGTTAAGGGCTTGGCGCCACAAGCGTCTCACAGCCCAGCGTACACCAATGTGGGCCGTGTAGGCGCTCCCAGCGAAGTCCTCATCGGCAAGGACGGCACCCTCCGGAGGGAGGCGGTCGTGAAGGATATCTTCAACGGAGTGATAAGGATCCGGAAGGGATGCCGTCGAACCGATCTGATTCGCGGCTGCCACGCTGTTCAGCCAACGAAAGAGCATTGACGTCGCAACGCGGTAGTTCCCTGCTTCGCCTACTGCCAAGATGGAAAGAAAGTAGTCCGGCGCCTGCACCTCTCCCAAGACCCGAAGGCAGTCTAGTTCTCGCAATACAAGCCGGCCCGCAACTCCGCGGTCGGCACGATGGACACCGAACTCGATCCGCTCCGAAACAGTCCAAGCCGATACCAAACCGCACACTTTGACCACGCGTGCCGCGTAGACAAGCGGTTCGGCAGGATCAGGTTTGGTTAGGTCGTCGGCTGCGCTCGCCTCATCGAGTAGATGTCTAGCGTGACGACGAGCTTCCTCCAGAGCCAATCGATAGGGTCTTTCCCAGTGTGACCGACCAAGCCGACATCGTTCCGCTGCCCTGAGGACGTGAGTTGCGTAGCAAATCCAGCCCATCGCAATCTCCGCGTGGTTATCTAGGTCTGCCCATCTCCGTAGAGCAAACGCCGTCGTGAGGGCTGCGGCCGAGATAGCTCGGCCCGCGGCAGCGGCTCTAGGTCTGCTCCCACGCACCGGAAGGATTTCTTGGAGCAGCCTAAAGAAGTCGTGCCTCGGCAACTCCCCCCGTCCATCGGCCAAGAACAGCGAGAGGAAGGTATTGAGAGCCTGCGGAGAACTGGGAAAGAACCGGCCTTCGGCGGCTACGAATCGGGAGGCGAGATCGGCGCGCTCGATCAGTTGCAGCGGTGCCAATCCACGACTGCGGTTGGCCTCGCTCAAGGCACGGATCTGCCCCTGCCCTCTCTGCCAACTTACGTGAGACACGGAGCAGCTAAGGAATTAGAGTAGGGCGAAGGCAGAGAAACCGAGGATGCTGAGACACCGAGAGAGAATGAAAGAGAATGGAATAGCCCCACCAACCTGGGACGGTAAGCGAAGCGCGGCAGCTCCTGCGGACTCGGAGGTGGTAGATAGGCCGCTGCGCCGGCGGTTCGCTCCGTCGTACAAGCTGCGGATCGTCGAAGAAGCGGACCGGTGCACGGAGCCCGGAGAGGTTGGCCGACTCCTACGGCGGGAGGGCTTGTACTCGTCGCACCTGACGACATGGCGCAAGGCGGCGCATAGCGGGTCCCTGAAAGCGCTGTCGAAGAAACGAGGCCGTAAGCGCGAGCGCAATCCGCTGGAGGAGAAGGTGCGCAAGCTGGAGCGCGAGAACACTCGCCTCGAGAAGGAGCTCCAGAAGGCGCACTTGATCATCGACGTCCAGGGAAAAGTTGCAGGGCTGCTGGGATTGAGCCTCGAGGACGGGACGAACTCATGAAGGCGACCCAGGAGCTAGCCAAGCACGTAGGGGTGAAGCCCGCGTGCGATGCGCTCAGGGTGCCGCGAGCCACGTTCTACCGTCGTCGGAGTGCATCGACCGGGCATCAGCAGCCCCGCCCGACCCCCGCCCGGGCCTTAAGTGAGAGGGAGCGGGACAAGATTTTCGACACCCTGTGTTCGGAGCGGTTCGTGGACCGGTCCCCAGCCGAGGTGGTGGCGACGCTGCTCGACGAGGACGTCTACCTGTGCAGCGAGCGTACGATGTATCGCGTTCTGGCTTCCCAGGTGCCGGTTCAGGAGCGTCGAGCGCAGCGGAGTCATCCCAAATACCAGAAGCCCGAGTTGATGGCGAGGGGCCCGAACCAGGTCTGGTCCTGGGATATCACCCGGCTGCTGGGGCCGAAGAAGTGGAGTTACTTCTACCTCTACGTGATCCTGGACATCTTCAGCCGCTACGTCGTGGGATGGATGGTGGCGGATCGGGAGAACTCTGCCCTGGCCAGCCGGCTGATCCAGCAGAGTTGCTTGAAGCATGGCGTCCAGCCCCACCTCCTGACCCTGCATTCCGATCGAGGGGCTCCGATGACGAGCCAATGCACGGCTCAACTACTCGCCGATCTCGGCGTGACCCGCTCGTTGGGCCGACCCCAGGTCTCGGATGACAATCCGTTCTCCGAGGCTCAGTTCAAGACCTTGAAGTACCATCCCTCGTTTCCCGGCCGGTTCGGGGATCAGGGGCAAGCCAAGACCTTCTGTCGCTCGTTCTTCCGTTGGTATAATGCCGAGCACCGCCATGGCGGCATCTCGATGCTGACCCCCGAACAGGTCCACTTCGGTCACGCCGATCGGATCATCGCCTGCAGGAAGGCCGTGCTCCGTGAGGCATGGGCCGCTCATCCCGAGCGCTTCGTCTCCGGTGAGCCGAAGCCTAAACCACTCCCGGAGGCCGTCTGGATCAATCCTCCCACCCCATCCCTCACGACACAGGAGATTGCTCTCTAATTGATTTCCAAGAGTGTCTCACTGGCGTTGACAGGTTCCGCTGGGCCGGGCCAGTGGTGTGTTGATTGGTGACGAGATAGACGCGATCAGGGGGACGTGGGCTGGGCAGGCTTGGGTGCATCACTGCGGTTGCCGCAGCCGTAAACAACTGATCCTGAACCTCGTCAACCGCTGCCTTATCGAGCTTGCTTTTCTTTCCCCCCTTGAGTTGGTAAGCGCACAGATTGCCTTCAGAATCCCACGCGATCATGTCCTTGCCGTGCTCGTGGGCGTGATGCATCGGGCCTTGGATGACACGATGGCCTTCGATGACAAGAAGCTGACCGAAAGCCGCTTCGTAGGAGCGCTCGGATGCCTCAGTCAGCCAGACGTCTACTAGATTCTCGATCACGCCAGTCGAGCCGCTGTTGCTGTTCAATGGCCGACAGCGCAGCCATGAACTCTGGATCCTGCTCCCAGGTCTCCAAGTCGTCCTTGATCTTCGCCAGCGTGTCCGGGTGAAGGACCATCGTCGGGCGCTGAGGTTCACCGGTCTGGGGATTGAAGCTCCCTTGCATCTTGCGCATCAATTCGAGGAAAGCCTCCTTGGTCAGCTTGCCTTTCGCATCGACAACGTTACCGACAGACTCGGCTGCCTCGGAGACGGTGGCGAAGAGCATCTTCGATTGTTCTTCAGCGAAGGTCTCCGCCATTTCAGCGAACTTCGACACAACCAATTGGAAGTTCGGCTGTCGCATTTCGTCTCGGGTCAGCGAGAAGCCCGCCGCGACCTCCTTGTATTCGATCGGGCTCTCTCTCCCGTCTACGTCTTCGTAGGTACCCTCGCGGCCCTCGTGCTGCACCGTCTGGCGGATCTCCTTGAGGATAGGTGAGCGCCTGACAATCTCCTCCTTGAGGTAACGCCTCAACAGGCTGTTGACCTTCTTCTTGATACTTGGGTAATCTGGAAGCATCCCGTTGCTCGAATCTCGGATCGTGCGACACCTCAAGGAGTTTCCCTGCACCTGGGGCCCGGGTCAAGGCTGCCACGCTACGGCCAGCCTGAACCGAACCGCCGGCACGCTCGGCCCGTCCAGCATTCACCGTGGACGGGCGGCCTTAGGTGAAGCTGTCGAGAGAGTGAAGGAGCTATATGCCCGAGTTGGAACGGCGGCCTGGGAGCGGTTGGCAGAAGCGACGGGCGTACTCCTACCCTCGGGGCGCGTCGTCAAGACGATTCTGGCACGAGGCCACAACCCGCAGCCGATGGTCGAATCGCCCGAAAACCGTCCGACGACCTCCGATGCGGTCGCATGGATTCCAGCGCACAATTGGATATCTGAAGTGATACAGCAACCGGAGCCATGTAAGCTAAGATGTTGTATATCATTCGCTTACGGATTTTCCGACCAGTCCTGGTTGAACTTAGACGATTTCTTGCCGTAAAACGCACAACTTGAATCCGATACCGTCCAATGATTTCCGGGTAGGTGCATAACATCCAGTATTTACAACAGGTTACGTAGTTTCTTTCTTGTCTCGTTCTGCCAGCAGTGCCCTTTGCGATCCCGTTCCATCCCAGTTATGATTGGGGGATGGATAATGTGATTCGATCTCCCGTCAAGCGCCGCCTAGGCAAGCCCAAGGGCCGCCATCCCCACAAGCGGCTCTCGACCGCCTTCGTGCGCTCGGCACCGCCCGGCAGGCACTGCGATGGCAACGGTCTCTACCTTTACGTCCAGAAGACCGGAACCCGGAGTTGGATTCAGCGGCTCGTGATCCGGGGCCGCAAGCGCGAGCTCGGACTCGGCAACGCCCAACTGGTCTTGCTCGCCGAGGCGCGGGAGCAGGCGCTGGCCAACCGCAAGCTTGCCCGCGCGGGCGGCGATCCGCTGGCCGAGAAGCGGCGTTCGGCGGGCATTCCCACCTTCGCCGAGGCCGCTAAGCGCGTCATCGAGCAGAAGAGCGCCGGATGGCGCAACGCGGCGGTGCCGAGGAACTGGTATCGCAGCTTCGAGATTCACGTCTTCCCAAGGATCGGGAGGGTGCCGGTCTCCGAGATGACGAGCGCCGACGTGCTCGAGATCCTCACACCCATCTGGCACGCGAACCCGCCGACGGCCCGGATCGTTCGCCACCGCATCCGCGCCGTGCTGGAATGGGCCATCGCCATGGACTGGAGAACGGACAACCCGTGCGACCGGCTCCTGCCGGTGCTCGGCTCCCAGCAACATGTCGTCAGACACCGGAAGGCCCTGCCTCACCGCGAGGTGGGGGCGGCCATCGAGAAGGTCCGGGCGGCGAAGGCGGGCAAGGTGGACGCGCTGGCGTTCGAGTTCATGGTGCTCACGGCGGCGCGGGGCGTCGAGGTCCGCGGGGCGGTATGGAGCGAGATCGACCGGGAGGAGCGCGTCTGGACGGTCCCCGCGAGCCGGATGAAGAGCCTGCGCGCGCACCGTGTGCCGCTGTGCGGCCGCGCGCTGGAGATTCTCGGCGCGGCGCGGAAGCTGGGCGGCGGCGGGAGTCCGATCGTGTTCGTCGGCAAGCGCGGCAGAGAGATGGGCGGCGAGCAGATGGGCCGGCTGCTCAGGAAGCACGGGATCGCGGCGGTGCCGCATGGGTTCAGGTCGTCGTTCAGGGACTGGGCCGCCGAAGAGACGGACCACCCCCGCGAAGTCGTCGAGGCGGCCCTGGCCCATGTAGTCCGGAACCCGGTCGAGGCCGCCTACATGCGCTCCGACCTGTTCGAGCGCCGCCGTCGGCTCATGGACGACTGGGAGGCGTACCTAGCCGGAGAGAGTACCAGGGTGGAACGCGCGTGATGCATGGTCGGTGGGTAACGAACGGAGTTCACCTACCGTCGAGCAGGAGCAGGAGTTATTTCAGTCGTCAATTGGCTCCGGCCCAGCTGGCGCCAACAAGCGCCTGCTCGCTCGCCTCTTGGCCGTGATCGAGGGATTTTGGATGCAGAGCATCGGTGAGACCGAGATCCTGATCGAAGCGACGATCGTCGGGAAGGTGCGAGTGCAGAACGTGTCTGCCCTCGCCGCGCTACACCCGCGCATCGGCCTGGTCGTCGGTGTGGATCTCAATCCTATCCACGGCTCGCTTCATTTGGGGAAAGCGCGACCCGACGAGTACTGGCTCACCGAATTGAGAGGGAATCTTTACCTTAGCGAGAACGGCCCCTCGATCGGCAGCGTTCACTGGATCGGTGCGCACTGCGAAATCCGCTCCCAACCCTATCCGTCGGAATCACAGCTCCAGCTGGCGTGCGATCTAGACCCAGGGACACTCGAACGACTGGAGACGGCGCGAGGCGGGAACGACCTCGCACTGTGGATCGAGCTATGGCCGCGGATTGAGCACCCGGGTGGCTACCTATCCGCATCGATACGCGGATTCAGGCTCGCCGTGGCTCGGGTCGAGTGGCTCCAGTTCCTCGAAGGCGTAGGTTACGGAACGTACGAGCTCATGGAACTCCGAATCCCGAAAGAGAACGCCGAACTCACGCATCGTTCGATCGACGGGATTCGGGAAGCGCAGCATCGTCTTTGGTTGGGTGATCATGGAGGAGCACTGGCCGAAGCCCGTAAGGTGATTGAGGCCCTGGAATCACTGGCTCCAGAGAAGAAGCTCGAACCTCTTCTCTCGGGGTACCACGCTACCCGCGCGAAGGCCTACGCCGGGATTGCATCGAGGCTCAAGGAAATCGCTAGCGCAGCCGTCCACGACTATGGCCGCGGCGAAGTCTTCTCGCGCGAGGAAGTCTCCTTCGTGATTGGGACGGTTGCTTCGCTGGCCGGTGTCGTATTGGACGTGGCCCACGAGGCTGAAGGAGCTTGAACTGCTCCGCGTCTCACCCCAGGTCAGCAGACAAGGATCTGGGGGTCGTACCCCATCCGTTCGCCGCCCATCGAGCCCGGTACCGTTCAACACTTTGTGCCGTCCCCCGATTCCTTGAGAAGGTGCCGGTCGGTGAAGTCGATGCTTTGCCGTCCCATGCTGATCCGCATCTGGTACAACTATGCGGCGCCCGCCCCCGCGGGGCTGCTTTTCGGGGCCTTGGGCCTATCGGTCTGGAGAGTCTCGCTCCACCCCCGGACGGCAGCTGGCGGCCGAGGCACGCTGCCGCCGTGGCTGGACTCCCCGAGTGATCCGGTGTCATCGCTCGACATCGGTGAATTACCATCCCACCGCCCCTCGCCAATCAGATTCTCTCCTGGCAGGCCGAGTGCAAACGGCCTTGGTCGGAGCAAGGCGCAACGGGTTATGATCTGCCGGTGACTTCCACCCTTCAGAAGAGAAACTTTCGACGTTGAAGTCTACGGGAAATACTAGACAAGGCAACATTGACAATTGGTGCCACATTTCATTTTGGAGAATAATGATCTGGGGGAGGTAAATGTAACTACCATGGCCAAGCCTGGAACCACTGACTCTAGTATCCGTCTTGCACTTCATTCCAAGCGTTTACGATGCGTAAAGGCCCATCCAGACACGTTGGTGATCGACGAACTGGGCCTTGCGCACGCGAAGTGTCGTATCGATGTGGCCGTGATCAGCGGACGCATTCACGGGTACGAGATTAAGAGTGCCAAGGACACGCTGGACCGACTGAGCACGCAGATCGATATCTACCGTCAGACACTGCAGAAGCTCACCATTGTTGCCGCGCCGAAACATGTCGTGGGGATCATGACCCGTGCCCCCGAGTGGTGTGGTCTGATCGCGGCCGAGCAGGGGCCAAGAGGCGGCATCAGCTTCCATATCGTGCGGAATGCCGTAGCCAACCACGACGTCGATCCCGTTATGATGGCGCATCTTCTCTGGCGTGTCGAAGTCATCGACCTGTTGAGCCAGATCGGATACGCGCCGAGAGAGCTCCGACGGCCCAGAAAGCACCTTTACGAAATGCTTTGTGAAGCCATGACACTTCGCGAGATCACGGCCTCGATCCGGACATATATGGTGCAGCGGCAAGCGTGGAGAGTTCGCCCAGTACATGCGTGATGTGGTGGTTGATTGCCACATCCTTCCAGCGTGTCTGATTGCTCGGACCCACCTTGTGAACCGCGCATTTGGCGATGTAATCGTCTCCGCTTGAGTAGCCGGCACCGTTGAACGTTCTCGACGCCACGATTGACGCGCAGTGATCATGCATCTGGGCACTGTTGTCGCGGAATGCCCCGCCCTTGCGCACTTCCCAAGCTCCAGGCGTCGTGTACACGAGCTTGCCCGCCGCTTTTATCATGCGCATATCCAGCGCCTTGAATTCCGGATGGACAATAGTGAAGTCCCCGTAATTCGGCTGCCGCATACCGGCCGGCAATCGGCCGAGAAGTACACGGTAGAAAAGCCAGTCATGGCGCGGAAGCTGGTCGGCGCCCTTGGCAACATCTTTGAAAGTCGCGGGAATGGCCGTTCCGATCACCACGAAATTCCGGAAGGTATGGAGGTCACCAAGCCGGGATATGACGGCAATCAGCGCGCTTGCGAAAGCGTCATACGGCTCGAAGTTCGGCGCACGGAGATCGACCACTAGGTCAACCTCGTCGATCGCCACAGAGAGTGATGCCGCTAATCTGTCGATACGGGTGCGTGCATCGGACTTCATCAGATCTTCAAGACGTATTTCAACCGCTACGCCGTGACCGTCGGTAGCAACGATCGCCGCGGCAGAGGCAACAATGGGAGAGGCCGCGTGCAGAGGAATCGCTGGTGTCGCGTTCGCCTGGAATGCGCGCAGGGCTTCGAATACGTAGGTGTATATATCCCGGCCATCAACCATGGGCTCATTGGCGATGCCCGGATGAACGCTGACCCATGCGGGACGCTGGCCCCACTTGGCTTTGAAGCGCTTGGCAAACGGATGAACGTGCTCCTGGACCGAGCTCTTCGGCTGCCGTGTCTCGAAATCGAATTCGACTTCGGGAATCGTGATGAAAGGGACAGTGCGAGCCTTGGCGGCATCGGTAAGCCGGAAAAGTGCCTGATACTCGCCTTGCCGCCACCGCAGGGCCGGCACATACATATCTTTAGTCAAGATCATTGCCGGCCTCCTGAAGCTGCGAGCGCACCTGACTTTGGCCGACTAGATCGTTCAGGATGGCATAGTTTCCGCGCTCCTTCCTGATGCGTCCGGCAATAATGCTGGGGTCGATCCCGATCGTTTCTGCATCGATCCTGACTGCCTCTTCGGAGAGCGCAAAACGGGACAGGCACTGATCCCACAAGTGGTCCTGTATCAGCGTATCGAGAGCGAACTTGTCGGCTTCAGCCTCGATTGTGTCTGAATCACTCGCGCTTTCTTCGTCGAAGAAATCAAAGCGCAGTCCATCAAACAAATGCAGGAATACATGCCCCAGCTCGTGCATTAGAACGAACCAGAAATTATCAAGTCGGTCATACCTCAGCGTTAGGCCGATGACCGGTGTTTCACCATCGGCAAGCATGGCAGCGCCATCGAGGTAAGATCCCGGCAGGTGCCGAACGACAACCAGCACAATCCCATTCTCGGCAAGCAGATCGCGGGCACGCTTCGGCCCGTTCGTTCGCTTTGTCAGGCGCGCTAGCTCCGGCAGCCATTGATCGTCCAACGTGAATGTACCGAGACTGCTTTCCTCGATCTTGTCCCGTGCCCGCTCCAGAATGCGGGCCTGCCACGCGAGCAGGGCATATTCGTTCGGCACATTCCCACTTCGCACCTTCTTGCGATGAAAGGCCGTCGCGAATTGCGGCCCGGCCGCGTGCAGGAAGTACTCTTTGACCTTCTCGATTGGATTCCCGCCGCGCGGCACGTCAAACCACTTGCGCTCGATCATCTCCTTGTAGGGAAGCTGGCCCCAGACGACATCGTCGGCATCTCCCCATGCGAACACTGATCCGCCAGCCTGCTTCGGCCCCACGAAAGTTCCTGACGCCTTCACGCCCAGGGCGCCCGACACCTCAATTAGCCGCGCGAGGCTCGCGCCCATGTAATCGGTTGCCTCGTAGCGCTGCACCTGCTGCGGCTTCATGTTTAGCTTGGCAGCAAGGTCCGTCTGGCTCATACGGGAAGCGATCCGCGCCTGCACAAGCACGCGTGGCAGCTCCTCGAGTGCGTAGATCTTCGAGAACCAGACCTGCCCGGATGTTAGGAGGTCGTATTCGGCAATCTCTGCCTCGATATTAGCGATCTGGCTCTTGAGCGCATCAATCTCCGCCTGCTTGAGCCAGGGCTGATCCGAAGCTTGATCTCTTGTAGCGGCAAGCGCTTCCAGCAGTTTGGTCAGCTGTACACTTGATACGCCGTATTGTTTATCGCTGTAGATCATGGCTGCACCTTCCTCGAAAGAAGCAGATTGGCCGAAAGCGGAATGGAGATGATCCCTTTTGGTTTTCCTGTGAAACGATCCTGTTGAAAGAAATCGACAAACACCTGCCCGACATCCACGGACATCATCGACGAGGGAAAAAACTCTCCCCGGAAAGCCGCCTTCTGAGCCTCTCGCCCGTTCGCAAATTGCAGAAACACGGGATCCAGCCTGCCCGGATCGACGCCGGACGGGTCCCAGCACGCATCGAAATCATCAGGCTTCGGCTTTCCCGACACATAGCTCCCATCGAGATAAACTGTCCGGCATCCAGCTCCCCGGAGCCGACCAGCGGCATCAACAAGCCCGTCGAAGAGCTCCCTCCGCCAGGCATTGGTTGCGAAGGTTGTCGCAACGTCATCGAGGCTCGCCTGGTGTAACCCAGGAGGCAAAACCGGCCATGGAGAACCTGGCAATGGAACAAGGGCAGGAATCATGCTTACAACAATAACGTTGTAACGATGGAATTGCAAGCCCGCAATTTGTGCCCTCTCGATTCCGAGGAGTGACCTGACCCCCTGAAACGAGACCAGGTGCAATGTTAGGATCGAGCTGGTCTGAAGCTTTTCAGCGAGGAGGTCAGGATGGGAAGGAAGCGACACACTCCGGAGCAGATCATCACTGCACTGCGGGAGGCAGAGGTCGGTCTGGCCCGCGGCAAATCCGTGAAGCTGATCAGCCGGGAGCTCGGCATCACTGAGCCCTGCTCACCAGGTGAGTGCCCCAGTCGAGAGAGGCGACACTAGACCCGGTGGTTTCTGGGGGGCAAGCGGTTCTAGGTAGTCTAGGGGGCACGTCACAGGTAGCGAGCAAACGTATCTGAAGCTGCCCCGTTCAGTGGACACGTAAAGTTTGGGGTTGATTGTTCCTCCCCTCGCTGCAGGGAGACAGAGTACGGGCAGGGAAGCGGTGGGCCGGATGCCGGTCGGGTCCACGACACGAATAGCGAGGTCGGCAGAGAACTTGCTTGCGGCGGTCGTGACGAATAGGCGGGTAGAATGGAGTCGAAAAACACGCTATATACAAGGCGTGCGGAGGAGCCTAACAACAGGCCCTAATGAAAAACAAATGCCCTGGGAAGAACTCTTTTTGCCATAGCCTACATGCTAGCCTGGGGGTTGTTCATTCTTTTCTGCGAATTTCTGTCCGACCTTACCTCCAAAAGCCGCAAGTAGAAAGTAAAGAATGAGGTTATTGTCTACATCGTTCTCGCCCCAGCCCAGCATTGGGAAGACAGCCAAGACCGACGCTACCAAAAGCGCCCCCACGGCCATTAGGCGCATGGACGAGGCATTGCCCTCATTGTCAGAAAAGATCCTCTTCACGATCTCATATTCCTAGAACTCTCGACCAAACCCGCCTCCATGTGGAGAGTAATATCAACCCCCTGACATGGGCAAGCTGGATATCTGCTAGAGGGCGCCACGATCTCCCGGTCCGGATCCATCCGCCTCGCGACTGCCAGTATCGTCCACGGCCGCTCCTGCAGCCCGGCCGCCATCGCGGGCGTCGTTCTCGGCCTTCTTGCTAAGGCGCTGCATGACGATGGACGACAACCGCATTCAAAGCCACCGGATGCTTGCCTCTGCCAAAGCGCCGCCATGCCCGCTCTTCAGGCGGAGAGCCCGGATGTGTCGCCAAGGCTTTGGGCTCGTACTCAGCTAGGATCCGGGGCGGTGCCGCAGTGGATGAACTTGTGTCCCCAAACCGAGAAAGACTTGAGAGCATCGATCTGATGCGAAGAGTGATTGCCGGCAGGCACGATAGCATACAAATCAGCTTTTGCATTGCCGGAATGAAGCTTTCGCAAGAAATCTGTGTAGGACACGCGAAAGGCTTTCTCGATGCCGAGGTAGTACGCATCGAGTGCCCAGAAGAGAACGGTCGGGACAATAGCGATGCGGGCGAGTTCGTCCCTTCCCTGTCCCGCGACGATGACCAAGAGCGCCGACACGAGCGTGATGCACCACGTCTTGCACGACGCGCTGTTCCCGGCCATCCGCTGAATCACATCCTGTAGAATCCCGAGATGGGCGTGAACGGAGGGTGATGCCTCAGTGAGCGTCGGCTGTTTATGGTCGGCAATCATTTAACCCACGACGCGAAATTCTCGTAACCATTGTCGCCGTTCCACTCGTACACTGGATACCAATTGCTGAGATTGAAACCCTTTCCACGATAGGGCTCTCCGACATTGCAGGTGTAGTCCGCTGTACCATTGATACGCTCATACCTTGCCCACTCCGCTCCATTCTTCTCCCAGAGTGTGCCCGTTTGGCCGTCTGGCGAGAACGTGACACCAACATGCTGCATCGGGTTTGGTCCCGGGTTCTTAGTGTTTTCATCCCTCCCCTTGATACCGTTGATGTGGATACCGAAGAGGTGGTTCCCGCGACGAAAACTCTTGAGAAGCTCGTATCGGACCCAAGGGCGTGCATATGTCTGCGAGCCGATCAGCACGCAAGTGTTAGAGGTGTTGTCGAGCGCATCATTGATCAACCTCTTCAACGCGTTCTCACCCTGTCGGCGCGCGGTCTCCCAGACTGATGCATCGAAATAGCCAGCCTCTTCCCGATTCGGCTTTGTCATCCAATGGTTCCGAACGACGTTTGCGCGGAAGTCTACGACGTCTTGGTAGTGAAAACTGAAGAACACACGCTTTGCCACGTCCTTGGGTCCTTAGCTGTATGGGTCTAACCTGAGATTTCCGATTTGCCTGCCCCGGGTGGTTCCTGTAATACACCCAAACACCGCCCAGCGCACGAAACTCTTGTTCGTCACAGCATCGTCCCGCTTCAGAGGCTGCCAGCTCAGCTCGGGCGGCCCTGCGACCCACTGAAGTCCCTGTGTCCAAGGTGTTCCGCAGACACCGCTCCACAAGTATGTCCGTGCTTCGCCAGGCGAGCCGCGCCGCACGTCAGTATTTCCTTGATCCATGGCTCCGCCGTGCCGCGCTTGTTGTAGCACCGGACGACCGAACGGCTCGGCAGGGTCATGTTCGGCCTGCATCCTGTACAGAGATGGTACTGACACGACATTCGCCCTCGCCGGAGCCGCGTCTAGGCTGCGCCTTCGTGGTGGCGCCCTCCTTATTGCCCTACGCGGCCGTTCTGGATTGCGGGAGGCGGGCCTGAAAAACCGAGTACGGCGTACGGCCCACCGTGTCGCGGCGGCCTGCGACTGCAGACCTCCAACGTACGCCCGTCAGATGGGTCTGGATCTCCTCCCCGGTCTCGTATGAGGTGGTTCAGCCGCATAGAATTGGCGGCCCCAAGGCGGACATGGAATACCACGACTTCGGATGGTATCCGTCGACCATCACACAATGCGGTTGAAGGCAAGTCCACGAATACAGATGGCGGTCTCAAGCGGTGAACGCAACGGCCTTGGCGAGGACTTCGTATGGTTTCATCCAGCTGAGGGCTTGCCGAGGGCGGCCGTTGAGTTGGTGGGCGACGGCATTGAGGTCCTCTTGGGAGTGGGCGGAGAGATCGGTTTCCTTGCGGAAATATGGACGGAGCAGGCCTTTGGTATTTTCGCTAGTCCCGCGTTGCCAGGGGCTACGCGGATCGCAGAAGTAGGCGGACACGCCGGAGTGGGTGTTCCCGTCTCTGAGGGGGCTACAGCTGAAGGATTTCGATTTCAACGGCCTGTTCAGGGCGCTGGGGACCGCGGCCGTGCCGCACGGTTCTCGCTCGAGCTTCCGGGACTGGGTGGCCGAGGAGACGGATCATCCCCGCGAGGTCATCGAGGCAGCCTTGGCGCACGTCGTCCAGAACAGGGTGAGGCGGCCTATCGGCGTACGGACCTGTTCGAGCGCCGCCGCCGGCTCATGGGTGACTGGGGAGTGTACCTAGCCTCGGGAACAGCCAAGTATTCGGAGCCGCGCGACAACATAGGCTGAAACCAGCCAGCGGAGGATCGAGGGACTGTTCCGCTTACCTATTGTGAATCGGGGCTCCCGAATCCCTGAACCAAGGGCCTGCTGAGCCCACCGGGAAGGACTCAATCATGACACTGCGCCTAGTCGACAGCCAATGGGAGTTCGAACTTGTCAACGCTTTGCGCTCCGACCGCAGTGCACTTCGCATCGTTTGCCCCTTCATCAAACTCAGCGCTCTCTCCCGTCTCCTCTCGATACAACCTGAGTTAATTCAGGTCGTCACCCGCTTCAATCTCCATGATTTCGCGGATGGCGTAAGCGATATCGACGCATTGCGGCACGTTCTTCAAGCGCGCGGCAAGGCTCGGGGAATTCGCAACCTGCACGCCAAGCTCTACCTCTTCGGCTCAAGCCGAGCGATCGTTACCTCGGCCAATCTTACCGTCTCAGGCCTCCGTCAGAACTCTGAGTTCGGGGTGATTACCGATGACCCCGCAGCCGTCGCGAGCTGTCTCGATTATTTTAATGGGCTCTGGCAACTTGCGGGCAAAGATCTCGAATTCCATCAGCTCGACGAGTGGGACCGCAGACTCAACCGCTATCTGTCCGCTGGCGCCCGACCCGGTGCGCCGCCGGACCTCGGAGACTTCGGTGTCGACGCCGAGATCGCGCCGGCACTGGGCCGCTGGACATCACCCATCTTCATCGATCCGCCGCAGGCCTTCGTGAAGTTCCTCGGAGAAGGCCGCAATCGTCTTTCTCCGTCGTGTCCTACGATTCACGAAATCGACGGCGCGGGCTGCCACTGGGCTCTTGCCTATCCTGCGGGAGGCGACAGGCGTCCTACGGGGGTCAAGGACGGTGCGGTGATGTTCATCTCGCGGCTCGTGAAGGGACCCGACATCCGTGTCTTCGGCCGCGCTATCGCACTAAAGCACGAAGCTGGACGGGACGATGCGACACAGTCTGACATCCACAGGCGTCCGTGGAAGTCCCGATGGCCCCGGTACATTCGCATTCACCATGCCGAGTTCATAGCAGGCACAATGGAGAACGGCGTTTCTCTGGGGGAGCTGATGGACGCCCTCGGGAGCAACTCGTTCGCGTCCACGAAGCGCAACGCGGCGCGCGGGGACGGCAACATCAATCCTCGCCGTGCATTCACACAGCAGCCCGCCGTCGAGCTCTCGGAAGAAGGCTTTCGGTGGTTGAACGACCGCCTTGAGGCGGCGTTCGACGCCCACGGGCGGGTTCCCGACCACGTCCTGCGTGGACTCGACTGGCCCGAACCTCCCGTCCGTTCCGCTCGGGCTCCGGAATTCACAAAGGAAGAGTTCAACCGGGAACTGCGGCGGATGCTAGACAAGGACGCGCGCACCGGAAGGACGTCATCCCGGGTGGTCGCGCGGGATTTGCACCGCAATGTCGTTGGGGGAGCCGATCCGAATCGGATGCCCATGGCCTGCAGAGCGATGTGGAAACTATGGAAGCAGCAGGGAAGCATCCCCGAGAACGTCATCCACCGGACCACGAGCGGCGAATCATCTACCGTCGAGATCGAGTTTCTTCTCTCACTGCATGCACCGATGCACGCAGTTGACGGTTCAGCTGAGTGAGCTGGTATCGGCTGGCGCCTCGCCCGCCCGGTCCACCAGGTCCGGTGCTTCGCCCGGTCACGGGGGCGACGGGCCAAGACGGATGCGGTGGACGCCCGGATGCTGGCCAACATGGCGGCGGCCGTCGACGAGCTACGCCCGACTCATCGAAGTCCGCAGCCCAGCGCGATCTGGCCGAGCTCCAGCTCGTCCGTGATGCGCTGGTCGGGGACCGGACCGCCATCACCAACCGCGGCAAGCACTTGCGCAACCCCTTTGCCAGGCGGCTCAACAAGCAGCGCCTCAAAGCAGATCGAACACCAGCTGAAGCGCATCGACGCCGAAATCCAGAAACTGCTCCGAGCCGAGGAGACCCTCAATCGCCGGTCCGAGATCCTGACGTCGATCCCCGGCATATCCGCCGTCACGGCCGCAGGACTGATCGTCCACCTGCCTGAACTGGGCACCCTCACCGGCCCGCGCACCGCCAGCCTCGCTGGACTTGCCCCAGTGACCCGGGAGTCCGGTACCTGGAAGGTACGCAGCTTCATTCAGGGGGGCAGGGACAAGGTGCGCCGGCTACTTTACATGCCCGCTCTGACCGCAATCCGGTGCAATCCCGACCTCGAACGGAAGTACGCAGCCCACGTGGCCAGGGGGAAAACCGTCCAGGGTCGCCCTCACAGCCGTGATCCGGAAGCTCCTGATCCGGCCACCAACACCCTCGTCCAGCAGGACCGGATCTGGACGGCTCAACAGCTCGTAGCCGAAGCATGACCGCCGCATTCCCAATCCGGGATGGCTACCTCCCGGGCCCGTCCGTAAGCTCGTTGCCCGGCTCAGGGAATGGGTCCCGTGTTCACCGACGTCGGCAGTTTGGCACGTCTCCCTAACCTGCCTCCCGACGCGCTCCCTTGACATGGATACTCGCGGGACGATTAGCTCGCAGTTGTAGGCACATTCACGGGAGAACACATGGACCTTCTAGCCCGCGATCTCCTTCATGTGGAACCCGGCGCGTGGCCTTGATGGACCTGATGCACGTGCTCAAGGGCAGTGCTGCGATCCCATCTCGCAGACTCAATCCCAACCTCTCGAGAAGTTGCTTGAACGTGAAATCGGACTCGCCCTCTATACGGATGCCATGCGACTGAGCTCACCCATTGGCCGTTTTCGAGAACTCTGGCGAGTCCTTGAATCAGCCTTTGGCCAGAAAGGCAAGGCGCTATTGAAGTCGCTGTCGCAGTACGAGCCGATCTTTGAACACAGGTTTGACGCGAAGGAACTTCGACAACTCTACGTGCTTCGGGGGCGTGCCAGCCACGCAGAGAGTAACGCCGGGCTAGAAGAATACGAAAGCGTTACCTCATCCGTCGCCGAGGGCTTGACCCAGCTCGAGAGACTCGTCGTCGAGGTAATCTTGACGAAGCTAAGCTGGGGAACGAAAGGCCTGGCGACAGATCGAGTTACGGCTCTGAGAACGTATGTCGATAGGGACGGAGCTTTAGTGATCGTTCGACCTTCAGACTAAAGTAAGACGAACCGGCCGATGGGGTCTTCTCGCTCCCGGCTTCGGTTCGCCGCCGTGGACAGGCGTCACCCTAGACCGGGCGGACCCCCTCCACTACCTCTGTGCACAGACCATAGCAGATGGCACCGTGAACGTCTGGATCTTTGGGTTACATTCGGGGTCGTGTTGAGCGTCCCATCACATTTATGTCAGAGGTAGGATCAGCATCATGAGTAAGCCACACGACCGAACGATCTCTCGGCGACCGGACGGTACATGGGAGAACAAACGCAACGACGCCTCCAGAGCAGCAACTGTTCACGACACTCAGAGGGCGGCACAGGACGCCGCCCGCGACATGCTAAAGAAGCAAGGTGGAGGCGAGCTGACCACGAAGGGTGTGGACGGCAAGATTAGAGACAAGGACACCGTGGCTCCGGGGAACGACCCCCGGAAGGTGCCGGGCTAATGGACCCCAGCTTTGAGATGAGCGGCTTCGACGAGTTCGAACGCGAACTGAACCGCCTGTCCGAGAACGCGCAGGCCATAGACGGCGAGCACCTAGTACCGCTGCACGATCTGTTCCTGCAGGCCTTCATGGACGAGTACACCGATTATCAGTCGCTCGAGGAGTTGTTCGAGGCGAGCGGGTTCACGGTTGAGACGCCAGAGGACTTCGCGGCCATCCCGGATGCGGAGTGGGATGCCTTCATCGCACGGGTAACCCGGTTCTCTGACTGGCAAACGATGCAGGAGAAGGGTGCAGCCGAGTGGATCGCGAAAGGGATCGGGCTCGCCTAGAGCAGTAGTTTCGCTCTCAAAAGGACAGGGGCCGCCGCATGGTGGTTCACGAAGAAGACCGCTATGCTGCCGCGCTCCGTGAGATTTCGGATTGTCCCGCCGCTCTGAGGAGTGGGGACGACGTTGACCTCAAGGCCTCGCAATTCGACAATTGATCACTAGTTAAGGGCCGTTGAGCACGCCAAGCCGGCAATCGCTTGGAATGGGCTCTAGCTAGATTATTCGCGGCTACATCGAGAAGGCTTCCTGCTATGGATCGACAGCTAACGCATCTCCAGATGATCCAGGCGGTGATTACGCGGATGGCTGGAAACTCGTTTCTAATCAAAGGGTGGAGCGTAACCTTGGTCGCGGCGCTTTTTGCGCTTGCTGCAGCCGACACGAACGAGTTTTTCGTGTACCTGGCCTACTTCCCAGCCTTCATGTTCTGGGCCCTAGATGCGTATTTTCTGCGCCAAGAGCGGCTGTTTAGGAAGGTCTATGACCACGTGCGGGAGCTAGAGCCCGACCGAGTTGATTTCTCGATGAATACGCAGCCCTTCGAGGGCAAGGTGGTCTCCACCTGGGACGTGGGCTGGTCCCCTACGCTCAAGTTGTTTCACGGTACCATCACCGTCACGATCGTCGTGGTCATGCTGGTGAACATTTTTTGGGACTAGGAGAGCCGCACGATGGCAAGACGTAGCTTCTTCAGCTTCCACTACAAGCCTGACAACTGGCGGGCAGGCCAGGTGCGGAACATGGGGATGGTCGATGGCAACAAGCCCGTCACCGACAACGACTGGGAAACAGTCACAAAGGGTGGAGACGCCGCTATTAGGAAATGGATTGCGGGTCAACTGAAGGGACGCTCCTGCACCATCGTCTTGGTCGGCACCAACACAGCGAAGCGCAAATGGATCGATCACGAGATCATCAAGTCTTGGAGCGATGGAATGGGAGTGGTCGGCATCTACATCCACGGCCTAGAGAATGCCGGCGGCAAGGTGGCGACCAAGGGCGCGAATCCGTTTGCGCACATCCCCTACGGTGACGACGGGAAGAGGCTATCCTCTATCGTGAAGTGCTACACGCCGGCTGGTAGCAACAGCAAGGAACGATACGCCTGGATCAAGAAGCACCTGGCGAACGCCGTTGAAGAAGCGGTCCGAATTCGCAAAGACAACTGACGGGAGTTCAATGGCAAAGAAACGCGCGTTTTTCAGCTTCGACTTTGACGAAGACCAGAACCTGAAACATCACATGGTCTGGCAAATGAAGCTGCCAACTTCACCCTTCGAGGGGGGCCGACTGGTCTATGAAGGAAGCTGCCCCGCAGAGAAACTGGGAGCACGAAGCCGAAGCCAGAATCAGTCGCAGCAATGTTGTGGTGGTGCTCGTCGGCCCTAAGACCCACAGGGCGCCCACGGCTGCACCAGTGCTTCGACAAGCTCAAGGTGGATTTCAACAAGGGATCGGTGGGCAAGCTAATCCGTCGGGATCTGATCCGGTGCCAGAGTGTCGACACGCTACCGCCCGGGATGGCGGAGAAGGGTGAGACCTTGCTGACCGCGCTGCGCGACGCGTTCGGCACTCCCGATGAGCAAACAACGTAGCCCGCAACGGAAGCAGCCAGGACCGAATACCGCGTCCATGAGCGTTCTGAGGTAGTGGGATACCACGGATTGCAGTGCAGGTCTTGGACCACGCTTTGGCGGCTCCGCCACTTGCAGTTCTATTTTCCGCTCCCGCACATCGCTCGGTTCAGCAACCTCTTATCGATATGTGCTTGGGCGTTATGCCACTCAGCCTCCGAGGTGTAAGCCGTCGCGATGCTTTCCAGCACGCCGCTAACCTAGGGAGAATCGGAAGCGCGTTGCTTTGCCCGGCCCCGGCCAAGTGGATGTCTCCCCGGTACCCGAGGATACCTCTAGCGGCCTCTCCCTCGCCTGCTGGCCTGTACGGATAAAGACCCGTCAGGGAGGACTCGAGGTCGCCACTGCTCGAAGAGCTGGAGAAGACGCGATCGCCCCGGCTTTGGGACAGCACCAATCCGGTCAGCCATTTGTTGCGCGCAAAGTCTATGCCGACCGTACCTGTTCAGCACTTCGCCGTCCAGCGCTACACGTCATGTAGACGCACCTGCCACGCGGGCGCCGGTAGTGCCTGCGCTGTTCCGGCAGAGACTCTGGATGCTCCTACGAAGGGTTTGAGGGTTTGTAGTTGGCCCAGGATCCGGCCCTGCTGCGGTGGACCCGCGGGTCCTGAGAACCGCGCGTCTCAGCTGAGCACAATCGAGGCCGTCCCCGGCTTCCCACCGCTATCCCCGGACCCGCTCGACGCGCCGCTGGCGGAGCGCCCGACCACGCTGGTCTCCCAATTAAATCCCAATAGTTCTACTAAGAACGTCGGTTAAATCCTACGGATTGACGTAGTTGCGCAAGTGCCTTCACCGTCCCTCGCATGGAGACGCTGAAGGGGCTTTTCATGGTGCGAGTGGATGCGTTCCTCGAACGCACGGGAGTGGCGCCGGCGACGCTTGGCCGCCAGGCGGTAGGCGATCCGAACCTGGTGCGTGAGCTACGCCATGGCCGCTCCCCGACGCTCGCGACGGCCGATCAGCTCCTGGCGTTCATGGAAGGCTTCGACGAGGCCGGTGTGGACCCTGTTTCCTCCCGGAGCGACCGGCTCCGGGATTCATCCCCGAGAGAACGGAGAGGCAGAGAGATGACGAGAACCATGGTGCATGAAATGGAGGTGCCGATCCGCATCGTGCGGCTCCCGGCCGTGCAAGCTCGCACGGGGCTCGGGCGGAGCACGATCTACGTGCGGCTGGCCGAGGGGTCCTTCCCCAGACCCGTCCAGCTAGGCGCGCGCGCTGTCGGCTGGATCGAGGCGGAGGTGGACGAGTGGATCCGCAAGCAGATCGCGTTGAGCCGCGGCGACGCCGAGTGACCGGCGCATTCAGGGGGGACAAGGAGAAGACGATGCAAACGTTCTTAAGGACGGTACGAGCGGCGGCCTGGGCCACGCTGTGGTTGCTGTTCCCCGGGCTGCTCTGGGCGCAGGGGACGAGCCCGTGGGTGGAGGCGGTCAATGAGCTCCAGGCGCAGTTCACGGGTCCGATCGCGAGGGGGCTGTCGCTGATCGCGATCGTGGTGGGCGGGCTGATGTTCGCGTTCGGTGAGGGCGGTAGCAAGCGGACGCTGGCCGGGATCATCTTCGGTCTCGGGATGGCGATGGGCGCGGCGAACTTCCTGGCGTGGCTCTTCTGATGAGGGGCCTGAGGCGCTGGGCCGGCTATGCGGCGTTGAACCGTCCGCTGACGATTCTGGGGGTCGAGCGTAGGGGGTTCCTCCTCGTCGCGACGCTCGGGCTCGCGATGTGGAACGCGACGGCTTCGCTGGTGACGGGCGGCGTGGTGTTCGCGGTCGGCTTTGGGGCCGGATGGCTGGCCGGCCGCAAAGACCCGGACATGCTTGGCGTGCTCCGCGCCGGGACGCGTTATCCGGCCCGTTTCGACCCGGGCAAGTGGGCCGAAGAGCCGTGGCATCTCGTGATCCGGAGCGGGCGATGAGGATCTCCGCGGAGCTCCGGGACCACGAGGCGGCCGGCTCACTGGCCGAGGAGCTGCCCTACTGGGGCTGGCTCGAGGACGGCCGCACGTGCCTGACCCGCTCGGGCGAGCTGATCGCGGCCGGACGGCTAGCGCCTGCGGTGGTCGACGGGCGTTCGCCCGAGCAGATCGACCGCGTGCTGGGCCGCTGGCAGCGGTTGCTCTCGGGTTTGGACTCCGACACACGCCTCTACTTCTATCTACTCCGCCGCCCGGCCTCGCCCGAGGCTGCTGACGACGAGGGTTCCGGCATCGTAGCGGTGTCGCAGCGTAAGCGCGGCGCGTTTCTCTCGCGCCGCGTGCAGCGGCTCGGGGCCTACCTGGTCTGGTCGCACGATCCCCGGCTCCGGGCGGTCGCCGACGGGCCAACATCGGGAAGAGCCTCCCGTCTCAGGCAGTGGTGGCAGCGCCACCGGGCGAGCGCGCCCACCTACCTCGGTTCCGAGATCGAGGCCGCCGCCGCCCGCTTTCGCGCGACGGTGGACGCGGGCCGTGCACTCGTGGAGGAGCACACGCCGATCGAGATGCTCGAGCCCGCCGAAGCCTCGCGGCTTCTCTCCGAGCTGATCAACCGTCTGCTACACATAGATTCCAATACAATCCATATGTGTCCGATAAGATTCTATAACTATAGCTATCACAGTGAGTTATGTAGGACACTTCCGGTTGCACTGTCGCTGTGTGTCCACTATGTTCCCGTATACAACATACGATACTTTATACGGGGACTCCCGAATTGGATTTGCCCAAACACCGAGGCAGGCGACCGCATAACGCACTCAGCGCGGCCTTCGTGCGCAGCGCCAAGCCCGGATACTACTGCGATGGGAACGGCCTCTATCTGCGCGTGGACCGATCGGGCGCGCGCCGATGGGAGCAGCGTCTGCGGATCCAGGGCCGAAACCGCACGCTGGGGCTCGGGGGCTACCAGCTGGTATCGCTGGCCGAGGCGCGCGAGAAGGCATTCACGAACCGCAAGATCGCGCGCTCGGGCGGCGATCCGCGGACCGAGCGGCACAAGGTCCGGGACATGCCCACGTTCGCCGAGGCGGCCGACCGTGTTCTGGAACAGCTGCGGCCGGGCTGGCGCAGCGCCAGGCATGAGAAGGACTGGGTCTCCAGCTTGCGCGTCTACGCGTTCCCACAGCTGGGCCATCGTCCGGTTGGCGAGATAACGACAGCCGACGTTCTGGCGGTGCTGACACCGATCTGGCACGCCAAGCAGGTGACTGCCCGGCGGGTGCGCCAGCGCATCGGGGCGGTGATGAAGTGGGCGGTGGCGATGGGGCTTCGGCCGGACAACCCCGCCAGCGATGTGCTCGGTCAAGCGCTTGGCCGACAACGAGCCGTAGTCCGGCACATGCGCGCGTTGCATCACTCGAAGGTCGCGGGCGCGATGGAGACGGTGCGGAAGTCGCACGCTTACCCGGCCACGAAACTCGCCTTCGAGTTCCTGGTGTTGACGGCGGCCCGCTCGGGAGAGGTTCGCTTGGCGCACTGGGATGAAATCGACCTGGAGGCTCGAGAGTGGACGGTTCCCGCCGAACGCACGAAGGCCCATCGCCCCCACAGGGTGCCGCTGTCCGGGCGCGCTGTGGAGATACTGAGCGAGGCGCGGACGCTCGGCGGCGGCAGCGGTCTCGTTTTCCCGTCGCCGGAGGGCCGCGCATCTGCCCACAGCAGACTCTCCACGCTGCTCCGAGACCTGGGTATCGCGGCCGTGCCGCACGGCTTCCGGTCGAGCTTCAGGGACTGGTGCGGCGAGTGTTCCAACGCACCGCGTGAAGTCGCCGAGGCCGCGTTGGCGCATGCGGTTGGCAACAAGGTGGAAGCTGCCTACGCGCGTTCGGACCTCTTCGAGCGCAGGCGCGTCCTGATGGACGATTGGGCGGCGTACCTGGCCGACAAGAGTCGCGACCCGGAGGCCGAACCGGCTCGCTGATCCGCCGCGCTCGCAGTGTGGGCGGACGAGTCCGTAAGGCGCTGAAGAGCGGGGGCGCGAAGGCTGGCTCACGACCCGTTAGCAGTCATGAGCCAGCCTACCCAATGTAAGACATTGGGGCTGGCGAGGGACTCCGCCCCTTCGATCCCCTAGGAGGTCCGCGCTCCGCTGCGGCGGGTGTTCGCCCAGCGTACGTGCTGGTTCCGGTCGTTGCCGGTGGCGCGCGGCTTGACGGCTCCGCTCGCGCTCAATGGCGCGCGCAGGCGCGGTCCACGTTCGCCTCCGCGCCACCGCAGCCTGGTTGCGCTAGGCGGCGTGTTCCGCCGGCGTTAACATGGGAGACGGCCATGACGGTGCACCGGTCAGCGAGGGGCGCACCGGAGACGGGGTCGGCGCGCGCGCCCCGCCCATCGCGCTGTCCCGGCAGCAGGGCGGAAAGCTGGGGGTCGAAGGGGGGCGCAGCGGAGCGCGTGGGCGAGGTCCATCCCGGCGGCCGGGAGGACGGCGGCGGCGGGTGCGTCCGGGTCCGTGGTCCGGGGTGTATCGGCGTCCATACTGCTGGGATATATGCGGTTAGAACGGGGGGGCAAGTAAGACCCCGGCATACATTCATGCCACTCCCGCAGATTGACAACCTCCGGCCACCCTGCCATTGCTAGGAAGTATTCCCCCTGAACGGGAGGCGGGGCCGGTGGACGATCGAGCGGGACGGAATAGCGGCGCGGCATCCACGCGCGCGCGCGCGAGCGGCGGCATGGACCGCGCGGCGGGCGGCTGCCGGACAGGGTTTCGGTCGCCTGTCCGACGGGCACGCAAGAGCGGATCGAGGAAGCGGCGGCGGGCGACGGCATGACCCCGGCGGAATGGCTCCGCCAGACCGTCCGGCTCGCCTTGGACGCGGCCCGCAAGCGCCGGGAGTGGGCCTGATGGGGGCGATCAACCCGCGCACCCTGGAACGGCGCTTCACTGCGCGGATGTTGGATATCTACAAGCGGGCAAAATGCGAGTGCGGCTATAACGCGGCTCGGTTCCTCGCGATGATCGCAGAGCACGGCGGCATCGAGACCGCAAAGCAACTGCTCCAACCCCGTCCCGGTCCCGATTACGCTGCCGGTCTTACGGCATTATGCGAGTGCAAGCGCCTGGACCTGACCGTTGAGGCGCTCGCGCTCGCTGCCGAGTTCGCGCCGCTCTTTTCCGAGGAAGAGCGAAGGATCGCCCGGCGAGAACGCCTCGCACGGCTCCGGGAGCGGGCATCGTGAGCGCCAAGGCGTGGGCGGTCGGTGGCGCGCTGGCGGTCATAATCGCCTTGCTGGCCCTTCCGCTCCTTCTTCCGACGAAGTGGGAGTACAGGATCGTGGCTATTCCGGACCCGGTGTTCACCCAGGCAATGAACATCGGCGGTGCGCAGGGATGGGAGGCGATCCTCGCGAGACGGGCGGTTGACTCCGACTCCGACGAAGCCTCTTACGAGGTCATCTTCAAGCGCCCCGCCAGACGCGGGGAACCCATGGCGGACGTGATCGCGGCGGCTGTTTCGGAGGTCCGCCAAATCGCCGAGCAGGGCGGCTACGCGCCTACGCAGCACAGCCTCGGTGACATGTACGCCAACGGCCACGGTGTGCCGGAAGACTCCGCCGAAGCGGTGCGCTGGTACCGGATGGCCGCCGAGCAGGGCTACGCGCCTGCGCAGTATAGCCTCGGTGGCATGTACCGCCGCGGCAACGTGAACAGGCTTATGTGGCTCATCCTCGCCGCAGAAAACGGACACGCTGAGGCCGCCAGCGATGCAGAGATGCTCATCGAGGTATTCATGAGCGCTGCCGGAAGGGACCTTGCAGTCGAACTGGCCCAAACGTGCATGGCCTCCGGTTACGAGGACTGTGGAAGGTGAACCGGGCCCACAGGACGGCCCCGGGTCCGGGCGGAGCGCGCGGCCAAGTGAGCGCCCCAACCTTACGCCCCGCCGCCGCCGTGGTCCTGTTCGCTCTCGCGGGCGCGTGTATCGGATGCCCCGGACGTCGAAGCAATCCGCCTGGCCGCCGAGCAGGGCAACGCCCTAGCGCAGCTCAACCTCGGGCTCATGTACGCCGATGGCGAGGGCGTCCCGGAGGACGCCGCCGAGGCCGTGCGCTGGCTCCGGATGGCCGCCGAGCAGGGCAACGCCCTAGCGCAGAGCCGCCTCGGGTTCATGTACGCCAACGGCCATGGCGTCCCGGCTGACGATGCCGAAGGCGTGCGCTGGATGCGCCTGGCCGCCGAGCAGGGCGACGTCGAAGCGCAGATCACCCTCGGGAACCGGTACCGCTTCAGCCTGAGCGTCTTAGTCCGAAGGACAGGTAGCCGCCCCTCCCGAGATGGACCATGCCGCAGGTGCTGTGGCGCCGCCCGAACGTCAGGCTCGCCCCGGCGGTTCGCCACACCTCGCTGGCGTCGTACCTCGCTGCCCGCACGCAGCACCGGGCGCGCGAACCAACCGGAAGGTCCGAGCCGGACCTGTTGCCGCCCCAGGATACTGGGCTTCGAGCGTCAGTGAGGAGGTCACAGCCGTGGCTTCGGGCCATCGCCAAGGAGCATAGGCTCCGGTTGCCCGACGCCTTCCCGGGTGTTCTTCCCCCCCGGATTGATGGATGCCTGGATGAAGAACATCCCAGCTGCGTTGTTACGCGAGCAGCAGTGGTGGCAGACCATGGCGTGGCGATTGACGTGGCGGTCGTGCCTTTGGAGGATGGACTTCTTCTGACGATGGTCAAAACAGGTTGGACAGAGCCAATGTGGTTCATCCATCGTCTCCACCTCCGGCTTGAGCACATAAACAGAAACGCCACGAACAGGAGCTACCAACTGGTACTTCGCCTTCTCACGCTTCCACTCGCGTTTGTCGCGTTCCAGGTCGCGATGACTCGTAGCCTCTGGCAGGCGTCTTTCGAGCTTTTCAAGCTCTTCACGGATCCGTCCAACCTCCGCAGTCGTGTTAGGGATGACGTGCCCCCAGGCACGGTACCACATCAGAGGGCAACGGCCCGCTGACGGAGGGCATCTAGGATTCTCGACCGGAAGAAATCAAGCATGTGCATATTTACTTTGCCGCCCAGAGCTCCTCTATCCCATCAGAGGCCCGCGAGATGATTTCCGAACCGTTTCAACCGAGGCTCGGGGCCGAGCGGCCAGCGCTCCACGCGGAAGAACGTCCGCCGCAGGTGGGAGAACGTCGCAAATAGCGCGGCTCAGGGCCTCCGCCACGAGTCCCAAAACGCCCATCCCCACCACAGTAGCCCCCATCGGGAGGATCCACCACCAAAAGTAAGAGTCTCCACTGAGCTCCCCCCCCTGTACTTCCATTACCTCAACACACCGCATCTCGAGCGGGAGCGGGCGCGGCGTGCGGCCATCGAGAACCGCCTCACAAGCCACACGAACAACCGGCTCTAACGCCAACATGCCTCCGAGCAGCACCACACACCATACCAAGTAGCCCCTATTCCACGGCCGAACAAAGTCAGGGTCCACTACTAGGCTCCCGGACGGTCCTTTGGGGTGGCCAAGGCCTCCAGGATCGCCGCCCGGTCCTCCCGCCCCCTGGCGTCCACGCGCTCGATGCGGTCCCCGAGCCCCTTCATGGCTGCCGGAAGTCGTTGCCCCGGAGCCGCTTCATACAGGCCGTCCGCTGCCTCCCGCGCCGCTTCCCGCATTCACGGTCGGGAGATGCGCCGCAGCGTCCACACCAGCCCCATGAGGGACGCCGCACCACCAACAATCAGCGTCAGCCACCGGAGCACGTCGGGCCAAGCCATCTGGGTTCCGCCTCCAAATTAGAGTGTCGGAGGGACTCCTCCGCCTCTTCAAGGCTAGGGTCGCATGCACTGCCGCGTCCAGCCCTAGTCCGGCCGAGGTCGCGGCATGGCGGGACGCGCGCCTTACGAGGTGTCCAAGGCCGGGATCCCTCGGAAGCGCTCGCGCTCCACCTCGGCGTGCGCCACGATCCAGCTGCGCACCCGGCCCACCGACCGGCGCACCAGATCCGACAGCGGCAACCCTGCGGAGCACGCCTTCGCGTGCCACTCGGCACGCTCCGCCTCGCGGGCGCGGATCTTCACCCACACGTCGCGTCCAGCGCCCACGATGTGCCGTTGCCGTTGGGGGGGTCAGAGGGGGCACAGCCCCCCGCCAGCCCCTGCCGGGGACCCGCGAAGCGTGGCCCCAAAGGGTAGGCTGGCTCTCCCGCCTTAGGGGCGGCCGACAAGCCCGTCCGCCGCAGCCGCGGACGCTCCGGCTCAACGCGCCGCATCAGCCTCTTCGACGTGCTCACGCGCCCTGGGGGTCCCGGCTTGGGCCTTCCCTCGCATCTCGCCCTCGGCGCGAAGCCAAGGCAGGTCGCGTGCTCCATCAAGTAGTCGAGCGAAAACAGGCGGCGCATGAGCACGGCGGGCGAGGCGTCGCGGCGGTGGCGGATGCCCTCGGCGAGTGCCCTGCAAGAGGCTCCGGGCATGGATGCGGCAAACTCGTCCGATCCCCCGAATGCCGGGCAAGGCTCCTCGGCGACCAAGCCTCGCGCGATCAGCGTGCACGCCGCGCCGGGACTGTTCGGGGTGCGGGCGCTGGCCCGTCGTGCGGGCCGGTCGGCCTGCCAGGAGAGGAGCTGCTGGGCGAACGGATACATGCAGGCGGTGGTCTTGCCGGAGCCGACGGCGCCGACGATGAGGACGCCGGTGTAGAGCCCCGTCTCGGGAACGACGAGCCAGGAGGGCCGCTCGCTCTCGCGCGGGACGACGGGATGGTGGAGCTCGCCGATCACGAGCGATGGTGTCTCGTCCTCGGGCGAGGCGGGCCAGGGTGGCAACGTGCCCCGGCGCCCTCCTCCCGCTCGTGGCTGGAGCCAGACTCTCCAGACCGAGAGGCCGAGACTGCCGAAGAGCACCACGGCGACGGTGGGCGCCACGTAGTACCAGACGCGGATCACCGTGTGGAAGCCCGGATCGTGGTAGGCGATCAAGTCCAGCACGGGGTTGCCGCCGGGGCCGGGGAACGGTGCTCGGAAGGCGTGAGCGATGGCGGCCGCCGAAGCGAGGCCCATGAGGACGAGCGTCGCCGGCTTCAGCATCGCTCTGACAACCTTCCCGTAGGGATCCATGGATGGGAGCGACCCCCCGTGGGAGGGTGGCATGGGTGTGCACATGCCAACCCTCCCCGATGCCGATCGAGGCATCCCCAAAGGGGGGGTCGCTCCCTTCTTCGGCCGAAAGCTCCGGAGCGGCGTCGCAGCTCCGGCGGCCGTGCCGCAACTGCAAGACAGTCAGGCACATAAGGGAGCGCTGGCGCGCACATGGAAATGGCGTTTCGGTGCACATGCACCCCGTTGTCTGATGTGCACTCGCCGATCAGCAACGACCCTCGCCGATCCGCGTTCAAAATCCGCCTCCAGGGAGCCGTCTCGAGCGCCATGTCGCGAAGCCGTGGATCAACGTTCCGGGAGTCGAGGATCGGTGGAGGTCGTTCAGCTCGACGATCCGCTTGAGGCAGGCCTGCAGGTCGCCATACTCTTTGAGCACCCGCTCGTCCTTGGCGCGGATGGCCTGCTCGATTCGGACGATCTCGCGGCGGGCCGCACTGTCGGGTTCCGGAGCGGCGGAGGGGCCGGATGCTGTAGATGTGTTGGTCCAGCCCTCGAGGATCGTCAGGGCCCGCTGCAGCTCCCTCACGGTGCGGACGACGGCCACGACCTCGACGGATCGGCCGCGCTCCCGCAGCGCTTCCCAGAGGCCGCGATGTGCCACGGCCCACGAGCGTAGCGCCGTCGAGGTATCGTGTCCGGGATCGACGTAGACGAACACGGCGCGTTCGGCCTCGAGCGCGACCGGCAGCTTGACTGGGAAGTAACGCCGCGTGTTCCCGGCGGCTCCCCGGTAGAGCCGCGAGGGCAGGATCCGGCGCTCGATGCCGAGCACCTCGAACGCGCCGACCTTCTCCAGCTCGGTGGGCAGCCACGACAAGCCGGTGTGCTCGATCACGTAGTCGAGCGAGAGCAGGCGCCGCAGGAGCACTTCCTCGGAAGCGATCCGGCGGTGGCGGATGTCCTCGGCGCCGAGCGCGCGGTAGATCCCGCGCCCGCAGATCCGGCAGACTTTCCGGCCTTCCAGTGTCTCGTCGGCCGCCAGCCTTCGCTCCGACATGGCCCGGACGAACCGAAGAGCCTGCCAGCGATCGATCCGTAGATAGGCGGAGAGCTGGGCGCGGGTGAACACGCCACTGTGGAGACAAGCCAGCGCGATCCACTCGGCCTGGCGTCCCGTCCAACCGAACGGCTCAAGCGCCGCTTCCCGTCCCCGCAGATGGGCGATCACCTGGGCTGCTCCGTGACCAGGGCACGGTCGGCCTGGAGGTAGGTGATGAGGATGCCCATCGGGTTGTAGACGACGAGCTCGGAGGGGATGACGGTGAGGAACGTGAACCGGAGCGTGATCGACCAGCGCTCGCGCCGGGTCTCCTGCCCCTGCCTGAGGTGGACCAGATCGAAGTCGGCGGTCGCGCCGTGCGGCGCCTCCGGTGCGGGGTGGATGCGGAGCACGACCTGCTCGACCTGGAGCTCGGTGTCGGCGGTGCCGGCCGCCATGGCGGCGACCTCGGCGCCGTCGCGCGTGAATGCGGCGTTCGCCAGCTCGGTCGAGAGGAACCGGAGGCTCCGCGTCCAGTGCTCCTCGACCGTCGCCTGGCGCCTGGAGTAGAAGTCGGCGATGAACCGGTTCAGGAAGTACTTGGTCGTGGGATCGAGCGGATCCGCCTGGGCCGTTGCGGCCTCGTAGGCCACGGCCTCGGCGCGGCCGACCTCGTCGACCCGCACCACGATCGGCCTGGGCGGCGCGACGGTCGCGACCCGGAGGAGCAGCACGGCGAGCGCGAGACACGCTCCTCCGAGAATCATTGCAAGCGTCCGGAGCTTCCGGTTCGCCTCGACGGTCTCGCCCCAGATTTCCGCGTACTCGCGGCCGGCATCGTGTTCTCGGTTCATGGATGTCTCCTTCAGCCTCCGGGGACTGGGGGGCGGGCCGGGTTCGCGGCAGCGCTGAGGCGTCCGCCGCCGCGCACCACGAGCGCCATGAACCCCGATCCGACGGATCCGGAGCCTGAGACGAGCATCGCGGCGAGCTCGCCCACCTTCATGCCGGCCATCAGGCCGGAGACGACGAGCGGTAGGAGGACGACGACCCACAGCCCCAGCTCCGCGGGGTCGGAGGAGCCGGTGCCCATCAAGGCGCCGGTGTAGGTCGTGACGTAGCCCATGCCCACGCCCATGAACACACGGAGAATGGCTCCCGCCACGACGCCGTAGAGTGTGTAGACGATGAGCGTGCGGAACCATCCCCAGAACAGGAACGCGAGCGGCTCGAACAGCAGCCAGGGGATGAACACGGGGCCGAGCAGGATCACGATCGCGAGCGCCACCTGCGCCCAGATCACCTGCGCGTAGGTCAGGCAGAAGAGCGCGACGAGGCCGAGCACGAGCGGCACGCCCATCATCAGCGCGACGAGGGACGAGAAGAACACGCTCACGCCCTCGGTCATGAGGGTCATCAGGCTCCCGCCCGACCATGCCGCGCCGAGCCGTGCGGCGAACGCCTGCACCAGCGCGGTCATCTCCGTGTAGCCGACGGACACGACGTCGGAGATGAACAGGTTCTGGAGCCAGATCCCTCCGGCCGCCACCATGGCCGGAAACGTGAAGCCCACGCCCGGGATCGGGACGCTGTAGTAATGGAGCAGCGTCCGGGGGATCGCGATCCCGAGCACGACACGCACGAGGGCCCAGGGCTCGAAGGTTCCGCTGAACGCGATCTTGAGGCCGCTCCATGCGACGACGATCGCCGCGAGACCGCCCCACAGCTGGTGGCCGAGCGTCAGCACGTCGGGCGCGGCGCCGCCGACCACGGTATCTAGCACGACGTCGAGGAACCCCTTGAAGTCCTGGAGCTGATCCGCCGGGATCTGGGCCGGGACGTTCGGATCGATCGACTGCGGGGGAGGAAGTTGCATGACGGTCGCTCCCGGGGCCTAAACTTGGCCGCCCATATAGAACGACGGGACCTTGAACAGGAGCCCCTCCCGGAGCCGGTCGCGGTTCTGGAACGCGGCCGTGCGCATCGCATCGGCCATCGCGTTCGTACGGAGGCGCGCGTCCCTCCACTCGGCGAGCCGCTCGAGCCGGTCGATCTCGGCCTGCTGCATCCGGTTCGCCTGCTCGACCGCCTGATAGGCGAGCACCTGCGCCACGGCGGCGTTGATCCGGCCCTGGGTCAGCGCGGCCGCGACCTGCGCCTGCTGGAGTGCCGTGTTGGACAGGTTCCCATTCGCGGTCAGGTCGTCGAACGAGCTCTGCGCGCTCTCGACGGTCGATGCGAGCGAGGCCGCGGCGTCCATCATCGCGTAGTCGAGCACCCTCTGCCGGTCGGCGGTCTCCTTGGCCTGGCGGTAGTCCTCCACCGCGCGCGACGACGCCTCGGCCGGGCGGTTACGGAACAGCTCGAGGATGTCCGCCTCGCTCACCTGGTCGGCCACCCCTTGGGCGCTCCGCCAGACGTCGGTGAACGAGCTTCCGCTCCCCATGTCACGCACCGCGTCGACCAGCTCGCCGGCCGCGCCGCTGAACTCGGAGCCCCAGTCGAGGTCGTTGCCGACGAGGCCGATGGATCCGGCCGCGAGCTCCGCGAACGGTTCGACCAAAGCGTCCACCTCGCCGCGCGCGACGTCCTTCATGTGGTCGAGCTGCTCCTCGAGCTCGGTGAGCTGGCGGGTCATCGTCCGCATCTGGCTGAGCTGGTTCGCAAGCTGGGTCACTTGGTTCGCGATCATCTGGGCACGCTGAATCACGCCGCCGATGTCGAAGAGGGCGTTGGCCGGCCCAGCGCTCGCGAGCATCAGGACCGAGACCAAGAGGACGGTGGTAAGGCTGCGGTGACGCATGATGAGCTCCTTGTTTGTCATTGCCGTGTCCCGGACCTGGGGACCAGGACGTCGGACGTGAACCAGATGCGCAGGCGATGGCCGGCGCGGATCGTGATCGTGGGTAGCCGGTTCAGGAACCGGTCGAGAACCGAGGTCGCGCTCTGGCCGAGGCCTTGGCCGACGCCCGTCCTCAGGCCGAACGGCGAACCGCCGGCCAGGGCGAGTCCGCTTACGACGCCGATGGCTCCGGCGGCCGCGAACGTGCTGAAGTAGTGGCGATCGACCTGGTCCCGAAGGGCGCCCTCGCCCGCCTGGTTCAGGCCGGTGAACTCGAGGTCGATCCAGCTGCCGTCGGGGAGCAGCAGCCGGTGGAACGCGACGGCGAGCCGGCTCTGGTCCGGGTCCTGAACGGCCCGGGCCGTGCCGACGACGCGCGTGCCGCGCGGGATCAGGACCCGCTGGCGGTCGGCCGAATAGAACGGGACCGAGACCATGGCGAGCACCGGTCCCGGGAAATCGCCCGAGAGCTGCGTGAGGAGCACCCCTTCGAGGAACGAGCCCTCGTGGATCCGCTCCCAGCCCGGCGGGTCGGCGGGTTGCACGCTCCGGCCGGGCTCAGCCGTGCCGGGGGTGCGAGGAGAGCTTGGCGGTGCGGCAGGTCCCGGGGAGCCGGAGAGGAGCTGCCCGGCCGCCAACTCCGCTTCCAATTCGTTCTCGAGCGCCCCGACCGACTGCTCGAAAGAGGCGAGCGCCGCTTGGACCGTGTTCTCGAGGAGCGCCACATCCGCGTCGGCCGCATCGCCGGTGCCGGCTTCGGACGACTCCGCGGTCGCGTTGGGATCCCGGTACGACTGAGCCACGGGAAGGGCACGGAGCGAGCGGGTTCTTCGCTCCAGCTCCTCCAGGCGAAGCGCCTCCCTAAGCTCCGACTCGGCCGCGCTCACGCCTGGGATCAAGGCTGCGGTGTTCGGCGTCTCCGACTCGGTCTGGAGCCGAGCCATCTCTTCGGCGGCCGCAGCCTGCCGGCGCTCGAGCTCGGCGCGCGCCCGGGCGGCGGCCTCCAGAGTCTGCCGCTCGGCCTCGGCGCGAATACGGCCTTCGAGCGATCGGCCCATCCCGTCGTCGACCGCCTGCGCCTCGGGCAGGGCTACGAGAGTGGGCGCATCTTCCTCGGGACCCGTCATCGCCCACGAGAACAGGAGTCCACCGACGAGCACGGCGATCAACACCACGCCGGCCTTCGTCACGATGCCGCCCGGCAGCGCGCCTTCCGGGGGCCGGACCCACTGCTTCCAGCGGCTCATCGGAGCGCTTCCCGCGGCGTGAACCGCCAGGCAGCCCGCTTGTCGCCGATCTGGAGCCATCCGTCGCCCAACACGTGTCGAGCGATGTAGAGGCCGTCCTCACTGAGGTCGTAGGCGACGAGCGCCGGTTCGCCGTCCCGGAGCTCATAGAGGGCCGGCGACTCCTGGGCATGCGAGCGCAGGTAGGTGAACTGCCCGTCGTGCCACATCGCCTCGACCAGGAACGGCCGGTCGGCCGCGTCCTCGTCGAGCCGGTACTCGAACGCGAGACGCTCCGGATAGCCGGCACGGAACGCCTCGATCGCCGACTCAGCCTGCGACCGGGCCTCCAGGATGCCGGCCTCGGCCGCCTCCCGGGCGCTGCGAGCCGCCTCGGCCGCCTCGGCGGCCATCTGCTGATAGGCCGCGACCTCGCTACGCGCGACGAACGCGGGACGGCCGCTGCCTCCGGAGAGCCGCGCCGCCTCTGCTCCAGACTCTACGCGAACGACCAGATGGGGCGGCCCGTCGCTCTGCTCAGCCACCAGGAACGAGTAGATGCGCCCGGACTCGCAGACGAGCGCGATATTCGTCGCCGCGTCCGCCGAGAGGGGCTTCAGGAACGCGACGTTCGCGGCGCCCGTCAGATGCCAGTACTCCGAGTCGCCGACCACGAAATCCAGGATGTTCTCACCGGCGGGGAGCACGATCACCGTCGTGTGACGGACTTGGGTGCGGAGCCGGTGGATCCGATCCTCCCCCTCCTCCGGGACCGGCACCCGGAGGAACGCTTGGTCGTCCTCCTGCTGGGCGGTAGCCCCGGCCGGGAGCGCAGCCAAGAGAAGCGCGGTTAGAACGATGGGTGTAGTCGGTGGTCGCATGGCGTATCAGCTCCTTGCGTTGGGGGTGGGGGTGGGATCGTCTCGGCTCGCGAGAACCTCGATGGCCCGGGCGAGCCCGTGGCGCTCGACGGCACGGGCCCTCTCCTCGGCGTCCAATGCGGACGAGGTGTAGAGCCAGTAGCTCTCCGGATCGACCTCGAGCCGGAGCACCGCCGCCCCGTCCGGGCGGCGGAGGTAGAGCTCGCGTTTGGGGATCAGGCCCCGGACCTGCGCCAGCTCCGAGTCGTTCAGCCGGAACAGCGCCCCGACCTCGTCGGGGAGCTCCGGGTTCGCGAGGAACAGCTTGGTCGGGATCGACTCGAGGAGCGCCGCAGCGCCGGGCGTTGCCGTCACGTCGACGGCGGACTGCGTGGCGAGGATCAGCGCGGCGTTCTTCTTCCGCCACGTCTTCGCCGCCTCGGCCAGGTAGCTCAGCACCGCCGGGTCCTGCAGGTAGCGCCAGGCCTCGTCCACGACCATCAACTTCAGGCGCGCCGCCTCGGACGGGTCCTCGACCTCGAGGCGCATGCGCTCGAGCAGGTAGGAGAGCGCCGCGTCGCAGAGATCCGGATGCTCGACCGCCCCGGCGAGATCGATCACCTGCCAGTCGGCGAACTCGAGATCCGGCGCTCCGACGGCCGGGTTGTCGAAGTAGCCGCCCCACGCGCCGCCTTGGGTCCAGCGGCTCCAGGCCGGCCACGTCGCGGACGGAAGCGAGCTTGCCAGGACGCTCAGCGTCCGCCGCTCCGGCTCGAACGCATACAGATCCTCAATGCGCGCCCGGATCTCGCTCGTATCCGCTCCGCTCGCTTCCCAACCGCCGAGCTTCAGCAGCCGTAGCACCCAGCCCGTCAGGAACTGGAACGTCCGCGTGCCCGCCGGGAGCGCGAACGGCTGAAGCCGGAGCGTCGGCTCCGCCTCGCCTGGCGAGAGCTCCAGGTAGCGGCCCCCGAGAAACCGGGTCAGCCAGCGGTACGAGCCGCCCAAGTCCAGAATCAGGACGCGCGGGTCGTACCTGAGAGCTTCGACCAGGAGGAAGTTCAGTGTGAAGCTCTTGCCCGAGCCCGTCGCGCCGAGCATCAACGTGTGGCCCACATCACCGGCGAACAGGTCGTAGTGGTACGCCGTGCGCCACGGGGTCTCCAAGACCGCGAGCGACTCACGGCCAAGGTGTTTGCTCTTAGCCCGGCCCTTGGGCGGCCCGAAGAGCGGCGCCAGGCACGCGGCCACTCCGGCCGATACGAACACCTTCCGCACCTGCCGCCCACGCGGCTGGGCCGGCAGCCGGGAGAACCAGGCCGGCAGCTGGCCGTAGCCCTCCCGGATCACCTTCGCGTCGTGCGCGGCGAACAGCCGACGCAGGTCGCCGTCCAGCCGCTCGATGCTTCCCAGCTCGCCGTGGAGCGCCACGGTCAGCGTCGCCTCGCCGTAGCTCACCCCGTCCGCTTCCAGCTCGACCAGCGCCTCGCCCAGACGGTCCGACTCCGTGGCCGCGGCCGAGTCGACCATCGCGGCGGCCGTGCCCTCCGTCTCCTGCACGTGCGCCATCATCGAGTAACGGCGCGCGAAGTAGTGCCGCTGCGTGCCACGGATCCGGCGCCGGGCCGCCTCCATCGCCCAGGGCCGCCACTCGAGCGAGACCGTCATCACCGCGTCCAGGCAGTAGAGCTCCCGGAGCAGGTTGGCGTAGGCTTGGCCGGGCGGGGACAGGAGCGAGTACAGGATCACCGGCTCGCCGTCGAGGCGCAGGTGCGAACGCTCCGCCTCGAGCTCCGAGAGGGCGAGCCGCCAGTTCATACCGCTCCCCGTCGCGCCGTCCCACACCGTGCCCGGACGGTTGATCTACTGTCTATCCTGTCCCTATGTCGTCATAAGTATATGACCTATAGTTATTTATGGATGTCGTAGTTTTTGGTCCGACTCGTTTCTATCGTATGTGATCCCGTATAATTGGCGGGCGATTACACGGGAGCTTACGGTACGTTCGCGGAACCCGTGACGGGTTCTTCCTTGGGCGTCGCGGGCGTCCCGCGGGGCTGAGGAAGACCCGGCAGATGACGACGTGGCGATCCCGAAAATTGGAATCTCGTCGCGACGGCGGGGGCGTTCGGGAACGTACTGGCGAGGCGCCTCTAGTCACCCCGCCGAACGCTTACTGAACGGACGTGTCGGCCCCGGATCGCCACGCGCCCGAGCGCTAACGCCATCTGACCACCGACTCCTCCTCCCCTGGGATGAGGAGAACCCGAGCAGAGGCGTGACGAACCACTTGTCGGCCCACGCTCCCTAGCACTACCCCGGGGAGCAACCCCCGTCCGTGGGTGCCCATCACAACGAACGCATCGGCCCTGTTGCCACCCGCCTTCAGGATCTCTTCGTACGGCGTGCCGATTGGAACGCGGTAGCTTACGTCTGTAGCGCCTTGCTCACGAAGCTCTTGAGCGAGCTCGTCCAACTGGCTCTCGGCCGATTTCCTTCCCTCCTTTGCCACCGTGGGCATCACGTGGAGAAGTGAGAAAGAGGGCGCGCCATCTCCGACGAGTCCGAGAAGCCACGGGCGGGCCCTTTTCGCCGTATCGGAGAAGTCGGTAGGAAAAACCACGTGCTTGGGAAGGCCCGTGCCAGGACTCTCCAACGCCGCTTCCGGGTCTCCTCGGCTCGGTTCGATCTTTTGGAGAAGGACAGGACGGCCGGCACTTCGCACGATGTCCCATGCCACGCTACCGATGAAGGCCTCCCGGATCAGGGTGTGACTCCGGGACCCCACGAGAACGACATCGGGATCCTTGGCTTTTACTGCCTTCGCCACTTCTTCGGCCGGTGCACCGGTCGGAACACGGACGCTCACCGAAAATCCAGCCTCCTTCAGGCGGTCCGCCAAGCCGTTCAAGCGGCCACGGTACTCCTCCACTCGGGCCAGCGACTCGGATGTCGGACCGCGAAGAGGCTTTGCCGCGTGGACAAGAAGAAACTCTCGAGTACCGAGCTCTCGCATATCAGGAAGTGCAGACACGAGGGCCTCGGTGGCCGGCGATAGGTCCATAGACACTAGCACTTTCTCAAACATGGAGGCTCCTTCCGCAGAGTGTTCACCTAAAGGTCACGAGTCCGTCCTACCATTGAAGGAAAAGTCCCCAAGAGGCGTTAAGAATCTGACCCTCAACGGCTAGTGTAGACGGCCGTCCTACCCTGTTCGTCGAACGCGAGAACCTGATAAGGTCGAGCCAGCTGGCCGGGCACCTCCATTCCGGGCGTCCCGACAATCATACCCGGTATCGCCAACCCCACCATGGTCGGCCTGTCCCGGAGCATGCTTTTGATGTCATCCGCGGGCACATGTCCTTCAACAACGTAACCCTCTCTGCCAACTTAGGTGAGACACGGAACGAGTAAAGAATTAGAGTAGGGCGAAGGCAGAGAAATCGAGGATGCTGGGACACCGAGAGAGAATGGAAGAGAATGGAATCGCCCCACTAACCTGGGAGGGTAAGCGAAGCGCGGCAGCTGCTCCGGACCCGGAGGTCGTGGTTAAGCCGCTCCGCCGCCGGTTCGCTCCGTCGTACAAGCTGCGGATCGTCGAAGAAGCGGACCGCTGCACGGAGTTCGGAGAGGTCGGCCGACTCCTACGGCGGGAGGGCTTGTACTCGTCGCACCTGACGACATGGCGCAACGGAACCTGTCAACGGTTGTGAGACACTCGGGGGGAATCAATTAGAGAGCAATCTCCTGTGTAGTGAGGGGGAGGCTTGGAGGATTGATCCAGACGGCCTCCGGGAGTGGTTGAGGCTTCGGTTGACCGGAGACGAAGCGCTCGGGATGAGCGGCCCAAGCCTCGCGGAGCACAGCCTTCCTGCGGGCGATGACTTGATCGGCGTGACCGAAGTGGACCTGTTCGGGGGTCAGCATAGAGATGCCGCCATGGCGTTCGAGTCGGCTTCCGGGGGGCGGATCTTGACCCCCGGACGGCGAGCGTCGGTGCTGATCGGCGAGTGCACATCAGACAACGGGGTGCATGTGCACCGAAACGCCATTTTCATGTGCGCGCCGGCGCTCCCGTATGTGGCTGCCTGTCTTACAGTTGCGGCACGGCCGCCGGAGCGGCGACGCCGCTCCGGAGCTTTCGGCCGAAGAAGGGAGCGACCCCCCGGATTCGATGCCTCGATCGGCATCGCGGAGGGTTGGCATGTGCACACCCATGCCACCCTCCGCCGGGGGTCGCTCCCCTCCAGCAATCCCTAGCGGGAAGGCCATCAAGCGCCGCTGCGAGCGCGGCGTATCAACGAATCCGGCCGCCGGTCACGGCTTTTCACCAGCTAGGTGGCTCGGCAAGTCGTCCCAGTGAGGTCGGCGTCGGCGCTCGACCAAGCCCGAAACTGCCCCGAGGTGGTTGAGGTTGCCGCCGATGCGCGCGACCTGCCGGCCGCGTGCGCGCCATGGCCTGCCGGAGCGCGGGCGTCCAGGGGATCGAAGGGGGCGGAGCCACCCTCGCCAGCCCCTGCCGGGGACCCGCGAAGCGTGGCCCCAAAGGGTAGGCTGGCTTGACCACCTTAGAGTGGCTCAAGCCAGCGCTGACGGACCTCCGTCACGCACCTCCGGGCACCGCCCGGAACAGCGTCCACCGGGCCGTTGCGGGCAAGCTTCTCCGCCTCGTTGCCACCAGTCTCGCGGGCGGCGAGGGCGAGTCCGTTCGCCTTGGCGATGGCGGCGACCTCTCCCGCGCCCCGCTTTCCACCCTACCCGTACCCCTCAGGGACGGGAGTTCGTCGATCTTGGGCGATCCTACGGCCCGGCAAGGCGCTTTGAAGGGCGAGGAGCAGCGCTATTCGCCCGAAAAGCAACGCAGAACGCAGCGTCCCGGCCCGGATGCATCGCCGGTCGAATGCCGAGAGGGTTTCTTCCACGGGCTGCCAGGATTCATGACCCATGCACATGCGCGTGGACGGGAGTCGTCACGAAGTCGGGATGTCCGGACCCGATGGTACCATGCATGAGCTTGAAAGTCACTCCCGTTTCACCCTCCGCGACGCCGTGTAGATGGCCACCGAACTCTCCCGGCGTATCCTGTTCGAACTCGGCAATCGATTCATCTTCGATATCCACCTCCAGGTAGAGCTCCTGGCCGAGAGTGATCGCATCGCCGTCATGATCGACAAATCGCACCGCGATGTGGGGCGTCTCCTCACCTGCATCGACCTCCATCTCGCCGACCCATCTCTGAGTCTCCCCATCGTAGGTGGCGATCACGAGGCCGCCCATGACCAGCTCGACTCCCTCGGGTTCCGCATGTTCCTCTTCGACCTCGGTCATCGACTCGCTGCAGCCGGCAAGCGTCAGGGCGAGAATGGCCGCCAATGCGGCCAGCGGGCTTCTGTAGCTCTTCGTGTTCATCTGTATTCTCCTTCGATGGCTCTTGAGTTTTTCATTGTGTCGGTCAGTCGAAGTCGTGCGCCGGAACATTCCTAGAACACGACTCGGTATGTCACACTCAGGCCCCTCCCGGCCTCGGGCATGATCTCCTTTACCCGGGAGAGGTGGTTGCGGTATTCCGCGTCCGTGGCGTTGTCGAGGCTCACCGTGAGCACATTCAGACGACCTCCCAGAGTGACCCTCGCACCGGCTGAGAGATTCAGGACCGTGTAGCCGCCGGTCGGCATCTCGAACTCGCCGATTCGGTCCTGGCGGCTCGCCATCTCGGTCTCCGCGCGGATGAACCACAGCGGCCGCTCGTACTTCAGAGCCAAATGCCCTTTGAGCGGAGGTACGAGTGGGAGGGGTTGCTCGGTCGCCTTCAGACTCCCCTTCACCGACGACGCAACCGCCTCCAGGGCCATTCCGCGCCCCACGGCCAGGTCCGCGGCGGCTTCGAAACCGCTGAAGACAGCGTCGTTGCCCCGGAACTGATAGATGGGGAGGAGCACCCGGCTCAGGCGGCCCGTGTCCTCTCCGTAGACGTAGTCCTCGATGTCGTTGTAGAAGCCGGTCACTTCGGCCCTTACCCGGTCGGACTCGAAGCGGAGGAAGACGTCGAGCCCTCTACCGATCTCGCCCTCCAGGGACGGGTTTCCGACTTCGAAAGAGTAGGCCGCCAGATGCGGCCCCTCCGAGTAGAGTTCGTTGATGTCGGGTGTCCGGAACGCACGGGTAAGACTGACCCCGAGCGTCAGACCCGAGCTGGCGGTGTACAGCACACCGAGCGAACCCGACAACGAATTGAACGTGCGGTTACGGATCTTGCCGATGTCCGAATCCCGATCACTCTCCACCGGATTGGCTCCGGTCCAGTCGTAGCGTAGCCCCCATTCGATCTGGACAGATCCCAGGTCGACCTCTTCCAGAAAGTACAGAGACGCCTTGCTGCGACGCGTGTCCGGCGTGTACAGGCTTCCGCCGTACCCGAAGTCCTCCCAGGAAAAACGACCGCCCACCGCTCCTGCTGTGAAGGGTCCCAATTCTCCGTGTCGGCCCAGGAGTTCCCCACTGGCGGTCTGCCTCTCGTAGAGGGTTCCGAGGATTCCCGGTGGCTCCAGTTCACGGTGTCGATACCAGGTGTGGGTCGCGTCGAAACGGATGTCCTGGAAGAGACCGACGGGATCGTCGACCAAAGTCCGGAATTTCGAAGCGGCGCGCTCCATCTCGATACGCACCCCTTCCTCGTGTCCCCCCACGAAACCGCCCGGGATGCCGTAGTGGTTTCGATAGCCACGGAAAGACGCCCCCAGGTGACCCCACTCCGCCACGTAGGCCGTGCCGACTCCGCCACTCCACAGATCGCCATCGGTGTTGGGCAGTGTGCCCAGCGGTGTCTTGAGGTCTCCACCCGTCCGCACCGCCCCCTCCACGCGCAAAGGCACGTGCTCGGCGACCGCGAAAACGGCCGTCGCGCTGCCACTCAGCGAGCCGGTCACCGTCTGGGTCTGAAGCGTTGCCGAGCCCGTCACGTGATGCGGGACCGCCGAGGGGATCTCATCGCGGATGACGTTAATGACCCCGCCAAGGGCGTTACCCCCGTAGAGGAGGGCCCCCGGGCCCCGCACCACCTCGATCCGTCGTGCGGACGCCGGGTCGAGCCCGGTAGTGTGGTCCGAGCCGGAGTTGGAGGCATCCCCCACAGCTGTCCCGTCCTCCAGCAAGAGCACCCTGTCCCCGCTCAACCCGCGGACAACCGGTTGCGAAACTGCCGGTCCCATGCTCGTGACGGCCATCCCCGGCATGGCGGCCAGGGTTGCCGCGATAGTCGCTTCCATCCGGCGTTGCAGCTCTTCGCCAGCCATGACGCTCACGGGCCGCAGCGCTTCCGCGGCACCCCGCTCGGTAAGGGTCGCGGTGACCACCATTCCCTGGAGTGCAATCGGAGACGTCACCAATTCGATTACGACTACCGCGGATTCGTCCCCCGCCGTCACCTCGGTGGTAGAGCCGCGGTACCCCAACCGGTCGACTCGTAGCGAGTAGCTCCCGTCGGCGATCCCGGTCAGGTGAAAGGTCCCGTCGCCGTGTGTCACGGCCCTCGTTCCCGTGCCGATGACCGAAACGAGCCCCCCTGCGAGAGGGGCTCCCGTCTCGGCGTCGCGCACCACCCCCTCGATCTCGCCTTCGTGCTCCGGCTCCTGCGATGATGCGGGTGCCGATAGCGCGGCGAGTCCGGCGATGGTTATGACGACGCCGGTACGGAGCAAGTCGAGCAGCGTTTTCTTCAATGGATGGCGGATTCGCTTTGGACGCACGGTTCACGGATACGGGCCACCCGCGATAGGGTGACCAGACCGTGAAAGGACGGAAGGAGCGGGGCGCGGGCGCCCCGAGGCGCGTCAAGCGGTGGGCGGAGCCCTGGGAAAGACCGAACCGACCAGGACCCGCGCGATGGGGACTCGGTCAGCGTCTCGGTTCGCCTCGGGTAGTCGGAGGGGAGGCTCGCCTACCTGGGAAAGCGTGATCCCTTCCGAGACCCCGGCCTTGGAGAGCGATCGCACCACTTGGCAGAAGAAGTGCCCGTGATCGACGGCACAATCTGCATTTTCCGGCGATTCGATATGAACCGGTGACCCGAATCCCTCGATGTCGAGGATCGCATCGGCGGGACTCAGGCTGGCCGAAACGCCGATCTGAAGCGTGGCGATGCACGAAATGCCCACCCGGCGCAGGTCCCATCTGCTCGATTGCCGGAAGAACAAGTGCCGCCGCCTTCAGAGTTTGAGAAGCGCGAGAACCTACGAGAATTGAAGCCGCTTTTCCTCGGTCGTCAAGTGCTCGAAGGCCACAAAGCCCGCGCACTCATGGGCCCAGAGAGACTTGAACCCCCGACCGTCGGATTATGAGTCCGCTGCTCTAACCGCCTGAGCTATGGGCCCATCTTAACGGTAACCGAAAGGTGAGCCGCCTGCTACAGGGTGCCGAACAGACGGTCGCCCCCGTCCCCGAGGCCTGGAAGGATGTAGCCACGCTTGTTGAGCCTGCGGTCGAGTGCCGCAGCGAATATGGGCACGTCAGGGTGCTCCATAGCCAGGCGGCCGGCTCCCTCGGGGCGCCGCAATCAGACACATCAGTGCGATGTCGTGCGCCCCGCGTGCCTTCAGATCCGCGATAGAGGCACAGGCAGTGCCACCGGTTCCAAGCATCGGATCCACCAGCAGAAAGCTGCACCGTTCGGCGTCGGGGGGCAGTTTTCCGTAGTAGCGCACGGGCTGCAGCGTCTCTTCGTTCCGATAGAAGCCCAGATGGCCCACCCGCGCTCCCGGAATCAGCCGCAGCACTCCCTCGACCATGCCCAGCCCCGCCCTCAGGATCGGGACGACGACGATCCGGTCTTCGCGGATACGACGCGCCCGCGTCTCTTCGAGTGGTGTCGAGAAGGCCACCTCTTCGCCCCTCAGTCCTCGCAGGGCCTGGAAGGTCATCAGCAGCGTGATCTCCTCGACGAGTTCCCGCATCCGCTTCTGCCCGGTGCTCCGGTCCCGCACAAAGGACAGCTTGTGTTCGATGAGCGGATGCTCGACCACCTCGATTGTCAGCTCAGCCATTCCATCTCCTCTAGCGACGCGACCGGCCGCGGCCCCCTCGCCGGATCAGGGCGCGCGCCTCCGCAAGTTCCGATGTGTGCGCCGGCCTCCAGGTGCCGGGCTTCAGTTTTCCCAGACGGAAGGGGCCGAAGCGCGTGCGTACGAGTTCCACCACCGGATGCCCCACCGCCTTCAGCAGCCGCCGCACCTCCCGCTTTCGGCCTTCCGCCAGGACCAGCCTCACACCCCAATCCTCTGCGCCGAATCGGACCTTGCGGACCGACCTGGGCCGCGCAAAGCCGTCTTCCAGCTCGATGCCATGCCTCAGCGACCGCAGCCCCCGGGGCTGTTATCTGCCCGGCCACCATCTCGACGCCCCCGCTGGGATGAGCCAACGCGAACCCCATGTCCCCGTCGTTGGTGAGGAGCAGCAGCCCCGAAGTATCGCGATCGAGTCGACCCACGTAGCGTAGCGATCGTGCCGAGTTGGGGCGGAGGGCGTAGATCGTCTCGCCGCCGTGAGGATCGCCACGGGTGCAGAGAACTCCACGCGGCTTGTGGAAGACGAGCCACCGCCGCGGCGCGACTTCCACCACACGCCCATCCAGCATCACGGTGTCGACGCCCGGGGTCACGAGCGTCCCCATGACGGTGACTGGCACGCCGTTTACCGTGATCCGGCCATCGCGCATCAGGACTTCGGCCTGACGGCGCGACGCCGCCCCTGCCCGGGAGATGTACTTCTGGACCCGCATGGGGGCGGAGGCCCTACCCACGGCCTGGCTCACGCCTGCCGCTGACTCGGACTCTCGTCCAACCTGATGCGGGTTAGACGATGCGCGGTGGTTCAAACAGACGCTTCGGCTGCATGGTCGGATCGGAACGATCAGTGATCTGCCGTAGGCTCCTTACTCAGATACGTAGCCCAATTGTCCATCAGGACGCGCCTGCGCTCGAACAGGTCGGAACGCGCGTAAGCCGCTTCCACCTTGTTGCCAACCGCATGCGCCAACGCGGCCTCGGCGACTTCACGCGGTGCGTTGGAACACTCGCCGCACCAGTCCCTGAAGCTCGACCGGAAGCCGTGCGGCACGGCCGCGATACCCAGGTCTCGGAGCAGCGTGGAGAGTCTGCTGTGGGCAGATGCGCGGCCCTCCGGCGACGGGAAAACGAGACCGCTGCCGCCGCCGAGCGTCCGCGCCTCGCTCAGTATCTCCACAGCGCGCCCGGACAGCGGCACCCTGTGGGGGCGATGGGCCTTCGTGCGTTCGGCGGGAACCGTCCACTCTCGAGCCTCCAGGTCGATTTCATCCCAGTGCGCCAAGCGAACCTCTCCCGAGCGGGCCGCCGTCAACACCAGGAACTCGAAGGCGAGTTTCGTGGCCGGGTAAGCGTGCGACTTCCGCACCGTCTCCATCGCGCCCGCGACCTTCGAGTGATGCAACGCGCGCATGTGCCGGACTACGGCTCGTTGTCGGCCAAGCGCTTGACCGAGCACATCGCTGGCGGGGTTGTCCGGCCGAAGCCCCATCGCCACCGCCCACTTCATCACCGCCCCAATGCGCTGGCGCACCCGCCGGGCAGTCACCTGCTTGGCGTGCCAGATCGGTGTCAGCACCGCCAGAACGTCGGCTGTCGTTATCTCGCCAACCGGACGATGGCCCAGCTGTGGAAACGCATAGACGCGCAGGCTGGAGACCCAGTCCTGCGCATGCCTGGGGCTGCGCCAGCCCGGCCGCAGCTGTTCCAGAACACGGGCGGCCGCTTCGGCGAACGTGGGCATGTCCCGGACCTTGTGCCGCTCGGTACGCGGATCACCGCCCGAGCGCGCGATCTTGCGGTTCATGAATGCCTTCTCGCGCGCCTCGGCCAGCGATACCAGTTGGTAGCCCCCGAGCCCCAGCGTGCGGTTTCGGCCCTGGATCCGCAGACGCTGCTCCCATCGGCGCGCGCCGGATCGGTCCACGCGCAGATAGAGGCCGTTCCCATCGCAGTAGTATCCGGGCTTGGCGCTGCGCACGAAGGCCGCGCTGAGTGCGTTATGCGGTCGCCTGCCTCGGTGTTTGGGCAAATCCAATTCGGGAGTCACCGTATAAAATATCGTATGTTCTATACGGGAACATAGTGGACACACAGCGACAGTGCAACCGGGAGTGTCCTACATAACTCACTGTGATAGATATAGTTATAGAATCTTATCAGACACATATGGATTGTATTGGAATCTATATGTAGCAGACGGTTGATCAGCTCGGAGAGAAACCGCGAGGCTTCGGCGGGCTCGAGCATCTCGATCGGCGTGTGCTCCTCCACGAGCGCACGGCCCGCGTCCACCGTCGAGCGAAAGCGGGCGGCGGCGGCCTCGATCTCGGACCGCAGGTAGGTGGGCGCGCCCCCTCGGCGGCGCTTCCACCACTGCATGAGCCGGGAGGCGCTACCCGACGTGGGCCCGTCTGCGACCGTGCGTAGCCGCGGATCGTGCGACCAGACCAGGTAGGCCTCGAGCCGCTGCACGCGGCCCGAGAGAAACGCGCCGCGCTTACGCTGGGACACCGCTACGATGCCGGAACCGTCGTCGTCCGCGGCCTCGGGCACACTTGGCCGGCGCAGCATATAGAAGTAGAGGCGCGTGTCAGCGTCCAAACCCGAGAGCAGCCGCTGCCAGCGGCCCAGCACGCGGTCGATCTGTTCCGGCGAACGCCCATCCACCACCGCAGGCTCCAGACGTCCGACCGCGATCAGCTCGCCCGAGCGGGTCAGGCAGGTGCGGCCGTCCTCGAGCCAACCCCAGTAGGGCAGCTCCTCGGCCAGCGAGCCGGCTGCCTCGTGGTCCCGGAGCTCCGCGGCGATCCTCATCGCCCGCTCCGGATCACGAGATGCCACGGCTCTTCGGCCCACTTGCCCGGGTCGAAGCGCGCCGGGTAGCGCGTCCCGGCCCGTAGCACGCCGAGCATGTCGGGGTCCTTGCGGCCGGCCAGCCATCCGGCCCCAAAGCCGACCGCGAACACCACGCCGCCCGTCACCAGCGAAGCCGTCGCGTTCCACATCGCGAGCCCGAGCGTCGCGACGAGGAGAAACCCCCTACGCTCCACACCCAGGATCGTGAGCGGACGGTTCAGCGCCGCATAGCCGGCCCAGCGCCTCAGACCCCTCATCAGAATAGCCACGCCAGGAAGTTCGCCGCGCCCATCGCCATCCCCAGCCCGAAGATGATCCCGGCCAGCGTCCGCTTGCTCCCGCCCTCGCCGAACGCGAACATCAGCCCGCCCACCACGATCGCGATCAGCGACAGCCCCCTCGCGATCGGACCCGTGAACTGCGCCTGCAGCTCGTTCACCGCCTCCACCCACGGGCTCGTCCCCTGAGCCCAGAGCTGACCGGGCATGAGCATCCACAGCGCGGCCCACGCAGCCGCTCGCACCGTCCTCGAGAACGTCTTCATGTATCTTCCTTTGTCCTTGGGTCAGTGGGCGGCACCTCCGCGTCGCCCCGGCTTTCCGCGATCCGCTCGCGGATCCACGCGTCCACCTCCTCCTCGATCCAGCCCACGGCGCGCGAGCCCAGCAATACCGGCCGGGGGAAGCACCCCTCGCGCATCCGCACCTTGATCGTGCTCCGCCCGAGCCCCGTGCGGGCCGTCACCTCCGGCCGCCGCAGGAAGCGGGTCGGCGGATTTGTTCTCTGTTCGATCGGTTGTTCACTCATCGCTCTGCTGCTCCTCGTTCTCCTCGCCCGTGACGAAGGCTTCCGGCGCCGGTGGCCTCGGGACGGAGTCCGAGCGCCGCCCGAGTCCAGGTCGTAGTCCGCCACGAACGCCAGAACCCGGTCCGCCGTTCTCAGCGACAGCGAGCGCCCGCCGTCGAGCTGGCGCATCAGGTTCGGGTCGCCCAGCGCCTTCAAGCCGAACGTCGTCGGACTCAGGCCCGTCCGCCCGAGGAACACCCTCACACGCGAGTCGAACTGCTGCTCCAGCGTCTCCATGCCCGTACTGCTCCCGCGTCTTCATGGCCACAACGGTGAAGACCCGCATGCAAGGAAGTCAACTCATAGGAAATCTCCTAAGTGCCTGTAACGGCTAGAGATGGCCAGTACGGTACACGAGCTGTTGGACACCGCCGCCAGTGGCATGGCAGACACACCCTCCGCAGCGCTCGCCAGAGGTTCCCGTCAAGGGTCTTAGGGCTCGACCGGAAGGTCGGCCCGGGCACGGCCGACTTGGCGTCGCCCACACGGAAGTGACAGGTTTCACATGCCGCGGCGCGGGGCGGTCGCCGAGCGGCGTGCCGTGCCTGCCGCGGCAACGGATCAAGGGCTTCGAGAGTCGCTCCGAACAGGACGACTGTTATATTTGTGGTTCGATTTGTGACGCGGAGAGAGAAAGCCATGAAGAGCCTGCCCGAGCGCATCATGGAGCACGCCGAGGCCACGCCGATCTGCCCGGCGGCCCTGCTTCACCTCGGCCAAAGGGCCGCGGTGGGTCAGGCGCTCTCTCGCCTGGCCCGTTCAGGCCGGCTCATGCGGATCCGCCAAGGGGTCTACATGCGCCCGATCGAGACCCGCTTGGGGCGGTGTGCGCCGGGCACCGAGAAGTCACTCCTGGCGCTCTCGGAGCTCTGGGGCGAGACGATCGTCCCGAACGGAGGCGGCGCGGCCAACTGGCTTGGTTTGACGACGCAGAATCCCGTCCGCTCGGTCTATCTCACCTCCGGCCGCAGTCGGCGATTGCGCTTCGGCAAGCATCCCGTCGAGCTGCGCCACGCTCCGCGCTGGCAGTTGGCGGCTCCGCACAGGATGGCGGGAGTGGTGATCCGTGCCCTGGCATGGCTCGGCCCCGAAGAGGTCGAAGACAGCCTCGACGCGATCCTGCCCAAGCTCTCGGAGGAAGACCTCGAGGAGCTTGCGGTCGCGCGGGGCGTCATGCCGGTGTGGATGGCGGAGCCGCTGACCACGCGTCTGGCGCATGGCTGAAGCACTGTTTCAGCGCCTGGCGGCCGAAGAGCGCCGTCATGCCTTGCATGCCGCTCAAGCCGAATGCCCGCACCCGGCGTTCGTGCTCGAGAAAGACATCTGGGTGGTCGCAACCCTCGGCGTCCTGTTCGACGCCCCGTTCGGCCATCAGTTGGTGTTCAAGGGCGGCACCTCCTTGTCCAAGGTGTGGCGCGCGATCCGGCGGTTCTCGGAAGACATCGACATCACCTACGACATCCGCGGCTTCGCACCGGATCTGGTTGCCGGTGCCGGCGACGAGGCGCTACCGCTCACGCGCAGTCAGGAGAGGCGCTGGACAAAGGCGATCCGTCCCCGCCTTGCCGAATGGGTCCGCGAGCGGGCCGGCCAGCTCCATCCCGACTACCAGAACATCCGCAGCCTGGTTCAGGGGCATATCAACGGACACCCAGAAGGAATGCGACATAAGGACCCGAAATACCGCGGGGCGAAAGAGCTCGTGCAGAAGTGCATGCCCGAGATCAGATCTGCTGTGCGAAGTATCCGAAAGAAAGGCGCGAAACAACCCATGTGTGGAATCGTCAGGAGTCGCCCTTGACAATCGGCTTCCGCGCGACTGATGCTTGGGCCATGCCAATATGTCCGAGGCGATGAACTCTTCGCGGCTGGACCGCTATGTCGCCGCCGTGCTCTGCTACCGCTGGCCGGTTGTGGCGCTTACTACGGCTCTCATGTTGGCGGCGACTGCCGGTGTTGCCTTCATTACCATCACGAATGACTATCGGATTCTGTTTAGTGAGGACAATCCGCAACTTTTCGCTTTCGACGCCCTAGAGAACACCTACGCCGTCTCCAACCGCGCCCTGATCGCCGTGGCACCAAGGGAGGGCACCGTGTTCACGCGCGAGGCGCTCGGCGCGATCGTGGAGCTAACCGACGCAGCTTGGCAGGCGCCGTACTCCAGCCGTGTCAACTCGCTCACCAACTACAGCCACAGCGAGGCTTTCGGTGAGGACGACCTTATCGTCGCCCCGCTCGTCGAAGATGCCGACGGCCTGAGTGATGCCGACCTCGCTCGGATTGAGACGATTGCGCGGAACGCCATAGATATTGCCGGCCGTCTGATCTCCTACGACGGGCGCGTGGCAGGCGTCGCGATCAACTTCGTCCTCCCCGAGAATCCCGATCAGGCGGTGACCGAAATCACCGACTATCTGAATGCGGTCGTGGACGAAGCCCGCGCAAGCCACCCCGAAATCGACTACTTCACGACCGGCGACGTCGTGATGAACCAAACGTTTTCGGACGCTACGCGCGACGACATTCGGACGCTGACGCCGATCGTGTTCCTCGTCATCGTCGTCGCCACGGTTCTCCTGCTGCGCTCGGCGTTCGCCACGTTGGCGGTCGTCGCCATACTCCTATTCGTTGTCAGCACGACGATGGGGTTTGCCGGATGGCGGGGCGTGGTGTTCAGCCCTACCAACGTCGGCGTGCCAATCATCGTCATGGTTATAGCGGTTGCGGATTCGATCCACGTCATCTCGACTGTCTTACTGGGGATACGGCGCGGACTGGACAAATTCACTGCGATTATCGAGTCGTTCAAGATCAATACCTACCCGATCTTCATTACCTCCGTTACGACCGCGATTGGATTCCTCAGCCTCAATGCCTCCGACTCACCGCCATTCCATGTCCTAGGAAATTACGTGGCGTTTGGGGTGCTCTGCGCCCTTGCATACACGATGACGTTTCTGCCCGCGTTGCTCGCTTGCCTGCCGCTGCGCTCCGCGCACGTTCCGGCCGGCGAGCCGGTGCTCTTCGAACGCTTCTTCGATCGTTTAGCCGATATCGTCGTCGCCCGGCGCACGCTTCTGCTTGGGTCCACAACACTGGCAGTGGTCGTTCTGGCGACCGGCGTGGCGCGCATCGAACTTAACGACAACATGACGCAGTACTTCGACGACCGGTATCAGTTTCGGCGCGATTCGGATTTCATCGCCGCGAATCTGACAGGACTCGACAGGCTGGAATATTCGCTGGACGCGGGAGAGGAAGGCGGTATTACGGATCCCGAGTATCTTCGGCAGGTCGATGCATTCACGGAATGGTACCGAGAACAGCCTGAGGTGTCGTTTGTCCAGTCGTTCACGGACATCATGAAGCGCCTCAACAGGAACATGAACGGTGACGATCCGGCATTCTACCGCCTGCCCGAGAGCGGAGATCTGGCGGCGCAGTACCTGCTGCTCTATGAGCTGTCACTGCCATTCGGAAGTGATCTCAATGATCGCATCGATGTCGGCAAGTCGGCCACGCGTATGGTCGTCGCCATGGGCAACGCATGGTCTCGGGAGGTACGGGAGCTCGACGCGCGCGCCCAGGACTGGCTGCAAGCCAACGCGCCGGAATTAGCGAATGAGGCCTCGGGCATCAGCGTTATGTTCGCTCACTTGTCACAGCGCAATATCAACAGCATGCTCAGCGGCACGATTGTCGCGATGGCGCTCATTTCGTTCATCCTGATCTTCATATTCAGAAGCGTTTGGATTGGCCTGATCAGCCTCCTTCCGAATTTCATACCGGCCATCATGAGTTTCGGGCTATGGGGTTATCTTGTGGGCCATGTGGGTATTGCGTCCTCGGTGGTCATCGCCGTCGTCTTCGGCATCGTCGTGGACGACACCGTCCATTTCTTGAGCAAGTACATCGAGGGGCGGCGCGAAGGGCTTCCCCCGCCGGAGGCCGTGCGCTTCGCCTTCCGAACTGTGGGGCATGCATTGTTTACGACGACCGCCGTCATTTCGGCCGGTTTTTTGGTGTTCGCCTCGTCTGGGTTCGAGGTGAGCTGGGCGCTCGGAATTCTGGTGGCAATGACGATCATCCTGGCGCTAGCCACCGACTTCTTGCTGCTGTCTACGCTCTTGCTCACCTTCGATCGACGGGAGCCATGAAGGACTTCATGGCTCCCGTCGTCTAGGTGATGTAGGCAACCCTGCCGGCGTCGGGGACCTACGAGGCTTCAGCCGCGATTGCAGCGTCCCGGGCGTCCTGTTTTACCTTCACCCCGACTTCTCTAGAAGTTGTAGGTAAGGCTAAGGTCGAGGAAACTGTCGTTTCGCATCAGGTAGTGGAGATCCGCCGGGTCGACGCTAAGGAGTGTGACGACCTCCGCACGCAGGGACCACTCGCCGAGAAGACGCCGATCAAATTCGAGCGCTAGCGTACGGGTGGCCCGGCTCACGTCTGTGAAAAAGCCGGCAGTAATCGCTGTGCTGTGGACATCGTTGAGTGCGAGGCGCGCGGCAAAGAAGAGATCGTTTTCGAGCGTGTCGGGCGAACGGCTCGGCGTCGCGCTACGGCCCCGCCCGTCGTAGTTCCATTCGCCGAGCAGGCTCAGATCGGCTGCGGAGCCGGCGACCGAATAGAACGCGTACTCGCCACCCACGACGGCAGCGAAATAGTCTTCCTGTACACCGGAGAGATTTCGAGCACCGGCACGCTGAATTGCCTCCAGCTTCAGCAGCCAGGAGCCAAACGTCACCTGGGCGTCGAGCCCGAACTGACGGATCTGCTCGTAGTGCTGGAGCAGGGCTAGTACTCCGTCCGGATTGCCCACCGGCACCAGAAAGGGCTCCCGACTCAGGCCGTCAAATACGCTCAGACCCAGATCGAGCAACCCAAGGCTATGGCTGTAGCGAGCGGCCAGATCCAGGTGCCACGGCCCGGCCCCTCTCTCGTACTCGATACGTTCCTCATCCACGACAAACTGCAGTCGCAGCCGGCCCTCACGCCCTTGAAACGTCCGCGCGCGGTGATATGGCATCCCGAATACTTCGAACGCGCCCCAGTCGCCGAACCACGTGGCGTGCACCATCGGTTGCCCCAGCTTGGCTTCTCCGGTCGGATGCTCGACGAAGTCGATTTGGTTGACGATGTCGACCAGACGCTGCGATTCGGTGACGCCCCAGAACACCTGGTCGGCACCGATGCGCAGCTCCCAGCCGCTTGCACCGACGTCGCCGAACATCAGCAGATACGCTTCGTGCAGATCGAAGTGCGTTCGGTGTGGATCGGAGTGGTCGTAGCGGAAGAAAGGGGCGACCGCGACACTCTGGCCAACGACGTTCTCTAAATCGAGCCTCAGCGCCGTGACAAAGCCCGCGGCGAGTGACTTCTGGCCATCGAAGGCCCCCTCCTGGGGGAACCAACGGCCTTCAGCGCTCACGCGCCCCGAGATCTCGTACTCGATCGGCGGCGCATCGGCTTCTTGGGCCTGCAGGCCGGCGGCGGCATGGGCGTGGACGACAAACACGGCGAACAAGGAAGCCAGAGCCCAGGCGGCGCTGGCCGGGAGACTCCCGGAGAGAGCCTCTTGGACGTGCGTCACCTCGCTCGTCTCAGTCCCGTCTGTGTGAAATCGCTGTCGTCGAGATCCGCCTGGAACTCATAATCTGTCCAGGTCAATAGTGTGCTCTTGCCGGTCAGGTGATTCACCATTTCCATTTCGCTGGCCCGCCAGTAGCGACCCAGGTACTGCGTGTAGTCGCGCATGGTGAGCGTCTTCAGGTGGTCATCCTTGCGGTCGTAGTATTCGATCTTCCAGACGCGAAGCTCGTCCGTGTCGCGCCAAACCACCTGGCGTCGGTAGCTTGACCCGGTGTCCATAGGTGTGCGCTCCGTGACCGTGCAGGTCAGGTCGCCGCAGGGCTCGTCGCGCAGATGGCGGTACGTGAACCTCTCCACTTCCTGCGGGGTCAGGTCTTCGTAGGCAAACTCGCTGCCCATGAAGGAGCCGGATTGGTTCGCCGAGCTGATACGTTTGACGCGCCTCAATGCGGGAAGGTAGAGCCACTGATCGTCCGCGCCTTCACGCTGGGCATGCACCAGAAACGCCGTTCCCTGTACGTCCCGCGGTTCATCGAATACGAAGAGGCTCCTATTGCCCCCGTCCGGCACTTCAAGAACCTGCACCTGGAGCCGACGCCGGCTTTCCTGCCCCTGCCTGTTCCGCAACACCATCACCTGCTGCGCCGCAAAGTTGCCGAATCCTTCCTCGCGCACGCGCGCGCCCTGCGCGATCTGCAGCCCGATTTCCTCAGGTGTCTGATTCTGGGCACGGACCGGAGCCGGCGTGCCGACCCCTACTGCGAGGACAAGAGACATTCCGCAGAGCAGGAGCATCGGTCGTGCGTCGATGTATGTGGGCGCCATGGCTCGCCTCCTTGACAGTACTAGGCAACTCGGCCCAGGCGGCAGTTAGCCCCCAGCCTCACGGCAAAGGGAGCTAGGATGGCTCACCTGTGTCAAGATTAGGAGGGCTAGTGCCATACTGGGCTACGGAACGAGGTTGGGTCAATAGGTGTGTAAATGTTTCAGGCGGCGTTTTTCCGCTGTTGGGTTGAGACGGGCTTTCCGTCTTCGAACTTTCTTCCTTCAAATACGTCCTTGAGGAGGTGAGGAGCGTCGAGCCTTCTGAAGCGCTTCTCCGCCACCAAGAGCAGCTTCCAGATCAGCGCCGTAGCGCTCTCGACCCGCTTGAAGCGCTTCGCCGCCGTTGTCCTGAGCCGTACTGCGGCAAAGGGGCTCTCGACCACGTTCGTCGTGCGTAGATGCTTCCAGTGGTCCTCGGGGAAGTCGTAGAACGCCACCATCCGCTCCCAGTCGTCCTCGAGTACATCCACCGCCTTCGGATACCACGGTCTGTAGCGCCTGGCGAACGCCTCACGGGCCTTCAGCGCCTCGGACCGCCTCGGTGCGTAGACCACGGTCCTGAGAAGGTCCTTCGCCTCGCTCTGCTCCCGCTGAGGCAGCCGGTCCAGCACGTTCCTCATCTTGTGGTTCCAGCACCGTTGCTCGCCCGCCTCAGGCCATACCTGCCGTACTGCGCCCCAGATCGCCGCGTTGCCGTCCGCCATCAAAAGCCGGGGCGCCTCGATGCCGCGTGCCTTCAGATCCCGCAACACCTCGGACCAGGACTCGACCGACTCTCGGTAGCCCGATCTCAGGGCCAACACCTCCTTCGTACCATCTCGCATCGCACCGAGAACCACCAGCAGCGCTGCCTTGTCCCGCTCGAGCCCCGCCTTCACGTAGATCCCGTCCGCCCAGACGTAGACGACCTCACGGTCGGCCAGCGAGCGCTTCGACCATTCCTCGAATTTCCTTGTCCATCCCGCCCGCAGCCGCCAAATCGAAGACTTCGACAACGGGGCCCCCTCGCCCAGCAGGCCCCGCATCGCCAGCTCGAAGTCTCCCTCCGCCAGCCCGTGCAGATACAGCTCCGGAAGCAGAGCACCCACCTCCTTCGTCCGTCGTGCGAACAACGGCAACACCCGACTCTCGAACCGCTCCTCAATGCCTCGAACCCGGGGCCGTCGGAGCATGATCGTGCCCGAGCTCATCGCCAGCCGCCGAGCCTTGCCGTAGCCGTTGCGGTAGCCTGGCGCCGGGTCTACGACCGTCTTCCGCTCCGACTTCTCCCGGCCGAGCAACTCCGTCACTTCCTCCTCCAGAATCCGCTGGACCATCTCCTGGGCCTTCTCACGAACCAGCGCTTCCAAGCACTCCCACGTCGGCGTGCTGGACTCACTCTCGGGTCCCACCATATTCTTCCTCACGAGGCATCGTTCCTTTCCCCCGGGCGCTCACCCGGGATTCGCTGGTTAACTTCTTACTACCTAGCGGAAAGGTACGTCGCCTCTTTTTTTACACACCCTTCTATGGGGCTGGCGGTCAAGACGCACCTTCCCCACGCGCCGTCGGCTCATTTTTTGACCGTCGGCGTCCGCATGGTTTGGATTGCCCGGTCGACGACTCAGGGTGGGGAGGGGTGCGCTCGCAGGGTCCGCATCGCAGTCCGGAAGACGTTCACAGCCGTCGCGTTCTCCGCTCTGGAGCGGGAACCATCCTTCTATCTGGGACTCTGTGGCCCATCGCTTCGTTCGGCTCTTCCAGGGGTGCATAGCCTTTGAGTGGGGGCTTGGGCTCTCTGCCCCGGCCCACGGTGTGTATGGATGCTGTCCCCTGTAACCGGTTCGCTTCCGTTTCGTCGGACCCCATGTTGTGACCGCTTTCGACCCCACGCTCGCCGATCCCAGGCCGGTTTACTCCGTCGCTTCCAGTCTCTTGGGTCGTACGCTTCGCCCGTGCGCCACACCGCTAGCACGATCGAGGCGAGCTGACGCGCGATCGTCAGCTTCGCCAGATTCGGCTTCGTGCCCCCCTCCAGGAGTCGCTCGTAGTGGCGGTACAAGGGCTCGTCCTCGGCCCGACCGATCACCGTCGTCGCTGCGCCCTTGAACACACGCTTCAGCGTGTGGTTGAAGTTCCGATTCAGCCCCCGCGTCTGCTGTACCGGTTCCCTTACCCACCGCCCACCCGGACCCCGCACCCAGTCCGACGAGCTCCGCATCACGACGCCCAGTCCGCAGTACGCCCAGAACCTGCTCCGGCTCTGGAACCGGTACGGCGTCACCACCACCGGCAGGAGCTCCGCCGTCCGGATCGGACCCAGACCCGGGCACGTCTTCAGCACATGCCACTCTCGATGCTTGCGTGCTTCCGCCAGCAACGCCTTCTCGGCCTTCGCCCTCAATGCCACGAGTGCGTCGTGCTCCTCGTACAGCAACCCGGCCGTCGTCCTGCTCGCTTCCGGCAGCTTGGCCAACCACTCCTCCCGGTCGCGCTTTAAGTAGACCGAGCGCCCCGCGCCGTAGGCCACTCCTCTCGAGCGCAGCACGCTCTTGAGCCGGTTCTTCACCCGCACCGTGTCGCCGACCAAGAAGTCGTAGCTCTTCGCCCGTTCCCCCAGCCGCCTGAACTGGCCCCGGTTCTTGTAGACCGTCGTCTCCAGTGATCCGATCCGCAGCTTCTCCGCCAGGGCAAACGCGTCCAGCTTGTCGGTCTTCGGGCCCCGGCTCTTGCCGACCCCCGCCACCGTCAGCTCCTCCACGTGCGGCTTCAGCACCTCGTACAGCCACCCCGACAGCGTCCCTTCTTCCAGGCATAAGTGCCGGTTCCTCGGAATCCCTCGCAGCACCTCGATCAGCGCCCGCGCGTTCGTCTCCACCACCTGCGAGCCCAAGCGCTTGCCGCTGGGGCCTACAATCCCCAGCGTGCAGCTCGACGCGTGTGCGTCGAGTCCGATATACCTCTCCATCGGCATCCTCCTCTTGGGTAGGACGGGTTGGGTTGCTTGCTTGCGCGAATAATGATGAACGCGCACCCGCTCCCGGAGGAGAACGCCTCTTCGTCTTCGGGCTGCTTCGCTGCTGATCGGTACCGGTAGCGGTCGCCATGCCCCTATGATGCCTTTGATCCTAGCTCCTACGGAACCCTCTGGATCCGCTGGCCGTCGCAGCTGGCGTCTGGCCGCGGAGTCGGTAGCCGCGATGTGTCCGCTCATATGCTGTACGAGATTAAGCAACGACTGGTTATGGGCTTGACAGTGGGGACCATACTGGCCTAAGCTTATAACCTTTGGCCTGCCACGAGCAGCCCCTTGACATCAGTTGCCCGTGCCCCCGTCCTGAGCATCCGTGGGGTCCGATCGCCGCGATTAGGTTGCCACAGGAGGGTTTCTCGTGAATTCTGTCGTTTTCTCATCGGTCACCGGCGACGTCACGCCAAAGATGCCCACCGCGTACGTCGAAGGCTACGAAAAGGCCCGTCTCTACGATCAGGCCTTGGCCGATAACTACCTCAAGCACGTCACCATCGGTGACCCCGAGCTCGACCCGCTCATGGAGGAGCTCTCGGCGGAGTTGTCTCCAGGCGACCTGCACCGGTTCATCGGGGCCGGCATAGAGCAGAACGAGGAAGCTCTGCGTCTCGCGCCGCGTGCCTTGCGCGATTTCTTCAAGAACTTCCGGGAGCCTCCGTGGCTCTACTACGAAGGTTTTCGTCCCGGGGTCCGTGCCTTCCACGAAAACGTGGACCGGATGCTCGCCGCGTTCGTCACGGGAGTGCTGGTGGAAGGCTTTTCGACTCTCATCGCCAAGTCCTTCAGCATTACCGGGCGAGTGGCGAGCACCAGAAGGCGTCTGCAGCAAAACAACCGCCACATGCTGGAGATCTTCTTTCCTGCCGGCCTGCAGAGAAGCAGCGAGGGGTGGAAGCTGTCCACGCGCATTCGGTTCGTTCATACCCGTATACGGGGCCTGCTGGCGAAGTCGGATGAATGGAATCACGAAGCCTGGGGGACGCCGTTGAGCGCGGCGCACCTGGGTTTCGCAATCTCCGTCTTTTCGAAGCGGCTGCTGGAGTACTCGATGTTGCTGGGCGCCAAATTCAGCAAGGATGAAAGGAAGAGCGTTCTCGCCGTCTGGCGCTACGCCGGCTACCTCATGGGGATACCAGAAACCATCCTCTATACGAACGCCGAGGAAGCGGAAAAGATGTACAAGATCGGCTACCTGTGCGAGCCGCCCCCGGATGCCGATTCTGTAGCCGTCGCCAACTTGTTGATCCAGTCCATTCCAAAGGTTGCGGGCATACAGGACCCGGCTGAACGGGAGAGATTGGTGGGCTTGGCCTACCGTCTGTCGCGGGGCCTCATCGGCACCGAGCTCGCCGACAGCTTCGACTTTCCACGGGACCCCAAATTCGCGACCCTGTTCAAGTACCGGATGCAGCAGCGCTTTCTGCGATTGTTGCGGACCAACAAGATGGTCAGATCGGATAATTTCACCCAGCTTCTCCAGATATCGGTGTTCGACGGCGAGGGGCTGAGCTACAAGATGCCCGACCACGTCCACACGTCGCAATCAAACCCGTGGTGACGATCGACTAGCTCCTCGCTCCCGATCCGAGATAGTCGAAGCGACGACTCTTTCCCTGCTGGACCGCTACGTCGTCGCCACCGTGCGCCACTACTGGATGGTTGCTGCGTTCACTGCCTCGCTCATGACGGCCCGTGACGACCTGCGCCCTCTTCATCGTCGTTACGAGCGATTGCCTCGTCCTCTTCAGGCACGACAATCCGCAACTCCTCGCGTTCCAGGCCCTGGAGAATACCTACTCCGCCACCGCGACCGCGCGGTGATTGCCGTTGCACCCTCCGAGAGGGATCGGTGTTGACCGACGCCGTGTGGGTGGCACTCTATTCCACCCGGGTTGACTCCCTCACCAACTATTGCCATACCGAGGCGCCCCTCCGCGTTCTACGGCACCGATAGCCGGGATCTTCCGGGTTGCACGCTCTCTCGGGCTGGGCTTGTCGTCGTCACGGCGGGTTCCTTTGCGGGGGTTCCCACCGATGCAGGTTTCATCCGTCTTGCCGATTCCTTGGAGCAAGTGCAGGTCGTTGCTGGCCGTGGCCGCCCGAATATGTTGCCGCAGGTCAGAGCCACCTTTGAAGCGATTGGCTATGGGCGGTCTCGTCTGATGGGCAAGCTGAGCCCACACGGGGAGGTGTTGAGCTTCTGCCACGAAGCCAGCACGTGCGGCTACGGGGTGTATCGGGAGATCATCGCGACCGGGCACCACTGCGCGATGGTGGCGCCGAGCCTGATCCCGCGCAAGCCGGGGGGATAGGATGAAGACGGACCGGCGCGACGCGCTGAGTCTGGCGCGTCTTCACCGCGCCGGGGAGTTGAGCGCGGTGTGGGTGCCGGGACCGGAACAGGAGGTGCTACGCGATCTGACCCGGGCACGCGAAGACATGACATCGACCGAAGTCGTATGCACACTGACTTCTCCCCGCCTAGCATCTCCGTCGAGCGAAGGCAACTACTGCGCATGCTCAACGTGATCCCCGTTAGGACGCGACGGAGAGGGCCGCTTTGCGAGACTCCTTGATGGGAATGATCTGGCCGAAGCCGCTGACCTGGAAGACTTCCTCGATGTGGTCCTTCATGGAGCAGAGAACGAGCGTTCCGTCCGCCACCCTCAGCGCCTTGGCGGCGATGAGGAGCACCCGCAAGCCCGAGCTGCTGATGAAGTCGAGGCGACTGAAGTCGACGATCAGGCGCAGCTCTCCGCTGCTGACGCGATCCATGACGATGGATTCGAACGAGCTGGCGTTTCCGCTGTCCAGTCGTCCAATGGGCACCAGCACCAACACCTCGCCACTGCGTTCCTCGCCGACTTCGATATCCATTCGATGCACCCCTCGTTGCTACGCTGGCCTCGTCACACAGCCTGTGGCGCGAGATCGTGTTCCAGCGTCAGCCGGTTCTTGCCCTCCACGTACTCGTATTTCATGCGGTCGGCAAACGTCTTGATCAGATGCAGCCCTAAGCCGCCGATCGGCCGATCGTCCACCGCCGATGACAGGTCGGGACTCGTGTCTTGCGTCGGATCAAACTGTTGGCCGTTGTCCGCCACGGTCAGCACCAGGACGGTACCGTTGACCTGCACGGTGATCTCGATCTTTGGTTGGGCCACGCCTCGAAGACCGTAGCTCACCATATTGGTGATCAATTCCTCGAGGGCCAGGTTGATCATGTAGATCTTCTGATCCGGCAGATCGTTGGCGTCCCCGAATTCCTCTACCATCTGCGCCAGGCCGCGTACTGCGGGCAGGCTGGGTGCCAACGAGACGCGCAGTTCATTCATCATTGCGAACGATCCCTTCCCGTGCAGGCAACCACGCAACTCTAGTCACTGCCTGGTCGCGGGACAAGGCCGGGCCCCTTGACGGCGGACTCGTAGGAAATGCGCTCCGCGAGGCCCTCCACTACGTGCAACCCCGAACCACTGAGGGACCGTCCCTCCAGCGATGACGTGGCGTCAGGATTCATGTCTCTGCGGCGGATCCAACGGCTGACCGGTGTCCTCCTTCATCAGGGTCGGCGTGCCGCAGTCGCTCCGCATCGTGATCTGGATCTCGGTTCGGCTTCACCCTCAGGGGCCGTGGCTCACCCCATGGGTGATCAGAGCCTCAAGTGCGACTCGGGCGGGGCGGCGTTACCGGCGACGCAGAACTAGACAGGTCATGTCGTCGGCGGCGGGAGCTCCCGCGGAATAGGCTTCGATCTCCCTCCAGACGTGGCCCACGATCTCTTCGGGCGAGCGCGCGGATGCGCCGTCGAGCGTCTTCTCTAGCCGCTCCTTCCCGAAGAGCTCGCCGCTCATGTTCACCGCGTCCGTGAGTCCGTCCGTGTAGAGGAAGAGCGAGTCACCGGGGCGCAACTCTTCCTGGCGGCTCTCGTACTCGAAGTCGTCTAACACGCCCATCGGCACCCCGCGAGTCAGCGGGAGAACTCGCCGGGAGTCGTCGGGGCTCACCAGGAAAGCAGGCTCATGCCCAGCGCAGACGTATTCCATGACGGCCCGCTCGAGGTCGACGATGGCGAGCATGCCGGTCACAAAGAGCCCCATCGGGTTCTCGCTGCAGAGCAGACGGTTGGCTTCGGTGGCGATTACGCCGACGCCGCCGTTCTGGCTCTTGGTGGCCGCAGCGTTGATCGTGCCCTGCGACACTGCCATGAACAGGGCCGCTGCCACCCCCTTGCCAGAGACGTCGCAAACGCTGAAGAACAGCTGGCCCTCGGACGACTCGAACACGTCGACGAAGTCGCCGCCCACCTGCTGCGCCGGGGTCATCCGCGCGTAGGCCGCGAAGCCGGCCAAATCCACGTTGCCTTCACGCACTAGTGCGGATTGCACCACCCTCGCCATCTCCAGGTCCTGCTCCAGTGCCCGCTGGGCACGGCGCAGGTTGCGGTTGCTCTGCTGGAGCTCCTCGGTCCGCGCCGAGACCATCGTCTCGAGCTGCTCCTCCCGGTCGAAGACTTGGATCGTCATGGCGTCAAACACCCGTGCTAGGCTCCCCAGCTCGTCGGTCCGTTCCATCACTGGCTCAATCAAGCCATCGTCCGGCTGCCTGCCCGCTTCCACCTGGCGGGCTGCCGTGGCGATGGCCTCGATGGGCTGCGTCAGCCACCGCGTTCCCCAGAGCGCAGCGGCGCCGGTAAGAGCGAAGAGGACAAAAGCGATCAGGGTCGTGTTCCGTGCTTCGCCCCGAACCGTGCCGGCGATGTCGTCTAGGCTGACCGCGAGCGCGAGCCCTCCGATCGGGATCCCTCCTGTATTGATGATCGGTGAGGCGACCCAAATGCCGCGGTCGGCGGGCGCCAGCAGGCTCAGGCTAGCCTCGCTCACCACCTGACCCTGGTCCATGGCCTGCTCCACGACCGATTCAGCCCGGCGCGAGAAGACGCTGGCTGCGCCCACCGGCTGGGTGCCCGACTGTCCGGCCCGCGGCGCGGACGCAGCCAAGTCGCGGTCAAGATTGACGACCCAGAGCGCCTCCAAATTACGCGATCGGACAAGCAGGTCCGCCTCCCGCTGGTACACGGCATAGAGCAGGTTGCCCGAGCTACCCTCGATGGGTACGCCAACTTGCACGACCCGCGGCGAGCCGGCGCCGGCAGCCGCCACGTACTTGTAGACCTCGCCGTCCGAGGCGCGCGGGGCCGTCGCAAATTCCACGCTGCCCTCGGAACCCTCCAGGAGCGGCGTGATCTCCTCCACACGAGGTACGGGTACGTCTGCCCCGCCTTCTAGCGGCGGAAGCAGACTGGAGTAGGCAACCGAGCCGTCCAGGTCGAGAACCCGGATTTCACCGATGACCGTCGCTCCGGCGATACGTCGCAGTCGGCTGTTGATCTCCTCCGCCGTCCAGCCGGCCTCCTCAGCCGCAACGATGAAGTGGCCCGCTATGGTCGCCTGCGCCAGCATGTGCTGACCGATGATCCCCTCGACCACGGCCGAAACGTCCGCCCGCTCCGTGGCGTAGACGTTCGTCAAAATCTCCTGCTCACCAAAGTCGAGTGCATTGCCGATCTGCACGATCCGCTCCTGATCGACGCCGCCGACTCCGACGTACTTGTAGACTTCTTGATCGATCTCCCGGACTTGCGCTGGCTGTGTGATGAAATCGTCGTCGTCGATATCCGATTCGAGGAGCACGTAGAACTTCGACGCCTGTGGCTGCACCGCCGGATCAGCCTCGAATCGGAAGGGCACGAGCTCCCCGTTCTCATCACGGACGTTAGTGAGATAGGAAAAGCCCACATTGTCCGTGATCCAGAACTCGTCCAGCACCGTGCTCGCCAAGATCGCGTCTAGGGTCTCGATGATGCGCCCGGGATCTTGCCCTGCTTCCTCGGCCGCCGCCACGAGGTGTGCCGCGATGCGGGCCTGTGCGATCATCTGGTCGTCGAGCGTTGCATCGAGCGTACGGGCAACATTGGCCAGCGAGATCTCACCCATGTCGGCGAAGCTTGCCGCCAGAAGTTCCGCTAGGTGCGTGGCGGCCGCCTCCGCCCCGTCACGAAGCGCGGTGGCGGAGTTGTAGAGCATGGTGGCAGAGGTCGCGGTGATCGTGACGGTGAGCAGCGCGGCAAGCGCGAGGAAGCCTCGCGCCGCAAGACGCAGTCCCCTCTTTGTCGACCGGATCTCTGTGGTCGGCGCGTCCTGTGCGTCCGTCGCGTTCTGGTTCACCTCACTATCCTGTGCGGCAGCGCCCAGACATCACAGACGCCACATCACCCACAACTGTGGGACGTTGTCGTCGTTGTTCTCACCCAGCTTGTTCCACCAGTACTGGTACTCGACGCCGACAAAGAGCTGATTGGCACTGTCCGTCAGTGCCTTTCCAACATCCCAACCAAGCTGCGGCTGCGCGAGGATCCACCCCGCTACGGCATCACCGAGTTCGTTGGTCGTCCCACCAATGTACTCCGCGTGGCCAGTGAACCAGAACGACTGGCTACCGAGATCGAAGGCGGCGCCCCAGCTTACATCGAACATGAAGCTGTCATTCGTCCTCGGCGCACTTCCCTGGTCCACACCGCTGCTGGCATCGATGAAGGCAGTTACGTCGGTGTTGAAGAAGATGAAGCCAGGGATGTCCCAGGAGAGTCGCGCACCGGGCAACCACTTGAAGACGTCGGCGTCGCTGTCGAAGTTAATGCCCCCGATCAGTGCGATATCCCTCACCGGTCCTGCGCCCACCGTCCGGTCCGCGAGCCTACCCAGGCTCAGGGTGGGATACCATTCGCCGTAGACCTCTATGTCGTTGAATCCGTCCGTGACGCCGTCGTCGAGCAAGTCGATGAAGAAGAAGCTGTCGCCGAGCGACCAGCTCGATGCCTGCTGGAAGGTCAGGATGTGCGTGTAGTGCTGCGCTCCGTCAAAGGGGTTGGTGAGCTTGCCGTACTGATAGTGAAACTCCGTCTGTGCGGCCGTCCCGACCGGTGCAGCCGCAAGAACCGCCACAGCGACAAGCCAGCCCCGGAGCGAACCAGTCTGGGTAAGATTCTTCATGACGAAATGTTACCTACACGGCGATGAGTTGTCGTGCTTGACGGGCTGAAGGTGACTATGCCTTCCTTGTAGGTTAAACTTGCCACATGGTCACCCGCGACCGCCGGATTTCGAAATTTGCTTGGCCGGGGCTGTGCCGATTCTATCCGTCCGCGAGAGAACGCACAATGAAACCACCGCTTTACCTGAAGGGGCCCACTAGGGCACACGATCCGTGGTAGCACTAGGGGTTCCTTCTCGATGGTCTGGCAGCGTACTGATGCCGGAGCGCGACAAGGAAAACTTACAGAATGCCGAACGCGAGAGCATTGGCGGCGGGCGAGAACCCCGCAGAACCCGATGGGCCGCCCAGCGGAAAAAACATCTGCGTCTACCTGGGCGGCAACCTAGGACGCGAGCAGCGCTACATCGACGAGGCCGAGGCCCTAGGGCGACTGATGGCGGCCGAGGGCATCGGGCTGGTTTACGGTGGCGGTAGCGTCGGACTGATGGGTGTGCTGGCAAATGCTGTGCTGGAGGGCGGCGGCTTCGTGACCGGTGTGGTTCCCCGGCAGCTGTCGTACCAGGAACTCGCCCACGAGGGACTCAGCCGTCTCCTCGAAGTCGCCACGATGCACGAGCGCAAACACCTGATGCAGCGGTTGGCGCAGGGCTGCATCGCTCTACCCGGCGGGTTCGGCACGCTGGAGGAGATCTTCGAAGTCCTGTGCTGGTCACAACGACCGCTGGAGCTGCACGAAAAGCCGTGCTGCTTCGCCAACATTGACGGCTACTACGACCACCTGTTCGCCTTCCTCGATCGTGCGACCGCACAGGGTCTCCTGCTGCCGCAGAACCGCGCGCTCGCCAGCCAGGTGCCGAACGCCCCGGCGGCGCTCCGGACGATTCAGACCGCGTGGGACGACGCGGAACAGGCCATGCTCGACGTGATCAAGACATATGAACGGTAAACTATTGCCGTCGGCAGCACGGGTCCGCTGGCGTGGGAGCTCGTGCGTGGCCGGGCTCACCGTGACCGTCGTCGGGCGGGTGGGCTCTGGCGTTGGAGGCGCGGCAGGGCTGTCACCGTCCCCGCACCCCTTGGTCAAGGCCACAACCGCTAGCACGGCGGACAGCCGGATGATGGTGCGGCGACAGCTCATTCGGATTCCTGAATGTCCGAAAGATGGGAGTCCAGCAGCGATTTCAACGGAAACCTTGGGCTCGCTGAACGTCTCGTCAATAGCATAATTGCATTGTTTCCATGCCCTATTTGTATTGTGTCAAAAAGCTCGGACCCTGACGGCCATGAACTGCCCCGGATAGCACGCACTTCGACCGACCGCGATTGAGGTTTTCCGCGGGCTCTCCGGGAGCAGATCGGGCGCCCGCTGCGGGCAAGGCGCGCGGCACACTCCGGCTTGGCTCCCCGGTCCGGTGCCTTTTGGACTCGCTACCCGATCGGAAGGGAGACTCCGGCCCGGAGCGTGATGGCGCGGTTCCTGCTGTCGTCAAGAACCGAGACCAAACCGAGTGTATAGAGCAGCTCCACCGAGACCCGGGTCGATGCGCCCACCGGGAATTCTGTGCCGATTCCTCCCGCGACGGCGAACTCGACCGCTTCGGTGTTAGCGGCTCCGATTCCGTAATCCCTCTCGGAACAAGGAACGTCCGAATAGTCGCGCCCCAACTGGGGCTCGACCGTGTCCCCGCCGAGGGAATACGTCAGATCGGTCGTACACCGCACTTCGAAGGAAACGGTTGGCCCCGCGAGCAGGTAGAGGAAGCCGACGCTGCCCGGGGCGCTCGCTTTCGCCAGCGCCGACAATTCGATGTAGTCGAGCTTCAGATCAGCGTAGAACGCGTTGACGATATCGTCCGCGCGAACGCCGATGCTTCCGCCCTTTTGAACATAGGCGCCGCCAAGACGAATTCCGAGGTTGGGGGACTACCGGAACGGTCACCGCAGCGCCCAGAGATACGCCCGTGCGTGACCCATCGGAATCGTCGTCCGCGTCTGCCGCCTTCAGTCCGGCCGACGTGACGCCCGCGAGCACCGAGACGGCGGTCTGTCCGGCAACGTTTCATCAACTTGCCAACTTCCACCCACCGGCCGCTCGAATCGGCTCCACCGCTTTTCGCAGATTTCGGCATAGCGAATGACCCAACGCAAGATCGTGGTGTGCGAAATCGATAAACCCCGCTCACCTAAGATCGCGACCAGGTCCCGGTAACTCAGTTTGAAGCGAAAATACCAGCGAAGGCAGAGGAGAATGATGTCGTCTTCGAACCAACGTCCGGCAAATAGAGGATTCCTTTCAGTTTTGCGATGCGCCATATCTCATTATCGCCAATCCCCGTTGGCTGTCTGCACCAGAACCCGTGAAACATAACCGCGCGTCTGAATCACCCACGTGGCAGTCCGCGAGTGAGTGCCCTGAACAGCAGCGTTAGCGCCAGGTTCGAGCGGACCAGGCTGCTGGTGACGACGGTGACTGTCCGCACGCTGCGCCGCGAGATCTTGACCTGCCGGCCACTTTGGAACGCCGGCCTCGCGTGAATGCGGCGTAGCGTCAGCACAGCCATGCCCAACGCCCACAGGCAGTGTCGGCGGATGCCGGTTTCGTGGGCCGGGATGATATGGATGTAGCGCAGCGCATTTGCCAGGTGACCGTGGGCGATGCCCACCAGGGTGAAAAGTCCATTAGCGAAGCGCGGATCGTTCCGGTTCGCTGACAGGGAGCGCAGGTCGAAACCGGCATCCAGGAAGACGTCCCGCGGCAACCAGCACGCCCCGCGCTGCCAGTCGTCCCATACATCCTTGAGGATGTTGGTCATCTGCAGCCCTTGGCCGAACGACACGGATAACCTGAGCAACTCCTCCCGATGCGCGTTGATTTCCGCGGAATAATCGCAGAACAGCTCGGTAAGCATCTCGCCTACCACGCCAGCGACGTAGTAGCAGTAGCGGTCGAGGTGAGCTAGGTCGGCTAGGCCGACAACAGGAGTTGCCTGCAACTGAAAGTCCGCCATGCCTCGGGCCATGATTTGCACGCAGCGTGCGAGCGCCTCGCGCTGCGCGGGCTCAAACCCGCGTGTGATGCGGATTACGCGGGCAGTGTTGGCGATCAGGTCATGTTCACTAGTGGGGGTCGACGACGACAGCCCGGCACCGAGCTCGCGCGCGAACGGCTCCACGGTGTCCCGACCAGCGACAATGTCGATGAACCGTTCCCAGAACACCCGCTTCTGCCTGGCGGACAGCGCGGGCTCGTCTTCGATCGTGTCGGTAATCCGGCACAGGAGGTAGGCGTTTTCCACCACATCGCGGAGCCCGGTTGGAAGCTGCGGAATCGTGAGAGCGAAGGTGCGGGATACGCGCTGCAGGAGTTCTGCCTGGTAGGCGAGATCGCTGTCTGATATCCCATCGGAGCACATTAGCGGTAACAGGCCCTGGCATGACGGCGGCCTCCGAGGATGAGTGCGAAGAGGATGAATCCGAGGAAGACCACGTCAAGCTTGTCGAAGAAGATTCGGCGGAGAGCGTCGCGGGTCAGGTGCGAAAGCGCGGTAGCTTTGGCGAGTTCCATCCGCGGATGGTAACAGAACCATGCCCGTCAGTGTTAAGACTCCCACACGCCGCCCCTGGTGGCTTGGTGTGTGTGGCCAGTGGGCATGTATGTGGACTGGTTGAGGGTCCCTGTCAAGCCGAACGCTTTCTGTCTCGGCGGGGACCGCGCCGCTATCCGCATGCTCCGGCTCAAGTGCGCAAGCATCTACGCGCTACCAGGCCGGTGGGCCGGTACTCTTTGACCGCCTGCCGTCGCGGTCCAGTGTATCGAGATCTCGGCCGCGGGTGTCGTGGCAATCGGTGTGACACCTTCCCGCTATTGGGCAACGGCGGCTTGGCTCAGTTTTGGAAGCAGGCTGAAGCGAACGTTCTCGACGATGCCATCCATCGTCGAGAGTTCGACGTCAACGTATTCCCGCATCTTCGCGATGAGGTCCTGCACCAGTTCCTCGGGGGTCGAGGCACCGGCGGTAATGCCGACGCTCTTCTTGCCGTGGAGCCAAACTGGATCGAGCGCCGACGGATCCTCGATCAGATAGCTCGGCACGCCGCTGTCGTTACTGACCTCGCACAAGCGGTTTGAATTGGAGCTGTTCTGGGCACCGACCACGAACACCAGGTCCACGAAGGAGGCGAGCGTTCTTACGGCGGCCTGACGGTTCTGGGTCGCGTAGCAAATGTCCTTGACCCCCGGGCCGACAATCTTGGGGAATCGATTGCGCAGGGCTGAGATCACGTCCCGGGTGTCGTCGACCGACAGAGTCGTCTGTGTGATATAGGCAACTCTGTCGGGGTCGCGGACCTGGAGCATTTCCACATCGGCCACGTCGCCCACCAGCAGTACCCGCCCCGGGATCTGACCCACGGTGCCCTCGACCTCCGGATGGTTTTCATGACCGATCAGAATGATGGTGTAGCCCTTGGCGGCGTAGCGGCGCCCCTCGATGTGTACCTTGGAGACCAGCGGGCAAGTAGCATCCAGCGTCCGCAGGCGGCGCACCGATGCGTCCTGCTCGACCTTTGCCGACACGCCGTGGGCACTGAATACCGTGAGGGCCCCGCTGGGAATCTGCTCGACTTGGTCGACGAAACGCACGCCCTTCGCCTTCAGATCCTCCACGACGTGCCGGTTATGGACGATTTCGTGGCGCACGTAAACCGGGGGGCCGTATTGATGCAGGGCCGTTTCGACGATTTCGATGGCGCGCTCGACACCGGCGCAAAAACCGCGCGGTTGTGCCAAGATGACTTGCATCGTGCTTCTCCTGATAGGCCGCATAGCGCGCAATTTTGATTACGGGGAATGACCCACCGGCTGACCGATGTCAAGGGCGGTCGTCCGGATCGTTGCACTGCTCGGTTCTAATGCGGGCTTTTCCCACGGATTCCTCACCTGACACTTAACTCCTTTCGATCTGTGGTACAAGCTTGAAAGCGATGGATTTAGTTGAGGGCAGCAAGACGACGGAGTCGGAACTGCACTTCGAAGGGTTGTGTTGCAACTTTGGCGGACAGCGGCTGGTAACCTGAAGAGATCATGAAAAAGACAATCCGACCGGCGATCTTCAAGTGGCGACAAACCGAGCCCGAGCCGATTCTTTGCGCCGTGCGCTGGTACCTTCGGTACTCGCTCTCGTTCCGCGATGTCGAAGAGCTGTTCAGCGAGCGCGGCCTGGAGGCGGACCACACGACAATCTGGCGCCGGGTCCAGCGCTACGGTCCCGAACTGGAGGCGCGGCTGCGCCGTCATCTCAAGCCAACCAACAGGTCCTGGCGGGTCGATGAGACCTACGTTCGTGTCAAGGGCCGTTGGTGCTACCTCTACCGAGCCATCGATTCCACCGGCGCCACGACCGACTTCGTGCTCTCGAGGTTGCGCGATGCCGCTACGGCCAAACGCCTGTTCCGCCAGGCGCTGACGAATCCGTCGCATCGGCAGCCCCGGGTTATCTATACGGACCAAGCACGCCTCTATGGCGCGGCGATTTCAGGAGTGAAGCAGGAAGGAATCCTGCGACACCGTTGCCGTCACCGGCCGATCCAATACTTGAACAACATCCTGGAGCAGGATCATCGAGCGATCAAACGACGCGTGAAGGCCAAGCAGGGCTTTCGTGAATTTCACGCGGCACGGCGAACGATCCAAGGATTATGAGGCAATTCACATGATCCGGAAGGGTCAGGCGAGGTGGGTGAGCGGTTCGGATGTTCGGCAACAGATTCAGTTCATCAACAAGCTGTTCGAAGTGGCCGCAGTAAGACGGAGCCTGGTCGACCCAACCAGTCGCTCTCTTGCTGATTTTTGAAAGTTGCAACACATCCGAATGGACCGGTGCTGACCCCAAACAACTGGTCCTTGATCCGGGTTCGAGATGCCTGCCAGTCATACCCGCCACTTGATGCCGTTTCCCCGCCCTTTAAGCACGGCAGCATCAGGTATGGTAGGACGGCAAGTGCAGCAGATCGCGCAGTCCTGGTTGAACCGACGAATGATTCAGTAACCTATTGCTACGCTTGCGGTTAGCCGGTAGCCGATACGTTGTGGATCACTTCGGATATACAAAACGAACGGGCGGCTGCAGCAGGGGTTGGCCGCGCCCGATACGAGGCGTCGCCGGATGAGCGCCGACCGAAGGTAGCCGTTCGGTCGTGGTGTGATGACGCGGACCGGTAGGAGGTTGAAAGTGGCTGCCATCAAAGGAGTCCGGTCGCCCGTGCGCACCGAGCCTCACCCGTCGGCAGGGTGATTCCATACCTCGACCGAAGCGATCCCACTTTGGCCGACTCATGGACGACCGGTCGGCCTATCTGGCCAGCGAGCGTCGAAACCGGGAGGCCGCTGGTCCGGTCCGTTGAAACGCCGCGCCCATTAGCGCTGTACCGCCTTCGCGAGAGACAGCTAGGACGGGAGAATCAATCTGATTTCCTTGATCGAGAAGTTCCGCGACGAAGAGACTTGCCGCGAGTATCTCGAAAAGCTGCGCTGGTCCGCTGGCGTCTGCTGCCCCCGTTGCGGGGGCCTGTCCGTCTCCGAGATCAGCACCCGCGACCAGTTCGATTGCAACGGGTGCCGCTACCGCTTCAGCGTCACGTCTGGGACGATCTTCGACAACACGAACCTTCCGCTCTGGAAGTGGTTCGTGACGATCTACCTGATCTGCGAGTCGAAGAAGAGCATCAGCGCGAACCAGATCAAGCGGATGATCGGCGTCTCCTACAAGACCGCGTGGCACCTGTGCCACCGCATCCGTACGGCCATGAAGAGCCGTGTAGTCGGCGGACCGACCCTGTTCGGGGTGGTCGAGGTGGACGAGACCCTGATCAGCGGCAAGAGGCGCGGGGTCGGGACCGGCAACCGGGTCGACAAGACATGGGTGGCAGGGGCCGTCCAGCGTGGCGGCGAGGTCCGCATCAAGGCCGTTCCCGACATCAAGCGGGCCACGCTCCACGCCTTCATCGCCAGGAACACGCGGCCCGACACCGAGGCGATTTACACCGACGAGCTCAAGTCCTACCTCGGGATCGCCGACCACGACACGCGCCACGAGACGGTCAGGCACTGCGAGGAGGAGTGGGGTGGCCGGTGACGTTCACACGAACAGCGTCGAGGGCGTCTGGAGCCTGCTCAAGCGCTCCATCGTCGGCGCGTGGCACCAGATCAGCGCGAAGCACCTGGACGCCTACCTCTCCGAGGTCGAGTTCAGGTTCAACAACCGGCACAACCCGTACATCTTCGAGACGATCATGACCCGGCTCCTGGATCGGGAGGCTCTTCGATATCGGGAGCTGACGGCCGCATAAGGGGTAGACCCTGGCTCTTTCGAAGCTTCGTCTCGTCGGCCCTCGCCTCTGCCACAAGAGTGTCTAATCGCTTCTTTAGGTTCTCCACGTAGGATGAGAACTCATTTGCGCTCAATGCGTCGGCAGTCAGGCGCAGAGGTTGGGTCAATAGGTGTGTAAATGTTTCAGGCGGCGTTTTTCCGCTGTTGGGTTGAGACGGGCTTTCCGTCTTCGAACTTTCTTCCTTCAAATACGTCCTTGAGGAGGTGAGGAGCGTCGAGCCTTCTGAAGCGCTTCTCCGCCACCAAGAGCAGCTTCCAGATCAGCGCCGTAGCGCTCTCGACCCGCTTGAAGCGCTTCGCCGCCGTTGTCCTGAGCCGTACTGCGGCAAAGGGGCTCTCGACCACGTTCGTCGTGCGTAGATGCTTCCAGTGGTCCTCGGGGAAGTCGTAGAACGCCACCATCCGCTCCCAGTCGTCCTCGAGTACATCCACCGCCTTCGGATACCACGGTCTGTAGCGCCTGGCGAACGCCTCACGGGCCTTCAGCGCCTCGGACCGCCTCGGTGCGTAGACCACGGTCCTGAGAAGGTCCTTCGCCTCGCTCTGCTCCCGCTGAGGCAGCCGGTCCAGCACGTTCCTCATCTTGTGGTTCCAGCACCGTTGCTCGCCCGCCTCAGGCCATACCTGCCGTACTGCGCCCCAGATCGCCGCGTTGCCGTCCGCCATCAAAAGCCGGGGCGCCTCGATGCCGCGTGCCTTCAGATCCCGCAACACCTCGGACCAGGACTCGACCGACTCTCGGTAGCCCGATCTCAGGGCCAACACCTCCTTCGTACCATCTCGCATCGCACCGAGAACCACCAGCAGCGCTGCCTTGTCCCGCTCGAGCCCCGCCTTCACGTAGATCCCGTCCGCCCAGACGTAGACGACCTCACGGTCGGCCAGCGAGCGCTTCGACCATTCCTCGAATTTCCTTGTCCATCCCGCCCGCAGCCGCCAAATCGAAGACTTCGACAACGGGGCCCCCTCGCCCAGCAGGCCCCGCATCGCCAGCTCGAAGTCTCCCTCCGCCAGCCCGTGCAGATACAGCTCCGGAAGCAGAGCACCCACCTCCTTCGTCCGTCGTGCGAACAACGGCAACACCCGACTCTCGAACCGCTCCTCAATGCCTCGAACCCGGGGCCGTCGGAGCATGATCGTGCCCGAGCTCATCGCCAGCCGCCGAGCCTTGCCGTAGCCGTTGCGGTAGCCTGGCGCCGGGTCTACGACCGTCTTCCGCTCCGACTTCTCCCGGCCGAGCAACTCCGTCACTTCCTCCTCCAGAATCCGCTGGACCATCTCCTGGGCCTTCTCACGAACCAGCGCTTCCAAGCACTCCCACGTCGGCGTGCTGGACTCACTCTCGGGTCCCACCATATTCTTCCTCACGAGGCATCGTTCCTTTCCCCCGGGCGCTCACCCGGGATTCGCTGGTTAACTTCTTACTACCTAGCGGAAAGGTACGTCGCCTCTTTTTTTACACACCCTTCTATGGGGCTGGCGGTCAAGACGCACCTTCCCCACGCGCCGTCGGCTCATTTTTTGACCGTCGGCGTCCGCATGGTTTGGATTGCCCGGTCGACGACTCAGGGTGGGGAGGGGTGCGCTCGCAGGGTCCGCATCGCAGTCCGGAAGACGTTCACAGCCGTCGCGTTCTCCGCTCTGGAGCGGGAACCATCCTTCTATCTGGGACTCTGTGGCCCATCGCTTCGTTCGGCTCTCCAGGGGTGCATAGCCTTTGAGTGGGGGCTTGGGCTCTCTGCCCCGGCCCACGGTGTGTATGGATGCTGTCCCCTGTAACCGGTTCGCTTCCGTTTCGTCGGACCCCATGTTGTGACCGCTTTCGACCCCACGCTCGCCGATCCCAGGCCGGTTTACTCCGTCGCTTCCAGTCTCTTGGGGTCGTACGCTTCGCCCGTGCGCCACACCGCTAGCACGATCGAGGCGAGCTGACGCGCGATCGTCAGCTTCGCCAGATTCGGCTTCGTGCCCCCCTTCTATGGGGCTGGCGGTCAAGACGCACCTTCCCCACGCGCCGTCGGCTCATTTTTTGACCGTCGGCGTCCGCATGGTTTGGATTGCCCGGTCGACGACTCAGGGTGGGGAGGGGTGCGCTCGCAGGGTCCGCATCGCAGTCCGGAAGACGTTCACAGCCGTCGCGTTCTCCGCTCTGGAGCGGGAACCATCCTTCTATCTGGGACTCTGTGGCCCATCGCTTCGTTCGGCTCTTCCAGGGGTGCATAGCCTTTGAGTGGGGGCTTGGGCTCTCTGCCCCGGCCCACGGTGTGTATGGATGCTGTCCCCTGTAACCGGTTCGCTTCCGTTTCGTCGGACCCCATGTTGTGACCGCTTTCGACCCCACGCTCGCCGATCCCAGGCCGGTTTACTCCGTCGCTTCCAGTCTCTTGGGTCGTACGCTTCGCCCGTGCGCCACACCGCTAGCACGATCGAGGCGAGCTGACGCGCGATCGTCAGCTTCGCCAGATTCGGCTTCGTGCCCCCCTCCAGGAGTCGCTCGTAGTGGCGGTACAAGGGCTCGTCCTCGGCCCGACCGATCACCGTCGTCGCTGCGCCCTTGAACACACGCTTCAGCGTGTGGTTGAAGTTCCGATTCAGCCCCCGCGTCTGCTGTACCGGTTCCCTTACCCACCGCCCACCCGGACCCCGCACCCAGTCCGACGAGCTCCGCATCACGACGCCCAGTCCGCAGTACGCCCAGAACCTGCTCCGGCTCTGGAACCGGTACGGCGTCACCACCACCGGCAGGAGCTCCGCCGTCCGGATCGGACCCAGACCCGGGCACGTCTTCAGCACATGCCACTCTCGATGCTTGCGTGCTTCCGCCAGCAACGCCTTCTCGGCCTTCGCCCTCAATGCCACGAGTGCGTCGTGCTCCTCGTACAGCAACCCGGCCGTCGTCCTGCTCGCTTCCGGCAGCTTGGCCAACCACTCCTCCCGGTCGCGCTTTAAGTAGACCGAGCGCCCCGCGCCGTAGGCCACTCCTCTCGAGCGCAGCACGCTCTTGAGCCGGTTCTTCACCCGCACCGTGTCGCCGACCAAGAAGTCGTAGCTCTTCGCCCGTTCCCCCAGCCGCCTGAACTGGCCCCGGTTCTTGTAGACCGTCGTCTCCAGTGATCCGATCCGCAGCTTCTCCGCCAGGGCAAACGCGTCCAGCTTGTCGGTCTTCGGGCCCCGGCTCTTGCCGACCCCCGCCACCGTCAGCTCCTCCACGTGCGGCTTCAGCACCTCGTACAGCCACCCCGACAGCGTCCCTTCTTCCAGGCATAAGTGCCGGTTCCTCGGAATCCCTCGCAGCACCTCGATCAGCGCCCGCGCGTTCGTCTCCACCACCTGCGAGCCCAAGCGCTTGCCGCTGGGGCCTACAATCCCCAGCGTGCAGCTCGACGCGTGTGCGTCGAGTCCGATATACCTCTCCATGGGCATCCTCCTCTTGGGTAGGACGGGTTGGGTTGCTTGCTTGCGCGAATAATGATGAACGCGCACCCGCTCCCGGAGGAGAACGCCTCTTCGTCTTCGGGCTGCTTCGCTGCTGATCGGTACCGGTAGCGGTCGCCATGCCCCTATGATGCCTTTGATCCTAGCTCACAGGCGCATTGGCTCACCGCCTAGTACGGACACAGCGATGACATTGTAGATGTTGTTCCGGTGGACCTTTCCGAACGCTCCCGAGCGTATTTCAAGGTCAGGCAGCAGCAAGCGATGAGTCATCTACCTTCTCCGCAGGATCCCAATGTGCTACTACGCATAGACCGCCCCCTCACTGCGACACCTTGACGAGCCGTGAATGATGATTGGTCGCCTGCGGCCAATCATAGGGCTCAAAACTGAATTCTTGCTCGGGCTCACCTATGGCCTGAGCAGTGAACACGAACCTCTCAAAAGATGGAATACGTATGATGTCGTGCTGAAAGCACACCCATCCCTGTATAGACTGTCTAGCTGGTACAGATATATCACTAACCCGATACAGGAAAACAGCTGGCTTGGGTTCGGTACTAGGTGGAGGAGAAATCTGATAGTGCTTGAACTGACAGCTTGAGCGTTCCCCTCCCTTCATTTCAATATCGAGTGTGAGCTTGCTAAAGTGCGCAGCTACGTCAAGGCCGTTTTCTACTGTAATGCAGATTGGAACGATGAGTGGGTTGCCTCTCCCCTGGCTAACTTGGCTTTCCCCTGGGTCAACCGTAGTGACAACACGCGGCTCGGGAATAACCGGGGGGAGTGGTGACGACTCTACTTCGGTGTCGTCTGCCTCTCTGCTCTTCGTTGCTTGACGGCGAATGAAGCCCCAAATTTCTGGACTATAGAGCAGTGGAATCACGATTGCTCCAGCGAGCAATACGTAAGCCCAACGAAGGTCTCCTGCTGGCCAGAAATATTCGGCCAGGAAACTCCCTGCTACGATCATGATTTCGGCAACGCACAGCACGATGAGTTTCCGCATTCGTCTACGCTAGCCGCCCTGTCCCTGTCGTGTAAGGGGTATACAATTACCAAGATCTTGGTAGGCGTCGCCGCGCGGTGGCTCGCTCCCGGCGTCTAGGTCTTTCTCGCTGGCTCGACGACAATTCACCTGCGCCCGCGTTTGAGAGGGTTAGAGTCACGGCGTAAGCAACTCGTGCAGGACATCCTAACCTAGCGCTACCAGTATCGCACCGATTCGTCGTGCCGTATCGGTGAAGTGCTGAACTTCCTCGGTCCGAAGTCTCCGGCCGAGGACTTCACGTTCCCGGTATGACAACCACTTCTTGAGGATCTGGTAGCCACCGAGCCTGTAGTCCCAGACCGCGGCGGGGATGTTGCGCCAGAATGCCTCCCCGTTGAGGTAGACATCGAAGGTCTTGTCGCCGAGAACCGGCAACGCGTCCAACATGGCCGTAGTTTCCTCCGGTGTGTAGGCTCGTTCCTCGGCGCGGCCTCGGCCGGGCATCACAGCGTCGCCCGACCCGTAGTGCCCCCAGCCGACGGTGACGACGAAATCGGCGCCCGCCATGTTGCGTCCCCCGACGGTACACGGAACAGCGATAGCGGCGGCGGCGGGACGCAGCGGGGTTCGAGTGACGCCGGGCACCGGCATTTCTGGATCGAGTAGAGCGGCTAGCTCGCGCCCATGTGTCGCCGACCGGGCGAGCGCCTCAGCTGCTCCTTCAGCCTCGCCGTCTGGCCAGCCGGGCAGCGGGATGCGCGGCCATTCCATCCTGAGCGCCCCGGCGTTGGCCTTGCGGTAGACCGGATCGTGGAGCACAGCCAGCACGTGATGAAGCAAATCCTTCACGCTGAGACCCAAACGCGCTTTCCGCTCGGCGGCGTCAGCGTGACGCGGTTGCTTCCTCCGCTGGGGAGCACGGTGGTAAGGTTGTCCAGCACTATGGCGACGGCAGCCTCACCGTCTTTCCGAGTGCAGTCGCTGCGGTTTCAGCCGCAATCGACATTCAACGTGCACTCGCCAGCGACAGCCCCGTGCCCGTACGGATCGGGGTCCATCAAGGAGAGGTCTCCTTCGACGATCAGGGTGTCTACGGAGACGCCGTCAACGTAGCGGCTCGAATTCAGGTGCTAGCGGTTCCCGGGAGTGTTCTCGTCTCGGAAAAAATTTTCGACGAGCTCAAGAACCGGCCGTCGATTCCAACCGTGTCCCTCGGTCATTTCTGTCTCAAGAACGTCGTTTCACCCGTGGCAATCCATGCGATCGCGGCAGACGGACTGGAAGTCCCCATGCGAGACGACGTTGAGAAAAGAGACCCCTCCGCAGTGAAGGACTTCGTCGCCGAGCTCAAGCGCCGCCGGGTCTTTCGCGTCGTGCTGATCTATGGGGCGGCGATGTTCGCCGTGCTGCAAGCCGCCGACATCATGCTCCCCGCCCTTGGGCTGCCCTACTTCGTCATGCGGCTCCTCGTAATCACGACCCTGGTGGGATTGCCGCTCGCGTTCGCGGGGTCCTGGCTCTTCGACATCACGTCCCAGGGGCTCATCCGCACGGCCGGGAGTCACGGCGAGTCACCGGCTCCCATTCGTCTCCTGAGCGGCGGATCCGCGCTCTTGATCGCGGGTGTCTTGGCTGCGGGAGGGCTCGGGTGGTTCCTCACCGACGCGACTTCCGTGGCTCCGGAGCCCATCGCAGGTGGCGGCGCGATCCGATCGATCGCCGTCCTGCCTTTCGAGAACGTGGGGGACAACCCAGAGGACGACTACTTCAGCGATGGGCTGTCGGACGAGCTGCGCATTCGCCTGTCCAGCGTTCCGGAGCTCGATGTCGCCGCTCGAGCATCCTCTCTCGCCGCCATGATGGGAGGGGTAGACCATGCAGCCGTAGCTTCCGCGTTGGGCGTACGCAGCGTGCTCGCCGGCACGGTGGCGAAGAGCGACGCCCGTGTTCGGGTCCAGACGCGCTTGTTGTCCGCCGATGGAGGGGAGATCTGGAGCGCGGAGTACGAGCGCCTTATCGATGACCTCTTTGTGGTGCAAGACGAAGTATCGCGCGCGATCCTCGGCGCGCTCGAGATGCGATTCGCCGAGGGTGAGCTGTCCATGATCGATGAAGTGCCAACCACCAACCAGATGGCGTACGACAAGTACCTGTGGGGCCAGTTCAACGTGAATCGCCATACGGAGGCTGGAGTCCTCGCGGCGATTGACAATTACCACATGGCGATCGCGTTGGACTCCGCCTATGCGCCTGCCTGGGCCGGTGCGGCGGAAGCATACGCGCGGGCTTCTGAGATCCTGCCCGATCGACAAGTCGGTGAGGTGCTCGAGGAAGGTGCTAGCACCGCGTTGGAAGCGCTGAGGATCGACCCAGGGTCGAGCGAGGCGCCATCGGCGATGGGGCTCTTCCTGTCGAGGTCCTACGATTGGACCGGTGCCGGCGTGGAGTTCCAGCGAGCGTTGGCGAGTGGGCCAACGTCATCCTCGACGCTCCTGCGCCGGGCCCGCGGGCTCGCGGGTGCCGGACAACATGAGCGGGCCGTCGCGACGATTCGGGCCGCTGAGCGCGTCGATATGCTGTCGTCGGCCGTGAAGCTCGCTGCAACGCGCGTATTCGCCGCTTCGGGGCGGCTGGAACAGGCGATCGGCAAGGCTCAGGACGGGATCCGGCTGAGCCCGAACGACGAACGGATCTGGACCGAGATCGGGTTCCTATTCCTCGCTGAGAAGCGCTTCGGGGACGCGGGGGATGCTTTCGCGCGCGTGGCCGAGGTGAAAGGGATCGATGCGGAGCCGATGGCTGAGTTCCTGGCGGGTGCCGAGCACCTCGCCACGACCGGGCAGGCCCAGGAGGTTCCCGCCGACCTGAGCGCGGCGCTCCGCGAGCGATCGGTCGACCTGGCTCGGTATCAGTTAGCCGTCGGTCAGTACGACTCGGCTATCGCCACACTGCAGCGAGCAATCGACCTCCGTGCTTTCGGAGTAGCGACGCTCGCCTGGCTGCCGGACGTGGATCCGATCAGGGAGGACCCCAGGTTCCAGGCGATGCTCGTTGAGATGCATATCGAGGCGCCGCCACCCAGCAACTAGCCTCGCCCTGTTTCCGGCCCTGCTCTTCGCCATCGTCTGGGTGGTCCAGGCGGTGATGGGCGTCCTCTAAAAGGTAGCCCGTCTAATGAATATGACGGACACCCTTTCCCACCAACCAGTAGTTCACCGGCCAGGCGGCGAGGAAGCCGGCGGTCAACGCCAGAAGCATTCCGCCCCAAAAAATCGGGCTGCTGAGACCCGCTTGCATCACACCCGGCGTATAGACCTCCACCAGGACCTCAGCCGTCTCCATTACGGCGATGCTCAAGCCCTCGGCGACGAGCACTTGGCGGATGGCCCACGACCAAGAAAATCCCCCTCGCAACAGCGGAATGAGGCCCAACGCAAACCCGAAGACGAAGCCGAGGATTACGGCAAGAACGATCGTCGCGACGGCCGTCAGCCCGATCCCCACTCCGATGACGACACCCAGAACCTCTCCCAGGCCGCAGCCGGCCAGACAGTGGACGGTCGCACTCGTGGCCAGTCCTATGCGATTTTGGGAGGGATCGGAGGAACCTCCACGGCCCTCCGCGGAGGGCTCATGGGCTTCCGTGTGATGTCCGTCCACAGTGGTTCTCCCAAATCAGTGGATGGGCCAAGATTCCCCTTGCCACCCCGATCACTCTCGGACACGTTACGGCTCACTCATCGCGCATGAGCGGCGGGGTTGAATTACATCCACCAGCGACCGGAGACGGTCGCCACGATTTCCCCGACAATATATGTCCGAGCGTATTATAGAGGGTCTCCGGGTCCATATCGACCGAGACCTATGTGTCAGCTTCGGGGACTGCATTGAAGCAGCGCCAGGCGTCTTCGAGTTCGACGACGAGGAGATAGCGGTCTTTGTCAGTGAGACCGATGCGATCGGGCGGGAAGTATTGATCGAGGCCTGCGCCTCTTGCCCCGTTGACGCACTCTCCGCGTTCGACGAAGAGGGGGAGCAAGTAGCGTGATGTCCCGGAAGTTCGCGAGCCACCGGGAGTGCCGCGGCTCTGGATCCGGCGCGATCTTTCGGGCGTTGCAAAACGACTGATCCGATGCGAAAAATTCGAACCTATCAAGACGTCACCCATGAGACCGGCTCGGACCTGCTCGAGCAAGTCGTAGACCAGCAACGCCGCCTCGCCGACCGCCTCGCTCGGGTTCGGTCGGTCGTGGCCATCGCTAGCGGCAAAGGGGGCGTCGGCAAGAGCGCCATCACGGCCAACCTGGCCGCCGCTCTCGCGGCCAGGGGGCTCGCAGTCGGGGCCGCCGACGCCGACCTCAACGGACCCTCGTTAGCCGGTATGTTGGGCGTATCCGGGGCGCGGCTGGCCGATCGGCCAAGCGGAGTGGCGCCCGCCCAAAGCCCGTCGGGAGTCCGGGTGATATCCATGGAGTTGCTCCAGGAGGAGGAGGACGCCCCCCTTCGCTGGCGCGAACCCGGAATGGGTGGGTTCATTTGGCAAAGCACGCTCGAAACGGGGGTCCTCCGGGAGTTTCTGGGTGACGTGGAGTGGGGGGAGCTGGACGTACTCCTGGTCGACGTTCCCCCCGGGACGGACAAGATTCGACGGCTCTTGGAACTGGTCCCTGACGTGGATCAGATGCTCCTCGTAACGACCCCGTCCGAGGCGGCTCGTTTCGTGGTTTCGAAATCAGTTCGGATGGCCCGTGAGGCCGCTGTGGGAGAGGTCGCGTTGGTTTCGAACATGGTGGGTCACACATGTCCGGAGTGCGGTCACGTGTCCGAGCTCTTCAGGGGCGATGGCGCCAAACGCCTCGAAGAGGAGTCCGGCGTACCGGTTTGGGCGGAGATTCCTTTCGATCCACGGTTCGGCGCCGCCACGGACTCGGGCACGCCGCTCGTGATCACGGACTCCGACGCCCACTCGAGCCGGGCGATTCTCACCTTGGCCGATCAGGTCGAAAAGCGTGTCGGGACCCGGGCCGAGGACGCGGTCGAGGAGGCGGGCTCATGAAGTTTCTCTGCGTGGACTGTGACAACGTCATGGAGTTCGCCGAGCGACAGATTCCCGGGGACGGTACGCTGGCGGCCGTATTCACGTGCGGGTCATGCGGACGGGAGATGGCGATGCTCACCAACCCGATGGAGACGCAGCTGGTCTCGAGTATGGGTGTGAAGATCGGCGGACGCGAAGTCCCCACCCAGCCCATGGAGCTGGCGCGCACGTCACTCGAGGGCGGCCGCGAGGGTGCGTTCGCTCTGTCCGAGGATATCCCGCTCGCCTCGGGTGAACCGGCGATCCGGGGCGAGGGCGTGAGCGCCGCCGAGGCCGCCGGGGGCCCAGTCGTGTGGACCGCCGAGGCCGCGGGCCGGCTCGAGCGTGTGCCCAGCTTCGTCCGCGGCATGGTGAAGCGGATTTACACCGATTGGGCACGCGAGAAGGGGATTTCCGAGATCACGCCCGATATCATGGACCGGGCACGCACGGAGTTGGGCCTGGAAGGGATGTAGGCTTGTTCGGCGCCACGGAGCTTTCCTTCACCTATCCCTCGGGCCGTAGGGGCCTGCGAGGGGTCTCCCTCGGAGGAGGCCCCGGGGATCGCGTGGTCGTGATGGGCCCGAACGGATCCGGAAAAAGCACTTTGCTTCGCCTGGTATCCACGGAACTCCCCTCCCGCCCCGGATCGCTCACCCTCTTCGGCGAAGCCTACGGACGCTCTTCGCGAGAGGTCCGCAGAAAGATCGGCATCGTTCAGGATACGCCGGTCCACGTCGACTATCTCACCGGGATGGAGAACGGACTCCTGTTCGCCGAGCTCTACGGTTTACCTCGGGACAGGTCTGCGAGGGCCCTGGAGGCGCTTTTCACGTCGATGGGCCTCGATGATGCGCTTCACGTCCCCACGAGGGAGTACTCGTACGGGATGAAGAAAAAGCTTCTCATCACACAGGCTCTGGTTCACGAGCCCAAGATGCTCATTTTGGACGAGCCGGCGCTCGGCCTCGATCCACCTTCGCGGGAAGCACTCCTTTCTATACTCGAGGAGCGCTCGGCAAAGGGTGTGTGCACGCTCGTCGCCACCAACGAACCCGCACTGGCCCAAGCATTGGCCACAGTGGTGGTTCTTCTCCACGAAGGGAAGGTCGTCGCGCACGGCAGTCCATCCCAGCTTCTCGCCGAAGTCGGCGGTGCCACGCGAATCGAGGTGCACGTCGCTGGCCCTCCGGTGGACCTCGCGGAGCTCCCGGCGGACATCCTTTCGATCCAACAACTACCGGGGCGGATCATCGCCGAGAGCGGATCCGGCCCAGACGTCCTTCCGCAGTTGGTTGGCACGATTCTCGGCACGGGGCTGAAGATCGAGCGGATCGAGCTCCGGGAACCCGACCTCACGGACGTGTTCACGCATTTCACCGGCGAAGCCTTCGGCCCAGAGAGACACGCCTTGGGCACACAGAAAGAGGACGCGTGACGCTCGCCGTGTGGAGGACGGAATGGCTCACCGCCCTACGGCGCCGACGCCTCTTTCTGTTCAACATTCTGATTCCCCTGACGTTCGTGGCCACCATCGCGCTCAGCTCGGCGCCCGCCGTACACGCGGCGGCCGTCTTCACCGTGCTCTTCGCCCTGTTCGGCACGTTCGGCTCGAGCATCCCACTGATCCGTGATGGTGAGTCGGGGCTTCTCCGGCGTTACGTGCTCACAGGAGTTCACCCCGGTGGCCTCCTTCTTCAGCGCGTACTCGCCACCACCGTACTCGACCTGATCGAGCTGGCGCCGTCGGTGCTGGTCATCGCCGCAGCGAGGGGAAGTTCGGCTTCTCAGCTGGCCATCGTCGTACCAGCCATGGTACTCGGACTGCTGGCAGCGAACGCGCTCGGGGCACTCACTGCTGCCTTGGCCAAATCCGTCGCCGAAGGAGCACTCTTCTCGGCCGTGGCTGCTCTCCTGTTTCTGCATTGGGCGGGCACGTTTCGTACCCCCGTTCCAGAAACATGGCAGGCCACGCTGGAGGCGTGGAATCCCTTCCGTCCGCTCCATGAGACCTTACTCTCGGCAGCCGGGGCCGGCGGGTCCGACTTGGACCCGGCACTGCTCACAGCACCCATCGGAGCCACGCTCGCAGTGTTGCTTCTGCTTGCTGTAGCCGGCCGCTATGCGATAGGGCTCGGCGGCCGATGAGAACCGATTAGACACCCCGACTCACCCTTTGTTGACAGCCCTGAGAGGGGTCGGGTATACTCATGCGCACAACATGCACCATTTGGAACAAGCGCCCTTTGTAGGGGCGCCGAAGACCGTGATAATGAGGGCCGCCGCCCGAGGTGCTTATGTACCGTGAAGTCTTCGTACCCGTCGACAACTCCGATAATTCACACTGGGCGGTTGACCGCGCCATCGAGCTTTGTAAACGCTCCGAGGGGCGGATCACTGGCAATCATGTGTACGCTGCTCGCCTTCACGATGTGCGGTTTCGACAGTTGGAGACCGGGCTCCCCGCCCAGTTCCAGAGCGCGGAAGAAATCAAGCGGCAGAGGAAGGTTCACGACAAGCTGATCGAGAAGGGCCTCCAGCTCATATCGGATTCCTTTCTCGATCAGACCGCCAACAGTTGTGAGACGGCGGGCGTACCGCTGACCCGGCAGCTCCTCGAGGGCATCAACTATGAGGAGGTCTCTCGGGAGGCCAACCGAGGCGCCGGCCGCCTTCCCAGCTTGATCGGCTTCGACCCGAACATCGCGGACAAGTACGACGGCGGTGAAAGCGTCCGTAGCGACGTCATCGTGGACGAGGACGGGCGGATCGTCGCGGAGGACGAGGACCAGGATGAGAAGCTCGCCGGCTCGAGTGGTCGCGACTATGACCTCCTCGCCATCGGTGCGCATGGGATCGGCAAGCAGCCCTACTCACAGTTGGGTGGGATGGTTTCGCGGGTCATCCGCCAGGTCGAAAAGGACACCTTGATCGTCAGGGACGAACGCGCACTAGAAGGCGGTGATTGGATCGTCTGTGTCGACGGTTCTTCGTACTCCTACAAGGCCATGCGGCATGCCTTGGAGATGGCCAAGGAGTTCGGGGCGAAGCTTCATGTGTGCTCGGCCTTCGATGTGGAATACCACCACGCCGTGTTCGGGAACATCAAGGACATTCTTTCCGTGCAAGCCTCGAAGGTCTTCAAGTTCGAGGAGCAGGAAGAGCTCCATAACAACATCATCGACAAGGGTCTTCTGAAGCTGGCACAGGCCAATCTCAAGCGGGCCGAGGTGATGGCGCAGGAGTTCCCCGAGGTCCAGGTCGAGACGCAGATCCTCATCGGTAAACCCTTCCAATGCATCCTTCAGTGGATCGAGGAGATCGAGCCGAGCCTTCTGATCCTCGCACGCCACGGGGGGCACCGGATCGAGGGTACCGACATGGGATCTCAGGCGGATAATCTGTGCCGCCTCTCACCCACGAACATCCTGCTCATCGGCACGACCGACGTTCGCCCGGACGACATTCCCTGGATCGAAGAGGACGGTGAGACCGGGCTCGAGTGGGCGCCCGATGCCGAAGTCCGAATTCTTCGGGTGCCGCCGTTCGCACTCGGGATCGCCCGTAAAGCGGTTGAAGAATACGTGCTCGACAACTACGGCGCTGGAGCCAATGGCACGTACCGCGAAGAGTCGATCGTGCAGGCGGCCTCGAAGGGCACCGCCACCACGAAAAACGGAAGCGGCTCCTCGGCTAACGGCGAAGGGGCAACCCTCACGGGAACCGAGGCCGCCACCAACGGTGCGGATCCGGGCGCGTCGGTGCCCCCGCTCGGCGTTGGCGGTCTTCCGATGGTGACGAGCCCTCGCTTGGACGAAGCCATCACGAAGCTGCTTCCGACCCACATGCAGTTGATCATGGGGATCGGCACAGCAGAGGAGCTCGCCCTCGCCGAGGTGAAGGCCGACGAAGCGATGAAGCGGACGCTGGTCAACGGTTTGGATTCCGACCCGCAGCCGGAGGTCCCCATGATCTCCGCCACCTGCCCGTACAGTGGTCATCCGTTAATGCGCGAACGGACGGCGGACGATCTTATCGAGTGGACCGAGGAGGCTTTCGACCGACTGAAGCAGGTGCCGTTGATCGCGAGGCCGTTGGCCCGCAACACGGTGGAGCGCTTCGCCCGTGAGAACGACTTCTGGAGAGTCACCACGCCTGTGATGGATGAGAACAAGCAGGCCATGATCGAGGCCGACGAGTTCGACATGGACACCATGTTGGTCATGTTCCGAGAACTCCAGACAAAGCAGATCAAAGCGGCAGCCGAGGGCGTCGACGGCATGACCCCCGAGATGCGGAAATTCATCGAGGAGGCCAAGGCCAGCGGCGTGACGCGCTGCCCGATTCGGGACGTGGCCGAGGCCGCCGAGGACTGCCCGGTGGACTTCAAGACCGTCTCACCGGAGGACGCAAAGGCCGCGATCGAACAATTCATGAGACAGGAACCGAGCGAAGCGTGACCCTCGCAGCCGATCTCAGGTCCGCCTCTTCGGCAGCTCTGACCCCCCCCCTTCCGGATGGGCTTGAGACGGTCTCACCGAGCCGTGAGCGTGGTCCGTACATTCCGCACATCGTTGCGTGGAACCTCACGAAACGATGCAACCTGGCGTGCGCGCACTGTTATATCTCGGCGGGTTCCTGGCATGCAGCCGACGATGAGCTCACAACGGATCAATGCCTGCGCATCGTGGATGAGATCCTCGACGTGAACCCCAACCCCATGCTGATCCTCACGGGGGGAGAGCCCCTCCTGCGAGACGACCTGGAAGCCCTGGCCGAGCGAGCCTCGGGGCGGGGCGCCACGGTCGTGGTGGGCACGAACGGGACGCGCCTGACCGAGGAGCGCATCGACTCTCTAATGGGGGCCGGTGTCAAAGGTGTCGCCGTCAGCATCGACTCGCTCCGTCCCGAGTACCATGATCGATTCCGGCACGGCGGGGGCGCACTCACGGACACGATGGCGGCGGTCGAGCGTTGCGCCACCCGAACGCTCGATTTCGTTATTCAGACGACGGTCACAACCGGCAATAGGCACGAGATAGCAGATTTGGCTCGCTGGTCCGCCGAGGCGGGCGCCGTTTCCTTCAACGTCTACTTCGTGGTGCCCACCGGGCGAGCAGGACTCATGCAGGGCATGAGTCCTGAAGAGAACGACAGCGTCTTGCGAGAACTCGTCGAGCTGGAGGGAACGTATCGGGGCCGCATGATGGTCCGCTCGAAGTGCCAACCTCAAATAATGCGCCACGTGGTCCAGGGTGATCCGGAGTCTCCCCTTCTCAATTATGAGACTCGCTGCCCATGCGGCGTCCACTACGTGCGTATCACACCGGAGGGCAAAGTCACCCCGTGTCCTTACATGCCCGTGGCCGCGGGGGACTTGTTGACGCAGAGCTTCAAGGAAATCTGGGAGTCGTCGCTCATATTCACTCAGCTCAGGTCGGGCGAGCTCGGCGGACGGTGCGGACGGTGCGAGTTTCGGGAGGTGTGTGGAGGATGCCGTGCTCGCGCCTACGCCGACAGCGGCGACTTCATGGGTCCGGATGACTCCTGCGCCTACGAGCCCTCTGGAGAGACACCCCTCATTGAGCCTCGCCGATCTGTCTCCTACGGGCGGTCGGGCCCAGACAGGCGGTTGATCGCAGACGACGGACCGGTCTCCGCCGAGCACGCCGCAACCGCCGTGATCGAGTGGTCTCCGCAGGCCCTCGCCCGTATCGACAGCGTACCGAGCTTCGTTCGTGGAGTGGTCATGGCAAGGGTCGAGAAGTTCGCCCAGGACCGCGGTTACACACGTGTAGATGTGGAGGTCATGGAGGAGGTTCGTCGCAACCTTCCCGTGGATTTCTCCAAGAAGCTTCCGTTCTTTCTCAGAAGAGGAGGAAGGGGATGATGAGCTTGAAGCTCCTGGGGGCCATGAGCCTGTCCGCGCTGGCCCTTCACGTTTTCCCCGAGGTGGCCTGGGCGCAGGAAATCGCCGGCCGATCCTACGGAGATTTTCCTTTGGTTGGGGGGCGCGTGGCCGTCTGGGTCGCGGCGCAAGTCCACCTTCTCTTCGCGGCGTTCGTGCTCGGCGTGCCCATGTTCGCGGTGGTCGCCGAGGCCATTGGCATGTTCGGGGGGGAGTCGAAGTACGATAAACTCGCGAAGGAGTTCACACGGCTCTTGCTCGTCGCATACTCTGCCACGGCGATCTGGGGTGCCATCCTCTCCTTCCTCCTGGTCACGATCTTCCCGAACCTCTGGGTCTACCTTGCGGAAATCTTCGAGGTCTCCATGTGGTTCTACGTGGGGCTCTTCTTCTTCGAGTCGTTCACTCTCTACTTGTACTACTACGGTTGGGACCGCTGGAATCAGGGACGGGCCAAACTGGGCCACTGGACATTGGGGATCCTGCTGAATGTCTGGGGCACGGCGGTGATGCTCATCGCCAACTCGTGGCTCACATACATGATGAGTCCGCCAGCGGACGTTGGCCCGGACACCGCGCCCGCGATGGTGCAGACGTGGAGTGCCTTCGCGAATGCGACCTGGATGCCCATCAACATCCACCGGGTCATCGCCAATGTCGTGTTCGGCGGAGCGATCGTGGGCGCCTATGCGGCCTACCGCTTCCTGCTGGCCAGGACCGATGAGGAGCGCGCCCACTACGACTGGATGGGCTACATCGGAAACTTGATCGCGATCTCCGCGCTCCTTGTCCTGCCCTTCGCCGGCTATTACCTCGGCCGAGAGATCTACGAGTACAACCAGCAGATGGGCATCACCTTGATGGGTGGGTTCATGAGCTGGCTCTGGATCATCCAGGCCTTCCTGATCGGAGTGCTGTTCCTAGCAGGCAACTATTACCTGTGGGTCGGTATGGGACGGATCCCGGGGGCCGAGCGCTTCACACCCTACACGAAATACATGCTGATCGTCCTGGTCGTTGGCGTCATCGTATGGGCGACACCGCACACGATGATCGCCAACCGTGAAGAGATTGCAGCAATGGGTGGAACACACCACCCCTTCCTCGGAGTACTCGGCGTCATGAGCGCCAAGAACACGGCCGTAAACATCATGATCTTGACGACGTTCCTCTCGTTCCTGCTCTACTTGCGCGCGAACTCGGATCCGACGGTTCCGTGGGCCAGGACGGGGACGATGGTGCAGGCGGCTTTGTTCATGATCTCCACGATCATCGTTGTGTTCTACGGGGTGTACGGCTACTTCGTCAGCGCAATCGTGCGAGTCGGCTTCTCGGTCTATCAGGTCCTGGCGGTGCTCGTGACCATCGTCGGCGTGGTCGCGATCAATGTCTTCATGATGCGGGGCGCGGTGTCGCGTGGTGAGATCCGATGGGGTCAGATGCCCCCTCGTTCCCAGTACGCGCTCTTCATCCTGGCCGTCACGTTCACATGGCTGATGGGTCTCATGGGCTTCGCCCGGAGCGGAATCCGCCAGCACTGGCATGTGTGGGAAGTCGTACGGGACACCAGTGAATGGGCAGCGACGCCGGCGCTCGGGTACGCGGCGATCGTGATCTCCGCCTGTGTGCTGATCTTCTTCGTCCTCGTGGCGTTCATTTTCTGGCTCGGTGGGTTGGCGGAGAAACCCATTGTATCGCCGGCGGCAGAGGGTCCATCCGTATCCCCAAGAGGGCCGGAGCTCGCTCCTGCCGCAGGCGATTGATGCAGAATTTGATTGAAGGTCGGAGCGGCACGATGGGCCTCCTGGCCTCGTTCGATTACGTAGATTCGGCCGTGAACGCCATCGAGGAGCTTCAGGCGGCCGGCCTCAAGAAGATCACGGCCTACACGCCGTACCCCGAGCATCAAATCGAAGAGGCGCTCGGGTACGATCAGAGTCCCGTCAGGGTGTGGGCGTTGGCGGGCGGGCTCTGCGGCGCTGCCGGAGGGTTCGCGCTCACGTCGTTTACCTCGATGGATTGGCCATTGGTCACGGGTGGAAAGCCGATCCTCTCGATTCCCGCTTACGTCGTCATCGCGTTCGAGATGATGGTGTTGTTCGGTGCGTTGGCCACCGTGATCGGGCTCTTCATCAGCAGCCGCCTGCCCTATATCAAACCGATGGTCGTCTACGATCCGGAGTTCAGTGCGGGCAAGTTCGGGATCTACGTGACGGTGGCGGCGGATCGCCTCGAGCGAGCCAGGGGCATCCTGATGGGCCAGGATCCGTATGAACTCCGGGAAGATCCGGTGGGGGTGGCCCCTGGGCCGCCAGGACTCGACCCAGGATCTGAGCCCCTGGAAGAGCCGGTGGGGGTGGCCCATGCGGCGTCAGGATTCGACTCAGGAGTTGAATCAGGATACGAGGCTCGCTCGATGCTGGTAGAAAACCTCAAGATTTTCGCGGTCGTGATCGGCACCCTTGCCACCTTCACGCTCGTGGCCAATTCCATTCCGCAGGTACAGTCCGAGGTGCCCGTGGAGCTCAGCTTCGGCTCCGACGTGAGCGCCGAGGAGTTGACGTCCTCCGGAGAGCTCCTGTACAACGGCGCGGGTGGCTGCGTGGCCTGTCACGGACTGGGCACGAGGGCTCCGAATCTTCTCACCGACCACGAAGGCACGGGCACGGTCGGCGTCCGGTGCGCGAATCGCGTAGCCGGCGAAGACTGCAAGGCATACCTCTACGCCTCGATGATAGATCCGGGCGCCTACCTCGTGGAGGGCTTCGACCCGATCATGCCCGATATGCGCCGCTCCCTCTCGAACCAGCAGATCTGGGCGGTCGTAGCTTACCTGGAGTCCATCGGCGGTGAGGTCACCGTAACCGGTGCAGACATTGGTGTGGGCGACGATGGCTCGGGTGCTCTGGCGACGGCCGCAGCACCGCCTGTCACCGCGTCCACTGATCCCGTCGAGATCATGAACGCAAATGCATGCCTCAGCTGCCACGAATTCGACGGACAGGGTTTGCCGATGGGTCCTGCGTTCGACGGGATCGGCGCACGCATCGATGCCGACTATATCCGAGAATCGATCCTGGATCCGGCTGCCGGCGCATCAGTGGGTTTCGATAGTCTCGTGGGCGTGATGCCTCCAATTTTCGGCAACCAGCTCTCTGCGAGTCAGTTGGAAACCGTCGTACAGTTCCTGGCAAGCCAGCGCTAAGGGGAGGCGAGAATAGCGATGGGCAAACACTTGAAGCATCCCTTGGGCCAGGCAGTCCTGGTCCTCGTGGTTTCTTACCTCTTGCTGGATTTCGGGATCGCGTACATCCCGCCTTTGATCGGAATCCCGAGTGCTCCGGTCCCGAATTCCGTGCTTCTCCAGTTCCTCGTCACCGTGGGCGTTGGGGTCCTCCTCTGGGTCAGCGACAACGAGGCCCGCTGGACGGAATTCAAGGCGCCGATCCATAGCGTGATGGTAGATCCGAGCCGGAAGACGACGCGAAACTCGCTCATGGTGCTGGTCCCTGTCTTCGTTGCGTACGCGACCTTCAATCAGGTAATGCCGTCCGTGGCCGCGCCCGTGAGCCTTCGCTCGATTCACCCCGCGCCTCCCGGCCAGATCGACTTCCAGGGAACCCTCATGGAGCTCGCCACCCTGGAGAACCCCTTGCGCTCGCAAGGCTCCATGGAGGAGCACTACGAAGAGGGGAAGCGCGTCTACTATGAGAACTGCCTGGCTTGCCACGGTGACGGGCTCGACGGCCAGGGGCATTACGCGCATGGATTCAATCCCGCCCCCTTGAACTTCCAGGACATCGGCACCATCGCGCAGCTTACCGAGAGCTTTGTTTTTTGGCGGGTCTCGAAGGGAGGTCCCGGGCTCCCCAACGAGGGGGCTTCGTGGGACTCGGCCATGCCGGCATGGGAGGACTTTCTCACCGAAGATGAGATCTGGTCCGTGATCATCTTCTTGTATGAGCAGGCCGGCCACGAGCCACGCACGTTCGAGGAAGAGGGCGGGGAAGGGGAGGCGGAATGACGGCCGCGTCGACGAAGGGAACGATGTACCAGAGCGCCGGCTCTATCCCGAGGTGGATGCCCCTGGCGGTCTTACTCGCTGCGGCATCGGCATTGACAGTGGGTGGCCTGAGTGCCCAGGACGGCGATAATCTTGGTCAGGTTACTTATGACCGTTGGTGTGCGGGCTGTCACGGGGTGGACGGGACCGGCGACGGCGACGGCGCCGGCTACATGCTTCCGCGGCCGCGAGACTTTACCCAGGCGCTTTACCAGATTCGCACCACAGCCAGCGGCGCGCTCCCGACGGATGAGGATATTCTCAACATCATCGACCGGGGGATGCCGGGCACGACGATGCCCGGATGGGAGGAACTTCTTTCGGGCGACGAGAAAGAGGCGCTGGTCGAGTACCTCAAGACGTTCTCGCGCTTCTTCTCTCCCGATGAAGTCCCACAGCCGCTCGACTTCGGTAGCGCGACCCGGGTCAACGACGAGGTCCTCGCCGAAGGCCAGGCACAGTACCAAGCGATCGAGTGTTGGCAGTGCCACGGGGACGGGGGCAGAGGCGACGGAGAATCTTCTCCGACGCTCGTCGACGACGGCGACTTTCCTATTCGTGCGGCTGACCTGACCAAAAACTGGCTGTTCAACGGCGGCGGAGACGTCGAGGACATCTACCGTCGACTGCGGACGGGCCTGGACGGTACGCCCATGCCGAACTTCGGTGACATCATCGAGGCGGGCGTCATCACCGACGATCAGCTCTGGGCCATTTCGCATTACGTTCGCAGTCTCGCCCCTGAGGACCCGCCGGGAATCACCGAGGTGGTTCGGGGCGTCCTCTTCGAGGGCGTTCCGCTTCCGTCGTCCGTCGACGACGAGGCGTGGGAAGGTGTCGAGCGCGCCTACCTCCCGCTCGTCGGACAAATCATTGTGATGCCGCGGTGGTTCGACCCGCGCGTGGTGGGCGTTTGGGTGCAGGCCGCACATGACGGCGGGTCCGTGGCCGTTCGCGTTTCTTGGAGCGATCCCAACAACAGCCCCGACCCTCGATGGGCCGACTGGAAGTCCCAAGTGATTTCGCTCATGCAACCGAAGGAGGGCGACCCACCGGATGAGGGGCCGACGCCCGATCAGCTCGTGGTCCAGTTCCCGATGCAGATGCCAGAGGGTATGGAGCGGCCGTTTTTTCTGGGTGGGGACAACCGCCGTCCGGTCTATCTCTGGCAGTGGCAAAGTGATCGTGAAGATGCCCTCGAAGGCGAGGCCCGCGGCCTCGGAACCGAGGCCTTCCAATCGGAGGGGCGAGACCTTACCCTAGACGTCTCGCATGCCGACGGCCAGTGGCAGGTCATGTTCACGAGGTCGCTCGTCACGGAGGACGAAGGCGACCTCGACTTCGTGATCGGTGAGGCCATTCCGATGGCTTTGTTCGCCTGGGATGGAGACAACGGGGAATCGGGCACAAGGGGTGCGGTCAGTTCCTGGTACTTTTTGTTCCTAGAGGACGCCACTCCCGCCACGGTATATGTAGCGCCCGCTTTGGCTATGATGTTGACGGCCGCGTTGGGATTCTTGGTAGTAGGCCGCGCTCAGAAGAGGGAGCGGAAGGGCGGCAAAGTAGAAAGCGAGACACCGAATTACTGAACCATTTTATCCTATTGGAGGCATAATGTCGGATCGATCTGAATTGCGCGGAGTCGTCGCGCCCGCACTCATGCTCCTGCTCATGGCCGGCTGCGGGGGCGGAGATGGAGGAGGAGGTGCCGGAGGTGGTGGCGCCGGAGGTGGAGCAGCCGTGGAAAACCCGGTCGACGCGGCCACGGCCGGCAACATCGCGGGCTCCATCGTCTTCGAGGGCAGCGCGCCCAGCATGGATGCCATCAACATGGCCAGCGAGTCCGTGTGTGCGGCCAAGCACTCGTCCACACCGATGGTCCCGGAAGTCGTCGTCAACGGCAACGGCACTCTGGCCAACGTTTTCGTCTACGTGAGGGAGGGGCTCGAGAGCCTCCAGTTCCCGACGCCCGGACCAGCTCTGCTAGATCAGAACGGGTGTGTCTACATCCCTCATGTCCTTGGCGTTATGGTGGATCAAGACATCACGATTCGGAACAGCGACGGCGTTCTGCACAACATCAACGCGTCGCCGAATGAGCAGCGTGGCTTCAACACCAGTCAGCCGGTCAACATGGAGACCACGCGCAACTTCGGCACGACCGAGGTCATGGTGCCTCTGCGCTGTGATGTCCACGGTTGGATGAACGCCTATGTCGGTGTTCTGGATCATCCGTATCACTCCGTCTCAAACGGCAGTGGTGCTTTCGACCTGTCCACGCTGCCTCCGGGCGAGTACGTGATCGAAGCGTGGCATGAGCGCTACGGTACTCAGACCCAGACGGTGACAGTGACCACGGGCGAGACCACCGAGGTCACGTTTACGTTCAGTGCCCCCATGGCTCAGAACGCCGTGGTGCCTCTCGGCGCTCCGATCGACCTTCACGCAATCGCGGAAGCATCCTAAATGATTAGGGCGTCTGCCGGTTCGGTCCTTGAACGGACCGGTAGGCGCCTCTCCATCGTAACCGTAGGCCTCACATTCAAGCTCGGGAGACGAGTGGGATGAATTTTTCCTGGCTCATGCCGGACAACGTCGTGTCGACGTTCGGGCCGGCTCTAGACAGCCTGTGGGTCGTGATCCTCTGGGTCACGGGGATCATCTTCTTTGCCACGGAGATTCCCTTGCTGTACTTCATGGTGAAGTACCGCCACAAGGAAGGACGGAAAGCGGAGTACATCCACGGCAGCACCAAGGCCGAGATCATCTGGACCGCGGTTCCGTTTGTCATCGTCATGGCTTTGGCATTCTACTCGAAGGGCATCTGGGACGAGATCCGTGATCCCGATCGCATCCCGGCCAACGCATATCCGATCCACATCACGGGCGCTCAGTTCGAGTGGAGCGCCACCTATGCGGGCGCCGACGGACAGTTCAACACGTCGGACGATTTCGTCTCCCTAAATGCCCTACACATTCCGGTCGATCGACCCGTTCGGGTCGAACTGATGGCCGAGGACGTGATCCACTCCTTCTTCCTTCCCGAATTCCGGGTGAAGCAGGACGCGGTGCCGGGCATGGTGATCCCGGTCTGGTTCGAAGCGACACGGACCGGTGAGTTTACCCTGGCCTGTGCCGAGCTCTGCGGGCTCGGGCACTATCGAATGGGAGGGACGGTCACCGTCCACTCACAGGCTGATTTCCAAGATTGGCTCGCGGAGCAGCAAGCCGCAGCGGAGGCTGACTGATGAGCACGATCACTGCGACGGAGCCGCATACCGGACACGCCGAGGAGCACCACGATCTCGGCTTCATCCGAACCTACATCTTCTCTACCGATCACAAGATGATCGCGAGACAGTTCCTCTTCAGCGGATTGTTCTTCCTGCTGCTGGGAGGACTGCTCGCGGTCATGGTTCGCTGGCAGCTCGGTTTCCCGGGACGACCCCTGCCCTCTTTCATAAGGGGTATCTTTCCGGACACCATGGCACCGGGCGGCATCATCCTACCCGAGTTCTACAATTCCCTGGTCACGATGCACGCCACCTTCATGGTGTTCTTCGCGCTCATGCCGCTCATGGCGGGGGTTTTCGGCAATCTCCTGATCCCGCTCCAGATCGGCGCGGAGGACATGGCGTTCCCCCGGATCAACATGGCGTCCTTCTGGATCATGCCCGTCGCGGGAGTGATCATGCTGGCAAGCTTCTTCGTCGAGGGAGGCGCCGCGGGAGCCGGTTGGACCTCCTATGCGCCGTTGAGCAGCTCGGGTGAGTGGACGGGCGTCTACATGGGGCAGATCCTCTGGCTGGTCTCTCTGATCGTTCTGGGCTTCTCCTCGATCCTGGGCTCTTTGAACTACGTCTCGACCGTGATCAACATGCGGGCGCCGGGGATGACATGGTTTCGGATCCCGCTTGGCACGTGGTCGCTCTTCATCACCGCGTGGCTTCTTCTTTTGGCCATCCCGATTCTCACGGGCGGGCTGATTCTGCTGCTCTTCGATCAGACGATCGGAACGGCCTTCTTCCGCCCCGAGGGTAGCGGCGAACCTCTCCTCTGGCAGCACATATTCTGGTTCTTCGGCCACCCCGAAGTGTACATCCTGATCCTGCCCGCCATGGGCTTCACGTCCGAAGTGATCGCGTGCCGGTCCCGGAAGCCGATCTTCGGCTACCACTCCATGGTGATCGCGTTGGTGTCCATCGCGTTCTTGTCATGGGTCGTCTGGGGCCACCACATGTTCCAGAGCGGCATGAACCCGCTCCTCGGTATGACCTTCGTGGTGACGACGGTCGTGATCGCTGTTCCCTCGGCGATCAAGGTATTCAACTGGATGGGAACGCTCTGGCGTGGGGACATCCACTTCGACGCGCCCCTCCTGCACGCGGTCGCATTCGTGTCGCTCTTCATCATCGGAGGGCTGTCGGGGGTTTTCATGGCCGCGGCTCCAGTCGACATCTACATCCACGACACCTACTTCATCGTGGCGCACCTCCACTACGTTCTGGTGGGTGGAAGCCTCTTCGGAATTTTCGCGGGGATTATCTTCTGGTATCCGAAGATGTTCGGCCGGATGATGCACGAGGGACTCGGCAAGTGGCATTTCGGGCTCTCGTTCGTCTTCTATAACATGGCGTTCTTCCCGATGCACAATCTGGGTGTGCAAGGGATGATGCGCCGCATCTACGATCCCAACCAATACGAGTTCCTGCAGGGGCTACAGCCTATGAATACGTTCATCTCGATCAGCGTATTCCTCTTCGCGGTCACGCAGGTGATCTTCGCGTTCAACTTCCTGTGGAGCCTGCGCTACGGTAAGGAAGCCGGCAACAACCCCTGGAAGTCCAACACGCTGTTGTGGACCACTCCGTCTCCCCCACCCCACGGCAACTTCCCGGAGATGCCCATCGTGTACCGTGGCCCGTACGAGTACAGTCATCCGGACGTCGAAGAGGACTTCTGGCCTCAGGACGCTCCGCCCGCGACCAGCGGGACGGACGGAAAGCCGGCCGTATCCCCGACCCCCGAACCCGTTCCTGGAGACTGACGCATGAGCAACGCAGCCGTTGCGACCATGGACCGCAAGCCCATGCCAGGGATGAAGGTCTACAACAAGAAGTTGGGTATGTGGGTGTTCCTGCTCAGCGAGGTGATGTTCTTCACGTCGTTGATCGGTTCCTACATCATCCTCCGGTTTGCCCACCCGGACCACTGGACCGAGCCGGGAGTCGTCCTGAACGTGCCTTTGACCGCCGTGAACACGTTCATCCTGATCTGTTCGTCGGTCACAATGGTCAAGGCCTTTGCGGCCATCCAGGACGGCGACCAGAACGGCCTCAAGAAGTGGCTCCTCGCCACGATTCTGATCGGAGCGAGCTTCGTGGGCATCCAAGCCGTCGAGTACATCGCGCTGACGCATGAGGCCTTCGTCCCGATGCTAGATGCGTACGGGGCCGAGGGCGGCCCGCTTTACGGAGCCACCTTCTACGCTATGACCGGGTTCCACGGGGCCCATGTGACGATCGGGGTCCTCTGCTTGATTTTCGTCTACGTCATGGCGCTCCGTGGCGCTTACACGGTTCAGGACTGCGAGGGTGTGGAGGTGATCGGCCTCTACTGGCATTTCGTCGATCTCGTTTGGATTATCCTGTTCACCATCGTCTACCTCATATGAGAAGGCTGTTGAAGGAGTACAGCGGGTCGCGCACAGGGCGCTTGTGCGCGTTCAGGCAAGGAACGACGACGAGGCGTAGCAGAGCTACTCCGAGGAGGAGAGACGCCGGATCAACCGCACAACCGCCCTGTGCCCACAAACAGGAATGACATGACCTTACAAGTCGAAGGGTTGCGGTGGCACGGCCCCATCTCCGTTGTTGGAGCTCCTAGCCATAGCTACGGCTATGGCGTCGTCGCTCCGCCTAGGGTCTGGGACCGTGGCATCCGCAACGCGGCCCACTGTACTCCTTCAACAGCCTTCTGACGGCGGGGAGCAATCATGGAAGAGCAAGAACACGCGCACCCGCGCTATATCCTGATTTGGTTCATACTTCTCGTGCTCACTCTGGGTGAGCTAGGATACGCCTTCCTGGATCTACCGAAGGTGGTATTGGCGGTGGGACTCATTCTCATGGCGCTTTGGAAGGCGCTCTTGGTGGCGATGTATTACATGCATCTGCGATACGAGCCGAGACGGTTGTGGGTTCTGGCGGTGTCACCGCTTCCCCTGGCAGTCATCCTCGTATTGGCTGTCATTACCGAGTTCTAGAGACCCCACTAAAGGGTCGTGGAGGCCCGGACGGGAACCATTGGTTTCCGTCCGGGCTTCTGCTCGTTATCCTGGCTAGTGCTGTCACGGCGGCCGAGGGCCGCCATCCCGTTCATTTTCCTTTGAGATCACAGCCGTGGACAATGAAGGTCTGAGGCTCGGGTTGCTCGTTGGCGGCCTCCTCATGGCCGCCATACCCGTGGCGGTGGGCATCGCGGCAGTGATCTTCCTATTTAAGAAATATCGCGAGGAGCGCTAGCTAGCCGACCAAAACGACCAGGCAAGGGGGTGAACCATGAGTATACGGTTTAGAGGCCTCGTTCCCCGTGGAGTAGTCGCCGGAGTGATCGGCGCCACTGCTCTCGCCTTCTGGTTCTTGGTGATCGACGGCTCCCAGGGTGAGCCTTTCCGTACGCCGGGGTTCCTGGGAGGCGCTCTCTTGGGCCGAGATGCCCTCGAACCGACCGCCGGTCCTGTGCTTCTCTACACCCTCATTCACTACGTCGCCTTCATCGTCTTGGGTGTCGGCGTATCGTGGGTCCTCCCCAAGATCCCACCGACACCGAGCTTATTCCTGGGGCTGGTCCTCGGCTTCGGGCTCTTCGATCTGGTCTTCTACACGAGCGTCACGGTCACGGGGGTCGACGTCATTGGTGAGTTCGGGTGGCCTGCCGTTCTGGTGGGCAACCTCATCGCCGGTGTGTCTCTCATGCGCTTTCTCCACTTCGCCGGCGCGACGCAACCCGTATCGTGGTGGGCCATCGTCGGCCAGAATAGGGTATTCAAGGAAGGCTCCATGGCGGGGCTCGTCGGGGCGGGCACCGTCGCGCTGTGGTTCCTGATCATCGACATGGGACGAGGACAGCCCTTCTTCACGCCCGGCGCGCTCGGCTCGGCGCTCTTTCTCGGCTCCTCGGATCCGACCACTGTAAACGTCTCGTTGGCCACGGTGGCCGGCTACAGCATCATCCACATCGGCGCCTTCTTCGCCACGGGCTTCATCGCGGCAGCCATCGCCGGGTATGCCGAGGACACGCCTCCGCTCATCATCGGTGCCGTGATGCTCTTCGCGGCCTTCGAAGCGTTCTTCATGGGACTGATGGCGCTGTCGGCCGAGTTTCTGCTCAGTGCCTTGGCCTGGTGGGCGATTCTGGTGGGCAACGTTCTAGCCACCTTGTCAATGGGATACTATCTGTGGGTCAAGCACCCGAAACTGCGGCAGGCGCTCGCGGCCCATCCGATGGACAAGACGGCCTGAGCCCTACTTCTCGATGCCGAGGAAGTGCTTCAGGTGCCGGAGATAGTAGGTCAGGGCAGCCGTGAAGACGAAGAAGAGTCCCGAAATCACCAGGGATCCGTTTCCCCCGCCCTTGGTGAATGCGGAGAGTTCGTACACGCCGTATCCTGCGCAAAACAAGATGGCGGTAGCGATGAGGATCCGATGAAAGCTGATGAGGGACAAGCCGTGTATCTCCGTGTGACGCGTGGCCCGGAAAATCGGTTCCGGGTCCAAGTCCGGATATCAAGATAGTGTCGCCAAGATGGCGTCGCTAAGATAGCCTCGATCGGTTCAGCCGGGGACCTCCCGCGGGTCACGACCGGAAGCCGTACGTCATAGCAGGCACTCAGGCCAGCTTGTCGAGCTCGATGGCCTCATCGATCAACATGATCGGAATATCCTCCCGAACCGGGTATAGGATCTTGTCGTCCTCTCGCACAAGGCCCTCTTCAACTGGATCGACCACCTCACTACCGCCTCGATTGGTCACGCCTCCGGACCGGATCGCCCGATTGAGTCGATCCAGAACCTCCGCCTCGGCAGGGCGCACCGGTTGGTGAGTCTCAGGGCATACAAGAATCTCGAGTAGTTCAGGATCGACCATGGGAACGCCTTCGTCTCAAGCTCGGTATGGAAGACACGTTTTGCTTCACGATGGGGAGTTCAACGCGGGAATCTATCACCCTCGCCATCCGGTGGGGAGTCGGAGCGCGGCCAGCGACGAACAATGAAATCACTCATCCTTCTGCTAACCACAACAATGGCCCTACCACACGCGAGCTCGGACGCGGCCGTTCGGCTAAAGGACCCCTTGGCCTCGCGTGTGGCCACCGCATTGGTCGTCTTCGGCAGTGATACGGTGCGCGCGGAGGTAGCGAATACGCCTGCCCTCAGATCTCGGGGTCTCATGTACCGAGATGCCGTCCCCGAGGGCACCGGTATGCTCTTCGTCTTCGACACGGAGGGGGAGCGCTCGTTCTGGATGCAGAATACGTACGTCGCGCTCGACCTCGCCTTCATCGACGCCGACTTCAGGGTCGTCGATATACAGCAGATGGAGCCCGAAACCACCGACATCCATGACGGCGCGAGACCCGCGATGTTCGCCCTCGAGGTCCGACAGGGGTGGTTCGCCGAAAAAGGCATCGCGGTCGGCGACCGCTGCCAGCTGATCTTTTCGCGGTAGACCCCGGAGAGTTCCGCCCCCTGCGGACTGCCTGGAGAAGCCGAGCGTGTTCGTTACAGGCCCTTGCTGCCCGCACTAGTCGTCGGGGTCACGACGTCCTGAAGCGCTTCGATCAAAGCCCCCACGTCGCTCTCGTCGTTGTAGACGCGGGGCGACACGCGAAGCGCATTTCCCCTCAGTGACACAAAGATTCGTCGTGACTCCAGCTCCTCCTTCAGTGCCTCCAACTTCAAGCCCTCCGGCATACGCAATCCGAACAGATGATCGGCCCGCCACCCGTCCGGAAGGCCAAACTCGTGCCGCTGGCACTGGAGTTGGCCCACTTCCTTCGTATTCAAGATTTCACCTCTGGCGCCGGTGGCCCCTCTAATCATTCTTTTGCTGAGGTGGGAGGTACGACGTGTCCAGTCTACGATGCGGACAGCCACGGCGAAATCATCTTCTTCGGCCCGTCGCCACGGTCACCAGCCGACAGCCGGAACCACTTGGCCGTGACAGACAGATCAGGTTATCGTTTGCTGTAGAGCATGAACGAACGCTTTTAATGCCTGTGTTACGGAGAGAGTGATGGGGCTTCGGACAAACCCTGACCGAATTCTTGAGAACATCGATCGGCAAAGGATCCGGGAAGAGGAGGCTCAAGCTGGGCAGGACCGCCAGGCTGTCGGCCGGGAGCTAGAGACAGAAATTCCAGATGTGGACGCAACGACACCGGAGCGTATGAAGCGCATATTCGCCATCGTGGAACGCAGCTACACGAAGGCAGCGTCAAACGCGGAGCTCGGGAAGTTGGCGTCGCACTTCCGTGCCGTCGGCGACATCCCGACGCACCATGCGCGTGGCGACGTTTCGGTTTCCATCCAGTACATCGATTCGGCTCGGCTCGACGATATCGGAATGGCCCCGTTCGAGATCTTCCCGGAGCGCCTTGTCGAAGCAAAGAAGGAAACGAAGACGAGCCGCCCCGATGTCAACGCGTTGAAGGTGCTCCGCAGGGAGATCCGAGATGGCGTACTAGCCGCGTACAGGAAGGTCGAGCCGAGGGTTCGGGACGCCCTCCGGGACCGCGCCGACATGGGCCACATCGCGGTGCAGGTCACCATGGACGTGCGGCCCGTGGACGTGCAGCCACCAGACGACGAGTCGATCGATCTGATCCCGTAGTATCTCCTGTCGTCCTGTAGTCCATCTCTCCGTCCCGTTCCAGGTAGTCCCTCATGGCCGATCTGGTCATGGCAACGCGCGCGGGGATGCTCCAACGTGTGCCGATGGCCACGAGACCTCTTCCGCTCGGCCAGTCGCTTGTGGAATCTGGCCAGCTCGAACAACGACATCTGCGCGCTGCGCTGGACGAGCAGAAAGATTCCGGGCGGCGGCTCGGCAACATTCTCGTCCGAAGGGGATACGTCGACGACGGGGCCGTCGCTCGATCGCTAGCGTCTCAACTCAGACTCCCTTTCGCCGAGGGGCCCCTGATCTGCGAGGCCGAGGCCCTGGGCTTCGTAGACGCCGGGCTGGCCCGCGCTCGGGCCATTCTTCCGTTGTCGGCCACTGACCGAACCCTCCGGCTGGCCGTTTCCGACCCGCTAGACCAGGGGACGCTGGAGGAGCTGCGTTTCAGCAGCGGGCGCCACGTCGAACCCATCGTGGCCGCTCCTTCCACCATAGCCGAGGGGATCCGCACGGCATACGCGGGGGAGCTGGCAGAGCTGGTCAATAACCTGCCAGCGTACGACGCCAATTCAGAGGACGACGGGACGTTGAAGGCCGCCGCAGCGGCCGCACCCGTCGTTCGACTCGTGGATCATATCATTCACCATGCCGCAGCCCTGGGAGCCAGCGACATCCATCTCGAACCGTTCGCGGGTCGGGTTCTGATCCGCTACCGCATTGACGGTGTACTGCGCCGCTTCCTCACTCTTCCGGGGAGCGGCATGGCTTCTATCACCTCACGGATCAAGGTGATGTCCGGAATGGATATTTCCGTGAAGAGAAAGCCGCAGGACGGCGGTCTCGCCGTCGAGCATGCAGCTGGATCTCTCAGGATTAGGGCGTCGGCACTTCCTGTGGCGGGGGGAGAAAAGATCGTGCTCAGGCTTCTGGATCCGCTCCAAGTGCCTCGGAACCTCGACGGGCTTGGACTCTCCGAGCGCGATGCCTCCCTCGTGAGGCGACTCGGCCGGGCAGGGCAGGGCGTGATTCTCGCTGCCGGGCCGACCGGCAGCGGAAAGAGTAGCAGTCTGTTCGCGGCGCTGGGCGAGTTGAACCAGGAGAGGCTCAACGTGGTCACGCTCGAGGATCCTATGGAGTACCAACTCCCTGGCATCAATCAGGTCCAAGTGAGGCCGCTCGCCGGGCTGACCTTTCCCGTAGCTCTCCGCGCCATCCTCCGGCAGGATCCAGACGTCGTAATGGTCGGCGAAATCCGGGATCGTGAGACAGCGGAAATCGCCATGGGTGCTGCCGTTACGGGCCACCTCGTGCTGTCCACCATTCATGCGACCGACGCCCCCGGAGCCATCACAAGGCTGCTCCACATGGGAGTGCCGCCCCATTTGGTAGCAGGCGGTCTGAGTGCCGTTGTGGCCCAGCGGCTAGTGAGGACCTTTTGTCGGTTCTGCCGTGGCCGGAACCCCGAAGCCTGTACCCGGTGCACAGACGGGTACTCGGGCCGGACCGGGGTCTTCCAGGTGCTCGCGATGAACGACGCGATTCGAGACCAGATCATGCGCGGCGCCTCGACGTCCGATCTCGGGCGCCTCGCGTCCGAAAGCGGAATGGCATCCCTCACGGAGGACGTGAGCCGGAAGGTGGCCGAAGGCCTCACGTCTCCGCACGAGGCGGCCCGAGTTATTCAGAGTGACGTGGGGTCCGTCATACCTTGCCCCGACTGCGGAGGCGAGGTGCCGTGGGACGCCATGGGCTGCCCGCACTGTGGGCGAGTGGCGCGGCGCCTATGTACGTGTGGAGCCGTCGTGAGAAGGAGGTGGAGATTCTGTGCCGCCTGCCTGCGACCCGCGGCGGCCTAGCGGCCTGAGTTCCGATTAGGGGCCTCCTCAGTGTCGCTCTACCCCTAGGGAAGCTGCCAGACGAGATACCCTGCAGCAACGGTACCGACGAGCACGGCCCCGTAAGACAGCAGGACGATCAACTTGTTCAGGTGCTTGATCTGCAACGCGTCGTACAGTGTGAAGCGAAAGCGGTGCGCCCAGTGGAACAGCAACAACGTGCACGAGACGAAAATCGTCACGCGCGAAAGTGGGTGGCCGAGCACCGCGAGCATGTGCGCATGACTGGGGGGCGAGAGCCAGCCGAGAGGGAACGCGAGGCCGAACAGCAACAGCAGGACCGGGATCACCAGGGCGGCCACCACGCCTCCGGCGCTGAAGAGAATCCACAAGAGCGGCTCGAGCGTTAGCCTTGCCATCGCTACCTCGACCCAGCGAGGAAAATCCACGCCACCAGGAGAGAGGTCACCACCCATGCACCGTAGTTGGAAGCGGCAATCAATTTCCCCGGCACTCGCTTGCCTCGCATGTGCACCACCATTGCCTGGGGTGCCAGGTTGAACCAAGTGACGGCGTGGAATACGACAAAGAACAGGCTGACGAGGTTCACGACCATGATGCCCGGGTTCGCGGCCCAACGCATGAACTCCTGGTAAGCAGCCTCTCCACGCCCCACTGCAGAGACCAGCAGCAGAAAGAAGACGACAAACCACGCCACGAAGATGCTGCTCAGCTCGCGAAACATGAACGCGAGCGAGGACCGCCGCCTCAACCACCACCACGTGGAAATCCGCGGACGATACCAGCGCGGGTGGAAAGGCGTGTACGTCGGTTGCTCGCTCATCTGGCGCCCCACGGCAAAAGTAAATCTTTGAGCGAGGTTAGCGCGGCATCCAGCTTGTAACGCTGAATGGCGCCGGCGGGATCGACGTTCTTCGGACAGACCTCAGTGCATTCGCCCACGAAGGTGCAGGCCCAGATTCCCTCGTGCAGGGAAAGAAGGTCGAGACGCTCACCGGATCCCTCGTCGCGTGAATCGAGATTGTACCGCTGGGCCAGAGCGATCGCGGCCGGCCCGATGAAGTCTGGGTCGAGGCCGTAAACCGGGCAGGCGGCGTAGCACAGCATGCAATTGATACACATGCTGTACTGCTTGTACTCGCTCAGCTCGTCCGGCGTTTGCCTGTACTCTCCTTCCGCCAGAGCCCGTTCCTCGTCGCGCACGATCCAGGGTTTGATCGTGGTCAGCTTTTGCATGAAGTCCGTCATCTCGACGATGAGGTCCCGGACGATGGGGAAGTTTTGCATCGGCTCGACATGCACAGGACCCGGCGCGTAATCAGTCAGGAACGTTGCGCATGTCAGCTTCGGCTCTCCGTTCACGGTCATGCCGCAACTACCGCAAATGCCCATGCGACACGACCAACGGTACGACAAGCTGCCGTCCAGCTGGTCCTTGATGTAGTTGAGCCCGTCGAGAACCACCCACTCCTTGTGGCACGGCACCTCGTATTCCTCGAACGTTGGCTCGTCCTCCTCCTCGGGGCGGTACCGCGCCAGCCGCATTGTGATACGGTCAACCATAGTCGTTACCTCCCGTATACTCGCTCGCCAGGGGGCCACCGGGTGATCGTCACCGGCAGGGATTCGACTCTGGAGGAGCCGTCGGAATTGCGATAGATGAGCGAGTGCGCCAAGAAACGCTCGTCGTCACGGTCGGTGAAGTCGGTCCTTTGGTGTGCTCCCCGGGATTCTTCGCGCCACAAAGCAGAGTGGATCATCGCCTCGGAAACGTCGAGCATGGATGACAACTCCAAGACGGAGGTCAGCTCCGTGTTGAACGTTCGGCTGCTATCCTCCACAGCCACGTTTCGAAAGCGCTCCTGAAGCTCGCGCAGCCGGTCGGCCGCCCGGGTCAGTCCCTCGCCCGAGCGATAGATGCCGGCACCCTGCTCCATGGTCGCCTGCATCTCCTCGCGAATAGTGGCGGAGCGCTCCGTGCCACCCGTTTTGTGCAGGAAGTCGCGCTCCAAACGCCGCTTTTCATCCTCCGCCTGCGCCAGCAGACTAGAGCTCGGATCCTTCTGGGTGGACGCATACTCCGCCGCCGCCTGGCCGGCGCGCGCACCGAAAACGAGCAGCTCTGTTAGGGAATTGGACCCCAGCCGGTTCGCGCCGTTGATGCTCACGCACGCGACCTCACCAGCCGCGTACAGCCCGGCCAGGGTCGTAGCACCGTCGATGTCGGTGTGGACCCCTCCCATTATGTAGTGGATGACCGGCCGAACCGGGATCATCTCCTTGACCGGGTCGATGTTCTGGTATTTCTGACACAACTCGCGCACAAACGGAATCTTGCTGTCTATGACCTGCTCGCCCAAATGCCGCAGGTCGAGGTGAACCACCGCGCCGTAGGGGCCATCGATGGCCTGCCCCTTCTCCACCTCCTTGACGAAGGCCTGCGACAGACGATCCCGAGGCCCCAGCTCCATGCTCCGCAGAACAGGTTTCGGCTCCGGCGTGCCCAGGTCGTAGTCCTGCAGGTAGCGGTAGCCGTCTTTGTTGAGCAACCAGCCTCCCTCGGCCCGCGCCGCCTCGGTAATGAGGATGCCGGTGAACGGGAGGCCCGTCGGGTGATACTGGATGTACTCCATGTCCTTGAGTGGGGCGCCGGCCGCGTAGGCCAACGCCATGCCGTCTCCGTTCTTGATGCTGGCGTTGGTGGTGAACGGAAACACCCGGCCGCAGCCGCCCGTGCACAGAATGACGGCTTTGGCCAGAATCGGCTGGACCTCGCCGGACATCAGCTCCAACGCCACGACGCCTTGGACACGGCCATCATCGATGAGGAGCTTGGTCACGAACCACTCGTCGTAGCGAACGACGCTCGTGTATTTGAGGGAGGTCTGGAAGAGCGTGTGGAGCATGTGGAAGCCGGTCTTATCGGCCGCGTACCACGTTCGCTTCTTCTTCATGCCGCCGAACGGACGTACGGCAACTCGACCCTCCGGCGTGCGACTCCAGGGACAACCCCAGTGTTCCAACCGGAGCAACTCCTGGGGCGCCTCCTTAACGAACTCGTCGACGGCGTCTTGATCGCACAGCCAAGCGCCACCGGAGATGGTGTCATAGGCGTGCTCGTCGAGGGAGTCGTCTTCGGCGATCACTCCTGCAGCGCCGCCCTCTGCCGAGACGGTGTGGCTGCGCATGGGATACACCTTGGAGACGACGGCGATGCTGAGGCGGGGGTTGGCTTCCGCGATGGCAATGGCCGCACGTAATCCTGCTCCGCCGCCCCCCACCAGTACTATGTCATGAGAAGCGGTCACGACAGGACCCGGGACCGAGGTCTAGAAACTCTATGGCCCATAAATGAGCTCGTCTTCCAGGACGGTCCCGTCGTGGTGGACCACATTAAGCCTGCCCACAAGGGGCCTTCTCATTGGTGAAGCGGGTGGTCCTCATCGACAGAGTCGACCCTCCTCTCGGCACCGTGGTGGCCAGAGCGACCGGAGGGCCTCGCAGCCCAAGCGTCCGTAACCCGCCCGATTATGCATGTCACGTGCCAGAGCGGCAAGGATCGGGAGATCTCGAGCGTATAGCCGTCCCCCCTGTCTGGTTCGACAACTTCGCACCATTCTCAAAGAGTCGAACGCTCGTGCCCCTGGAATCGGTCCTCCTACTATCTCTGCAAGAGAGGAAGCGTATGGGTGAAGGAGTGGATCATCTTCTACACGACGCGACGGCGGGAGGAGGTCGGGTGAGCACCGCCTCGGCGGGTCCTCCGGATCCCATTCGGGACGGGGATCGTCTCGACCCCGAGATTTTCCAGCTCCCGGCAGAGAGGATGAAGGCGGGATACTACTCGGACAAGTACTTTGTCCGGGCACGGGACGTGCTGATCGCCGACGGGCACGACCCCGTCGTAACGATACAGGTCTTCCAGAAGAACCGGGCGTGGGTGGCCGGTACCGACGAGGCCATCGCCATCCTCAAGCTCTGCTTGACCGATGGCTATTCCTTCTCCGACCTCGAGGTATCCTCCTTGCGGGACGGGGATCGTGTGGGGCCGTGGGAGACGGTCATGCTGATCCGTGGGCCGTACGCGGCCTTCGCCCACCTCGAGACGCTCTACGTCGGGGTTCTGGGCCGTCGCACCAAGATCGCGACGCGCACCCGTGAGGTCGTCGAGGCCGCCTGGCCCCAACCGGTCCTGTTCTTCCCCGCGCGCCATGACCATTGGATGGTACAGACCGGTGATGGCTGGGCGGCCCACGTGGCCGGTGCCATCGGAGTCTCGACCGACGCGCAGGCCTCCTGGTGGGGGAGTGAGGGCGACGGGACCGTTCCCCACGCTCTCATCGCCGCCTACGGCGGGGACACCATGAGGGCCACCGAAGCCCTGGTGCGTCACATCTCCGACGACGTGAACATCATTTCCCTCGTGGACTTCGAAAATGATTGTGTGAAGACCTCCCTGACGGTGGCACGGGCCCTGCGGGAGCGCCTCTGGGCGGTCCGCCTCGATACGGCGGCCGACCTGGTGGACCAGTCCCTTCAGGGGGAGATGGGTGACTTCGATCCCCGTGGGGTCAATCCGAGATTGGTGGAGAAGGTGCGAGACGCTCTCGACGGGGAGGGGTTCAGGCATGTGAAGATCGTGGTATCCGGCGGCTTCGATGCGGACAAGATCCGTCGTTTCAAGGAAGCGGGAGTGCCTGTGGATTCCTATGGCGTGGGCTCGGCGCTGGTTCGAGGCAGTTACGACTTCACGGCGGACATCGTATTGGTAGAGGGCAGCCCTTTGGCGAAGACGGGCCGCTGGTATCGCCCCAACCCGCGGATGGATACCGTCTCATGACCTCGAGCGCCGGCACGGTCATGCGGATCGGGTGGGTAGTAGACGTCCAGAGAGACTTTATGGAGCCCGATGGCCGCCTCTACGTGCGCGACCTGAGCGACGCCTCCGACCCCGGGGCCACCTCCATCGTCGCGACCCTTGGGGACGCGGTGGCGTGGATGCGTGAGAACTGTACCGTCATCGTCTATACGGGGGATTGGCACGCCCTCGACGACGCCGAGATCGATCCTCACGCTCCAAACCCTCAGGCGGGCACCTATCCGCCTCACTGCATGGGCCGGTCTGACGATCCGGACCAACGAGCTGGAGCCGAGCTCATAGGGGTCGTTCGGCCGACCGATCCACTGGTCCTGCCCATGAGTGCCACCGGAGCGGAGGCCGCCGCGACAGCCCGAGAGGCGATCCACCGTGGGCGATCGGTCTTCATCCAGAAGAACCGCTTCGAGGTCTTCGAGGGCAACACCGCCACCGAAACCTTCCTGGCCACTCTCGCAGACGAGGTGAAAGTCCAGATGGAGCTCGTGGTCATCGGTGTGGCTCGGGATGTCTGCGTCACCCAAGCCGTGGACGGGATGCAGGAGAGGGGATACCGGGTCACGGCGGTCCGAGACGCGACGTGGGGCTTGGGCCTCGAAGACGAGGAGGTTACGCTCGGCCGGTGGGCCTCTCGGGGTAGCGTCGTCACCCTCTCGGAGCTCACCGGCTCGCCCCGCCGCCCGAGAGCACCAGGTTGATTATCTCCTGCCCCACCCTATTCCAAAGGAAGCCAGGGTCCGAGGGACGCTACTACCTGGAGATTTCTCTAAGAAGACGGCCGACCGGGTCGCCCGATCCCGGCCAAAAGTGCCGATCGGAGATCCGATTGAGTGCCGTACGAACCGCGCTGAATTGATTCGCCACATCCCTCAGGACGATGTCCAGCCCGAGTTCGCCGGCCTCGAGACTCTCCGAAGCACCGAGGTAGCCGGTGGCTCCCCACTCCTCGAAATAGGTAATGGGCGGTGCCCCCTTCCGGCGGGTCCTGGCCTCGAGATAGTCCGGGAACAGTCCCGACATCCAGAGCGCAAAGTCGCCCATGTGTACGCGCAAGAGGAAACGCCGCCGGCCATCGGCGCTCCGCAGCTCCGATACGATATCTGTCAGATAGTGGAATTCGCTCTCTTCTTCCCCAGAGATTCGATAGGCGCGCCGAGCCCGACCAAACGAGACCAGCATCGATGCGACGTAGTCGGAGGTGTCCTCATCATCGATCCCTCCCTCCAGCAGAGCCTGCCGCACAAGCACGTAGAAAATGATCGGGGGGGGAACCGACACGTCGGCGTCGGCGAGCAACGCGTTCTGGATTCTCGGGTCGTCCAGTAGACTCCCGATCCCACTCTCCTCGAGACGGAGCCGTGCGGCCTCCGCCAGCTCCGAGTCTGTTCGGCCTAAAAGGCGTACCAGCTGCTGTGCGTCATTTCGACTCAGAGAGGCGCGAATCGTGGGCAAAATCATGACTCGCTCCTTTTTCTTGTTCGAGGTCTCCCACCAGGTCTCTTATCTAATCCTCGACACGTCCGCGAAAGATTCAACGATTTAGTGGAGGACGTCTCGGCGCAGACGACCGTCATACCGGGGGATGCCCGCCCAGAAAGCCCAGGATCCCGCTACACGATCCCCCTAGAAGTCGGCCTGTCTCACGGCCCATGTGTCGACAAGATCCTCCCTCACCTCCACGCCAATACCGGGTCCGGACGGGACGATAAGCGCGCCCCCGTCCAGCACGAACTCCGGCGTCACGATGTCCTCGCTCCAATAGCGTTTGCTAGCGGAAATATCCCCGGGGAGTGTGAATCCGGGGAGGGAGGCTAAGGCGACGTTGTGGGCTCGTCCGACTCCCGACTCAAGCATCCCCCCGCACCAGACAGCTAACTCGTGGTCGACGCACAGGTCGTGGATGGCCTTCGCGGCGGAGAGGCCGCCCACGCGGCCCGGCTTGATGTTGATGATCCGGCAGGCCCCGAGCTCGAGGGCCAGGGCGGCGTCCCGGACCGATCGTATGGACTCGTCCAGACAGATGGGAGTCTCCATTTCACCCTGGAGGCGGGCGTGATCGAGGTAGTCGTCATGTGCGAGCGGTTGCTCGACCATCATGAGATCGAGCTCGTCCAATTCCCTCAGGAGGGGCAGATCCTCGAGCGAATAAGCCGAGTTGGCATCCGCCATGAGTGAAACGTCCGGAAACCGTTCTCGTAGCCCTCGAAGCATCCCGACGTCCCGCCCCGGTTTGATCTTGATTTTGATGCGCGCATACCCCTCCTCGATGTAGTCGGCAACCTTGCGGTGCAACTCATCATCGGTCCGCTGAAGCCCGATGCTGACGCCCACCGGAACGGAGTTACGCACACCCCCGACCAGTGAAGCCAACGATCCGCCACCCGCTTTCGCCTCTAGGTCCCATGCGGCCATCTCCACCGCCGCTTTGGCCATGGGGTGGCCACGAATGCCCTCAAAAACGTTGAGAAGATCAGCGGACGAGTCCATCACTGAGCCCGATACCCTCGGGAGGATCAGGTCCGTAAGGATCGACCATGCCGTTTCGGTGGTCTCGTACGAATAGGCGGGTGTCTCGCTGGCCACGCATTCTCCCCAGGCCGTGATCCCTCCGGAGTGCAGCGTCACGAGGAGCACGCGCCGGTCGTGGGACACGCCGCTCGAGATCTCGAATGGCTCCCGGAGCTGCATTCGGATTTCGCGTATTTCGACACGGTCGATCTTCACGTGATCCTCTCCCCGGGAGAGCCGGCTGCGATTCGGCAGCTCCGGTGGCGACTTAGGATCGCTCGGAAACGAGTAGGTACTCACCCCACCCGTCCCGCTTGTAAAACTCGCGCGCCTCGAAGCCTCGCTCCAGGTACGTCGGCAGGACCGAGCGCGTGACGGTTCGCCAACGCACCGCAGCCTCGAGCGAGGCGTCCTTGAGCGCCTGGATCGAGTCTGGAATCGGAACCAGCAGCCGATCAGCATCGATGGCCAGATCCGGCTCTCCCGGGAGGTCCAAATCCCCCTCTCGCTGGACCGCGAACGTCCGCTTTGCACCCTGGTCGGCACCGGGGTCGGGGCCGGATCGCCCCTCCACGAGCCGGTCGTTCACTCGCGGAGAGTCCATGGCCCAAGTCGGGACGAGTCGGTCGGTCCCGATGCCCCGGTGGAGCGGGGAGCGGGTCCGGCCGTACATGTCCTGGACATACTCGCCTGCCACGGCCCCGAGCTTGTTGAGATTGAGATGTGCGTTCTTGGCCTCGAGGGGATCGAACGTCCAGTGCATGCGTGTAACGCCCCTGGAAAGGAGTTCCTCCCGCTGGTAGGCCTTGAGGCGGGTCCCGAGCCCCGCGTCCTGGAACTCTGGACGTACCGCGAGCATGTCGGACCAATGGACGACCCGTCCCTCTTGTACCCCTGTCATGCCGAACACGAACCCTGCCAGACGACCCTCGGCGTCATAGGCGCCGGCCGCGATCCCGCCGAGCCGCTGGCTCACCTTGAGGATCGCTACCGCCACACGATCGGAGAAGCCTTCACCCCACGTCTCCTCTTGAAAGCCGACGCACTCCTTGAACTCCTCAATGGAGACGAACGGGCGGATCGTGAAATGGGAACCCACGAGGGTACTCCTGGAAGGGCATCAGCGGCCGGTCGGCGCTGGACATCCACCATGTGGCCTCCGGCGTCGGAATCGGCATCGAAACTTGCGGCACTCCGCGGCTTGAGACCAGCTTGCCTCGGAATCGCAACATCACCGCTACCACCGGAAAGATGATTAAAAGGCATAACGTCGACGCTGATGGGCACCCCATCGCCGTTTGGGAGAAGAGCCCGTCTCACGCCCGGGGGGCGATCGTCCTACTGCACGGCCGCACCTGGAGCGCGCGTCCCAACTTCGATCTGCAGGTGCCAGGTGAGGACCTGTCGCTGATGGACGGGCTGGTCGAGGCGGGGTACGCGGTGTTCGCTCCTGATTTCAGAGGCTACGGCGAAACACCCCGAGACGAGACCGGATGGTTGAACCCCGATCGCGCCGCAAGAGACCTGGAAGCGGTGCTGGAATATGTGGGACTCCTCACCGAGGGCCTCCCGAGACCCACGCTTCTCGGTTGGTCCCGGGGCTCGAAGGTGGCTCAGCTCACGGTCCAACGCTGGCCGGAGTTGGTTTCGTCCCTTGTCTTCTTCGGCTACTCCTCGACGTTCGCTGGAGCTCCTCTGGCGGATGGCGAAGGGGATACTCCGCCCGCCGCGGCCCCAAACGGTGCCGCCGTCGCCGCGAGCGATTTCATCACGCCAGGCTCAATCAGCCAGGTCGCCGTGGACGCATATGTGAAGGCGGCGATGGACGCGGACCCCGTGCGCGTGGATTGGCGCGGGGCGAGCGAGTGGGACGAGCTTGATCCTACGCAGGTGCGAGTGCCCACCCTCCTTCTTCACGCCGAGTTCGATCCCATCGCGACGCCTGAGCAGCGTGCCTCGCTGTTTCAGGCTCTAGGAACGGCCGACCGGGAATCACTCGAGGTGCCGGGTGGGGACCACATGGCGTTTCTTGAGTCCTGCCGCCCGGAGTTCTTAGAAGCGCTCGTGGGCTTCATGGACCGGTACCGTGAGCGGATCCCTTCCTAGTGGCTCGCCCTGAGCCGCAAGAACGAGTCACCCCCTCACCCCTCGAGTGCGGGCATCATGAGAATGAGGGCTAAAAGTGTCGTTCTTTCCAGAAGCTCGCTCACACGAACGTGCTCGTGATGGGCGTGGGCACCATGCCCCACGGCGCCCAATCCATCCACCGTCGCCGTAAAGAGACTCGTCGTATTTCCATCCGACGCGCCACCGGACTCGGCATCCTCCAATTCGAGCCCCAGGCGCCTACCGCACCCCTGAACGGCTTCCCACAGAATCCGGTTTCGAGGTGTGGCCTCCATTGGACCGCGGTCGAGCGGCACATCGATCTCCAACCGAGTACCTGGCGTGGTCGCCTCCAGACCAAGAATGAGATCCTTGATCCACCGACCGTCGGCGAGCGTGGCTACTCTCACGTCCACGCTGGCACGGCACTCGGCGGCAACGACGTTTACGCCCGTGCCGCCCGAAACCGTTCCCACGTTGACCGCGATGCCTCGCTCCGGGTCGGTTAACGTATGAAGGGCCTGGATGACGAGGGCCATCTCCTGGATCGCACTCGCCCCCTCCTCGCGTGCCAGACCAGAATGCGAGGCTCGGCCAACGACCCGAATCTCGAAGCGCGCCACGCCCCGTCGGGTCGTCTTGATCAGACCCTCGTCACCGAGGGCCGGCTCCAGCACGAGAACCCTATTCGAGGTCTGGGCCAGTCGCTCGATATGACCTTGTGATTCGGGGCTGCCGATCTCCTCGTCGGAGTTCAGAAAGATCGTGGGAACAACGCTCGGCTCGAGCCCGAGTTCGGAGAGGGCCTCGAGGGCGAACACCATCTGGACGATGCCTGCCTTCATGTCGAAGACTCCTGGACCCCGGATGAGGTCCTTCCCCTCTTCCCACTCCACGGGCATGTCGTACACGGTACCGATCGGCCAAACCGTGTCCGTGTGCCCGAGCAGAAGTTGGACCGGCGCTCCCTCGGCCGCATGACCCACCTCGGTGGGTGTTTCTTGCGGCGACAGGTAGAGGTGCCCGCCCGTCTTCTCGCCGGGGAAGAGCTGGCCTACGAAGCCGATGGCCTCGAGCCGCCGAGTCAGAAGCTCCTGAATGGCTTGTTGGGACTCGGGCACCGAGGAGGGGGACTCCAGATTGGCCAATCCCATGAGCAGCGAGATGATGTCCTCTCTCCGCTCGGCAAGGAAGTTCCCGAGGCCCGCGACCTCAAGGTCCGTCATAGAGGCCGGCCCTCCGATAACTCTCGTCCAACAGCTCCACGGGGTGACGCGCTATGATGTCCGATCCCTCCAACAGGAGCCCAGCGCCGATCTGCATCATGCAGCCGGGATTTCCGGTCGCGACGATCTCAGCCCCTGTGGCCACAACCGCGGACACCTTGTCGGCACCGATGTCCGCTCCCAGCTCGGCATGGGTGATCCCATAGATACCGGCCCCACCGCAACACTCCTCCTCGTCCCGAAGTGGCAGGACGACGAGCTCCGGAATCGCCCCGAGCACAGCATGGGGCTCCTGCCGCACACCCTGTGCGTGGCATAGATGGCAGGCAGCATCGTACGTGACCCGAGCCTGCACCGGTGCACCCACCCGTAGGGTGTCCCCGGCTAGGAGCTCCGAGACATCACGAGTCGAAGCCGCTAGGGCTGCGGCCGATTCGCGGTAAACCGCGTCGGCCACGAGAAGATGACCGTACTCCTTGAGTGCAGCGCCACAACCGGCCGCGTTCACCGCAACGAAGTCGATCTCCGCCGATGCCAGAGCCTGAACGTTTGCACGCGCCAGCGCCCGAGCCCCTACCGCATCCCCCGCGTGGGTGTGCAGGGCACCACAACAGCCCTGTCCGCTTACTTCGATCACCTCGTAGCCGTTGGCCCGAAGGACCCTCTCTGTGGCGTCGTTCACCCTCGCGAACAGACCCTCCTGGACGCAGCCCCGAAGGATGGCCACCCGTCCCCGATCACCCACCCCCGGAAGTGGGGCGTCGTCCGATGGCGCGACCCCCGATATGCTCGGGGCTCCCGCACCTGAGGGCGGGACGAGGGGGAGCCGTGGTTCCCGGCTCGCTCCGAGCATCGCGAGGCCAAAGCGGATCGGGTGGAGAAAGCGGGTCGCTGGAATCCATTTCGCGGTCATTCCGGCGAAGCCCAGTCCTCGCAGAACCCTCGCCAGACGCATGCTCCAATGCGTCCATCCACGGCTCGAAAAGACCGCTAGGAGCATCCGGACGGCAAAGGGCGTTTTTCGAGCCCGGTAGACGGATTCCCGGGCGGCCTCGAGCAGGACGCCGTACGCAACGCTGGAAGGACACACGGGCTCACATGCGCGGCATCCCAAGCACCGGTCGATATGTGTCTGAAACGCTCCGGACTCCGGACTCAGCCGGCCCTCGACCACGGCACGCATGAGGTGGAGCCGGCCGCGGGGGGAGTCGTTTTCGTCTCCCAAGCGGACATAAGTGGGGCACGCCGGTAAGCAGAAGCCGCAGTGCACACACGGCATAAGCCGGTCTTCCTGCGCCCAGAGCGCGGCAGCCAGGGCAGTTTCAGGGCGCCGTTTCACTGCGGCGATCGTCCCCGTGAGAGAGTCGAAGCGGGATCGAACGCCGCCTGGATCCCCGCTGTGAACAGAGCCGTCGCACCCGACTCACCCCATGCACCCATGGCACCCACGACTTCCGGCGGACCCTGAGAGATCACCAGGCTTCCACCCTCGGGCTCGAGGGAGCTCCGCAGGTCCACCAGAGCAGCCGTGGCCCGCTCGGCCCATCCGTCCGACCGGCTCACCCTCGCGATCATCACCCTGAGCACACCGGTATGGGCGTGGGCCGCCAGTCGCATCCCCCAGCCCGCCTTCGAATCGAATAGACTGCTCAGTCGAGAAGTCATCTCGACCAACTCCGGAAGCCGGGTCGGAAGAAGGCTCAGACGCAATACGAGTTCAGCACCATCCTCCATGGCCCTCACATTGTCGAAAATCGCCGCAGATTTCTCTCCGTCCAGCCGCTGAAAAGGCGGCATGCCCGCACGCTCAGACACGACACGCTCGGTCTCGTCCGCCGCGTCCACCGACTCCAAGATCCGGACGGCGACCAACGGGCTCGACGCACCTGCAGCTCCTCCCGACTCCCCATCCCCGGGCACCAACAGCTCGACCGCCGCGAGCGAGAGCGGCGTTTGGGCAAGGTGGGACGCCAGCGCGGCGACGTCCCCCACATCGTCACCCTTGAACAGAAGCGATCGATCCATCGCCGGGACTGGGTGCAGCCGCATGGTCGCGCTCGTGATCATCCCCAATGTACCCCAGCTGCCCGTGATCAGCTTGAGCAGATCGAAGCCCGCGACGTTCTTTACCACCCTTCCGCCGAGGCCGAGCACTCGCCCGTCCCCGGTTACCAGCGTGGCCCCCAACACCTGATCCCGGGGGGATCCGTAGCCTGCCTGGAGCGGTCCGGCGGTCCCCACCGCCAACATGGCTCCGAGCGTACCCCGGCCTCCACCCGGTGGATCGAGTGCAAGCCACTGCCGGCACTCGGTCGTACGGCGCGCCAGTGTGTCCAAGTCGGCTCCCGCCTGGGCCTCGATGTATAGGTCGGCAGGCTCGTAGGCCGAGACTTCATTCATTCTCTCGGAGCTCACGAGTACGTCGACGCTCTGAGGAGGCTGCCCTCCGTTCAACCAACTTCCTCGTCCACCCGGAACGCACCGCCAGCCTTCCCCACTGGACAGCGAGAGGACCTGGGCCACTTGCTCTTCGCTTTCTGGAAAAACGACGGCCTGCGGAACCCGCCCACACACGGCCCAGCGCTCGGTTTCGAAGCCCTCGACCACCTGCGCCTCGGATAACCGTTTTGACAGGAGCCCGGCCAATGGATTCAAAGGGCCGCTCCGCCGGTGTCGGGTGGATCGGGAAGGACCTTGCCGGGGTTCATCCGCCCGAGCGGGTCGAAGACGGATTTGACGCGCCGCATGGTGTCCAACTCGTCCGGACCATGCACCAGGCTCATGTAGCGTCGTTTGTCCACGCCGATGCCATGCTCTCCCGTAATCGTGCCTCCGGCCTCCACGCACACCGCCATGATTTCCGTCGATGCGCGATCGACCCGGCTGAGCTCCTCAGCATTGCTCCGGTCGAACAGAATGTTCGGATGGAGGTTTCCGTCCCCCGCATGAAACACGTTGGCAATCATCAGATCGTGGCGCACGCCGATCTCGGAAATCCGTCCGAGAACCTCGGTGAGCCTACTCCGCGGAACGGTCCCGTCCTGCACCATCAGATCGGTGGCGATCTGACCCATGGCCCCGAAGGCCTTCTTTCGGCCTCTCCAGAGTGCGAGCCTCTCCTCGGCGGAGTCCGCCGTTCGGACCTCTCGGGCACCGGCCTCCTGGCACCGGACCACCGCCCGTTCGGCATCGGCCGCCAGGCCCGCTTCGACACCGTCGAATTCGACCACCAGAGCAGCCTCTGCGTCGGTCGGGTACCCCGCCGCGAAAACGCTCGCCTCAACCGCACGAATGGTGGCTCCATCGATGATTTCCAGAGCTGCCGGCATCAGACCCTCAGCCATGATCTCCGTCACGGCACTGCCCGCGTCACCCAATCGGTCGAAGATCGCCAAGAGCGTGCTCACTCCCTCTGGCTTCGGAAGAAGCCGCAACTCGATCTCGGTAGCGATTCCGAAACATCCCTCGGAACCGACGAACAACCCCAGTAGATCGTATCCGCCGGGCTCCCTGCCGAAGCCGCCGAGTTCTACGACGTTCCCATCGTAGGTCACGACCGTGAGCCCCGTCACATACCGCGACGTGACGCCGTATTTGAGACAGTGGGGCCCGCCCGAATTCTCTGCTACGTTCCCACCCAACGTACAGGCGCTCTGCGATGAGGGATCGGGGGCGTAGTAAAGCCCAAAGGGCTCCGCGGCCGTCGTGAGATTCGCGTTGACCATCCCCGGTTGTACCCGCGCCAGTCGGTTGTCGGGATCGAGTTCGAGCATGCTGGTCATCCGCGCCGTGCCAACGACGACCGCTTCACCATCCGCCAGCGCCCCCCCAGAGAGTCCTGTTCCCGCGCCTCTCGGGACCACGGGCACGCCCTCTCGTGAGAGGATGCCCAGCACACGGCTGACTTCATCGGTGTTCTGAGGGAGGACGACCGCGCCCGGCGTCCTGCGGTAGGCGGTCAGCCCGTCGGACTCATAGGCCAGCAGACGATCCGCGTCGGCGATGACCCAAGCGTCTCCCACAACGCCTCGAAGGCGATCCCCCAGCTTCTTCGTCAGCGGCTCTGGCAATATGTTCTCCAACCCCCGGGGAAAGTGCCCACCCTACGCTAGGCGGCCTCGTTTCGTCGGTGGACGGGGTGGGCCGTCAGTTTCGCTCCTGGGCCAACTGTTCGGCGAGCATATCCGCCACTACCTGGACGGCTGCGCTGTCCTCGTCTGTGAACGCCTCTGCCGTCCTACTGTCGATATCGATCAGCCCGAAGATGTCATCGGGGCCGCGTATCAGGACGACCATCTCAGACTTGACCCTCGGATCGCACACGATGTAGTCGTCCACCGCACTCACGTCGGGGACGTTCGAGTTCTTCTCCTCCGCAATGGCTGCACCGCATACCCCCTCGCCGACCGGGATCTTGGAGTGCGGCGTCGGTCGTCCGACGTAATTGTGGAGCCAGACCACGTTCTCGTCGGGCTTCACGAGGTAGACGCCTACCCAGTCGAACCGATCGTCGGCCGCGGCGATGTCCTTGACGGCCCGGCGCAGGAGTGCATCCGAGAGAAATCCATTATTCCTCAGCTCGTGTAACTCACTCAAGACATTGTTCGGTTCGAGCATTCGAATCATTCCGGTTCAGGAAATGGGGCCAAGCCAAGCCTATCCTAGTGTCATCGCGGAGTGAAGTCTGTGTCTCCGGCGAGACTCGACACGAAAGCAGCCAACAGACGAGCCGTGAACTCCAGATCGGACAGGCTCACCATCTCATTCGGCGAATGCATGTATCGATTCGGCACAGACACGAGCCCAGTAGGGACGCCGGATCGAGTCAGGTAGATCGAGTCTGCATCCGTACTCGTAGACCGCGCCGCAGCTCGAACCGTATGGGGAATTCCTTCCGCCTCCGCTACCTCCACCAAGCGCTCGAAAACCACAGGGTGGACTGCCGATCCCCGGCTCAACACAGGGCCTCCTCCCAGACGGTGCTCCCCCAACTCCTTCTTCTCAATATCGGGAACGTCGGTACTGAAAGTGACGTCGACCACGAGAGCTACGTCCGGTTCCAGATCGAAAGCACTGGTGCGCGCTCCCCCGCCGGCCCCGCCACCGATCTCCTCCTGTACCGTTGCGACTGCAACGGCGGACGCTATCGGTGACGTGTCGGAGATCAACCGCAGGGCCTCGAGCACGACATACGCCCCGATCCGATTATCGATGGCGCGGCTCGCGATTCGGTCGCCCGCCAAGTTCACCATCGCCGCGTCGATAACCATCGCGTCGCCAACTCCTAGGCCAAGCTCCGTCGCCTCCGCCCGCGATGCCACCCCGACGTCCACCCAGAGTTTACTGATCTCCGAGACCTTCTTGCGTTCATCGGCCTTCTGAAGGTGAATGGCCTTCTTCCCCACAACCCCGCAGACATCGCCCGCCGAGCCCAATATTCTCAAACGTTGGCCCACGAGTACTTGGGGATCCCATCCTCCAATTCGATCCATGTAGAGGAACCCCTCCTCGTCGACGTGCGTGACTTGGAGGCCGATTTCATCGATATGACCGGCAAGCATGACGCGTGGCCGACCATTCGGATTGACGGTGGCGAGTGTGTTCCCGCTGACGTCCGTTTTGACGTAGTCCGTGAAGTCCTCCGCCTCCGCTCGCCAAAGTCGAGCCGCCCCAATCTCGAATCCGGAGGGGCCGACAGCGTCTAGGAGGCTAGCGAGAAAAGGGGGGGAGTCGCTCATGGTGGGAAAAGCTATAAGCTCCGGGACGGGGCTAAAAGGGCAGTTCGCCCCCGGCTACTCTCACCCGGTTTGCGCCCTCTTCGATACTGCGCTCGAGTCGAGCCATGATCCGTTTTTGGATGGCGTGGCGCGTCACCGGGACCAGCAGGCCGAACCCAAGCAGGTCGGTGAGAATTCCCGGCGTGAGGAGAAGCGCACCGCCCGCGAGCACGGCCATACCATCCATGATGGCCTGCCCCGGCACACGCCCATTGGCAACGTCATCGCGTAGCCTCCATATCGTCCGGAGTCCTTCCGCGCGCGTCAGCCAGGCACCGGTGACGCCGGTGAAGACCACCAACGCAATCGTGGGCCAGAACCCAACCATCTGGCCCATCTGAATCAGAAGTGCAAGTTCCAGCAGGGGAACGATCACGAAGAGGAGGGCAAGCCGCCCAAGAATGCTCATGACTCCACAATACCCCGACCGACGGGGGATCGGTCCTGCCAGGCGGCGAGTTCTTCGCGTCCTCGACGCCCACCGTTAGCTTTCATATTGGTGGCTCAACGGAGCCACCGACCTGGCATCGTACAAACGAGTATGGAAGAAACTTACATTAGACGGGGATTCGGTCTGAGGTCTCAGCTGCAACCTCTGATCGATCTCGAATACCAATCCGCGCTCGTCCAGGGCATCCGTTCCGAGGGCCATCGGAGAGTGTTCGGCGACATCACTGTGCGCCTAGCACAGGAATTCGGATTCTGCTACGGGGTTGACCGACAGGACGCCATCGAAACGATGATGGACGAGGGGCCCCCAGCCGTCATGATCGTCATAGGCGGCTACAACTCATCGAATACCGATCACCTCGCCCATCTCTGCCGTCAGTTCACGACCACGTATCACATCGAGGACGCGGCATGTATCGACTTGGAGAACGGGACGATCCGGCACAAGCCGGATGTCGGGAGTGACACGCCCGAGGACGTGGTCGCCGACTGGCTGCCCGAGGGTTTGTTCGATCTGGGGATGACCGCCGGAGCATCGACGCCCAACAACAAGATCGGGGAGGCGCTGTTGCGGATCCTGGAAATACGGGGAGTGGAGCACGCGATTCCCTAGTGTGGTGTCACCCCCCGCGGCCCATTAAAACCGTGTGATCACCAGGCGAAACCCGATGGAGGGCCGGCGCACCCCCGGGTCCGCACCCCCCCGGATCGCCGTCCGCACGTTCTGCTCAGAATCGTCGAACGAACCGCCACGCATCACCCAAAGGGCGTCCGCGTCGAGCCCCTCACGGTCGTCCGACTCGTCGTAGGGGTAGGCCTGGTACGGACTCCGGGTCAACTCCCAAACGTTGCCACTCATATCGAGAAGGCCGAAGGGGCATTCCGGACATGCGAAACTGCCAACCGGAGCGGTACTCCGCCTCCCGTAGTTGGCCCGATCCTGTCTCGGCTCATTTCCCCATGGATAGACCCTCCCGTCGAGCCCCCGTGCCGCCTTCTCCCATTCGGCTTCGGTCGGTAGGGTGATCCGCCATCCGTCGCGGAGCAGTCGGCCGAGCTCGGGGGGCGTCTCCGGCCATTCCCTAAGGGTCGTCTCGAGCCATCGGGCATAAGCGAGCGCGTCGGTCCAGGAAACGGTGGCCACGGGATGATCCGGACGTGCCCGGAACGCCTCATCATTAGCCCTGTATCCCGTTTCCTCGACGAACGCCCCGAACTGCGCCACCGTGACCTCGTACCTGCCTATGAAGAACGCCGGAAGATCCACCGTCTCCTGGGGACTGGCACCCGGCCACCACTCATTGTCGAAAGCCAGCCGGTCGATAGCTGGATCACTTCCCATCAAGAACGGGCCGGCCGGAACCTCAACGAAACCGAGGAGCTCTTCATCCGGGAGAAACCATGCGTCGGACCGAAGGCCCGCGGGATCCCCAAAACTGTCCGTCAACCCCGAAAAACGCTCCGCGTTGACCGCCGATTCGGGTTGCGGACGCTGGAACGCCATCCATGCCGCAACGGCCAAAACAAGAACGGCCACGAACGCCATCCCGCCCGTGGATGGTGGCGGTCCACCTTCGCTCTGCCGCTCTAGCTCCTTTCCGCTCACAGTGACTGAGCGCCCCCAGCGCAGGCGAAGGTCCAACCATGATGGCAGGCCCGAGTGTACAAATCTGGCTCCGCCATACCCATCAGGTTCGGCCCCCCCTCGCGCAAGAGCAGTCGGAGGTCGATAACGCGTGGGTCCGCTCGGCTGGGACCCGCTGGCTCCAACACGTTGACGCATCCGGCCTGAAACCGGGTTTCGCAGGCCCTCGAGAAATACGCGGTCGCGAGCTCGGAGTCGGCGCCGATGATCTGGCCCTCCATGTGATGATAGCCCAACTCGTTACACGCCCATCCCGAGTTGTCGCCACAGTACGAGGCCTCCAGTTGGATCAGGCGTTCACACGCATTTCGCCGCCCGTCTTCACACGACTGCTGCCAGAAGGGAAGGCTGTCACCGGGATGACGCCCGTCGGTCCGTCCCATCGCCGTCATGGCACCGAAGAAGACGATCCACACGGCCATGTGGGCCAAGTTGGCGTGCGCCGGAGCCCAGTCCACTCGCCAACGACTCCAGCCGGGACTCGTCTGAATGCCACGCACCAGGCGGTCGATCGCCTGCACGCTCATATTCAGGAGTGGTACGCACAAGAGTTTGTCGTAGAAGGTCGGCGCGCCAATGGCACCCAGGAGAGCGTAGAGGACGAAGACACCCACACCGTACAGGCCACCGAAAATGCTCTTCCCGAACGGCGTTCTCGGTGAGGTCGACGGGTCGGTCACAAGCAGGTGCAGTCCGAGGAATACCGCCGAGGGGATCTCGGAGTCGACGAAGTAGGGGACGCCTGTGACGGCGGCATACAGGGCGCTCAGGCCGAACAGCATAATGGCTGCCGAGCCGGCGACCAGCGTGATCGAAAAGAAGTACATGACCACCAGGCCGGTCAGGAAGAGAAACGAGTAGATGTAGGGAGCGAGGGTCAGGGTCGAGGCGATCTCTTGCCCCCAGGTCAGCTGGGTCGTGTTCGTGGCAATCAATACCAGCGAGAACAGCCCCAGCGAAAAGGCGGACGGGTTGAAGATGTGTACCCGTTTGCCCTCCCGTTGCCACCGCACGAACTCCTTGCCCATGAACCCGACCGCGAGCATGAGGAACTGCAGGTAGAACCAGTCGTCCCGAAACCACAGGAACAGGTTTGTGCTGAAGATGATCGGAAATGGCCCGAAGCCGAGCACATAATTTTCGCGCCGCGTCCAGGCCAGGAGCATGTCGAAGGCGTAGGCGAACACCAACTGAGCCACGAGGAGCCAGGCGAAGTCGTAGACCGGCCGCCAATACCAGCCCCAGTACGCGAACACCGCTACTTGAACGAGCGCCTGCACGTAATGTTGGGGGCGTAACACCGTGATAAGCGATCGGCCCTCGGACGCACCCTTCAGCCGCAGGAAGAGCGCCACCTGCCATACGAGCAGCACGACGGCCGCACCCCAGAAAGAGCGTGCGAGAATCGGGTTGCCCGACACACGGGGCACGAACGAGAGAAGGGCGAGACCCAGCGTCAGAGCCAACGGTATCAAGAACACGCGGTGGGGTGACGGGACTCGCGAATCGGGCGAGGCATCGCGGGCGGGGCGTCGTCGGCTACTGTCCGCTGCTACTTGCCTCCCTTTCTGTCGGCTCCTCTGACGGGCACGCCGCCGTCGCGCAGATGACATCGATTTTGTTCGGGGCTCTGGTTGATTTAGAAGGCTGTTGAAGCTGTACAGTGGGCCGCGTTGCGACGCATGATCAGGCCCCTCACAGTGAGCTTGCAGGGGCGCGGAGGCAAGACGGTGCGGGTGGGTCGGCGTACCGAGCGTTCTCGCGTCTCCCGGTCAGTCGCTCCGAAGCACCTCGACGTCGATCAAGCCGAATCAGGCTTCGGCTCCGGTCATCGTCGCACATCCGTAGACCCGGGTGCAACGCACCGCAAGTCCAGCGTATGAAGGCGATCCCAAAGAACACTCGATGCCCGCCCTGGTGGCTCGCGCTGAAAGGTCACATCCTGCAGTGTTGGGTCCAGTTCTCGACTCACTCCTGACGCTCCAGGAGCAGCACGATGACGATGTCCTTGATTTCCGTGAACGTGGGTCTTCCCAAGACCGTCCAGTGGAGGGACCAGCCCGTCACCACCGGCATCTTCAAGAGTCCGGTAGACGGCCCGGTCGCCGTGCGCAGACACAATCTAGACGGGGACCAGCAGGCCGATCTGTCCGTCCACGGCGGACCAACCAAGGCGGTTTACGTCTACCCCACTCAACACTATGACTATTGGCGGGGAGAGTTACCCGACGTGGAGTTGGGATGGGGCCATTTCGGTGAAAACTTCAGCGTCGACGGCATGGACGAAGCATCGATTTGCATCGGCGACGAGTTCACTGTGGGGACGGCCCTGCTGGGGGTGACCGAGCCGCGCATGCCATGCTTCAAGCTGAGCGTTCGCTTCGGCAGGGCCGACATGCCGAAACGGTTTCTCCAGAGTCAGCGGACCGGATTCTACTTTCGTGTGGTGGAAGAGGGAGAGGTTGAGGCGGGCGACACCCTCGAGCTGCTCTCGAAGCATCCCGACGGGTTATCGGTCGCCGACGTCACGAGTTTGTACACGACCGAGAGGGGGAACGTCGCGCTCTTGAGAAAGGCCATCGCGGTAACCGCACTACCCGAGAGCTGGTCCGGGTACTTCGAGCACCAACTCGAGAGGTTGGAGGCGTAGCAGTCCCCGAGCGATGGAATTAATGCGCGCGTTCGTGATCGAAGAGCCCGGCGGCCCGGAAAAGCTCGAGCTCCGAGAGATACGCCGACCAGAGCCTCGCGACGGCTGGGTCTTGATTCGCAACAGGGCATTCGGGCTCAACCGATCAGAATGGTTCACACGACGGGGGCAGTCGCCCGACGTTCAGTTTCCTCGTGTGCTCGGCATCGAATGCGTCGGTGAAGTGGTTTCCGCACCTGGCTCCGACCTGTCTCACGGGATTCGAGTCGCAGCGATGATGGGTGGCATGGGGCGACAGTTCGACGGCTCCTACGCCGAGTATGTCCTCGTTCCGCGGCAGCACGTATTCCCATTGGAGACGGACCTGGATTGGAAAATCCTCGGAGCGCTGCCCGAGATGCTGCAGACCGTCCATGGCTCGCTCCGTACTGGCCTCGAGATCGAGCGTGCCGAGAACCTCCTCGTGCGAGGCGGGACATCGTCCGTCGGCTTCGCGACCATTGCTCTCGCGCGAGCAGCGGGTCTCGAGGTTGCGGCGACGACTAGAAGTGCGACCAAGGCCGAGGAACTCGTAGCGGCAGGAGCCACTCACGTGCTCGTGGACGACGGATCCATAGCGGATCAAGCCCGAGCGATCTACCCAAATGGTTTCGACCGCGTCCTCGAATTGGTGGGGGCCACTACACTGCGGGATTCACTGCAGGCGGCACGACGAGGCGGGATCGTGTGCATGACCGGCATTCTTGGAGGTGCGTGGGTTCTACCGGAATTTAGCCCAATGGCTGATGTGCCAACCGGCGTAAAGTTGACCTCATACGCCGGTGAGTCGTCCGATATCACACCCGCGCAGCTTCAAGATTATGTCTCTCTCGTCGAATCTGGTGAGCTCGGGCTCAAGCTCGGACCGAACTTTCCTTTCGAGAAGCTCCGGGACGCGCACACCACTATGGACGCGAACCTGGCCAGTGGTAAGATCGTCATGGAAGTTGTCTGACCGCGGACAACAGCTCCCGCGCCCGCGCGGCAGGAACGCCCAGATTCGAGCCCCCGAACTCCGGGAGGATGGCCGAGTTGATCGCTACCACCTGGCCGTCCAGCGACAGCACCGGACCGCCACTTCCTCCACTGGTGGTTTCGGCGTCGTAGACGACGTTCTGCGTCGTCACCTGCCCGACGATGCCCCTACTCGCCAGCGGCGTGACGTACCCGGCTCGCGACAGCCGCTCGGCGACCTCCCAGAAGTCCGTGATGCCGGCTTCGCCGAGGCCTTCCACAAACTCGGGGCTGGTGCGGGCCATGAGTGCCCGGATCCCAAGGGGGAAGCCGATGACAAGCACGGCCTCACCCGGCTCGGGCGGCCCGTCGGCCAGCGGTAGGTAGTCGGCTTCGCCACTGATGACGCAGCACAGCATGGCCAGATCGGCCTCATCGCTCACCAAGACCCGCTCCAGATAGAAGCGCCCGGCCACCCCGGGGAGGTAGCCGACGAAGCGCGTCATCCTTCCCTCGAGGCCCTGGGCGAGCATGGCCCTGCCGACGGTGTCGAACTCCCAGGGGCTCGCGACGTGCCTGTTCGTGAGCACGAGTCCGTCCGGACTGACCACGAAGGCCGTGCCCGTGAGGAAGACCTCCAGGGGAGGCCCCTCGCCCTCCAAGGTGATGGCGGGCTCGCCGGCTGCGTTCCTGATGGGCCGGCCGCCTGGACCCAGGACCAGGCGCAGGGGACGCCCGCTCTCGGGTTGGACGAACCCGTAACTCCCCTGCACGAAGACCGTCGAGCGGGAAGCGGTTCCGACGACCCGGGCCTCCGCTCCGCTCCGCTCCTCCAACGCGTCCAGCCGATCTCCTGCCGTGGACACGCTGGACTGGAGCTCGGCGAAGAGGTCCGCGAGGTCTTCGGATGTGGGAACCTGCGTCTGTGTCCGCTCGAGCAGCTCCGCGAGTCCCGCCACCCGGGTCATCTCGTCGGCGAGCTGCTGCTCGAGCCGCACACTCCGGCTCGCCAGCAACACGGTGCCGAATCCCAGGAGGATTAATAGGGTCAGCACGCCGACGCGGAACGTACGAGTCGTTTCGGTCGCTAACTGCTTGGGGAGGTCGGTGAGGACCATGGCTGCCTTCCCCACGGGACCCCGATGGGAGTTCCGGACGCAGTCGAGGCAGTCGGAGAAGACCTGCGTCATCGTCTTGTAGGGGGCGACGCCGGCGTCGTACATACGGTAGCGCAACACCGCGCCGTCCCGACCGATCTCCAGGACGTCCCCCGAGGCGAGGGTGAACCGTTTCACCTGCTCACCGTTGACCCAAACCTCGCCATCACCCTCGGCCACCACCTCGTACGTGGCGCCCCGACAGCGCAGGGTCGCGTGGTGAGGCGCGGGAAGGGGTTCTGTATCGAGGGGCAGTCGCAGATCCATCCCGGCCCCGGTGCCGATCCTGATCTCGTTCCCCGAGAGGCGGTGGGAGTGCCCCCGACGGCTCCCCGAGAGATGGACCAGGACGAGCGTCGGCCGGAGTTCACCGGGCTCGCTCCCCGTCGTCACTTCTCGGTCATCGGCGTCCACTTGGTCCTCTCTTGGCAACCGCTCAGCGGGCTTCGAAGGCAACGGAGTCGACGATACGAACCCCGTTCGCCAGCGTTTTATGAACTGGACAGCGCTCCGCCACCTGTGTCAACCGCTTGCGTTGGGGCTCGTCGAACGTTCCGCGGAGGGTCACCCGCGACTGGATCCGCTCGATCCAGCCATCCGCCCGCTCGTCGCAGCCCACGCAATCGTCGGCGTGCACTCGATCGTACTCGAGCTCGACGCCGACCTCGTCGAGCGGGATACCCTTGTGGTCGGCGTAGAGCCGCAACGTGATCGCGATGCAGGCCACAAGGGCTCCCAGCAAGATCTCGTACGGTGTGGGGCCGGTGTCCGTGCCCCCGGCGCGGGTCGGCTCGTCGCCGAGCCATGTGAAGTCGCGGGCCCGGATTGATATTTGCGTGCCTTCGCGCAGTACACCGGTCACAACCGCCATGGCCTATTACTCCTTGTGATCGTGGGTTCGGGCGCTACACGTCCCGCTCGAGGATCATCGCTGACGCCTGGGCACCTGCCGCACAGATGCTCACGAGCCCGTATCTCGCGTCACGACGCTTCATCTCGAAGTCGCGGGTCATGAAGGTTCACTCCTCTCCGTCGTCACGTTGCTCCGAGGGCAGGGGCCGTGGGCTTGGAGCACCGGTTAGTGGTCGCTACTCGGCTCCGCAGATGAGGAGGAAGCTGCTCCCACCGACGCCTTCAGGTCCAAGCTTCCGGAACCCCCTCCCCGTAGAAGCATGTAGATCGACAGGATCATCACGACGGCCGGAATGATCGGCTCCTCGGGCTGGAGGGGAAACAGAGAGGGGTCGTCCACCACGAGGTGCACATAGGTCCCCACGATCATGATGCTGAAAACAAGCACGGTAGCGATTCGCGTGTAGAAGCCGATCAGCAGCGCACCGCCGACGCCGATCTCTATGAAAGGCACGAGCCAGCGATTCAGTTCCTGGAGCGGGATGTTAGCCCCTGCCAACTGTCCTGAAAACGCCGCTCCCAAGCTGGGGACGACGAGCTTCATGACGCCGGTCATGACGAATAGGATTCCCAACGCTATTCGGATCCAGCTGGCGACTCGGTCCTCTCGAGTTCTGCGAAGGGACTGCAAGGTCATGATCACGTCCCCCTGTAGCGTCACGGGACCGGCTCGAGCGTGTCCAGTATCCATGGCATGAGTTCAGATACAGTCGGGTGAACGAGCACTGATTTCCGGTAGTCCATGCAGGGCAGACCGCTGTACATGTAGGCCGCGAACATGTTGATGATCTCGTCACCGCCGGGTCCCAGAATTGCGGCACCCAGAATCTGATCCGTATCGCCGTCGACCAGGAGCTTGGCGAATCCCAGCGTCTCTCCCATCTCCTTGGCCCGGCTAATTCGAGACATCGGGCGCGTGGCTTTCATTACCCTGTGACCCTTCGCGACCGCCTCCCTTTCGGTCATTCCGACTCGGCCGAGCGCGGGATCGATAAATAGCGCGTATACGGAAATCCGGTCTGACAATCTCCTGGTGCCACCGTGCATCTGGTCGAGGACGATCTCGGCGTCGTTGACCGAAGTATGAGTGAAGGCACCGTGGCCGTTGATATCGCCCACGGCGAAAACACCCTCCGCGCCGGTCTGGCAAAAGTCGTCGACCTCGATGAACCCCCGTTCGTCGAGCTGGATACCGGCCGCTTCAGCATTGAGCAAGTCCGAGTTCGGGACCCGGCCCACGGCGACTAGGAAGTGTGAGCCGGTCAACAGGCGCTCTTCACCACTCTGTAAGATCGTAACGGCCACGCCGGCTCCATCGGGGGCAACCCGCACCGCGCTCGAGTCCAGACAGACGTCGATGCCCTCCAGTTCGAGAATGTCCCTGATGGACTCCGCTACGTCGGCATCCTCTCGAAAAACGAGTTGTGGTCCCCGCTCGAGAACGGTGACCCGCGCTCCGAATCTTCGGAAGATCTGACTGAATTCGAGAGCGACGTAACTGCCTCCCAGGATGATCAGGTGCTCCGGAACTTCAGTCAGCTCGAGGAGTCGGCTGTGATCCAGCCATGGAACCGTCTCCAGCCCTGGAATCTCGGGGACCCTCGGGCGTGCTCCGGCGTTGATATAGATCCGATCGGAGGTGATGACCTCGTCGCCCACACGAATCTGCCGCGGACCCTCGAAGCGGCCCCAGTCTTCGAAAAACGAAACACTTTCCGCCGAGGAGATCCGCGAAACCATCCCCGTGTTGTCGCGAATGGCGTTCATGCGCGCCCGAACGGCTTCGAAGTCTATCTCGACCCCGTTTGGCTGGACGCCGTACTCCGGTGCGCGCCGCACCATGTGAGCGACCTTCGCGCTGGCCACAAGTGCCTTGGTGGGGGTGCAGCCCGTGTTCACGCAGGTGCCGCCTACTCGATCTCCTTCAATGACGGCGATCGATTCTCCGGTATGCAGGAGGGTGCCCAGTAGGGTGCCAGTCGCCTGGCCGGTCCCGAGTATCACGTGTTGGAAATGACGCATAGCTGAGGCTCCCGGGGCGTGGGTTTTCACGATACTCGACGGCTGGCGGCAAAGCAAAGGTGTCAGCCCTCATCATCGGCCAAGGTCGAGTTTCTTGATCCGCGACGCCAGCGTGGTGGCCTTGACCCCGAGTAGCGCTGCGGCACCCGCAGGTCCGTAGACCCGCCAGTCGGTCTGCTCAAGGGCGCTCAGCAAGTTGTCGCGATCCCGGCGTCGCATCTCCGCTTCGGAAACCACGCCGACCTCGGCGTCCGTTACGGTCCCGGACGTAGCGGGCCCACTTCCTTCAGACGAGCGAAGATCGAAGCTGAGCGGGCCGCCACGATTTGTGATTACAGCCCGCTCGATCACGTTCTGCAACTCCCGTACATTTCCGGGCCAATCGTAGGACAGAAGCTGCGAGGCCTCCGTGGGGGTGAGCGACCGCGGCCCTCGACTGAGCTTCCGCACGGCTCGTCCGAGGTAATGAGTCGCGAGGAGCGCGGTGTCCTCGCCGCGATGGCGAAGAGGCGGCACCTCGATGGGGAAGACATTGAGTCGATAGTAGAGGTCCTGGCGGAAGCGGCCACCCTCGACCTCCTCTTTGAGATTTCGATTGGTGGCGGCGATGATCCGGACATCGGCCCTGCGTGTCTTGGCCTCACCGACCCGCTCGAACTCACCTTCTTGGAGAACGCGGAGTAGCTTGCCCTGTATCTCGAGCGGGATCTCGCCGATCTCGTCGAGGAACAGCGTCCCCTCGTCGGCGAGTTGGAAGCGGCCGACACGATCCTTGATCGCTCCGGTGAAGGCACCTTTCACGTGACCGAAGAACTCACTCTCGAACAACTCGCGCGGGATGGACGCGCAGTTCACCTTGATGAGCGGCTGATCACGCCGGCTGCTGAGCGCGTGGATCGCCCGCGTAACCACTTCCTTGCCGGTCCCCGTTTCCCCGCTGATTACCACATTGGCGTCCGTCGGCGCCACGGTCTCAATCGCGGCACGCACGTTCGCCATTGCCGCGGACTCGCCCACCATCTCCTCGAAGTTGTACTCCGCCTGGAGTTCCTCACGGAGATACTGATTCTCGTGGTGGAGTCGGTCTTTGAGCGCCTCGACCTCGGCCAGTGCGGTCCTTAGCTCCTCCTCGGCTTTCTTGAGCTGTGTGATCTGCTGGCCGTATCCGAGAACGTGCGTTACCGCCCCGGCTTCGTCTTCGACGGGACTGAACGTCCGAACGTAGTAGAGGCGGCGCCCCTGTTTGTCGGTCCAGATCTCCTCGAACGTCACCGACTCCTTTTGAGTCACGCAGTGATCGACGGCCGTCTGTCGCTTGTCCGCGATCTCGATCGGATGACCGCGCTCCCGCACCCACTCGTGGTTCGTCTTGCCGAGCATCCACTCTCGAACCCCGGGGTCCCGAATTCCGGACGGTGTGTTGAATAGGTAACGCCCATCGGTGTCGAGAACGCCGATCTCCGCCGGGATGTTGTTGAGTATCCGCCGGTACTGCTCGAGCTCGTTGATCAGATCCGGGGTTAGACTTTCTCTGGGCATGCAACCTCCTAAGTGTAGTGTAGCAGAAATCTTATGCCTAATAGATACATGCGGTAGATTCCTCGCATGGGACTTCCAGTGCGTAGGATTCGGTTGCGCCGAGGAGAACGCAGGCGCTTGGAGCGATTGGTGAACAAACGGACCACACCGCAACGCGTGGTCGAAAGGGCCAACATCGTTCTCTGCTCTGCCGAGGGACGGTCGTGGTCGGCGATCTGCCGGGAGGTGTGGGCGTATCGAGGCCGACGGTCACGCAGTGGCTCGACCGGTACGAGGCAGGTGGCGTTGAAGAGCTGCTCGAGGACCGACCACGCTCGGGTCGACCCCGCAAGATCACTCCGGACGACGAAGCGGAGATCGTCCGCAAGACCCTCGAGGAGAAGCCCGCAGACGCCACGCACTGGAGTTGCCGTCTCATGGCCAAGGAAGTGGGCGTCCATCCGACCACCATCTCGCGGATCTGGCGGGCTCATGGACTACAGCCCCACCGCATCGAGTACTTCAAGCTGTCCACTGATCCTCACTTCGTTGAAAAGTTGCGCGACGTGGTGGGTCTCTACGTCGATCCCCCGGAGCGGGCCGTTGTCTTCGCTTTCGACGAGAAGAGCCAGATCCAAGCCCTCGACCGCACCCAGCCAGGTCTTCCCCTCAAGAAGGGGCGCGCTGGAACCATGACCCATGACTACAAACGTCACGGCACGACGACACTCTTTGCTGCCCTCGACGTAGCCACCGGGGAGGTCGTCCACGAGTGCTTGCCGCGCCACCGGCATCAGGAGTTTCTGCGGTTCCTCCGCAAGATCGAGCGCAGCGTGGCTTCCGAACTCGACATCCACGTGATTCTCGACAACTACGCCACCCACAAGCATCCGGCCGTCAGGGCGTGGCTCGACAAACACCCTCGGGTCCACTTCCACTTCATTCCCACTTCATCCTCTTGGCTCAATCTCGTCGAGCGCTTCTTCAGCGAACTCACGACTCGTCAGCTCAAGCGCCTCGCCGTCACCAGCGTGGACCAACTAATCGAGGCGATCAACCACTACATCGATCGCAGAAACGATAACCCCACACCCTTTGTCTGGACCGCCTCTGCACAATCCATCATCGCCAAGGTCAGCAAAGCGAAAGAGACTTTGGCTACACAGCACTAGAGACCTGGGTGGCTTTGCAACAAAAATCACGATAAATCGTGCCGAGGGCAACGATAGTTCGTGGTATCACGACATTTCGTGATACCTCTGAAATCGCTAACGTATTTACCGACAACGTCTTACGTAGATATCACGCGGACCCGACGTGCTCGAGCCCACTGAAGTCCCGGTCGCGGAGCCGCAGCCTGGTCATCTGCTCATCAAGGTGAACGCTGCCGGCCTGAATCGGTTCGATCACTACATCCGCCAGGGCGAGATCGCCCCTGAGCTTCCATGGCCACACATCCTGGGCACCGATGCCGCCGGTGAAGTGGCAGCCATCGGTGCCGGCGTCACTGGCTTCGAGATCGGCGACGCCGTCATTCCGGTGCCTGGGTACCCGCTCGACGAGGACGAGTGGGGCATCCGGCCGGCCGGGACGGCCGCCAGCTTCACGCTCCCCGGGCTCGGGCGGCCGGGCACGTACGCTCAGTACGTCGAGTTTCCGGCCGAGTTCACGGTAAAAGACCAGACCGGGCTATCGCCGGAGCTCGTGGCAACATTGCCCATGGTCTTGGCAACCGCAGTGCGGTCAGTAAAGACGGTAGGCGGCGTGAAGTCGGGCGACACGGTGCTGGTCCACGCCGGCTCGGGTGGCGCTGGAAGCATGCAGGTACAGGTCGCCAAGGCACTGGGTGCAAGGGTTGCGACAACGGTGCGGAGTCAGGAAGACGCGGACTTCGCGAGGTCGCTCGGTGCCGATTTCGTGATCGACACGAGCACCGACGACTTCGTCGCCCGCGTCAAGGAGTGGACGGATGGTCAGGGGGTCGACGTCGTGATCGACAGCTTGGGTGGCGTCGTGCTGCCGAAGAGCATCGAAGCGGCGCGTCCCCTGGGCACCATCGTGGTCTACGGGTTCACGGCCGGTACAGAGACGACCTTCGATGTGAGGAGCGTGTTCTTCACGCAGAAGCGGCTGCTCGGCTCGATGGCGAGCGACAAGGAAGATCTGGAGTACGGTCTCGAGTTGGTCGCCGCCGGCCACATCAAACCGATCCTCGACCGTGCGCTTCCGTTGAGCGAGGCGGCAGAGGCACATCGGTTGATCGCTGATAACGAGGTCACCGGCAGCGTGGTGCTCCTGCCGTGGGCTTAGCCTCCCCCACGAACGAACACATGAAAGGAGGGAGATCACATGGCCGACATCCGGCACCAGGAGCCCCGAGGCATGAAAAGCCTGATAAATATCTGTTGACACAGATAATGTTGAGCGGTATAGTGTCTCCATGAAGACGGAAAAACAACGTCGCGGGAAGCACCACCTAAGTTTGGAAAAGCTCGCGCAAGAAGTCTATCTGACTCTTTTTTGCACCCACGAGGCCTTACTCTTTGAGTTCAAGGTGTTGTTCAAAGAGCTCGGTCTCTCCGAACCGCAGTACAATGCCCTTAGAATTCTCCGTGGAAACGCCAAACCTCTTCAGGTTTATCGGGTCGCAGAGCGAATGTTGACACGGGAGCCGGACATCACGCGACTCTTTGACCGATTGGTTCGAGCAGAGTTGGTTGAGCGGACTCGTTGCGAAGCCGACCGGCGGGTTGTTTGGGTTAACCTGACAACCACAGGAAGGAAGCTCGTGGACAAGCTGGATCGACCTGTCATGATGTTACATCGGAAGCAGCTGGGTCGCCTTGGTGTTCGTAAGCTCCGATTGTTGAGCGAGCTGTTGGAGGAGGCACAAACGGAAAAGAAGTAGTTTTTTTTCAGACCAGTATCTGTTGCCACAGATACTGGGTAAACGGAAAGGACAACAAATCGTGAACACGTCAATCATCCACCACAGAACGCAGGACCCAGGTTTGCTACTGCCTAATCATGAAGCCGAGTTTCAGCGGGCCTGGGCCGATCCCAGCAACACGCGACTCGAGCTGCCTCCGGTCGACGTCAATCGGGTGCTCGCCGAGCACTACCGCACGAGCGAACCGCTCACGTTCACCCGCACCATGCTGTGGGACATGGAGGTGCGAAAGGCATGGAGGCCCGATCGCTACATCCCCTCCGTTGTAAGGGAGCGGAGTGCCCACGCTTGGGGCCGGCGTTCGGCGATTGAGGGAACCGAATCCTTCGTACGGTCATCGCAGCAGCGCCTTTGGCTCGAGCCCACGGAATATGGGCTGGTCCTTGAACCGGTCTGCCTCAACCCTACGCAGCAGATGGTTACTTTCATCGGAGCAGCGGAACTTCCCAGTCGCGACGGGAACCTTCTTCGCGCCGGCGAGAGACAGCCTCTGTTTCACGTCGAGCACTCGGTTGGCGGCGACGAATCACGACCATTGAACAGGTGGCGTATCGTTCACCTCACCGACAGGCCCGAGCATAGGTTGGTCGAGCGGTTCACACTCATGGCGAACGACGTGTGGCTGCCCGAGTTCATCGAGATCTATATCCGAGGCGACCTGAACATCGAGCTGACCCGCCGCGACATCTCCTGACCCTTGTGGGGCGGCAGCCCTAGTCCCGGTGATAAGAAATGTGAAATGAAACGAGCGTTTTCCGTTTTCTTATCCCTACGGCGGCGATGATGGTTAACAGTCAAAACTGGAGAGGACCCAATGGATCGCACACCACGTGTTCTCGCTTTTCCTGGCAGTGCCCGCGTTGATTCCTATAACAGCAAGCTAGTGAAGGTGGCCGCGGAGGGAGTTCGCAGCGCTGGAGCCGAGGTGACTTTGGTCGATCTTCGTGATTATCCACTGCCCTTGTTCGACCAAGACCTCGAAGCGGCGGAAGGGCTGCCGGATAATGCTCGCGAGTTGAAGGAGATCATGCTCAAACACGACGGCCTTTTGATCGCTGCGCCTGAATACAACAGCTCAATCACTCCCTTGCTGAAGAACACCATCGACTGGGTGTCCAGACCAGGCAATGGTGAAAAGGCGTTAACCGCTTATGAAGGGAAAGTCGCTGCAATCATGAGTGCCTCTCCGGGAAGGTTGGGCGGTCTCCGGGGCCTGGTTCACCTACGATCCATCCTCTCGAACATCGGCGTGCTCGTCATTCCGGATCAGGTGGCCATTGGGGAAGCTCATGAGGCGTTTGGACCCGATGGAAACCTTGTTGATGAAAAGAGACGGGCATCAGTCGAAGGGCTGGGGAAGGGCGTAGCCAAACTACTGCACTGGAATCGTTGCCCCGAGCCATTTCCGAGCCAGCTTAGCAGTGCTGACTGTAAGCCTTTCGAGAAGGTCGGCTAATCGTCCGGCCTGCCAAGGAGGGCCACGCCGAGGGCCTCGTGGGTTGGAGCTGCATTCGTCATTGTAGCAGATAGATGGCCTAAAGCGCTGTCGACGCCATCGCTTTGAGACGCTGCTCCGCATCCGCGGCTAGTTGCCGGGTCAGATCGCCGGCGCCGATTTCGCGGCCGAGACTTGCCGCCTGTCCCGACCACAGCAAAGAGAAATCGCTGGACCCTGCCGCCTCCGCTCTTGCTTTCAGCGGCGCCAGGGCCCTGCCAGCTGTCGGGTACGCTGGCGCCCGGTCCGACATCGGCCCGACCTCCCGCATGACTCGATTCATCAGCCCCCGCGACGGTCTGCCGGAAAACACGTTGGTCAATGCAGTTTGATCGTCACGCGCGGTGCGTAGTGCAGCGCGGTATAGATCCGTGATCAACGACTCCGGCGTGAAAAGGTAAGCGGTGCCGATTTGAGCGCCTGCCGCACCAAGAACGAAAGCCGCTGCAATACCCCGCCCATCCGCGATCCCGCCTGCGGCGATCACCGGCACCTTGACCGTATCGACGACCTGCGGCACCAGGGCGAAAGTTCCCGGCTGCGTCGCGATATCGTCCGTCAGAAACATCCCACGATGACCGCCCGCCTCGTACCCTTGAGCAATAATCGCATCGCAACCATGGTCTTCGAGCCACCGCGCTTCTTCCACAGTGGTCGCAGAGCTGAGTACCAGACAGCCGGACGCCTTCACGCGGCTAAGGAGCGCCTGTTCGGGTAGCCCGAAATGAAAGCTCACAACTTCCGGTTCGTGTTCTTCGACGATTTCGCACATTGCCTCGTCAAAAGGGGCGCGATTGACGGCAGGGGCGGAGGCGGAGGCGTCCAGACCAAGCTCGTTATAGTACGCTGCCAGCCGCTCCTTCCATGCCGCATCGCGGCCGAGGTCCGGTTGGGGCGGTGAATGACACAAGAAGTTGACGTTCAAGGGCTTGGTCGTGCGTTGCCGTATGACCCTGATCTCTGCCCGCGCTTTGGCTGGGTCGAGCATGGCACAAGGCAGCGACCCGAGTCCACCCGCCTCGCTGGCTGCAATCGCCATCGCCGACCCGTTCGCCCCCGCCAGCGGCGCCTGAATGATCGGTAAGTCAATACCGATTAGATCGAGCAGCCTGCGATCAGGCCACATAGCTTTCACTCCTGTTCTGCGACCCAATCAATCTATCTCGCCACGTCATGCTTGGGACCCGCGCTGTGGCAGGCCTCGAGAACCGTTCTGTTATGCTCCGTGTTGTGGGCACTTTAGGTTAGGCGCTGGGAGGGCATCTTTAAGTTCCTGAGAGATCCACGGGAAGCCCCTCCTCAATCCAGTGGTGCTCGCCCTGCAACACATCCTGGGCGAAGCGATAGGTGGCCACGTCGTCGTTCCTGAAGACCTGGCTGAACAGCGCCTCGATGCGGCGCCGGCTCTGACGGCTGAACAGGTCAGCCGCAGCGATCGGCCCGGTGTTCGACGCATCGGCCTTCACCACTGCCACGGCACGGGCGTTGGTCGCAGCAATCGCAAACAGCTCAGCACCGATATCCACCAAACGGGCCAGTACTGCCTGCCGCTTTTCAAGCTTGGGACCGAACCGCATCATCGCATGAAACAACGTGCGGGCGAGGCGGCGGGACGCGCGGTTCACGTAGCGCATGTGCTTGGCGAGCTTCCCAAACTCGCCGTATTGCGGCCAGAGACCCCAACCGATCCAGCGCGTAGGGTACCACCAGCTGTAGTACGCCGCGGCACGCAGGAGCGCCTTGAGCTTTTTCGCAAACGAAGCCCTCGGATCGATCAGATCACCCGCGACCGAGAGATGCGTGTCCACCGCTTCACGGGCGATGAAGAGGTGCATGATCTCGGTCGTTCCCTCGAAGATGCGATTGATGCGCGCGTCGCGAAGCATTCGCTCCACGGGAATAGGCTTCTCACCCCGGGCGCGGAGGGATTCGGACGTCTCGTATCCTCGGCCGCCACGGATCTGTAGCGTGTCGTCCGCAAGTTGCCAGAACACCTCCGAGTTGTAGAGCTTGGCGACGGCTGCCTCGAGACGGATATCAAACGTTCCCTCGTCGGCCATCGCCGACGCGAGGTCGGCGACCGACTCGAGCGCGAATGTGTTCGCCGCCATACCGAGCCGACATCGCGGTGACGGAGCCAGGCGTAAGCCAGGCCGAGCACACCGCCGTACACCAGGTGACCGACCAAGCTGGGGAGCATGGCCGCAGCAGCGGCGGCAGCGAGATCATGAACCGGATTCCGTCACTTGCCAGTGAGTGGGCGAAGGGGGCATTTCTTCAGCCTAGTAAGTCGCCGCGAACGATTGGTCCCGTGTGGAAGCGATACGCCAATCCACCAAGGCTCCCGGCCACGTCGGAAGATTTCCGGTGGACTGTGCTTCGCCCGAACCGAGGGCCACCGCTACAAGAACCACGTAGCCCAGCTCCGCCCCGAGGAAGTCGGGAATCTCGAAGCGGGCCTTGGTCAACGCCGTGACGTAACCAAGGCGCCGCGAGCGCCGGCCCAGCGTGGTTTCCACAACATAGATCCGCATATCCGAAAAGCTGTTGTTGCTCACGTCGACTGTGACGAGCTCCCTGGATCGGTCATCAATATGTTCGTTCTGGACAGCTGGGGCGCCCTCTTCCCGAGTCTGTCCCTCTAATGCCACTGCCGTCGAACTTCCGACTAGGAGAGCCAGCACGGCCGTATAAATAGTGCGCTTTGTCATTGGAGTCATCTTCTCAAAAGAGGCATGATTAGCCGCTGGTTCATGGGCGGCGGGGACGTCCTGCTACTCTCCCGTGAGTGCTCGAAGGGTGGGAATTATTACACTCGCCACCGGGCAAGGATTCGCTGACGTGACAGAGCCACATGGCATCACTTCATGGGCCAGGCCTTCCCGGGAGCCCTCTCACCCATAATTCCATGGGGGGGATGCCCCGGTCGACCGCGAAGCTTAGAATCCTGCACGGGCCCCTACTTCATCAGGATGAGGAGCAGCCTGACGGACGGAGGGGTGGTTTGCCTCGCGAGGGCAGCCGAATAGCCGGAGAAAGAAGCATGCCCGAGCGGTTCCCACTCATGGTGCCCGGCGCAACGCCGGACGGCGAGCCCATGGACGTCCATGCGCCCTACGATCGGAGCCTGATCGCTACCGTCGAGCGCGGAGGACCGCAGGTCGCGGAAAAGGCGCTGGACACGGCCTACCGACTCTTCCGTGACAAGGACGCCTGGCTCAGCGCGGCCTATCGGATCGAGGTCCTGCGGGGCGCGGCTGCCCTCATGCAGGAGCGACGAGAGGAGCTCGCGGTCGAAGCCGCCCGAGAGGGTGGAAAACCTTTGATGGACTCGCTCGTCGAGGTCGATCGCGCCGTCGACGGCGTGCATGAGTGTGTAGAATTCCTGCGCACTCAGCACGGCAACGAGATCCCGATGAGGCTCAATGCCGCGTCGGCCAACCGCTTGGCGTTCACCCAGCACGAGCCCATAGGCGTGGTCGTCGCCTTCAGCGCCTTCAACCATCCGCTGAACCTGATCGTTCACCAGGTCGGGCCCGCCGTCGCAACCGGGTGTCCGTGCATCGTCAAACCAGCAGAGGCCACGCCCCTATCAGGGATGCGTTTCGTCGCAATTCTCCGCGAGGCCGGTCTCCCGGAAGAGTGGTGCCAGGGCCTCATGACCACTGATCTGGATGTTGCCGGATCGCTGGCCACGGATCGAAGGGTGGGTTTCTTCAGCTTCGTTGGAAGCGCTCGTGTAGGTTGGATGTTGCGCTCCAAGCTCGCTCCCGGCACTCGCTGTGCCTTGGAACACGGAGGCGCGGCGCCTGTTCTTGTGGCCGAAGACGCCGATCTCGACCAGGTGCTCCCGCTGATCAGCAAGGGGGGATTCTATCACGCCGGCCAGGTCTGCGTCTCGGTTCAGCGCGTCTTTGCCCACCGAAGCATCGCTCGTGATGTAGCCGAGCGCCTTGCCCAAGCGGCGACTGCCCTTAATGTGGGCGATCCGACCTCCCCGGACACCGAAGTGGGGCCCCTCATCCGTCCCGCCGAAGTGGAGCGCGTAGAAGAGTGGGTGAGGGAGGCGGTCGATCAGGGTGGCGAGTTGCTCGCCGGCGGCGGAGCCCCCTCCGCAACCTGCTACACGCCCACCGTCCTGTACGACCCACCCGGCAACGTTCAGGTCTCCACGTTGGAGATATTCGGCCCCGTGGTATGTGTCTATCCATACGACGACATCGATGACGCGCTCGCCCGATCGAACTCCCTTCCGTATGCGTTCCAGGCGTCGGTGTTCACGAGCGATCTCGATACGGCCCTACGGGCCTCCCGTCGGCTCGACGCCTCCGCCGTGATGGTGAACGATCACCCCGCTTTCCGTGTGGATTGGATGCCGTTCGCCGGTCTGAGAGAGTCGGGTCTCGGGGTGGGGGGAATCCCATATACGATGGAGGACATGCAGATCAGGAAGCTGGTCGTGATTCGTTCAAGGGAGCTGTAGCTCCGCCTAGTCGAATCACGTCGGCCGCCGCAAATCATGGCCTCAGGGCTCACCATCGATACAGACGATCTAGATCCCGGCGATTGACAGGAGGCCCCGCGACCTCACTGTCTTACTCGTCCTCGCTCTCTGTCCGGGCCAGGGGAGCGCCGAATATGGCCCGGAAGATCATGGACGGAATACAGATGTCCAGGGTGCTTACCAGAACGGCTACCGAAGCCAGTGTGAAACCGAGAACATAGCCGACCATCGTCAACGAAGCGTCGAATGCCCCAACCGTGACGATCAGCCAGAGAGCGCCAAGCCCGCATGCGAATCGACTTGGCGGGCCCCGTTTCGGAAGATGTGGCGTTCCCGTCGCGTAACGGACGCCGTAATTATAGATCAGGTCGAACGGATGGACCGGGGACAACGCAGCAACAAACGCGATCCCGGCAAGGGTCAACAGAAGTGGCGTCGAAGCAAGCGCGGTGCCAACGATCGCCAGGGTCGCGCAAAATCCAAATGCCATACGCAACCACGGTGCAACTCGGGCGAGGAGGTCCTCGTCCACCGTGTCGAATCCCTGCACATCGAGACGACGCAGGCGCTTCGACCCCAGGGTGGCCCGAAATCCCATCACGTCACCTCGCTGATCTCCAACAGGTGCCCGTCGGGATCTCGAAAGAAGCAACGGATCTCACCGCCCCGGTCCACAGGGGGTGTCAAGAACTCGGCGCCGCGTGACTTCAGGACGACGTAGGCGGCGTGGCAGTCGGGGACTCGCATAGTCAGCTGAAAACTCACCCGGTCCGGGTCTGCGGGCGGGGCGAACGTCACCGTCGGCTTGTCGTCGGTTGGACCGCCCCCAGTGACGAGCAGGAGCCAGCTGCCCTGAAACTCCAGAACCGCAGACGTGCCCCCATATTCCCGAAAGAGCTTGGCCCCGACGACATCGGTGTAAAACACGAGGGAGCGTGCGATGTCCTCTACAACCAAGAGAAGAGTGAGCTCGACACCATCAACTGGAAACTCAGCCGACATCAAGCTCCACCCTCCCTCCATCAGGCGTCGACAGAAATCCGTTGCATCGCTACCCCCTTACGACTAGCATAGTTCGTCCGGCGGGGAGGCCGTCCACCACCTGAACACTTCCCCGGCAACCATTTCATAGGGAGGGACATGTGAGATTGCTCGGGCTTGCCTACGTGGGCGTCTTGGTGGCGGCGCTCGCAGCGTTCCGTATGCATGCCGGGATTGAAGCTCCACCTGTCGTCGCCCCTCCGGATCCTTTCGCCTCAGGTCTGGTCTCGGAGCCTCTGCCCCCACCTGCACCGGAACCGATCTGGGTTGACGAGCCGGTAGGGACGGGGGCCGCCGAAGCAGACAAACCCTCGGAAGGCACGCCGGAGACGATCGCTCCTCCTTCCCCACGCAGAAGAAGCTTCCGTCGTCGGAGACGTAACCGCTATCCGGGGCCTATCCCCACGCCCGCCGACTGGGCGCCACCCGAAGGACCAGTGCGGATCGGGCTACAGGCAGGCCACTGGAAAGCGGACGAGGCGCCCCAGGAGCTCCGCGGCCTGAGGAACAATGGCACGAAGTGGAAGGGGACGGCCGAGTGGGAGATGAACCTCGCGATCGCTCAACAGGCAGGTGCGATGCTCAAGGGGATGGGTTATGAAGTGGACATCCTTCCCGCAGTCGTTCCTCCGAGCTACCGGGCACATCTCTTCATCTCCATCCATGCGGACGGGAGTAACGACCCCAACGCATCAGGGTATCGGGTCGCCGCCCCACGGCGAGATGCCACTGGCCGGGCGTCCCAAATCGCAGCGCTGCTTGACCAAAGCTACGGGGACGCTACAGGCCTCAAACGGCTGGGGACTGTCACACGCCGCATGCGAAACTACTATGCGTTCAACTTTCGTCGGTACGAGCACGCGCTCCACCCCATGACGATAGCGGTGATCCTCGAGACGGGGTTCCTCACGAGCTCGAGGGATCGCCAGGTGATCGTGAACAACCCGGAGCGTGCAGCACGCGGTATCGTCGACGCGGTGGCCTGGTTCGCAGTGACACCACCTCCTGGGGTCGTGGCGGACCCGTAGGGACTCGATCCGGCTCCGATCGTCATGCGCCGCTAGATGTGGATCGCCCGTCCCAGGGTCGATAAAGCACCCTCGGCGATGGCCTCCGACAGGGTGGGATGCGGGTGCATGGCACGGTCCATCTCCTCGACGGTGGCTTCCAGGTGGCGCCCCACCACGAACTCTCCGATCAACTCGGTGGCATGGGGGCCTACGATGTGGGCTCCGAGGATCTCGGAGTACTGGGAGCCACGGATGACCTTTACGAAGCCTTCCGAGTGGCCGCTGGCCAGCGCGCGACCGTTGCCCACCCACGGAAACTTCCCGATGTCGATCTCGAGTCCCTGTTCCTTGGCCTGCTCCTCCGTAAGTCCGACCGACGCGACCTCGGGATGGCAGTAAGTGCAGTTCGGAACGTTCTCATAGTCGACGGAGCCATGTGCCTGGCCGGTGATCGCCTCGACGCAGACGACCCCCTCGTGCATGGCCTTGTGGGCTAGCAACTGGTTGCCCGCGCAGTCACCGACGGCGTAGACACCCGCGGCGCTGGTGCGCATGAACTCGTCCACGACGAAGAATCCGTGATCATCGAGTGCGACCCCGCCGGCATCCAGGCCCAGGTCGTCCGTGTTCGGTACGCGTCCAACGGCTGACAAGACGTGCTGGACCTTCAGGGTCTGCAGCTCGCCCGCCTTGTCCTTGAACTCGAGCGTGACGGAGCGCTTGGCGACCTTCGCGCCCTCCACTGCTGCTCCCGTGTGGAAATCGACGTCGCGCTTCTTTAAGCTCCGCTCAATCGCGGCTGACGAATCGGCGTCTTCGAGCGGTAGGATACGGTCGAGCGCTTCAATCACCGTCACTTTGCTGCCATAGGCGTTATAGATATCAGCGAACTCCATCCCAACCGCACCAGCCCCCACGATCGCCAGCGTCTCTGGTGCCTCGATTCGAAAAAGAGCCCCGGTGGAGGACCAGATGCGGTCCTCATCGATGGGTAGGACTGCGATGTCTCGCGGCCGGGATCCGGTGGCCAGAATGACGTGCCCGGCCGTGTATGCCTGCCGACCGCCGTCCAAAGCCTCGACCTCAACATCGCCCCCGCCCAAGAGGCGGCCACGTCCCTCGATGTGTGTGACGTTGTTCTTCTTGAATAGATGGCCAACGCCGTTTGCCAGCTGTTCCGAAATCGCTCTGCTGCGCCTCTGGGCCGGCGCGAGATCGACGTTCGCCCCGGTAAAAGTGACGCCGTGCGCCCCGGCAGTCTTGACGTCATTCACCAGGGCGGCGCTGGTCAGAAGCGCCTTGGTGGGAATGCACCCAATGTTGAGACAAACACCCCCGAGCTTGTCGGCTTCGACACAAGCGACCTTCAATCCGAGCTGTGCTCCACGGATGGCCGCGACGTAGCCTCCTGGTCCTCCGCCTATGATAAGTACGTCGAAGTTGTTTTCTGGCACGCCTTACCCTTTCGAAAAGTCGTCCGATCGCCAAGGAATGGGCGGGCGGAGAATGAGATGTCCCACCCCCGGAGAGCTGCGCTCGGCTCCCGGGGGATGGCTCGGCAAAGTTAGATGGGGCACCAACGCTGGTAAACCCTCTTGAGAGGGCCCGAGGAGATGGTGGCGAAGTACCCAAAGCCCTTGTGTACACAGGGTACAGGCCCCGATGGGCGAAGCGAAATTTATTTACTTCGCAAGGGGCTTGTGCGTATTGTGCACTGTAGGAGTCCCATCACGTTTTCCGACTCGGTCGGAGGTTCACATGTGGGCATTACTCGCCGTCGGCGTGGTCTTTATAGGTGGAATTGGTCTATATAATGGGCTTGTAAAACTCAGAGAGCAGGCGGATGCGGCATGGGCGGATATCGATGTCCAGCTCAAGCGTCGCTACGATCTGATCCCCAACGTGGTCGAGACCGTAAAGGGATATGCGGCTCATGAGCAGAAGACCCTCGAGGCCGTCGTCGCGGCACGATCTTCGGCAATGTCAGCCCAGAGCCCAGCACAAAAGGGACAGGCCGAAGGAATGCTAACCGGAGCCCTCAAATCGCTGTTCGCCCTCGCCGAAGCTTACCCGGATCTCAAAGCGGCCGACGGCTTTCGGGATCTCCAGGGCACGCTCAGCAAATTGGAGGACTCGATTCAGAACGCGCGGCGGTATTACAACGCGGTCGTGCGAGATTTCAACACCAAGATTCATCAGGTACCTTCGAACCTCATCGCGAGTAGTTTCAACTTTCGTGAGCGGGAGTTCTTCGAGGTACCAGACGGCGAAAAGGCAGTGCCCAAAGTGAGCTTCACTGACGGTACGGCCAGCTGACCCTTCTCAGCTGACGACCCCTACGGGAGGTCTCCGGACGATGATGGGACGATGCCTCAGCCCCCTTAGTCTGGTGTTCGCGCTATTCCTTCTCGGTAATCCCTTTACTGCCTCACCGGTCGCAGGCCAAGCCAGGTCGCTCGTGATCGAACAGTTCGACGCTGAGATCAATGTGATGCCCAGTGGCCGAATTCAGGTGAGAGAGGCCATCCGATTCCGCTTCACCGGATCCTGGAACGGGGTCTTCCGTGATATTCCCGTTCGCTACGAGACTCCCCAGCGATTCAATTTCAACCTGGATCTGGACGTGAACTCGGTCTCGGACCAGGGTGGACAGCCCCTCGAATATGAGGAGAGCCGGGAAGGACAGTACAGGAGGGTCAAGATTTGGGTACCCGGCGCTAGCGACGAGGCTCGAACGGTGCATATCGAATACTCGGTCGAGAATGCCCTTCGCTTTATCGATGCGGAAGACAGTGACTTCGAGGCCGGCCACGACGAGCTCTATTGGAACGTCACGGGCGATGAATGGGAGATCCCGATTCAGGCTGCCACCGCCATCGTTCAGGTGCCTCCTGAAGTGACGGGCCTCGCGGCTCGGGTCTACACGGGTCCGATCGGCTCGAGCACCACCACTAATGCCACTGCTACAGAAATAGAATCAGGATTCTATTTCGTGATGACGGACTTCCTCGCCCCGCGCGAAGGCATGACCGTTTCCCTGGCGTGGGCCCCCGGTGTAATCGCTCGCCCCGCGTCTTATGCCTCAACCGTGCGCTTTCTGCGGGCCAACTGGATCTTCCTCATACCCATCGTGACCCTGATCCTCATGTACAGTCTTTGGAACGCTCGGGGACGGGATCCCTCGCGCCTGGCCGTTACCCCTCAATACGAGCCGCCCGATGGGATGACACCTGCCGAAATCGGCACGCTGATCGACAACAGCCCCGATATGTGCGACATCACGGCGTCCATCGTAGACCTCGCCGTCCGAGGCTATCTAAAGATTGCGGAAAGAGAGCAAAAGGGCATTGTCGCCTGGCTCAAGGGAAACACCTATTCGTTCGAACTGCTCAAGGATTCGGAGGAGTGGTCGGAACTGACACCCCATGAGCGGGAGCTCATGAGCGGGCTATTCGAGGGAGGGCTCCGCAAGGTCGTGGACCTCGACGATCTGGAGCACGAGTTCTACAAGCACATGGGGGACATCAAGGAAGGCATATTCAACCGACTTGTTAAGCTCGGATTCTACCACCATCGCCCGGACCAGGTCCGGAGTGCCTACATGGGCGGTGGTATCGCGACGACCACGTTCCTGCTGCTGGGCTTGGTGTTCGTTGGAGAGAGCTTCGAGCTTTTCTACTTTCCGCTAGGCGCGGTAATCGTGGTGGCCGTCCTCACGGCCATTCCCATCATCGGATTCGGAATGGTCATGCCGGTCCGGACCGTAAAGGGCGCCCGCCAATTGGAGCACGTCCTCGGTTTTCAAGAGTTTCTGGACCGGGTTGAAGCGGACCACTTCAAGCGCATGATCGATTCCCCCGAGATGTTCGAGCGGTACCTTCCGCACGCCATGGCGCTCCAGGTGGAGACGAAGTGGGCCCGAGCATTCGAGGACATGTACAAGAAGCGTCCAGACTGGTACTCCGGTCCGCGGGGGCGGCGATTCAGACCGACGATCTTCGTAACGGACCTGGCGGGCATGTCCCACCGCGTCGGCAGTGCGATGAGTTCGCAGCCGCGAAGCAGCGGAGGCTCAGGCTTCAGCGGGGGAGGGGGGTTCAGCGGAGGCGGCTTCGGGGGTGGTGGGGGGGGCGGGTTCTAAGGGGCCGGCACGGTCGCAGCCGGAACCGTGGTAGCAGCACCGTACTCCTTGTGCTTCTTCCCGAGCCAGAAGGCGACAAACAGCCACACCGCGGAAACCGGGAGCATCGTGAGCGCGAGCCCCGAAAGGCCGAGGCCCACCCAACCCATGGCGGTGTACGACCATGCCCCTACTTGATCGGCGGCGCGGTAGACGAAGGTGTCATTGAAGTTCTTCGCCTTGTACTTGTCGGTCCGCGGGATCACGGTGTAGAGAACCTCACGCGCCGGGCGCTGAATCGCGAAATTGCCGGCGCGGCGCAGGACCTGGAAGACAACCACGACTATCAGGATCGGCGCAGTCGCGAGGATCCCGAAGCCGACAATGCTGACCACGGGGAGGAAGGCCAGCGCCAACCCCAGACCGAGCCACTTGAGGATCCGGCCGGTAAGGAACACCTGCGTGACGAGGGTGAGGGACTGGACTACGACTTCCATTACCGCGAAGAGCCGCGTCTGACCCTCGTCGTCACCCGCCATGACATCCGCAACGATCGCAATCAGGTGGAAATAGAGGAAGGTCGAGACGATCGCGAAGAGCGCGATCAGCGCCGCGAGTCCAAGTAGATAGGGCGACCGGGCAACTTCAACCACGCCCTCCAGGATGCCGCCACCGAGGACCTCGTCCTGCTTCTCTTCCGTTTCGATGTCGACCGGGACAGCCGAAGGCGCCTCGAACTCCGGCGCCTCGGCCACCACCCGCGCCAGCTTGCCCTCGTGCCGCTCAAACGCCAGGGCCGACCGTCCCGCGAGCTCGAGGAGAGCTGCAGACACGAGCAGGAGGTTGATCGGTCCCAAGATCCCCACGAGGATCGCGGTGATTGACGAGCCCGTGACAGCCCCGATCGTCCCACCGGCCGCAATGAACCCGAAGAGGCGCTTCCCCTGCGAAGGATGATAGGTATCGGTCATGAAGGACCAGAAGACCGATACGACGAACAGGTTGAAGACGCTCACCCAGATGAAGAATATCCGTCCTACCCAGATGCTCTGCGTCGCGTCCGCGACCGTGAAGAGCAGGAAGAACGTGACGAGCATCAGGATGAAGACCCGGTAGATCCAGGAGATGAAGGTCCGGCGGGGGTACCGAGACACCAGCCATGTGAAAACGGGGTGCAGCAGAAGCATCCCCACGAGTGTGCCGCTAAAGAGCCAGGCGAGGTTCCCCACCCCGCCCGCTACCCCCATCTGGTCCCGGATGGGACGCAGAACGAAGTAGGACGCGAGGACGAGGAAGAAGTACACGAAGGACCAACCCACTGCCGCGACTTCGTCCTCCCGGACGTCGACCGCCCGCCTGAGTAGAGCCCCGATAGCCGTGCTCACTTGGCTCTGCTCACAATTCTTCCTTCTTAATGTTCAGGATGCGTGATACGGTATCGGCCACCTGCGCGACTCCCTGCCTCGAGGGGAGGAAAGCAACCTAAGGTTACAAGGAGCTTGCCGCACCGCCCTCCGGAAATTGGGGAGTCGACGGCCCCCAAGGACGCAGGGGAGCGAGTCAGGAGCAGGAGAGGGCGTCAGGAGCAAGCGGGCCGGTTTAAACCAGGATCGCCGTGGGCTCCTCGAGCATCCCCTTCAACACCGGGCGCGCCGGCCTCGACTTCCCTGGCCTGTTCCTTAGCGTGATAGCTGGAGCGCACGAGGGGACCCGCCTCTACATGCTTGAATCCGAAGTGCTCCTCACCCACGCGTTTCCAATCCGCGAACTCGGTAGGTGTCACCCAGCGCGCGACGGGAATGTGCTGCATCGACGGCCGTAGATACTGGCCTAACGTGAGGATGTCGACCGCCGCCTCGCGAAGATCGCTCATAGCTTGGCGGATCTCAGTGGCTTCCTCACCCATCCCGAGAATCAGGCCCGTTTTCGTCAGGACGGACGCGTCGATCCTCTTGGCCGCCCCGAGGAAGGAGATGGAGCGCCAATAACGGCCGCCCGGGCGCACATCCGGGTGAAGTCTTTCGACCGTCTCCAGATTGTGTCCAAGAATCGCTGGATCGGCCTTCATGACGACCCGGAGCGCGTCTTCGTCGCCCTTGAAGTCCGGAATGAGTACCTCGACCGAACAACCGGGCACGGCATCGTGGATGCGGCTGATGGTCTCCGCATAGATGCTGGCACCCCCGTCGGAGAGTTCATCCCGATTCACGCTCGTGATCACCACGTGTTCCAGCTCCATGGCACGCACCGTATCGGCGACGCGGATGGGCTCCTCGAGGTCTAGCTCGGTCGGGAGCCCATGGGCTACTGCGCAGTACTTACACGCGCGGGTACAGACGTCTCCGAGGATCATGAAAGTGGCTGTGCCGGCCTCCCAACACTCTCCGATATTGGGACAACCCGCCTCCTCACACACCGTGTGGAGTGACTGGCTTCTCATGAGGCCCTTGAGCCGAAGATACTCCGATCCCCCTGGCGACCGGACTTTCAGCCACTCCGGTTTTCGGGCGCGTATGGGCACAGTCTGCAAGCCCTCGTGGGCTCGAATGCTCGAGCCCCCTTTGGGCTTGACCAGACCGGTATCCTTACTGCCGGGAGCATAGCCCCCGGAGGATTCCATGAGCGTCTTCTGCACCTGATACCTGTCTTTGGGATGGTCTGAGGAGGGGCCCGTTGGGCTTTCCTGGAGGTACCTAAAGAAAGCGCCGATCGGGGGCGGTCACAACCCCATTAAGCCCCATAGCGCCTGGGCTGGGGCTGACACGACACGACGTGGGCAACCACCTCTTCGGGGGAATCGGTAAGAAAAATCAGGTCGAGATCCTCCTTGGAGATCTTACCCTCCTCAAGCAGCGTGCCTCCGATCCAATCCATCAGGCCCGCCCAATACTTCGTGTCGAACATGACGACCGGAAAATTCCTGACTTTCCTGGTCTGAATCAGCGTCAGCGCTTCGAACAGCTCGTCGAGTGTACCGAATCCCCCCGGAAAGATGACGAAAGCCTCCGCATATTTCACAAACATCGTCTTCCGTACGAAGAAATAGCGGAAGTCGATGCCGATATCGACAAACTCGTTCACCCCCTGCTCGAAGGGCAACTCGATGTTGCACCCTACTGACGGCTTGCCGGCCTCCTGGGCGCCGCGATTCGCCGCCTCCATGATCCCGGGGCCACCCCCGGTGATGATCCCGTATCCGGCCTCCCCCAGGAGGCGCACCGTCTCGACGCAGCGCTCATATACGGGGTCGGCCTGGGTCATGCGCGCCGAACCGAACACCGACACGCACCGGCCGAGATCGCTGAGTTCGTCGAACCCCTCGACGAACTCGCCCATGATTCGAAACACGCGCCAGGACTCCTTCCCCCCCCGGAAGAGCCCTCTCTCCTGCAACTCGGCGACGGTGGACTGAAGAAACCGCTCGTCCTCCGTCTCCTTCGAGTATGGGGGAGGCGGAACAACCTCCTTGGGTCCATCTTTTTCGTTGTCTTCGGTCACGATTCAGTTACCTCGTTGTCGAGGCGGCGAGTAGCCACCGTCCCGTCCTATCTAAGGCGGACTCGTGCGTTACGGGAGGTCGCCAACCGAGCCGATCTCGGGCCCGCTGGGACGAATACGGGTTATCGCCGAGTCCGAGTCTCGCTACCCTCGCTCCAGACGGCCCGTGGACGCCAGGCACCACAAAACGGGCACCGTCTGCCAACCGCGCCCCAACCCGTACGAGTGCCGCCGGTAAGGAAACCAAGATCGGGGACCGGCCGAGCCCCTGGGCGAGTCCCTGTAGAAGCTCCCGCTGGGTCAGAGGATAATCCATGGCCAAATTGAAGGCGCTCCCAGACCCCCTCCCGTCCAGCGCCGAGGCCACACCTGCCGCCACGTTTCCAGCGTACACCACCGGCACCGTATTGTCGCCGCGGCCCAGCAGTGGCACAACTGGAATCTGTAGGAGGCGAGCCAGATTCGGAGCGAACAGACGATCCCTCTCGCCGTACACGGCACTGGGACGCACGATGGTCACTTCCATTCGGCCCGACTCATGAATTTCGGTGGCGACCTCCTCAGCCAACCGCTTGGACCGTCCGTAGAGGTTGTCGGAGCGGATGGTCCCATCGAGCGGCTCCATCCCGTCCATGGGGCCAGACGTCTTACCATACACCGCTACCGAGGAAACATGCACCGTGTGGCGCACGCCAGCCCGCGCCGCAGCCTCCAGCGCGTTCCGAGTGCCTTCGACGTTGACGGCCTGAACCGCAGACCAGTCCTTGCCGCTGTAAACGCGTGCGGCACAGTGGACGGCCCAACGGCATCCCTCGATCCGATCGGCCAACTCGCTGGGGTCGTCCCCGAGATCTCCCTCGGAGAGCGTGCAACCGAGCTCTTTCAGGAAACTGGTGTCGGACTCTGGCCGGTGCAGGGCCAGTACCTCATGGCCCTCACCACGTAGGCGCTCGGCGATGTGGGAGCCGAGCAAGCCGGATCCCCCCGTAAGGAAGACGCGGGATGGCTCGGTTGACGACGGAGCCCGATCGCTCAGGTCGTTCAGTTTCGTCCCAGTGCCTCGGCCGTACTCTGCATTTGCGAAAACATCGGACTGTGGTCCCGGTACTCGAGGAGATCCTTCTCCGCCTCGGTCTCGTACGCATCCAACCAGCGCTGGTAATACGCGCGGGCACTGGCGCTGTCACCCATGGCCAGTGACGCGTCCCCGGCCATGGCCAACCCGAGCAGATGGTTCGGCTGCTCCGAGAGAATCTCCTGCGCACCCTCCAGGGCCTCCACGTTGAGCTGGCCCGTCAGACGAAGCAGCACGAGGTGGAACTTGCCGTCGGTGTCCAACGGCTCAGCGAGCTCGAGGGCACGAATGGCCATGGGCAGGAAGCCGGCCACCTCGGTGGAGTCATTCGCCGATACGGCAGTCATCACACGATTGAAAAGGCGATCCGCCGCCTCACGCGGTGTCATCGACGACAGATCGACACCAGCCGCTCCTGTCGCTGGGGGTGGGGCGACCGGGGGCGTGGCCTGCCGTGCAGGGCCATACAGGGGATATGCGAACACCAAGATCAGTCCCAACGAGAGAGCACCGGCCATCCACCACGCCACCTGATTTCCTGAGCCCCCGGGACGGCTCGGAGAGCCGCCAATCTCGTTTCCGCATTGATTACAGAATCGGGCCCCGGCAGGAGGCTGATGTCCACACGTCGGGCACTGTGGCGTCGCCAACGCCGCACCGCAGTTCGAGCAGAACCGTCCCTCCTCGGAAGCCGCACCGCAACTCGGGCACTTCATCCATCATCCCCGAGGTCCAGCCCGGGGCGGTGATCCGGAGGAGGAGCCAACGCGTTGAACAACATCGGCCACGTTGCCACCGTTTGTGCACGGTAATTGGGCTGGAAGCCGAATAGCACGAGCGAGCCCTCACCGACCGAAACCTCGACGACCGCAGGTTTCCCGGCCACATGCTCCGGTCCGAGCAGCCAGCCGGACCGCAAGGGGTTCCCGGCACTGAATCGAGCAGTGACCCGAACGGAGGGATCGGACACATCGAACGCCCTGCTTTCGCGAGAGAACCAGGCTCCTAGCGACTCGGGGAGCCCCTCATTCAGCGCGTAGCCGGGCTCCGGACGCATCTCGAGGATCGATCCGGGTATGTAAAAGTTCGTCACTGCGAGCCTCTCCACGGCGCTCGAGACACCGAGGTCGAAGAGATTGGTCATGTACTCGGTCGCCTCCTCGATCGCCACGATGCGCCCCCCCTCGCGTACGAAGCGGTCCAGCGCGCTTTCACCCTCGCCTCCCAAGCCTCCCACGTAGGGTTCGGGAACGAACCCACTCCGAAAACCCGAGGCGATGGATACCGGGGTCTGTCCCTGGAAGAGGATCACGTCGTAATCGCGGCCGAGATCTCCGGCCCGAACACGGGCGTCTCTGAGCGTGTCGTACGAGAGCTGATACTGATCGAAAAGCCAGCGCGTCCAGCCGGCCTGCATGGGCTCTCGCCAGGACTTATAAAGAGCGATCCGTGGCGCCGCCGCACCCTGAAGGGCCTCGGGCAAGCGAAAAACGAAATCAGGTGTCTCGATCGGCGCAGACTCGAATATGTCGGCCACGCTCGCATCCAGATCCTCCACGGCAATGGCCGAAACGTTCATGAGCAGTGGCAACGTGTGCGCCGTCACATCGTACGGCCGGCGAGGTGGACCGCCGGGATACTCACGCAGGTCCGGATACTGCTGCACCTCCAGGAGCGTCTGGGCAAAGGACGCGTAGGGCTGGTTCATCGGAACCACGTACGTGCCGGGCGGCATCGACTCCCCATCGGCCTCGAAGGCCTGCGGTGCGCGGTACACCTCTACGTCGCCCATTCGTAAGATCCGTAGCACGTACGCCAGGCCCGTCTCGTTGTCCTGGTCGGCGGGAATGACCCACGCGGCGGGCCACGCGTCCCATCCGTTCACCGCTCGCTGGTTGATCCGGTAGAAGTTCTCCAGCCAATATTTTCTATTCTTGGCCGCATTGCTGAGCAGAGCCATCGCTCCAGCTTCCATGTAATCGACTATGTCCGGCAGACCCCACGCCCCGCCGGTCCACGGATCGGGGTAGTTCACGGAAGCAGTCGCGGCGTCGTACCCTAGTCCCCCCTCGAGGCTCGAAGGCGAGACGTATACGGAGGTCGCGATGCCCGCCGAGGCCGTCTCCGACAGAATGCGAGCACCGCCGTGATAATGCTGATAGGCCCGGGCCGGGGAGAAGCCATCATAGATGGCATTGGTCACAACGCCGCTTTTTCCCTGGGCAGTGAGCTCGGCGGCCATCCCCATACCCAGCATATTCACGGCACTGATGATCGCCGGATCGACATTGTGCTCGATCGGATCCATATAGGGCGGAAAGAAGATGCGAGCGCCCCCACCGCCCATCTGATGAATGTCATGCACGATTTGCGGGTGCCAAGCGTTATGGGCCCCGAGCACCGTGTGCTGCGTCTCCTTTTGCGTGAACGCGTACCAATCCCGATTGTTGTCGTGGCCGACATAGTAGTGGTAGAGCCAGGGAAGGGACGAAGCCTCGTACCGGGTGCCGAGCCACTCGTTGTACCAGTCCGCCACCCACTCCGTCCCGTCCGGATTCAGGGACGGAATGTCCAGCAGGATGACGTTGTCCAGAATCTCGCGAACTCGCTCTTCATTCGAAGATGCCAACCGGTAAAGGAGCCGGGCGGCGCTTTGGGACCCACCCACCTCCGTCGAGTGGATACCGTGCGTGATGAGCACCACGGTGCGCCCCGCAGTGATGAGCTCTTGAAGCTCCTCCTCGCCGGACACCCGGCGGGGATCCGCGAGCCGCATCTGGATGTCGTGAAGCTCGGAGAGACGATCTTGGTTTTCCTCGCTCGTAACCGTCACCATCACGAATGGCTGGCCCATAGTCGTGAGGCCGAGGGTATCGACCTTCACTCGCTCGCTCGCGTTTGCAAGCACCTCATAGTACCCCGTGAGCTCCGTCCAATTGGCCAGAGTCTTCTCAGCGCCGATCTGGTGGCCGAAATGGGACTCGGGTGTCGGAACGTCCTGGGCCGACAGAAGGCCAACGGCGGCAAGGATGAGGCCCGGACCCGTCAGGACCCTATGCAGCATGGAGTTGCCTCCCAGACGTGTTGAGCGAAAGCGTCTGAAGATCGTACCCAGGAGCGGTACCCAGGACAAGCTCACAGGGCTCCGAGAGGTGGTGCCCGAGAAGGTCGGGTGGGGCGGCTAAAGGCCGGTGGGCCTGTCGATGAATTCCTGCTGGACTTCGAATCGCTCCTCCAGATGAGCTCCCAACGCTCTCACCCCCCATGTCTCGGTAGCGTAATGTCCCGCGTACAAAGCATTTACCCCATACTCCATGGCGTCGTGGTATGTGTGGTGAGGTCCCTCGCCCGTGATGAGCGCATCCAGACCCTGCCGGAACGCCTCCGGGATGAGGTTCGCAGCGGCGCCGGTGACCAACCCCACTCGATAGACGTGCTCGGGGCCGCCGGGGATGAGCCTTACCGGACCACCCACCACCTCACCGACGTGCTCCACCAGTTCATCTCGTTCGTAATCGACTTCACACCACCACCCGATGTCATGGTCTTGATGGCCTCCGAATCGCTCCTTCGGGTTCCACCCTAACGCCCGGCACAGTACTGCACAGTTGCCCACCTCAGAGTGGGCATCCAAGGGCAGGTGCGCCGAATAGAGCGCGACCTTGCCTTCGATCAGGGCTCGGAGCTTTCGGAAACGTGGACCAACCATCTTGGCCTGCTCGTCCCAAAAGAGCCCGTGGTGGACGATCAGGATGTCCACGCCCCGGGACACAGCCTCCTGGATCACTGCCTCGCTGGCGTCCACGGCCACCGCTGCTCGCTGCACCTCCGCGGGTCCGTCCACCTGAAGGCCGTTCTGGGCGGGCGAGTAGTCGGGGAACCCGTCGATCGAGAGATACTCGTCCAGATATTGGACAAGGGATTCAATCTTCACCGTGTCGTCGGGCTGAAATGTGGAAAAGTACCCGTAAAACGACTGCCCGCAGGGGTGTCGCCCGGGTCATATCCGGTGTAAATCATTGTCACGTAATGGATTAAGGCAATTGTCCACGTTCTGTGGATAAATAGCCCCTGCATATCGCCGATCCCGGGGTGGCCCTGCCGCTCCAACGGGTCCGGGCCCGTCCCCTATCAATCCCGGGAGCGTTCCGGCTGAGCCGCTTCGAGTTCCTCGGGTTCGAGCTCGTCTGACTCCGGCTCCTCCGCTTCAGGCTGCACCGCCTCAAGTTCCTCCCCTTCCGGCTCCTCCAACTCAGGCTCCCCCGATTCAGCGTGCAGCGCCTCCAGGTCCTCTGGGTCTGCGTCGCCCGGTTCTGGATCCGCCGGCTCCGTCCCCGACTCGTCTTTTCCTTCGCCACTCCGGGTCTCTGGCCGCGGAGCCTTGAAAGCCCCCGGCCCACTCGATTCACCGATTGCTACCTGTCCCTGGACCTTGGCACCCTCCTCGACTTGCATCCTGGGGGCCTCGATTTCGCCCGAAACTTCACTGGTCGCTAGAAGCTCGAGGCGAGATACGGCGTGAATTCCACCCGAAACACAACCGGCAACCACTGCATCCTGGGTGAAGATGCTCCCGTCCACCAGGCCATCCTTGCCGATCACCACAGACTTGCCGGCCCGAACATTGCCACGGATCGTACCCTCGACGCGTAGCGAGCCATTTGTCTCCGAGTCGCCGTCCAGGGTCATGCCTGCGCCAATGATCGAAATCACCGCCTCGGGGGGAATGTTAGAGGTGGGGGGAGGCTTGGCCATATCGTCCTAATCCTTTGTGATTCATGGTTGTTGTACCAACCCGAGAGGATCAACTTCCTCTCCCTCGAATAGGATCTCGAAGTGCAAGTGAGGCCCCGTCGATTCGCCGGTCGACCCACTCAGCCCGATTACCTCGTTCTTCCGTACTTCCTCCCCGAGCTCGACCGACGTATCGGACGCATGGCCGTACAAGGTCTCGTACCCGTTGTCATGATCGATCCTCACATACTTTCCGTATGTGGAATCCTCGCCGACCTCGATGACTCGGCCCGCACCCGCGGCGCGAATATATGAGCCAGTGGGCGTTGCGATGTCCAGGCCCGGGTGGGGTTGTCCACCCTCATCGATGCGCCGGGTCACGAAGCCACGCTCGGCGAGCGGCCAGCTATCGGGTTGGCCGTCGCGCCCGTCGTCACCACCCGAGGAGCGGCTGAGAGAGCCCGGAGGCGGGAGCCAAAGTTCCGAGGGCGCCCCCGCGCCATCGGGAGCAAAGAGACCAAGAATGTCCGAATACTGACGTTCGACGGTATTGAGCTGGCGCATCAGTCCGGGAATCCGTTCTCGATCCGCACGCATCAATGCGACCTCTGCCTCAAGCTCCGCCACGTGGGCGACACGCGAGGCCATGTACGCCCACGTCACGATCAAGAACGCCACCGCCACGCCGCAGCCGAGGGCGAGACCGCGGAGCACGCGCAGGCGCCTGTATGAGACCTCGTACGTCCGGCTCTGGCTGGTGGCCGGCACAAAAATGATCCGCATGACGGGGCCCTTCATGACACGACCTCCGACGCCTCTCGGCCCGTGATCAGTTGGAAGACTCGCTCGAAGTCCTCGTGATTGCGGAACGGCACCTCAATCACACCGGAGCCGCCTCGACGAAGCCGGACGCTCGCTTTGGTCGCGAGCGCTGCCCGCAGATCTTCCTCGAGAGCCCGAACCACCGGATCCCGGTGCTTGGACGGGCGCCGCTTCGATTTCTTCGTTTTCCTGACCGATTCGACCCCGGCATGACCCTCCATCTCACGGACAGACCAACCCTCGTTGATGGCCTTCCGGGCGAGCCCCACCATCTTTTTCTCATCGTCGAGAGCGAGCAGCGCTCTGGCATGTCCGCTCGTGAGCGATCCCAACTCCACATACCCACGCACCGACACCGGCAACTGAAGAAGGCGGACCACATTCGCCACCGTCGAGCGGCTCTTGCCGACGGAGTGCCCGATCTGGCCGTGACTCAGTCCGTGCTTGTCCATGAGAACCTGGTACCCCTCAGCCTCTTCCATGGGGTTCAGCGCCTCGCGCTGAAGGTTTTCCACGAGAGCAAGGACCAGGAGCGTGTTATCGTCGACGTCCCGGGTGACCGCCGGGACCTGCTTCCAGCCAAGCTTCTGGACGGCGCGCAAGCGGCGCTCGCCAGCGACCAACTCGTATTTACCCAGGACCTTCGGAGCCGGTCGGAGCAAGAGCGGCTGAAGGAGGCCATTCTCCTCGATGGATTGGGCCAGCTCTGCCAACTCTTCCGCAGAGAAGGTCTTGCGGGGCTGTTGTGGGTTAGGGCCGATCGATTTCACGTCGACGAGCTGCGCCTCGTGCCTCGGGGCCTCGTCCAAATACTCACCGAGCAAGGCGCCAAGCCCCTTGCCGAGACGTGCCTTCTTCGGTGGCAGACTCACTCGCCTATATCCTCCGTAGGAAGGAACGGAGCACCGCCATCGGGCCGCCGTGCCATCACGCCGCCGTCGGTTCGTGACCCGCCATGAGCTCCTCGGCGAGCGACAGATAGCTCTGGGCCCCGTTGGACAAAACGTCGTAACGGAGGATCGGCTGCCCGAAGGACGGGGCCTCGGCTAACCGAACATTTCGCGGAATGGATGTCTTGTAGACACGGTCTCCGAAATACTCCTTCGCCTCGGCGGCCACTTGTCTCGCAAGGTTGAGTCGCCCGTCGAACATCGTGAGCAGCACGCCTTCGATCTCGAGTTGCGGATTGAGCGCCCGCTGGACTAGCCGGACGGTGTTGAGCAGCTGACTGAGACCCTCCAGGGCATAGAACTCACATTGGATCGGAATCAACAGAGAGTCGGAAGCCGTAAGAGCATTCAGGGTCAGAAGCCCGAGTGAGGGCGGACAGTCCAGGAGGATGAAATCGTAGTCGGACCGAATCGGCTCCAGGACTCGGCGAAGAATCGTCTCCCGGCTCAAGGCGCCGACGAGCTCGATCTCCGCACCCACCAAGTCCCTCGTACTCGGCATGAGGTCAAGAAGGGGGAACTGAACCGACGCACGTACAGCTGCTTTGGCATCCCCACCACTCATGAGAACGTCATAGATCGTGACGCGCTCGTCGTCGCCCGGTGAAAGCCCTAGTCCACTCGAGGCGTTCCCCTGCGGGTCCAGATCGACGACCAACGTCCGAGCCTCGGCCACCGCGATTGCGGCGCCCAGGTTAATGGCGGTCGTGGTCTTACCCACACCGCCCTTTTGGTTGGCGATGGCGATGACGCGGGACATGCGAACAAACCGTTGGAATGAACCTTCGGGGTGCGTCTAGAATAAACGGTCGTCCAAGCGGGAGCAAAACGCAAGGACATGTTCCGCTGCCTCTTGCCGACGCGTGATGGCTTGCCGAAACTCAGGCGCGGCGGAGCGATTGTCTGGCATCGTCGCCTTTCATGTTCTTCTCCCCCCAATGGACTGTCATGAACGCGAAAAGTCCTCTCGTTCACATACGAAACGGGTTGCGAGTGCTCAGCGTTATTGGCGCCGTAGCCATTGGTGCGACCGGGTGCGGAAGCGACCCAACCGATCCGGACCTGAACCCCGACTTCATGGTGGGTGACTGGCTGGCCGATTCAATGGTGATGACGAGCCTGGCGAATCCAGACGTGTCCACGGATCTGACAGCACTCGGGGCGGTCTTCACACTCTTGGTCCAACCGTCTGGACGCTACACGGCGATTTTGGAGGGGGGCGGGCAATCCAGTAGCGAAATCGGGAAACTCACGGTCGACGGTGCGTTCGTCGTCCTCATGCCAGAGTCGCCCGCGGGACCTGAGTCACGGGCCCTGTGGCAGCGAGTGGGCGACTCCGTCATTCTGGAGGGTGAGAGCGAGTTCGACTTCAACCTCGACCGCACCCCTGAACCGGCCATGCTCAGACAGGTGCTGATCCCCAGGTAGCTTCCCGCGAGCACCCGGACCGAGGGGCGGGGTGTTTCACGTGAAACCTGTCTCGGGACTCCTCCGTCTGTTTCACGTGAAACAGTCAGGCACCGCTCTTCGCCACCGCCTCCGTCGATCCGTCCCGGCGCCATCGCCGGACCTCTAGGATCAGGCTCTGTAAATCCGCCGGGGACACGCCCGGTATCCGGCCTGCCTGCGCAAGAGAGGAGGGACGGACCCGCGCCAATTTTTCCCTCGCCTCGGAGGAGAGGCTCAGCAGCCCTTCGTAGGGAAGCTCATGGGGCAACTCGAAGTCCGCCTGCCTTCGTAGGCTCAGGGCGCGCTCGGCCTCACGCCGTACATATCCCTCGTATTTGAGCTCGATCTCGACCGCGGCCAGCGCGTCCGCATCCGCAATGGGGTCGAATGCGGCCCCTCCGGCGTTCGCGAGCCCACTCGCCGGTACTTCCGGACGCTTTAAGAGCTCGGACGCTCGCGCAGACTGCGTCACGGGACTGCTGCCACGGTCCTGCAGCAACGGGTTGACGCTCGCCGGATCGATCACGGTTTCGACGAACCACTTTCGGACTCGAGCCTCTCGTTCTTCGATTGTGGCGAGCGCCTCGCTCTGCATCTCCGTCAGCAGACCGATTTCTCTGGCTCGGGGGCCGAGGCGTCGGCTCGCATTGTCCTGTCGGAGCAAGAGCCTGAACTCGGCTCGGGATGTGAACAGACGGTACGGCTCGTCCGTCCCCTTGGTGATCAGGTCGTCGATCAAGACACCGATATAGGCCTCGTCCCGCTCGAGCACGAACGGAGCCCGCCCAAGAACCCTCAGCGCGGCATTCGCCCCCGCCATCAGTCCCTGGCCTGCAGCCTCCTCGTACCCGGTCGTCCCGTTGATCTGCCCCGCGAAGTAGAGGCCTGGAAATTCCCTCAACTCCAGGGTATGCCTCAGTTGGTGAGGTGGGAAATAATCGTATTCGATCGCGTACCCGACCCTCGTCACTTCCACACGCTCGAGGCCGGGAACCGTATGGAGAAACTCCACTTGAACGTCGGCAGGTAGCGACGTCGACAGGCCGTTCACATAGAGCTCGGTGGTCTCCAACCCCTCCGGTTCCAGGAAGACCTGATGACGGGGCGCGTCCGGAAACCGGACGATCTTGTCCTCGATCGAGGGACAGTACCGTGGCCCACGCCCGGAGATCTCGCCTCCAAAGAGAGCGCTCTGGTCCAGACTACGCTCGACAACCTCACGAAGCCCCGCCCCGGTCCACGTGATCCAGCAGGGCCGCTGCTCGGGGATACTCTCCCTTGTATAGGAGGAAAAACGGAAGTCCTGCGGATCACCGTCCTGCCGCTCCGTGCGGGTGAAATCCACGCTCCGTCCGTCGATGCGGGGAGGCGTACCGGTCTTGAACCGGGCGATTTCGAGACCACGCGCCTCCAATTCCTCCGCCAACTCGACCGAAGGCGCCTCTCCGGCCCGGCCCGCCCCCACACTGGCATCGCCCCCAATATGGATCCTGCCTCGCAGGAACGTACCGGCCGTCACCACGACCGCCTGCGCACGGAACTCGAGGCCTCCACCTGTCCGCACTCCGGCCGCCCGACCCTGCTCCATGAGCAGGCCCGTCACCATGTCCCCATGGAGGCAAAGGCCGGGGACCTGGTCGAGCGCCTTTCGCACAGCCAGGGGATAGAGGCCCCGGTCACACTGGGCTCGGGGACTCCACACGGCCGGCCCTTTCGAGCGGTTCAACATCCGGAACTGAATCCGCGCCGCATCGGTCGCACGGCCCATGATTCCACCCAGCGCGTCCACTTCCCTCGCGACCACGCCTTTCGCTACTCCTCCGATCGCGGGGTTACAGCTCATCTGCCCGACCCGGGCGAGATCGGGCGTGATCAACAGCGTTCTAGCTCCGATCCGTGCGGCCGCGGCTGCGGCCTCGGAGCCGGCATGGCCACCCCCGACGACGATCACATCGTAGGAAAGCTTCTTGAATTGAGAATCCGTCATGGATCACAAACCCGCTGCATTAAATGATCTCAAAATGGGTCGGGAGGCTCGCGTCCGACCGAAAGCCGTCGACTCCCTCGACTCGTGCCATCGGCGGACCGACCTCCAGCTCGGCGGCAAAGGCTTCGAGCGTCTCGATGTCCCCGACCACGTGAACCTCCACTGTACCGTCAGGTCGGTTCGCGACGGTACCCCGTAGGCCGAACTTCGACGCTCTACCGCGCGTCCACCATCGGAAACCGACCCCCTGTACCCGTCCGCGGACTCGAAAGCCCCGCTGCTGCCACTCAGACTCGGAATCGCTCATGTACGGTACATCCCCGTCCCGTGCCAACGTCCTCGCCGACGTCCCTTCCTTGCCACAAAACTCTACTTGCCAATACAAAACTCGCGGAAGACCCGATCTAGAATCTCGTCGGTCGAAATCAGTCCGAGCAACTCCTCCAGGGCCGTCTCCGCAGGCCGAAGCTGGGCCGACGCCACCGCAACCGGCGTACCCCCCTCCAACGTCGTCATGAACGCCACCACATGATCGCGAGCCCTCCGGACCGCCTCCGACTGCCGGGCTCGGGTAAGCGCGGGCACAGATACACCCGTCCGAGCGAGCCCCCCGTAGACCATTTCGGGAAGAAGCGCATGAAGGCGTCCCAGCCCGGTTCCGTCGACCACAGACAGCTCGACACTCTCACTCACATTGGCGCCATTCCCCGATGCCAGACCCTGGGACGCGCCTGCTCCGGACGCCAAATCGGCCTTGGTCCTTAGCAAAACCGTCGGGACATCCCCCAACCCCGCCAAGAACTCCCGCTCGGCCGACCCCACCTCCGTATGGGATTCTACGCAGAAAAGCACGAGATCCGCGCGGTCGAGATACCGACGCGCCACCTCGATCCCGAGCTCCTCCACACGATCATCCGAATCGTGGAGCCCGGCGGTGTCGACCAAGCGGAAGGGAAAGCCCCCAACCGAGATCACGGCCTCGAGGGCGTCCCGGGTCGTGCCGGGTACCTCGGTGACGATGGCTCGCTCCTCTCCCAGTAAAGTGTTGTACAGACTAGACTTACCGCTGTTCGGTGGACCGGCGAGCACCGTCAGGGCCCCCTCCCTGAGGAGCTCCCCCTCCGGCGCGGTCTCCAGGAGCTCCTCCAGAGCTTCCCGCAGTGCCGCGGCCGCATTCACGATGGCATCCACCGGCATGGGCGCTTCGTCCTCTTCCGGGAAATCGATGTGATGGGCCAGGTACGCCTCGAGGGTGACGAGTTGCTCTCGGAGCTCCGCGATCCGTCGACTCAGACCTCGCTCGACTTGGAACAGAGCCGCGTCGTGCTGGGCCTTACTCCGCCCTTCGATCAAATCGAGCACGGCCTCGGCTTGCACCAGATCCATCTTCCCGTACAGGACCGCCCGGCGGGTGAACTCACCCGGCTCGGCCAAGCGAGCCCCTCCCGCAATGCACGCATCCAGGATCAACCGGGGCACCAGCCAACCGCCGTGGCAGGAGATCTCGACCATGTCCTCACCGGTGTAGCTGTCCGGCCGCGGGAACGTGGTCACGAGCGCCCGGTCCAGGAGATCCCCGCCCTCGCCCGCAGTTATCGAACGTACACTGGCTGTCCGCGGGGCTGGCTCGTCCTGGTCGGACGTGAGGGCCTCGAGGATCTGGAAGGCCTCGGGTCCGGAAATACGCACCAAAGCGATCGCGCCTGGCCCCGCGGCGGTAGCCAACGCCGCGATGGAGTCCACCGCCAGCTCGGGAGGCCGGTTGGAGGCTTCGTCAGTCACCGCTCGTTGCGGGCTGATGCATCGGTGTCGTCTCCCGGAGCTGTTGACGCTCCTTGGCTATCAAGTATTGCTGCGGGATCGTCGCCACATTGGACGTGGCGTAGTAGAGGTTCAGGCCGGACGCAAAGTTGAAGAAGATGAAGGTCATCATGATAGGCATGATCCACAGCATCATCTTCATCTGCGGATTGGGCTCAGGCATGGATCGGACCGAGATCCACTGCATGAAGAACATTGACACGCCCAGCAGGATCGGGAGGACGTAGAGCGGGTCGGCGTCCGCAAGGTTCGGCAGCCAAAGAAAGCTCTCCCCACGTAACTGAATCGTGTTTCTGAACACGAAGAACAACGTGATCAACACGGGCCACGGAAGAAGCATCGGCAGACACCCGGCCAACGGATTGAAGCCGTGGTCCTTGTACAGCTTCATCATCTCCTTCTGGAGCTTCTCCGGCTGGTCCTTGTACTTCTTCTGGATCTCCTGAAGCAACGGCTGCACCGCCATGTTCCGCATCTGCGCGCGCATCGCCTTCTGGTTCAGCGGGAAGGTCAGAACGCGCATCATGACGCCGAAGATGATGAGCACCCAGCCGTACCCGACGGCCAGATTCGTGTGCAAAAAGGTCAGGATCGACAACACGACCGCCACCACGGGTCGGACGACCGGCCGCATCCAGCGGTAGCCGTACGGGTTCGCCTCTTCCAGATCGTTCTCGAACGCGATCAGGAGGTCGCGCTCCTGTGGCCCGAGAAAGATTCGGTGCTCCAACACGCCGCTGTTGCCCACAGCCTGAGTGACGGCGATCGCCGCCTGGTCTTCGCCCGGAGCGGGGCTCGCGATCAACCCTCCCAGATACTCCTCATTGCCTTCGCGGCCCGGGACGAACGCGAAGATGAAGTACTTGCTCTTGAGTGCAGCCCACAGGAGGGGTCCCTCAAGTGTGCGGTCGGAGTCGACCCGACTGAGGATCTCATCGTCGATCCCCTCACTCAGGTGGTTCGTAACGTACCCCATTATCCGTGACTCTTCGGCGCGGTTACGCTCGCTATACTGGAGCCCCGAGCCCATCGACGTGAGAATCAACGCACCATCCGCACCCACGACCTCAGTTCGCACGTCAACGACGTACGACGAGGGCTCGAAGGTGTAGGCGGTTTCGAGCGTGAGAGCGCCCGAGGGGTGCCGATACCGGAAAGTCAGGGTCCGAGGCCCATCACCCTCGATGAGTCGCAGACCATCGGCCGGCTCGACTTCGAACGCCTCTGCACCGAGGTCGAGTGCGCCCTCGGCGACCCGAAGTTGCATTGCCAACGCGCCATCGCTTCCGGGGACGATGAGCTCGACGACACCCTCTTGATCGAACGATTGAAATTGAAGCAATTGAGCCGACATCAGCCGGGCCCCAGTCGTACTCCACTCGAGCCGGTACAGAGGGCCCTCGACGACGACCGTATCCCCGCGGGCCCCCGCGGCGGGGTCCCTAGGCCGGTCGAACGGACCCGGCACCGCCCCTGGCTGGCCCGCAGGGGCATCGGGCTGATCCGCGCTCGCTCCCGTCCCGGTGTCCGGCTCTCCCAGCGGTATGCTCGGTGCACCAGCGGCCCCAGAACTGTCGAGCTGTCCCGGTGCATCGCCCTCCGATCCGACTCCCTCCTGGGGGGGGACCGGCGGAAACAAGATGTTCGTCGTGATGAGAACGAGAATCATCAGCGTGATGGCCAGCAGGAACCGTGCTTCTTGCGGCATCTATCTCATGCCCTCACGTGAATGCACGTCCCGGGAGTATGTGTTCTGTATGCGCGTGTCCCCCGCAATCGATTCGGTAGCTGTGACTTCGGGAACCGGGTCATAGCCTTGCCCTCCGAACGGATGACAGCGCAGGATCCGCTTGAACGCCAGCCACCCCCCAGAAAGCGCCCCGTACCGGTCGATGGCGCCGACCGCGAACTCGGAGCATGTGGGTGTGAAGCGGCAGGAGGGCCCGGTGAGCGGAGAGAGGGCTCGTTGATAAAAGCGGATGGCTCGGATCATCCCACGTCTGAACACAGATCCTCCGTCATCGACTGAAGCTCATCACTCAGTCTGCGATACCCGACCCCATAGACTTCACGTCGTGCCCTCACCAACACGTCCAAGGCCAGCCCCTGCTCCCTGAGTCGTGGTAGCACACGGGTTCGGCCGATCTCGCGTAGACGTCGTTTGACACGATTCCGCTCCACGATGGAATGTCGATGTTTGGGGACGATGATGCCCCAACGGCTGCGCGCCGTGGGTGAAGATAAAAAGAAGACGTCCAAGCTGGGCGTCTTCTTCCTCGATCCGTCCCTGAGAAGGGATCGAATGTCTCGGGCCTTTCGGATCCGCCCCGAGCGAGGTAAGCGAAATCCTCCTCCTCCCAGGCCCGTCCCCGCAGCCGAATGGGCTGCCATCATCCGATTACTTAGAGCCTGATTACTTCGACCCGATCTTCACCGCGAGGCGGCCGCGCCCCCGGGCCCGCCTCCTCGCAAGCGTTTTTCGCCCACCGTGAGTTTTCATACGCTCCCGGAAACCGTGTTTGTTTAAGCGCTTCCGATTCCGTGGCCTGTATGTGGGCTTCATAACGTTCGGCGCCTAGAAGGCAGTTGAAGAAGTACAGTGGGTCGTCGTCCCACGGCCACGTGGATAGGCCGCGCAGCAGAATGCAGAGCATATTAAAATATCCGAGTGTGCGAGCGCCGGTCAAGGTGGGCGAGACTGGCAAGGACCACCGTGCTGAGAGGGGAAATTGACTTTTCCACATTCGGAATCTAGCGTCTTGAGCCGACGTCATTCCGCATTCGTCAGCAAGCGTCAACGTTCACCTTAGGAGCGCATGGAGTTCACGGCCGACGAGCTCTGGTCCCGGGTTCTCGAGGCAACCCGAGACAGACTCCAGGGACAGACATACCGCACGTGGCTCGCCGGCACCTCCGCGGTGGGGGTCACCGACTCGGAGATTCTTGTCGAGGTACCGAGCCAATTCCATGTCGAGTGGATTGGCCATAGGTACGGACCCCTCCTCTCGGAGGTGATTCAGCAGATCCTGGGTCGCCCTCTGACCCTTACCTTCCGTTGCGCCGACCCGGCCGCGGCGCCCCCGATGCCCACCATCGAGGTCACCCCGCACGCACTTGGAGCCGGCCCGCCGGCACCTGGGGCCGACCGGGACGGACCTCCCCCGTCACTGAACGAGCGTTACGCGTTCGAGCGATTTGTTGTGGGAAACAACAATCAACTCGCCACGGCCGCGTGCCATGCCGTCGCCGACCAACCGGCCCTCACATACAACCCTCTTTTCCTCTACGGCGGTGTAGGTCTCGGAAAGACGCACCTCATGCACGCGATCGGGAACGCCGTGCTACTGGCCGACCCCACCATGCGGATCGCCTACGTCCCAAGCGAACAGTTCACCAACGACCTCGTCACTGCCATTCAGCAGGGAACCACGGCCGAGTTCCGTCGGCGATACCGCCAGATGGACCTCCTGCTCGTCGACGATATTCAGTTCCTCAGGGGCAAGGAGCGCACCCAGGAGGAGTTCTTCCATACGTTCAACGCCCTCTATGATGCCCGAAAGCAGATCGTACTCACGAGCGATCGGCCTCCCAAGGAGATTCCCGGCCTCGAGGAGAGGCTCATTTCGAGGTTCGAGTGGGGCCTAGTCGCCGACATTAAGTCGCCCGACTACGAAACCCGGGTTGCCATCTTACGCAAGAAGGCCGCCGACGACGGACTCATGGTCTCTCACGACGTGATGGACTTCATCGCACAGTTTTGTACGTCCTCGGTCCGCGAACTCGAAGGGGCGATCATCAAGTTACTGGCCTATTCATCCATTACGAATCAAGAGATTTCCGTGGATCTTGCACGCAAGGCGCTACATGGAAGCTTCGGGAGTGCCTCGGGGAACACCGGCTCCGTGTTGGGTGCCGAACACATCCGCAGAGCGGTCGCGACACGCTGGCAAGTCCGCGAAGAAGCTCTCAGTTCGAAGCGAAGGACCAAAGACTTGACGGTCCCTCGCCAGGTTGCCATGTACCTGATCAGAGATCTGTTGGACTACTCTCTCGTACACATCGGTCAGCTATTCGGGGACCGTGATCACTCGACGGTAATCCACTCGATTCGCAAAGTCGAGGACGCGATGAGCGTCGACGCCGAGTTCCGCCAAACGGTTGAGGGCGTACGTGCAGAAATCGGGAGAGGATCTTGACTGGACGAGGGACGTGACTCGCTTGAAGCATGTACGGTGTGTGGAAAATCCGAGGATTTCTTACTCCTTTTCCACATGCTCGGATGGAAATACTGATATTCTCTCGTTTCCACAAAAAGAGGAAAGATTCGGATTCCTTGCCACCATTAACGAACGCCGGTTTCTAAACATTTTTACACTCTCTACTACTACTAGTTTTTTTCTATAACTCAGTATTTTCTATTTAGGCACTGTTCATAACCAGGACGCCGTGGAGGCTCGATGAATTGCTTGATCACTCGGCAGAACCTGCATACGGGGCTTGCCGCCGTTTCTGCGAGCATTCCGACGAAGACAACTCTTCCCGTTCTCTCGAATATCCTTTTCGAAGCCGGAGAAGACGGGATTTCGTTGAGTGGCACTGACCTGGATGTAGCAGTTCGCGTATGGGTTCCCGCGGAAGTGAAGGAGCAAGGGAGCATCACTGCGCCTGGAAAGAAGCTCCAGGAAATCGTGAAGGAATTAGCGGAGCAACCCGTGGAGTTGAGTACCCGAGGCGATCAAATCGAATTGAGGTGCGGAAAGAGCCACTTCAAGCTCAATGGTCTTCCAAGTGATGCCTTTCCCACACTGCCGGAGGTGGACTTCGAGCAGGGATGGAGCGTTCAAGGTGGAGACCTCCACGGTTTGATCAAGAACACCGCGTTTGCGGTTTCCTCCGAGGAGAGCCGGCCGATCCTCAATGGTGTGCTTTGGGAGTTGAGAGACGGGCACATGCGTATGGTTGCGACGAACGGGCACCGCCTTGCTAGGAAGGGCGTCGCTGCGGGTTCGTCTAGCGCCCCTAGCGAAGACTTCATAGTACCCCCGATCGCACTTCAGCAAGTTCAGCGTCTCTTCGAGAGTAAGGAGACCCTCGAGGTCGCCAAGAGCGGTAACCATCTCGGATTTCGGGCGGATGGCACCGAAGTCTATACCAGGCTCATTGAAGGGACATACCCCAACTACGAACAAGTAATTCCGAAGGACAACGATAAGTTTGCGATCGTCGCAAAGGGTGCGCTGACATCCGCGGTCCGCCGTATGGCGGTGGTTGCGAGCGACCAAACGCACCGGATCCGCATGGCTTTCGAGTCCGATCGAGTCCATCTGAACGTCCTCACACCGGATCTCGGCGAGGGAGAGGACGAGCTGGAGTTGACGTATGAAGGAGAGGGAATCGAAATCGGATTCAATGCGGCGTATTTACTCGAGGTGCTGAAGTACATGTCCACCGACGAGGTAAAAATCACGCTCAAGGCTCCAGAGCGGGCCGCGACCATCGAGCCGGTTCCGGCGGAGGGCGAAGAGGCGGAAGACTATCTTTGCCTGGTGATGCCACTGCGATTGCTCGACTGAGGCCCCGAACGGGGCCCCCCAGAAAATCCCTCCGGTCGGTTGGCAGGGGGCGATATCCGCCTTACTTTGTCCTGCTTCGTTTGGAAAAATTCCTCTGCATGGTGACGAACAATGAACCGATCTCAAGCTTGGATTCGCGCAGTCTTGGTAACATCGATAATGGTCCTCGCCACATCGGCATGCGGGATGGACGACGGCGGGATGTCGTCTTCCGCGATGGCGTCTTCCATGCCCAATATGCCCGCGGACGCGTCGGGCCCCGGGGTGCCGGAAGGCGTGGCGCAGTTCGCGGTCGACCCGTTCTGGCCCCAACCCCTTCCCAACAACTGGATCATAGGGCAGGTCGCCGGCACCTCCATCGACAGCAATGACAACCTCTGGATCATCCACAGGCCGTTCACCGTGCAGGGTACGAATGCCGGCTCGACGCCGCCGATGACCACCCGAGACCAATCGTGGGGCAGCGATCCGGTCCAATCGCTCTGCTGCACGACGGCGCCACCCGTGTTGGCGTTCAACCCGGCGGGGGAAGTCATCCAAGCCTGGGGCGGCGATGATCCCGGCGGGGAATACCAGTGGTTCAACAGCGAGCACGGAATTCATGTGGACTACCAGGGATTCGTGTGGGTCGCCGGGAACGGAGGCGACGACCATCACATGATGAAGTTCACGCAGGACGGCGAGTTGGTGCTTAAGATCGGGGACGTCGGTGTGAGCCAGGGCAGCAATGACCCGAACTCGGTCAACCGAGCCGCCACCATGGAGGTGGACCCCGAGACCGACGAAATCTACGTAGCGGATGGCTACGGCAATCGGCGGCTGGTCGTCTTCGATGCGAATACCGGTGAGTACAAACGACATTGGGGAGCCTATGGTGAAGTTCCAAAGGACGAGAATCCGGGCCCGTGGGACCCGAACGCTCCCCGAACAACCACGTGGCGTACACCCGTCCACGGATTGGCTATCTCCAACGACCGGCGGGTCTACGTGAGCGACCGTCCCAGCAACCGCTTCCAGGTCTTCGAGTTGGACGGGACCTACATCATGGAGAACGAACTCGCTCCGCAGACGTACGGGCCCGGATCCACGTGGGGCGCCGAGTTCGACCCGCTCGATACCGAGCAGCGGTTCCTTTACGTGCCCGACGGTACCAACAACAAGGTGTGGGCTCTGGATAGGGCGACGCTCGAGCCTGTTTACTCCTGGGGTACGGGTGGAAAACAACCCGGCCATTTCGATTGGCTCCACTACATGGGTTTCGATTCCCAGGGAAATCTCTACACCGGCGAGGTGCAGACCGGCCACCGGATCCAGAAGTTCATCCGTCTGAACGGTAACTAGGCGCCGGCCGCCCGTTCAATACAGGTCCGACGGGGAGGATTTCAGCCTCCGGGCAACGAAATCCCCCCGTCGGCATCCGCCCAAAGTTCGCGGTACGTTGCGCGGGCTTCGCCTGCCTGCTCGCCCCGACCGGAGGCATCCAGCACTTGGGCCGCTAGGTACCGGGTAGGAGCCAAGTAGTACACCGTGCCAGGAGTGAGGGTGAACGTGTCTTCGAGCCATCGAAGCGCCTCAGCGTCCTCTCCGGCCCGGTGGAGGGCCGAAGCCCGCACATACCGAGCGTGCTCCTGTCCGAAAGCCGGGTGATCCCAGAGGACCGCGGGGACCTGTCCGCGCAGGGGCTCGAGAGCGCGCAGAACGTCTGCAGGAGAGCTCCCCTGCCGCCACGCGACATCCGCCCGAAGCGTTGTCGCCAGCTCTCCAGGTACCGCGGTCCCGGCAACGTCGCCGAGTTCCTCGATCGCGTCCGCGTATTCCAGAGCCCCCGTCTCGTCGCCCAACTTCGAGGCCAGCAAACCCATGAAATAGAGGCGAGCGTGCTGATCGTACGCGCGTTCTGGCGGTGATCCCTGTTCCGGGACTGAGGGTGCCCAGCGCTGCAGCTCCTCCATCACACTCACGAGGTCGTCGCGCGGGATGGATAGGAAAGGCAAGGTCACCAGGACGGCTCGTGTCATGCGTGCCTGCTCGAGGTCGACGTCGGCGGCCCGTTCGAGCTCGACGTCGGCGGCTCGCCACCTTCCGTGGGCCACGAAGAGCCGTGCGAGGTTGAGGTGCCCCGCGAGCCGGATCGGATCGGCGTTCGCCGACCGAGTGTATCCCTGGGCCAGCCTGACCGCCATGGAAAAGTCTCCGCCCCAGGCGGCGACGTGAATCGGAAACGCCAAGTTGACGGCAGCCGGCCGGGCGTCAAAGCGAGCGAAAAGCACCTCGGCTGTTTGATCGTCACCCCGCATGACGGTATTGATCATGTCATTATGATTGGGTCTTCCCGAGCCGCGGACCACTTTAAGCATTGCGTTGAGGCTGTCTGAGGCTACCGCGTCATGCTCGCTCCCGACGAGCTGTAAGAGTGGTCATATAGGGCACGTGAAGCCGGGGTCGGCTCGCAGCACCTCCTCGAATACGGCCCGCGCTTCGAACACCGAGCGCCCCCGGGCTGGGTTGAGTCGCATGAGCGTTTGCGCAAGAAAGAAACGGGCCTCGACGTCTCCGGGCCGTTCGATGAGCATAGCCTCGAACGCCGCCTCGGCGCGGTCGCCTTCGCCGGCACGGAACGCTTCGTAAGCCGCGAGGAACTCCCTGTCACGCTCGTCGAGTCGATCAACGAGTGCACTAGCCCTCGGAAGCGCGTTTGGCGCCGATCCCACGAGATGCGTGAACGATCCGTCCGTTTCCATGAGGGCAGCGACGATCGCGGTCCGGAGTTCCGCCAGCGCGAACGTGTTGTCCGCCTCGACCGCCACATCGTGCTGTGAGTTCCGCATCGCCTGCTCGCCCCGGAGGAAGTTCTCCCAGGCGGTAACGGAAGTGGTCATCTGGAATGCGGAACGCACCAGCCGCGCGCTCGCCCGACCGAACTGTGCGAGAACGAGATCGACGGCGAGCTCGTCGATATGCGCGAAGACCTCGAGGGCGTCACCCCCGGATTCGGCGAGGACCAACGGTTCCTCTGTGGACTCGACGTCGAAGAGAGACGCCTGGAGGCGGATTTCTCCCCCGCTTGCCGTGATTACCGGGAGTATGAAGAGAGTCCAGCCACGCTCGCTGGCGATGGTAGCTGCACGGGCCACATCGACCACCACCTCCTGCGACTGCATGCCGGCGGCTTTGATCACGGTCCCGGGGTCGACGATCTGCAGGTTGGAGATCACTGCCAGCTTCCCACGTAGCAGGTCTACGATTCCCTCGTGCAGGACCGGGTCGGCGCCCCCTCGGACCGTGGCTGGGAAGATCGCTAGCTGCGGCACGGCACTCCCCGCGGGAAGCTGTGGCGGCGCGGCGGGCATCACGATCCGCACGGCCGTAACGAACCCCAGTGCCGCGAAAGCCAGCACGCCACTGACGAGCGCGTTCCGCCACGTGAAGAGGCGTCGGATACCCTTGTGCGGCACGACGCCACGTTTCGAGAGCCCTTGCTGCACGTGCGACGTGACGAGGGTGATCGGCAGCCCGACGAGCAGTAGCGCTAGCGAGTACCGGACGACCCACGTCGGGAGCAGCAGCGCTTCGGACACGTCGAGGATCACCGTGAAGACCGCCCATCCACCGGCTAGGTAAACACCTAGCACCTGCCACAGGGAGGGGTGGCGGATCTCGTCGAGGAACTTCCTCAGTGCTGGCATCTTTGGGGGCAGCTCGTACGGCTCAGTGAGAAGGCGATCGCTGAAGTCAGGGTACGACCAACACGGTTGGTGAGCAAGGAAACCACAGCTTGCTCACCACCGCCCCGAACGCGTCTCAGCTCACCCGTTTGACCCGCCTTCTCATGCCCCGTAGCTTGGGCCTCCCACTCAGCAAGGAGGGTTCGATGAGAACGCTAGCGTGGTCAACGCTTGTCTTACCGCTTCTCGCGCTGCCCGTCGGCGTGACTGCCCAGACTCTCATGTCTGCCACCTACATCACTGCGGAGCAGGTCCAGGTGGTGAATGCCCTTCCAGGGACCGATCGGCAGATCATCAGCCGGGACATCGGGAAGCTCAACCTCGCCGTGGGCGTGATTCACCGAGGAGCCACGGGCGGCGCCGGACGTGGCGGTGGTGGTGGTGGTGCAGCCCTGCCACCGGCCCGGATTTGCGGAATATCCGATGGTCCGCCGAGCGGCGCGAGGGGGGGCCTGCACTTTTATCAGACCGAGACGTACGTCATCATCTCGGGCGGTGGAACACTTGTCACCGGCGGCCAGATCATGAACGGGCGCCAGTCCGCACCGGGCGGCCGTGGGGCGACCATTCTGAACGGACCGTCGTGCAGCGGAACAATCGTGGGTGATGTGCAGAGCAAGGACGTGAAGGTGGGCGACGTCGTCATCATCCCAGCCGGTGTGCCGCATGGTTGGTCCAACATCCCCGACCATGTGGATTACCTGAGCGTGCGTCCTGATCCCGACCGGGTCCTCGCGGCCGACTACGTCAACCCGGCTATCGAGCTTCCTTGAGGACCGATGCCGGCCTAACAGGAGTCGAGTCATGGAGATCGGCAGAGGGAAACCGCTTTCACGACGGACGGCTCTACGCGGAATGGGGGCGGCGATGGCGCTGCCGCTTGTCGGTCCCACGCTGTCTACGTCCGCTCGGCCCGTCGAGGGGAAGGTCGCTCTAGTCACGGGGTCCGGCCGGAACCTCGGCCGCGCGGCCGTGCTGACATCCTTGTGAACCACGTGGTCCCGGGAGCCTACGTCGCGCACCCCAACCTGGAGCGGATACCCCTCGGGCGTGTGGGACTCGCGCAGCCGTGTTGACGTGGCGCTCAATTTAGCCTAGCCTAAACTTTCTACTTTGAGGCTAGCCTAAACTTGGAAGTATGATGGGCCACCACCGCGCCGGGTGGGTCACCGTTCTGCCCGTTCTCGTCGTCGCCCTGTCGGCCTGCGATATCGTCACGCCCGGTCTTCCGCCCGACAACGAGGCCCTCGATGGTACCGTCGAGGGCCTCACCTCGGGCCAGATCCGACTTCACCTCCTAGGCGACGAGGAGTTCGGACGCCGATTCTCGGTCTCCGACGGCTTGGGCCCGATCTTCGTCGCAACGTCGTGCGAGCAGTGTCACGTCGGCGACGGAAAGGGGCACCCGGCCTTCAACTTCCGACGTTTCGGCCGGTCCACCGTCAACGGCTTCGATCCGATGCCTGGGTTCGGCGGTCCGCAACTCCAGAATCGATCCATCGCGGGCCATCCGCCGGAGACCTTACCCGCGGCGGCCACCGGGGTGGCGACGTTCATGCCTCCTGCGGTAACGGGCCTGGGCTTCCTCGATGCTGTTGACGACGCCACGCTCCTCGCCGTCGCAGATCCGGACGACCTGGACGGAGACGGCATCAGCGGTCGCGTACAGCTCCACGAACCATCGGACCTCATCGAGAACGTGGTCGCGCTCGAGGCCCAGTCCAGCCCTGGTCCCGCCGCCAGGGGCACCTTGGTGGACGGTCGCTACATCGGCCGCTTCGGCAAGAAGGCGCTGACGGTCAACCTTCTCCATCAGACGGTGGGGGCCTACCTGCAGGACATGGGCGTCACGAGCGATCTTCTTGTGGAGGACCTGTTCAACCCCCTGCAAGGCGCTCGCACGTCGGACGACGCACCGGACCCCGAGGTCGCGTCCAGCGTGGTGGCGAACGTCGTGTTCTATCTGAAGACCCTCCGGGTCCCGGCCCGCCGGGACGAGAACGACCCCGACGTGCGCGCCGGCGAGCAGCTCTTCACCGACATCGGCTGTGCCGGCTGTCACTTCCCGACCCTCAGGACGGGCCTCTCGGACATCGCGGTTCTGAGCGAAGTGGTCTTCCATCCCTACACGGACCTGCTCCTTCACGACATGGGGCCCGACTTGGATGACGGATACACGGAGGGATCCGCCCTGACGAGCGAATGGAGGACACCGCCGCTTTGGGGCATCGGGATCCAACAGAACTTCCAAGGAGGTAAGGCTTTCTACCTCCATGACGGACGGGCCGGCACGCTTCGGGACGCCATTGAGCTGCACGGCGGTGAGGGTGCGGCCAGCCGAGACGCCTTCCGCGGGCTGACGCCGGATTCGCAAGGACAGCTCCTTACCTTCTTGAGGTCCCTCTGATGAGGGCGCCCATGGATCGGCGCGACTTTCTGGGCCGCTTCCCCGTTGTCTCGGCTTGTGCGTGTCTTGTAGCCTCGTCGGGAGGGTGCGTGGGCCTAAGGTACGTCCGGGCGACCGAAGAGCCCGGGCGCCTGGTCCTGCCCCGCGCCGCTCTGGGCGAAGACGTTGGGGTGTTGGTGGAGAGCAGCCGCACGCCGAAACCTGTCTATTTGCGGACGACCGATCCGGGGGCGTACTCAGCGGTCTTGGTGGAGTGCACGCACAGGCAGTGTCAGCCCGAGCCCGAAGGCGACCGTCTGGTCTGTCCCTGCCACGGCAGCGAGTTCGCGTTTACGGGGGAGGTGCTGCAGGGGCCCGCCGAGGCGCCGCTGACGCGCTTCCGCGTCAGCCACGACCGAGACTCGATCACTATTTGGCTGGTCGACAGGGGGACGTCGTGAGGGGGAAGGGAGGCTGGCTCCTCTGCGTCGTGCTCCAGGCCTTTATCACCGGCCACGCCGCCGGACAGGCCGACACGATCATCGGCCAGGAGGGCATCTACAACCGGCCCTTCATCGGCTCCGTGAGTGCCACCTCCATCGGGGGCTACATAGAGGGGAACACGAACTACTTCGTGGAAGACGGTGTCACCGACGGCTTCTCCATGGAGCTGCGCCGGTTCAACCTCTTCTTTTTCTCCTCCATCAGCCAGCGCGTGCGCTTCTTGTCCGAGCTCGAGTTCGAGCACGGCACCGAGGAGATCGCCCTTGAGACGGCTCTGGTCGACGTGATCTTAGACCCTGCCTTTGTCCTGCGGGTGGGTGTGATCCTGCCCCCCCTGGGCTACTTCAATCAGAACCACGACAGCCCCCGGTGGGACTTTGTGGAGCGCCCTCTCGTCACGACCGATATCGTCCCCTCGACGCTGTCGGAGGTGGGTGGGGGCGCATACGGAAAGCTCTTCTTCGGCTCGCGCACGTTCTCATACGACGTCTACCTTACCAACGGGCTCCAGGACGGCGTGGTCGACAATGATCTGGGTCGCACGGACATCTCCAGCGGCAAGAGCGAGGAGATGCTCGAGGAGGACAACAACGGTTCACCGGCCGTCACGGGGCGCATCGCGTTCCACGACAGCAGTTTGGGTGAAGTCGGGCTGTCGTACTACGGTGGCTACTACAATGCATTTCGGGTCGAGGGGGAGGAGGTGGATGATCGGCGCTGGCTTGGGATTGCCGCCCTGGACCTGGGGACGACCGTGGGCATGCTGACCGTCAGGGGTGAGCTGGCCCTCACGTCCGTGGACGTGCCTCCTGGAATGGAGGAGGTCTTCGGGGAAGGACAGTGGGGCGGGTACCTCGATCTCGTGGCGCCGGTCTGGCGGCCGTCTTTCCTTGGCTACGACGACGCTTTGGTGAGCGCGGGCCTACGGCTGGAGCACATCGACTACAACACAGGTACATTCGACTCGACGGGCCGGAAGATCTTCGACGAGGTGTCAGCCATTGTCCTCACAGCCAGCTTTCGCCCGACTGCGGGCACGGTGTTCCGTGCCAACTATCGCTACCACTGGACGCGGGACTTCGTGGGGAACCCCACGATCCGAACGGCGGGCTTCCAACTGGGGTTCGCCACGTACTTCTGAGGGTCTCTTGTGACGGAGCCGGCCAACAAGTGGGACGGATACCGGCGACTTGTCCATTCCGCCGCCAACGGATACGGTGCCTGGCGGTGGAGGGTCTATCAGTGGAATCGACGTAGGAGGCAGGCATGACCAGACCGGAACCGGAGATTGAGAACAAGCAGTCACGCCGCGATTTTCTTCTGAGGGCGGGGGCGACGGCGACCGGATTGGTCCTCGCGCCCACGCTGTTACCAGGAAGGCTTGCGGCGTCCGAGGCACAGCAAGCCGGCTCGAGGATCGGCATCATCGGGTCGGGAAATATCGGGGGGGCGGTCGGCCTCAAGTGGGCGGAGGCCGGACACCACATCCTCTTCTCCTCCCGCCATCCCGAAGAGCTCACGGAGCTTGTCGAGCGGGCAGGCCCCAACGCGATCGCCGGCCTCCCAGCACAGGCTGCAGCCTACGGAGAGGTCGTTTTCATCGCGGTGCCCTACGCCGCGCTCCCGCAGGTGGGCCGGGACTACGCCCACTTGATGCAGGGCAAGGTCGTCATCGACTGCGGGAATCCCTACCCGGGGCGCGACGGACCCATGGCGGAGGAGGCATTGGCCAAGGGGGCTGGGGTTGCGTCGGCCGAATACGTTCCGGGCGTCCGCCTCGTACGGGCGTTCAACGCGATCAACTACAGGTCGGTGGAGCGGGAGGCTCACCGTGAGGGAGAAAAGGTCGGGATTCCGGTCGCGGGCGACGACCAGGATGCCCTTCGGATTGTGTCGGACCTCGTGGTGGACGCCGGCTTCGATCCGGTCGTGGTCGGGTCGCTCGCTCGGGCGCGAGAATTCGATCAAGGCTCACCGGTGTACGTGACCAACATGACGGCGGCCCAGCTCCGTGAGGCTTTGGGCCTCAGATAGAAAGAGAAAGTGCCATCTAAGAGGTGCCAGCTATCGCCTCTTTCGCAGCATCGAGAAGCTCTGATCCCGTAAATGCCGCCAGTAACGGTACCCCGAGCTCGTCGAGCTTGGCGCGACCGCCCTCTTCCCGATCGACGATACAGATCACGCCGGCGATCGTGGCCCCGTGCTCGCGAACCGCGTCGATCGCTCGGATTGCGCTCGCACCGCTCGTCACAGCGTCCTCCACGATGACCACGCGGGCATCTGTAGGGAGGCCTCCTTCGATCTGTCGCCCGGTTCCATGGCCCTTGGCTTCCTTGCGAACCGTGAAGCCATCGAGCACGCGCTCACGTGCGATGCTGTGGTGCGCGATCGCGTAGGTCACGGGGTCGGCGCCCAGAGTCAGGCCCCCCACGTGCGTCACGTCCCAGCCGGCCTCGTCGATCAGATCGTATCCGATCTTGCCGGTGAGCCGTTGCCCCTCGGCGGTCATTGTGGTTTGCCGAGCGTCGACGTAGTACGCCGACTTGGCTCCGCTCGAGAGCGTAAAGTCGCCAAGGCGCACGGAGCGCTCCAGAAGTAGGTCTTTCAGGCGCTCCCGATCGTCCTTCGGCTGGTTCATCTCGTTCTTCGCCTCTTTCATCTAGCTAGATCCATCATGCCATTTCGTTCTAGCCGTCGTGCAATCAGCTACGTCCAGCGCGTGATCACACCCTCAGGCTTGAGGTGCCTCGAGGTTTCCGAGCCCATCACGGACCTCCGTGGGAACCCGAATCGGACGGCGGCTCTCCCCGATCCACACGGCCACGACGCGAGCTCGCGCCACCGGCGTTGAATCGGACTCGCCTGCTCGGGGGTCTCGCCGGGCCTCCTGGAGCATGACCATGCTCGTGCGGCGGAACTCCTCCGTCCAGGTTCTGATCCGCAGCCGGTCTCCAAGAAGCACCGCGCTCAGGTAGTCCACCTCGATGCGCACAACATGGATCGCCCATCCCCGTTGCGCGAGTACGTCATACGTAAAGCCACAACGGGCCAGGGCCCCGAAGCGGGCTTGCTCGAAATAGTTGAGATAAACGGCGTGATTGACGTGTCCGAAGGAGTCCAGCTCGTAGGCGCGTGCCTCGATTACGACCTCGGCGACGCTCAGTTTCCTTCGCCCTCAGGTCGCGAGAGTCGCGGTCCGCAATCCCTCTTGGCTCTCCACGGCGGTGATCGCGTCGACGACGCCCGTCACGGCGCCGTCCGCATCCCGGAGAGGCGTGGAGATCACTTCTACCGAAACAACCTTGCCGTCCTTATCGAGAAGCGGAGCGTCGTACCGAGTGCGCTTCCTCTCTCGCCGAGCCATCATCCGAGAATCACGATCTTTCCAGTTCGCGGTATCGAACAGCAGATCCTGGGCTTGCTTTCCGTCCAGCTCTTCGGGGCGGTGGCCCGTCAGGTCGGTGATGCGGGAGTTCACGTACACGATGCGGTCGTCTAGGTCGGTGATGACCAACCCCTCACGCAGCGATTCGACTACCGACCGGAAGCGAGTCTCCGAATCGAGTAAGGACCGCTCGGATTCCCTTTCCTTCCGGCGCGCCCTGTTTTGGATCGTGACGGACACACCCGTCGCCGAGGGATTGACATACAGGTCGAGCCACGGCCCGTCGCGGTCCAACTGCCGGCGGAGCCGAGCGGGCCCCCCGCCACGTGCCGCCTTACGAACCTCGGCAACAATCGACCTGTCCCTGACACCCTTCATCGACTCGTCGAGGGTACAGCCTACAAGGGCGCCGCCATCTATCTCCCGCTCCTCGAGCCACTGAAGGACTGCCGGATTGAGGAACGTGAAACAGAGGTTCTCATCGAGATTGACGAAACCATCGATCTTGCTGGATGCTTCAGGTGGGAACGAGGTGGGCACCTGGACCTTCAACTCACCCACCGCCTCCCTCGCTCGCCCAGTTTCCACGATGAAGGACATATGGTCTCCGATCGAGGCGGCGAAGCGACTTTCGTCCAGTGTCCAGGGGCGAGCCGCGTGATGGGCGATGACGAACGCGCCGACCACTTTCCCGCGGACCCGGATGGGGACATCCAAGCGACTCGCGGCGTCGGGCGCGATCGTCCCCTGGCCCAAGAGGACAGGACCATCAGAGTCACTCAGGACGTCCGGGGTGATCAACACACGGACCTGCTCGAGCTTTCGAAGATACGGGCCCGTCTGCGTCACTGAGATCGCTGGTGTCGTCGCATCCCTCTGTCTTTGCGTCGCGTAGTTCAAATAGTCGAGCGTCCATCGGGCCCGGTCCTCACTGAGAGACCAGAGCTCCCATCGGTCGCGCGTCCATGCGGGGGTAGCCGACTCTGCGACGGCGCGCAGCACGGACGGTTCATCTGCAGGGTCGCGGCCGCTCCTGCGAGCCAGGGTGAGCAGAATCTGGTCGAGCTCGAGGAGGTGGGCGTTCCGGGTCTGTTGAGCGGGGCCGAGGTTGTCCCTGGGCGTGACGTCCACGAAATAAGCGACATGGCCGCCGGCGAGTGGCTTCTGCTGGATCAGTTGGCATGTGTGTTCGATCCAGCGCTCACCCCGATCGTCCCGTGCCCGGACGTAGAACTCGAAGGGAGAGGCCGTTGCCGCGGACCCGTGTGCTTCCAACAGGCCCGCCTCAACCGCGTCCGGCTCCTCGACCAAGCCCTTCAGCTCCTGCTCAACGACCTCCGACAGCTCGCGCCCGATCAAGTCGCTGTCAATCAGGCCGAAAAGAACGCAAAACGCCTCGTTGGCCCAGGTGATGCGAAGTGAGGGGTCGAGGAGGAGCGCGCCCACCGGTGAATGATCCAGCAGGGGATGGGCTCCACGCATAGCTGCGCCCTCCGTGGTGGGTTTCTTGCGGGAGCGCAAAAGAGCCCATCCGGCGGCCAGGACCAAGGCGAACGCAGTGATGATAAGAGCTGGTGTCATGCCAAACCGGGTCTGATCTGCCTCAAGCTGGCTTCCATCTCTAGTATTCCCGTGTATGCGCGCCCGGCCGACATCCTTGCCGGCATTCGGGCGGGTACCTAACCTGGGCGACTTCCAGGGATCAATAACTCCCCTTCCGTGGGCCCGTTAGAATGGCCCCGCAGGGGACCTAAGAGCGGGTCGTCGCTTGCCAGTTCTCCTATCTACAGAATGGCTCATCTTTGTCGCTGCTGTCCAGTTGTTCGTGCCGCAGCCAAACAGTGCAAATGGTGTGCCAGGGACCGAGCCGGTTGGGCCAGTCGCCTTGACCGACCGGAGGCCGGAACAGGCGACCGAGCAAACACCGGAGGCGTTGGTTGTGCTGGCGGCATCCAGTCTCCAGGACGTGTTGCCCGTCATAGCCCGAGCCTGGGACGCTCAGGGAGGGGTCCCGGTACGCTTCGGCTTCGACGCGACTTCGCGCCTGGCACCACAGGTTCTCAGGGGTGCTCCGGCCGATGTTTTCATTTCGGCCGACGACTCATGGATGCGATGGCTCGACGAGCGGGGTGGCGTAGACGGCACCTCCATTCGAAGTATGGCGACGAATCAGCTCGTGTTCGTGGTGCCCACGGGCTCGCCTGATCCGCCCGGCGACCCCGGTTCCTTAGCGCGCGCGGATTTCGCTCGGATCGCCCTGGCCGGAGAGAACGTCCCGGCGGGCCGATACGCCAGGGCGGCGCTCGAGAGCGTAGGCGCCTGGAGCTCGGTCGAGCCGCGCGTCATTCGCGGCGGCAGCGTCCGTGGGACGCTGGAGTGGGTGGCAAGGGCCGAGGCGGACGGTGGCATCGTGTATCGCTCGGACGCGTTGGCGGAGGACCGTGTGAGTCTGGCCTTCGCGTTTGAGGGTGGGGACTTTCCTACGCCCACGTATTCGGGGGCCGTCGCGGCCCGGACCGAATTCCGCGAGGCTGCAGAGGCCTTCCTCGATTTCCTGGGTGGCGCGGAGGCAACGGCCGTGCTTTCAGCATCGGGGTTCGGGACAGCGAGTGCCGGCGGGGCGGTGGCGCAGACCATTGCTCCCCCCTTGAATGCGTCAACGGGGTTGGATCCGTGGTCGGCGGTCCGCTTGTCACTAATCGTCGCGTTCAGCGCCGTCGTCCTGGGGCTGGTTCCGGCGGTCGCGATGGGCTGGTTGCTGGCCCGCCGGGACTTCCTTGGGAAGAGCTTCGTTTCGATGATCGTCATGGCGCCCTTGGTGGTCCCTCCCGTGGTCACCGGCTTCCTGCTCCTGAGCGTGCTGGGCCGGGAGTCCGCCCTCGGAGGGTTGCTCGCTGCGGTGGGCTTGCCGATTCCGTTCACGCTGTTGGGAGCGACTTTGGCGGCGCTGGTCGTGGGCTTCCCTTTGTACGTCATGGCGATCCGGGCCGTGTTCGATACCGTGGACCGACGATTCGAGGAGGTCTCTTGGACGCTGGGCGTGCCGAAGGCACCCACATTCCGTCGCATCTCCCTTCCGCTGGCTCTCCCTGGGATCGCGGCCGGAGCCGTTCTCGCGTTCGCTCGTGCGTTGGGGGAGTTCGGTGCGACCGTGGTGCTCGCTGGAAACATGGAGGGAGAGACCCGCACGATCGCCCTTGCGGTCTACTCATTGCTCGAGTCACCCTCGGGCCGGGGGGCCACCTGGATTCTGGTGATCGCCAGCGTGATGCTTTCGCTGATTGCCCTCCTCGGATTCGAGAGGCTGACGAGGTGGCAGCGCCGCAGAATAGAAGACCACCATGGCCGCTGAGGAGAGCACCCATGGCTGCTGAGGGGAGCACGGTGGAGGTGGAGGCGTGGGGGCTTCACGTACGGGTGCGTGTTCCCCTCGACGCCATCGAGCTGGACGTCGACTGGCGACCCGAGAGCGACCGCGTCGCGATCGTGGGTCCATCGGGGTCGGGCAAGAGTACGCTGCTGCGGGCGTTGGCCGGACTCGAACCCGGCGCAGAGGGCCGCGTGAGCTTCGGCGACGAGGTCTGGCTCGACTCTGACTCCGGGGTCTACACGCCGGCATGGGAGCGGAGGATCGGATGGGTGCCGCAGGACGCCCTGCTTTTCCCTCACCTTTCACTCAGAGAAAATCTCGCCTACGCCGGAGCCGGCCACGCAGACGTGGAGAGAATCGCCGAGTCGTTGTTTCTCTCCGACTTGCTCGACCGGCGTCCCCGGTTTCTCTCCGGAGGCGAACGCCAGAGGGTGGCGTTGGGTCGGGCTCTTCTGTCGGTCCCCCGGATGCTGCTTCTCGACGAGCCGTTCTCGGCGCTCGACCGGCCCCTTCGTTCGGAGATCGCTGCCATGGTACGCGCGTTCGCCCGTGACAACGGGACGCCTATCGTTCTCGTGAGCCACGACGAGCATGACGCCGAGCTCCTGGCCGACGAGCGCTGGATACTCGTCGCGGGCAGCCTTACCGCGGACGGCATATCGGCGTAGATCGGTCGTGTCTCGGCGTGGCCGAGAGACCCTGAGACGTCAGTCTGGGACCACCACCTGGAGTGCCCGAGGAACGGTCTCAACGATCACCTCGGCTCCCTCGGCCTGCCAGAGCTCCCCATCGACTTCGTACTTCGGTGGCGCGGCGAAGCGGGCTGAAAAGCGGCCGCTCTCGCGCATCTGGACCTGTGGGGAGCGGACGTGCAGCCCCTTGGGCGCCGAGTTGAAGAGACGCAGTCGGGTGAAGGCCCCCGTGTTACCGATGGCACATGCGTGCAACAGCCCGTCGGTCAGTCCGGCCTCCGGAGCGATCAGGAAACCGCCTCCGAAGAAGGGCGCGTTCGAGATCGTGAGCATGAGCTGCTCGCCGTCCACCGGGGGTCCATCACTCTCAAGCACCAACGGGACCCCGGAATAGAAAAAGAGATTCTTCAAGGCAGTCAGCTTGTACAACAACTCTCCTCTCAGGAATCGGGCACCAGCCGTGTCTTCGATGACCGCGACGTCGAATCCGAATCCAACCAAATTGAGGAAGTGGCGCCCCTCCGAGGCAGCGAGTGAGCCCTGATCCCCCACCGGTGTCCCACTCGTGACGACCCTGCCCACGTCGACGCTACGGACGACTCCCCTCGCCAGCATCCGGACGGCCACGTCGGGCTTACGCATCGAAACGCCGAAATTGCGTGCGAAATCGTTTCCGGTGCCGGAAGCGAGAAGGCCCAGCGCCACGTTCTCCGTGGGCGACGACACGATCCGGTCCGCGACGTTACTCCAGGTCCCGTCCCCACCTGCGGCGACGATGAGGTTGAACCCGTCGGCGATCGCCTGCTCCGCGAGAATACCCTCCTCGCCGGGGCGCGATGTGCCCGCGTGCGTAAAGCCGGGTAGGTGTTTCCCGAGGAGTGAAAGGTGTCGCCCGATCCTGCGTGCACCGCGGCCTCGCCCCGACGCCGGATTGAAGATGACAAAGACACGGCGGTCATCGGGGGATATCGCGTCGGGTGGCATGGCTCAGATGGGACTTCCCGTGCGGGGTCGTCTTCAGATGGCTTCGAGGGGGGCGAAGACCTCCACACCCTTCTTCATCCACTGCTCCCGAAAGGGGGCTCTCGCGATCTCGTCTATGGTCAGACCCGCGGTCAACTCGTGTGGATGGATCACGAGTGAGCCCGTCTCGAACTCGTGTTCACTGTAGCTCTCGCCGAGCAAGGTGATGTCCGACTTATAGACCCCCCCGGCGTCGGACACGAAGGTGTGAAAGAGCAGCTCAGCGGGCTCGAAAAGATGACTCGTGCCCGTCAGCTGGAAGATCGGCTCTCCATCGACGCTCGTGGTGGCACAGATGTGACCCTCGGCCTCGGTAAACGTGACCTCGACGTCTCGTTCGAGGTGCGGCAACTTCCAGCGGTCGACGCCTTCCCTGCGGCCCGTCTCCGTACTCGTGGCTACGAGGAAGGGGTAAAGGGCGGCTTTTGGAAGTGGATCACCGGGCTTCACGAGTGGTGGCACCAGCACGGAGAGCACCACTTCCTGGAATGCACCGGCGTCGCCCTCGTAAAAGTCGAACACGGTGACCGAGAGAACGCTGCGCTCGTGCTGGACTTCGAGGGGTTGGAGGTCCGATGCGACCAGCCGCCGTGCATCGGACGTCGGCATCTCAAAGAGGCAGCTCAGCCCATGGTTGAAGTAATAGCGGCCTCGGCCGTCGGGCATATGCCATACCTTTGCAGTACGCTTGTGATGATCCGAGCTCCTTCTTCCAGTTCCTCACGGGAGTGAGCGGCGGAGATCGACATCCGGAAGCGAGATTTGTGCTTCCCCACGGCGGGATACTTGACCGGGTTCAGGTAAACCCCCTCGTGCATGAGTGCCTCACCGATTTGGAAGACTCGCGCGTCATCCCGTATCATAATCGGAATCACCTGCGACTCGGAGTCTCCAACCGAGACGCCGGAGTCGCGAAGGCGTTTCTGCATGAACTCGACGTTGTCCCAGAGTTTGGTCCTCAGCTCGGGTTCCTCCAAGAAAAGTTCCAGCGCCTTCAAGATTCCCGCGGCCACAACAGGTGATAGCCCACAAGAGAAGGTTCGGGACCGCGAAAATCCGCGGAGATAATTGATCAACTTCTGAGACCCGGCGACGAATCCGCCCTGGCCACCCAGGCTCTTGGAGAACGTACCGACGTGTATGTCGATCTCGTCATCATGCCCGAAGTGCTCGGCCACGCCACGACCGTTTTCTCCATAGATGAAGGTGGAGTGTGCCTCGTCGATCAGAATGCGGGCCCCGTAGCGCTGACAGACCTCCACGATGTCGGGCACGAGCGCAACGTCGCCGTCCATCGAGTAGACGCCCTCGATCATGACCAGCTTCTTGCCCTCGTATCGCTTCAGCTTGCGCTCGAGGTCATCGACCTTGTTATGCCGGAAAAAGCGGCTGTTGGCCTTCGAGAGGATCATGCCGTCGACCAAGCTGGCGTGGGCGTACTGGTCGGCGACACAGAGGTCGCCCGAGCGCATGAGTCCGGCGATGACCCCGACGTTTACGCTGTAGCCGGTCGGGAAGAGTAGGACGGCCTCCTTGCCCTTGAACTCGGCCAGGCGGTCGGCGAGCTCGTGGTGCACCTCCAGCGATCCACTGAGGATGGGGGATCCAGACGCACCGTTGCCGTAGCGACTCGCTGCCTCGACCACGGCCTCCTTGACCTCGGACCGGTACGACAGGCCCAGGTAGTTGTAGGAGGCGAAGTTGAGGAGGTCGGTGTGGACCTCACCCGTCTTGGTGTCACGCACGTCGACTCGCGTGGTGGGCGCACCCTGCATGGGAAGGCCGTACAGGTAGTAGCCGGACGGCTCGGAGTCCTTCCACCATTCGTCGAAGGGGTCGAGCATGGCGAAGGCATCCTCCCCCGCCCCGAAGTAGAAGTTGGTGTAGTCGTACTGCATGGCGAGCGGGAGTTGCTTGCCGGACCTGTCGTGGAACATGCTGCTTTGGCTGGTACCGTCCGCTTTTTTCTCGCCCATCGAGCCCTCCATCCAAGATGCCTTTTGGTCCAGCCCCAATTTCCGTCGCCCAGCCTTCGTTCCAAGAACGATCTCGGGTCGGCGCCCGCTGATGAGGGGCAAACCCTGAAGCTAAAAGAACGGGCGGTCAGGTCCAGGCGGGAACCGGGGTCGGCCCCGGAGCGACCACCTGAGAGAAGCGCGATAGCGAAAGGGCCCGACCCCCTGGGGGGAGGTGCCGGACCGTCTCCAAGAAAACTCCCGCGGCTGGACTCGAACCAGCGACAAGACGGTTAACAGCCGTCTGCTCTACCAACTGAGCTACGCGGGATCGGTTCTTACCAGGCGTGCATCGACAGAAATACTCTACCGCTGAGCCGGGGGGTGTCAAGGACTTCGCAGGGATCTACCGGGCGATCAGGATGACGAGGGATACCCCAGTGAAGAGGGTGCTGAGCACACTCCCCCAGAAGGAAACATCCTGTCTGAGTTGGGAGCTCTGAGCTCTGGGCACGTAGAGCCAGTCACCCGACTGGACCAGGAGGTCGATCACCTCGGGGCGTACGTCGAGGGGACGCAGGTCGAGCACCGTGCCGACGCCGTCGCGGACGAGGCGCACTTGGCTCGGATCGGACGCTCCACCCTGCAGTGAGAAGTCGAGCTCGGACGTTGCTCCCCCGGCGAGAGCCAGGGCATCGACCAACGTCGCCGAAGGCGAGACGAAATACTGGCCTGGAATCCGGACCGCGCCCGTGATGTTCACATTCACCTGTGTGACCACCTCGACGACCGGACTCGAATAGAGGGCTCCATACCGCTCCTCCAGGAGCTTCCGGATGTCGGCCGACTCCATCCCGAGTACCGAGACGGTACCGAGAAAGGGAAGAAAGAGCTCGCCGTTGGGATCCACCGTGCGCTCACCGGAGACCTCGTCCAGTCTTGTTCCCGCCGCCGTGTAGAAGGCGATGCTCACCTGGTCGCCCCGGCTGAATACCCGTTCGCGTCACCGATGGAAGATTCACGACGTCCACAACCGGGATCGAGCCACCCGAGGCGCAGCCACCGAGAAGGAGGGAGAGAACGAAGACGAGTGCGGCCGCACCGCCGGATTTCACCATGGTTTCGGGGTCCTGTTGAGGCGAGCTTCTAGGTGTTCACCCGTATCGTGTAGTCTATACTGAGGCCCGAGGCTGTGTCCAGATCGCTGGGTGGCTGACCCGGTCAGAACCCAACTCCAAGTGTTTCCTATTTTGGACACTTTCCTAAGGTTACATCCCTGAACCAACTTAGAGCGATGACGGCTCCCGTTGACGTCAAATGTTTGCGAAAAAAATGAAATCCTTGACAGGCGTCGCCTTTGGCCTTCATATCAAGTGCCTCAATTTCCCCCCTCAGGACGAGAATACTCGTGCGCAGGAGGGATGTGTCCAGGAAAATTTCGACTCGGAAACAGATGAGAGGGAGAACCCACGCAAAGGGGGCTGCGGTTCTGCCGGCCATGAATGCCGGAACGATGAACGGTGGAGTGGGGCCAAGTTCGAGTGGCCGGAATGGTCGTTGCTCGGACTCGCCCAATAAATCGTTCCTCGAACCCGCAAAGTAGTGGACGCAGAACTGACCCCCAAATCTGAGTGGAACATCGAGAGGGCAGAGTCGCTTCTCAACTCACTTCGGGGAGTCGTGTCGGCGCGAGTCGTGGCTCGCCCCGGTGGAGTGATAGAGGAGATCCACCTCCTCACGGAGGGGGACGTGCCGGCGAAACAGTCGGTCCGGAATGTGGAGTCGGCGCTGCTGGCTCACTTCGGTCTGAAGATCGACCACCGAAAGGTGTCGGTCGCGCAGAAAGAAGATGAGCAGGCTGCTGCGCTGACAGCTTTGAGGGGGTTCGGAGGCCGGAGTGCAGAGGGGCGGTTTCTCTTCGTGACCCACCGGGTCAACGCGGAGAAGGCGCACCGAGTGAGGGTCGCCGTCACGGTGGAGTGGGGCGGCGAGCAGTATGAGGGAGAAGCGAGTGGGGCCGACCTTCCTCGGGCGAGACTCGAGGCGACGCTGCGTGCCATCGAGAGGGCGATCATTGCCTTACTCGGCGAGGGTGAAGTAGCGTTATCAGTAGATGGAGTGAAACCAGTCGAGGCGTTCGACGGACAGTTCGTCTTGGTTGGGATACATGCGATTCACGGACGGTCGATCACGGCCCTCGCGGGGGCTGCGGCCGTTGAAGACACAGCCGATAGGGCTGTAATAATGGGGACGCTACAGGCCGCGGACCGTTGGGTCCGAGGCAGAATCTGAGCGGAGCCCCGCAAGACTCAAAGTAAAAGGGAGACCCCCTCGACGGGCCAAGAGCGGAGCGGGGAGCGAGCGAAGCGGCCGCAGCTTCTTGAGCGGTAGAAGCTGACACCTACGAAAGGAGGTGCAGCTCATGTTTAGCTCTCTGTTCAATTTTCTAGGAGCTTTGCTCTTTAGAGGCATTTTGGGTATCTAGACGGGCCGTCGAGGGGGGCTTTCGCGCATGCAGAGCAGCTCGTTTAGGATCTATGTTGGATGCGTTGTGGCGCTCGCTACAGGATCCTTTTTCTTGCTGGATTGGGGGGTCCTGAGCTCCCTATCATTTGAGTCCTGGGCGGGCTTGTTATCTCTCGTGATACTGGGTCTCGTCTCGGAAGCCCTCTCCATTAAGGTCAAGCTCGCGGGAAATTCAGGCAGTTCGTCGATCACGTTTTTGCCGCTGCTTACCTGCGTCCTGCTTTTCGGGCCGGTTCCTGCGGTAATCCTCCACGCTGCCACCGGCGCGTTCGGCGAGGTCATTGTTCGCCGGAACGAGCCCATCAAAGCGATCTTCAACATCAGTCAGTATCTGCTTTGTACGGTCGTGGGGGGCATCGTGTTTGAGGCGCTTGGCGGTGTTCCACAGGCTACAGTCACCACACCGTTCGCGATTCAGGGCGTTCAACTTGTCGGATTCGGCTTGACTTTCCTCGTGGTCAATCAAAGCGCCGTGGCCATCGCCATTGCGATCATGGAGAGCATGCCATTCCGAAGGGTATTGGACCTTGTTGTAGGCCGCTCAGGTGCGAATCTGGGTTACGATCTGCTTATAAGTCCGATCTCGATCGTAATGGCATTTCTTTATGTGGATTACAACATTGCTGGCTTTCTTCTCGTCATTTTGCCCCTCTTGTTCATCCGAACAGCCTACCTCAGGACCTTCCAGCTTCAGGAGGTGAGTGCCAACCTCTTGAAGGCTCTCGTCAAGGCCATCGATGTTCGCGATCCGTACACGTCCGGCCATTCGCAGCGTGTTTCAACGTTATCCCGTCGCATTGCCGAAACCCTTGGGTCTCTCCACTACACAGGCCAAATACGTCGAGACTGCAGCGCTGCTTCATGATATTGGGAAGATCGACGAGATCTACGTGGAAATCCTTCAGAAGGAAGGGCCACTCAACGTGCTCGAACGGAGGGTGATCCAATCTCATGTCACGACGGGCGTAGAGCTACTCGAGTCACTTTCGTCCTACCCTGAGGCTGTGCTTGGTGCCGTTCGACACCATCATGAGCGCGTAGATGGTGGAGGATATCCGCACGGACTAGTCGGAAACGAGATCCCCATAGGCGCTCGAATTATCAAGGTGGCGGATGCAATAGATGCGATGCTGTCCGACCGACCCTATCGAAAGGCCCTTCCACTCGCTGTCGTTCGGGAGGAATTACTCGAGTTCTGCGGTACACAGTTTGATCCCGGCGTCGTCCACGCGATCGTATCGTCCTCGGTGCTGCAAGACCACGCCGACGAGATCTTAGCAGCTGGCTTGAATGTGCCAGAGACGATCCATGGAAGCGCCTCAACGGGAACTTATCGACGAAGATCTGAGGCATCCTGGGGGAGGCTGAACCGGTGACCTGAGCGCCGACCAACCGCGCGTTACGTTCTTGTTTGTCGGTAATCGAGAAAGAGATGTCCTCGAGTTTGTTCGGCAGGCGTTTAAACGAGGGCTTGAATTCTCTTCTGCTGATGAGTGAGTCCCAAGTTCATAGCCTTTCTTGACACATCGTCGGCCAGCCGGCCTGCCGTGGCTTCGTCGGTGGTTCGTAAGAGTCGAATTTCCTCCATACGAAGCTTGATCCAACTCAAGGGGAACCTCGTTTCGACTTGTTCAGCGGTCGCACGCAAGACTCCTAAGGCACCCGGCAGGTCACTATTGCACCGACGAATGCGGGCTCGGAAAGTGATGGGTAGCGTTGGGTCGAAGGACCAATGGCTTGGGAATTGCATTAGATCATGCCTCTCGACGGCACGCCGCAGATTGCCCTGGTGAAGTTCGCATATTCCCAACCCCGCCTTGGCGCTCAGGGAGAGGTTAGCGGGCAGGGATTCCGGATCCTTATTCATTACTCGTTCGAAAAACTCTAAGGCCTTCGAGTTTTTTCCCAGCCCCAAGTTGAGTTCCCCACAATTGACGTCCAGAAGGACACTTGCAGCCTCCGAGTCTCCACTCTCGACTATCTCTCTCGCTTCGCAGAAGGAAACCTCGGCAGCATCATAATTACCGGAATCCAAGTGCCATACGCCCCTATTAAGTCGAAGGGTGAACCGAAGCAGTAGATCGCCCGTCAGCGCCGCCGCCGTTTCCGCGTCGGTGATGAGATTCAGACCTCCTGTGGAGGCCAATAGTCCCTGATAGTTTAGGACAACAATTAGCCGATTTATGGCGATCGGTCTCTCAGCGACCGAGTCGTGTGCCTTCGCCAAAGCGACTGCCTTTCGAGCACTCGCGAGGGCGAGCTCGGGTATGCCGTATAGTTGGTGTAATGCCAACGTGCAATGCGCCCTGCACTGTGCCCGGGGTGTGCCGACTCTGCTCAATGCATCGGCCTCTTCGAGCTTTGCTCGAATCGCTTGGACATCTCCCTTTCGGTCGAGCGCGTGAACTTCAATATCCAAAGCCTTAGCATAGGCCTCAGATTCCCCTTCGGATTTGAGGGTTGTTTCCATCTCGTGAAGCCTGGCCAGGAGGTCGGCAGTCAGGCCTGGATTGAGGCGAAGGAGGCAATCCATTTCCTCAAGTTCGGCCTCCCAGGCTCTACCTCGCCGACCCGCCGCTCTCAAGCCTTCACAGGAGAGCCCGAGTATGGGAGCCGCGGTTGCCAAATCCTGGCGGAGGTAATGGAGGTGCCCCAATCTCCAGAGGATATCACTCCTTGCTTCCACATTGGATTCGTTCCGCCGGGCGATCGACAGGTGTCTGATAGCCTCTGGAATTGCCCCCGACCGCTGCGCGAACTCTGCCGCAAGCATTGAATATTTGACGGCCTCCGTGGCCTTACCGGCCCTGTCGAAGTGCATCGCCAGGGCTCCCCAATTGGCTTCGTCGTCCGCGTTGAGAGATTGGGCCACGTGTTCGTGCAACATCCGACGCCGCGCCGTGCTAAGAGAATCATAAACGGCCCTGCGAACGAGTGGGTGCCCGATACGACATCCTCCCTCATCCTCAACCACTAGCCGGGAACGCAGCAGCTCCTCGCTCGGCTCGATGAGGGTAGACAGCGTCTTGTTCAGCATCTCGGCGGTGTCGGCTAGAGGCTGTGTCTGCCCCCAGATCGCCAATATCGCAAGCAGATCCCTAGCATCTGTGGAAAGCTCCAATAATCTGGGCTGGAGGAGGTTGTGCACTGACGGAGGAATCGCGGGCTCGTCGAGCTCCGTGGTGAATTCCAGCCGTCCTGCGTTGGCCTCGGCCGCCAGCTCGGTGAGATAGAATGCGTTGCCGGCGCCCAAAGCGCAGATCGACTCCAGTGTCCTAGGTGGCAGAACTCCCTGGGTGAGGTGATCTACGATGGCCTCCGCGGAGGTCGAGTCGAGTTCTTCCACGGACAGACGTTCGTACTGCCCGTTGATGGAGGTCAGGAACTCCTGAACGTAAGCCCGCTTCTGGATCAACTCGGTGGTCAACACCAGAACCATCGTGAGATCACCCTTGGCCCGCCGCCTGACGAACTGAATGACCGCGAGTGAGGTCTCGTCCATCCAGTGTACGTCGTCAAGAAATAGCGTGAGGGGCTGACGTTCCGAGAGATGTTCGAACAGAAGAAGAAAGGCTTCCATCAGGCGCCGAGATAGGCTCAACGGTCGGAGGGGGGGCGGGATGGTCTTCTCCGGTGCTCCGTGTGCTCGCGGCAGGAGGCCTCGCAGCACCGTTACCCAGGGCTCACCCAGGACGGAAAGATCTTCTGTCGACAGTTGCTGAAGCACATCGATGATCGGGCTAAGGGGAATGCAGTCCTCAAATTCAGCTCCCCTGGCCGCAAGAGTCCGTATACCGTCCAGGCGAATCCGCCGCATCGCCTCCTCGATGATCCTCGTTTTGCCAATTCCTGCTTCTCCCATCACGACGATGAGTCGCGGCTCTGTCTTTCGTGCGGACAGCCGTGTATGAAGAAACTTCAGCTCAGGCCCTCGGCCAACCAGGGGAGTAGTGCTGCCTCCGACATCCGTGTTTCGCCCCAGAGGGCCACTCTCGGTGGCCTCCTGGCACAGCTCCGAAGTTGCGCGCTCCGGGACCCACGACCTCCCGTGGGCTCTTTCCCACCAGGCCGCGAAATCTGACACCGCTTTTGGGACCTGATCAGCGCTGTCGGTCATGACGAGGTGGCGGATAGAACGCTGTAGAAAATCTTCATTTGGTGGGTAGGCGTTGACCGCCACGGTTAAGAGGCCGCCCAGGTCGGACCATCTCGCCTCCGCTTCAGCGCTCGAACAAGCTGCCGATAAGGCGTCCGTGAAGTGATCCTCTATCTGTCGGGCCGATGATTCATGCCAGCTCTCGAACGCGACCGTCGGTGCGTTTTCGACGCGGGAGAGAAAGTCAGCGACGCACGGCGCGTCCAGTCCGTGAAAATCCTGGCCTCTGACCGACCGCAGTACTCGCGTGAGGTCGCACGACAGGTCCGAGAGGTCGCTTAGTAAGAATCCCCCGTCGTCCCGTATGATCTTCCGACTGCATTTCTTCGTGACGCCATGCAACAGCTGACTCAACCGATGACGTTGAGCAGCCCCGTCGGGCTCATCCCACAAGAAGTCGATCAGTCGAGAACGCGAGATCCCTTCCTCTCCGTGTCCGAAAACGAGAGCAATGAGGTACGATTGATATTTCGATAGCTTGATCGCCTCGCCGTCCACGAGCACCAGGGGCCCTCCGAAGAGACGCACCTCAGTACGCAGGGGATCGTCAGTGTTGGTGTGAGCGCTCACTTGGGTCGCCTCGCTCGCGAGGTTTAGTTCTTAACGCCTGGTCTCTTACAACCGGGACCGCTCCTTCTCGCTGGGCCGGGGGGGAGGGCCGCTCGAAATCTCAGTCTTTTGCTCTTCGTCAGGGTCAGCCGCCGCCCGCCGAGCGGGGGCTAAGCTGAAGTCTTTGGTCAAAGTACCCCACATGTGGCTTGAAAAGCCACCGCTGGCCGCCTCCGTGCGGATCCATGCCTCGACGAGCCACTCCCATCCGAGATAACGTCGTGTGTCGGAGGGGCGGACACCTACGAGGCGTTGCATTTGGTTCGACAATGCGAAACCGTCGGGATATCCCAATCGGCTAGCGGCCTCCGCCAAGGTTACGCCGGAACTTTGGAGGCAAAGGGCGGCGCGTAGCACCCGACCGAAATGGAGCCAATGCGAAGGCACGGGCAGCCCGTTCGTTAGGAAGCGCCGTCCAAGAGCGCGCCTGGAGAGGTAAAGGGATCGAGCAAGGGCCGTGATACTGCGTAATTCTGAGGAAAGGTCGATGGTTCTTCGGATCAGCCGTCGGACCTCGATATCCACATTGATACCACGCCATTGCAGATAGTCCATGACCTCCACCGAGAGGTCCTCGGGCTCTCGCCTGAGGAGCCCACTGAGATCGTCGACCTGTGGCTCACGATGGAAAGGCAGGATGCTATGAGGGCGACATGCCTCGACTACGCGTAGCAGCTGCGGCTCCGAATCGAGATCAACCGTCGCAGGCAGGATGACGACAAGTGCCATCCCGGGTGGACGGCGGCGAACGACCTTGAATACGCCGTTCCAGCTTCCAAGCCCGAGTTGCCACACTAGTCCGGTGCCGGGACCGCTGGGTTGCGCGAAGCGACGGTCGTCCCAGCGCAGTGGTTCAAGCCGGTTGTAGGGCGGTGAGAAGAGGGAAAGTGGAAGGGCTTGGGCTGGCCGGGCTTTCATAACCTTCCTCCAGTGGGCGTGACATCAGGACTTTGAGACGGACATCATAGGTGGCCGGCATCATCGTTCTATCATCGCCCCGGAAAACAATGAAGCCTGGTCTCTTAGGTGGGGTGGTTGGGCCGCTCGGGCTGCTCGGGCTGCCCCCTACCACCCCTCCCTTTCCCCTGAGCTCCGTGATATGCGCCACATGGATACCCCGCCGGATTCCCGGCGGCGCTCGGTCAGCGCCCTTGACTGCCCCCCTACGCGGGGGAAGCTTCCCTCTCCCGCGCCGGGGGGGCCATCAAGTTCACGGGGGACCCACGAGCCATGCTAAAGAAAGCGTCCCAATTGGCCGCGGCGCACGTCTTGGCGGTCACCGGCCTCGCTTATTTCGCCGGAGTATTCTCGGACAGGGTTGGGGTTCTCCAGTTCTTCGGCCATCTCGGCCCCGCGATGCTATTTGCGAGCGCCGGACTCACGAGCATGTCTAGGACGCTCGATATGCGTCGACTCATACAGATCGAGGCCTATCTGGCTCTTGGCGCCGCGTCGCTCTACATCCTCGTCGACACCTTCATCATGCATCCTCCACTCGGAATCTTCGATGGTGCCGGCAGGGCCGAGCTCCAACACGTCTCTCTGAACCTGATGCTGCTCGGGCTCGCAGCCTTCGTCCTGGTGACGACTCGGTATACCGAGGTACTCCCGTCCATTCAGATCCTGATCGCGGCCGCCGCGTTTGCGGTGGTGTTTTTGCAACATGAGCAACACAGCGCGGTCAGTATCGTGGGGCACAGCGCGACGACGGTCTTCGTGCTCTTGGCCGGGGTTTTGCGACTCCTTGACCGGATGTTCGATTACGGCGTGGTCCTCCTCATCACCGCTCACACTTTCTTCAGCAGCCAGATGGGCCTCGCCCGGTTTGCCGATGAGGCTGGAATCCCGCCGACCGCCTGGCTCGTGCTGTGGATCACGGCCGCGTCTGTGGCCGCGGCGGCGTACATCGCTGTAATGGGACGGCAGCCAGGGGAAATTTCACAAGGCCGTAACGCCGCTTCATGACCGAGGAAGAGGGCGAGCGTTGTGGCGGTCCGTCAGCCGACTTGTGAGATCGAGGGGGACCGGAGATACTCCTCCGCGTGAACGACGACACGCCAGGAGGCATCCGACGGCAGACAACGGCCCCTCCTCCGGACCCGTCCGACAGCACGCTCGCTCCCATTACGTACGGGCTCGGCGAAGAGCTGATTGCCGATGGTGCCCGACGTCTCGTGGTGGTGGCCGGTGCGCTGGCAGTGGTCGTGACGCTGGCGGCGGTCGGCCAGTACCTCGCCGGTCCAGACGGTTGGGGCCGGCCTGGGCACACGATCGCCTTGGTGCTCGTTGGTCTGTCGGTTGCCGTCGTGGTGATGGCCCATTCCCGTCGCCTCGAGCCTAGCCTGGTTCTCGACCTGGCCCTCCTGTATGAGATTGCGGTCAGTCTCGGCGTGTCGATGATGGACAACCTCGTGTCTTGGCCGGAGGCCGGATTCGTGCGAGGAGTGTCCTGGGTCTGCGTCTGGATCGTGCTCTTTCCGGTGCTCGTCCCGAACACACCCGGAAAGGCATGGTTGGCGGCCTCCGCTTCGGCGGCCATGGGCCCGCTGGCCCACCTGATCGCAATAGCCGGCGGTAGCGAGGCGGCCCCCTGGGTTACCGTAGCCAGCCTGTACACCCCCAACTTCGCTTCGGTAGTCATGGCTGGGATTGGTGCACGCATCGTCTACTCCATGGGGTCCGAGATGAACAAGGCCAAGAGGGCGCTTACCCGACGACTCTCGGCGATCATGTTTACGGACATGGTGGGCTTCACGGCCTTGATGCAGGACGACGAGCATCGGGCCAAGAGCATCCGCGATCGGCATCGGGAGGTGCTCCGCCAGTCCATCGAAAGCCACGGGGGTGAGATCGTGCAGTTCTACGGGGACGGGACTCTCAGCGTCTTCGCGAGCGCAATCGAAGCGGTGTCGTCCGCCGTCGCGGCCCAACGGACACTGCAGCAGGCTCCTTCGATACCCGTCAGGATCGGACTTCATATCGGAGACATCAACCGAGACGAGGATGGCGTATACGGCGACGGGGTCAACGTTGCCGCTCGCATCCAGGGACTCTCGGTCGCAGGAGCAGTCATGATCTCGGGAAAGGTCTTCGATGAGATCAAGAATCACCCCGAACTGCCCGCGACCGCGCTCGGTGAATTCGACCTGAGGAATGTGCGTCGCCCGGTTCGGGTTTTCGCGATCACGGCGACAGGGCTGGTGGTTCCGGACGCCAAGTCAATCGTGGCTCAGTCCGGCCCGGGAGGCGAGGACTGAGGTCGCACCGACCAAATCGGCTAGAGCTCCAGCACAAGCGAAGCGTGCGAGCCCGACCCTACCACACGCCACCTTGCCAACTCCGATGCTACTGGGTTATTTAGAACTCTCATTCTAGTTTATCGTACTTAGGTAAGCGCCCGCCGGGAGGGCAGCCGCTCAGCAGGACGCCATGGAAACGGCCACAGCTAGAGCACCGAAGCAGCACCGGAGTCGCCGGACCCTACAGCGCATCGCACGCGCCGCCCTGGAGCTGATCGCACAAAACGGCGTGGAGGCCACCACGGTCGGGGCCATCGCCAGACGAGCGGGATCGTCGGTGGGCTCCTTCTATGCCCGCTTCGAGGGAAAGAGCGATCTGCTCGTCTATCTGGATGAGCGTATCTGGGAGTCCGTCGAGCAGCAGTGGTCTCAAGCCATCAACGAGGGCTTGGCCGACCGCCAGATCGAAGAGTTGGTACGGGGTTTGGCGAGGCTCTATGCGGATCTGGAGCTCGTGCACCGGGGTGCCAGAGATGCGATCGGGCAGGCGCTGCGAGGCCCCGGCGCCGGCCCATCGGATGCAGCGTCACGGATTCGGGCCCGTGTGCGGGAGGATTCGACGCATCTGCTTCTCCAAAAGCGGGATGAGATTGTTCACTCCGACCCTGAGTTGGCCGTGGAGACGGTCAGTCGAACACTGGAGGCCTCAGCCCACCTCTCCGAGCCGGCGTTCCTCGAGGATCTGTGCACCGCGCTGGTCTCGCACCTCGTGGGGGATCGACCGTCTCCTCCCCCTCCCGCGGCAAGTGTGGAGTTCTTCGACATCTGGAGTTGATCGTAAATCCTTGCGGAGCGAGCAGTTTTGCACCTTATTGGAATTTGAATTCAAATTCATATAACTGCTTCAAAGGGAACCCGCGGACGTGCTGGCTCCCGTTCGAATCCGGGTGAGCTGGCGAAGCCACGAAGGGAGCCACCGAGGGAGGCATGGAGGGAGCCATCGAGCGAGCGGCGCAAGGAAACGCGAGAACCGAAAGTGCCTCCCGAGAGGAGCCCTCCTCTCGGCTGGACGAGACGGCTCCCCCGCCGGGCGTGCGACTTCCTCGGCAACCCCGAAGCCACGCCTCGTTCGAACGCATGATCACCGCCGCTCAGGACCTCATCGCGGAGTCCGGCCTGGAGGGGGCGACGGTTCAGGGGATCCTACTGCGCTCCGGGGTCGGCTCGGGGACGTTCTACGCGCGCTTTGACGGAAGGGACGCGCTACTCGCGTACCTTGCTATCCGATTTCGGTCCGACGCCGAGGAGGGCTGGGCCGGCGTACTCTCGCCGCGCCGATGGGAGGCGGCCGGTCCGAGGGAGATCGTGACGCAGTTCACCCGAATGGCGGTCGTATGGATGCACGCTCACGGGGCCCTGCTCCGTGCATTCCTGATCCACGCGATGACGTACGAGGGCTACGATCTCTTGGACCAGACGGCGGAGCTGGACAACACCGTCGCGGATCATCTGATTGGGCTTCTGCTGCCCCGGGCTGAGCAGTACACCCACGACGACCCGGAGCGGGCCATCCGGCTCGCCACGCTTCAGGTGTTCGCCACACTCAGAAGCCGATTCATCTTCGCCTGGGGAGACCGCCCCGACGGCATCGAAGACCAGCAACTGGCGAGCGAGCTCGCCTCCGTTTTCCTACGCTATCTGGGGAGCGGGTCCGACGGGGGTGCCTAGTGGCCGGCCCCCTGACCGTGCATGCGCATGTGCATCCCGCTCATAGGCCCATGCATCAGCGCCTCCCCCACGATCCTGTTCCAGACGACGTATCCGGCGGGCGTCATGTGCAGTCCGTCGTCGACCAAATACTCGGCAATCGGCAGACCATCCGCCCCGAGCATGTCCGTGCCGACGTCGACGAAGTCGACGCGAGCGTCTTCGTTAGCGTACGCCTCGAGGGCCGCGTTCGAGGCTTGCATCTCGGACCACACGTTCCAACGGCGCAGACTGGGCTTAATCGACATGATTACGATGCGTGTGGATGGTTGGGCCGTAAGGACCGCCTCGACGAACTCCTTGTAGTCCTCCAGGATCTGCTCGCTCCGTTTGCCGGCGCCTGAGTCGTTGTCGCCCTCGTAGACGACGACGGTCCTCGGGGTGTACTTGAGGACGGCTTCATCAACCCAATAGACCAGGTCCGACATCTGAGAGCCGCCGAAGCCTCGGTTGATGAGCGGGATCCCGGGAAGACCGTCTGCGGTGTTCCAGCGCACCACGCTCGAGCTGCCGACGAAGACCGTGGCATTGGCGGGGAAGCTGTTCATGGCGTCATACGCCGCGAACTCCGCCATCTTCTCGGCGAAGCGAGTTGGATCGGGATCGGCAACTTGCCCGGAGAGAAGGGCGGGCGCCGCCATGCCGAGGAATGCTGCGAGCATGCACAAACGTGAGGTAACGGACGGCTTCATTCGACTCTCCAATTCCCGGAGGTGTCCATCGATGGTTACGGAGCATTGGCCTCACCGGCACGCCAACGGTGGCGAGCCGACACGGACTCTTCGTCAACATCGAGTACGGAGGCTCGTGCGTCCAGCCCCCGGGGTGATCAGCGCCGCCGTCCCTCGATGATCACTCCCCTGACCGAGTCCGCGAAAGCCTCGAGGGAGTTGGCGAGCTCCGGCTCTTCGTCGGCGATCCTTTGTCCGATGGGGGTCGAGGACGCCGTTCCGCGAGGATAAGGCTGACCCGCCGATATCCTCACATCGACGAATCCTGCCGCTCGGAGCTGACCCATGTAGTCCTCCCGTTCCACAGGCAGGCAGGCGGTGACCGCGTCGGCTTCCTCACGGAGCTGCGCCGGGACCGCAACGTCGCACACGAGGTCCGAGATCACGAGCCGGCCGCCGGGCTTCAAGACCCGGAGCGCTTCGGTCAGTACCCGATCCCGCTCGGGGGAAAGGTTCAACACGCAGTTCGAGATGATCACGTCGACCGTGGCGTCGGCTACGGGCAGCGACTCGATCTCGCCGAGGCGGAAATCGACGTTCACGTACCCTCCCTTTCGAGCGTTGCCGCGAGCCCGTGTGACCATTTCGGGCGTCATATCCACACCGATGACCTTCCCCGAGGGTCCGACTTTCAAGGAGGCGAGAAAGCTGTCGATCCCTCCCCCGGAGCCCAAGTCCAGGACCGTCTCACCTTCTTGGAGGTCGGCGTGAGCCACCGGGTTGCCGGAGCCCAGGCCGAGGTCTGCTCCCTCTGGGATCTTGCCCAACTGCTCCTCATCGTATCCGACGGTCGTGGAGGGGAGAGCCTCCACGCCTTGGGGCGTGGCTGAGGACGTCTTTTCCGAATCCCCGCAACAGGATGTTCCGCAGCAACCCCCCTCGGTGCCCTCAGCGACGCGGGCGTAACGCTCACGGACCGCCTCACGAATGGCGTCCTTATTCATGGTTCTGGCCTCTTTCCATGAGGTTAGTAGTTGTAATATGCAACTACAATAGCCCGGGTACCTCTGAGCGTCAAGCAGGGCTACGCTGATCGAGCGCGCCTCAGTTCAGATTGCAGCTCAGGAACGTTACCGAGGGGCTCGACCCCAACACGGCCTCCGAGGTCAGGATGACCGCTCCGTCGGCACCGAACGCGACGCCCTCCCCCTGGGGCTCCCGGAGCGTCCGAAGATTGACGCGCCCCAGGCTGCTCTTGAGGAGTTGCTCTCCCTCGGTGACATCAAAGAACTCGAGGCTCTCATATGTGCGGATGGCGACGATGTCTCCGCCGAGTGTTGCCGATGCGCCGGTGACCATGCGTGCTAGGGTCACGGGAGCGGACGTGAGGCGCTGAACTTCGACCAAGGTGACGATGTCCTCGGAGCGGAGCGGCGACGGATAACGATAGACCGAGACCGGATGATTTCTTCCCTTGGTGACAAAGAAGATCTGCTCGGTAGGCAGGACGTACATCGCCTCGATATCACGGGGTCCGTCGGGGAGCACCATCCTGTAACGCTCCGCCTCCACGCTCTGGTCGGTATCCACATTCCCGTCCGCGTCCACGTTCGACTCACCGACTCCCTCGGGCTCGGCTAGCCGGTAAAAGGAGATGATGTCCCTGCGCTCCGAGTTGTCGCCGGTGTTCGCCACATAAAGGCAGGCGCCGAGATCGCAACGTGCACGAGCGATGTCCTCCCAGTCACGGTTGCGCTGATTCAATTCGACGCGGGCTCGGAGCTGACCCTCGCGGTCGAGCGCGTAGAGGAAGGATCCACGGCCCCCGTCGTTGTGTGTCCAGACCAGGGCCGGGTTCAGAATGCTCGCGGCGACGCCGCTCGTCTCGCTGAGGCTGCCAGGGAGGGCAACGGCCGATCCGACCGGACGGCACTCCGGTCCGTCGGCGAAGTAGTGTCCGCAGGCCGTGACCGCGGGTAGCGTCATCCACGCGGCCCGTCTGATAGCCCGGACCAGAGCACCGAGATACGGCCTCTTGGTCAAGGCTGCTCGGCGGCTACATCGACGAGCAGGGTGTCGAAGACCTCCCGGAACGTGTCCAATGGCAGCGCGCCCTGGATCGGACCGAAGCCGACGATAAAGAAGGTGGGCGTGCCTCGGATACCGAGGTCCGTCGCCCAGCGGGTCTGTGCCTGCACCCTCCACAGAAGCTCGTCGTTCTCGAAACAAGTCCGGTATCTGGGCATATCGAGCCCCACGTCCACGGCGTAGCCCTCCGCCAGCTCCTCAGGGGTGGCACTGGCCTTCCACTCGCTCTGATGTTCGAAGATGAGGTTGGAAATCGCCTCGAAATAATCCCGTCCTTGGGCTCTCGCACACTCGGCCGCGAGCGACACGGGCAACGATGCCGGCCAATTTCCGATGATGAACGGGATCGATTTCCAGAAAATCTGCCCCGGATCCACGTACTCTTCGAGGAGCGGTCCGCGCGTGTCTTGGTGAAACCCTCGGCAGTAGCCGCAACCGTAGTCGAAGAACTCGACCAACCGAAGTGGTGCCTCGGACGTTCCAAAATCGACGCCGAGGGAATCAGCCGTCAGCTCCCCCGGGGGGGGTCCCGTGGGCGCCGGCCGCATGAGCGCTTCGAAGCCAGTGCTCCTCGACTCGGAGGGCGTAAATCCACTGGAAAGGAGCTCACCGGCGGCCCCCGTGCTGAGGCGCGCGCTGACCTGCTCGTCAGAATCGGCTCCGCCCGATGTACACGCTGCCGCGGCTCCGTGCGTGACCAATACGGTGAGCAGAAGCCGCGATACGAATCGACGGTTCATCGGCGTCACCCGGTGCGTGGAGTGAATTCGGTTCATCACAATTCCAGGTCGATCCATTGCCCGAGGTCCGCAAGCGATGCCGAGACGGCGGCAAACTCACCGGTAAGGAGAAGAACGCCGATCACGACCAAAAGGATCCCGGCGAACCTCTGAATTGGCCGGGCCCAACTGCGCAACGTCTCCAGACTCGTAAGAAACCAGCTGAATCCGATGGCGGCAACCAGGAACGGAACGCCGAGCCCTAGGCCGTACATGGCCAGCAGGACGGTGCCTCGCGCGACGGTGGCCTCCATCGAGGCGTAGAGAAGGATCGTGGCCAGGATGGGACCGATGCAGGGCGTCCATCCGGCTCCGAACACGAGTCCCACGACCACGGAGCCGGCTGCGCCCGAGGGCTTGGACCTGAGGTGGATGCGGACGTCCCGAGCCAGCGGCGGGAGCCGAACCCAGTCGAGGAGCAGAATCCCGAGGAGGATGACGACCACGCCTCCCACGCGGGTGAGGGTGGGAAGAAATCGATTGAAGGCTTGGCCGGCGGCCGTGGCGGACGCACCCAGAGTCATGAAGACCAGAAGGAAGCCGAGGATGAAGAGCACCGCGTGGAGCACGGCGGTGCGTCGCGCGGCGGCCGTGGAGCCATCGGACAACTCATCCATCGTGAGGCCGGAGACGAAGGACACGTAAGCCGGCACTACGGGAAGCACGCACGGTGACAGGAACGAGACCAAGCCTGCGAAGAACGCGAAAGGCAGGGAAACACTCGCGGCGTCCATGGGTCGTTCGTAGAATCGGTTGTGCGCCGCCCGATCAGCGGGAGCGGCGGGTGGTCACATATAGCCCGGCGGCCACCCCCAGGAGCACCGACGCCCACAGGATCCGATTCGATCTCAGGGGGCGGCGGCCGTTCGTCTCGAGTACGGCGGCGTCCCCGGCTCCGGTCTCGAGGTCGCTCGCCGCCCCCCCATCGGGTTGGGCGGAGGGGGTCGGCCTGCGAACGGGCCGCCGCTTGGACGCCTTCACCTCGGAGCCCGGCTTCGGGGCTTCGCACACGCACTCGTACTTGCACTCAGGACACGACCCGATCGCCTTGTGCGCGGTGGTGCGGTTGGAAAAGACGAGCCCCGCTCCGCATTCTGGACAATCATGCTTGGCGGGCAGTGGGCGGATCAACGCGTACAGGCCACTCTTGGAGAGGTCCATCGCCTCGGCGATCTGATTCACGCTTTGGCCCGACCGCCAGTACAATTCGTTGGCTTGATCCGCGAGCTTCTGGTCGTCGCTTTTCTTGGATGGCATTGAACGTTGTGGTGTCCCTGAGAAATCCGTTCGAGCACGGGGGCCAAAGATAGCGAGGCGGCTGGGCCCGGGCGAGAAGAGGGCCAGGGAAGTAGGAGACGCACGTGAACATTCCCGCCCCCCATGGGCATTTGGAGGTGGCTTACCGGGAGCCCCCAGGCACGTTGAGGGGCGCCGGTGTCGTCTGTCACCCCCACCCTCTTCAGGGTGGGACCATGCACACGACGGCCGTGTTCCGGGCCGCGCAGGCTCTGGCGGATGTGAAGATCGCAGCCCTGCGTTTCAACTTCCGCGGCGTGGGGACCAGCACCGGCAGTTATGACCAAGGATTCGGTGAGAGAGAGGATGTGCTGGCCGCGCTGGATTGGCTCGAAGAACGGTATCCCGGCATGCCGCTCGTGGTGGGCGGCTTTTCGTTCGGTTCGATGGTCGCGTTCTCGGCGGCGGCGGACGATCCCCGGGCCGTCGCGCTCTTCGGCCTGGGGCTTCCCGTTCGGATGTACGACTTCCGATTTCTTGCGGATGTCGCCAAGCCCATCCTCGTGATTCAGGGGGAGGAAGACGAATTTGGCTCAGGTCCAGAAGTGGAGGCGGTGGTAGCCGCCTTGGGATCCCACGTGACCCTGGCAAGAATCGCGGGAGGGGACCATTACTTCGACGGACACATCGACGAGATGAAGGCCGTGTTGAGCGAATATTTCCAAAGCGGCCTTGGAGGCGACGTCGTAGGAGGGAGCATCGGATGAGAGATCGGCAGCGGATCCTCGACAACCTGGAGAAGCTCTATCGCGATGAGTTGGACCGGAGTGCGGAGACCAAGGGGGCTGGCGGGGAGCGCCTGGACTTCGAGTTCCAACGCGACCAGCTCTATCTGGAGGTCATCCTCGACCTGAGGGATCTGCTGGGTGGCTCTCCCGAGGACGAAAAGTCCACGTCGTCTCTTCTCGACAAAGCCCAGCAGCTCCGAAATCTGACTCGGCTGCGTTGATCCCATGGCCATCTACACGAGGACCGGGGATGAGGGCGACACCGCACTCTTCGGCGGTGGACGGGTGCCCAAGAACGACAAACGGGTCCAAGCCTACGGAGCGGTGGACGAGCTGAATTCGTTTGTCGGCCTCGCTCTCACCTCACTCCCCGAGTCCTCACTCCCCGAATCCTCACTCCCCGAGTCCGACGTCGTGAGCGGACTTCGACTGATTCAGAACGATCTTTTCGCTCTCGGTGCAAACCTCGCGACCCCACAGGGAGACGATGCGCGCCCCCGGCCTCAGACGCCCGACGTTCCCGTGGATCGGGTCGAGGCGATGGAGCAATGGATCGACCAGGCCACCGAGGAACTTCCCGAGCTGCGGGAATTCGTGCTCCCTGGTGGGACCGAGATGGCGGCGACGCTCCATGTATGTCGGTCGGTGTGCCGCCGGGCGGAACGCGCCGTGGTCGCCCTGGGGCGAGAAGAGTCTTTGGACGCCGGGATCGTCCCCTACCTCAACCGACTGTCCGATCTACTCTTCGTGTGGGCTCGTCTTGAAAACCACCGGGCAGGGCATGCGGACGTGCCCTGGAGTAAGGAATGAAGTGAGCGGGACAGGCGGCACATCGAATGCCGGTCCGCCGAGTAGGTGGGAGTTGATGTCGGATCGTGTCGAGCGGACGGCGCGGATCGTCGGGATCGACGGCTCAGGCAGAGATCTCATCCGGACAGCGATCGAGGCGGCGATGGCGCCGCGCTTGGCCGTCATCGATGACGACCACGATCCCGACTACCTGCACCCGGGCCGTACCATCGTGGTCCTCCTGGATGATGTCGGTCTGGCCGACCCCGTGGCACTCGCAGCTGCCTGTCTTCTGGATACGCGCCGGGAGGATTTGGAGGCGCCCGATGGCGAGGTCACCAAGCGGGTGAGTCCCGCCGTGACGGCCTTCCGGAACGCGGTGCCCCGCTCCAGCTCCGGTACGCTTCTCGAGGACCTGCTCGCCAGCGGGTCTGACATCGTTCTGGTGGCCCTGGCGGAGCGGCTCGACCAGGTCCGCCACGCGCACCTTTGGGGAAATCTGGCGGAGGCCCGAGCGGCACATGAAGAAGTGTCCGAGGTCTACCTGAAGATGGCCCAGCGCACGCATGCCCAGCTGGCCAGACGTTACCTCAGCTGGTGCCGCACTTTCAGGGAGAAGTACCTTGTTGATGCCCCGGATGCCCGACATTGATGCGTGGGGATGCACGACATCAATGTGCAGGATACTTGACGGCCCCGATTTTTTCTGCATTAATGGTTGGCCGTACATCGGTTCCCGTCTCGATCACGCTACGACACGTATCAGACCATGACGTACATCATTGCCGAGCCCTGCATCGACCTCAAAGACGCCAGCTGCGTGGAGGTATGCCCCGTCGATTGCATCTACGAGGGGGAGGACATGTTCTACATCCATCCGGTGGAGTGCATCGATTGCGGCGCATGTGAGCCTGAGTGTCCCGTGACGGCGATTTTCCCGGATACGGACGTGCCCCCCGAGTGGACCAGCTACATCGCGAAGAATGCCGACCACTTCGACGACGTGTGACGTACGTCGGCAACTGAGTGGCGGACGTCGGCAACTGAGTGACGCAGGTCGAGAACTGAGTGACGCCCATCGATCAGATCGGTCGGCGCCCCAGTTGCCCTTCGGGGGATGGTGCTAGAGGCCTAGCTCCCGCATACGATCCAGCGGGATCGCTGAAGCACTTTCCGCTTCAGTTACGGCTTCCTTCGGCTGATTCTGCTTCTGCTGTCGCATCAAGAGCAAGCCCGCCGCTACAGCCGCGGCACCCACGATTCCTAACATAAATTTGCGAATAGTACTCTCCTCGCTCGGGTTTCGTGATTCTCATACCGGCTCCCTGTCGTATTCGATCTTGGTGCCGACTGTTCCCAATACTAAAAGTGTGCGAATTGGTTTCAATCTCGCAAGTAGGGCGGGATTGTTGGTCTCCCAACACTCCGCTCGGGGTTGTCTCGGCGGGCCGGGGCCTTCACCATGCCTGTCTGGGGTTCATGACGACTTGGGGGCGGAGTATGTCACAGGAAAGGGGCCGGATTCTGAAGGATGCCACCGCGGGGGACCCCGTTGCGCTCGCTCGCGCCCTGGTCGCCACTCCCTCGGTAAATCCGGAGCTGGAAGAGTCCGGCGCGGGAGAGGGGGCCGTTGCCGAGTTGACCGCGGAGTGGCTGCGTGTGTGGGGTCTTTCGGTGGAAATGTCCGAGGTGGCGCCGGGCCGCTGCAACGTCATGGGTCGCCTCGAGGGCAAGGGAGATGGCCCGACGCTCCTCCTGAACGGCCATCTCGATACCGTAGGCGTGGCGGGAATGAGCGTCGACCCGTTCGGAGCCGAACTGAGCGATGGGCGGCTCTGGGGGAGGGGATCGTGCGACATGAAAGGTGGAGTCGCGGCATTGCTTGCCGCCACGGCCAGGGTCGCCCGGAGTGGGCCGCCGGGGGCGTTGATCGTAGCGCTCACCGCGGACGAGGAGCACGCCAGCCTGGGAATGCAGGCATTGGTACGCTCCGGAATAGGGGCCGACGCCGCGGTCGTATGTGAGCCCACGAGCTTGGCGGTCATGCCCGCCCACAAAGGTTTCGTGTGGATCGAGGCGGCCTTCCGGGGGCGTGCAGCGCACGGTTCGCGCCCCGATGCCGGTGTGGACGCCATCGAGCATGCCGCTCGCTACCTGACGGCATTGGGCGCTCTGCGGAGTCGGCTCCGCGCAGAAGAGCCGCATCCGCTTTTGGGTCACGGCTCCTTTCACGCGGGCACGATCGACGGCGGCTCGGCGCCCTCCGTCTATCCCGACGCATGCCGGCTCGTTCTGGAGCGACGCACGTTGCCGGGAGAAAACGCGGCCGGCATTATCGAAGAGTTTCAAGCCGTGCTGGACGAGTTGGCGGAAGAAGTACCCGAGCTCGACGCGAAACTAACTGAGGGATTGGCACGTCCTGCCACCGAAATACCGAACGATTCCCCTCTTGCCGAAGGCCTCGTGGCCGCGTGTGTCGGTGAGGGAGTCGATCCCGTGGTGGCCGGCATGACCGCCTGGGTCGATGCGGCTTTCTTGAACCAAGCAGGTACGCCTGCGGTCTGTTTCGGTCCGGGCTCGATTGCTCAGGCACATTCCGCCGACGAGTGGATCGATCCTTCTGAGATCATGACGTGCGCGGCCGTTCTCGAGCGGTTTTCGCGCGACTTCCTGCAAGGAGATCCGGGCGAGATGGTGAGCGACGTGTTAGCGGAGGCGGGATGAGCGAGGACTATCCGGTCCAGGGGCCGGCCCAGGGGCCCAACATCGAGACAGTCCGAGAGCGGGCGGTCGAAGTGCTCATGGAGCATTTCTCCAACGATGTCATGGATCTGGAGGAGTTCGAGGGCCTCTTGGACGAGGTCAATCGATCCTCCACGGCGGGCGAGCTTCGCGAGCTTCTCCGTAGGCTGCCGCCTCTGGAGTCGTCGAAGCCCGCCACCGACATGATCCCCGCCCAGGGTGGATCTCCCGTCGTCGTAGACGCCGATCGAGTGAGGGATCAAGGTTTCGTGATCAGCTGCCTCGGCGGCACGAACCGTTCTGGCCGTTGGATCCCGGCGCGAAGGAACTTCGCACTCGGCTTCTTGGGTGGCATCTCGCTCGACTTCCGGGAAGCCCTACTCGGACCGGGAGTCACGGACGTGAACGTTCTGGCCGTTCTGGGCGGGGTCGAGATCATCGTCCCGCCCGAGATGGCGGTGGAGGTGGACGGAATCGCCCTGCTCGGCGGCTTCGAGCATCAGACCGACACGCCGCTCCGTAGCGATCCGGATCTCCCGACTCTACGGATCCGAGGTTTTGCCCTGCTCGGTGGCGTGGGCGTCGAAGTCCGGCTCCCGGGAGAGACCCCCAGGCAGGCCAAAAGACGACGTCGCTTGGAACGGAAGGGCGCTCAGCCGAGACTCATGTCCGGGCCGGACAGCTGAAGCCGACGAGTCACACGTGGGCGCTCTCGCACCGTCAGGCGCGTCGCCCCCAACTAGCTTGAACTTAGGTTGTCGAGCAGTGCTCGTCGTAGACCGCCTTCAAGGTGTCTGCGATCTCGAGCGGGTGGCGCCCTTCGATCTGGTGGCGCTCCATCATGTAGACCAGCTCGCCGTCTTTCATCAACGCTATGGAGGGTGACGACGGCGGATAGCCGGTGAAGTATTCCCGGGCTCTTTCAGTAGCCTCGAGATCCTGTCCAGCAAATACGGTCACGAGAACGTCGGGCTTGGCCTCGTTGGTCAACGAACCCGCCACGCCGGGGCGCATGCCTCCGGCCGAGCACCCGCAGACCGAGTTGATGGCCACGACCGTCGTGCGCTGCTCCGTCCCCAAGACCTCGTCCACGTCATCGGGCGTTCTCATCTCTTTGAAGCCGAGTTGCACCAAGTCCTGTCTCATCGGAGCGATAAGCGCTTCTGGATATGGCATCATGTACTCCTGTGCTGGCGGAATTCCGGATCCGTCGGCCGGACCGTCTCTTTCACGGTCGGCAACTTCACGGGTTTGTAATATCGGGGTCCTTCGGTATTTGGGGAAGCCTGCAATCATGCGAGCTCGGTGATCAACGTCAGTTCCTGGAACCCAAATGACTACCCCGGGGGGTTTGAAAGGTGCGTGCGCCGCTGTGGTAGCGCCCAACAGCCCCGGTTGGCGTGAGGCGAGCCTATAGCTAAGTGATAGTCCGACTGATAGTTACGATTTCATGATCCGAACTTTCGATTCCATAAGCCGGAGTCTCGCAGCCCGGAGCATCCCGATGAGCGATCCGATCAGAGTGATGCCGAGTCGCCGGATGCGACGATCCGTCCATTCCCGCGGGAATCGATTCGATTTATGATGCAGGGAGGAGGAGAGGGGCCGTAGTTTGCGGAGATGGGATTGTTGTTGGAGGATAGGGCATGCTGATCAGAGCCAAGACGGTCCGATGGTCGCTTGCGATTTTGAGCGCCGGTGTGCTTTCTGCCTGCGGGGGAAACTCCGGAGATCCCTCCGAGGGCTCGCTCCCTAGCACGACCACCCAATCGGCGGCGGCGGAACTAGGCGCGGGGGCCGACGCGCCGGCTGGCCCCACCACTCTGCCCGGAACGGAGGCCGACTGGGCCATCGTCGAGGAAAAGGCCCGCTGGGCGGTGGAGCAGGGATATTCCGATCTGAGCATCGGCGATCTGATCGTTCGCATCGGGGAGACGTTCGTTGGAACCCCCTATGCTCCTCATACCCTCGAGGTGCCCGGCGAAGAGGGCCTCGTGATCGAGCTCGAGGAGTTGGACTGCGTGACCTTCGTGGAGAACGTCCTGGCGCTGGCGCGCCTCGTTCAAATCGTCCCCGACGCATTGTTGGTCGCACGCACGGAGGGTCACCAACGGCCGTTGTTCTCCTGGCTCCTGGAGGACATCCGTTACCGGGGTGGGGAGCTCGGGGAGTATCCGAGCCGTTTGCACTACTTCAGCGAGTGGATCAGTGACAATGATGCGATGGGCCTCTTGCGTGACGTGTCGCAGGAGCTGGGCGGGGTCGCCGATGCCGAGCCGATCGACTTCATGACGACACATCCGGACGCATACCGCCAATTGGGTGAGGATCCGGATTTCCTCACGGAGCTGAGCGCCGTCGAGGAACGCCTCAGCACGGAGCCCCGGTACTACATCCCTGAGGATCGCATCGCCGGAGTCGAGGTCGGGATTCAGAATGGGGATATCATCGCGGCCACCAGCACCGTGGCGGGGTTGGACATCGCCCACACGGGGATCGCCCTGTGGCAGGACGGACGGCTGCACCTACTGCACGCTCCGCTCGCCGGCGGCGTAGTACAGATCAGCGAAGTACCTCTGGCCGAGAGGATCCAGCGAATCCGTGGCCAGGACGGTGTGATGGTCGCGCGGCCGACCGAGGCAGGGTAGGGCGAGAGTAGGGCGAGGCCCTGGCTTCTTGGGCATCGGGCAGGACGATGGCGTGGTGCGATATGCCCCACCGTGATCCGTCCATCCTATTAGCGTATCTGTCAGTCCGACTTCATGTTAGGAATACAGACCATCGGCTCCAAAGCCGCGGGGAAGGTCCACGAGGGATGTCGGCGTACGTATAAATCAAATAAGAAGATACGTATCACGGCGCGTTCACGGCTCCGCGTTTCCACGGGTCTGGCCGCTCAGGGCCTCCAAAGCGTGTGAATTGCCCACCCCAGGTCGAGGCTCTCTCCGTTCCAGTGCGGGGTTGTGGTCTCAGCACCCACATGGATCCCCAGTGTGGCGTGCTTGGACTCGAGGGCCCTCACGGGGTCGTCGGGCAGCCTTGGTGCCCGGGGCGCGTCCGGAAAGGGCCGTCCGTCGGGCCAGGAGAAGCGGACATTTCTGCGGGCGCCGCTGTGGATTACCTGCCTCCACCTCGGGTCTCTCCCCTCACCCCTACCCCCTCCTCCTTCCGCATCCTCAACCATCTCGACCGCGAATCCCTCTTCATGCACCGCCCGGTGATGGCGCCTACAAAGCAAGACGAGGTTGTCGAGCCGGGTCTCTCCGCCATCCGCCCAGTGCTTGATGTGATGCGCGTCACAGAAGCGCAGCCCGCAGCCTGGGAAGCGACAGCCTCCGTCCCTATGGTCGAGCGCCCTCCGGATGGCGGGGGGGACGGTCCGGGTCTTTCTGCCCACGTCGAGCACGGAACCGCTCTGTGTGCGTGTTATCTCGGTACGCGTCATCTCGGCTGTCATGTTGTGTGAGTGTCATAATGACGCGACTCGCGTCACAAGCGAGGCGCCTCGACGTTCCCGCGGGAACGCGTACGCCGTCCTCGAGCAGGGCACTGCCCAACGTTGGCGGTGACGACGAGGGCAGCGGCGGCGGCCACGACTCCGACGACTCCGGCAACTCCGATGATCCCGATGGTCCCGATGACTCCGATGATCCCGCGAGTGCTTCGGCGTCCACGTGCACGACGACTTGAAAGCGATCAGCGCGGCCGATACTCTCGCCGTCGCATTCCAGCCCACCACTCTGTAGCGCTCGCTCGGCGAGGAGTCCGATGGCATCGGCCCGCATCTGCTCGGCGGTGAGTTCCGGATCCTTGCGAGATTCCGGATCCTCGCGAGCCTCCGGACGCCGGAACTTCCCGGACCGTCGGTAGAGGGCACCCCTCGCGGCCTCGAGCGCCCGCATCAATATGGCGCCCACCTCGGGATCCAACCGGCCCCGGAGCTCATACATCCCGTCCTCGTCCGGCCATAACGTGAGCGAGCGGGTTCGGTGACGCTCCCGCTCCTGCCATTGCTCCTCCAGCCGGTCCACCCGCCGCCACGCACGCACGAGCTTCTCAACGTGCGACGCTGTACCGTGGCGGGCGAAGTCCATCAACTCCTCTTCGTTCTCCGGTGTGGCCACGCGCGTGAGGGCTCGTGCCTTGGAGTATGACAGTTCTCCGCTCCGCATCCTCGCGCTCAAACCGGGTAGATGCTCGAGAGCGTGGGCCACGCGGACCTTCTCGCGTGCCGGTCCCATGGCGATGCCGGTGCGCCAGCTCAGCCAGTGGGCGCAGGTCTTGAAGCTGGCGTCCCAGCCCCCTCGCTGGTCGAACTCACGGATCAGCACCAGCAGACGGTACGTGGCGGCATGGATGTGGGCGGCGAGTTCGGCGATCTCATCGCCCAGCCGCTCGAGTTCGGCACGTGGGAAGGGGGTGGGGGCGGGCAGTGGGGTGGGGGATTCGACCGTTGCGGCAGTAGCAACGACGGGCCACGTCTCGGTCCGCGACCGAGCTCGGTGTGTCGTCGTCGAAGTTGTCGCCAGCGCGGTGTGATCTCCAAGTACCGGTTGAGCGAAGTCGATCATGCGGGGAGCCTCCAGGAGGGGGGAGCGGGTTATAGGGAATAGCTACCTTCCAGACGAATGACTCCCATAAATCTAACGGCGGTTTTTCGAGGCTCTGGCTGGCTTCTGGGCGGGCGTGGACGGGATTCGAGGCTTTCCGAAGGGTCCGGGGTTCGCCCTCGGCGGTCACGTCACAAGCCAGGTGTGCTCAGGGGGGGGGCCGGGGCAGGATCCCGGATCTCGGGAAAGGTGCCTGCTCGAACCTGTCAATGTCTGGATGGGACAGATTTCCCGATTGCTTGCAGCGGCGCTCCCCCTCGACCAACGGAAGCCGACCTACCACCGGGCGGAAGTGCCCAACTAAAACGCTTGCCCGCACTCGGATCTCCGTCGCATCGTTTAGTAACAGCATATTCACCCAGCCACCCTCCCCGCCCAGCGGCCCGGACAAGGGTTCGATATCGTGGAAAACGTACTCATCGTCGAAGACGAACCGAGTGATCGGGTCATCTTGGAAAGCATCGTCGAGGGGCTGGGTCACGAGGTCTATGTCGCGGTTGATGGAGTGCAAGCCCTCAATCTCCACTTTGGAAAACGCATTGATGTCGTCATCACGGATCTTCAAATGCCTCACGTCGATGGGCTCGGGTTGATCAGGGCGTTGCGAGCTTCGTTTTCAGATGCGGCGATCATCGCCGTTTCCGGTTCGGGGCCGGATCTGATTGCTGCGGTAAAGCGCATGGGTGTGTTTGCGGTGCTCAACAAGCCTGTTGACCGCGACGAACTCGTTGAAGCCCTTGAAAAGGCAACTCGACATGGCTCGACCGCACCCGCCCGGAGGGGCGTTGGCTGAGCGCGGAGAGCACTGGTGGGCTGACGACTAGCCCACCCAGCCATCCCCGATAAGCACACGGACCACCCCCATCGTTCGGAGGTGGCCGTCTTCTCGTTCAGACGCTCTCGGCTCTTAGGTTGCGTCTTAGGCTGCTCCTGGGCATGGTGATGCCCGGCAGAATCGCAGAGACGTGAGCAAGCGCGAATGCTTCGTGATCAATGAGATTTGTTGGTCGGCCTTGAGATGTAGAGGCATGATGATCCGCAGCAAACTCGGGGGCTCGTACCGGGGATCGACTGACGTTGGCAAAGAAGCGATGCGGTGCGACGGAGCTGTGCCTGCGGTCATCTGGTCTCCCACGTACGAAGTTGACCTTGGGCCGCACGTCTTCGTGACCGCCAAGTACCGGCTGGCACGAGAGCGGCTACTCTCGGATCGCACGCTCACTGAAGGCGACTTCGTTTCCCCGATTGCGGCGACGCACGAGGAGTTGGCTCGCGCGCACACGGAGCAGTTCCTGACTAGGGTCGAGACCGACTCATTATCGTTCGGCGAGAGGATACAGTTAGAGGTGCCGCTCACGGAGGAACTGCGGGAGGCGATGGCCATGTCGTGTGGGGGCACGCTTCTCACTGTGCGGAGGGCACTCGAGGACGGCGTGGCTGTGCACCTTGGCGGTGGGTTTCACCACGCACATGCGGGCCACGGCGAGGGATTCTGCCTATACAATGACATCGCCGTCGCGGTGCGGGTCCTGCAGGCGGAGGACGCGCTCGAACGCTCCGCCGTGATCGACCTCGACGTACATCAGGGCAACGGGACCACCGCGATCTTCGCCGACGACGATGATGTCTTCACCTTCTCGATGCATCAGCAGAACAACTATCCGGCCGTCAAGCCGCCGTCGAATCTCGATATCGCGTTGGAGGACGGAACGGAAGACGACGACTACCTCAATCTGCTCGACGGTGCACTCCTGGATGTGCTCGGCGATCCGACACCAGAGCTGATCGTCTATCTCGCCGGGGCGGATCCGTACGAGGAAGACCAGCTGGGAGGACTTTCCTTGACTCTGGAGGGCTTGAGGCGGCGCGACCGTATGGTGCTCGAGCGGGCGGTGGAACGGTCGATCCCCGTCGCTGTCCTTATGGCAGGCGGGTATGCGCACCAGCTCGCCGATACGGTCTCCATCCATGTCGCCACGGTAGAGGAAGCGGTTTGCGTCGGCTGAAACCCAGAAGCCCGAAGGCGCTTAGAACGCGATTCTGTAGCGTCTGAGACGATTCTGCTTGCGCCTACCGGCCCACTCTCGGATGTTGAGCGCGGTCTGATCCTCCCATGCCGAGGACCCGCGTATGAATTGGACCGCAATCGGTGCCATAGCTGAACTGCTCGGAGCAGTCGGCGTAATCGCCTCGTTGCTCTACCTCGCGAGGCAAATGATGAACGGTGCTGAGGGCCGACAGGTTTTCAGTCCCACGCCGGTACACATCCGCCAGCTGAGGATGGGGTGCAATCGTCTCGAAAATGGTGTTCATCTTCGAGAAAACAGCCTGCGCCGCAGCTCGGCGTCCATCCGCGCCGCTTCCCAAGGCGGTCGGTAACGATGCCTGATCCCGTCGCTCGCCTCAACACCGCTCTCGAAGGCCGCTACGCCATCGAGCGTGAGCTCGGCGAGGGCGGCATGGCCACCGTGTTTTTGGCCGACGACCTCAAGCACGAGCGCAAGGTCGCGCTGAAGGTCCTCAAGCCGGAGCTGGCCGCTGTGGTCGGCGCCGAGCGCTTCCTGGCCGAGATCAAGACGACGGCCAACCTGCAACACCCGCACATCCTGCCGCTGTTCGACTCGGGCGAGGCGGACGGTTTCCTGTTCTACGTGATGCCCCACGTCCAAGGGGAGTCACTCAGGGAGCGCATCGACCGCGAGAAGCAACTCGGTGTGGATGACTCGGTGGCGATCACGCAGAAGGTGGCGGGCGCTCTCCACTACGCCCACGGCCACGGCGTCGTCCACCGCGACATCAAGCCCGGTAACATCCTCTTGAGTGAGCAGGGCGAGCCACTCGTCGCTGACTTCGGCATTGCGTTGGCTGTGGCCCAAGCAGGAGGCGGGCGCATCACAGAGACAGGTCTCAGCCTCGGAACGCCGCACTACATGAGCCCCGAACAAGCAACAGGCGACCGCGACGTGGACCCACGCTCGGATGTCTACGCGCTCGGCTGCGTGCTGTACGAGATGCTCGCCGGACAGCCTCCGTTCTCAGCGCCTACTGCCCAAGCGGTCTTGGTCCAGATCCTCACGTCGGATGCGCCTTCGATCACGAGCATGCGAAGGACCGTGCCTCCTCACGTCGGCCACGTACTCGCGCGGGCTCTGGAGAAGCTGCCCGCCGACCGCTTCACGAGCGCGGCGGAATTCGCGACGGCGCTCGGGGACGAGGGCTTCAACTATCAGGCACGGCCGCGAACAGGCATCGCGATTTCGGCGTCTGAAACACCCACGGCGGTTCCGGAGGTCGCCGCCCGGCCCTGGCTTCGAGACCGGCGCTCTCTCACCGCTCTGGTGGCCATCGTGCTGATCGCACTCTGGGGCATGCTGCGGGGAGCCGCGCCCAGCACCGCGCCCGCAGTCCCCTTCCGCACGGCGCTGACGGACTTCGAGTTCAACGCTCCGGGGGGGAGCGGAAACCGGGTGGCCATCTCCAGCGACGGCTCTCAGATCGCCTTAGCGAGCTTCGTGGATGGTGTGCCGAAGATCTTCGTGCGTGACGCAGGTCAGCGGGACTTCCGAGAGATCCCTGGCACGGAGGGCGCCCAACACCCGGGCTTCTCACCCGATGGCCAGTGGCTCGTCTTCGCGGCAGACGGCGTCATCAGTCGGGTCGAGGTCTCCGGCGGGCCGATCCTGCCCGTAGCCGAGGGGTCCTATCCACATTGGGGGCTCGACGACATGCTGGTGTTCGGGGGTCCTGACGGCGGCCTCTACTGGGTTGCACCCTCCGGTGGCGACCCGGTCTCGATTGGGGAGGTCGAGGGACGGCTGGACGGCATCGGCGGCACACGGCCGTACCTCTTGCCGGACGGGAGGGCTGTTGTCCTGCAAGCCTTCTACGGTGACGAAAGAAGGCTGACGCTGGTCGAAATCGGGTCTGGTGAAATGACGGATCTGGGCGTGACCGGAGACAACCCCAGATACGTGCCGACCGGCCATCTCGTATTCGGCCATCAGAGCCAGGCGCTGATGGCGGTGCCCTTCGACCTCGAAACGCACCGGGTCACCGGTCAGCCGTCGACGGTCCTGCCCGACGTCCTCGTGTACGTGGGTGGCGCTACCCAGTTCGCGGTCTCCGAGACGGGTACCGCCGTATACGCCCTTTCCCGAAATGGCGGTGGGGCCTCGGGGGTACAGTTGGTCATCGTCGACATGGAGGGTCGAGGGAGCGCATCCCCGCTCGGGGCCGGGCCATACTATATGCCACGCTTCTCGCCGAGCGGGCGATACATCGCCTACACCGCGGGGAACCGGATCTGGGTGTGGGATCGTGAGTCGGGGGCCAACCCGCCCATCACGACGGGGGGGAATAACGACTACTCGTTCTGGTCGAGGGACGGCCGCTACGTCTACTTCAGCAGTATCTCCTCAGGACTCACAGACGGGCGGGACGGCTTCCGCACGCTCGCGGATGGCTCCAGGGAGGCCGAGCAGCTCTTCCGTCGCCCGGGTACGCAGGTCCCCTTGGCGGAATCACTCGACGGGACTCAGCTGCTCGTAGTGGAGCCCACCGATGACCGGGACGACGATCTTCTGATCCTGACCTTAGGTCCGGACAGTGCCGTCTTCACGAATTACCTCGTCGCTCCCTGGTCGGAGGCGTACGGCACGATTTCCCCGGACGGGGGGCGCGTCGCGTACGTGTCCGACGAGTCGGGGAACGCGGAGGTCTACGTCCGCTCCTTCCCGGAGCCCGTGGGTCAGCTCCAGGTCTCCGAGGGCGGCGGCACCGATCCCGTGTGGGCGCCCGATGGGTCGGCGGTATACTATCTCGACGGCGGTGCCGTGTGGCGGGCGGAGTTGGGGGACGGGGCTGTTCGCGGGCGCCGCATGCTCTTCGAGGGGAACTGGGCAACTCGCCCCCAGAACGCTCCGGTATCGAACTGGGACGTGCACCCGGACGGTACGTCGTTCGTCTTCGTCGGAAGCGTAGGGGCCAAGCCCGGAGACGCCGGCGCCGGCGCGCCTGACATACCAGTAGAGGTCGTCGTGAACTGGTTCGAGGAGCTGAGGGAGCGGGTGGGGAACTAGATGAGAACGTCAGCGTTCCGCCTCTTCTCTTGCATCGCCATGCTGGCGACGACTGCTTGCGCCGGACCGGACGCCACGACAACCGGCGTGAGCATCGAAGCCGACCACTTCGTGCCCTCGCGTCCCGAGACGGTGAGCTGGGGGTGGTACCCGATCGACAAGGAGCCCGTGCTCACGATCCAGTCCGGAGAGACGGTCCGCATCAACACGCTGACCCACGCCGGGTCCACCCAGGAAGCCGAGCCGGTGGAGTATCTCACCGGACTCGACATACCCCGGGAAGAAATCCATCAGGACATGCTGGATTTCTGGGCGTCGAGAGATGAGCGGCCGAGAGAGGGTCGGAGCGGCCACGTCATCACCGGGCCGGTCTATATCGAGGGAGCCGAGCCCGGAGACATGCTCGAGGTGCAGATTCTCGCCCTCGAGACGCGCATGTCCTGGGGAATCAACAACACGAGCTCCAACGGTGGCGTATTCTCGTCGGGCTACCCGGGAGTCGAGGCCGACGACCCGCCGCTGGACATCCCACCGGGAACGCGGCACGTGATTCGCACCGCCGTGGTCGACGGCCGTGAGGTCGCGCTGTTCTCGCCCGACATCCAAGTGCCTCTGGCGCCCTTCATGGGGATCATGGCGGTCGCGCCCGATCCTGTCCTGGGCGAGCCGGGCGTGACGGTGCCGGGCGTCCAGGGCTCGAGGCCCCCGGGCGCCTTCGGCGGCAACATGGACGTAAAGGACCTCAAGGCTGGCACGACCCTCTACCTTCCCGTCTTCCATCCCGGAGCGCTCTTCTATACGGGTGACCCGCACGGCGCCCAGGGCGACGGTGAGGTGAGCGGGACCGCCATCGAACAGTCACTCGCTGGCGTATTCCGCTTCGTCGTGCACAAGGACGTCGAGATCTTGGGCCCACGCGCGGAGAACGAGACGCACTACATGATCATGGGAATCGACCTCGACCTCGATCGCGCCACGCGGCACGCGACCTGGGAGGTCGTCGACTTCCTGGTGAAGGAAAAGGGACTGACACCCGCCAAGGCGCTCTCGCTCGCGAGCATCGCCGTGGACTTCCGGGTGAGCGAGGTGGTCGACCTCACTCAGGTGGTCACGGGGTATATCCCGAAGGATATCTTTCTCCCTTAGAACGTAGCGATCGCGTTGAACGGACCCGCCGTCCCGTTCGGCACCTTGGTGATCTGCCACGATACCATGAACTCCCACCGCTGGCGGCTCGCCGCCTCCCTGGCCACGTCTTCCAGATAGCCGTTGTCCACGAGTGGAAGTCCGATGAAGACCTGCGTCATGGTGTGTACCGGACGGTTGATGCCCTCCACGCCGGACGGCTGCACGTCGTTCACGGCGTCGCCGACCAGGAGTGACACGCCCCGCTCCTTGAGCCAGGGCAGTACGGAGGCGTGCAGCCCCGCCCCGCCACGTGCGTAGTTCCACGGGCCGAGCGCCTCACGCCGCGCCCAGCGGCCTCCACGGATGAAGAGCACGTCTCCACTCGAGACCTTGATCCCGGCGAACGCCTCCCACTCCTCGAGGTCGGACACGTAGATGGGCGTGCTCGGCTCCAGATAGTCCACGCCCCGCAGCAGAGGCATGTCCACGAGGATGCCCCGCGTGACGTAGCCGGGCCCCATGTCGTCGATGGCGAGGTCGCCGGTGCACCCGCCGAGGGTCAAGTTCTGCGGGTAGCCGTTGAAGATGATTCTTTGCCCGTCCCGCTCGGTGGCGTAGTGGCAGAGGGCGTCCATGTGCGCGAGTTGGCCGTCATGCAGCGAGAAGCTCATGGCGTCGAGCGCGCCCCGAGGCTGGCCGGTGTTCGGGTCGATCGAGGTCATCCAGTGCTCGGTCGGTGCGAACGTCTGGCTGTCGATCGCGTCCTCCTCGGTGACGAAGTGCCCGAGGGTCACCGTGACGCCGTCCTCGACGAGACGTGTGGCCGCACGGGTCTTTTCCGGGGTGATCAGGTTCAGCGCGCCGCGCTGGTCCCTCGGGCCCCAACGGCCCCAGTTCGACAGCTCGGTTTCCCAACGCTCGAGAGTCTCGAGGGTGACCTTGACCGCCGGGTCCTGGGTCGAGGGATGCACCTTGAACGTTTCCTGAGCGCCCTGCGCCGCGGCGCGAGCGGCCCCGGATGCTACCGGGGCGAGGACCAGGAGGCCCGTCACGGAAACGGCTAGCATGCGTCTCATCTGAGTCACCCCTTTCTCGCGTAAATCCATTACCGCCCGGATTGCGGATCCTCTTCGGGCCGAGCACCCCGGTGGGGCTACCCGGCCCCTCGCGCGGTAATTCCACACACAGGTCTAACCATAAGAGCAGCTCGGGAAGCATTTATCAATCGGTGCCGAAAGCAACGGTAGCGGAGGTGGGCCGCCGAGAGGGGCCCCACCTTGCCTCGACCTGTCCAGATGGTCCACCTTCTCGGTGCGGCCTGGCGGCCTCCTCGGTACGGTCACTCGGTTTTTCCCACTGCCTCACCTCATGAAAGAGATCAAGAAGCTTCTCGTCGCCAATCGTAGCGAGATTGCGATTCGTGTCTTCCGCTCGGCCCACGAGTTGGGCATTCGGACAGTGGCGATCTATTCGCACAAGGACCGATACGCGCTACACCGCTTCAAGGCCGACGAGGCATATCTGATCGGGGACCAGGAAGAGCCGATCCGGGCCTACCTCGATATCGAGTGGATCGTCGGTCTGGCTCGGGAAAATCAGGCGGACGCCATCCACCCCGGATATGGTTTCCTGTCCGAAAACCCTGATTTCGCGCGTGCTTGTGAGCGTGAGGGGATCATCTTCATCGGCCCCCAGGTCGAGGTGCTCGAGCGCCTGGGCGACAAGACCGCCGCCCGCAAGATCGCCGAAAAGGTGGGTGTGCCGGTCCTGGCGGGCAGCGAGGAAGCGATCACCGATGTGATCGACGGGGAGCGGCAGGCAGGGAAGGTGGGGTATCCCGTCATTCTCAAGGCCGCCAAGGGCGGCGGTGGGCGGGGAATGCGCGTGGTGGGCGATCCGAGAGACTTCCCTGGCGCTTTCGAGGACGCTCGCAGCGAGTCGCTTTCGGCCTTCGGCAGCGCGGACGTCTTCATCGAGCGATTCGTCCAGAGGGCGCGCCACATCGAAGTCCAACTCATGGGCGACGAGCGTGGCAACCTGGTCCATCTGTACGAACGTGACTGCTCCGTGCAGAGGCGGCACCAGAAGGTAGTGGAGATCGCGCCGGCCCTGGCGCTGGACGACAAGGTGCGCCGGAGCCTGCACGAAGCGGCGGTGGCGATCGGCCGTGAGGTGGGTTACCAGAACGCGGGCACGGTGGAATTTCTCGTCGATCAGGACGAGGGCGGCTTCTACTTCATCGAGGTCAATCCCCGCATCCAGGTGGAGCACACCGTCACCGAGGAGGTGACCGGCGTGGACCTGGTCAAGTCGCAGATCCTCGTCGCTCAGGGGCTGGCGCTCGACGACGAGGAGATCGGCTTACCGTCCCAGATCGCTGTGCGCACCGACGGCTTTGCCATGCAATGCCGCGTGACCACGGAAGATCCGGCCAACGACTTCATGCCCGACTACGGGCGTGTGTCGCACTATCGCTCTGCGGCAGGGATGGGGGTGCGGCTCGACGCAGGCAGTGCGTTCAGTGGTGCGGTCGTGAATCCGTACTATGACTCGCTGCTCGTGAAGGTGACGACACGGGGGACGCGCTTCATCGACGCAGCCAGGCGCATGGAGCGGAGCCTCCAGGAGTTCCGCGTTCGGGGGGTGAAGACGAACATCCTGTTCCTGATTCGCTTGGTGACCCACGAGCAGTTCCTGAAGGGTGGATGCACGACGCGCTTCATCGATCATACGCCCGAGTTGTTCAAGCTGCCCGAGAGACAGGACCGCGCGACACGGCTTCTGACGTATCTCGGAGAGACGATCGTCAACGGAAACTCCCTGGTGAAGGATCGCCCGCGAGCCGTGCGCCGGGAGCCAGCGCCGGTTCCGAGGGTCGATTACCAGAGCCCGATTCCGGACGGCACACGGCAAAAGCTCCGGGAGCTCGGGCCCATCGAGTTCGGCGGGTGGATCTCCGACCAGGAACGGCTGCTCCTGACCGACACCACGTTCCGCGACGCGCATCAGTCGCTGCTCGCGACCCGCTTCCGGACGCAGGACCTGCTCAGGGTAGCCGATGCGTACGCCCGGAGGGGCTCCGAGTTGTTCTCCATCGAGATGTGGGGCGGCGCCACGTTCGACGTTTCGATGCGATTCCTGAAGGAGTCCCCCTGGCGGCGACTGACCGACCTCAGAGAGCGCATTCCAAACATCCTCTTTCAGATGCTGCTTCGTGCTTCGAACGCGGTCGGGTACAAGAACTACCCGGACAACCTCGTGCAGGCGTTCGTGGAGGAGGCGGCCGCTGCGGGAATCGATCTGTTCCGCGTGTTCGACGCCCTCAACTGGGCGTCCAACATGCAGGTGGCGATGGAGGCGGTGCTCAAGGCGGACGCGCTCTGTGAGGCTTCGATCTGTTATACGGGGGACATCCTCGATGAGAGCCGCACGAAGTACGACCTGAAGTATTATGTGGAGCTGGCCAAGGAGTTGGAGAGGATGGGCGCACACATCCTCGCGATCAAGGACATGGCGGGACTTTGCAAGCCGTACGCGGCGGCCAAGCTGGTGCGCACCCTCAAGGAGGAAGTGGGCATTCCGATCCACTTCCACACGCACGACACCTCCGGGGTGCAGGCCGCGGCGATCCTGGAGGGCGCGAACGTAGGACTCGACATCGCCGATGCGGCCATGGCACCGATGTCGGGCACGACGTCGCAGCCGAACCTCAACACGGTGGCCGAGGTGCTCCGCTTCACTCCCCGCGATCCGGGATTGACGAGGGAGGACCTGGACGGCATCGCGGACTACTGGAGGGCGACACGCGACTTCTACACGCCGTTCGACGGCCAGGTACTGCCCGCCACGGCGGACCTGTATGACCACGAGATGCCCGGAGGCCAGTACACGAACCTTTTCCAACAGGCCCGAGCCCTGGGTCTGGCCGATCGTTGGGCCGAAATCTGCCGGGTTTACTCGGATGTAAACGAGATCTTCGGCGACATCGTGAAGGTGACGCCGACGTCCAAAGCCGTGGGCGACATGGCGCTGTTCATGGTTGCGAACGAGCTCACGCCGGAGGACGTCCTGGATCCGAATCGCGAGCTCGCGTTTCCCGCTTCCGTGATCGACTTGATCGGGGGAGGCATGGGACAGCCGCCGGGCGGTTTTCCGGAAGAGGTGACGAAGCGCGTCCTACGCGGTGAGCCCGGTCTGAGTGACCGCCCGGGTGAGACGTTGGAGCCGGTAGATTTCGCCGCCGCCACCGAGATCGTCGAGAAGATGCTCGGGCGGGAGCCCACCCGGCGCGACGTCATTTCGTATCTGCTCTATCCAAAGGTGTACCGCGAATTCGCGGACCATCAGAGACGCTACTCCGACACCTCGGCACTTCCCACGCCGGTCTTCCTTTACGGACAGGAGCCGGGCGAGGAGGTCGCCGTCGACATCGAACGAGGAAAGACGCTCATCGTAAATTTCGTTACCGTCGGCGAGCCCCAACCGGACGGGAAACGGACCGTCTTCTTCGAGCTGAACGGACAGCCGCGCGACGTCAACGTGATCGACCGATCGCTCGAGCCGGAGACGCAAGCCGCGGTGCGGGCAGATGCGGACGATCCGAAGCAGATCGGCGCGAGCATGCCCGGGATGGTCGTGGACGTAGCCGCCCGCGTGGGCCACACCGTTGCGCAGGGGGACAAGCTATTGAGCTTGGAGGCCATGAAGATGGAGACCACTCTCTACGCGGAAGTAGAGGGGACGGTGGCCCAGGTACTTGTATACCCGGGGAGCCAGGTGGCGCCCGGTGACTTGATGATTCGTTTGGAGTAGAGTTCAGACATGAACGACTGGAAACCCCAAACGTGGGCCGTGCGAGCACAGGCCGAGGAATCATCGCACCACGAACACTCGGTGCCGATTTTCCTGACGTCGAGTTTCGTCTTCGAGGACAGTGAGGAGATGCGGGCTGCCTTCGCGGGGGAGATCGAACGGAACATCTATGCTCGGTTCACCAACCCGAACGTCGAGGAGCTCTCCGAGAAGATCCGGCGGATGGAGGGCGCCGAGGCGGGGCACTCGTTGGCCACCGGCATGGCTGCCGTGTTCGCGACCTTCGGAGCGCTGCTCTCCAGCGGGGATCACATCCTTGCGTGCCGGTCGCTCTTCGGATCGACCCACACGATCCTCACCAAGATTCTGCCCCGGTTCGGGATCATGCACACGTACGTCGATGCCGCTGACCCCGATCCGTGGCCCGGCGAGATTCTCGAGAACACCCGGATGATCTTCGTGGAGACACCCACGAATCCAGCCGTGGACCTGGTGGACCTCGAGTGGCTGGGAAAACTGGCGGCCGAAAAGGGCATCCTCCTTGTCGTGGACAACTGCTTCGCCACACCCATCCTGCAGCGTCCTCTCGAGTTCGGCGCGCACCTCGCGATCCACTCCGCCACCAAGTACCTCGATGGGCAGGGCCGCGTGATGGGCGGCGTGGTGGTGGGCGGAAAGGATCTGGTACAGGAGATCTACGACTTCTCGCGGGCCACCGGACCTTCCCTATCGCCGTTCAACGCGTGGGTGCTCTCCAAGAGCGTGGAGACGCTCGAGGTCCGGATGGAGAAGCATTCGGAAAATGCTTTGGCGGTGGCAGAGTGGTTGGAGGGGCGGCCGGGCGTCGCTTCAGTGCGTTATCCCTTCCTCCCTTCCCATCCCCAGTACGAGATCGCCAAGCGGCAGATGTCTTTGGGCGGCGGCATCCTCTCGTTCGTGGTCGAGGGCGGGCTCGAGCAGGGCAAGCGCTTCATGGATTCCGTGAAACTGTGTTCGCTCACCGCCAATCTCGGTGACACACGCACCATCGTCAGCCATCCCTCGTCGACCACGCACGCCAAGCTCACGGAAGAGGAGCGTCAGGCGGTGGGCATCACGCCGGGACTGATCCGAATTTCGGTCGGCCTGGAAGACGTCCGAGACGTGATCGCGGACGTGGAGCAGGCGCTAGAAGCCTGAGCCCAGGCCTTTCCCTTCCGGGCCGGAACGGCGTATGTGGGTGGGACCAGATCGGCCAGGGACGCCTAGGCATCCTTGGGCCGAAGCTGCTCGGAGGCGGTAAAGAAGGTTCTCCGATAGCCCAACACCACGATGACCGCAGCGAGGGCCACCGCGGACCCCAACATGAACATCACCACGATCTGATACCGAATCGCGAGCAACGGATCCGAACCCGCAATGATCTGACCGGTCATCATTCCCGGGAGAGAAACGATTCCCACGACCATCAGGCTGTTCACCGTTGGGATCATCGAAGCCCTCAGGGCCCTTCGAACCGGCTCTCGGGCCGCTCTCACCGAGTTCGCACCCAGCGCTAGATACGCCTCGATTTCGGCGTGCCGCGTCTCCATCTCGCCCGCCAGTCGATCGGCCGCCAGGGCAGCCGCGTTCATGGCGTTGCCCAGGATCATGCCGAACAGAGGGATGAGATACCTCGGGTTGTACCAGGGATCGACGTGCACGACCATGACACTGACGTAGATCAACGTCAGCCCTGAACCGAGAAGAAGCGCGGCTCCGGTAATGTTGAACAGCCCGGCTGGCTTCGAATCCTGTCGGTCGACGGCGGCCTTGCTTGCCACCGCCAGCATCAGGAGAAGGGCAGCAACGACCAGGTACCACCGGTCGATCGCGAAGATGTAGACCAGCAGGTATCCGACGAGTGTGAGCTGAAGGACCGTACGGATCGCACCCACCGCGAAACTCCGGGCGAGACCCGTGCGATGCCAGCCGGAAAGCCCGATCGCCATCAGCACCAATCCGACAGCCACCGTCAGGTCGATCCAGGTGAGATCGAGGAGCGGCTGCTCGAGAATGTCGACCGTTTGCATTCAGCTGCTCCGCTCGAACGAAGTCATCATGGACTCATATCCGGTGCCATCGTCATAGCCTCACAGATCTATCAGGGTCCGGAAACCCGCTGAGAACTCGCTCTGAATCGCCGGAGTCGATCACACGTCCATCCCGAAGGTCCACGGCGTGATGGGCATATTCCCTGGCCTCGGAGACTCGATGCGTAGCCACGATGATGGTCAGTCGCCGAACCTCGGACAGACTCCCAATCGTCTTCATCAGCGCCCGCGACGTCTCGGGATCCAGGGCGGATGTGGGTTCGTCCAGCAGTAGCACCTCCGGGGAGGTCATCAGCGCCCGTGCGAGGTTCACCCGCTGCTTCTGGCCCACAGATAGCTCATCCCCGGGCCGTGTGAGCAGCGATGGCTCGAGCTCAGCGAGAAGCATGACTTCGCTTGCTTGTCGATCGAACTGACCGTCCTGAACGCCACCGAGTTCGGCAGCCACCGCCAGGTTGTCCGAAACCGTACCCGGAAACATGACCGGGGTCTGGAAGACGAGCGCCACCCGTCGTCGAAGCTCGGGCACCGCGTACTCGACGATCGGACGCCCGTCGAGGAGGATGTCTCCTTTGACGGGATCGTCGAGCCGGTTGAGGAGCCTGAGAAGGGACGTTTTTCCTCCACCGGAGGGCCCACACAGGACCGTAATCAGATGCCGAGGAATCGTAACGTCGATGTCCTGAAGCACCGTACGACCGGCCCTTTCCTGGCCGACGCCTCGAAGCTCGAAGGGCGGGATATCCACGCTCAGCTCAGTGCGCTACCCCCCTCAGCGCACATGCCCAGCCCCCTCATCGCACATGCCCCGCTCCCTCCACCACGAACCGCTGCGAGGTCAGCTCCTCCAGGCCCATCGGCCCGTACGCGTGCACGCGGGACGTGCTGATCCCGATCTCGGCGCCCATGCCGAGCTGGAACCCGTCGTTGAAGCGTGTCGACGCGTTCACCAGGGTGCACGACGACTGAACCCGGTTGGTGAACTCCGCGGCCGTCTCCGCGTTCTCGGTGACGATCGTATCCGTATGATCCGAGCCGAAGCGGCGGATGTGATCGATGGCCGCGTCCATGTCGGGAACCACCTTCACTGCCACGATCATATCGAGGAACTCCCGGCCCCAGTCGTCCGCGGCGGCGACGGTCACATCCGCCTCGATGGCACGTACGGCGTCGTCCCCACGGACCTCGACGCCCGCCTCCCTGTAGCCAGCGGCGAGATCGGGCACGAACGTCGCCGCCACGTCCTCATGGACCAGCACGGCTTCGGTCGCGTTGCAGGTGGCCGGCGCCGACGTCTTGCCGGTGACCGAAATCTCCAGCGCCTGCTCGAGATTCGCGTCGGCGTCGATGTACACGTGGCAGACCCCGTGGAAGTGCTGCACGGTCGGAATGGAGGAATTTTCGCTCACGTATCGGATGAGCGGCTCGCCGCCGCGCGGGATGACCAGATCGATACAGTCGTCGAAGGTGAGCAGCTCGGCGACGGCCTCTCGTCCGCCGGAGCCCACGAGCACGAGTGCCTCCTCGGGCAGACCGTGCTCGCGAAGCGTGGCGTGGATCACTTCGGCGAGCGCTTCGTTGCTGCCTTGCGCCTCCTTGCCGCCCTTGAGGATGCAGGCGTTGCCCGACTTGAAGCAGAGGGAGAACGCGTCGATCGTGACGTTCGGGCGTGACTCGTAGATCATCATCACGACGCCAAGCGGACAGCGCACGCGAGTTACGCGAAGACCGTTGTCGAGGGTCTGGTCCCGGGTGACCTGCGCGACCGGATCGTCGAGGACCGCGACCTGCCTCAGCCCTTCGGCCATTTGCGTGAGGCTCTCGGCCGTGAGGCCCAGCCTCTTGAGCTTGGGTGTCGACAAGCCATCCTCTTCAGCGCGTGCGAGGTCCGCGGCGTTGGCCCGGAGGATGTCCTCCTCGGCGGCCACGAGCGCTCCCGCCAGATCACGGAGGTAGTCGTTCTTCTGCTCGGTCGTGAGCGTCGCCACGTGCTGTGCGGCGTCGCGTGCGGCCTCGGCCGCCCTCCGTACCTCACTCATCACCTCTTTCATTGCCTCACTCATCCCCGGTCCTCCCCGTCGTCGAAGGCGCTCTCCTTATCGTCGAGGCTCTCTCCATTGTCGTTCTTCACGTCGAGCAAGACCAGATCCTCTCGATGCACGATCTCCTCCACATACTTGTATCCGAGCACCTCCTGGAACTCCTCGCTCTGCCGTCCCTTCATGCGCTCGATCTCCGAAGCCGGGTACGACACGAGACCCACCGCGAACGCTTGTCCGTGCCCGTCGAGCAGATCGATGCGCGCACCGATCCCGAAGTCCCCTTCGACCTTGAGGATCCCGGCCGGCAGTAGGCTGGCTCCACGCTCGATGAGCGCATGTTTGGCGCCGTCGTCCACGACGATCAAACCACGGGAACGCGTCCGGATGGCGATCCACCGCTTGCGCTCGGTGAGGCGTTTGGCGCCCGTTACGAAGTGCGATCCCACCTCATCGCCCTTCACGACGCGCGTGAGAAGTCCGGGCTCCCTGCCCGAAGCGATGACGGTGGGAACGCCCCAGTCACTCGCCAGCCTCGCCGCCCGGACTTTGGCCCTCATCCCACCTACGCCGGTCTCACTCTGGTCATCGGTGATGTGGATGTCGATCTCGGAGTCGACTTCAATGGTGCTGATCACCTCGGCGGTGTGGGCTCGGTCATCGCCGTCCTGGCGGGCCTCCTTACCTCCTGTGCCCTCCTCACCGCCCGTGGCCACGTCTTCGTCAAACCGAAGCACGCCGGCGACCGTGCTCAAAATCACGAGCAGATCCGCCGTGATGAGGCTGGTCACGAGCGCCGCGAGATGGTCGTTATCCCCGATTTTCGCCTCGTCGTCCGCGAGCGGGTCGTTCTCGTTGATGATGGGAAGGACGCTCCGCGACAGGAGCTCCTGTAGCGTGTGCCTGGCACTCAGGAACCGGCGCCGGTCCTCGATGTCCTCCTGCATCATGAGGAGCTGCGCGACGACGGTGTCACACTTCTCGAACTCGTGTGCGAACATTGTCATGAGCTGATACTGCCCCACCGCCGCGGAGGCCTGCCGCTCGACGACCGATGTCGGGGGCTGATCCCGTCCCATCCCGAGGTATCCCGCCGCGACGGCACCCGACACGACCAGGACGACCTCGAGGCCTGTGTCACGGAGCTCTGTGACGTCCTTGGCGATACGCTCGATGACGAGCGGATCGAGGTGCCCTGTGGGCGCGATGATGCCGCTCCCGACCTTGACCACGACTCTGCGGAGGTCACCGAAGTCCCGGCCGGCGCCGGTGCCCGGGGTGTCCGTCACGCCGCGTCCCCTTCATCGAACAGTGCACCGGCCTTGCGTGCCGAAAGCACGAAGCCCTTGATCATCGCGGAGCTGAAGCCCTGATGCTCCATCTCGTTCAGCCCCGCGATAGTGCAGCCACGGGGGGTCGTGACCCGGTCGATCTCCGATTCCGGGTGTTGGTTATCGCGAAGGGCAAGTGAGGCTGCTCCCCTGGCCGTCTGTGCCGCGAGCAGGAGCGCGTCCTCGGGGTGGAAGCCGATCTCGATACCGCCCTGCGAGGCCGCCCGAACCGATCGGAGAAAGAACGCTACGCCGCATGCGCACAAAGCCGTGGCTCCGACCATCATCTCGTCCTCGATGCGGAGCGTGATTCCGACGCCTTTGAATAACATTTCCGCCTCTTCGAGGGCAGCCATCGAATCGGGATCGGCCGAGAGGCAGGTCATGGACTCTCCGATCGAGACCGCCGTATTCGGCATGGCCCGCGCGACCTGAGTCGGAGCCGGGATCATCTCCCGCAACTGAGCGACGGTCACGCCGGACACCACCGAGATGACCTTGTGGCGTCCGGAATCGATACCTCCCCGGATCTCGTCGAGAAGATCCACGATCTGTTGCGGCTGAACCGCCAACAGAACGGTACTCGCGCCCCGGATAGCAGCGAGATTATCGCGCCCGACCGAGAATCCCTCCTCGGCCAATCCCTCCAGGCCGGGCGGATGCAGAGAAGTGACGTGAATCTGCTCAGGCCGTAGCGTCCCGCTACGTACCAAGCCACGTGCAAGGGCTTGGCCCAGGTTCCCGCCGCCCAGAATTGCCAGGTCGGCGGACGATGATTCAGATGCTTTTTTTGCGGACATCGGAAACCTCTCGGAAACAAAAAAACCGGCTCCTGGAATGGGGGCCGGCGAACGTCAGGTCTAGGGGGTTGAAGGTGGTTCTATCGAATCTCCCCACGCAAGACAGGACGCGCCCGCTCCCTGGGAAGTGGACGGTCGGTTCGCGGTCGGCGTCGCGGTCGTACGTGCTGGTTCACGGTCAGTTCGGTCGAAAGGGTCAAAGAGCTGTCGAAATGGTCGAAAAGATCATGTGACGGACGATAGCGAAGCTGTGTGGCATGTCAACATTCCAGCGCCCCATGTCTTCTCCCATCATCCATCGAGGTCGTGGTTGTAGTGGTAACTACTAGTGACTACCTTTCGGTTATGAAGGCTGTGGGCGTGAAGAAGCTGAAGGCCAAGCTGTCCGAGTATTTGCGCGCGGTTAAGGCGGGGGAGACCCTCCTGGTAACCGATCGCGACGAGGTCATCGCCGAGATCCGTCCGGTGTCCGGCCGCCTTCCACCACGCGACGACATCGAGGACATCCTGGAGGGCCTGGCCCAAGCGGGCGAGCTTCAACGGGCTCGGACGCCAAAGAACGATTGGACGTGGCAAACGTGCGGGCTCGGGCTGCCGGAGGATAGCGCGGCCGAGCTGCTCGACGAGCTGCGACGCGATTGGTCTCCCAGCGACTCATGACGGTGCCCCTCTATCTAGACACCTCCGCCGTACTCCGCGCGCTTCTGGAGGCAGGTACCAGCCCGAAGGTCGAGGAGCGCATCAAAAACGCCACCCTGCTCGTCACCTCTCGACTGTCGCTGGTCGAGGCTGCCCGGGCCGTCCTTCGGGTTCGCACGCGGGGGCTCGTGAGCGAGCAGGCGCTCGCGGACGCGACCAGAGAGCTGGATGCCCTTTGGGCGCGCTGTGACGTATGGGGACTCACGGCGCAGGTGTGTGAGCTTGCGGAACGGGTCGCTCCCACCAAGTCGCTCCGCACGTTGGATGCGCTCCACCTCTCGACCTACCTCCTCGCTCGAAGGCATATCGAGGGGCTCGAGCTCCTCACCGCAGACCAGCGTCTCGCGGAGGCCGCGGGCGAGCCCTGAGCCGCTACCGCGCCTCGACGTTCCCGCGGGAACGCGTGTGTCGCCTTCGAGCCCTGAGGCGCCCGACTACTTCTACCCCCCCAACACCGCCCACTCCGGCATCACCCCCGACTCGATCCCGAAGATCGCGGTTCCCAGGACCATAAATGCGACAGTAATCACCAAGGCCCCGATCAGGTTCAGCACGAGTCCGATCTTGGCCATCTCCGGAATCCGGACCCGGTCGCTTCCGAAGATGATGGCGTTGGGCGGTGTGGCCACGGGCATCATGAACGCGCACGAGGCGGACAGAGTCGCGGGGATCATCAACAACAGAGGGTGCACGTTCGTCGCGACGGCCACGGAGGCCAGGATCGGCAGGATCATCTCCGTGGTGGCCGTATTGGACGTCAATTCCGTGAGGAACGTGATCGACAGGCAGACTATCAGGACCAGCACAAAGGGCGGCACGCCCGCGAGGCCGGCGAAGCTATTGCCGATCAGAATGGACAGCCCCGTGACCTGAAAGCCGTAGGCGAGCGCGAACCCGCCCCCGAAGAGGAGCACGATGTCCCACGGCAGGCGTGGGATGATGTCTCTGCCCGCCAGGGTCGGGGCGGGCGCGTCCTGCGTGCGCGTCGGAATGAGGAACAGAAGTGAGGCCATGGCGATGGCGACGGTTCCGTCATCGATCAGGTCGGCGTAGGGAAGCAGTTGGGACCAGCCCGGTATGGTGATGAAGCCGAGTTGGAGGGGCAGCCGGAACACCCAAAGGAACGCGGTGAGCCCGAAGACGACGAGCACTGCCTTCTCTTCATACGCCACCGGTCCGAGCGCCTTCGCCTGCTCCTCAACAACGGTTTGGTCCACGGTGATGTGCTCCGGCACGCGGAAGAAGACCTTGGTGATGAGCAGCCAGGCGATCACCAACATGACGATCGAAATGGGCAGTGCCATCACCATCCACTGGCCGAAGACCAGAGGCGGCGCGTCGGGAAACGTGATCTCGAAGATCCGGGCCAGCGAGAGGTTGGGGGGCGTTCCCACCAGCGTCGCGATTCCTCCGATCGAGCACGCGTACGCGATGCCGAGCATGACGCCCACCGCGAAAGTGTGCGTAGCGTCCTCTCCGAAGTCCTTCTCCATCTCGAGGATGATGGCGAGCCCGATCGGCACCATCATGATGGCGGTGGCCGTATTGGAGACCCACATGGACAGGAACGCTGCGGCCACCATGAAGCCCAGCACGATTCGGGACGGCCCGCCGCCGATCGCCCGGATGATCGTGAGGGCGATTCGGCGGTGCAGATTCCACTTCTCCATGGTCAGGGCGATCATGAAGCCGCCCAGAAACAGCACGATCGTGCTGTTGAAGTAGATGGGCGCCGTGCCTCCCCCCCGCTCGATCTCGAGCAGGGGATAGAGCACGAGGGGCAGGAGCGCGGTGGCGAACAGCGGAATCGCTTCGGTGATCCACCAGGTGGCCATCAGGGCCGCCACGGCGGCCATGCGCGTGAGGGCCGGGTTTCCCGGTTCCAGCTCGAGGAAGTTGATCACGAAGAACAGAATCGGTCCGAGTGCCAAGCCGATCCGCTGCGTCAGGTTCTTCTGCATCATGGCAGATGGAGGAGGCTCTTCGGATCACGCCGCGCGGGGTGCACCCTCCGCCCTCAGCGCACCGAGCCGGCCAGGCCCCTCAGCGTTGCGGCGAGCAAGCGCATACGACTCCGATGGGTGGGCCGGTCGCCGGCGACCGAAACCCGTGAGTCGCTCTCCAGATCGAATGCCGTCTGCTGGAGCTGCGCCAACAGCTCCGTCCGCTCCGGCCCGCTCCCCAGCCGCTCGAACCGGTCCAAGGCGCCCGCGATGCTCACGGCCCGGTCGGCCCGGATGGCGTCGCTCCTCATGAGTTGGTCGAGGTAGGCGCGCGCCACGGCAAGCGTGGGCTCCCAAACGATCTTGGGCTGGTGCTGCGTGTTGAACACGGTCATGCGAACCTCGACCGCCGCGTCGATCTCGTTCTGGCTCAGGTGCACGCTGGGCACCAGACGGAACACGTCGAAGCCCCTGGAGATCTCCGCTCCGTAGATGAAGCCGTTGTACCAATACGTCGACCAGTAACCACCCGACACCAGCTGCAGGTCGGTGACCGGGCCGCGGTCGAAGTACGCAATCTCGATGGGGTTCGCCGGATCCGTGAAATCGAAAACCGACAAGCCGCCCTGGTACCAGCCCTGGACCTTGATGTCCCGACCGGGCACGGGAATGAGCGACCCGTTGTGGGCCACGCAATTTTCCTCCTCGGTCTGGGGGGCACTCATCTTGTAGTAGCCCGCGAAGAGAAGCTTGCGGCCGACGATATCGAAGATGGCGTCTGCGCCCCAAGTGAGTGGGTCCGTGTCGCGGCAGCGGGGTTGACTACCCCCGCCCCACTCGTCTGTGAAGATCACCTTGGTACCGTCGTTGCTGAACGTCGCCGAGTGCCAGGACGCGAACCCCGGGTCCACGACTTCGTCGATGCGGTACGGGTTCACCGGATCCGAGATGTCCAGGAGGATGCCGTTTCCGCCGCAGGCCCCGGCGGCCAATCCAATCGCGGGATACGCCGTAATGTCGTGGCACCGGTTGGTTTCCCTCGACGTTTGGGTTCCCGGGCCATGGTCACCGCCGCCCCACAGGCCGGCGATGTCCCCCGTCTGCTCGTTGGCGAAGATGCGAGGCTCGTTCACGACCGCGGCATCCTGGGGCCGGGCGAGCGGCACCCGGATCACCTCGATGCGGAAAAGGGACGTGTTCGGGTCTTCTGCCCCAAGGCCCGAACAACCCTCCAACTCTTCGCGGGGGCGTACGGAACCCGTGCCCTGCACGTAGATGTAGACGTTCTCGTCGTCTCTGGGATCTTCGACGACCGTATGCGTGTGGGAGCCCCGGCACGTTTGCACGGCCGCGACCTGTCTGGGACTCCGGATGTCGCTGATGTCGAAGATGCGGATGCCCCTGAAACGTTCGGCGCTGATCGAGTCCGCGACGCCTTGCGTTCCGCAGTCGAGCCGCGCGCTCAGGGCCTGTACCGATATGAAGAGAAGGTCGCCGAAGACGGAGGGGTCACTCTGGTCCCCGGGGCACACCACCGCGGTCCGTAGCGTCGGGTTGAGCGGGTCCTCGATGTCGTAGATCTGAAAGCCCCGGTAGTTGCCCTGGATCGCATAGTTCGCCGTGAACGCGATGTCCGAGTTGGAATACCCGCTCCCGAACGCCGAATCGGGGTTCACGAAGGCCACGCCCTTTGGCACCGATGCCAACAGCTCGAGGTTGCTGATCGCAGAGGCGGCGTCGTGCCAACCGGCGGCGAGCCCTACACGGGGATCAGCGGACGGCGCCGCATCTTGGGCGGCCGCCAGGGTTGCGCCGACCAAGGAGACGGCCGCGGCTAGCATAAGACAGGACAGGGTGGACCGGATTTTCATGCAGGCCTCTTAGGTGTGGGGTATCGGCGTGTGGGGTATCGGGTCATCGCCGTGCCTGCAGCATCGTGTTCATCCGCCCGATCTCCGCGGTCTGGTCGGCGTCGACGTCGGAGGCGAACTGAAAGATCACCGGCTCCTGGCCGGCCCCAGAGACCAGGAAGAGTTCACTTACCATCGTCAACGCGCCCTCGTGGTGGACGATCATGAACTCCAAGAAAAGGCGGTCGAACGTCTCGCCCGTCGCTGAGGCCAACTGAGCCATCTGCCCCTCCGTGAGCATTCCGGGCATGAGTTGGTCGTCATTGAGGGGCGAGGCCTCCTCTTCAGGCAAGCCGGGGACGTCCTCACCGCGGGACTCCAGCCACCGCGCCATCATCACGATCTCGTCGGTCTGTGAGATGTCGATCCGCTGGGCGAGCAGTCGCATCTCTTCACTCGCGGTGCGGCTCGATAGCAGGTCGGTCATCTCCAGGGCTTGGGCGTGGTGGTGGATCATCCCCTGCATGAAGCGAACGTCCGCTTCGACGTGTACCGGCTGCCCGAGGGCGGCCGCCGCCTCGGCAGTGAGCGTGCGAGTCGGCTCACCGGGGGCGCCTGGCTGCACGATGACTGGCGGCAGATCCTGTGCGCTCGCGGGCAGCGCAGCGACGACTGCGACCGTTGCGAGGGCGGCTGAGAGAGGGAAGGCGCCTGAAATCGGTCCAAGGAAATTCCTCATGAGGGGCAGTACGCTAGTGAGGCGGGTGCCGAAGGACAAGGGAGGCCGGGGGCTACTCAAATGGGGGCGCCCGCCGGTGTCCCTTTGCCGTACCCGCCGGTGCCCTCGGCGCACCCGCGTGAACACCGGGTAGCCCCGAGCCAGGCTCACCTTTTAGCTTTCCAGATCTGGATTTCCCGGAGTGCACACGTTTCCGTGTCGCAGCAGGAATGGATTCCGGAGTCCGAGAGCCAGGATGAGTCCCCTGATGACTGAAGAACGAGAAGCCAAGAGCCCGGACGAGTCCGCCTCGGAGATCGCGGAGCTCATGATGCCGGGCGACGTCAACAACCTCGGCCACGTTTTCGGGGGCGTTGTGCTCTCGATGGTGGACCGGGCCGCTGCCGTCACGGCGATGCGCCATTCCCGTCAGCCGTGTGTGACCGTATCGATCAACCAGGTGGACTTCAAGGAGCCGATCTACACGGGCGAGTTCGTGACATGCAGCGCGCGGGTCAACTACGTCGGCCGTACCTCGATGGAGATCGGCGTCCGTGTCGTGGCGGAGCATCCGATCACGGGTCGCCGACGTCACACCAACGACTGTTTTCTGACCTTCGTGGCCATCGACGAGAACAGCCGACCGGCGCCGGTGCCTGGGCTGAAGCTCGTCACGGATGAGGACAAGGAGAGGTTCGAGGACGGCAAACGGCGGCGGGAAAACCGTGAGGCTTTGGAAAGGGAGTTGGGGAGCGAGTAGAAGCGGTCGCTCGGAGGAGATCGTTCCCGGCGGCCAGTAGCTCGATCGGAGATCTCCCTCCTCAGGCCCGCTCCACCACCATCGCGAACCCCAGCCCGCCCGCCGCACACACCGTGATCAACCCGAACTCCACATCCCTCCGCTTCATCTCGTTGAGCAGCGTCGTCGTGATGCGGGCACCGGTTGCCCCGAACGGATGGCCGATCGCGATGGAGCCGCCCATCACGTTGATGCGCTCGATGTCCGGATGCCCCACGGCTTGGCTTCGGCCCAACTCCTCCTCGGCGAACTTCTGAGAAGAGAGCGCCTGGAGGTTCGAGAGCACCTGCGCCGCGAAGGCCTCGTGCATCTCCATGAGGCCGATGTCCGCCATGGTGACGCCCGCACGGTCCAGTGCCATCGGCGCGGCGTAGGCGGGTCCCTGGAGGAGTTGCCCCCCTGGGTCCAGGCCTGAGAAGGCGTAGCTGCGGATGAAGCCCATTGGCTCGAGGCCGTCCGCCCTCGCCCGCTCCTCGGACATCATCAGGACCGCCGAGCCCCCGTCGGTGAGAGGCGAAGCGTTGCCGGCCGTCACGCTCCCGTGTTTTCGGTCGAATACGGGCCTCAGCTTGGCCAGGGCCTCTGCGCTGGTGTCGGTGCGTATGCCGTTGTCGGTCTCCACGACGGTCTCGAAACGCGGGGGCAAGTAGACGGGCCCGATCTCTGCGGTGAGCCTCCCGTCTCTCGTACCGGCCGAGGCGAGCTGATGAGAGCGGAGTGCCCACTCGTCCTGATCAGACCGACTGATGCCGTTCTCTTTGGCCATGCGCTCGGCGGACTCACCCATGCTTTCGCCGGTGGTGGGCTCGGCGATCTGGGGGAAGTTGGGCACGAAGTCCCTCGGTCGGATCTTGGCCAGTGTACCGAGCCGGGCGCCGAGCGTCTTCGCCTTGGAGACGCCGATCAGCTTTTGCGCGAAGGAGTGCTTGAGGGTGATCGGAATGTGCGTGAGCGACTCGGCACCCCCGGCGACGACGACGTCAGCGTAGCCACGCTCGATGAGATTCGCGCCGTCCGCGATCGACTGATTGGCGGTGGCGCAGGCCCGGGAGACGGTCACGGCAGGCACGGTTTTGGGGAGGGTGGCCAGTCCGACTTCGCGGGCGATGTTGGGAGCGTGTGGATCGTGCACGACGGTCCCGTAGACAAGATGGCCCATGTCCTCGCCACGGACACCGCTTCGGTCCATGAGTTCACGCACGGCGAGCACACCCAGATCGATGGCCGTCAGGTCCTTGAAGACGGTCCCGGACCGGACGAACGCCGTACGGATTCCCGTGATGATGGCGGTGCGCTTGGTCATGACCCCCTGTAACCCACGGCCTCCGGCCGCAGTTCCGTGACGGAGGACTGCGACCCACTGGCGGCTACCCACTGGTGGCTTGGCGAATCGTCCGGAGCTAGACTGGTCCCCGTTCGACTCCGGCCCCCCCGACGGCGAGGCCATGACTCGAGTCGGTGCCCGAAGCGAAGAGTAAGCTGGAAACGAACGGGAGGCGAAGCACGCGACCATGAAGGGAGTCACGTTCAACGTATCTGTGCCTCACTTCCTTCTCGCGAAGACGGCGGGGCGGGTCACGGATTCGGCTCTGTTCGGGCTTCTCAGCGGCGTAAGAATGCGCGATCTTCCCGAGCCGGAGCTGCCAGGGCCGGACTGGGTCGAGATCGAGGTCACCGCGGGGGGGATTTGTGGAAGCGATGTCGGCAACCTGACCTACTCCGCGAGCCCGGCGATGGAGCCCTTCGGTTCGTTCCCGGCGGTGCTCGGGCATGAGATTCTGGGAAGGGTGAGGTCGGTCGGTGCGCAGGTCTCCAGGGTGTCGCCCGGCCAGCGGGTGACGGTGGACCCGATGATCTCGTGCACGACCCGAGGATACCCTCCCGACAATCCGTGTCCCTCCTGTTACGAGGGGCTTCACTGCACCTGTGAGCGGGCCGGCGAGGAGGGCCTCACGTTGATTGGAGATCAGCCGCTCTCAAGAGGCCTCACAATCGGCTATCACCGAGATCTGCCGGGTGGGTGGGGCCAGACCGTGCTCGCCCACGAGTCCCAGGTCTTTGCCGTTGCCGACGCGTTGACGGACAACGCGGCCGTGCTTTTGGAGCCGCTCTCCATCGCCCTGCACGCTGTGTTGCGCACGCCTCCGAGGGACCAGGAGCCGGTCTTGGTCATCGGGAGTGGCACGATCGCCCTGGCCACCATTTGGGCCCTCCGGGCGACCGGCTTCCACGGCCCGATCCTGGCGCAGGCCAAGCGGGCACATGAACAGGAGTTGGCCCGGAGGTTGGGCGCTACCGACGTGGTGGCACCGGGTTTGGACGCGCGAGAGGCGTTAATCGACACCGGGGCGTCTGCCTATATGCCCGTAGTGGGCCCCGAAGTCTACTCAGGGGGTGGCTTTCCACTCATCTACGACTGTGTCGGTAACCGGAGCAGCGTCGCCCAGTCGCTCGGTTTCGCCTCACCGCGCGGGCGCATCGTGGTCATCGGGTGCGTGGCCGAGTTCAAGAAGCTGGATCTCACCTTCGTCTGGGCCAGAGAGCTCCGCATCCGGGGAGCGGTCGGCTACGGACAGGAAAGCTGGCGGGGCGAGCGACGGCACACCTTCGAGATCGCACACGATCTCCTGCTCGAGACGGGGGCGCCCGTCCAAGATATGGTCACGCACGTCTATCCGCTCGAGCAGTTTCGGGACGCGCTGCGTGCGGCGGCGAACCACCGGAAGAGCGGCGCGGTGAAGGTGGTGCTCCAGCCGTGGCAAGGCGGTCCGCATCATCGTGAGATTTCGTAGAGAAGTCGTACTGCACCTGTTACCGTTGGAATAGCCGCGGTTTTCGAGATCTCACAGCGGGAGGGCGATCGAGATGAAAAAGCACATCCCTGGAAGCGGATTCAGGTACACCCTTCCAGCCGTGTTCTGGTTCTCTGCCGTCTGGGTCGTTGTGGTGGTGCTGATGGCGCCGGTCGTCATCGTCGGCATGATACTGAGCGGCCTGGTGCCGCCATTGTTGCACCGCGAAGTCTGGTTTTTCCTTCTTACCCGAACGCCGATAATCGCATTGGTGGCTATAGGGATCGCCATCTTCACGACCAATCGACTGGCGGGTCCGTGGGTGCATCTGACACGGGCCTTCAAGGACGTCGAGCACGGCGACTTGGATTACCGTTTGAGATTCCGACAGTCCGATACGTATTTGCAGGAGGTCGAGACGGGCTTTAACAGGATGATGGTGGCACTAAGTGGGCGGGCCGAATCTGGCGGGGGCCTGGCAGCAGAGGACCGCGGAGCGGCTCGGCCACCTCAGCCGTCGAGGAGAACTTAGGGAGCCCTCATTGGCATATGACCGTGCCCGGAGAAATCGCCGGAACCGCGTTGCTGGCCGATGCATTGCCGTAGAAGATTCCACACTGACGTGCCGTCAGCGCATTGTGGTATGCGGTCGCGGCCCAGCCCGATCCAGCCGAGGACTCGTTGATGGTGATGTTGACACCGTCGCTCAACGTAAGATTGGTCAGCAACGCGACGTTCGCCGGGTAGATCTGATTCTCCGACTGGTAGATCTCCATTTGAGAGGCCATGATCTTGAGATCCGACGTTACCGTGGCAATGAACGCCTTTTCTCTGGCCCCCGAGAGTTGGGGGATGGCGATCGTAGCGAGGGTCGCGGTGATTACCAGCACGAGCAAAAGCTCGATCAGAGTAAAGCCGCGGCGTCCTTGGGGCATAACAACACTCCTAATGGGCCGACTCCACGGAAATTCGCTCGGCGCGGCTTCGATCCAACTCTTTCGAATCTCTTGTCACTGTCTAAACGATACCTAGGGTGCTGCATTCCCGGCAAGCGGCCTAGGATGGGGTGCCATCGTGCACAAGGTATTCTGCCGAAGGTTCGCGGCTGTCATCTGCTGAGCGTCGAACGCCCCCGGTGTCCAGAGGCGCGGTGTGTGTGCTCCATACAGGTGCGATTGTTGTCGGTATGGGTGCAGCTTCACATATGCAGGTCCGACAGCGGAAGCCGCAGCACTTCCGGATGGACTCGGCTCCCCGGCTGGTGCCCGTCGACGTCGACACCCTCGACAGCAAGGAGGGCGACCTTCTGGCGAAGTCCTCCGGAATAGCCCCCCAGCCGGCCGTCGCTTCGGATGACGCGATGGCACGGAACGACAATCGGAAGGGGGTTGGCCCCCACGGCCTGGCCGACCGCCCGCGCGGCGCCGGCCACTCCCATCTCGTCGGCGATGTCCCCGTACGACACGATGCGACCATAGGGAATTTCAGTCAGCCGCTCGAAAATGCGCTTCTGGAATTCAGTGGCTCCGGAGAAATCGAGCGGAAGATGGAACTGCTCTCTCTTCCGGTTGAAGTATTGATTGAGCTGGTGAAGGGCGACCCTGAGCGTGCGGTGTCCCTCCGGATCCCAGTGACCCTCCTCGATCATCTCGGGAGTGACCCCAGCGATCCGGCGAACCCCGTTGCGGGTGACCCAGACGGCGATGGCTCCGGCGGGCGTGTTGTGCAAGACTCCCGAGTAAACTGCGGAAGCGCTCTCATGCTCAGCCATCAGTGTGTCGTCTCCCCTTGGGATCCATCGTCTCCCCCCTTGGATCAGCTTCCAGCCCGTTACCGAGTGCCTCGCGGAGCGCGTCGAAGGCCAGCAGTGCGCACCGGATGCGCACCGGGAACTTCGAGACGCCCTGTAACGCGCGCAAGTCCCCCAAGGACCGATCGGAGGAGGCACCCACACTGCCGTGCATCATATCGGTAAAGAGGTCGGCCAGGCGAATGGCTTCGCTCCGCTCACTCCCCTTGACCAGGTCGGTCATCATCGACACGGACGCTTGCGAGATCGAGCATCCCTGGCCGTCGAAAGCGATCTTTTCGATTCGCTCCCCATCGAGACGAATCTGAATGGTGACCTCGTCGCCGCACACCGGATTGGCCACGTGCGCTGCCGTGGTGTGATCGGTCAGCTTCCCCTTGTTCCGCGGGCGGCGGTAGTGCTCGAGGATGAGCTCTTGGTAGAGAGAGGTTAAGGGGACTTCCGTCATGAGTCGGCCACAAGAAGGGGGGGCTAAGCAAACATAGTATACGGCCTCGATGCGGATATTTCGAGTTGCCGGGTGATCTCCGAATTCGGAGCTCCATTCCGCGCCTTCAAGCCGGTCCGAAAATCTCCTTCACCGAGGCGAGGCCCTCAACGAGACGGTCCACGTCGTCCCTCGAGTTGTAGAGGTAGAAGCTCGCGCGCGCGGTGGCTGAGATCCCGAAGTGCTGCATGACGAGTTGAGCGCAGTGATGACCGGCGCGGATGGCGATCGCCTTGGAGTCGAGGATCGTCGAGATGTCGTGAGGGTGGGCGTCTCCCATGGTGAATGAGATGACGCCGGACCGTTCGTCCAAGTCGGTGGGCCCGTAGATGTGAATCCCCCCCAGGTCGTCGAGCCGTCCGAGAGCGTAGGCGAGCAAGTCCCTTTCGTGCTCGGCGATGGCGTCGAACCCGACCTCGTCGAGGAAGTCTGCCGCCGCTCCCAGAGCAATGGCTCCCGCGATGTTCGGCGTGCCGGCCTCGAATTTGTGTGGAATCTCGGCCCAGGTGCTCTCCTCACGGCCGACGATGCGAATCATCTCGCCCCCCCCGTGGTACGGCGGCATCGACTCGAGGAGCGAGCGCCGGGCCCACAGGCCACCCGTCCCCGTGGGACCACACATCTTGTGTCCCGAGAACGCGTAGAAGTCGCAGCCGAGTTCCTGAACGTCGACCCGACGGTGGGGGACCGCCTGGGCACCGTCGACCAGCACCAGTGCCCCGACCCTCTTGGCCTGCTCGACGATCTCACGTACCGGATTGACCGTCCCCAACGCGTTCGAGATATGGGATATGGAGACCATCCGAGTGCGATCCGTAATCAGCCCAGGAAGATCGTCGATGATCAGTCGGCCCTGCTCGTCCATCTCGATGTACCGGAGGCGGGCGCCGGTACGGCGGGCCACCAACTGCCATGGAACGATGTTGGAGTGGTGCTCCGAGGAGCTCAGAAGGATCTCGTCGCCCTCAGCAAGTGTGTCCAGCCCCCAACTGCCCGCCACCAAATTGATGGCCTCCGTGGTGCCGCGGGTCCACACCAATTCGGCCGAATCCGCCGCGCCGATGAACTTCGCCAGCTTCACGCGTGCCCCCTCGAAGGCAATGGTGGCTCGGCGGCTCAGCTCGTGGATGCCGCGGTGCACATTGGCGTTGTCCTGCTCATAATACTCCGAGAGGACGTCCAGCACGCTTTGGGGCTTCTGCGATGTTGCGGCGTTGTCCAGGTATACGAGCGGATGCCCGCCCACCTCCTGGGTCAGGATCGGGAACTGATCCCTCAAGGCCGTCCGTTCGAGTCCAGGAGTGGTGGTAGGCATGTCAGTTCCTTCACCTCTTCGACGTCTTCAGAAGATGACGTCTTTAGATCTGGACGTAGATGTCTTGGCCCCGGATTTCGACGGTGAACGTTTCCACCGGCTTGACGGCCGGAAGCTCCATGGCTTTACCCGTGCACACGTCGAATTGAGCACCGTGGTACAAGCACTCCAATCGATCCCCGTCCAGCTCTCCGTCGGAGAGCGGTTGATCCTCATGTGAGCAGCGATTCTCGAGGGCGTAAAGATCTCCGTCGACGTTGGCCAGGACGATCCTTTCCGGTCCGGCCTCTACTTCCAAAAGGTTGCCCGGCGCGCACTCACCGAGGTCGGCGACCCTTATCCACGCGCCGTCGCCCTCCCCTCCATCAGACATGTTTGCGCTTCCGTTCGATCGCGCGCGTCACCTTTTCGACGACCCCGCCGAGCGGGAGTCGAGCCATGACGTCTCCGAGAAAGCCCAAGACGACCAGGCGCTCCGCGTGCTGGCGGCTCAACCCTCGGCTCAAAAGATAGAAGAGCGCCTCGGAATCGAGCTGGCCGACCGTCGCGCCGTGCGAGCACTTTACGTCGTCGGCCTCGATTTCGAGGTTGGGCAGGGAGTCGGCTCGAGCCTCCTCTGACAGCAACAGGTTCCGGTTGGTCTGGTACGCGTCGGTCCGCTGAGCGCCGGGATGCACACGAATGATTCCCCGAAACGCAGCCCGGGAGCGCTCATCGAGCGCGCCCTTGTAGAGGAGATCGCTTCCGGTGTCGGGGGCCACATGGTCCTGGCTGGTGTTGTGGTCGAAGTGCTGGTCCTCGTCCCCGAAGTAGAGCCCGAGCATGTCGCTGTGTGCGCCGGGGCCGAGAAGCCGAGCGTTGAGGTCGAGGCGGCTCACCGAGCCCCCGAGATTCACGTTCAGCGTGTCGAGCGTGGAGTCCCTATATGCGAGCGTCCGTTGTGCCGACTGACAAAAGATGCCGCGCCCGAGCCGTTGAATGGAGACGTATTGAACCTGGGCTTCATCCCGTGCAATGACCTCCACGGCGGACGACACGAGCGTGCGCCGCTCGAAGTCCTCGGAAAGCAACTCCTCGACGTACGAGACCTGGCTTCCCGGTTCTGCCACGATCAGGGTGCGAGTGCAGACCGCCGAGGCGGCGGCCGAGAGCCACCGCGTGGCTCGAACGGGCAGGTCGAGCTTCACGTTGGGAGGAACGTAGAGAAGCACGCCGTCTGTCCAAAGCGCTGCGTTGAGCGCCTGGAACTTACCCTCCTCAGGCGGCACGACTTCAGTCGCGAGCAATTCCTCGAGAAGATCCCCGTGTTCGTGCACAGCGGACTTCAGGGAGGTCAGGACGACCCCCTGCTGCGCCAGGGCGGGCTCGACGTCGACGTGTACCACCACTCCGTCGATCAGCAGGGTGTGACCCGAGGCGGCCTGATCTTCGTCCATGGCGGCCACGAGTCCGGCGGGGCGGGAGCCATTTTCGGACAAGGCCCCATGTGTCGCGAGCCGGAGGTCGGGAAAGTCCACCACTCGTGAGACATCGGTGTACCGCCACTCCTCCGATCGCGTGCTCGGAACGGGCGTGTCTTCGAACACCGACCACGCGTGTCTTCGGCGCGCGCTCAACCACGGCGGGGCATCCTGGCTGATTTTCTCCACTGTGCTCCCGTCGAGAGAGCTCGAAGTCTCCTCCTCGGCGCTCGACGCCTCCGCCGCTTGAGGGGGGTTGGACATCAGCCGACCGATCCCTCCATTTCGAGCTCGATGAGCCGGTTGAGCTCGACCGCGTACTCGAGCGGAAGCTCCTTGGCGATGGGCTCGATGAATCCACGCACGATGAGCGCCATGGCCTCCTCTTTTGTCAGCCCGCGGCTCATGAGGTAGAAGAGCTGAGCGTCGCCTACCTTGGAGACGGTGGCCTCGTGTCCCACCGACGCCTGCTGCTCTTCGATCTCGATATACGGGTAGGTATCGGTGCGCGAAGTCGCGTCGATGAGAAGCGCATCACACTCGACGTTGGAGCGGGCGTTGACCGCACCCTCGTACACTTTGCAGAGGCCACGATACGATGAGCGGCCGTGGCCCTTCGAGATCGACTTCGAAATGATCGAGGACGTCGTGTTCGGCGCCACATGGACAACCTTGCCCCCGGTATCTTGGTGCTGCCCGTCGCTGGCGTATGCGATCGACATGATCTCGCCGTGTGCTCCCTCGCCCACGAGATAGCACGACGGATACTTCATCGTGAGCTTGGACCCGAGGTTGCCGTCGAGCCACTCCATGTTCGCGTTTTGGTTCACCAAGGCGCGTTGAGTCACGAGGTTGTACATGTTGTTCGACCAATTCTGGATGGTCGTGTAGCGGAATCTCGCGTCCCTCTTCAGCACGATCTCGATCACACCGGAGTGGAACGAATCGGTGGAATAGACCGGCGCCGTGCATCCCTCGATGTAGTGAGCGTGAGCGCCCTCGTCGACGATGATCAGCGTGCGCTCGAACTGCCCCATGCGCTCTTGGTTGACCCGGAAGTACGCCTGTAGCGGCGTCTCGAGCTCCACACCCCTCGGAATGTAGACGAACGAGCCCCCAGACCAGACCGCCGAGTTGAGCGCCGCGAACTTGTTGTCTGCAGCGGGAATGACGGTCGCGAAATACTCACGGAAGAGCTCCGGGTGGTTCTTGAGCCCGTCTTCGATCGAATCGAAGATCACGCCCTTCGACGACCACTCCTCCTTGAGGGAGTGGTAAACCATCTCGGACTCGTACTGCGCGCCGACGCCTGCCAGGAGCTTTTGCTCCGCATCGGGGATGCCCAAGCGCTCGAACGTGTTCTTGATCGTCTCCGGCACGTCGTCCCAGGACCGCTCCATCTGATCCTGTGGCTTCACATAGAAGTAGATCTCATCGAGCGTCGCCTCGAGATCCGACAGGTCGCCGCCCCAGGTCGGCATCGGCTTCCGCTCGTAGATCTTCAGCGCCTTCAGACGGAACTCGAGCATCCACTCGGGTTCCTCCTTGTGCTTCGAAATCTGCCGCACGATATCCTCGTCCAGGCCGGGTCTGGTCCGGAAAACGTGCGCTTCATCATCGACGAACCCGTACTGGTATTCGTCGAGGCCGAGTCCTTCTACTAGTTCATTTTCTGGCATGGCACTCTAGTCCTGCTGAAGTCGGCGAGCGGCTCAAAGATCCAATGTGTTCTCAAACGACGTCGTGTTCTCAGTTGATGTCCGTTATGCGGTCACCACCTCCTGTTCCTTCCAGTCGGCGTATCCCTGCTCCTCCAGATCAATCGCCACCTCGGGTCCGCCGGATCGAACGATACGGCCGCCGACCATCACGTGAACGACGTCCGGCGTGATGAAGTTGAGCAGGCGTTGGTAGTGCGTGATCAGGAGGATCGTCATCCCCGGATTTTCCTCCCGCAACGTATTTACGCCCCGTGCCACGATCTGGAGAGCGTCGATGTCGAGTCCCGAGTCCGTTTCATCCATGAGCGCGAATGATGGGCGAAGCACGGCCATCTGAAGGATTTCGTTACGCTTCTTCTCGCCGCCACTGAATCCGTCGTTCACGGGACGCTCGGCGAAGGACGGCTCCATACCGAGGAGCTTCATCCGGTCCATGAGCTCGTCTTGGAAGTCGAAGAGGTCCACCTCTTCGCCGTCCTCGAGCCGGGCCTGCAGGGCCGACCTCAAGAAGTTTGCGATGGAGACGCCGGGAATCTCGACGGGATATTGGAACGCCAGGAAGACTCCCGCGAGAGCACGCTCATTGGGCTCCAGATCAAGGAGAGACGCGCCGTCGAAGACGATTTCACCGCCCGTGACTTCGTATTCGGGATGCCCCGCCAACACCTTGGCGAGGGTGCTCTTTCCGGAGCCATTGGGTCCCATGATAGCATGGATTTCACCGGGTTGAAGTTCGAGATCCACACCCTTCAGGATGTCTAATTCTTCGCCCTCAGCCTTGGCATGAAGGCCAGTAATCGTAAGGATAGGAGTATCGCTCATGTGGAGGCGAAGGCTGCTGTGAGGGGCTTATCGAGAATGATTCTCATTTAGGTGAAAGCTAGATGGGCTGCAACATACCGTCAAGCCAAGCACGGTTCCATGCATGGTCCGAGTAGTGAAGGACTCTAACCAGCCTCCCGGGGAGGGAAGAGGGGCCCATTCTCGAACCTGGGTCATCATGGGTGGTGGGGCGGCCAAGGGGTTCGCGCATGTGGGGGCCTGGAAGGCGATTCAAGAGGCCAAAATTCCCGTGGCCGGGATCATCGGTACGAGCACCGGGGCAATGATGGGCGCAGCGTTCGCCGGGGGGCGGTCCGTCGAGGAAATGGAGAAGCACTCCGAACGCTTCCGACGGCGCGACGTCATGCGGCTAAACCCCCGCGCTGTATGGATCAACGGGATTCGATCCCCGAGCATGTTCCGGGGCGACACGCTGCGGAGTTTTATCCTGGACCTTCTGCCGACCGAGCAATGGCTCGAGCTGGCCATCCCTCTCATGGTCAATACGGTGGACTTGGCGTCGGGCGAGATGGTCTGGTTCGGTCACGGGAGCGATCAGGATGTGGCCCTGGTCGATGCTGTCTATGCGTCAGCCGCGTTGCCGGTTGTTTTTCCCCCGGCCGAGGTGGGGGGGCGTATGTTCATCGACGGGGGGGCGTTGGACATGCTTCCCCTCGGGAAAGCTGCGGAAATGGGCGCCACCCGGATCATCGCCATCGATGTCGGTGCCGGCCCGCAGGCCGATGCCCGAGCCGTGATGGGCGGCGGTCTGGTCGCGGTTCATCAGAGGGTCTTCTCCATTATGGCTGGCCAGAATAGGAGGGAGTCGGTACGGAACTGGACCGGCGTTCCGCTCACCTATGTGCAGCCGGACTTCAATGAGACCGACGGGTTCGACTTCGAAAGGCGTCACTTCTTCATCCAGGAGGGATATCGGGCAACTCGTGAGGCGCTTGCGGGGCCCAAGTCGTCATGAGACGCGACAGCGCATCGACGAAAGCTACGATCTCCTCCTCGGTGTTGTAGTAATGGGGTGAGACCCGGAGCACTTGGTCCACACCCTTCTCATCGAAGTCGAAGATGGCGGCATCTCGCCCGGTGCGTGACGTATTGATGCCCTCCTTCCTGAGGGCCCGCAGAAGGTCCAAGGGATGGTGACCTTCGGTGGACACGGTCACGATCGCGCAACGCTCCTCACCCTTGTCTTGGACCTGCACGCCGCCCACGTCGGCGAGACGCTCCCGCATCGATCTCGCGAGGGCCCAGGCACGCTCCCGAATCAGCTCGAGGCCCAGATCGTTTGCGTAGCGGGCCGCCCGACCCATGCCCAGCGCCAGTGCCACGGGCGCCTCGAAGTTCTCGAAGCGCCGAGCACCCGGAGCGGGTTGATAGAGATCTCCCTCGATCCAGTCCGCCCCGCGGAGGTCGGGAAAGAGCGGCTCCAGCCCGAGTTCGAGAGCACGGTCGGAGACGTACAGGAAACCGACTCCCCGCGGCCCACGCAGAAACTTTCGTGAAGTCGCGGTCAGGAAGTCACACCCGATGTCGTCCACATCGACGGGCATCTGTCCAACGGACTGACACGCGTCGACCAGGTAGAGGATCTCACGGTCGCGACAGATCGTGCCGACGTCCGCTACGCGCTGAACCAGGCCCGAGCTCGTCGGGACGTGCGTGACAGCCACTAGCTTGGGCCGCTTTCTGTGGACGAGCTTAGCGAGAGCCTGGACGTCTACTCCGCCGGTGGGCTCGTCTGGCGCTCGCACGACCTCGATACCGAAGCGAGAGGCGAGCGAGAGGAACATGATCTGGTTGGACACATAATCGTTCCGCGTCGTAAGGACGACGTCGCCCGGGGCGAAGGGAACGGCCGAGAGCGCTAGGATGAAGGCACCCGTAGCGTTGTCGGTGATCGCCACGTTTTGGGGATCGGCTCCGATGAGCGTGCCGACCGAGTCATAAACGGACTGGACCTCGGAGTGGCGAGCCGCCTCGGCCTCGTAGCCCCCGATTCGCGCCTCCAGATCCAGGTGCTCGACGACGACTTCTCGCACCGGATCCGGCATGAGGCCCGCCCCGGCGTTGTTGAGGTGATTGACGTTTCGCGTGCCCGGGGTCTCGGCCCGGAGCCGATCGATATCGAGGGGCGTCATGTCCAGTTATAGGACTCCACATCGGCCCTCGCTAGGGCTGTCCCGGTCCCTTGCTATTCGCCACGTTACTAGTGTCGTGTCCCAGAAGTGTCTACCGCCCTGCTCCTCCTCGAAAAGCGGTGCTATTCCTCGCCGTCACGCCAAGAAATGGAGCTTCTTTGAGCACAAAGCGGTCAGAGATGCCCGACGATGCACCGCGCGCCGACGCCGTGTCTCGCCGTGATGGGGACGGCGATTCAAGTGACGCGGATGTGGCTGAACGCCTCGAGCAGATGCGTGACGAGCTTCGACGACATTCCTACCTGTACCATGTGGAATCCCGCCCGGAGATCGACGACACGGAGTACGATCGGATCTTCGTCGAGCTTCAGGCGTTGGAGGCCTCCCATCCTCACTTGATCACCGTGGACTCGCCGACCCAACGGGTGGGTGCGGAGCCGCAAAGTGCGTTTCCCAACGCGGAGCACAGCGTCGCGATGCTGTCGTTGGATTCGACCCAGGATCCCGCCGAGGTGCGACGCTTCGATGAGCGTGTGCGAAGGGGACTCGAGGACGAGCCCCAATACATCCTCGAGCCGAAGCTGGATGGGGCATCCATCGAGCTCGTGTATGAGGAGGGACTGTTCGTACGGGCGGTGACACGCGGGAACGGCCGCGTCGGAGAACTCGTCACAGAAAATTTGAGAACCATTCCGAGCCTTCCCCTACGACTCCGTGAAGCCGATCGGCCCGTGCCGGCGCTGCTTGCCGTTCGCGGGGAAGTCATGATGTATCTCTCGGCGTTCGAGGCCCTCAACGAGCGTATGGTCGAGCAGGGCTCGGAGCCCTATGTGAATCCACGCAACTCGGCGTCGGGCTCCCTTCGGCAACTCGACTCTCGCCTTACCGCCGAGAGGCCCCTCGATCTTTTGGCCTACGACATTCTCATGGTGCGCGGTACCCAGTTGGCTTCGGATCACGAGGCCCTGCAGGCACTACGGGAATGGGGGTTCAGGACGCCGGAGCGAGTGACGCTGGTTACCACGGTCGAAGACATTTTTGGATATCACGAAACGTATGCGGCGGATCGGGACGGTCTCGACTATGAGATCGACGGTGTGGTCATCAAGGTCGACGACCTGGACTCACGTGCGGATTTGGGAACCACTTCACACCACCCTCGTTGGGCCCTCGCCTATAAATTCGAGCCGCGGAGAGAAATTACGCGCATCGAGAAGATTGCGGTCTCGGTGGGTCGTACCGGGAAGCTGACACCCGTGGCCCTCTTGAGGTCCGTCGAGGTCGGTGGCGTCACCGTCGCGCGCGCGTCGCTGCATAATCGAGAGGAAGTGGCCCGCAAGGACATCCGCCAGGGGGACCTCGTCAGGATCCAGCGTGCCGGCGACGTGATCCCGCAGGTCGTGGAGCGCGTTGCGGAGGACGGAAGGAAGCGGGGCGCGGCCTTCCGGATGCCGGCGAATTGTCCCGCCTGTGATACGCCCGTTCAAGAGAGCGGCCCGTTCAGCTATTGCCCGAACCGGTTCGGGTGTACGGCCCAGCTCAAGAGAGGGCTCACCCACTTTGGGTCCAGGGCGGGTCTCGACATCGAGGGTTTGGGAGAGGAGACGGCCACGCTTCTCGTGGAACGAGGGCTCGTGAAAGAGCTTGCTGATCTCTTCAAGCTCACGGCGGCGGACCTGGAGCCACTGGAAGGATTCGCCGAGAAGTCCGCGGCAAACCTCGCCTCGGCAATCGAGGAGAAGAAGACGGTGGGGCTCGCCCGCTTTCTGTACGGTCTCGGAATCCCCGAGGTGGGATCGACGGTTGCGGCGGCGCTCGCCGCGGAGTTCCTGACCTTCGACGACCTCCAAGGGGCCACGGTCGAGCAGCTTGAGGCGGTGGACGGGATCGGACCGATCATGTCGGAGCAGATCAGGGCCTTCCTCGACGACGAACGAAATCGTGAACGCATTGCAGCGGTCATCGGTCACATGAACGCTCTCGTGGCCCCGGAGCGGGCAGGCGGTGATGGGCTGACGGGCATGAGGTTCGTATTCACCGGGGGGCTCGAGCGGTTCTCTCGCTCGGACGCGAAGCGCTTGATCGAGGAAAACGGCGGCCGGGTCGTCGGCTCGGTGAGCAGTGAGACGACCCATGTGGTCGTAGGGGAGAACCCCGGGTCCAAGCTCCAGAAGGGGCTCGACCTCGGCGTAGTGATTCTGAGCGAGGAGGGCTTCGTCGAACTTCTCCGGGCCGCGGGGGCGCTGTAGCCGCCGTGGAGAATGTCGAGATTGCGGGTGTCCTCGAGGAACTCGGGGATCTGTTGGAGATCAGCGGGTCGAATCCTTTTCGTATTCGGGCTTATCGCAACGCGGTCCGCACCGTACGCGGGCTCACACGGCCTCTTTCGGTCATGGTGGAGGCCGGCGAGGATCTGACAGCCTTGCCCGCAATCGGCAAGGACCTGTCCGCCCATATCGTCGAGCTCGTCGAGACCGGTGAACTCGCTCGTTTGGAGGAGGTTGCTGCCGAAGTTCCGAGATCTCTCGTACAGCTTGTGAAGCTCGATGGTGTGGGGCCCAAGAAGGCCAAGAAATTATGGGAGTCCTTGGGGGTTACGACGGTTGATGAGCTCGAGGCGGCCTTGGAGGCGGGACGCGTCGAAAGCCTTGAGGGGTTCGGCGCGACCAGCGTGAAGAAGATCCTCACGGCTATCGAAGATTTCCGGCGTTACTCCGGTCGGTTTCTCATCTCCAAGGTGGACGAGCTGATCGAGCCCCTCTTGAACCACATGCGAGATGCATCGTGCGTGGAGCGCGTGGAGGTTGCGGGAAGCTACCGGCGCCGCAATGAGACCATCGGGGACGTGGACTTGCTCGTGCAGGCAGAGTTACCGGCTCCCGCCGTCATGGAGCACTTCACCGCTTTCGAGTCGGTGGAGCGGGTCGTGTTGGCGGGGGACACGCGTGGAGCCGTCGTGCTCCGATCCGGGCTGGAGGTCGACCTCCGAATCGTTCCGCGACGTTCCTTCGGGGCGGCGCTGCATTACTTCACGGGATCCAAGGAGCACAACGTCGCCGTTCGTCAGATGGCCCAGCGGCAGGGCCTCCGTGTGAACGAGTGGGGTGTATTTCGATTGCCGGAGGGAGTGGATCCGGAGGAGGTGGGCAAGGAGGAGGGTGAACGCGTCGCAGGCGAGACCGAGGCATCCATATTCGAAGCGGTCGGTATGGCCTGGGTGCCCTGCGTATTGCGTGAGAACCGTGGCGAGGTGGAGGCGGCAGGCGACGGCTCTCTCCCCGATCTGCTGGAGATGGATGACATTCAGGGTGATCTACACATGCATTCGACGTGGAGCGATGGGAAGGCTTCCATAAAGGAGATGGCTCTGGCGTGTGAGGGCCGAGGGTACCGGTATCTGGCCATGAGCGACCACAGTCCGGCCTTGGCCATGGTTGGGGGGATCACGCCCGAAAGGGCCGTGGACCAGTGGGAAGAAATTGCTCGCATTCAGGATGGGCTGGACGGGATCACGATCTTCAAGGGCCTGGAGGTGGATATTCTCCGGGACGGAAGTCTCGACATGAGCGACGAGGTCCTCGAGACATTGGATCTCGTGGTGGTCTCCGTTCACTCGCTCATGGATATGGACCGGGTCGTGATGACGGATCGGGTCATCACGGCGATACAGCATCCGCAGGTGGACATCCTCGGTCACCCCACCGGACGACTTCTCGCCCGCCGGGAGCCCATTCAGATCGAAATGGAAGAGGTGCTGCAGGCGGCACGCGATCTGGACGTGGCTGTTGAAATCAACGCGAACCCGAATCGGCTTGATTTGAACGACGTGCACGCCCACCGAGCGAAGGAGTTGGGGGTGAAGATCGGCATCAATACCGATGCTCATTCGGTCCAGCAGCTGGACCACATGTCCTACGGAGTGGATCAGGCGCGGCGGGCCTGGCTGAACAAGGGAGATGTACTGAACACGATGACGCTGGAGGAAATCCAGGAGTGGCTCAGCCGGCGTCAGCGAACGAGCACATGACGCGTGAGATTCTGCTCTTCGTCGGTGGCCTCGGCGTCTTGTATTTCGGCGCCGAGTGGCTCGTCCGTGGCAGTGCGAAGCTAGCAACCTCGCTCGGTGTGAGCCCGATCGTCGTAGGTCTTACGGTCGTCTCCATGGGCACGTCGGCTCCTGAACTCATGATCTCGGTGGTGGCGTCGCTGAGCGGCAGTCCCGATCTCGCCATCGGCAACGTGATGGGGTCGAATCTGGCGAACGTCGGCCTCGTCCTGGGGATCAGCGCGATCCTGCAGCCTCTGCATGTCTCCGCGCGCGTTGTGACGAGAGAGGTTACGGTGATGGTCCTCGTCACCGTACTGCTCCTGCCACTGATCTGGAACCAGTACGTCGGGCGCCTCGAGGGCGTCGTGCTCGTGGCGATACTGTTTGCCTATCTCTCCTACGTTCTTCGCACGGCCAAGGAGGAGGACACGAAAACGCTGGGCGAGTATGATGAATCCACCAGGACGGCGGTCGGTCTATCTCCCCGGACGATTGCGAGGGACGTAGTTTTTATCATCCTGGGCATGGTGGGGCTGGTGCTCGGGGCGTTCGCCATACGTGACGTATGCGGTTGGTGATTCGGCGCAGGGAGGGGGTCGTACTGTTCGGCTCCTACCTTGCCCTGGGCGCTTGGGTCTTATCGTAGGATGGACGTGCTGGTTCGAGCCGACCAAGAATGAAACGACAGCGGAAGGAGCTGGATGTCATGCTATCCCTCGACCTGACCGGAAAGAGGGCGTTCGTCGCAGGCGTCGGCGACGACAGGGGGTACGGCTGGGCCATCGTGCGCGCGCTCGTGCAGGCTGGCGCGTTGGTGCGTGTGGGCACGTGGCCTCCCGTCCTCAACATCTTCTTCAAGAGTATGGAGCGCGGGAAGTTCGATCTCAGTCTTCCGGGAGGAGGTGAGATCGAGTTCGAAAAGATCCATCCGCTTGACGCGGCGTTCGACACGCCCGCCGATGTCCCGGAGGAGATTCGAGAGGACAAGAGATACCGGGATCTCTCGGGTTATACGGTCCAGGAGGTTGCCGACAGCCTCAGGGACGAACTGGGCGAGGGGTGCTTGGACGTCCTGGTCCATGCGTTGGCGAACGGCCCAGAGGTGCAGAAGCCGCTCGTCGACACCAGCCGCGCTGGATATCTGGCCGCCGTGAGCGCCAGCGCATATTCCATGGTCAGCCTGGTCCAGCGCTTCGGTCCTCTCATGAAGCAGGGAGGCTCGGTGGTCTCCCTGACGTATCTCGCGGGCGAGCGCGTCGTTCCGGGCTATGGCGGAGGCATGAGTTCGGCGAAGGCTGCGCTGGAAAGCGATACGCGAACGCTTGCATTCGAGGCCGGGCGTCGCTGGGGTATCCGGGTGAACACGATTTCGGCCGGCCCACTGGCGAGTCGTGCGGCCAAGGCGATCGGTACGATTGACCGAATGGTCGATTACTACCGGGCGAATGCAGCGCTTGCCGACGTGAACACGGCGGAGGACGTCGGCAACGTGGCCGCGTTCCTTTGCTCCCCCTTGGGAAGGGCGGTCACGGGCGAGACTCTGCACGTGGACATGGGCTTCCACGCCATGGGCATGCCCGCAGAGGGCCAGCTCGGAGGGGACTGAAGGCGGTTGAAGGAGTACGGTGTGCCCGACCCAGCGTCTGAGTTCGGCTCAATCCTACCGTCGCTGGTGGCGTCCCCGCCCGGGCCGGGATCGCGGGCGCTCGCGGAGCGCTTGCGCTCGGTCGAGTCCCGTAACGTCACCTATCTATCCGAGGACTTTCCGGTCTTTTGGGAGGAAGCCCGGGGTGCCAACGTCCGTGATGTGGACGGAAACGTCTACGTCGACTTTACGGGGGGCTTCGGCGTCTCGTTCGCGGGTCACGCCCATCCCCGGATTCAAACCGCGCTGGTGGAGCAATCCGAGCGCCTCGTCCACGGCATGGGAGACGTGCATCCCCCTGCACTCAAGGTTGCACTCCTGGAACGACTGAGTGCCCTCGCTCCCTGGGAGGAGACGAGGACCGTGCTCGCTTCCTCGGGGTCGGAGGCGATGGAGGCGGCGCTGAAAACGGCAGAGCTACACACCGGCCGCTCTGGAATCATCGCGTTCGAAGGTGCGTACCATGGGCTCACCCTCGGAAGCCTTGCCGTGACGGCACGGCCCGACTTCAGGGAGCCGTTTCGCGCCCGCGTTCACCAGGGGGTGTCTTTCGCACCGTACCCTCGGGTGAAAGAGGAGGCAGAGGAAGCGCTCGCCGAGGTCCAACGGATGTTGTCGGAGGGTGTTCACCGGGAAGCGGGTCAGCCCCGCCGACCCGTCGGGGCCATCGTCGTGGAGCCCGTGCAGGGCCGGGCGGGTGTCCTCATTCCACCTCCCGGATTCCTCGCCGGACTCGCAGAGTTGACGCGTGCGGACGGCTCGCTCCTCATCTTCGATGAAATCTTCACCGGTTTGGGCCGCACCGGTGTCGTCTTCGAGCACGAACGCGAGGGGGTGCTCCCAGATCTAGTGTGCCTCGGGAAGGCCCTGGGTGGAGGGCTTCCGCTGAGCGCCTGCCTAGGATCCCGTGAGGTCATGGACGCGTGGCCCGAGTCGGGAGGCGAGGCGCTTCACACCAGCACCTTTCTCGGTCATCCGTTGTCCTGTGCAACGGGGCTGGCTTTCCTCGACGTTCTGGAGGAGGAGAGACTGGTCCATCGGAGTCTCGACATCGGGGAGCGCATCGTGAATCGTTTAGACGAATCCCTCTCGACTCTGCCTGGTGTGAAGCAGGTCCGCGGTCTCGGGCTGCTGATCGGGATCGAGCTTTGCTCTGAGGACGGTGGGCCCGCGGCGGGTGCTGGCGCCCGGGTGGCTGAAGCCGCTCTGGCTCAGGGGCTATTGGTGTTGCCGGCCGGCGGTCAGGGTGAGGTCGTCGAGATCGCCCCGCCGGCGGTATCGAGCGATGCGCAGGTCGAGTTCGGCATCACCTGTCTCGTCGAGACCATCGCCAACGGCCTCTAGTCTGGGTCGATCGGTCCATGGACCGGTCAGGGCGCCGAGGTCGCGAAGTCGACCCCCTCGGCCAGTTTCAGGTCCCTCTCCGTAAGGCCGTCGGCGCTGTGGGTCGTAAGCGATAGACTTACGGTCGTGTAACGTATGTCGATGTCCGGGTGGTGATCGAAGTCGTCTGCGAGACTGGCGACACGATTTACAAATACGATGGCGTCACGAAAAGAGGGGAAATCGAAGTCCTTGGTAAGGGCGTTTCCCGAGCGTTTCCACCCCTTTCGGCCCTTCAGCCATCCGTCGATGGACTCGTCGTTCAGCTTATCGGTCATTTATTTCCAAGTGTTCTCCCAATGCGGCGGGAACCGGTTGAGGGGTGTTGAGTTAACCCAGAGACACCAGACCGTTCCGGGGCTTGAATCGGCCTTCGATGGTGTATATTCTTTCGGCCCTCGTCGCGAGGAGTCGCGCGTTTGCCCCCATCGTCTAGTGGCCTAGGACACCTGGTTCTCAGCCAGGAAACCGGGGTTCGATTCCCCGTGGGGGTATGGTGCGGGTCGCTTAGCTCAGTTGGTAGAGCACTACGTTCACATCGTAGGGGTCACTGGTTCGAGTCCAGTAGCGACCATCCGATGAAGGCTGTTGAAGGAGTACAGTTGGAGAAAGCCCGAGTCATTCTGTACCGATCGGGAGGTGGTTGAACTTGAGGCTCGCACATCGGACGGCGAGAGCGGCTGTTTGGGCTAGTCTTCCCGCTCTGGCTTCGTGCGTGGGAGTGGTCTCACGGTCCAGGATAATCTCGTTCCTCGAGGCCGTGCAAAGGCCTTTCGACTTGAGCGATCGGATTTGGCTGGGCATCCCGGCGGCGCTGCCGGCCCACGTCATCGTCTCGGCTTCCCTCGCCGGTGCACTTGCCTGGTTGTGGCGCCCCAAGGCGGCGGGGGTCCTCCTAGGGATCCTGATTTTGACCAAGGAGGCCGTCGACCTGATGATCATCGCCCTCTACCAACCCCTGACCTGGGCTTATGCTTCCGGCTCGGTCGTGGACGTCCTGGCTTCGGTCGCTGGGGTCTCGTTGGGTCTGTGGGTCGGCAACCGGGCTCACGATGCTTCAAGCACGAGGTAGACTTAAAGGAAATTCTCGATCCTGTACGCGAGCGTAATGCCCTAGACGGTCACGTCAGTTGGGGCCATGCCCCTGCGATCGAAGTGTAGTGGGAGGACGGGGCTCGTCTGCGTCGAGGAAGCGTGCCGCGAGATCAGGGGTTGGCGTCATGCACGTGTCTCGTCGACCGAACCAGCGGTAGCGGTTACGCGCGATCAGGTTGTAGACCGCGTCCCGGATTGGTCGGGGGAGCAGAATTCCCAGGCGGAGCAGAGTGAACCGAGAGCCCAGCCTGCGCGCGATCCGCAGGGCCGCCGCCGAACGGATATGTACGCCGTCCGAGTCGAGGAGGACGATGCTATCGGGGAGCGCGTTGATCGCTTTCTCGCCCATGACTTTTCCCAGCTCTCGGCGAGCTGCGTCTGACTGGAGGGTGGCGAAATCGAATCGCCCCTCCTTGTCACGCTCGATCACCCACTGGACCGTAGAATTGCAGAGGTTGCAGACGCCATCGAAGAGGATGACGGGCCGTTTGACGGACATCTCGAACCAGGCTCCTTTCGACTCCGGGACGCTGAGAGTTTTCCTAGGCGAGAAAAGCCCTCACCTCGTGCAAGAATCGAGGCCAGGCGGGCTCGTCTTCGAGGATGAGGTGGTTCCTTCCTTCTAGAGCAACGAAGCGAGCCCCAGGGATCATAGCGGCCATTCTTCGTCCCTCTTCGAACGGTACGGCCCCGTCATCGCGGCAATGCAGGACCAGCGTCGGAGCCGTGATCTCGGAAAGGAAGGAGTCTACGTCTATCTCATCGAGCACCCGACGAATCCGGACCGCGTTCTCCGGCGAGACAGTTACACGCTGAAGATCGTTGAACCACTGCATCTGTGCCGCCGTCCCATCGGGGACGAAACGCGACGTGAACATCTGTCGAAACGCAGCGTTTTCCGAGCCCCATCCGTGTCTCATGAGGGTCAGCATGGCGTCCGCCGCCTCAATCGCCTCTGGCGAGCCACGCTTCCGCGCACCTCTGGCGTATCCACCGTACAGCACCAGGTGCGTGACGCGTTCGGGATGCCTCACTGCGTAGACGGCGGAAACTGCGCATCCTTGTGAGATTCCGAAGAGCGCGAAACGCTCCAGTCCGACGGAATCGACGACGATCTCCAGATCTTTTATGAATGCCTCGAAGGAAATATCGTCGACCTCCCGGTCGGAGAGCCCATTACCCCGCTCGTCATACCGGATCAGCAAGTGATCCTTCGGAAGCTCGTGCAGCAGATGACGCCAAACGGGGCTCTGCCAATCATACTCGAGGTGGTTCAGCCAGTTGGCTGCCTTGACCAGCGGCGGGCCTTGGCCGGCAGTGGCGAAGGCGATTCGGACTCCATCGGATGCCGTACAGAAGCGGATCTCCGGTTGCGTTGTTGGTGGCTCACTTGCGGACGCCGGCGGGGTGCCACCACCGCCCTCCATCCGAATCCTGTACGCGCGGACAGGCCTGGCGATGTTCTTGAGCCGCTGCTCACCCAAGTCCTCAAATGCGAGGGACAGCTTTCCCTCGACCTGGCGATATGCGTCGCTCGAGATGCAGATCCCGCCGCCTTCGGCGAGTGCCTCCAGCCGAGCAGCGACGTTGACCCCGTCGCCGTAGAGCCGGTCACCTTCAATCACGACGTCCCCGATATTGATCCCGATACGGAACTCCATCTTGCGAATCTCGGGACGCTCTTGGTTTTTCTCCCGGAGCGTTCGCTGTATCTCCACCGCCGACTCGACGGCCTGCACTATGCTCTCAAACTCGGCTAATAGGTTGTCCCCAGGCGAGTCTATGACCCGGCCGCCATGGTTATAGACACTCTCTGCGATGACTTCACGGTAGGCGGTCAAGGTGAGGATCGTGTCTGCTTCATCCTCGCTCATCAAGCGGCTATACCCTTTGACGTCTGCACTGAGGATGGCCGTGAGCTTTCGCTGAAGTTCAGTCATGTCCATCTGCGCCGGGTTGGATCACCACCACGTATGACCTGATGGGGGTTGGACCTGTTGTCATGGTAGTATGGCCAGACGTCCACGTCAGCCGTCTTCGCCCATGTGCTCCTTGATGTAGGCGAGCTCACGGCGGGCCCACTCCGCGTGCTCCCCCTCCGACTGGCCCTCTAGATATCGGGCGAGATCGGGAGCGGCCCTCGCTGGATCTCCGAGACGCGTCGAGGAGATCTCATGGATCTCCCGGACGACCAGAGCCTTTCCCAGGGCGCTGAACTGTGCCACAACCAAGGCTCTGCGTAGGATATCGATGGCCTCTTCGTAGAGGCCCGCACGGTTCCGGAGAGCCGCCAGCCGAACGTAGGCCTCGGGATCTTTCCGGTTCATCCAGATGGCATCTTTGTAGATTTCCATCGCACCCTCGAGGTCTCCTCGTTTCTCCAGCGCCTCGGCGTGGGAGTAGTCCGGGCCCCTTGGCCCCGACCAGCCCCGGCCCATGCCCCAAAGGTTAGCCACATGGTCCGCTGCTGGACCAAAGACGAGGTATTCCATCCCAAGGCTGTAGATCACTCCGAAGCCGATGGCGAGGGCAACGGCCGGGACGGTTGGGGCACCCAGGACAGTGGTGAAGAGGAAGATGAGACCCCCCACCACGCCTACTTCCCACGCCAGCACTGCCAGGGCACCCAGCCCGGTGCGGTCGGCCATCGCCGCCACGACCGGGAGCAGCCTCTGCTCCAGGTAGAAGAAGAGCCCGAAGCCCATAGTTCCCATGACACTCCAAAAGAGCGTGGAGCCCTCGCCCATAGCGGGAGCGGAGAAGAAGCCCCAGGTCAGACCGGCCAGGAGTACGAAAGGCATGGTCAGGAGAAGCTGACCGCGGCGGCGGGTCCGATAAACGGCGGATTCCGTCCAGAGGGGACGGAGGGCCAGCTTCTTCAGGCGAGTGGCTAGAGCTTTCACGGCTCGAGGATCAATACACGTACCATCATGGCGTCCACGAACAGCGTCGGAGGTAGCACGCGAGTCGGAGCCCTCTTAGGAGAAGTCCACCCCGAAGAAGATCACGGCGATCAGGATCGCCGTCACCGCGACCGGCGCCACATAACGCATGAAGAACCGCCAGGCGCCGTAGCGGAACCATCCAGGCGTAGTTTCGTCCACCAGCTCTCCCTCGGTCGCCTCACGGGTCATGAACCAGCCCGCTCCCAGCGTGATCAACAGCCCGCCGAGCGGCAGCGCCCAGTTCGAGGCGAAGTGGTCGAGCGTTAAGAAGACACCCGCTTTCCCCCCGAAGATCTCGAAGGTCGACAGGGCCGGCAGCGCGCCGAAGGAGAGCGCCGAGAGCACGGTGAAGACGAAGATCGCGCCGCCGCTCACCAGCGTTGCCTTGGGCCGGGGCATGTTCCGCTCGTCGATGAAGTAGCTCACGACGACCTCGAGTAGCGAGATCGTGGATGTGAGCGCAGCCACCGCCACCAGGACATAGAACAGGGGCCCCAGAACCGTCCCGAAGGGCACGACGTTATAGAAGAGCTCGGGCAGCGAGATGAAGAGCATCCCGGCCGCACCCCGATTCACCTGCTCGCTCATCCCCGGAACGGTGAAGATCACCGAGAACATGATGACCGTGGCGAAGAGCGCGATCAGCGTATCGAGGAGAACGATCGTGCCTGCCGCGTTCACGATTGACCGGTCCTTGGCCACGTACGAGCCGTAGGTGATCATCGCCCCCATCCCGAGCGACAGGGTAAAGAACGAGTGGCCGAGTGCCTCTAGGATGCCCCGGGGCTCCAACTCACTGAAGTTCGGGCGGAAGATGAAGGCGAGCGCCTCGCCGGAGCCCTCCATAGTGAGCGCGCTGACGAGGAGTAGGACCAGGATAATGAACAGGACCGGAAGGGAAATACGGGCCACCCGCTCGATTCCGCTGTGCACCCCGAAGTAAACGATCCCCACCGTGGCTGCCATGAAGAGCCCCGCAAGGAGGAACTGGAGGCCTCCGTTTCCGATCACCTCCGTAAAGAGGTCCCCAGTCTGCATGCCCGCCGGGAAGCCACCGAGACTCCACCCAATGGTCTTCACAAAGTAGAAGAGTGACCATCCTGCCACCACGGCGTAGTAGCTGAGGATGATGAAGCCCGCCATGACGCCCCAGGCGCCGACCCAACCCCACCAGGGGCCGATCGCCTCTTTCAGTGCACCCACCGGGCTCTTCTGCGTTTTCCGGCCGATCAGGAGCTCGGCCATCATGATGGGCAGGCCCACCCCCGCGATGCACATGAGATAGAGCAGTACGAATGCGCCGCCGTTGTTCTCCCACGTGATGAACGGGAATTTCCACAGGTTACCCAGCCCGATGGCACTACCGGTCGCCGCCAGGATGAAGCCCAAGTTGGAACCCCAGTGTTCGCGGGGTTGGCTCATCGATTCGCTCCGTTGTCAAGAGGCGGACCCAGGAAGAACTGCGGGTCTGGTATGATCCCAATTTCGGCCCCAACATATCCGCGGCTTTGAACTTCGGACAAGCGAACGAGTAGACTTCGTGCACGCTCGCGAGTGTGCGGGAGTTTTCCGGTCTTCGGTGCTGGAGGTAGGTTCGATCCATGAGGATGACAGGTAGGAGGTTCGTTTGCTTGGTCGGTTTGCTTGTGGCCGCGCCCCTCTCGGCCCAGGTCGGACCACAGGGAAGTAGCGTCGTGGACGTGGGACTCGCGCTTCGTCAACTCGATGGCGTCAGGCGAGTCTTGATGATCGGAGCGCACCCGGATGACGAAGACTCCAGCCTTCTTGCGACCCTCGCCCGGGGGATGGGCGCCGAGACGGCCTATCTCTCGCTCACTCGGGGAGACGGTGGTCAGAACATCATCGGGCCCGAGCTGGGTGAGGGTCTCGGCATCATTCGCACCGGAGAGCTAGAGGCAGCCCGTGCTCTGGACGGTGGGCGCCAGTTCTTCACTCGCGCTTTCGACTACGGCTTCTCGAAGAGCGCCGATGAGGCGTTCGCACATTGGCCGAGGGAGGAGGTTCTCAAGGACGTCGTCTCGGTGATCCGCATGTACCGTCCGCAGGTGATCATCTCGGTGTGGGCCGGTACGCCTCGAGACGGGCACGGGCAACACCAGGCGAGCGGGATGCTGGCCAATGAGGCGTTCGAGGCTGCCGCCGATCCGGCGCGTTTCCCCGATTTACAGGGGATCGCAGCGGAGCCGTGGAGTACGGACAAGCTCTATCACTCGGTCCGGTCTCGAGGCGCCGGATCCGTCGAGGCGCCGTTGACCATTCAGACCGGTACGTTCGACCCATTGCTTGGTCGTTCATACCACCAACTCGCCATGGAGAGCCGAAGCAAGCACCGTTCGCAGGAGATGGGCGCCGCACAGGCCCTTGGGAATCGCACGTCGGGCCTTCGGTTGGTTCAGAGCCGTGTGGGGGGGATCAACTCTGACACGGGTCTCTTCGCTCGGGTCGATACCACGTTGGCTGGCCTCGTGGACAGGCTTCCGGCGGAAGCCGCGCCGGCAGTAGGGCGGTCCATCGCGGCGTATCGGGCGGCGATCCAGGAGGCGAGCGAGTCTCTCGACGCCGTCCAGCCCAGCCGGGTCGCCGCTCCCCTGGGACGGGCTTACCTGAATCTGGAGTTTACGTTCGGGCTGATTCGCGGGCTCGGGGACTCCGCCGTGGCTCTCGCGGAGGCGCTCGCGGTTCGCGCCGGATTGGTTCGGTCCGCGCTTCTCGATGCGGCGTCCATCGTAATCGACGTGCGAGCCGGGGACGACTTCGTAGTGGCAGGCGAAGACGTGAGTCTCGACGTACAGCTCTGGAACGGTGGGCCGTTCCGCATCGATGGGGCGGTGCTCCGGAGTGCGGGGGGTGAGCAGGACGTAGGTCTTCCTGCCGAGTTCGTCGGCACCGGAGGCCAGACAGAGGAACCTCAATCTCTAGATCCTGGTGAGGTCGCTCGATGGAGCTACCGCGTTCGGCTCAGGGAGAGTCTTGCATCTTCACGTCTGTACTACCTACGAGTGCCCCGAGATGGGGACATGTACCGGTGGACGGGCGACCCGGGCTCGGAGGGGCTTCCGAGAAACGCGCGCCCATTGCTGCGGGCGGTTGGGGAGATCGACATCCACATTCCGGAGCTGGGCGAACCCGTTCACGTGGTGTGGGGTGACGACGCCGAGTTCGTGGGTGTGAACACGGCGCTCGGCGAATTTCGGGAGCCGATTCTCGCCACGCCTGCGGTCGCGGTCGCGATCGAGCCCGCTGCGATGGTTTGGCCGGAAGGGTCGGGTGAGTCTCGTCTGGTGACGGTTCTTCTGAAGAACGAGTCCGCGTCCGGGTCGTCGGGCGATGTCGCACTCGAGGTTCCTGATGGGTGGGAGGTCACGCCTGCGAGTATCCCATTCGACTTTCAGGTGGAGGGGGCGAGCCGTGGGTTCAACTTCGAGGTGCGCCCCGTCGGTGCGGTGGACGTGGGAGAGCACGTATTCCGCGCGGTGGCCACGCGGGACGACGGGGTGCGCTTCGATGAGCAGGTCGACGTCATCGACTACCCCCATGTGGAGCGGACGCTGTACCTACGTCTTGCCGAGGTGCGTGCCGCAGTATTCCCGGTCCGGATGCGGGAGGATATTCGGGTCGGCTATGTGATGGGGTCAGGGGACGACGGCCTCGAGGCGCTGCGGCAGCTTGGTGCGAACGTGGAGGAGGTGGGCCCCGATCGGATCCGTGAGGGGGACTTTTCCGGGTACGATGTACTTGTGCTGGGCATCCGTGTCTACGAAACCCGTCCGGACGTTGCGGCGGTGAACGATCGGATCCTCGCGTTCGCCGAGGCCGGTGGCACGGTGATCGTCCAATACAACAGAAACGGGTACCCGGAGGGTGGCTTTGCTCCATACCGGGTCAGCATGGGGAGCGGGCGCTCTGCGCCACGAGTCACCGATGAGAGCTCTCCGTTCGAATTATTGGACCGTGACTCTCCCGTGTTCACTTCGCCCAATCGGATCGTCGAAACGGACTTCGAGGGGTGGGTTCAAGAGCGGGGGCTCTATTTCTTGGCCGAGTGGGACGACCGCTTCACGCCCCTGCTGGAATTCAGTGATCCGGATGAAGAGCCTGCGCGGGGGTCGCTGTTGGTGGCACCGGTAGGCCAAGGGTTGTACGCGTACGTCGCGCTTGCCTTCTTTCGCCAGTTCCCGGCCGGGGTGCCAGGTCCACATCGCCTGTTCGCCAATCTCGTGTCGCTGACCGCCGAGGAGTGGAACGCCTATCACTCGCCCCGTTGACGGATGAGTGGCACGGAGGTCGGCTAGGCCTCCACACTCCCGCTCCCGCTCAGCGGCACACCGACAAGTAGCACCACCACCGCACCGATGACGTTCTGCCAGAGGTACTCGATCGTGGTGCCGAAGGCGACGAAGCCCACGGTCGCCATCCCGATGATCAGCCCGTAAAACGCCCCGCGCGCCTTGGCTCTGGGCACCATCGCCAGAAGGAAGACACCCAAGATCGAGCCGTAGAAGAACGATCCGAAGCGGTTCACGACCTCGATCAGCGAGCCAAGCGTCGCCGCGTACGTGGCGACCACACACGCGAACACCCCCCAAAACGCGGTCGCGCCCTTCGACACCGAGAGGTAGTGTGCGTCGTCGGCGTCGGGATTCATCCACCGCCTATAGAAGTCGATGACTGATGCGGTCGAGAGCGCGTTGAGCTCGGCGGCGATGCTCGACATCGCCGCGGCGAAGACGCCCGCGATGAAGAGCCCCGCGAGCCCGATCGGAAGCTCGGACAACACGAAACGTGGGAAGATGTAGTTGGTGTCCCCCGAGGCCTCGCCGGTGACGTCTTCGACCATCGCGAGCGCCTCGCCGCGGATCGTCTGGATGTCGGCCTCCCGGGCGACGAACGCCTCCATCGCCGTGGTGTCATCGTCGCCTTGCGCATCCGCGACCGCCTGCGCCGCCGTCTCCCGAAGCGTGAACGCCTCGGCGTAATCACTCTGAAGCGCGTCGTACGCGGCGCCTCGCTCGGCGACCACCGCGGCCTCCTGCGCAGGGTTGTAGAGTAGGGGCGGACGCACGAACTGGTAGTAGACGAAGACCCCGACCCCCACCATGAGCACGAGCGCCTGTAGCGGGATCTTCCAGTAGGCGCTCATGAGCAGCGAGCTCCTCGCCTCACCGACGGACTTGGCCGCGAGATAGCGCTGCACCTGGCTCTGGTCGGTCCCGAAGTACGACAACATCAGGAACGTCCCGCCGATCACGCCCGACCAGAATGTGTACCGCTCGCTCAGGTCGAACGAGAAGTCGAACACTCTCAGCCGGCCGGTCGCCCCGGCGATCCTGAGCGCTTCGTCGGGATTGACGGGCATCTGGACGATCAGCACGATCATGATCGCGACGAGCGCGATGACGATCAGGAGCATCTGCTTCACGTCGGCCCACGCGACGGCCTGAACCCCGCCGATCACCGTGTAGATCACCGTGGGGACGCCGATGAGGGCCACCGCCCACACGAGGGGGATCCCGAAGACCGCGCTGAAGACGACCCCCGGAGCCGCCATGATGACCCCGGCCGAGAGCCCCCGAGAGATCAGAAAGAGGAACGAGGTCAGCGCGCGCGTCCTCGCGTCGAAGCGGCGCTCCAGATACTCGTAGGCGGTATAGACGCCCGACCCGTGCAGCAGCGGGACGATCGTCACGCCGAGGATCACCATCGCAAGCGGGAGCCCCAGGTACAGCTGGATGAAGCGCATGCCGTCCGTGGCGCCCTGACCCGGCGTGCCGATCATCGTGACTGCCGAGAGCTGTGTCGCCATCACCGAGAGGCCCACGACCCACCACGACAGGCTCTTGTTGGCGAGGAAGTAGCCCGAGACCGTGTCGGTATCCTTCGACCTCCGGATGCCGTCGACGACTACCCAAACCACGTAGACGACGACGATCAGCCAGTTGATCCAGTGCATTCAGCTCAATACCCGGGTTTCGGGTATTGTTGGTAGCTCGCCTGAGCGAAGATCGCCCAGCGGAGACCCGGTGGAGCACCGGTCATGGTTGGTAGCGGAGCTGCAGCAGCAGTAACAGGCCGAGCGCGACGAGCTGAACGATGATCACCCGGATGAGCGTCGTGCGGAATCGGGAGCTGTCGGAGCCATCGCTGGGGATCTCTTCCGGCATCGCGTCGTGGGGTTCAAAGAATAGGTAAAACAAAAGGCCTGTTGACGGGTCGGCATAACGTGAGGCGCACGACCAGAGCGGTCAACATGAAGATCTAGGCTCAGGGGTGCTCGCTCTTCTCCTCCGCCTCTTGCTCGTGCGCTCGACGGCTCTCCTCTTTCAAGGAGGCGGCTTCCTGTGTTGCCTCCTGAAGGTCGCTCAGCAACAGGCCGAAGACCGCCACACCGATCCCAGCCAGGACCAACATCAAGACCGCCGTATCGACGAGGCCCGAGCGTGTGGCCTCGAGAGGGGCGTCGAGAGGGGTGATCACCTCGAGGACACCGCGGACATCTCCTACGCTCCAGTCGACCTTCGGGCTGTCGGGGTGCGTGTTATGACAATCGACACAGGCCGGACGCCTCCACACCGGACCCGGGCGCCCCCATCCTGTTCCCAAGGATCATGCTCAGCGTCACCGGAAGCGGGGCGGCACCTTCCCGAAGGAGATAGTCGTGCGTTATCTCGATGCCGCTGGGCCGGATGCGCTCCACCACCTCCGAGGTGTAGACCGTTCGGAACTCGGCCACGGCCTGTGTCAGTAGCTCGGCGTTCTGTAACGCTTGCGTACTCACGAGGTGGGACTGAAGCCCCTGGACATGGGCGAGGGTCGCGGCAACGGCAGCGAAGAACAGCACGACCACGACGACGACGGGCCGCTGTGCAAGGAAGCGGCGCCCGGCCAGGACCACTCCGGCTACCCGCCTCTCGGTCATACCCCCTCCTCAAGCCTTAGAATTCGCGATCGACAGTATGCCGAGAACAACATGTACGCTACCGGCACGTCACCACTTCACGAACTGAGAGTTGCCAAGGCGGCCAGGCGCCCTCTATCATTTCCGGCTCACGAACCACGAACTCGATGGAGTCCCTAGTCCGTGCGTCAACAACGGATGCCCGCGCACCGAAGAGAGGAACGAAGATGAAACGATCGATCGAAGTACTCGCTGCAGTGGCCTTGGCAACGTTCTTGCTGGTTCCCTCTGCCGTAAGCGGGCAGAACCAGCCGATGGGCTTCTTCATCACCAGTGTCGGTCCAGGAGACGGAGCGAACCTGGGAGGTCTCCAGGGGGCCGACCAGCACTGTCAGAGCCTGGCGGTGGCGGTGGGTGCGGGGAACCGAACCTGGCGCGCCTACCTCAGCACAGTGTCGGGAGGGGGCCAGCTGGGGGTGAACGCACGGGATCGAATTGGTGAAGGACCCTGGTACAACGCAAATGGTCAGATCATCGCTGCGAGCGTCGCCGACCTCCACGGAGACTTCGAGCGCGACCGGAATAACATCAGGAAGCCGACCGCAGTCGATGAGCGTGGCGATCAGGTAAATGGTGCGGGTGATCAGCCCAACCAGCACGACATCCTGACGGGCTCGGATTCACACGGTCGTGTGATCCTCGGCGGTGCAGACACTACCACGTGCAACAACTGGACGAGTAACGGGGAAGGCAGGGCGATGGTCGGACATCACGACCGTCTCGGTGGCGCGAACTCGTCTTGGAATGCGGTGCACCTCAGCCGCGCCTGCAGCCAGCAGGACCTCGTCGGAACGGGAGGGAATGGACTGTTCTACTGCTTCGCCCTTTGATCGGCACCATTGATCGGCTCTCGCTCGCCCTCTTCAGCTGGGGGGCGAGCGGGAGTTTTGATCGAGACGTCTTCCACCCCGACGCCCTCCCCACGCTGAGCTAGCGCGCGCTGCTGACGTTTTTCGGGACCGAGAGAGCCGATGGATCGCACCCGAAAAGGCGATCCGCCCAGCCCTGGTGAAATTGCCCAGCCTGCACGACCGCCATCGCGAGCCTGAGCTCATGGACGCGCCGGACCTGGATCCGGCGCTACACGTCCAGGCACTCCGGGCGCTGGCGCGGGTGAACCGCGTCTCTGGGGTAGCGGCACGGGTCTGGAAAGACGTCCTCCACCTGAGCCGGGAGCGCGACGTTCGAGGGAGGGACGAGCCGCTGCGGCTCCTGGACGTGGCCTGTGGCGGTGGAGACGTGATGTTGGACGTGGCCCGCCGGGCGCGGTCAGCGGACGTTCCCCTTGAGGTCCACGGGTGCGACGTGAGCCCCGTTGCGTTGGAACATGCGCGCCGTGGGGTGGCGCGTTGGGGCTTGGCCGCGAACTTCCTCGAGAGGGATGTTCTCTCGGAGGGCCTTCCAGGGGGGTATGACCTCGTGTGCTCGTCTCTCTTCCAACACCACCTTTCCGATGAAGACGCCGTGGACGTTCTGAGGGGCATGGCCGAGGCGGGCGACTGCGTCTTGGTGCAGGATCTGTTGCGGGGCACCCGGGGATACGCGCTCGCGTGGTCGGCACTCCGGTTGCTATCCCGGTCGGAGGTCGCCCGCGTGGATGGCCCACTTTCGGTTCGAGCCGCCTTCAGCCTACCGGAGGTCCGGACCATGGCCGAGGAGGCCGGGCTCACGGGGGCGGTCATCCGCCGTGGCTGGCCCGAGCGGTTCATCCTCAGATGGAGGGCGGCATGAGCGACGGCCTGCGAGCGGTGAGCGGCCTGGACGGGCGGCTCTGGGACGTGGCCGTGGTGGGCGCGGGGCCATCCGGTGCCATGGTAGCGCTGGAGCTCGCCCGGAAGGGGTGTGCGGTTCTACTTCTGGAGCGCCAGCCCTTCCCCCGCTGGAAGGTCTGCGGGGCCTGCATGAACGGGGCTGCGCAAGGGGCACTGGCCCAAGCGGGTCTGGACGGGCTCGTGGCGCACGTGCGGGCACCACGGCTAAGGGAGCTCCGGATGACAGGCTGGGGGAGGACCGCGTCCGTAGCCCTCCACGGCTCTGTGGCGTTGTCCAGAGAGACGCTAGACCACGCGCTGGTCCGGGCCGCCGTGGAGGAGGGTGTCGATTTCGCGGCCGGAGTCTCCGCGGAATTGGGGCCGGTCAGCGATGGCGAACGGAGCCTCACGGTCCGGGGTGACGGCGAGGAGCACAGCGTTCGAGCCCGCATGGTGGTCGCCGCAGCCGGGCTTCACGGCCTGCGCGCGGCGGCAGCGGCCGGTCCCGCGCCGGTGGCCACGGTTCGAGCGGGCTCCCGTGTGGGAGTGGGTGCGGTGCTGGAGGACGGTGGCGCCGGCTACGGTCCCGGAGCAGTCCACATGGTAGTCGGGCCCGCGGGATACGTGGGACTGGTGCGCCAGGAGGATCATCGCCTCAACGTAGCCGCCGCCTTCGACGCCGAATGGATGCGTCACCACGGATCACCGGAGCATGCCGTGCGAGCCCACCTGAAGTCGGCCGGTATGCCGGGCCTCCCGGAGAGTGTCCACCGCGGATGGAAGGGCACGCCACCCCTCACGCGACGGGTCTCTTCGCTGGGAGCGGAGCGTCTCCTTCTGGTGGGCGACGCGGCTGGATACGTAGAGCCATTCACCGGCGAGGGCATGGCATGGGCGCTGTGGGGAGCGCTGGCACTTGTGCCCCTGGTGTGCGACGGAGTGGCACGCTGGGACCCGGCATTGGTGCTCCGCTGGTGTCACGTGTACCGCCGCCGAGTTCGACGGGGCCAGCGGGTCTGCGGCATGGTGGCCTGGGGCCTTCGGCGACCCTGGATGGCACAGATGGCGCTACGCGCGTTGGGCGCGGTGCCTGGTATGGCCCGTCCCCTGGTGAACCACACGTCGGCGGTACCGTCCCTTCGAGGAGGTAGTCCATGGTGAAGCTCCACCTGGCAGGCCTGGGCACAGCCGTCCCGCCCTGGGTACTGAAGCAGACCGACGCCGCCGAGTTCAGCGGCGCCTTCTGTGGAGCCAATGCCAGGCAGGCCCGCGCGCTCGGCATGCTCTACGGCCGGTCCGGAGTGGAGACCCGCAACACCGTAGTGGTGCGGGCTGACGGCGGAACGCTCCAGGAGCGGGTTCCGTTCTATCCAGCCGCCAGCGGGCCGGAAGATCGGGGCCCCACCACGGGTCAGCGCATGGCCCGGTACGAAGCTGAAGCACCGCCACTGGCCGAGGCGGCCGCGCGGCGAGCCCTGGAGGACGCGTCCACCCCCGTGGATACGATCACCCATCTCGTTACTGTGTCGTGCACGGGCTTCTTCTCGCCCGGGCTCGACGCCGCCCTCATCGACGCTTTGGCCCTACCGCGCACGGTGCATCGCACCCACGTCGGTTTCATGGGGTGCCACGGGGCGCTCAACGGGTTGCGGGTTGCGGCGTCGCAGGCGGGGGAAGCGGAGGCACGGATCCTCCTCTGCGCGGTCGAGTTGTGCAGCCTTCACTTCGCATACGGGTGGAACTCGGAGATGTTGGTGTCCAACACCCTGTTCGCGGACGGGGCGGCGGCCGTGGTTGGGGTGCCGGCGCAGAATGGCGAGATCTCCGGGTGGAGCGTGCAGGCCCAGGGGACCTTCCTCATGCCCAATTCCGGCGACGCCATGTCCTGGCGCATCAGCGACCACGGCTTCCGCATGACGCTCTCGGCTGAGGTCCCTGAGCTGATCCGGAAGAATCTCGGCGACTGGCTCGGGGGCTGGCTCCATCAGCAGGGTCTCCGTGTGGAGGACGTGGGGAGTTGGGCCGTGCATCCCGGTGGGCCGCGGGTCTTGGAGGCGGTGGAGGACGCGGTGGCCCTGGAGAACGGCACGCTGGATGTGTCCCGGGATGTTCTTCGGGCCCATGGGAACATGTCGTCCCCCACTGTACTCTTCGTTCTGGAGCGGCTTAGGAAGGGAGGCGCCGCGCTACCCTGCGTGGCGCTGGCTTTTGGGCCCGGGCTGGTCGTGGAGGCCCTGCTCGTGGTATGAGGGGCCGTCCGGCGGCGCGGTTCCAGCGTACCCACTGAGGGATTCTCAGCGACCCTCTTCTCCTCAGTGTCAAACAGTATACATGGAGTCGCGCGGCTTCCAAGGCTCCCGCAAGCGAAGGATAGTGGATGCAGCGCAAAGATGGATGCCGGTCGCTCTTCTCGTTGGCGGTCCTGACTACAGGCCTAACGCTTTCGGCTGCTCCAGCGGAGGCGCAGGAGGCGCCCCCTGCGGCCGCTGCCACGGTTCCTCGGGTGTTTTTCGACTGCCGTGGTCGCCAATGCAATTTCACTTACTACCGTACCGAGATCACCTGGGTGACGTGGGTCCGAGATCAGGAGGACGCTCACGTCCATGTGATCATGACAAGCCAACAGACCGGAGCGGGCGGGCGGGAGTACCTGCTCGACTTCACGGGACGGGGGGCGTATCAGGACTATGAGGCCCGGAGCATTTTCCAGTCGCTCCCCACCGACACGGAGAGGGAGCAGCTCGACGGTGTGGCGCTCACGTTGGGTCTCGGCCTTGCAGCGTTCGCGACGGAGTCCGGATTCCGGAACATCGTTCAGGTCGGCGGTATTGGCCCGGCCGGCGGAGGGGACGCAGCGGATACTGCCGCACAACTGGGGGTCGTCTCGGCCGACCAGGTGCAGGACCCCTGGGACCTCTGGGTCTTCCGTGCAAACGCGAGCGGGGAATTCGACGCGGAGTCGAAACAGGAGAGCCGGGAGCTCGGAGTCGGATTCAACGCCTCTCGGGTGTCGCCCACCTGGATGCAAAGCTACAGCGGACGCTTCGACAACAGAAGGCAAGAGTTCGAACTCAGTGACGGCTCTCGGTTCGTCGACGACCGGTACGACTGGGGCTTCAACACGCGGGTGGTCTACGCCCTCGCCCAACATATGTCGATCGGAGTCCGGTCCAATGTCGGCCGCAACACGAGCCGTAACCAGAGGTTCTGGTGGCAGGTGAACCCGGCGATCGAGTACAGCTTTTTCCCGTACGAGGAGGCCACCCGTCGCTCACTGACTGCATTCTACGAAATCGGTCCAGTGTACCGAGATTACCTCGAGGAAACCCTTCTTGGAAGAAACGAGGAGCTCCGCGGCCAACAGGCGCTTACGCTGGCCCTCTCGCAACGACAAGCCTGGGGTGAGGCATCCATCCGACTGTTGGGATCGACCTACCTTCACGATGCGGAGCTGTACAACGTGTCTCTGCGTGGGGACGTGGAGTTCCGGATCACACGTGGGTTCGACCTGGAGGTGGGTGCTCGGTACTCGAAGGTAGCCGACCAGATTTTCTTGTCCGGGGAGGACTTGACCGACGAAGAGAGGCTGCTGGAACTGCAAACGCAGCAGACCGACTTCGAGCTGTCGTTGGATTTTAGAATCTCGTACCAGTTTGGTTCGATCTTCAACAACGTCGTGAACAACCGGTTCCCGGGCCGGAGGTAGGCAAAGAAGCCCCGGAGGAATCCAGTCCCCCGGGGCCTCTGTAGATCCGTGTAGAGAGATCTGCCTAGTGTGTTAGGGCAGCGCCATCGCCGCCAGCCCGTCCCCCAACTGGATGATCACATACTGCTTACCTTCGTGCACCCAGCTGGACATGCCGTACCGGGTGGGTCCAGGGATCTCCACCGCCCCGACCCGCTCGCCGGTCCTCTTGTCGATGGCAAAAAGGTTCCAGGTGCCGTCCGCAGTTTGGCCGGAAGCCAAGAGTAGCGTTGACGTCGCAACCATAGCCGCGCGGCCGCGCCGGCCGTGGTTCGTCATCACGTCATCGACACCCTGAAGCAGCGGGTGATTCCGGATCAAATCCTGTTGCTCTTGTGGTGCATCCCCGTTCGGGATCACCCACAGGTACTCACCGGTGTTCAGGTCGACCGCGCTGATTTTGCCCGCGGCGCCCTTCCAGATCGGAAGACCATCGATGTCCTCTACGGGTGGTCGACCCCCTACGCCCTGGGCTGCCGAGAAGGCGGAGTGGGTGACCCCCGTCTGATCGGGGCCGTCGAGCGGTGAGTTGATTGCGGGGGCGACCAAAAGGTTGCCGCACGAGTTGACTGACGAGATGAACATCACGCCCGCCACCGGATCCCCCACCGGCGCGCCGCTGATGTTCACGCCACCGCCAGCCGAGGGACAGATCCGTCCAGACCCCTCCGGATCGCCCACATATGTGGGCGGGTTGAACATGGGCACGAACAGGTCGCCGTCCAGCGCGACCTCCAGCGCCCTTCGTCGAACTTCGGGTGTATAGTCGATGAGGTGGTCCTCGGTGCGGCCCAGGAACTCGAACGGCGCCGGCCTGGTCGGGAACGGCTGGGTGGTCGCCACCTGCTCACCGGGCACCGTCGACATCGGCACCGGGAGCTCCTCGATTGGCCAGATCGGCTCGCCCGTTTCCCTGTTGAACGGGTAGAGGATGCCCTGCTTGGTGGCCTGGAACACCCCCGGGATCTGCTCGCCATCAACGGTGACATCCATCAAAATCGGCGCCGCGGACGTGTCGTAGTTCCAGATGTCGTGATGGACCAGCTGAAAGTGCCACTTTCGTTCGCCCGTCTCCACGTCGAGGGCGATGAGGCTGGTGCTGTAGAGGTTGTCCCCGGGGTGATGGCCACCGTAGTAGTCGATAGTGACCGTGTTCGTCGGGATGTAGACGATGCCCAGCTCTGGATCGGCCGACATCGGCGCCCAAGACGAGATGTCGCCCGTCCATTCCCACGCGTCGTTCTCCCACGTCTCGTGCCCGAACTCGCCCGGGCGCGGGACGACGTGGAACTTCCACTTGAACGCTCCAGTGCGAGCGTCGTACGCCATGATGTCGCCCGGGACCATCTCCACACGTGTCTGGGTGTAGCCCTGCTCGGCCGAGTTACCGACAATCACCACATCGTTGACCACGATCGGGGGTGACGAGCTCGTGATGTAGCCGATCTCCAACGGAATCCCCTGCTCGGGATCGTAGGGTTGGTTCAAATTCTCCCACGGGCCCCAGTCCTCGATCAGGTCCGCGACGAGGTCCACGCTGCCCGAGGGCGGGAACCCCTCGATCGGCACGGCCTCGCCCCAGTTGGCGAGCGGCTCACCAGTCTCTGCGTCCAGCGCATGAAGGAAGAAGGCAGGGGTCGAGATGTACACGACGCCTCTCCCGTCGATCTCACCGTAAGCTATCCCCTTGCCGTAGCCCGCCCGCATGGAGTACTCGAAGCGGGGCGTGTTTGGCTCGGTGAAGCTCCAAAGGAGCTCGCCAGTGGAAGGATCGAGGGCAACCACGTGGCGACGGTCACCCGTGACCGTAATGAGCTTCCCGTCGATGTAAGACGGGGTCGCACGTGGGGTGCTAGGCCCGAAGCTGGACGCGTCCCACCTCCACACGACTTCGAGGTCCTCGAAATTGGAGGCGTTGATCTCGGCCGCGGGCGCGTAGCGCGTGTGCCATGAATCCCCGCCGAGGAAGGTCCACTCACCGTTCGCCGTTCCCGGCCCCTGGGCCATACTCGGGATCGGTGCCGAGAGAATCATGCCGAAGGCTATGGTGAGCAAGAAGAAGGGGAAGGGACGGCGAGATCGCGAAGAGTTGTCGCGTTCCATCGTTATCTCCTTTGCTGAGTTAAGACCTAGTGGGAAGAGGGGTATCTCTTCCACGCTCGACCACAGGAAGCCTGATAGTGTCCACAAGCCAAGAGCCTTGCTCCAACCATCGAGATTACGGGTACGAGCGCTCGGCGGCAATCAACGCCGGGTCCGTAAGAACACAGAAGCCCCGGAGGATCCAGTCCCCCGGGGCTTCTGTCTGATCCTCTCGATGGGATCCGCCTTAATCTCCACGGCTCCGACCCGCTCGCCGGTCCGCTTGTCGATGGCAAACAGGTTCCAGGTACCGTCGGCCAGCTGGCCCGAAGAGAACAGCAATGTGGGTGATGCGAACATGGCTGAGCAACGATGAGTCCGGCCCGATGCGTTCCTCGGCACTCTCGGTGGCTCCCGAACTTCCGGGACACCACCCTAGTGTGACGTCCCAGCGCCCAAGCGATCGCCGTTACACCGTGTAATGGTGGCTTCCGATCAACGGGGTAATTTCGTCGTGCCGGACCGGCTTCGAAAAGAGGTGCCCCTGGGCGAGCTCGCAGTTCAGTTGCTTCAAGAGGTCCAGTTCGTCGGGGGTTTCGACGCCTTCGGCGACAACACGCACGCCGATGTTCTTCGCGAGCGCCAGCATCGTACGCACAATTTCTTGGGATTCGCTGCGCGTGTGGAGATCCTCTATGAACGACCGGTCGATCTTGAGGGAATCGATCGGGAACTGGTGGAGGTAGCGTAGCGAGGAGTACCCGATTCCGAAGGCATCTATATCCACGCCGACGTTCAACTTCTTGAGGGCCGTGAGTACGCTGAGCATCGGGTCGGCGTCGTCCATCATCACGGTCTCAGTCATCTCCAATTTCAGCAATCGCCCGTCGAGACCCGTCTCCGCGAGGACACGCTCCACGTGCTGGGCCATGTCCTGCCACAAGACTTGCTTCCCCGACAGATTGACGCTCAGGGACACGGGTGACCCCTGCGAGATCTGCTCCTGCCACGCTCGCAGGTGACCGCAGGAGCGCTCGAGCACCCATGAGCCGAGCGGGATGATCAGACCGGTTTCCTCCGCGACCGAGAGGAACGCGGATGGTTCGAGCAACCCGCGACGGGGATGCTCCCACCGTAACAGTGCCTCCACGCCAGTAATCGCACCGTCCTTCAACGACACGATCGGTTGGTAGAAGACGCAAAATTCCTCGCGCTCCATCGCCCATCGAAGGTCTGTCTCCAGCTCCAGGCGGGCGTGAGCACGGTGTTGCATTACCGGGTCGAACACTGCGTGGCGGACGGCCGTGCCGCTTGTCACCCGGTGAAGCGCGAGGGTCGCGTCGCGAAGTGCATCCTCCGCTCGCTCGTACCCGGTCGTGCTCAGGGCTACACCAACGCGCCCTGAGGTGAAAATCTCCTCGCTCCCACACTGAAACGGCGAAGCGAGCTGTTCCTCGATGCGGTCCGCTACCCGAATTGCGTCGCTGACGTCACTGATATCGTCCAGCAAGATTCCAAACTCGTCACCGCTCACCCGGGCCAACGTGTCGACGGAGCGGAAACATGGTTTTAACCGCTCCGACACCGCATTCAGGAGCTGATCCCCGATCTCGTGCCCGAGGCCATCGTTGACCAGGTGGAAACGATCTAGGTTGAAAACCACCACCGCGAACAAGTAATCGTCACGGCGTTTGCTGCGGCCCAGCGCGTGCTCGACCAGGTCCAGTAGCAGGAGTTTATTGGGTAAACCGGTGAGCGGATCGTGCAATGTAGCGTGGAGAGACTCCCGCTCGTGCCGTTCGTGAAGGGCCTCTTCCTCCTGTCGGCGCTCGGTGATGTCCACATAGCTGGTGACGATCGTCCCGCCTGCCGATCCGCTGACCACATCAGACGTCACCCGCACCGCGAGCGTACTGCCATCTTTTCGCTTGTGGACCAGCTCACTCGCCCAGCTGGTCCACTCGTCGGACCCACCGTCGATCGTCGGCTCGCCGCCCTCCGATGCCGGGAAGAGACTCACATTGCTGCCCAGCAACTCGTCGACGGTATACCCATGCATTTTCCCCACCGCCGGATTCGCGTAGAGAATCTCTCCGTCGGCGTTGGCTTGCGTCACGCCGAGCTGCATGGTGTCGAGCATGGCCTGGGCGGGTTGCGGCAGGCTCTGCGAGGCCCGTGCATTGGCTATCGACTTTTTCGTCATATCATCAGTGGCTGAGCGCGATCTGGCGGCGGGAATCACCGTACTCAGACCGTATTTTGACGTTACGGCCGGAAACGTGATTTTTCAACGATTTGCGCTGCCACACGGTACGGACTGGCAGTCTTCGGAATAATTGGGCTCACCTGTTGCCGAATGAGACCCCCATGTTTCTCGCTGCCCTCACCAGATCGCCGTCGGTCGGAACCAGCTTGAGCTTGGCGACGGCCTTCTTCAGGGGCACGGCGAGAACCTCTGGCGGATCGAGGGCCACCATGCAGCCGAAGCAGCCGTCCCTAACCAATTCCACGGCGGCAGATCCGAACCGGAGCGCGAGAAGACGATCGTAGGCGATGGGCTCGCCGCCGCGCTGGAGGTGACCGAGGACGAGCGAACGTGTCTCGTGTCCGGTGCGATCTTCGATCTGCTGAGCCAACTTTTCCGCAATGCCGCCTAGCCGGGCCGAGGTACCGCCCGGTGCTTGCACCTGGAAGGTGGCCGATTCGCCCTCCGCGAAAGCGCCCTCGGCTGCCACGACGATTGCGAATCCCGGGCCCGTCTCGTATCGCTCCTCGATCTTCGCACAGAGTGTGTTCAGGTCGTACGGGATTTCGGGGATCAAAATGACGTCTGCGGTGGCCGCCACTCCGGCGTACAGGGCGATCCACCCCGCCGTGCGGCCCATGAGCTCCACAACCATGACCCGACTATGGGCCTCGGCGGTCGAGTGGAGTCGTCCGATGGCGTCGGTCGCGGTATTGACTGCCGTGTGGAAACCGAACGTGACCTGGGTGGACGCGAGATCATTGTCGATCGTCTTTGGCACACCGACCACCGGGAGACCCCTCTCGGACAGTGCCGAGGCGATCTTGAGGGAGCCGTCGCCCCCGATGGCGACGAGCGCATCCAGGTTCCGTCGCCGAAATCCTTCAAGGACGTCGTCGGACCGGTCCACGAGTTCGACCGTGCCGTCGTCGTGCTCAACCGGCCAACTGAGTGCATTGCCGCGGCTGGTCGTCCCTAGGATCGACCCCCCGAGGTGGGCGATACCCCGAACGGAGTCCGGGGTCAGCTCGATCACTCCATCTTCCTCTAAGAGCCCTCGATACCCTCGCCGAATTCCGCACACGGCCCAACCGAGGTTTGTGGCCGAGAGAACCACCGCTCGAATCACGGCGTTGAGTCCGGGTGCGTCTCCCCCACCGGTGTTGATGGCGATCTTCATAAGGGTGGGTCCACCGAAGGTCCCGTTAGAGCTCCCGCCAGTCCGTATCGACGATTTTTTGGTGTACGTCGGAAGCGAGGACGAGCTCCACCACGGAGCGATCAAGCATACCGGCCTTGGCCTCCATGTCCAAGATCTCGATGGCTCTTTGGGCCGGGAGGGCCTTCTTGTACGGGCGGTCCGAGGCCGTCAGCGCGTCGAAAATGTCCGAAACAGTCATCATACGAGTTTGGATGGCGATCTGACTCGCCTGGATGCCACGTGGGTACCCAGTGCCATCGAGTTTCTCGTGGTGTCCGTGGGCGATGTTGGCTACCTGGGCCAGGTTGGCAGTCCACGGGATCTGCATGAGGAAGTTGTACGTGTGTGTGACGTGTGATTCGATCTGAAGTCGCTCGTCGGGATCCAGGGAGCCCTTGGGAATGCTGAGGAAATGGAGCTCTTCGGGCGTGACGTACGGAACCTGCTGATCCGCGAAATTTCGGAACGTCGTGGCCGCGATCTTCTCGAGGATCTCCGCGCTGGCTTCTGGCAGCACTTTAGGCACGTTGGACTCGCGAATGGCCTCCTGGAAGCGGTCTATCTGGCTCTGGGACCTTTCGTACTCCTCCTCGAGGCTCTGTAGAAATGTGTCGAAGTCGTCTTTGCCATGTTTGAGCAGCTGCTCCGCCCGCTTCTGGTGGAAATCCGACTCGAGAGTTCGGCGAATCAAGTCGAATCGGGCCTCGATTCGCTCCAGGAGGACTGGGGGCAGCTTCTTGGACTTCACCAGCACGTCCTCTCGTACGCCGACCTTTCCGAAGTCGTGAAGAAGTCCCGCGTAACGCAGCTCTCTCATCTGGTCACGGGAGAACTTGGTGTCCCGGAAGGGGCCATCGTTCGCCCGGTCCGCGACCTCGGCGATGTCACACGTTAGCGTCGCCACCCGCACCGAGTGACCGGAAGTCGTTGGGTCCCGTTGGTCGATCGCGATCACTGACGCTTTGATGAAACCCTCGAATAGGTTCTCGATGTCCTCATAGAGCCGCGCGTTCTCAATAGAAACAGCCGCCTGTCCCGCAAGAGACTGCACCAGGTCCACGTCCCTCTTTTCGTAACTCAGGACGTGCTGCTGGCAAGAGGACTCGTCTCGGATCATCGCTCCCGGATCAGCCTTCTTATTGATGAGCTGCAGCACTCCAACCACGGTGTCCAGATGATCCTTCATGGGGACGATCAGCATGGATCGGGCTCGATATCCCTGCTCCCGGTCGAACGAGCGATTGTGGGAGTACGGTTCCGACTGCGGGATATGATAGACATCCTCGATGACCAAGGGCCGCCCGTGAAACGCCACGTACCCGGCCAGGCTGGTGTCGTCGAACGGCAAAGACAAGTTCGGCCTTGGCAGATCCGGGAGTGAGTGGTTCTGGGCACGCAGAAAGTGCAGCGTCCGAGTCCCGTCCCCCTTGCCGTCGACGAGGTAGAGGCTGCCGGCGTCACTGATCGTGAGGCGTCTCGCTTCGGTGAGAATCATTTCAAGGACGGTGTCCGGGTCGCGCTCGCTCATGAGCGCCATGCCGATCTCGTTTAGCCCCCGGAGGTCTCCTCGGAGTTCGTCGAGCTGAGAGGCCGCGTTAGATCGCGCGAGCTCGCTTGCGGAAACGCGCGCTGCTGAGCGGATCGTGCGGAGTTGTGCTTCGGCCCCGCTCAGGTCATCGAGGTCGAGGAAGAGACGATCGATGCTATCGGCGGCGGCGCGAGCCTCGGGGCCCTTCGCCAGAACGATCACATGCCGCGGCACCGACTCGAGCAGGTCGCCCTCCGCCAGCTCAGCAGTGAGGACGAGCACTGCAGGTTGATCCTTCGCTTCCAGTGCGGTCAGGTCCGAGATTCGGACGATGTCGACTCCGTCGCCCATCGTGTGGAGAGCCTCCAGGACTTGGTCCGGAGGAGAGAATACGATGATCGGTTTCACTCGACGTGATTCTCAGCGGATGATCTCATCGCGCTCCGCCGCCGCTCCGATGTCGACAGTGTAGCCCCGTGCTGCGGCCTCGGATCTATGATGGTCGACGATCTCTGACAGCTCCTGGTCACTTCGGCAGGGGTCGTGGTGAAAGAACAGGACCCTCTTCGCGCCCGCCTCGTGGGCGAGCTCCACGGTCTGGCTGAACGTCGAGTGTCCCCAGTCCTTTCTCGACGCGTACTCCTCCTCGGTGTACATGGCGTCGTGGATCAGCACGTCCACGTCGCCGAGGAAGTCCACGAGGCGCCTCCGCCATCCCTCTCCCACATCGTAGCCCTGACCGGCTAGTTCGTTGTCCGGCAGGTACGCCAACGAAACGTCACCATATTCGATTCGGTGTCCGACGGTGAACGACGGATGCCTCAAGCGCATGGCACGGACGTGGAAGCCGTCCTCCTCCCAGGCTCCCCCGTTGAGCCTCGAGAACTCCTTCTTGGCCGACAGCGCGGCGTAGGGGACCGGGAAATTGATCGACGCCATCTGTGTGGCAAAAAGCTCTTCGATGTCGGCCTCAGCTTGGTCTGGGCCGACGATGCGGAGCGAAGCATCCGATTCGTAAAGCGGCAGAAAGAACGGGAACCCCTGGATGTGGTCCCAGTGGAAATGCGTGAGAAAGACCACAGCGTCGAGAGTGTCGGGCTCACCCATCATGCTCACGCCAAGGGGGCGGATCCCGGTGCCGGCGTCGAAGACGAAGCGGCGCCCGTCCCCAATCCGCACCTCCAGGCACGGAGTATTTCCGCCGTATCTGACCGTGTGTGGGCCGGGAGTGGCGATGGAGCCCCGAGTACCCCAACAGGTAGCCTCGATTACCGAGCGCTCTCCTCCGGCGTCGATCATCCCGTGTCGATCGTGATGGCTGGTGAGACCTGGTTCATCGCGTTCTCCGCAGTCCCGTCTCCCGAGTGCTGTCCTCGGCACATGGTTGGCGATTGGCGACGTTTCTGAAATTTATGGACATCCCACCCATTTGGGCGAGGCCGTCACTTCCGGCGTCCTTTCCCATGACTTCCACCGAGGCGTACTTTGGATCCACCGAAAATGGAGGAGAAACGAGGTGATCGAGAGCCTGCACCGGGTGAATCTACTCAAGGGCCTTCCAGACGAAGAGCTTCACGCACTTGTGGAGGTCATGAAGGGACTTAAGGCAGGTCCAGGTGATCATCTGTTCAACGAAGGGGATGAGGAGGACAAGTTCTTCTTCGTGACGGAGGGAGCGGTTGAAATCGTGAAGGCCGTTCCCGGAGGTGGAGAGGAAAAATTGGCGGTGCGCCGGGCCGGGGACGTGTTCGGGGAGATGGCTCTCCTGAACGATGCTCCGCGGTCTGCGACTGCGAGGGCGGTTGGGGAGTGTGAATGCTGACCCTGTCGAGGGATGACTTCGAGAGGCTCATGGGCGGCGACAGTCTTGCCCCTCGCCTGCTGAAAATCCTCTCGCAGGCGCTGAGGGCCCTCGGGATTCGATTCGTGAACGTCGAGCGTGGGGATCACGGTGTCGCCACCTCGCCTCATGAAAAAGGGCGGACGGCCCGTGTTCAGCGGACGCCCCCCAGGGTGGATGGCTTCGACATCAGCATCGGCCAGGCCCCCGGCTCATCCGGAGTCGACTTGAGTACATGGGAGGCGGGGCCCAGGAGTCGAACTCGGATGAGCCAACGGTTCTCTTCCTGCGTCGGCGTTAACAAGATAATATAGTGCCGATGCAGTGCCTTACACCCCAGGATCGTGTGATATGCCTGTCACTGAGAGGGACGTTCGGAGCGCCCTGAAAACCGTGAAGGATCCAGAGTTGAACCTGGATCTCGTGGTGCTCGGATTGGTGTACGATATCGAAATAGACGAAGGCGATGTGCACGTAGTGATGTCGTTGACGTCACCGATGTGTCCGGTCGCAGAACAGATCGTGTTGGACGCCCGCGAGGCCATATCCGAGATCGAGGGAGTGGACAGTTGCGAGGTGGACCTCACGTTCGATCCGCCGTGGACACCCGACAGAATTGCTCCGCTGATTCGGTCATCCCTGGGGTTGTAGACCCCAGAGTTGACATTACGCTGTTGACGCCACGCTACGGTACGAGCTGGACGTCTTCGAGGTAATCCCTTAACGGTCCCGTTACTTCCACGGCGCGTTCCGTCACGGCCTTGGTGAACGGCTCGGGAGAACTCGCGGATCCGGTCAGATGATGGACCACGGCCTCCCCGAGTGCGACGTCGGACACTGCCGCTACCGCATGATACTGCGCGTAGCGGGTGCTAACACGCTTTTCGAAATAGGGTAATTGCTCCCGCGGCGTTCCATTATCCACCATGTCTTCGAGGACGGCGTCGTGGAGTCCGTCGAGCGCCATCTTGAGGAGGTCCGCTGGTGCACGCCCGACGAACGCTTGCTGGGCGCCCCGCGTATGGGCCCACATCAAGAAGATGAGTGCTTCTTCCACAGCCCTCTGGTCGGGCTGCCCCTCGTCGTCGATAAGGCCCCCCTCTGCAAGGGTGGAGGAGCCGTCCCATTCCGAAATGAAGTCGGTGAAGCTCTCCCAAACCAGGACAGTCAGGTCGTCAGCCAGGCCCTCAGGCGTTATCGTTTGGGGGGCTTGGAACCCCTGTTCGTCCTCGGTCATTTCTTAACCATCGGTTCTCACGTGACATCCATTCTGCAACGGTCTCCCAATTCCGCCCCACGAGGTTGGAGTGTCAAGGATTTTTGAGGACCGCTCGAGGAGTTGTTCATTCATGAGCTTCGGATCATCAGTGTTCGGCGCCACAAAACGCCGCCGTCTGCAGATTTCGGGAACGGTGCTTATCACCGGTGCGCTCGCTGTCGGAGCCTGTACCCCTTCGTATTCTCTGCCGGCACCACGTCCGCTCGTCGTTCGCTCCGGCGCCCGACTCGTTGCCGACGAGGCCCGCTTGTCCGAAATCGACATCTGGGTTCGAGAGCAACAGGAGAACATCATCGTCGACCCCGAGTTCTTGATCATCGAGGATAGGACTGCGGTGGAGATGTACCCTTGGGAAGCATTGACTATCCGTGGTGACACCGCCGTAGTTCAGGTATACGGTTCGGCTCCCGAGTCAGGGTCCATCGTGTCCTTCTATGGCCACTTCCATCTGATGGACAACTTGGATCGACTCGATGAAGTCCTACCCGAGGCGGCCGCTGCGGAGGGATACGAGCTCGAGCGGGCGATTCTTGCCCGCATCTCCGACGCCTGGCTGTACGGGCGTTCTGCGTTCGATATGCCTCCGTACGGACCGCTCGACGAGCTTCTGTTTTCGCGTGAGAACGGGTATTTGGATGCCTTTATCCTTACCGCGCGGCCCGATGAATTCGAGGAGGAGCGCGGTGCGTGGCTCCAGGAGAATCCGGGGCGCGTGGAGGAGTATCGCCGATGGTTCCTGGAGACCTTCGAGGTGGACCCGCCCGGCCTCAGGGACCCTGACCGTAGCTGAGCCGTACCACAGGTACCCGGCTCTGGTTTCGTTAGGGGAGCGAGGCTGCTATCGAGCCGGCCCCGACACCTTCCAGTTGGGACCGATCGTGCCTCCGCTTTCGTCTAGCGGTGCTACATGGATGTCCACGCGACCGGTCCGGTGAAGCCGATCGTCGGAGGGGTGTCCTCCGAAAACCGGGAACCCTTGCACTTTGACCTCGAATGAGGTCGCTCCGTCAGGAGAGGATACCCTCAGGCTGGCACGCTTTAGTTCCCGGATGGTAGGGGCATCCCCCGCTTCAAAGCGCAACTTCAGAAACCAACCGCCGTACGGGGCCTCTAATGAGTCCAGGACGCGGAAGATCGCCTTGTGGTTTCTCGCAATGGATTTCATATGCACTGTCGGGTGTGTCGGTCTTCGGATCGGGACACCTGATGGGTCTTCCAACAATCCTAGAGACGACCGGGCCGGTTGTGAAGCTTGACCCGGCTGATGGCTGATGAAACGAGGCGGGAGATCGTGGAGTGAAGGTTGCTATCGCTGGGCTGACCGGATACGCGGCGGTTGTGTACGTCCTCTTCTCGAGTACGCCGCTCCGGTGGCTGGACGCGCTGTTCCTAGGGGCGCTCATTGAACTTCTACCAGTCTTTGCTGTTTTCCAGGTCGATCTGGCTCGTGATCTGGCTGTGGAGCGGGCTCGGGCGTACGTAGCGTCCGCGGTGACGATTGTTTTTCTGGGTGTTTTGAGCCTCGCGCTTGGATCGAGTCTGGTGGGCCTGGGGGGGATGGGCGTTCGGATCGAGTCGGGACGGGTCGCGTATGCGGTGTCCTGGGGTATAGGTACGTTCGCCCTTGGCATAGGAACGCTCTGGTTCTTCCTGGTGCTTCGGAAGAGGGGCGGGTGGGGCGAGAGCCATCTCGTACACGAACTGATGCCGGTCACTCGGCGAGAAAGGGCGTTGTACGCGGGGTTGTCGATCTGTGCCGGATTCGGGGAGGAGCTGGCCTATCGGGCGTATGCCATTCCCGCGGTGATGGTGGCGGGCGGGTCCGCTGCGGCGGCCCTTGCGCTCACGTCGGCGGCGTTCGCGGTTCTGCATTCGTACCAGGGTGTTTTGGGAGTCGTGCGAACTGGAGTGGTCGGCGTAATAATGGGTGCGGTCTTCCTACATACCGGTAGCGTGTGGCCGCCGATTGTCGCCCACGTTCTGATCGACCTGAGCGTAGGCTTTGTCTTGGCGGAGCACCTGCTGTCGTAGACGCATACAGATTCGTGTCGAAAACGTGAGAGGTAGGATGGAGATCGATGTGGCTTTTCTGGCCGATGCGGCCACCATTGATGCGTCGGGGAAACTGAGCATCCTCGGAATTCTTGATCGCATTGACGTGTCGCAGTTTCCTGCTCAGCACGGACGGATTACACTCGTCTTGCGGTTCACTGCCGGGACCTCGGAGATCGGTTCTCATGAAGTACACATTCGGATGTCGGATCCGGGCGGCGCAGAAGTACTATCGCTGAACGGAGAAATGCAGTTGGTCGGGGGACTGGCCGCTCAAGACGGCATCCGTGTTCCCCATATTCTCAATCTCGACGGGCTGATCTTCAAAGGCCCCGGTATATATAGCTTCGACGTGAAGGTGGATGGGGAGCATCATGTGTCATTACCGTTGACCGTGGAAGGACCGCAGGGGCCTGGAGCCGCCGCCTAGAAGGCTGTTGACAGCCTTCCAGAGACGCCATACTTGCAGAAACAAACGTGGGAGCGAATAAGTAGAAGAGCAGTAGGACTTCGTGCCACGAGGAGAATCGCGTGATCGTGCACTGCAACTTCGAAGAACTGACCGCCCTTAAGGCCGGTGCGCGCCAGATTCTCGAGGCGTATGCCCACGAGCACGGAGTGATCGCCGCGCCTCCGGAGGAGCGCGAACGAGTGGCGGCTCTCATGCCACGGCTCGACGGCGACTTCTCGGTGAAGACTCTCGCCGAGCAAAGATCGTCGCTCCACGCCGTGGCGATCATCGTCGAGATGCTTCGAGTCGAGATGGAGTCCATGGTGGCGACGAATCATCCGGCACACGAAGTTGCCGTGTCCGCTTACTTCGATTTCGCTCATGCCTTCTCTGTTCAGGCTCGGCTGTACGAAGTCGGCCTCGAGATGGAGGCGCTCGTCGAATTGGTCACCGGTGGTCCTGCCACGGACGAGCTCGCAAGAGATTTCGCCTTTCCGGACTGATCTTGTCCGATCCGCCGGAATTGCGTGAGGGTCAGCCCGGCGACCGCAACTCACAGGGGGCGAGTTTTTCGCAAGAGGCGATCCCACACATGGACGCGATCTACAGATTCGCCTTGCGCCTATCCGGGGCTCGAGACGAAGCAGAGGATCTCGTGCAGGACACTTACCTTCGCGCCTTCCGTGCGTGGGAGCAGTACGCACCGGGAACCCGCTGTAAGAGTTGGTTATTTACAATCTGTAGGAACGTGTTTCTGAGGAGGCGGGAACGCGATCAGCGCCATGACGCGATCCTCCGGGAGACAGCGGAGGACGATCCACGAGCGATCAGCCGCGAGGCTCCGGTGTTCGCGGCATCCAGGGATGACGACCCCGAAGGTGAGTTCTTTCAGTCCATCGTCGATGATCAGGTTTTGGAGGCGATAGAGGAGTTGGCGGAGGAGTATCGGATGGTCGTCGTGCTTTCGGACCTGGAGGACCTCTCGTATGGAGAGATTGCGGAGGTCATGGGGATTCCGGTCGGAACGGTAAAGAGTCGGCTCTTTCGTGGACGCCGTCAGCTTCAACGCCGGCTCTATGAATATGCGCTCGAGATGGGATACATTTTGGACTCGGGAGAAGATTAGGTGTCATTCTTCGAATCGTTGAAACAGTTGTTGGGCGGCGCCAACCAGGATGATGGCCGGTCCGGTGGTACGGATGCGTCGGGGAGCAGCGGCCCGCCCGGTGAAACGGCCGTCGCGATGATCTCCTGCGAGGAGGCCAGCGCCCGACTCTTTGAGTTCTTGGACGGTGAGCTCGAGGCTGTGTCGGAGGAGGAGGTCCGCACGCATTTGGAGATCTGCAAGGCCTGCTATCCTCGCGTCCAGTTCGAGAAGCACTTCCTGGAGGCCCTGAGGCGGGCCCAGAACGGTGGTCGAGTGTCGGAAAGCCTGAAGGAACGGGTGCGCAAGGCGCTTGCGGAGGATGGGGGGCTGGACTGACGCCACACTTTAGTGTGGTATCCCAACGCTGGATCACTTGAAGTCGGGGAGCCGCGGGTCTCTTTTGGACGGCGGCTCCTCTTTTTTTGCCCCGGCTTGCTTTGCTCCACCTATCCTGAGATCGTAGGCGAAGCATCGTGCCGAGATGCCCTGATTTTCGGTATATATTCGGTTCACCGGGAGATGGAATGACGGCCCAGACGCGAGAGCGCATTCTGCCGAGGCTCATCGAGCAGGAGATGCGAGAATCCTTCCTCGACTACTCGATGAGCGTGATTGTCCAAAGAGCCCTTCCCGATGTCCGGGACGGGCTGAAACCGGTCCACCGGCGCATCCTCTTCGCCATGCATGACGCGGGACTGAGGCCGGACAGGCCTTACAAGAAGAGTGCGACCGTGGTGGGTGACGTCCTGGGCAAGTATCACCCCCATGGCGACACGGCCGTGTACGACGCGCTCGTCCGAATGGTCCAAGACTTTTCCCTTCGCTATCCGCTTGTGGACGGTCAAGGGAACTTCGGCTCGATCGACGGCGACTCCGCAGCGGCATACCGGTACACGGAAGCCAAGCTAGCACCGATTGCCGAGGACATTCTCGCGGACATCGAGAAGGAAACGGTGGATCTCGTCGAGAACTTCGATGGCCAACGTAGCGAGCCCAGCGTTCTGCCCTCTCGGGTGCCCAACCTTCTGATCAACGGGTCCTCGGGGATCGCAGTCGGGCTGAGCACGAACGTGCCGCCCCACAACCTGAGGGAGGTCGCCGGCGCTCTGAGAGCCATGATCGAGGAGCCCGATCCGACTCTCGACATCTTGATGAAGCACCTTCCGGGCCCCGATTTCCCGACGGGTGGATTCGTCGTCGGGCGTGACGGGATTCGCCAAATGTATGAGAGCGGACGGGGCCGGATCGTCATGCGCGCCCGCATCGTCAAGGAGGCGCTCCGGGCCGGGAAGGACCAGCTCGTCGTTACCGAGCTCCCATACGCAGTTTCGAAGACGCGGATCATCCGGCAGATCGCCGACCTCGCGAGGCGAGGCGGAGCTCCGGACATCGCTGACATGAGGGACGAATCGGACCGGGACGGGCTCCGGCTGGTCGTGGAGCTGAAACGGGGCGCGAAGGCCGGCAAAGTCATCAAGTTGCTGCAGAAGAAGACCAGCCTCCAAAGCACGTTCGGAGCCATCATGATCGCCCTGGACGACGGCGAGCCGCAGGAGTTCACCCTGGTTCAACTTCTCGAGCGTTTCAGGGATCACCGCGTCGAGGTCATTCGGCGCCGGTCGCAGCATGACCTCGAAAAAGCGCAAGCGGAGAAGCACGTTGCGGAGGGTTTGGTGGCTGCACTTGGCGCTATCGATGAGGTCATCCGAATCATCCGAGGTTCGGCGAATCGTTCCGAGGCTTCCGAGAGGCTTCAAGACCTGCTCGGACTCTCCGAGATCCAAGCGGACGCCATTCTCAACATGCGGCTCGCCAAGCTGACCGCGCTCGAGCAGAACGAACTCAGGGGGCGGCTCAAGGAGCTCAAGGCCATCATCAAGGACCTGAAGGGCATCCTCAAGAGCGAGGCCCGAAAGCTGGAGGTCATGCTCGAGGAGCTGGACGAGATCGTTGAGAAGTATGGGGATGCGCGACGGACGGTCATTCTGGAAGGCGACGGGTCGGAAGAGATGAAGGTGGAAAACACGGTTGCCGATGAAGACGCCGTGATCACCCTCAGCCACGAGGGGTTCTTGAAGCGAATTCCGATGCACCTCTACCGGCGTCGGGTCTCATCCGGGAAGGCGCTAGCGGGGATGGAGCGGTTCGAGACCGACTATCTGGAACGGGTCCTGGTGGCCCGCACACAGGGCTGGTTACTCGCCTTCACCGAGAATGGGCATCTGCACTTCCTTCCGGTTCTGGATGTACCCGAGGGGGGAAGGGCGTCCCGGGGACAGTCGATCTATGGGCTGACCCAGGCTGACCGCAGCGACGCGATCGTCACGATATTGCCGACGGACGATCTAACCGCGGAACGGTTCGTCGTATTTATCACGAAAAACGGCCTCATGAAACGAACCAAGCTCTCGGAGTTCGCGCATCCACGTGCGGGGGGCGTAATTGCGGCGAGCCTGAAGAATGGAGACCGCATCGTGGACGTGCGCCTCTCCGAGGGTGACGGTGAGGTCATGCTGATCACCAAGGCCGGCAGGGCCATCCGATTTCCGGAATCCGATCTTTCTGTTTTGGGACGTACCGCACAGGGGGTGAAGGGCGTCGACCTCAAGGACGACGATTACGTTGTCGGGATGCTGCTCATCCGTAGGGACGCTTGGGTCTTGAGCGTCACTGAGGACGGGAAGGGAAAGCGCACGGAGGTGGGGGACTTCCCGCTCCAGAAGCGTGGTGGACTAGGCACGCGGGCGGTCCCGTCCGGAGACGGGACGCCCCTCGTATCCGCCTTGGAGGTGCTCGAGGGAGACGAGGTCATGGTCGTGATGGCGGGCGGGACGGTCACGCGCCTTCACGCCGATCAGATTCCGTGCCGAGGAAGGCGAACCCGGGGGTGTGCTCTGGTCAATCCGGCCGCGGGTGACCGGGTTCTGGAGGTGACGCGGGCGTATGGCGAGACGGGAGGCGGCGAGACCGAGGCGGGGGGCAGCGAGAGCGAGACGGAAGAAGCTGCAGCACTATCGGTCGGACAGCTGGATCTGCTGGCCTAGCATAGCCACCGACCTCCAGAGCCGAAGTCAGTGCAGGTCGACGAGCAGCTTTTGCACCCGCCAGTTGTTCATGTCGGCAACCCAAAGCACGCCGTCATCCAACTGTGAGCAGTCCAACCCGTGAATCCAGTTGAACTGCCCCAGCTGCCGACCTGCGCTGCCGAGCCAACCGAGGATCTTACCTTCGAGCGTCATCCGGTAGATACGGCCAGGCTCCTGGTCGGCCACCCAGAGCTCCTGGGGGGACGACTCGGTCAGGCACATTGCCCAAGGTTGTGTGGCCTCCGGAAGTTGGCGGTTCGGGTTGATCGCGCTGAAGGGCGGTTGGTAGTCGGCCGGATAAGGCACGTTCATCAGGAGCATACGCTCGAAGTTGCCGTCGGAGTCGAAGACCTGAATACGCCGGTTGGATCGGTCGGCCACATACACGTCGCCCGCCTTGTCGACCACCATGGCGTGGGGTAGGCGCAGCTGGCCGATCTCCGTACCAAAAGAGCTCCAATCCATGAGGAAGTTCCCGTGCTTGTCGAATTTCGCCATCCGGGAGTTCACGTAGCCGTCACTCACGAAGATGTTGCCGTCCGGATCCCACGCGACGTCCGTCGGCCCGTTGAAGAAACCCCCGGAGGCCCTCGCCTCCTGCTGGGTGGGGAGCTCCACTATGCCGTGATAGCCTTCTTCCCTGCGCCCCAGGTTCATGGTGACGTATCCGTCCGGATCGAACTTGATGACGGTATTCGCCGCCTTGTCCACGACCCACAGGTTGTCGTCCTCGTCGAAGCGAACCTGGTGAGCGTATGCGATGCCATAGACGCCCTTTCCGATCTCGCGCACGAAGTCGCCGTCCTCGTCGAACTCGAGCAGCTGCGTCGTGGAGTTCATCCATATCGGGCCGGCGTTTGCACTACCGGGGTGGTTCAAGACCACGATGTGGCCCTCGGAGTTCACCGCCACACCGAGAACCTCACCGAGATTCATGTCAGGCGAATACCGAAGGGGGCGGGGAACCGACTCGAAAGGGATCTCCGGCGCGGATTGCTGCGCGACCGCTGGAGTGTTGGCGAACGCGGTCAGCATGACGACGAGAGTGAGATGTTTCACGGGATCCTCCTGTACTCGGACAAAGTGGAGAACGAGCTGGCGACCGTGGGATACGGATTCAATAGGTTAGGATCCGGGATGGCCCCCCCGACTACCGCCGGTCCCCCAGCACTGCCGTTAACGTCAGCCGCTCCCCGTCGCGCAGGACGACGATCTCGACGGCATCGCCCGGCTCGTGATCTTGCAGCGCGTACGTGTAGGCGTAAATGTCGTCTGCGGGGTTCGGAGTGTGCTTCCTGTGCCGAGGACGGCGCCCGCGCGGATCGGAAAGCCCTGGAAGTAGCTTCCCCTCAGGCCGGCGCCTTCGAGGCCAATGGCCTCGAACTGGTCGGCGATGTACTGTCCTGCGCAGCGTGCACCGCTCGTTCCTGCTCCACGGCCCTCGAGGGCGTCGTCAGCCAGGTAGCGGACGTGTGCGAGGGTTGGGTCCATGCCCTCCGTGATCTCGTCGACGTCTGGACAGTCGAGGATCTGCTGGGCGGACGAAGGGCCTGCCGGGCTCGAGAGCGCGAGCCCGGTTGCGAGCGCCGCGAAGACGGTCCGTACGTTAGACATCGATACGCTAGACATCGATCATCCTCTGGAGACTTTTCATGTCCTCACTCTTGAAACCGGGAGCGGCCGTCACCGTCACCGGACTCCTCGTGTTCGCTACCACCGGGGCCGACACCACGAATCAAGCCCGCACCGCCCCTGCGGTCCAGATCGCAGCTGCCGTTCAGGAGGTCCATCTCCGGAACATACGCCAACTCACCTTCGAGGGTGAGAACGCCGAAGCGTATTTCTCCTTCGACGGCACCAAGCTGATCTTCCAGTCCACGCCCAGAGCCGGCGGATGCGACCAAATCTACACTATGTCGCTCGACGGGAGCGACGTCGAGTTGTTGAGCACCGGTCAGGGGCGAACCACTTGCTCCTATTATTACCCAGCCGGCGACAAGATACTCTACTCCTCGACCCACCACTTCGATACGGCCTGCCCGGCCGTGCCTGATTTCTCACGCGGATACGTTTGGGCAGTATACCCCAGCTTCGACATCTTCGTTGCCGACGCCGACGGCTCGAACCTCCAGCAGTTGACGCACTCGTTCGGCTACGACGCGGAGGCGACGTTTTCTCCGGTGGGCGATCGCATCGTGTTCACGTCGATGCGGGATGGGGAGCTCGATATCTACTCGATGAGGCCGGATGGTTCCGATGTACTGCGTCTCACCGACTCGGTGGGTTACGACGGGGGGCCGTTCTACTCTCCGGACGGGTCGAAGATCGTGTACCGAGCCCATCGCCCCACCACTCCGGAAGAGATCGAGGACTACACCTCTCTTCTGGTTGACGGGCTGATTCGTCCGAGTGAACTCGAGATCTTCGTGATGGACGCTGACGGGTCGAATCAGACGGAGGTGACGCACAACGGTACCGCGAACTTCGGCCCGTTTTGGCACCCCTTGGGCGAGAAAATCATCTTCTCGTCGAACATGGACGATCCGACCGGGCGGGACTTCGATCTCTACTTGATCAACGAGGATGGGTCGGGGCAGGAGCGCATCACCTTCACGGCCGGATTCGACGGCTTTCCTGTGTTCAGTCCGGATGGCCGTTATCTGGTCTGGGGTTCGAACCGGGGTCAGGCTCAGGAGGGGGAGACCAACGTGTTCATCGCAGAATGGATCGAGTAGCGATCTGGCCCATTAGACGAATCGCGTCAGAGTGCACCCGCGAGCTCACCGAATTCTGATAGAATCCGGAAGGTGAGGCCCCAGATCGCGTGGCCGTCCACCCAGTAGCAGGGGAAGTCCGCCGAGCCCTCCGGCAGGACGATGGTGGTGATCCCGCGGGTTTTCGGATTGAGCAGGACGGGGACTGTTACCCAGAGTACGCGATCGACCTCTGCCGAGTTTGCGTGTGCCTCGACCATTTCCGGTACGCCGAACACGTAGGGCGTGATGGTGATGGGAGGCAGCGCCGGGTGACTCGGCACGACTTGCCCCAGGCGGCCGAGCGACCATCCGGATGAGGAGAGCTCCACCCCTGTCTCCTCAGCGGCTTCCCGGATCGCGGTCCGTGTGAGGTTCGCGTCTTCGGGGTCTCTGCGTCCACCCGGTAGCGCTACATGCCCCGACCACGGATCTCGCTCCGACTCGGCGCGCTTGATCAGGAGAACCTCGAGGTCGGCGCCCGTCCGGAGGATCAGTGAAACGGCAGCCTCCGTGTGACCCTCCAGCGGTTCGGGCTCGCTCCCACACTCCGGCCGGTCGGAGAGCCGGTCAGCGAGTCTACGCAACCGAGCGTCTGGGATCTCCATTCAAACACCCCGGGCGTCCGGCTCCCAAATATGTTTGTGAAGCTGCGTCTGGAGCCGGACTGGAAGTCGGTCCTCGAGAATCCAGCCGGCCAGATCGAGGAGATCGCATGCGCCCCATACCGGTGACATCAGGAGATCGCCGAGCGTGCCTTCCTCCAGGCGGCGGTCGAGGCCCCGCTCCCGGATTGTGTCCCTCGCCCACTCGTAGTCCGTCCGGTCGAGCACCACGAACTTCACTTCGTCCTGGTCCGTCAGGTGGTCCAGGTTCTCCCAAAGGTTCTTGTCGCTCTCTCCGCTTCCCGGGCACTTGAGATCCATGATCCGGTGTGCCCGGGGGTCGAGCGGGGCCACGTCGAACGCTCCGGACGTCTCCACGAGGACCGTGAACCCCTCGTCGAGCAGACGCTTTGCGAGTACAAAGGCATTAGGGTGCGACAGGGGCTCTCCTCCGGTGATCTCGACCAGTGATGTCCCGATCGAGCGGACTTCGTCCACGATTTCGTCGAGGGTTCGCGGCGTGCCCCCATGGAAGGCGTATTCCGTGTCGCACCACACGCATCGGAGAGGGCAGCCGGTCAGCCGTACGAATGTGCACGGCAACCCCGACCACGTTGATTCGCCCTGGATGGAGTGAAAGATTTCGGTGATTCGAAGGAAGGGAGCCTGGCCCGTACTCATCGCTCAGTCGTCCCCTTCCTTACGCTGAATGGCCTCGTCCAACAGGCGCTTGACGTTGCCCAGAGGGAGCGCATGGATTCGGTCCTGAACTTCGCCCCGACTCCTTCCCTCCCACAACACGGGCGTCTCCAGGTGACCCACGATACCGAGGCCCGTTTCGGCCCATCGCGGGAAGACCAGGAAACCGACGTACGGGGCGGCGAGGTTCTCCACAGACTCGATCTCGACAGAGGCGGTATACGGCTGTCCGTCCGAGCCTGTAAAGCCCGGGGGGCGTTCATGGACTTCCAGATATCCCCCAAGCGTCGTGTCGCGCGCGTCCTGCGAATCGGAGCCCTCGGGGCCGTCGCCCCTGGGCGTAGAGGCTCTGGGTGCGGTCGTTCGGTCCTTCATGCTACTCGGACAGGCTCCTTGGTTCCCCGAGGGGGTCGAAGGTCGTCTTGAACGATAAGGTAGACGAGCGGGGCCGCACAGCCTCGGCGCTTGCTGGGTCGACTGCCGGGAAGGTACTCTTCGCCTCCCTCCTCGCCCCCTTCCCACGGAGCTAGAATGCGAGCGGCCCTCTTTTCTGAACACGGTGGACCCGAGGTGATCCACATCGCGGATGCCCAGGTGCCGGAGCCGGGTTTCGGCGAGGTACGGATCGCCGTGCGAGCGGCCTCCCTCAATCACCTGGATCTTTGGGCGCGCCGAGGCCTCCCCTTCGAAATCCCCATGCCACACATCGGGGGGTCGGACGTCGCCGGTGTCGTGGACGCCTTGGGGACGGGGGTGGAAGTGGGAGTGGGAGGCGTAGCGATCGGTACCCGGGTTGTGGTCGATCCGTCCCTCAACTACGAGTGGTACCAAGGCGCTCCCCGTGGTCTCCTGATGGAGGACAAAACCTTCAGCGTCCTGGGCGAACACACACAGGGCGGTTTTGCGGAGTACTTTGTGGCCCCCGCTGCCAACTTACTCGAGATCCCGGACGCCGTATCCTTCGAGACCGCGGCCGCGGCGGGGCTCACGTTTGTGACGGCGTGGCATGCTCTGTTGGGACGGGGTGGGCTGCAGCCTGGTGAAAGGGTCTTGGTGACGGGGGCGTCCGGGGGCGTATCCACGGCGGCCATACAGATCGCCAAGCTGTCCGGGGCCCGCGTTTATGCACTGACCAGCGGTCCCGCCAACGTAGAGCGGGTGGAGGCGCTCGGTGCCGACGTCACGTATGATCGTCTCGAGGTGGATTTCTCGAGAGAAGTGTGGCGCGAAACTGGGAAGCGTGGAGTCGATCTGATTGTGGACTCGGTCGGCGAACCCGTGTGGGAGGGGTGCCTTCGGTCTCTCGCTGTCGGGGGACGACTCGTCTCCTACGGCGGTACGGGTGGGCCGGCGGTCACGAGTGACGTTCGTGTAATCTTTTGGAAGCAACTCTCCATCCTCGGGACTACCATGGGGCCTCCGGAGGACTTCCGGCGGGTCATGAACCTCGTGTTCGAGGGACGTCTTGTGCCCGTCATCCAGGAGGTTCTGCCGCTCGAGGAGGCCCGGCGTGCGCACGAGCTTTTAGAGGCGGGTGAGGTGTTCGGCAAACTGGTTCTGGTCCCATGACGGACCCCGGGACTCCTGGGAAGGTTCGGCCTCAGCATCCTGGATTGCTGGACGCTCAGGACCGAGTGGAGGAGTGGATCTCCCAATTCGAAGAGGGCTATTGGCCGCCGTTGGCAAACCTGGCCCGGCTCATGGAGGAAGTGGGGGAACTCGCACGCCTGGTGAACCATCGCTTCGGCACCAAGCCCAAGAGGCCCGACGAGAGTGAGCAGGAGATGGCGGAGGAGCTGGCCGACGTGTTGTTCGTCATCCTTTGTATGGCCAACGAGCAGGGGATCGACCTCGGCAAGGCGCTCGACGCTGTGATGGAGAAGTACCGCACCCGGGACGGGGATCGCTGGGCGAGGAAGGGGCAGTAGCGCTCGGCCGGTCTCAGTCCTTTTTGACGTACTCGTGGCCCCTTAACTATTCTTATAGCCGGCTCGGAATCTCTTTTTTTGCGCCCAGAGTTGTCTCTCCGCAATTGGAGTGAAAGCGATGCGTTACGGAAAGAATTTCGGGTGGAAGGACACGATCGGTCGGCTTCTGATGCTTCCGGCGGCCCTCCTCCTGATAGTGCCATTTGCGCTCGGGGCTCAGGACTTCGCCTCCACATCCGATCTCGTTTTCAATCCGGAAGACGTGACGTTCAGCAGGGACATCGCGCCGATCCTGCAGCGGAGCTGCCAGAATTGTCACAACCCGGTGGGCGTCGCCCCTATGTCGCTCGTCACGTACCAAGAGGCGCGGCGGTTTTCCCGGAGGATCAAGGAGCGCACCGCAATCCGTGATCGTGCTGGCGCCATGCCGCCCTGGTACGTCGAGAAGAACATCGGCATTCAGGAGTACAAGCAGGACACGTCCCTCAGCGATGAGGAGCTTGCCATGGTCGCCGCTTGGGCAGACAACGGCGCGCCCGAAGGTGATCCGGCGGACCTACCCCCGGCCAGGGAATTCGACGACAGTGGTGTATGGACCATCCGGCCCGACCTAGTGGTGAGTTCCGAGGAGATCTTGGTGAGGGGCTCGGATGCAGACTGGTGGGGTGAGATCGAGAGTATCCCGCTCGGTTTGGAAGAGGACCGGTACGTCGCGGCCGTGCAGATACGCGAAATCAATGATGTGAAAGGTAATCGAGACGGCGGCCGAGAGACGGTGGGCAGGAGATACATCGTCCACCACATGATTTGGAGAACGGAGGTGCCGGACGCGCGGGAGAGCACTTCCTGGCCCGTGCACGAGGTCGGCCGCAACCCGGACCTTTTCGATCCAGATGCAGGCCGGCTGTTGAAGGCGGGCTCGCAGGTCGCATCCGAGTCGATCCACCTCCACTCGAACGGTCGGGACACCAGGGCCCGCCTGGAGATCGCCTTCCAACTGCACCCGATCGGATACGAGCCAAGGTACGAGGGTGGCATCACCTCTCTCGCCAACGGCTCGGACATCGATATCGAGGCCAACCAATCCGGACAGCGGCTCGACGCCTACACGGTGACCAAGGAGCACACCAAGATCATCAGCTTCGAGCCACACCTGCACGCTCCCGGCGAACGGATGTGTCTGGAGGCCATCTGGGGGTTCAAGGCCGAGACGCTGTCCTGTGTCGGCTACGACCACAACTGGGTCCGCACCTACGTCTTCGCAAACGACTACCAGCCCCTGCTTCCCAAGGGCACGATCCTCCACATCACCGGTTACATGAACAACACCGAGACCAACCAAAACGTCCCGGACCCAAGAAACTGGCAGGGATCGGGTAATCGGTCGGTGTCCAACATGTTCATCGATCTGGGCGAGCGCGTCGGTCTCACAGACGAGCAGTTCGTGGAGGAGATGGCCGAGCGGGTGGAGAAGTTCAACCTGACCAAGAACGACTACGTGATCGGATGCCCGCTTTGCTTGGCGACCGTGCCTACGCCGCCCGCCAAGGCCAGTGACGTGAGGCCTCAGAGGGACGACAGATAAACATGGTTGGACGTTGGTCTCGGCGGCTGCGGAGAGCCGCCGCAGTAGGCTTCGTCTTTGGGTTCCTGGACTTGGCGGTAGGTGTCCCTCCCGCTGCAGCCCAGGGCCTCACCTATGCGAGCGGCCAGTCCATCTCCCCGTCCTTCGAGGGTTGGGGGCAGAACCCTGACGGCTCGTTCAACCTCATCTTCGGCTATATGAACCGGAATTGGGAGGCCGAGCCGGACCTTCCCGTAGGCGCCGACAACAATTTTTCGCCAGGGGCTGCTGATCGGGGACAACCCACACACTTCCTTCCCCGCCGTAACCGGTTCGTGTTCGAAGTCCGAGTGCCGGCGGACTTTGGTGAACGGGAGTTGATCTGGACGCTCAAGACCAACGGAGAAGAACGGCGGGCGTACGGCTCGCTGAGGTCCGACTACTTCGTCGACAACATTGTCATCATGTCGGAGACGGGGACGCTCGGCGCGGGCAGCAGTGACCCGGAGCTCCGCGCACACACCCCCCCAGTTATCGAGTTGGAGATGGACTCCCTCATCGAGGCTCGAGTGGGTCAGCGCGTTACCCTGACTGCCTACGTCACCGACGACGGCCTCCCCGAGTGGAGTTCAGAGTCGCGATTGCCCCTCAACGACGATGGGACGCTGAATCTTGACCGGGCTATGCGAACTCCCTCACGAATCACCGTGCAGAAGATCTTGGGACTCCACCTGACCTGGTTCGTCTATCGCGGACCTATGGGTGGCGATGTGAGCTTCACTCCACCGCAGATCGCGCCCTGGGAAGACACCCGCCCCTACTCGAACTCTCCGTGGGCCTCTTTCTGGGTGCCGCCCGAGTTGCCGGAGGATGGACGCTGGGTCACGGAGGTGACCTTCCACGAGCCCGGCACGTATGTGCTCCAGGGCAGGGCCGACGACGGGGGACTTTTCACCGACAAGCGGGTGACCATCCGGGTCAGCCGCCCGATTTTATAGGCGGGCCCATTTCCGGCCGCTGAGCCCAGAGCCGGAAGTGGATCAACCCCCATGCCGCCGCCAGTCGCATTCGCCCCCTGGATTGCCCTCGCAGTCTATTTCCTGATCAAGGTCAGGCTTCCACGACGGCTACCCGACGTGGCCACAGAGGTGGGCGCGACTGAACGGTCGGGTCCACTGGTAAGCGTTATCGTTCCAGCCAGGAACGAAGAGAGAAGTATCCGGTCCTGTGTCGAGTCGATCTGTGCATCGGATTATCCGGAGTTCGAGGTGATCGTGGTCGACGACCGGAGCGACGACACCACCTTGGACCTGGCGCGGGCGATCCTGCCGAACCGCGCCCGGAGGGTCATGGTGGTCGAAGGCCAGGCGCTTCCCGAAGGGTGGATGGGCAAGCCCTGGGCGTGCGCGCAGGGGGCCCGGGCGGCGGAGGGTGATCTGCTGCTTTTCACCGACGCCGACACCGTTCATGCTCCCGAACTGCTGGGGCGTGCGGTGGCCGGGTTGGCGGAGGACGGAGGCGATGCCCTCACGCTGCTGGGGCGGCAAATCATGGACACGTTCTGGGAGCGGTTGGTCCAGACTCACATGATGGCCGCGTTCGTATTTCGCTTTCCAAACCCGGGGAAGCCCCGTCCTCCGAAGCGCTGGCGCGACGCCATCGCCAACGGACAGTTCATCCTCTTCGATCGGAGCGTTTACGAGGAAATTGGAGGCCACGAAGCCGTGAAGGGGGAAGTCGTCGAGGACCAGCAGCTGGCGCAGATCCTCTGCAGATCCGGAAAGCGGCTCACGGTCCGTGAGGGCGAGGCGGTTTTCGCCACGCGTATGTACTGGTCGCTCGACGAGTTGATCGAAGGCTGGTCGAAGAACCTGTCTCTGGCGGCCCGCCAAGCGGTTCCGACCTGGGCCGGTCCGATTACGATGCCGACCGCGATCTTGGTCAGCGTGGCGATCTGGATCGTTCCTCCCGTGGTCTTGCTCCTGTCCCTCGCGGGGTGGGGAACGAGCACGTGGTGGATATGGTCGACCTCGATCACGGGTTTCAGCGTCCTCGGGTGGAGTCTGGCCGCTTGGCGTCTTCGAGCTCCGCTCTGGACCGGCCTGTTCTATCCACTGGCGGCAGGGGTAGTGAACTACATCTTCCTGAGGAGTTGGATCCGCGGAGGCCGCGTCGAATGGAAAGGGAGGGAGTACAGGGTGTGACACTGACGACCCGTCTCAAGGAGCAGGCCCGAGGGCTGGGCTTCAGTCTGGTGGGGGTCGCCACGGTCGAACCGAGCGATCATCTGGACCTCTATCGCAGATGGGTGGCGGACGGCAGGCACGGGGAGATGGCGTATCTCGCCCGCGAGGACGCCGTCGCTCGCCGCGCGGATCTCCGCCAGACGATGCCTTCGGTCCGATCGGCGGTCGTGGTCGGTCATGAGTACTTCCAGGAGGACCCCCCCGGCGTACCCGCCGATCCGGCGAGGGGAGTGATTGCCCGCTATGCGCGCGGCCAAGACTACCACGGCGCCATCAAGAGGTTGCTTCTCGAGCTCCTCCGGTGGATCGAGGCATCGGTGGAAGGCCCGGTCGAGGGACGCGTCTACGTAGATACCGGCCCCATTCTGGAGCGGGAGATGGCACTGCGTGCCGGTGTCGGCTGGTTCGGGAAGAACACGATGCTGATCCACCCGAAACGGGGTTCTTATTTCTTTCTGGGGCTGCTTCTGCTCGATCTGGAGCTCGATGCCGATGCTCCGTTCCAGGAGGACCACTGCGGGACGTGCCGGAGTTGTCTGGATGCGTGCCCCACGGGAGCGTTGCTGGGGCGTGACGCGTCGGGGGCACCGGTGATGGACGCCCCGCGATGTATCTCCTACCTGACCATCGAGCACCGCGGCCCGATACCTGTCGAGCTCCGGTCGCTCCTGGGGAACCGCGTGTACGGGTGCGACATCTGCCAGGAGGTCTGCCCGTGGAACGAGCGGTTCGTACGGCCGGCGGAAGAAGAGGCCTATCGGGCGCGGGATGGGCTGGATGGGCCGTCGCTTGTGGAGTTGGCCGACCAGCTCCTGAGCCTAAACGAGATGGAATTTCGTGCACTTTTCCAGGAATCGCCGATCACGCGAGCGAAGCGGGCCGGGCTGTTGCGCAACGTCTGTGTAGCGTTGGGCAACTGGGGCGTTGCGGAGGCGGTCCCGGTTCTTGCCAGGGCCCTCACTGATGGGGAGGTACTGGTGCGCGGGCATGCGGCGTGGGCCTTGGGGAGGGTCGGCACCAAAGAGGCCCGCGAGTCGCTTCTGGAATTACTGAAAGAGGAGGTGAACGACTGGGTGCGGCAGGAGATCGCCGACGCCGTTGCTCATGCCTCCTGACGGTTTGCCTCAAGATCCACGTGTCCCTACTATCATGCGGAACGCAACTCGTCGACACGATAAAATGGGCGTGGACACGTAGACGCAACCAGCCAACCAGGAACGTATCGAAGGGGGACAGCATGAGCACCCAAGGGAAGTCACGACGTTCATTTCTCATCGATTCGGTTGCCGGCCTGGGCGGGGTCTGGGTCGCGGCTAACTATCCCGGCATCCTGGCGGCTGAGGAATATGTGCTCAAGGCGGCCGAGTTGGGGCAGGCGGACAAGTTCGTATTTTTCACGCCGGAGCAGGCCCTCGAGGTCGAGGAAATGGCTGCCCAGATCATCCCCACCGACGAAACGCCGGGTGCGCGGGAGGCGCGAGTGGTTGCCTTCATCGACAGGGCACTCGTGACGTTCGATCAGGAGCGCCAAGGTGACTATACCCAGGGCCTCAAGGATCTCGCGGCGCAGACGAGGCAGAGCTTCCCGTACGCCAGCAAATTCTCGGACCTGACCTTCGACCAGCAGATCCAGGTGCTCACGGAGATCGAGGACACGCCGTTCTTCAACCTGGTCCGGACTCATACGGTCACCGGCTTCTTCGCAAGCCCGGTGCACGGCGGCAATCACGACAAAGTCGGCTGGCAGCTCCTAGGCTACGACGATTCTCTCAACCACGAGCCGCCGTTCGGCTACTACGACGCGCTCCCCCAGCACCGTGGATAGCTTCGGAACCGGAGAAACGACATGAGACAGTTCAGGCCACAGGAAGAAGTTGATTTCGTCATCATCGGGTCCGGGGCAGCTGGGGGCATCATGGCCAAGCAGTTGTCGATGGCCGGCTTTTCGGTGGTGATCCTCGAGCAGGGCGGCTGGGGGAAGTACGGGCATGAGCGGGACTACACCAAGGACGAGTTGCTCAATCGGAACATAAGCAACGAAGACCGTCTGTTGAGCGACCCCGCGCGACAGCGCAACACCTTCCGCAGAAACGACCGGGAAGAGGCCGTTCGGGGCACTCACAGGTACGGATCCGTCGTCGGAGGTGGGACCGTCACGTACGGGGGTAGCAGCTGGCGCCATCTGCCGTGGGAGTTCAACGAAGCCAGCACCGTCGGAACGATTGCTGGAACGGGTATGGCGGACTGGCCGGTCTCCTACGAGGAGTTGGAGCCCTACTACACTCAGGCCGAGTGGGAGATGGGAATCTCGGGACAGCGCGTAGATTCCCCGTTTGTCGCGCCGATGTCCAAGGAGTACCCGGTACCGCCGGTGCCGATGAAGTCCTCGGGCGCCCTGTTCTATAGGGCGGCTGCCAAGCTCGGCTTGAGCGTGGTGCCTGGCCCACTAGCGATCATCACCCAGCCGTACATGGGCCGCTCCGGGTGCGTCAATTGTGGGATGTGCTCCGGCTACGGATGCCACGTAAAGGCTCGGTCGAGCTCGGCGGTCACGGTGATCCCGCTGGCTATCGAGACCGGTAACTGTGAGGTCCGCGCCAGAAGCTACGTTCGTGAAATATCGGTGGACAACGGTGGCCGAGTGACCGGGGTTACCTATTTCAACGCCCAAAAACAGGAAGTATTCCAGAGTGCCAAAGCGGTGGTGCTGTCCGCGAATGCTGGGGAGTCGGCTCGTCTGCTCTTGATGTCGGCGTCGGCCCGCTTTCCTGACGGTCTCGCAAACTCGAACGGTGTCGTCGGCAAGTACCTGATGCTCGGGGGTGGCGCCGGCGCGAGCGGACTCTTCGAGCATCCACTCAATGACTACAAGGGCGTCGTCTCCGGGACGGGAATTGTGGACTACGTCCCCACCGACCCCAACCGGGGCTTCTATGGCGGTGGTCGAATGACGTCCCGCGGCTACGCAACCCCGATCAGTTATGGTCTCGGGGGGCTGAGCCCCGACGCCCCGCGCTGGGGGGCGGGCTACAAGCAGGCGCTCAGGGACCAATCCAGGCACAGGATGACGATCTCCTGTTTCACCACGCAGTTGCCGCTCGAGACCAACCGCGTGGATCTGGATCCCAACGTGAAAGACGAGTGGGGGTTGCCCGCGATGCGCATCACGTCCACGAGTCATCCCGACGACATCAAGAACATGGAGTTCTTCAGACAGAAGTCGATCGAGGTCCTCGAGGCGGCCGGTGCCCAGTCGGTGTGGGCGGGTCCGGTCCGTGACAGCCGTGGTGGCGCGCACAACCGTGGCACGTGCCGCATGGGTGACGACCCATCGACATCGGTGGTCGACAAGTACCACCGCGCCCACGATGTGCCCAACCTATTCATCGTGGACGGCAGCAACCTAGTCACGGGTGGTCGGAATCACCCCACCATGACAATCCAGGCGCTCGCGTTCCGTGCAGCGGAGCATCTGGTTCGTTCTGCGAAGGCCGGCGAGGTCTGACTTAGGCGGCTTCCGCTTTGCGGAATGGCGGCTGGGTCCTACAGGGCCCGGCCGCCACTCTTTTTGGTGACCTTCTTCCTAGGGACGCGGAACTACCCCGACTTCATCATTACAGCGCCGTACCTGATAGCCATCGAATACAAGAAAAGCCTAAATGCTTCGCTAGTGAAACAACTCATTGGTCAGTCGATTGTGCACACGCTCTCGGACGAGCTCGACTTCGTCTACTGCCTTTTTCACGATGAGAGCAAGGGAAAGAAGATCAAGAACTCGGTTGGGAACAACGCAGAAAGCGCCATCATCAACAGGATGCGTGACGATTTCAATCTGTACCTGAGGTTTATCTAGGCCCCCTGATGTAGCATCCACTCAGGAAAAGAGCGGCGAGAGACTCCAGCAGTCCCATCCAGCCATCGCACCGCGCATCCACGTTCCCGCTATTTAGGCCACCCCCATCGTTTCGGAACCTGTCAACGCCAGTGAGACACTCTTGGAAATCAATTAGAGAGCAATCTCCTGTGTCGTGAGGGATGGGGTGGGAGGATTGATCCAGACGGCCTCCGGGAGTGGTTTAGGCTTCGGCTCACCGGAGACGAAGCGCTCGGGATGAGCGGCCCATGCCTCACGGAGCACGGCCTTCCTGCAGGCGATGATCCGATCGGCGTGACCGAAGTGGACCTGTTCGGGGGTCAGCATCGAGATGCCGCCATGGCGGTGCTCGGCATTATACCAACGGAAGAACGAGCGACAGAAGGTCTTGGCTTGCCCCTGATCCCCGAACCGGCCGGGAAACGAGGGATGGTACTTCAAGGTCTTGAACTGAGCCTCGGAGAACGGATTGTCATCCGAGACCTGGGGTCGGCCCAACGAGCGGGTCACGCCGAGATCGGCGAGTAGTTGAGCCGTGCATTGGCTCGTCATCGGAGCCCCTCGATCGGAATGCAGGGTCAGGAGGTGGGGCTGGACGCCATGCTTCAAGCAACTCTGCTGGATCAGCCGGCTGGCCAGGGCAGAGTTCTCCCGATCCGCCACCATCCATCCCACGACGTAGCGGCTGAAGATGTCCAGGATCACGTAGAGGTAGAAGTAACTCCACTTCTTCGGCCCCAGCAGCCGGGTGATATCCCAGGACCAGACCTGGTTCGGGCCCCTCGCCATCAACTCGGGCTTCTGGTATTTGGGATGACTCCGCTGCGCTCGACGCTCCTGAACCGGCACCTGGGAAGCCAGAACGCGATACATCGTACGCTCGCTGCACAGGTAGACGTCCTCGTCGAGCAGCGTCGCCACCACCTCGGCTGGGGACCGGTCCACGAACCGCTCCGAACACAGGGTGTCGAAAATCTTGTCCCGCTCCCTCTCACTTAAGGCCCGGGCGGGGGTCGGGCGGGGCTGCTGATGCCCGGTCGATGCACTCCGACGACGGTAGAACGTGGCTCGCGGCACCCTGAGCGCATCGCACGCGGGCTTCACCCCTACGTGCTTGGCTAGCTCCTGGGTCGCCTTCATGAGTTCGTCCCGTCCTCGAGGCTCAATCCCAGCAGCCCTGCAACTTTTCCCTGGACGTCGATGATCAAGTGCGCCTTCTGGAGCTCCTTCTCGAGGCGAGTGTTCTCGCGCTCCAGCTTGCGCACCTTCTCCTCCAGCGGATTGCGCTCGCGCTTACGGCCTCGTTTCTTCGACAGCGCTTTCAGGGACCCGCTATGCGCCGCCTTGCGCCATGTCGTCAGGTGCGACGAGTACAAGCCCTCCCGCCGTAGGAGTCGGCCAACCTCTCCGGGCTCCGTGCACCGGTCCGCTTCTTCGACGATCCGCAGCTTGTACGACGGAGCGAACCGCCGGCGCAGCGGCCTATCTACCACCTCCGAGTCCGCAGGAGCTGCCGCGCTTCGCTTACCGTCCCAGGTTGGTGGGGCTATTCCATTCTCTTTCATTCTCTCTCGGTGTCTCAGCATCCTCGGTTTCTCTGCCTTCGCCCTACTCTAATTCCTTAGCTGCTCCGTGTCTCACGTAAGTTGGCAGAGAGGGGTCCGGGTCCCTCGGGTGCGAGGTCTGGAGGGAGAGGCGCGTCTGGAGTCGTACGAGCGCTTGCACTGGGCGGCGGGCGAGGTGGACGAGGGGTTGTTCCGCAAGGTCCTGCTTGGGATCTCGTGTCGTGACTATGAGGCCGCGGTGGAGGCAGTGCCGGGGGCGATCGGGCTGTCTAAGTCGACGGTGTCGCGGGAGTTCAAGAAGGCGACCGCCAGGCAGCTGAAGGCGTTTCAGGAACGTGAGCTTACGGAGCTCGACGTCGTGGCGCTCTTCCTGGATGGCAAGACGTTTGCCAATGACGAAATCGTCGTCGCGTTAGCCGTGACGATGGGGGGAGACAAGGTGTTTGCGGGATTCGTGCAGACGGAAACGGAGAACGCCCGGGTGATCACGAGCTTTCTGCGCTCCCTGAAGGATCGGGGACTCGATCTGTCGGCCGGAGCGCTGGTCGTGATCGACGGCGCCAAGGGGCTGAAGTCGGCAGTGACGACGGTGTTCCGGGGCCAGGTGCTTATCCAGCGCTGCCAATGGCACAAGCGAGAGAATGTGGTCTCGTACCTGCCACGCACCGAGCAGAAGGCCTGGTGTGGACGTCTGCAGCGAGCCTACGAGCGGCCCACCTACGAGGAGGCGAAGCGGGACCTGAAAGCGATGCGGGCTGAGCTGGACGAGCTCAACCAGTCGGCGGTTGCAAGCCTGGACGAAGGGTTCGAGGAGACGTTGACCCTGCATCGACTCGGCGTGTTCCCGCTGGTTGGCCGTTCGCTGAAGACGACCAACGTTCTCGAATCCGTGAACGCTCAAGCCGAACAGCGCTGTGGGAGAGTCGACCGATGGAGAAACTCGAACCATAAGCAGCGCTGGCTCGCCGCCGCGCTCATCGACATCGAGCCTCGGCTCAGGAGGCTACTCGGCTATCGCCACCTCCCGTCGCTCCGTGCCGCGATTCAGAAGGAACTCGGGATCATCCATCCCGATAGCCAGACTCATGCCGCAGCCTGAGCGTCCCGAGGTCACTCGAGTTTCAACTAGCTTTGGGATTGACTCGAGGCGGCCGTGCTGGTCGGGCAATGGAGGCGCGAGTACAATACCGTCCGACCCCACAGCGCCTGCGGCGGCTTTCCCCAGGCCCCTGAGGCGATTAAGCCGTCGCCCTGGTTCCTGAGGATGCCCGTCCTTCACGGCCCTCCACAGGTGCTGGGACTAACATAGGATGTGGTACCGCTCTTGGGGGCAGGTCATTCTCAGCAATGGGCCCAATCCCTTGAGTGAATGAGTTCGAGCCTCGACCGTCTCTTGCAGGAGTGCCGGCGAGGGCCGCAGCTTGTGCGCCGGTGCAGCCGCATGAACCAGCGAGCCGCGTGATCGCTCAACTCCTGGACCTCTTAAAACGGACGGAAGTCGTATGAAACGACAGAGGATCAACGAGGGCGATCGAATTGAGGTGAGAATGAGTTCTCGCGAGCGCGAGCTTCTCTTGAATCACACGTTCGCTGATCCCGACTACGCGGAGCAGCTCCGAGCAATACCCGGCAAAATGGGATACGTGGGTGGTTATACCCTGGACGACCTCGAGGACATGCTGGGCTACATTGCGGCGGAAGCCAATCACTGCGAAGATCGCAAGCTTCAGAAGGAACTGTACGGTTTTTTTGACCGACTCAGTGAGGTACAGCAGTCGTACGATGACGGTAACTGGCAGGACAGCGCGGTCTAAGAAAACGCTGCAGCCGACCGGCTTCGCCGACGACGGAGTGGCAAGGCGTCACGCGCATCCAGGAGTGCCATGAGAATACGTGACACTGGTGGACCGGTATTCCGGCTGAAGGTTTCGCTTCGTGGTGTGAGGCCACCCATCTGGCGGCGCTTCCTCGTACCAAGTGGGATCACCCTGAAGCGGCTTCACGATTCCTTACAAGTCGTGATGGGATGGACGGACAGCCACCTCCACCAGTTCGAGGCCGGGGGCATCTTGTACGGCGCCTCGGATCGCGACTCGGGCGTTGCCCGAGTAAGTGAAGCGCGGACCACTCTGGGCCAGGTCCTCCGTCGCCCAAAGGATCGCCTACGTTACGAGGGCTGGATCGCGGCGCTCGAAGAAGATCCCCGTGAGATCCGCCGTGCCGCGGCCGACGCGCAGAAGATCTCCGACTTCGTGCTGGCCCGGAGCCGCGATCGCCAGGCCGAGCGCGAGCCGGCGACCGCTACCCGCGCTCCCGCCCGAGAGCCCGCCCTCCGGCCGGAGCTTCCGCTGCCGGTCCCGAACCGGAGCTCCGGCCCCAGCCGCTGAGGCCAAGGACAGAGCCCTAGGAGATGTTCGACCGCACGATCGGATTGGACCCGCGTCCCGCCGCGCCACAAAGCCGCGCGAACCAACGCATGCGGAACGGCCATCGCCGAGAATACGACGCGAGCCGGGACCGCGGGTCCACCTCCTTCCGCGAACGGTGCCGTGGGGCGCTCGCCGACATCGGCATCTACGGCACCGTCTCGTACCGCGATCTCGCCGAGGCTCACTTCGGTGGCCATCCCTACACCACGCGACGGGCGGTGAACGCCTGGATACGCGAAGGGCTCGCCCAAGAAACCCGAGCCACTGGACCCAACGGCAACCCGTTCAAGGTGCTGACCCTCACGCGGAAAGGCGTGGCCGAGACCCGGAAGCTGGCCGCCGAGCGGGGAATCGATCCCGGCCAGGAGATCGGGTTCGCACGTACCCGGCCCGCCGAAGCCGCGCACGACACCGCCATCTATCGGGCCTGCCGCCAGGAGCACCAACGCCTGATCGAGCAGGGGGCCACCGTCCGCCGTGTGCGGCTCGACGGCGAGTTCAAGAGCGCCGTCGCACGCAAGAGCGAGTCCGCGCGGGCGAAAGACGGCCGGCGGGCCGCCGACGCCGAGCGGCACCGCGTGGCCGAGGAGCTCGGCTTGCCGATCGATGCCCAAGGCCGGGTGCTCTACCCGGATGCGCAGATCGAGTACACCGACTCCGAGGGGCGCACCGGACGCGTCAACATCGAGGTCGCCTCGGGCAACTACCGGGCTCGCTCCATACGTGCCAAGGTGGCCGCCGGGTTCGTGCTGCACGCCAACGGACCGGCCGCCGCGCGGGTGCTTAGGGCGCTCGGCTGCGAGGATCATGGCTCCTCCCTACGGGGTCCGGCCGACCGGGATCCGGCCGCGCCCGAGCTCTAGCCCGCCCCCATGCAACCCTGGAAGATCAGCGCGGGGCTGACCGCTGCCCTCGCAGGCTCGGGCCTCCTCCTCGCCGGATCCCGCCTCGAGTATCTCGCGCCGTTCTGGCCACTGATCCTCGCCGACTGCGGCCTTGCCGTTGCGTTCCATCTGGCTCTGGGGCTCGCGGCAGTCGCCGCCGCGATCTACGCCATTGCCCGAGCCGCCGGACTCTCCGACCTGGGACGCCGCGTCGATCTCGCCGAGCGCTCCGTTCGGCGCGGCGAGGGGGACCCGGCCCTCACCGAAGCGCTCCGCAGAGACGCCGAGGGCGACTGGGAATGAAAGCGGAGACCGGGCGGGCGGCGGGCCGACGAGATCGACCCAACCGTGCGCGCACACCTCGCGGCGCGTCCGTCGAGACCCTGCCAGTCACCTGGCGGACGCAGGCCAAGGCGCTCCGCCGGTACGGGGGCGAGACGCCGGCCGTCGCGCTCGAAAGCTGCGCGGCCGAGCTCGAGGCCACGCTCAGGGAGAGGGACGAGACCACCCTCTCGCTGACGGAGGCAGCCAGGGAGAGCGGCTACTCCGCTGACCATCTCGGCCGCCTCGTGCGCGACGGCAGGATCCCCAACGCCGGAAGGCCCGCATGTGCTGCACGACGTCATGCTGGGGACCCAGGACCGGGTCGATCCGGTCGCACGGGTTGTCGATCCGAAACTCCATCGCCACGGTCCATTCCAAGACCGCGCGGATGCGCTGGCGTAGCCGCCGGGCCGTCTCCGCCTTCGCGTGCCAGATGGGCGCAAGGATTTCCAGCACGTTGGCACTCGTGACCTCCGACACCGGCATCTTTCCAATGCGCGGGCGCGTCTCCGGAAACACCGGCGGCGGCCACCCGATCCCGAACGGGCCGGCTTGATCCCGATCGTTCAAGCGCTTAGACTGTGGGCAACACCCCTTGCGGTTTCGACCGCAGGGCGCGGGGCCTCTTCGGAGGCCCTTGCTTTTTACGGCGGGCAACGATGCGCACCTTCGTCTATGTGGACGGCTTCAATCTCTACTATGGAGCGCTCAAGGGAACGCCACGGAAATGGCTCGACCTGCCGGCGCTGTTCGCGAAGGTCCTGCAACCGCACCACGACATCCTGACGGTCAAGTATTTCACGGCGCGGGTGTCGGGCACCCCCGCCGACCCGTCGAAACCCCAGCGCCAGGACGTCTATCTCCGTGCCCTTCGGCGCTACCGGCCCGAGGTCGAGGTATATTTCGGGCATTTCCTGAGCCACAAGGTGAGCGCGCCGCTCGCGCAGCCGGCCAGGGACCAGCGCACGGTGGAGGTGATCCGGACCGAGGAGAAGGGCTCGGACGTCAATCTCGCCGTCCACCTGCTTAACGACGGTTGGCTTGACGCCTACGATTGCGCGGTGGTGGTCAGCAACGACAGCGACATCGCCGAGGCCATGCGCCTGGTCAAGCAGCATCACGGCAAGCGGATCGGCCTGGTGACGCCGGGAACCGGAAGGCCGTCGCGCCAGCTCATGGCGCATGCGGACTTTGCGCGGCATGTTCGGCCCAATGCCCTGCGGCGCTCGCAACTGCCGGACCCGATTCCGGGCACCAACATTCGGAAGCCCGCGCGGTGGTAGAGGGATGCCGCGAATGCGTTTGCGATTTCCGGATGAGCGAAAAAAAATGTGCAACGCAAATACCCTGGAGCTAAAACGGCAAGTGGCCGCGCCCATTGGGTGATTGCGTTTGCAACACCAGCTGCTCGCAATGGCCATGCTGGCTATGGATTGTTCGAATCCTCGGCACCCATCACTATTCGAGACCAATCCTGGTCATTGGGGACGTGCCCATTTTCCAAATGCTTTAGTAGCGTGGCTCTGGCAATATCGAGCGCTTGGTCGTAAGTCATGTGGTCGCGATCACGGTGGGATTTCTTGCTGCTGCGTCCGTGAATGAGTAGTCCTCCACGGCGCGCGACGACACCTCGGGCGGCCTAGGTTTGCGCAGCCTGGGATCATGAGCGACGAAGGACGTCGAGTGGAATGATACGCGATAACTTTGATCACGGGTTCACCGATGAGGTGTGGGGTGCTGCGACGGAGCAAGCGCGCAGAGCCATGATAGATGTAGCGACCCGCGGAGGCGTCATGTCGTATTCGGAGCTCGTGGAGCAGATTACAAGTTGCGCTTTTGAACCTCACGACACCCGCCTATCACAGATGCTCGGCGAAATATCAAGCGATGAAGATGAACGGAGTCGTGGGTTGCTCACAGCTGTAGTAGTTCACAGAGGTGACGGGAAACCGGGGAGTGGTTTCTTTAAGCTGGCCAAGAGTTTGGGGCGGGACGTTTCCGATGAAGATCGTTGTTGGGTCGAAGAATTGAAAAAAGTCTACGACGTATGGCAGGTCCGCTCTCGTTTCTCCTGAGAAACTACCTGGCAGATGGGACGAGCCTGACAGGAACGGGGCGTACTCTCGAAGCGTTCCTCCAGACCCCGTACCCGGGGGCGTCGCACCGTGATCGTGCCCGAACTCATCGACAGCCGCCGCGCCTTGCCGTACCCGTTGCGGTAACCCGGGCTCGCGTCCACCGCCTCTCTTCGCTTCGACTTCTCCCGGCCTAACAGCTCGGTGACTTCCTCCTCCAAGATCTGTTGGATGAACTCCTGCGCCTTCTCCCTAACCATCCCCCTCGAGCGTCTCCCACATCGGCCTGCTGGACGCACCCTGGGGTCCCACGATATCCTCTCTTTTTACACACCCTTCTATGGGGCTGGCGGTCAAGACGCACCTTCCCCACGCGCCGTCGGCTCATTTTTTGACCGTCGGCGTCCGCATGGTTTGGATTGCCCGGTCGACGACTCAGGGTGGGGAGGGGTGCGCTCGCAGGGTCCGCATCGCAGTCCGGAAGACGTTCACAGCCGTCGCGTTCTCCGCTCTGGAGCGGGAACCATCCTTCTATCTGGGACTCTGTGGCCCATCGCTTCGTTCGGCTCTCCAGGGGTGCATAGCCTTTGAGTGGGGGCTTGGGCTCTCTGCCCCGGCCCACGGTGTGTATGGATGCTGTCCCCTGTAACCGGTTCGCTTCCGTTTCGTCGGACCCCATGTTGTGACCGCTTTCGACCCCACGCTCGCCGATCCCAGGCCGGTTTACTCCGTCGCTTCCAGTCTCTTGGGGTCGTACGCTTCGCCCGTGCGCCACACCGCTAGCACGATCGAGGCGAGCTGACGCGCGATCGTCAGCTTCGCCAGATTCGGCTTCGTGCCCCCCTCCAGGAGTCGCTCGTAGTGGCGGTACAAGGGCTCGTCCTCGGCCCGACCGATCACCGTCGTCGCTGCGCCCTTGAACACACGCTTCAGCGTGTGGTTGAAGTTCCGATTCAGCCCCCGCGTCTGCTGTACCGGTTCCCTTACCCACCGCCCACCCGGACCCCGCACCCAGTCCGACGAGCTCCGCATCACGACGCCCAGTCCGCAGTACGCCCAGAACCTGCTCCGGCTCTGGAACCGGTACGGCGTCACCACCACCGGCAGGAGCTCCGCCGTCCGGATCGGACCCAGACCCGGGCACGTCTTCAGCACATGCCACTCTCGATGCTTGCGTGCTTCCGCCAGCAACGCCTTCTCGGCCTTCGCCCTCAATGCCACGAGTGCGTCGTGCTCCTCGTACAGCAACCCGGCCGTCGTCCTGCTCGCTTCCGGCAGCTTGGCCAACCACTCCTCCCGGTCGCGCTTTAAGTAGACCGAGCGCCCCGCGCCGTAGGCCACTCCTCTCGAGCGCAGCACGCTCTTGAGCCGGTTCTTCACCCGCACCGTGTCGCCGACCAAGAAGTCGTAGCTCTTCGCCCGTTCCCCCAGCCGCCTGAACTGGCCCCGGTTCTTGTAGACCGTCGTCTCCAGTGATCCGATCCGCAGCTTCTCCGCCAGGGCAAACGCGTCCAGCTTGTCGGTCTTCGGGCCCCGGCTCTTGCCGACCCCCGCCACCGTCAGCTCCTCCACGTGCGGCTTCAGCACCTCGTACAGCCACCCCGACAGCGTCCCTTCTTCCAGGCATAAGTGCCGGTTCCTCGGAATCCCTCGCAGCACCTCGATCAGCGCCCGCGCGTTCGTCTCCACCACCTGCGAGCCCAAGCGCTTGCCGCTGGGGCCTACAATCCCCAGCGTGCAGCTCGACGCGTGTGCGTCGAGTCCGATATACCTCTCCATCGGCGTTCTCCTCTTGGATAGGTGGGTTGCTTCCTTGCGCGAACAATGATGAACGCGCACCCGTTCCCGGAGGAGAACGCCTCTTCGTCTTCGGGCTGCTTCGCTGCTGATCGGTACCGGTAGCGGTCGCCATGCCCCTATGATGCCTTTGATCCTAGCTCGCGGCATGTAGAGGATCGGCGTAAGGGCAACTGCGTCGAGAGAGTCGTTCGGGCTACCGCCGGCCGGTACGTCATCGATCCGTCGATCCTAAGTGATTCCGAGTCAAGGGCGCCGGGCACCGGAGAGTCAAGACTCTCATACTCCACTGAGGACTTGGTCGCAGCAGCGAATCGAACCCTGAGTGACTTGGCCGAACTCCTAGAACCGGACCAGGGTGTGGCGGAACGTCTTCCAACTCTCAGCCTCGAGGCCCATATCCGGTTTCGGTCGCCCGACGAGGAGGGAGAGTTCGCCAAGTCGATCCGGGAAGTGCTCGATCGGATGACCCGGCGCTACCATGACGCGAGCGCCCATGGGGGACGTGATTTCCGCCTCACCCTGGGGGGCCACCTGGACCCAGGCGTGGTAGAGGGGGACTAGCGCGACCAGAAAAGTTCGTAGCCAAGCGCAAGGTTGCGCAAATGGCTCCTCTGCGCATGTTGAGCCTTCGATATCTGAGAGGGCGTTCAGCCAGAGAGGAGTCTCGATGAATTCACCGCACGAATCGATCGGCTTCATCGGCCTAGGGATCATGGGCCGAGGCATGGTTCAGAATCTTCTCGAAGCCGGGTTCCGCGTCAGGGTTTGGAACCGGACCGCCGAGAGAATGACCGGACTCGTCAACGCCGGGGCCGAAGCGGGATCGGATCCTGCGGATGTGGCTGCTCAAACGGACATCGCGATCACGTGTGTGAGCGACACACCTGACGTCGAGGCGGTCATCCTAGGTGATCGGGGTGTCTTGGCCGGATCGGACCCTGGATCGCTGGTTGTCGACATGAGTACGATCAGCCCGAGCGTGACCCGAGACATCGCGGCGCAGCTTCTCGACTCCGACGTTCAGATGTTGGACGCGCCGATCAGCGGCGGAAGCGAGGGTGCCGCCAAGGGAACGCTAAGCATCATGGTCGGGGGCGCTCCCGAACACGTCGCGCGAGCCATGCCCGCGTTTGAGGCCATGGGGAAGACCATCACGCACGTCGGTCCCATCGGTGCAGGTCAGACAGTGAAGCTGGTGAATCAAATCGTCGTGGTTGTGAATATGCTCGCTGCGGCCGAAGGCCTGCTCTTTGCGCAGGCAGCCGGGGTCGATTTGGAGAAAACCTTGGATGCGATCACAGGCGGTGCCGCAGGAAGTTGGATGCTTGCGAACCGAGGTCCGCAGGTGGTAGCGAGGGACTGGAGACCTGGGTTCATGATCGACCTCCAACAAAAGGATCTACGGCTCGCGCTCGAGGCTGCGGACGAAATGGGCGTGCCGCTGCTCGGCACCGGTACCGTGTTTCAGCTGTACCGGACGCTTCAAAAGGCGGGGTTGGGAAGAGAGGGGAATCATGGACTGGCGAAAGCGCTCGAGAATCTTGCCGGGTTCCAGATCGGGGAATAGATCCGCGCCACTGCTGAGTGGCGAACGTTGCTTCGGCCGTCCGGACTGCCCTAGCGACCCCTCTCTCTCAACGTGACTTGGACCGCGATCTCCTGTCCATCGCGGAGGAGAGTCGCCTGAACCTCGGTTCCTGGTTCGAGAGCCTGGAGGGCGTCGGTGAGAACGTACAGGTCTGCGATCTCGAAGGAACCGAGCCGGATCAGGATGTCTCCGGCCTGCAGTCCAGCCTCCTCTGCGGGAGACCCACCAGACACACCGCTCAAGCGCACACCAAAATCTACAGGGGCGAAGTCGGGCACCGTGCCAAGATAGGCCCCGTAGCCTCCGGTCTGCTCTTCGGGTGGCGTACCGGCACCGGCAACGTAGGTCGGAGCCACAGTGCCGTTCGCGACGATTTGTAGCACCCCGGCGACAAGCCCCGTCACACGATCAAGCCCTTCTTGATCCAGGAGTTCCCACTCATCCGAGGGGCGATGGTACTCGCCATGAACATTCGTAAAGAAGTGCAGAACAGGCACTTCCCGTGCGTAGAACGAAGTGTGATCACTGGGGCCAAACCCGTCAGGCGAGCGAGCCAAGGCGATCCCCAGCGAACCCTCCAACGAATCGAGGATCGGGTCCCACTCCTCGGCAGTCCCCGTTCCATTTACGATGAGCGGGTCACTCCCCAGTCTCCCGACCATGTCCATGTTCAGCATCGCAACCGTCCGATCCAGGGGGATCGCCGGCTCTTGGGCATAACGCGCCGAACCCAGTAGACCGAATTCTTCTCCGGAGAACGTGACGAAAACCACCGACCGTGCCGGTGGCGATACCGCCATTGCCTCTGCGACCGCAAGCAGAGCGCCAACGCCCGAGGCATTGTCATCGGCCCCATTGTGGATGTCGTCATCGCCATCTTCCGGCCCGGCTAGAGAGCCAAAGATCTCACCGTGCCCGAGGTGGTCGTGATGCGCACCCAGCACCACCGCCTCCACGCGAAGGTTGGGGTCCGAACCCTCAAGGATCCCAACTACATTCGTTCCAGTGCCTGCAGGTGCGTGAGCGTTCACCGCGCTCTGCAGCTCGATGGATTGGAGGTAGCTCCCGCGGTCACCTCCCGGCATCAGCCCGATTCTTTCGAACTCTTCGGCGATGTACCGGGTTGCACAGCGTTCTCCCATGCTCCCGGATAACCGACCCTCCAGAGCATCGTCCGCGAGGTATCGGACGGCCGCAGCGGGGTGGACTAGATCGCGTACGATCGGCGAGGGATCGGGACAGACGGGGGCCTGCTGGGCGCTCACTTGGGCCGCAAGGCAGAGCGTCAACGCACCTGTCGTCGCGAGCCCCGTGGGCAGGTGCTTGGGTGGGGACCCAGATCGCATCCTCATCATCATTGAGAGGTTGTCTCGCTCCGCTCGGCCAGGAAGACATTGATCTCTCCCGGCCCCGGAGCGCCTCTGTCCGACGCAAAGGCAAAGAGCCTCCCGTCTGGGCTGAACATCGGGAAACTGTTGAATCCCCCGCTCGCGGTTATCTGCCGAAGCCCGGTCCCATCAACGTTGATCGCGTAGAGATCGAAGGAACGCCCCGACGGGTCACCGGTGTTCGAGCTAAAGACGATTTGCCTCCCGTTGGGGTGAAAGAACGGCGCAAAGTTCGACGACCCATTGTCGGTGACTTGGCGCTTGTTAGATCCATCGGCGTCCATCACGAAGACTTCGAGCCTTCCGCCTCGGACGAGGTTCTGACTCAAGAGGGTCTCGTAGTCGGAAAGCTCTTCGTCATTTCTTGGAAGAAACGCTCGGTAGACGATCTGTGTGCCGTCCCCCGAGAAGAACGCACCGCCCTCGTATCCCAGGTCGTCCGTGAGCTGTCGCGGGTTGGATCCATCCGCGTCCATTGCCCAAATCTCCAGATCTCCGCTTCGCATCGAAGTGAAGACAATCGTGCCTCCGTCAGGAGAGATGGTGGCCTCGGCGTCGTACCCAGCTGCGTCGGTAAGCTGGGAGACCTCCCCAGTCGTCAGATCTCGGGTGAATACCTCGTAATCGAAGAGACCCCAGACGTAGCCTTGGCTTCGATCAGGCGCCGGCGGACATTGCTCGCTCACCAAATGAGTGGAGCTGAAGAGGATGAGATCTCGACCAGGGAAGTGGTATCCGCAGGTGGTTCGGCCCTCCCCCGTCGAGACAAGCTGGAGATCAGAGCCGTCCAGATTCATGGTATACATCTGGTCGCATTCGCTCACACCAGGCCAAGTCGACTGGAAGATCAGCCTTCCTCCGTCTGCCGAAAAATACGCTTCTGCGTTCGTGCCACCGTGAGTAAGCTGGTTCAGCGCTGAAAAGCTGTCTTCACCGGGAAAGGGGTCCACGGTTTCGGCGCCCGTCCATTCCCCTGCCGGGGTCGAACCAGTCCAGATAGCCTCAGCATCAGCCGCGAGCTCTCCACCGAGGGCATCGCCTTCAGGATCGGGAGCCCCACACCCCACCAGGGTCCAAAAAACTCCTGCGACTGCTATGTAGGTGACGCCCCATCGGGCATCGGAAGGTATGGACCAGGTCATTTCAGGCTCCGTCATCCGAGTTCGCACGTCCGGCGAACATACCAGTGAGAGAATCCAGGTGAAACCTCTATAGCGCCCCTCCGCCCACCGTACGAGCGCTTAGGGAAGTGCGTGATTTTCGAAGAACATCCAGGCTTCGGCGGCGGCAGAGAGCAATGTTGTAGACGTTCCGACCAACTCCTCACGCGCTGGAGAGAGGAGAACTCCCGGCCACCCATGGCCTACCCCATGCAATCGCCAGTGAATCACTGGCGCCCCGGTCTCGCATGGATCCCACGTCAACCTCTCCGCTCGGTGTCCTTCGTTTGGCGTTCCGCTCCCCCCCTCTCGCTCCTCCCCGATCTGAGGCTGGACCGCACATCCGTTTCGAGCCACCCATGCCAAAATCCCGTCCATCGCGGGCTGATGGAGAACCTGCCCACCACCGATCGGAAAGGGTGGTCCAAGCCCCCCTTCATATAGGGCCCTGGGGTCGTCTACACTATGGATGTGGAGGAGTGGGACAGCTCGGTTCGGCGAAAACTCGTCCTGCATCATGGCTCCGGCAACTGGGGCTATGGCTGCCACCCGCTCGGCGGCTTCGGCCGCAATCCGGTACGCCATGATGCCTCCGTTTGAATGCCCCGTGAAGTAGACACGACGTGAGTCCACCTCGGTCCGCGAATCCAGATCGTCCACCACCGCCATGAGGAATCCGACGTCATCCACGTCCTGTTCCAAAGCGAACCCGCAACAATCCGTGCCCGCGTTCCAGGTCAGAAGCGTGCGAGGAAGGACGCCGGTGCCGGCCGGATAGACCGCGATGAATCCTGCGGCGTCGGCCACCTCATCAACCCCGTTCTCCGACTTGAACTGTTCGGGGTTGCCACCGCCGCCGTGAAGCGCCACGACCACAGGAAGAGGCTCCCCAGCCATGGCCTGAGAGGGCACATGCACCAAGAAGTAGCGGCTTCTGCTGTCGAAGGTCAGGGCAAACTCATGGTCTCCCGGCTCGAGGATCTCGGGAGACTCGAGACCGCTACCCTCGGTCGGTCCTCCCCCGCATCCGCCGAGAAGCACTGCCCCGAAGACCGTCGAGAGCGCGGACCGTCGGAGAAGAAACAGGGCGGTGGCTGCCCCGATCGGGTTCACTGCCAGAAATGTCTGTGGATCTGTGGCGATCGGATGCATCAACGAATATAGCCTTGCCGGGCCATGGGCCGTGGCATCACCTTTGGAGTCCATTTTTCAGAAACTTGCACTTGCTCGCGTCTTACCCGATAGGAGGTTCTTGATGCGTTCCAACTCACGGGCAGTCCAACTGCTCACGATTGGCCTGGCAATCGCCCTCTCGGCCGAGCCGGCCGCGGCTGTTCAGGACAATCCCGCCCACACACACATTGGGCACGTCGCGACGGGATTCGGCCGGGCGCCGGACGGCGCGGGGCTCCTGCCCACCGCACGAGCGGAGGCAGAAACCGTGGTTCAGCACATAGCGTTTGCGGCCAGGGACGTGTCGAACCTCGAGTGGATGCAGACGCATGCTGCCCACGTTCTACACGCTGTGGATCCTAGCCAGGCGGGCGAAGGTCCAGGCCTCGGCTTCGGAGTCATCGCCGCCGCCGAAGGAGCCGCTCAGCACATCGGGCTCGCAGCGGGATCCGATGGAGCGTCCGACGCAGTTCAGACCCATGCGAACCACATCGCGACCGCCTCAACCTCTGTCGCTGAACGTGCGGCAGAAATCGCGGAGCTCGCGGCCCAAGTGGCGGCGGCCAGTGACTACACGACGGCAGAGGGTCTGACCATGCGTATCCAGACCCTGGCCAACCAGCTCCTATCCGGCGTGGACGGGAACGGGGATGGACAGATCGGTTGGGGAGATGGCGAAGGTGGCATCGAACAAGCGGAAAGGCACTTGGGCCTCATGACGGCCGCCGAGGGCATCGAGTAGACCTGCTGTTGTTTGGACTCTGCCGGTCCTCGGCCGATGAGTGACCAAGCCCCAGGTCTCTGGAGGAACTCACCGCCGCCGGCGTACGACGACGCAGCGCTCGAGTATAGAGAAGCCTCAGAACGGTTTTGGGGGTTCCTCTCTCTCCGTACCGTCGATCAGATGGAGCTGCATCGGGGTGGCCGCGTACTCGACGTAGCATGTGGACCCGGGGCGTCGACCGTGGCCGCTGCGAAATCCGTCGGCTCGGAGGGTCGGGTGATCGCCCTCGATAGCTCTGATCAGATGCTACGCATGGCGAGCGAGCGAGCGGCGGCGAACGGGCTCGAGAACGTGGAAGTCCGTCTTGGAGACATGGCACAGCTGGACTTTTCCCCGGAGAATTTCGACGCGGTCATTTCAGTTCTCGGGGCTTTCTTCGTCCCAGACATGCCGGCCCTGGTCGCCACTCTTTGGCGAATCCTGAAACCGGGCGGTCAGCTCGCGATCACAACCCTAGGAGAGGGCGCATTCCAGCCTGCGCTCGGCCTTTGGAAGGAAGCCGTACGTGCCGAGAAACCCGGGACTTCGCTGACCTTCTCCTGGGAGCGCACCGAGGATCCCGACGCGGTGCGAGGCCTCCTCGCGAGTGGAGGGGTGACAGCCTCCGCCGTCAAACTGGAGCCGAGAGAAGTGCCCATCCCAACCCCGGATGACTGGTGGCTGGCCGTGATGGGGAGTGGTATGCGGCGGACCATGCTGGAGATGGACGATGAAACCGCCAGCCGTGTCCGGTCTCGCTGCAATCAGCAGCTAGCGGAAGCGCGCGTGACGACGATACAAATGCCGGGGATTTACGCGCTCGCGTCGAAGCCTGACTAGGTCTCGCCCATCGGTCTAGATCTCGCTCTTTCGGATGCACGCTGCCAAGTGCTCACGTCCGATGTCCTCGCCCGAGGCTCCGACCGGCTCGAGGACAGGAAGGGTCGCACTGCACTCGGGAATCGCGAAGGAACAACGGGGGTGGAACGGGCATCCCGGAGGGGGAGACACGGGGCTCGGCGCCTCTCCCTCGAGGGGTACCGCCTCGTGTCTCGCGCGAGGATCAGGAACTGGAATAGCCTCGATGAGGGCGCGCGTATACGGGTGAGCGGGACGGTCGAAGATTGTGTCGGCCGGCCCCGTCTCGACGATCCTTCCCAAATACATGATCGCGATCGTGTCGCTGATATGCTCCACGACGGACAGGTCATGGCTGATGAAGACATACGTAAGGTTTCGCTCTCGTTGCAGGCGGACCATCAGGTTCAGGACCTGGCTTTGCACCGATACGTCCAACGCTGAGACAGGCTCGTCGGCGATTACGAGCTTGGGCTCAAGCGTGAGCGCCCGAGCGAGCCCAACCCTCTGCCGTTGACCTCCCGAGAATTCGTGGGGGTAGCGCCCCAACGTGTCCTCAGCCAAACCCACGATTTCGAGTAGCTCGCGCACCGCCTCCATCTGCTCGGCTTTCGTTCCCACGCGGTGCACGAGCAGGGGTTCCCGCACGATCTCACCGATCGTCATTCTCGGGTTGAGTGAGGAGTAGGGGTCCTGAAAGATCATCTGAATGTCCCTACGGAGTTGAAGTAGGGCCCGACCCTTTGCCTGAGCGAGATCCTTTCCTTCGAATAGGACGGTTCCCGCAGTCGGCTCCTCCAGACGGTTCAAGGCTCGGCCAAGAGTCGATTTTCCGCAGCCGGACTCACCGACCAAACCGAGCGTGTCTCCTCTTTGGACCGAGAACGAGACCCCGTCCACGGCTCGGACTTCGCCGACCCGCCCCCCAAACACACCCCCCCGTACGGCGTAATGCTTCTTCAGCCCCTCCACCGAGAGGATGGGCTCGGCTTCAGTGTTCACGCACTGCCTCTGAGGAGGACACGGCAGGCTGAAGAGGCATCCGGTCGTCCTCCCCGAGCGGGAAATGGCACGCGACACGTCCTTCCCCCGACGGCCGAAGCGTCGGATTTCCCTCGAGGCACCGACGCTGGTCGTCGTCCCCGAGTCCTCGTCGTTTCCAGCAGCGTGGAGCAAAGCGGCAACCCTTCGGGGGCCGGAGTAGTGAGGGGACGAGCCCTTCGATCGTCGGCAACTCGGATTTCTTTGGCACTCCCTTCTTGGGAACGCTCTCTAGCAGACCTCGCGTGTACGGGTGCCGGCTCCGCTCGAAGATCTCGATGATGGAACCCTGCTCAACCACTTGCCCCGCATACATGACCGCCACCTCATCACAGGTTCCTGCAACGACCCCCATGTCGTGCGTGATGAGGAGGACGGCCGCTCCGGTGTTCGCCTGCAGGTCCTTTATCAGGCGGAGGATCTGGGCTTGGATCGTCACGTCCAGGGCAGTCGTCGGCTCATCGGCGATGAGGAGTTTGGGCTCGCACAACAGTGCCATTGCGATCATGACCCGTTGCTTCATCCCTCCGGAGAGTTCGTGCGGATAAGCAATGAGGCGCGATTCCGGGTCCGCGATCCCAACGGTTCGGAGCATCTCGGCCACACGCGCGCGCGCCTCTGGCCTCCCTAACCCGAAGCGAAGTTTCAGGACCTCTCCCATCTGTCGCTCCACCGTGAACACGGGGTTGAGCGACGTCATCGGATCCTGAAAGATCATCGAGATCTCGTTCCCCCGAATTCCGGTCAGCTCGGCGGGGGACATGTTCAGAATGTCGCTCCCCGCGAAGCGGATCTCTCCACCCAGGATCCTACCGGGGGGGCTCGGAACGAGCCGAAGTATCGACGACGCCGTTACGCTCTTCCCACAGCCGGATTCGCCAACGATTCCTAGAGTCCGACCTGCGCTGATTTGGAAGGACACGCCATCGACGGCATGGAGGAGGCCTTCTTCAGTCTCGAATGCGACCTGGAGGTCTTCGACTTGTAGGAGGGGAGAATCTGCGAGCCAGGTTGCGGCCTCTTGGCCCGTGGACTGCCCGTGTTCTTCAGACGGGGTCACCGGAAGCGATCCCGTATGCCCCAATAATCCTTGTCGAGATCTTCATCAACAGGGAAAGCCTCGCCCCTTGCCATCGCCTCCTCCAGACGGGCCTTCCGCTCTGGATCAATCCAGTAGACCATCCAGTCGGTAATATTCAGCGTCTGGTTTCTTCTGGGGAGGTAGAATTCGGGAAATTGCACGTAGTCCCAATAAACCAAGCGAGTGTAGGGCGCATCCCAAAATGGGATATAGAAGGCCTCCTCGTGCACGATCTCGTCGATCCGATGCATCGCGGCGATGCGGGCCTCGGGATCGAGGCTCTCCTCATAGGTCGCGATGAGTTCGTCCACTTCTTCGGTTCCAAACCCCCATATGTTGTTGTTGTTGGTGGTCTCCTTGAACTCGCTGTGAAGATACTGCCGGACGCCTGGATAGTAGCTCGTAGATCTGGAAATCAGTGTCATCTCATACTTGCGCTCTAAGCCCCGTTCGAAGGCCGTGCCGGGTTCGAGGAGTTGCAGCCGCATATCGACTCCCGCGCGGCGGAACTCCTGCTGAACAACAGTGAGATGTCGCGTGAGACCGGCCGAACCGTAGAGGAGAGTGAAACGGGCCTTCTCCCCCCTCTCGTTCACGAGCACGTCCGCATCATCAGAGCGAGTAAAAATCAGGCCCCGGAGAGCGTTCCGGACGCCGGCGAAGAGGCTCCCGCTTCTGACATTGCTCGGCCTTCGATACCCCGCGCGCTCCAAGTACTCTCGTGCGAGTACTGGGTCGAACGGACGGGGTCTCACCTCCGGATTGGCGAACTCCGTGCCCTGAAAGAAGGAGGTCTGACGGAAATACTCCCCAAACATGAGATTGTCATTCAGGCGCTCGAAGTTGAAGAGATGGTGCATCGCCTTCCGGAAGTCTTCGTTCTGAAAGACCGGGGCCTCGACGTTCATGGCGAGACCGTAGACTCCGGACGGTGTATCCAGGAAAACCCGACCCCTACGCACCCACCCGTTCCGGACGGCCTCAAAGGCGTACTCCTCATTCCAAGTCCTGGCGGTGTTTTCCATATCGAGATCGAGTTCGCCCCGCCGCAGGTAGTCCAGCGTGCGCTCAACGGGTATCACACGAAGATGAACCCGATCAAAGTTGAACTGACCGATGAAGTAGCGCTTTCCATCACCCCACCAGTCTTCGATTCGCTCGAAGGTCACTGACTCACCGCGTTGCACCTCGGAGACGACATAGGGGCCGACTGCAATCTGGAAATCGTTTGTGGTCCGATCGACCCATTCCTCATCGAGCGCGATGGCATGGGAAGGTGTTGGCCAAAGGCCCCCATAGTCGGGCAGCGGGCGCCAACTCGGACGGGTTCCCACGATCCGGAGGGTGTGGTCATCGATGGCCTCGACCAACTCATAGAACTGGTCAGCGTAACTGTTCCAATAAGGGTCGACGATGTGCTCGGATCGCATCATCTCCCACGTGAAGACGTAGTCATCGGAAGTTATGGGCTCACCATCACTGAACCGGGCATCCGGGTCCAACCTGAAGTAAATCGTCCTCTGATCCTCTTGGACCGACCAGTGAGTAGCCATGAGCGGAAAGAAGTCGTCCGTGACCGGGTGTCGCCCTACAAGACCGAAGGCCAACGTAAAGGCCCAGTTCCACGCTGCGAAGGCATTGTTGGAGTTTGGTCCCATCAGGCGGAACGTAAGCGGATAAGAGCCGATCCAAGTGTTGAATGTCCCTCCGCGAATCGCTTCTGGGGAACCGATTAGAGGATCGTCGTTGTTCGTCTCCCAAACGATGTTTTCGGGTAGCCCGTTTGTCTCGTTGGCGCCCTCCGCTTGGGCGAGAATCCCAGAGGGACCTAGGATCCCTGCGGCAACCGCATAAATGACCCAACGCGTTCCTCTCATCCTACCCTCCTCTCTTTCGGTCGGCCTCCGTTGAGCCTACTCATACTTCGCATACTGCTTCGGGTCGAACGCCTCCCTGATAGATTCACCTACAAACACAACCAGGACCAGGGTGGCCGTGAGGGCTCCGAAAGGAGAAAGGATCAACCACAGCTTGTCCCGGTTTTCGAGCTGAAGGGCCTGATCGATGAGCTCTCCCCAGCTGGGCGTCGGCGCTGGTAGACCATACCCTAGATAGTCCAAAGCTGTCAGAGCGAAGATCGCGGCCACCACCGCAAAGGGCGTGAATGTCACGAGCGGTGTCAAACAGTTTGGGAGCAGGTGTCGGAACATGATCCTCGCATGAGAAGCACCATATGAGCGGGCAGCCAAGCAATATTCCCGGGTCTTTTCCCGATACATCTCTGTTCTCATGAAGAACGTGATGCTGATCCACTGGAAGATCGCCATGAGCCCGAGTAGCATCCAAAAAGTAGGTGCGATGAGTGCTGCCATCACGATCACGACGTAAAGGAAGGGGACAGCGAGCAGAACCTCGATTACTCGCTGGCTCAGGATGTCGAAGCGGCCTCCCAGGTAACCCTGGAGGCTTCCTACAATGGTCCCAATTGCTTGCCCGATCACTACAAGGAACAGCGCGAAAAAGACCGAAATTCGGAACCCGTAGATAAGACGTGAGGCCACGTCCCTTCCCTGGGAATCAGTACCTAGGTAGTGCCGCCGGCTAAACTCGGGCGGAGTCGGAGGAAGCGCTCCGAGGCCGATCAAGGATGGCATTGCTCCGGCTCGGGCTAGACCGCCAAGGTCACCGGTAGGTGAAAGGTCTGGATCAGCCATCATCGCCCCGATCCGACCGCCCTCGATCGCGTTTGCTAGCTCTACGAGACGGTCGCGTCGCGCCAGCCGCGCCGCCTCCATGTCCTCGCCTCGGTCGAGGAGAACCTGAATCTCATTCAAGATCTCGTTATACCAAAAATCGTTTTGGTAGGGATCCCATGGGACCAGAGGCATCAAAACGAAGTTTCCTCGATTCGGATATCGTATTTCCAATACTGCGCGAGCCGCCGGGCTATCCTCGAGCGCCGTCAGCTCACGGTCGTGCAGCTGGCGCTCAAGGTCCCACTCCCGTTTGAGGCGAAGGTACTCCGTCTCGATATCCCCCATTGACCAAGCAGGCGGTGGCTCTTGGTCGAAGATCTCCATGGGGAGGTATTCGAAGGTCGGGAAGTAAAGGCGCCCTTCATACCAGACGAGAAGAGCGCGGCTCTCTGCGAGGTACGGAGCAAAGACTGACAGGCCAACAGCCAGAACAAGTATTATGAAGGAGTAGTATCCGCGCTTGATGCGCCGAAAACGCTCGATTCGCTTACGTGTTATCGGGTCCAGTTTGATCCAAGTCATCGGGACCCGGCCAGCCTACTCGAACCGCACCCGGGGGTCCACGAAAGCTACGGCGAGGTCCGATACCAGGTTCCCGACCATGAGCAAAGCGCTGGAGATCACCAGGAAGCCGAGCACCACCGGAAAATCGCGAGTCTGGATCGCCTCGAACGAGAGGAGTCCGACCCCCTGGATATTGAATACGCGCTCGATAAGAAAGCTGCCTGTTAGGAAGATTCCGAGCAGGGTCCCGATGCTTGTGGCCATCGGGATCAGCGAGTTCCTCAATGCGTGGACGAACATGGTCCTCCGCCAACTCAACCCCTTCGCCAACGCTGTCTTCACGTAGTCCGCACTCATGTTTTCGATGAGGCTGTTCTTCATGAGCATGGTCATAATCGCAAATGCGCCGGCAAGATACGCGATTAGCGGGAGGATGGAATGCCACACTACGTCTAGAGCCTGCGAGACCATCGAAAGCTCCTCGCCCCCGGGCGACTGAAACCCGCCAAGCGGGAAGATCTCGTACCTTACCGCGAAAATATTGCTCAGTACCGCACCTAGCGCGAAGCCCGGAATCGCATAGCCCAAGAAAATCAAGATCGAGGAAAGGTTGTCTACGGTGGTTCGATGCTTGATTGCCTTTAGGATCCCGAGAGGAATGCAGATTCCATAGGTAAAGAACGCGGTCACAAGTCCGTAATAGATCGAGACCGGGAGGCGGTCGGCGATGACACGGAGAACCGGTTCGTTGTACCGGAAGGAATCTCCGAAATCGAGGCGTATCACGTCCCAGAGCCAGGTCGCATAGGCCACCGGGAGCGGTTCGTCGAATCCGTAGTATTCCCTGAGGAGTTCCAGTTGCTCGTCTGGTATGTCGAGCTGTACGTTGCCTCCTCCTCCCCCTACCTCACCTCCCGCCCCACCTCCCGCCAACGCCATTCGCATCTGGTCGATCTGCCCACCTGGAACGAACTGACATAGCGCAAAGGTCACGAAGGTGATACCGAGAAAAGTCGGGACCATCAGGAGGATTCGTCGAATCACGTAGTCCCTAAGAGCCTCTCCTCGCGATTTCATTTAAGGCGCTCTCCTTAGCGGTCCGGCCCGTCGTCGGGTTGGCCATCCCCATCGAGCCAATCCAGATCGTCGGCTGCCGGGGGCTGTGCAAGATCGACTTCCAGTCGCTGCCTTCGCTCCGCCTCCGCGTCGCGGGCCTTCTGCAAGATCTCTTCAGGAATCTCTTCACCCACCACGATGCCGCGTGGGGTCGCAGGGGCATAGTAGATCCGGGCATTCGACATCTCATCCGTCGTCGCAGGACCGTACTCCACGTCTGCTGTCGGATCGGGGTTGTGAGGATTGTCGACCGAATTGTCGAACCACCACTTCATATGGAGAGTCGAGCCGGCCGGAATGAATTTCGGCTCCTCGTACTCGTATAGGAATTGCCAATTGAAGTCGTAGTCCGGGACCCAAAGCAGCGTCTCGAATTCGCCGTCCGGGTATTCGAGCTCATATCTCATGGCCTTGCCCCGATAGTGCATATGGGGCCCCATGGAAAGTAGGTAGATGTCTTCCTCGATAAGATGCGTGTTCGACACCTGGTAGTTCGAGTGACCGGCCGGAATCGTCCACTCGCGATGGGGAAGCAAATTGGTCTGGACGACGTAGTCGATCACATCCCCGGCTTCGTAGAAATCGAATGCGGCTCGGGTCAGGTCTTCGACCGCGGTTCCCGGCCCCGGTTCCTTGTGATAGTGGATGTTGAGCGTGATGAAGGGATCCTCCGGCAGAAGAACTCCCCAGCCCTCCGGGTAGGTGAACGGCCCTCGGCCCGGCACGCCCACCCCCATGTGACTCGAAACGATGTGGTGCACCCAGGGGCCTCCGGGGCGAAGCTCGGCTTTCGACACCCATCTCGGTTCGGTGTGTGCTCCTTCGGGCACCGGCATCTGGACCGTTGGTTGCCAATCCTTGACGCTCTCATCTACGTGCACGGCTTCCTCGAACTGGACGACAAGGTCCGGATCGCCGATCCACCAGCCTGAAGGCGGCAACGTGGTTCCCGCCGAGTTGGCCGACTCTCTCTCTCCAAGATCGTCCCTCGGGTGTTGGTTGTCAGGGCTCCCTGCTTGTGCACCCCCATCGACCCATGCGATCAGCGTCTTCTTTTCGGCAGCGTCTATATAGCGCTCACCCTTGAACGTGCCTTGGTGCTGTTCGTGCGCACCCCATGGCGGCATGTACCCGGTCCGCAGCGCCTCCTTGATCCGGGGCGCCCAGGGGCTCGCCTCCTCATATGTCATCAACGACATCGGAGCGCTGATTCCGCCCACATCCGGCCCATTGGGCTGGTGACAAGCGACACAATTCTTCTCGAAGATCGGCAGGGCCTCCGCGTAAAAAGTGGGGCTGCCGTCGATCGTGCTCGACTCGAGGGCCATGCCAGTCACGCCCTGACCGCCGGTTGTCCGCGTGGATGCGCACCCACCGAGAGTGATCATCGCAGCCAGAAACAACACGACCGATGCCCGTGCGCCCCCTTCAATCATCATTCGTTGGTCTCGTAGTAGAAGTTGGGGGCCAGTAGAAGCTTTAGTTCCGACGCCGCCCCAACGCTATGGACGCTCGATTGAGGGAGCAAGGCCGCCCCCGTCGGTTTGCTACCGGGGGATGCGACCTCAGGGCCCCAGCAGCGGCATTCTCAATAGCCCAGCCGGATCTCACCGGATTCGATCCCCTTCACTTTGCCGTCCCGGAGCCACTGGAGTGAAGCGTCGTAGAGGAGCATGCGATTGCGCTCCCACATCGCATTGTGCGACGCGCATGCGAGGTCGATCAGGACCTTCTTGGGGGAGGCCAGGTCCTCATATAGTTCGATCACTCGCTCAGGAGACACTTGTCCGTCGTGGACAGGCGAAACCAGGAGCATTGGCGTCGTCGTCGCTTCGACCTGTTTCGGACCCCAGCCCCAGGTCGTTGTCCGAGGTGCCCGCCTAACACCGGTCCCCCAAGTCGCGCCAATTGGGTCGGAGTCGAGCATCGCTGACCACACCGCATCGTGCACTTCCGGGTCGTATTGCTGTTCACACCCTACCTGTCGATCCCAATTCGCCGTGAAGTCGCTTTCCGATTGCTTGGTCATCGCGGCACCGGCGACGGGAAGGTCCTGCGGGGGCCCATCCGCACGATCTCGGCTGTATGCAGGAGCTACCAGGACGACGCTTCGGACTCGCTCAGGGTGCCGAGCGGCGTACCCGCCCGCTCTTGGGCCGCCGAGAGACCATCCGACCAGACTGACTCGGTCCACACCTCTCAGCTCCGAAACGTATTGGACCACCGCGTCTAGGTCGTGCCAATCCGATTCGATCGTGGTCGCAGCGTAGCCGTAACTGGGAGAGCAGGGTGCTGCAATCAACCCCGGAACGAACTCCGCTTGCTGCGCCTCGGCGAGATTGCAGGGGTCGTTCATGACCTCGGGCCGAGTTGAGCGGCCGTAGCCGGTCATATCCATCGAGAACACGTCGAAACCGGCCTCGGCGAGGAAGGCCATCCAACTGTACCCCTCGTGTGGAACATCGAAAGCGACCTCCGCCGGGGTCCCCGCGCCGTGCACAAAAATGACCACTCGGTCCTCGAGGCTCCGAGCCCGAAGCGCTGTCCCGGTCAACACCCGCTCCCGTACATAGATCTGCGCCGTTTGCCCGGCGATCGGGGGCGCCATCGATACAACCGGCACGTAGTGATCGACACTCACGACCCTGGTCGCGTCATCCTCACTCGAGGACTGAGCTGCGCCCGCTAGTGGCAACCACAGCAACATCAGAACTGGCAGAGCACGGCATGCGGATCGATTCGCCGACACTGTCATCACCTCCGGGGCGGCAGCGGGATTCGTGGACGACTGATGGGGCCGTGACGGGCGTGGATGTCACAGAGTCTCTCTCCGGGTCGTTCTTGTGCGGAGGCGGGACGCTCTACCCGCCTCATCGAACGCGCAAATCAGAACCAAGGAGACAGAGGGGAATGACAAATCACGCGTCGGTGCAGAATACGGTGCTGGGCACGTTCGCCGCCACCTTCGTGTTTGGGTGTCTTTTCCTCGGCGTTCCGGTCGAAGCGCAGCTGATCCCGATCAAATCGGTGCCAGTCGCAGATGGTGATCAGTTCCTTCTCTACCCATCGAACAATCTCGCGTTAGGCGGAACTCACATCGCTCTCGACGATCACCTCCTGGACCCATTCATGAACCCGGCGAAAGGGTCTCGTATCCGAGAAGCGGAACTCATAAGCTCGCCCACCTTCTATTCGATCTCGGACCAGAATGGCTCAGGTCGGACACTTCCTATTTCAATCCTTGCGGGATCTGACACGTGGTTCGGTGGTGGGAGCTTCGCTCTCCAAGAGCTACGGGCTGCAGATCGTGACCGGATCTTCGGGATTTGGTGGGGACCCCAAGTCGACCAGACCCTGCGCGAACAATCGGCCACGAACCTCTACCTCCACGGGTACGTCGGTCGGACCCTAGGCGAAACAGGGCTTTCAGTTGCGGCAAGCGCGGCCTGGGCTGGTCTCGGCGCCGTAGACGGCGTAGAGCATCTCTACGCGTTGAGTCAGCGAATCGACCAGACCGGATCGAGCGTGGACCTGAGGTTGGGCCTTGTCGGACGGAAGGAGAATAGGAGCACGTTCGAGGCCGTTGTCGTGCACAGTAATTTCGACATGACACATGACGTCAGCTACTTGGACAACGTGTGGAACGATGACCAGATATTCTGGGAATGGGTAACGCGGGTAGAGACGAATCAGGATAAGACCGAGACCACGGGCGTCCACCTGGGGTACACCCTTCCACTCACCAGGAGCGGATGGCAGTTCGGTACGATCGCGACGGTGAATAAGAAATCCCATCCAAAAATCCCCAACTACGCGATCCAGAACATCCCTAGAGACCCAGGCAACTCTTGGGCGTATGACTTCGGGGTCGGGCTCTCTAGGACTGGAGAGGGAGCCACCTACGGGATTGACCTCGTGTTCGAGCCGATATGGAGCGATACCTGGGCCGAGGCCGGGGCTGACACGGTAACCGCCAGTGGCGGCAGCGTACTGGTGGGTGAAAAGACTGTCGAGAATGAGTTTTTCTTCTCGAATGCGACGATCAGAATGGGTGTGGGCCAGGACTACACGTGGGGCGGCTTCGGGCTCGGTCTAGAACTTCATTCGATCCGATACGACCTGGAGCAGTTCGACAACATCGCCGAGGAGCGCCGGAATCAAAGGGAGAGCTGGATGGAGTGGACGCCTAGCTGGGGCCTACACATGGGCGTATCGGATTTCGAGGTAAGATATGTGGGTCGGGTGACGACGGGGACCGGACGGCCGGGGGTAGCATGGAGCCCAGTCCAAGCAGCCGTGCTCGATGCCGCCCGGAACGATTTCCTTCTGGCACCGGAGGCACCTCTAACCCTACAAGATGCCTGGGTGCTCACGAGTCAGCTGTCGGTATCGATTCCCGTGCGCTAACGGGTATGCCGGGGCTCAGGAGCGAGGGTCGGGCTCAGTTAAAACCGCCTCCGCCACCCGGGAACCGGTTGTTTACGACGTTGTTGAAGATGGAGCCGAACTGAAAGGTGAGTCCGAAGTTCACCGATGCTTCATAATCGGTCTGCTGCTGCGAAAGCTCCAACAGCCGCTCCTCATCGGTCAGGCCTTCCCCCGAAAGATAGAGCTGGTCCTGGACTCTCGAGTACGATGCACCCACGTTCAAGTCCAGTCCCCTCACAACCCTGAATCTCAGGAAGCCGTCGAGAGAAATGTTGTTTGCCGACGGGTCGTGTAGATACATCGACCCCCGAAGCTGTATGGAAGCATTGCCCCAGGGCTGGCGTTGCGAAAACTCAAGAGTGAGTGCTTGCTCGAAGCGGAGCTCCTCTGTTTCGTTGAAGATCGTTTCATCGAAATAGTCCCGATACACGGGGCCGATCTCGAAGAATGCTGTTAGGGCGCGGCGGGTAGCCTCATCATAGGAGAAGAAACTGTACTCCACCGCGGGGTTGAATTGGCCCCAGACCTGTTGGTTTCTGCTCGTGTTGCGACCCACGTTGGAGCTGAACCCCATCGACCAATGTTCTGCGACCGAGTATACGACGCGGGACGAGACACTCCAGTCGTATCGCTCGTCGGTGAATCGGGAGCCATCGCTCAGTTCGAATTCCTGCTCCCTGTAGCTCAGGTTGAAGTTGTAGCGTTGGAGCCATGTCGGCGTCACGCGTGAGGCCCGGAACCCAGTCCGCCCCCGGAACTCTTGCTGCGTGGACTCGCTGTCGAAACGCCCATTCGCGTTGATGCGGAAGACCCAGAGGTCCCACGGGTCCTGCACCTCATCTGGCGAGAGTATCCCTTCCGGAGGCGCGTCAAGGTTCGCGTTGACTTCGCCGACGGGCGCAATCCCCGAAAGCTCGACGATGTCTCGAAAGCCAGATCCGGTGGCAAACTGTGCCAGCCCAAGGCCTAGGGTGAGCGTGACCCCATCGAGTTGTTCACGTTGTGTGTCGGTGGGCAGCGACTGATAGAGGCTACGTGTCTCATAGTTCTGATAACGCCCATTGCCAATGAAATCCAGGATGAACTCACGTCCTCCGACTCCCGTCCCTTGGCTGGTCATGATCACGTGGACGTGCGCGTCTTGGCGGTCCCGGACCCATGCGACCCAGCCGATCTCCGTTCGGTAATACCGACTGTCACACCGGGGCCCTCGGCAGTCGAAGAAGACCCGGGGGACCCCAGGGGGCACAGCGGGAATCGGGTCCTGAAGTTCCGCTTCTGCCTCCGTTTCCGGCACCGGATCCTGTCCTTGTGCGGGAACGGCTGGGACGGCGAGTCCAAGAACCAAGCCAGCCACCCAGAACAACGCCGGCAAGAGGACTCGTCGAGGGGCGATCATCGCTTCGTCCGTGAGGCCGCTTCCAGCGCGAGTCGCGCCCAGTGCCTAGCGCGGTCCGAGGACTCGAAGCCCTCGGGAGGCATTTCCCAGTATGACATGGTCGCCGGGCTTCCCTTCTTCGCGTAGTAGATGAACGGGACCGACCCTGCGTTTTCAAAGGCGCCGCGAGTCTGGTCATCCACCTTCATGTACAGCACGTCGTCCGCAACCAGCGCGAACATGACGTCTCGGCAGAGTACCGGTGGCGTGATTCACGGTAAGAATCATGATGGATCTGATAAGTTACTGTGGTACAACGATATACATATGCTATCTCTTTGGTTGTCCCCTTTTCATACCCATTTTTAGGAACTGGATTCCAAACGACCCTAGCGGACCTTGGCGGACACGTCGGCCACCCGATTGCCATCTTTGACTACCTACCCAACCTCACTGAGCGCCATGTCACCCCCATTGGCGTCGGCTGTCGGGCGACTCCGCTTCAGTGAAGCGCCGTCGCCCGTCCGAACCGAGCCAACAGCGCCCGCGGGAGCGGATCGGTGTTCTCGATCGTCCCGGTCGCTTCCGCGTCGGCCAGCCGGCCCTCCGACGGATGCGAGAGCCGGAGCGTCATCGTCTCCTCGCCCTCGTCGTGCGAGTCGTCGAGCACCGCGACCTCGACCGTCTTCGACGACTCGCCCGCCCGGAACGTCAGCGTCCCGTTCGCCGCCGTGTAGTCCACGCCCACCTGAGCCGTGCCGTCCGACGTGGCGTAGTCGACCGTCACCGCCCCGCCCGCCGCCCGCTCGAGCGTTACCGCGAACTCCAGCACGGCGCCCGCGCCTTCCTCCACCCGCGCATCCGCCACGGAGATGCCCACCGGGCCGGCCACCGTCGCCGACGGGCTGTTGGTCAACTGCCGCCGGTTCTCGCCCTTGGTGCAGATCGCACCGGACGTCGCGCACTCGCGCCCCGCCGCCAGCGTGATCGTCACGTCCCCGTCCGAGTCCGAAGTGGATGCGTGGATCCGAGAACAGATCGCCGCGAGCCGTGGCAACGCGGAGTGATCTGAAACACTAACCATCTATTGTAGTCCGCAATCAGAGAGGACAGGGGCCATCGACAATCCACCCTCCGGCACGCTTCGCTCCTTCACCATCCCCTCGGCAGCTCGCCAATTTGCATTCGACATCGACGTGATGGAGCAGGTGGAGGAGCGGTTGGAGGCGTCCAGAGCCTCGGGCTTCCGGGGCCGGTTCGCGGGCCGTGAGCTCAGGCGTGGGATGGAGCGCGATATGGGCCGGAACTTCCTGAGCCGGCTTCAGTCCACCGCAGTTGCGGGCGCCCGGGATACGAGGGGTGTCCAGTCCGATCTGAGCGGTGCGGAACTCTTGCGGACGGGTCTCGGGGGCGGCGACGTGCTGATGGGCTCGGGGTTCGTGCTGAACCGCGAGACGGGCGGGGGCGCGAGCGTGTCGCTCTGGAGCCGCGGGATGGAGTCGCGCTTCAGCGGCCGGGACGGCGAGCTGTCGCTCGACGGCGGGGTCCGCACGACGATGTTCGGCGCCGACTACGCTAAGGGGCCGCTGATGGCGGGGCTGATGCTCTCGCACCGGCGCGGCCTGGGCGGCTACCAGGGAGCCGATGTCGGCCAGGTGGCCTCGTCGGTCACGGGGCTCCACCCGTGGGTGGGCTACAAGCTGACGGAGCGGGTCACGCTCTGGGGCGTGACCGGATACGGGAGGGGCTCGCTGAGCTTGACGCCGGGCGAGGCACTGTCTCTCCCAACGTCTCTCGCGGCTCCCGTCGCTCTCAAGGGCGGGCTCTCGATGTCGATGCTCGCCGGGGGCGTGAGGGGCGATCTGGTCGATGCCGGTGTCGGCGGGTTCGGGCTGGCGTTCAAGGCGGACGCGCTGTGGGTCGGGACGGGCAGCGAGGCCGTGGACGGTCCGGCAGGCCGACTGGCTGGGACCGAAGCGGTGGTGACGCGTGTGCGGACGGCGCTCGAGGCCTCGAGGGGCTACGTCTTCGGACACGGCATAGCGCTCCGGCCGAGCTTCGAGGTCGGGCTCAGGCGCGACGGCGGGGACGCGGAGACGGGCGCGGGCGCGGACGTCGCCGCAAGCCTGATCGCAGCGGATCCTCTCACCGGACTGTCGGTCGACGTGCGCGTGCGGATGTTGCTCGCGCACCAGGCCCAGGGGTTCAGGGAACGGGGTGTGTCGGTGTCGTTCAGCTACGACCCGACGCCACAGACGCCGCTGGGGCTGACGGCGCGGGTGGCGCCGTCGTGGGGCGGGCAGGCGATGAGCGGTGCCGACGCGCTCTGGGGCCGCGATACGATGGCGGGGCTCGGGGCAGCAGGCCCGGGATCGGGCAACCGCCTCGACGCCGAGCTCGGCTACGCGCTGCCGGTCGGGAGCCGGCTCGTGGGGACGCCGAGGTTCGGCGTCACGACTTCCGAGTACGGGCGCGCCTACCGGCTGGGCTACAGCCTGGCTGTCGTGCAGGGTGGCGCCATGAGCTTCCAGTTCGGCCTCGACGCCCAGCGCCGCGAGAGCTTGGGCCGGGGAGACGCCGACCACAGCCTGGTGGGCCGACTCACCGCGCGCTGGTAGACGCGGACAGTTCGAGTAGTGTCCCCGGCGCGCCGCGTGTCCTTGCGAGCGTCGTACTCCGGGCGATGGCCGTCCCGCATGCGGTGGGCCAGCGCGGCTTTGTCGCGCGGCCGGCCGCAGGCCCGGTTCGATCCTGCGGTCGAAACATCTCATGGCTCCCCTGTGGTGTCAGCTTCTAGTCGCGGCCGCCCGCACTGGCCGCCCTGCCGGCATCGATGTCAATGCACCGCACGGTGCAGCCCTTCGCCGCGATCCGTCGGCCGGCCCTCGACTCACTTAGCACCACCCTCCGAGGCGGCATCCGGTCGCGCTCGGCCACGCGCCGCAGTGCATGAACGGGTCCTCACATGCCGGATCTCGACCCCAACTGCCATGGAGACGCTGACGAAGCACTTCGAATCGCGAGTGGATGCATCCCTCGAGCGCACGGGCCTGAAGCCGTCGACGTTCGACCTGCAGGCGGTGGGCTATCTCAACCCGGTGCGTCAGCTCCGTCCTGGCCGATCACCGAGGCTGGCGATGGCCTGCCAGGTCCCCGTGTTCATCGAAGCCTGCCGCCAGGCCCATGTGGCCCCTGTTCCCTCCCGGGGCAACGCGCCCCGGAATTCTTCACCGAACAGAACGGAGGCAGACCGATGACCAGAGCAATGGAACAGGGCATGGACGCGCCCGCGCGCGTCCTGCGGTTACCTCGAGTGCAGGCCCGCACCGGGCTGGCGCGGAGCACGATCTACGTGCGGGTGGCCGACGGGAGCTTTCCCCAACCGATCCGGCTAGGCGCGCGCGCCGTCGGCTGGATCGAGTCCGAAGTGGATGCGTGGATCCGAGAACAGATCGCCGCGAGCCGTGGCAACGCGGAGTGATCTGAAACACTAACCATCTATTGTAGTCCGCAATCAGAGAGGACAGGGGCCATCGACAATCCACCCTCCGGCACGCTTCGCTCCTTCACCATCCCCTCGGCAGCTCGCCAATTTGCATTCGACATCGGCTGAAGCGGAGTCGCCCGACAGCCGACGCCAATGGGGGTGACATGGCGCTCAGTGAGGTTGGGTAGGTAGTCAAAGATGGCAATCGGGTGGCCGACGTGTCCGCCAAGGTCCGCTAGGGTCGTTTGGAATCCAGTTCCTAAAAATGGGTATGAAAAGGGGACAACCAAAGAGATAGCATATGTATATCGTGGTACCACAGTAACTTATAAGATCCATCATGATTCTTGCCGCGATTCGGAGCTTTGGCAGTCTGCGCTACCAGCGGGCCGACGAGGGACAGCTCAGGCAGGCGCTCGCCAGCCGCCGCAGAGTTCGCCGCTGATCCAATTGGCGGGAATCAATTGGCGGGAATCCGGCCAGCGAACCCCGTAAGTTCAATGATCACAACAGATCCGAACCGGATAGCGAATGCTGGCCCAACAGGCGAAGGCCTCCGGTGTACCGCCCGAGTGCATTACCGTCTCCGACCTGTGCACGCTCTGTGGGAACGGAAACCTATTCTCTCATCGCGGAGGACGATCCGAACGGCAGGTAGCCTTCCTGGGCATCCGGCCATGAACCCAAAGGATGCGGGTGGGGGACGCCGCACCGTGGGTCTGTGCAGTACGTGCACTTTCGCCCGGCGCATCGAGAATCGGCGGGGATCGATTTTTTACCGCTGTGCACTTTCGACGGAGGACACACGCTTCCCTAAGTATCCGCCTCTGCCGGTTCTGACGTGTCCCGGGTTTGTGGCGGCGGATCGCCCTGTCCGCCCCTGAGAAACGTCAGGACGATCTCCAGCGAGTCCTTCGGCAACTCCTCCGGAGGCATATGCCCACATTCTTCCATGACTTCGAGCTCCGCTCTTGAAAGGGCTGTGACGAGCCGCTCCGCGACGTCTAGGGGGACCACCCAGTCGTGCCTTCCCCAGAGGAGCAACGTGGGCAGGTCGATTTCGGGAATGCGCCGAGTAATGTCCACGAGATCGGGAGGTATGATCCGCGTAGCGGTCTTGATGAGTGCCGTGCGGTGGGCGGGGCTGAAGAGTGGTTCTGCGTAAGCCTCGACTTGAGCGTCCGTCACACGCTCCCGGTCGAAGACGATTGAGCGCAGGACCCAACGAATGAGGAGACGCTTCGGGAATAACCGGAGGCCCCACTCTGCCAGGCGCCCTCGCCCGGCCAGGGCGATGAATAGGGGCAGGCGCTGTGGGTAGGCCGGGCTCGACACGAGAATCAGCCGTTCCAGGCGCTCCTCCTCGAGGAGTAGAAGCGCTACGAGCAGTGCCACGCCCCCACCCAAGGAATGGCCTACAAGGGTCAGTTGCTGGAGATTCTTTTGAACGATCAGCCGGTGCACGAGGTCGGCATGATCGTGGATCGAGTAGAGGTCGTCGGGCGGCGCAGGCGCAGAACCGTGGCCCTTCAGCTCCACAGACCATACCCGGTGTTCCTTCGCCAGCCCCCCAATCCAACCTCGCCACGTGTATGAGTTCGCACCAAAGCCATGGAGAAGCATGATCTGCCGGTCCCCGTCGCCGTATTCCTCAACGTGCAGCGGAAGGGCGTATCCGCCGGACTCCGGCGGAGATGTCATGTGAGATCCACCCGGTTCGCGCCCGCGTGAATCAACTCCTCCGCCCACCGTTCGTGACACGTCATCACAAAGACTTGCCTCGTCTTAGAGAGCTCTCGCAGCAGCTGAAAGCCCCGCCCCCGTCGCGCTGCGTCCCAATTTACGAAGGCCTCATCGATGAACACCGGGAGGCGCTCACGGTCGTGGTCGAGGTGACTCATGATCGCCAGGCGGATGGCTAGATAGAGTTGTTCCCTGGCTCCGGTGGAGAGGCTGTCCGCAGCCACGGTAGCCCCCGCGTCCCCCGCGCCGTTGTCGCATGACCGTCGGACCTGGAACTCACCGGAGTCGCCAACCATGATGCGGTCGTACCGGTCGTCGGTAACCGTGGCGAGGTAGCTGGAGGCTCTACGAACGACGTCGGGCTGGTTCTCCTCCCGAAAGCGTTGATCCGCTTCCCGCACGGCATGGGCGAGGACGATCTTGCGGTCGTGCTCGCGCTCGAGACGCCGCACCTCGTTCCCAAGCGCATCGATCTCCCCATCGATCTGATCTGCCGTCGCCCGCTCCGCCGCCCTCTCGTACCTGTTCTGGAGATCCTGGACCTGCCCAGCCAGCGTCTCGATTCCATCCGACAGCTCCTCGACCCTGATCTTGGTCTGGACCAGGGTGTCGTCCCCTGCCTGGTCCCCATCGACATCGTCGAGTTCTGCTAGACGATCGATCAAGGCGTCGAGGTTTGGATGGGACCGCTCGAGATCGGCGCGGAGTTCCGTGGCCTTCTCACCGGCTCTCCGCATTCGCATCGCGGCCTCGAGGCTGGCCTCGACGTCCTCACCACCCAGAGCGCGGAGCGCCTGGTCCAACGACTGGAGGGCTTGCGTCCGGCTGGCCAACTCCGCTTCGAGCTCGGCCTCTCGGCGGTTCAGGCGCTCGAGCTCGGCACTGGCCCCCCTCGATGCCTCCTGCGCCCGCTCCGCCTCCCGCAGCTGGGTCTGGAGAACGTGGATCGCGGCTGCGCTGGCCCGCGGGAGCTCTACTCCAAGGTGGAGGCCGAGATCGACGAGCCGGTCATCGATCCTCTCGAGTGTGCCCTTCGCTTCGTCCGTCTCTCTGGTTCGTGTATCAAGCTCCTCCAGCAACTCCTGAAGCCGCGTGAGCGTCGTCACGTATTCAGATCCCGCTCCAGCGAGAACGTCCGTACGAACGGGCAGGCCTGAGAGGAAATTCTGAACGACCGCGGCCGCCTCTTCGGACTCCCGCGTCAGCCTGGCACCGTCATCCGACCCGGCACGCTCTCCGAGGGCACCGTCGCGTCGGGCCTGGCGAAGGATCCACCAACGAGCGCACGCCATGCTGGCGGCCAGCGCCAGGACAACACCGAGCCCTCTCGCCCATGGGACGTCCGCCGGCCAGCCCAGCAACACGGCTGCCGCCACGCCCGCGACGAGGCCGGCAACGAGGGTACTTGGGGACGCTTCCGGCAGCGCTCCACCCAGGGTTCCACGAATGGCATGCTCGCGGACCCGGTCCCGGGCGGCGCTGGCGTCCCGAACGCGATCGTGGAGATCGCGCACCTCGAGCGTCCGCAGGGTGAATTCCTCCTGAGAAGTAAGCGTTCGTTCGAAGATCTTGGGAGTGTCCGACATGATCCGGCGTTGCCGATCTCGGATCTCCTGATCGAGAGTGCTGAGGCGGGTGCTCACCGGTCCCGCGGCCGCGGCGGCGCCGCTGATCTCCTCGATACCACGACGCGCGTCCAGAAGGACCTGGTGGTGGGACGAGAACGCCTTGACCCGCGCCTGAGGCTCCTCCGCCTCGGCCTGTGTCTTTCCGAGGCGTTCACGCAACGTGGCGACCTCATGGACGAGCCGTTGGCGTTCTGCCGAAGGATCGGCGGGGAGGCCGTCGAGTGCGCCAGGGGGTCCGGCCTCCGTTTCGAGGCTCGCGGCCTGATCCAATCGCTTCCGGATGGGAAGAAGTTGTGTGATCCGTTCGATCAGGAGGCGCTTCTGCTTTCTTTCGGCGCGTGTGGCTCTGAGCGTCTCCTCTGCCTGCTCCAACTCCCGCATCGACTCTCGTAGGACGTGATCGGCTTCGAGGGCCTCGCTACGCGCAGCCCTGGCGCCGCGAATCCGCTCCCGGAGGACGCGGATCTCTTGTGTTCCCCGGCGGCTCGGGCGCCAGAGACGTCCGGCTTCTGTCTCTAACGCCTCGGCCACTGAGCGAGTCGGTACCAGGTCACGGGCCCCCATTCCGCCGATCAGCCGGTCCTGGATCTCAGACCAGGCGTGGGACTCGAGTGAGGTGACTTCCATGAGCGTCAAAGCGAAGACCTGGTGGAAGACCTCTCGCGTCACATGGTTCGCGCATGCCAGGGTCTGGTTTCGGAGGTTTTCGACGCCTCCGTTTCGCGTCAGCCGCGCTATGGGAGATCCGACCAGTTTCCTTTGGATGGTCCATTCTTCCCCGCTGTCGAGCCGTACCTTCGCTTCCACGTCGAGGTCGCGGCCACTCCAGGGGGTATATGGGTGCTGGTCCTTGGCGGCGGGATACAGGCCGAAGATGATCGAGTGCAGAATGTGGAAGAACGTCGTTTTTCCCGCCTCGTTCGGGCCTATTACCACGTTGAGGTCACCCAGCGGAGCGGATCCCGAATCGAAATCTTCGAATCGTCCGAACGCCCGGGCCTGGATCCGCTCGAGCTTCATCGACCCTCCGCCACGCGTTTGCGCATCCTGGCGAGGATCTCCACATCACCGTCGTCGAGGAGTTCCTGGACGTATTCGTGGAGCCGCTCGGGCTCGTCGAGCCCTATGAGCTGCTCGGGCGAAAGACCGGTGAGGCTGGCGGCGCCGGAGCGGACGTCTTGTACCAGCCGCAAAGTCTGGCCGAGAACGTCTTCGCGCGCTCGGTGCTCGTCGGGTTGAACTACGGGGTAAAGGCTTCCGAGCTCGAGCGTCAGATCCAACAGACCGAGACGGTACGCGAGTTCGTCGCGAAGATGGTTCTGGTCGTCGTCCTGGGACAACTCCCGCCACAGAGGCGTCGCGCCCGAGATTCGAATACGGCCGATCCAGTCGGTGTCGGTCTCACCCCCGGTCACGCCGTACCACTCCTCTGCGATCATCTCAAGCAACGCATCGAGCGTCGTCGCATCGGACGGGTCGCGTACCTCGACATCCTCCCACTGAATCGGCGCTAGCTTCTTGAACTCGACATCAGGTGGTGTTCCCGGGTGGACATCGACGAGCAGACAACCCTTCGCGCCCCGTTCTCCATGTGTGCGCCCCTGCAGGTTCCCCGGGTAGTGGATGCCAGGGTGTTCACACAGGACCGAGCGCTTATGGACGTGCCCCAGCGCCCAATAGTCGTGGCCGGACGTCCGGAGTCCTTCGAGTTGGGATGGCGCGTAGCTCTGGTGCGCCGCCGACCCCGGCGAATCTACGACCTGGGTGTGGAGCACCGCGATCTCGGGGAGACGGCCCGCCGGGGTTGGAAAGACCGTGGAAAGATCGCCCGCCTCGGTCGCGGATTCGTGGCCGGCCGCTGTAACCATACCTCGAGGCGCTCGACCTCCGGACTCGCGGCCGGAATCCTCGATGGCAATGCGTACCGGCGTCCTGTCTCGAGCAACGGTCACGTTACTCGGCCAGGGCAATTCGACGGAGCGTAGTCCCTCTCGTCCCGGATCATGGTTTCCCGTGGCGTAGACGACCGGAATACCCTCGCTGTCCAGGCGATGCAATTGCTCGAGCAAGAAGCGTTCGGTCTGAAACGAGAGCCGTTCGTCGTCGAAGAGGTCACCTGCGATCAGCAAGACATCCACACGCTCGCTGAGCGACAGATCGACCAGTCGCCGAAAGGCCAAGCGAGATGCGGCTCTCAGCTGTTGGCGGACCGTCTCCGACCGGCTCGAACACGGTGAGTCCAGATGTATGTCGGCCGCATGAAGAAAGCGCATCGGGTGCCTAGACGGGTGATCGGAGAGGGGGGTGGCTCGCGTTGCGGATGCCACGGTCCCAGCTCCTAGGCGGAGCGACGACGCCATAGCATTCGCTACGGCTAGGAGCTCCAACAACGGAGATGGGGTCGTGCCACCGCAACCCTTCAACGTGGAAGGTCATGCCCTTCATGTTCGTGGGCACAGGGCGGTTGTGCGGTTGATCCTGCGTCTCTCCTCCTCGGAGTAGCTCTGCTACGCCTCGTCGTCGTTCCTTGTCTGAACGCGCACAAGCGCCATGTGCGCGACCCACCCCCCTCTCCGATCACCCTTCTAAGGTCGAAGCGAGGATCGGCCCTCAAAGCTAGAAGATCCGGGTGTGCATCGGCCAGGGCTGAACGGGTCGAGCTTGCGCCGATCAGGGTTGAACGGGCCAGTCACGCGTCTCTATCTTTCAAGTGCACGGTGAAAGAGCCTTCACTTCCTCCATTGATCGCGGTCCCAAAGCGAACAAGCTCAGACCAGCGTACCCATGAGCAACACCTCCGGCGCGACGGTTCGCCGCATCCGTGAAGGGTTTCCGACGATCGACGCGGTTTGCCGCCAACTAGAGCGGCAGGTCGATCCGACCGAGGCGGAGTCCGTGGTCGCATTCGCCGAGATCTTCCTTTCCAAGGCCCCGAAGCAGTTTCTTCAGGCGCGAAGTGCGGATACCCACGCCCACGTGACCCTCGGTGCGTGGCGGTTCTTGCAGAACAGCCAGCCGGACCGTGTCGACGTCGAGGTCTTCAACCCCGAGGTGGAAAACGAGGGTTGGTATGCGCCGGTGACGGTCCTTAGGACCAGCATGTCCGAGCGACCCTTCATCGTGGATTCTCTGCGCGGGTTCTTGCACGATCAAGGCTTGTCGATCGAGCATCTCATCTACCCGGTTATACACATGGAAAGGGACGTGAACGGTGACATCGTCAGCGTTCGACCCTCTAAGAACGGTGAGAGCAACGAGTCCTTCGTACACTGTGAGATCACGCGCACCATGGACGCCGGTATGCAGGAGTACCTCCGGAACGAGGCGAGCCGGCGCCTCGAGGATGTGATCCGAGTCACGGACGACTTCCACCCCATGATCGATGCGGTGAATAGTACCGTGGTCATGCTTGCCGAAAGCGTGGGGCTGCTACCCGAGCTACGTGAAGAGTTGGAGGAGGTGCAGGCGTTCCTACGCTGGATTCGGGATGGCGCGTTCGTGTTTCTGGGCTATCGCGAATACAACATCGTGGAACTCGATGCCGGTCCCGCGATCGTCGTGCAACCGGGGTCGGGCCTCGGGGTGCTCCGGAACGAGGCTGAGTCCTCCTTCGCCGAGCCGGTTCTCGTCAGTGAAACCGATCCGGGCACCAGGGATCTGGTGACGGGAGGGCCCCATCTGGTCATCACCAAGACCAACGAGCCCTCGACCGTACACCGACTGGCTCGGATGGACTACATCGGAGTCAAGAAGCTCTCGGCCGACGGCGAGGTCGTAGGGGAACACCGCTTCTTCGGTCTCTTCACGTCCAAGGCCTTCGGAGAGGACGCCAACAGGATTCCCATTCTCCGGCGCAAGCTCCAGGTGATCCTCGAGGGTTTGGATGCGCAAGAGGGTTCGCACGACTACAAGGAAATCAACACGATCTTCAGCTCGATGCCGAAGGAGGAGCTTTTTCTCTCTTCGGTCGACCAGATCGCCGCCGACATCCAGACCGTGCTTACGTCGTACCACACGGACGATGTTCACGTGACTTTGCGCGAGGATCCCCTGCGCCGGGGCGTTTCGGCCATGGTGATCCTTCCGAAGGAGAGCTTTTCAGGCGAGGTCCGCCGGGCTATTGAAGAAGCGCTGATCAAACGTTTTCAGGCTGAAGTTCTCAACTACCATTTGGCGCTCGGCGAGGGAGACCAGGCCCGGCTCCATTTCCATCTGGCTGCCAGCGCGGAGTCGGTGGCTGGGGTGAAGGGTCGTGACCTCGTGGCTGAGGTCACCGAGATCATTCGATCCTGGTCCGACCGTGTGCGGAGCGCTCTCGAGAGTGTGCGGCCCGCCGATGAAGCCCAGCGTCTCGCGGGACGCTATGGAGAGGCGTTCAGCCCTGAGTACAAGGCGTCGACCGATCCCGACGTCGCGGTTCAGGATATTCTGGAGCTCGAGGCGATGGGAGCCGACGATCGAATGGTCTCGATCTCGCTTTCTCGCAATCATGAAGTCGGCCCGGACAGGGACGATCCTGGACAGCCCGAGTCTGACCACGGTGACGCCGAGGAGATTGATGTTGACGCCGAGGCCGTCGGTCCCACGACCCACCTCAAGCTCTATCTCCGCGGAGAACGGCTCATCCTCTCGGACTTCATGCCGATCTTGGAGAACGCGGGCCTGCGCGTGATCGCCGTAACGCCCTACCCAATCAGCGGTCCAAAGACCCTGGCTGCTGTCATCTACTCCTTCTCCGTGCAGGACTCCATGGGATTTCCGCTGGATGTCGACGACCACGGGACACTGCTTGCCGAGGCCATTCTCGCGGTGCGGCGTGGCGACGCCACCAACGACACGCTCAACGCCCTCGTTCTTCTCGCCGGACTCTCCTGGCGGGAGGTGGACGTCCTGCGGGCGTACGCCGCATACGCGTTCCAGCTGGGCGTAGTCCCGAGTCACATTTCTCTTCCGACTGCGCTGCAATCCCACCCGAGTATCGCACGGGTCTTCTTCGATATTTTCGAGGCGAAGTTCGGTAACGACGGAGGGTCCCTCGATCGGCGTCGGGAACTCGTCGACGATCTCACATCGCTTCTGACGCATCTCATACAGTCGGTGTCGCTTCTCGCCGACGATCGGGCGCTTCGAGGGATGTCGGCGCTCCTCACCGCAACCGTACGCACGAATTACTTCCGGTACGGAGGACGGACTCCGACACACCGATCGGGGGGCGTGCCGTACATATCGCTCAAGATCGCAGCACGACAGCTCCAGGACATCACGCCCACAAAGCTACTCTACGAGGTGTGGGTGCGATCCTCGAGAGTTGCGGGGGTTCATTTACGTGGGGCGGGCGTTGCGCGCGGAGGGATTCGCTACAGTGATCGCCGCGATGACTTTCGCACGGAGATCCTCGGACTCGTCAACACACAGATGGTCAAGAATTCGGTCATTGTCCCGGCCGGGTCGAAGGGGGGCTTCACTACCCTTCGGACGCTGGACGACCCGGAGGAGATGGCCAACGAGGTCCGGGGACAATACGAGACCTTGATACGGGGCCTGCTCGACCTCACCGACAACCTGGACGTTGACGGCACGACAGTGGCGCCTGACAACGTCGTGTGCTGGGACCAGCCCGATCCGTACCTGGTGGTCGCTGCAGACAAGGGCACTGCTCAGTATTCCGATGTGGCCAACGCCGTCGCGGCTGAATACGGATTCTGGCTGGGGGACGCGTTCGCGTCGGGAGGGTCCAAGGGATACGACCACAAGGCGGTCGGGATCACTGCACGCGGCGCCTGGGAGTGCGTGAAGCGCCACTTCCGTGAGCGGGGGAAGGATATTCAGTCTGAGCCCTTCACGGTCGTGGGCATCGGGGACATGAGTGGTGACGTTTTCGGAAACGGAATGCTCCTCTCCAAGCATATCAAGCTCATCGCTGCGTTCGACCACCGGCATGTCTTCATCGATCCCGCTCCCGATCCGGAGATCGCATTCCGCGAGCGGGAGAGGGTCCTTCGTCTCGGGCCCTCGAGCTGGGAGGACTATGATCGGAGTTGCATGAGCGAGGGCGGGATGATCGTTCCACGGGGTGCCAAGCAGGTGGATCTTACGCCCGAGGCCAAGACGGCGTTGGGCGTTTCGGACGATTCGGGAGCCCTGGACGGGGAGTCGCTGATCAAGGCCGTGCTCCGTGCGCCCGCCGATCTGCTTTGGAGCGGAGGTGTCGGCACCTACGTGAAGACCCCTGACGAATCGAATGCAGACGCCGGTGATCCGCCCAACGATTCGGTTCGGGTCAACTCCGACGAGTTGCGGTGCCGAGCGGTGGGGGAGGGTGCCAACCTCGGCTTTACGCAGCGCGCCCGCGTCGATTTCTCATTATGGGGCGGCCGAATCAATACGGATGCCCTAGACAACTCCGGGGGGGTGGACCTCTCCGACCGCGAGGTCAACCTGAAGATCCTCCTTGGGTACTCGGTCGCATCCGGGGGCATGGATGAGGAGCGCCGCAATCGCCTTCTGGAGGAATTGACTGACTCTGTTGCCACACTAGTGGTGGCGGACAACGAGGCCCAGAGCCTAGCAATATCCTTGGATGAACTCCGAACCAAGGACTCTCTGGATGATTTTCGTGATGTGATGTCCTCGCTGGAGAAGACAGGGGGCCTCGACCGGACCGCCGAGAATCTCCCCACTTGGGAGGTGCTGGGGGCTCGGATCGAAGAGCGCGGCAAGTCTCTTTCACGCCCTGAACTCTGTGTGCTCTTGGCGTACGCCAAGATCGACCTGATGGGTCGCGTGCTGAGCAGCGACCTCCCGGACGATCCGGCGGCCGAAGATTACCTACGGAGCTACTTTCCAGCCGCGGCATTGGAGGCGGCGGGCGAAGAGGGGCTCCGCCGCCACCGGCTGCGCCGCCAAATCATCGCCTGCCAACTCACGAACGACCTCGTCGATCTCATGGGCTCCACGTTCGTGAATCGCGTTGCGCGAGATACGGGGTGTACCCCTTCCGAGGTCGCTTGGGCTTGGTTGGTCGCCGCGAGGCTTGCCGACCACACTGCCCTGGTCCGACGCGTCCACAGCGCAGGAGATGGGCTGTCGTCCGGTATCGCCTATCGGTGGCTGCTGGGACTCGCTCGTGTGCTGGAACGTACGACGCGCTGGCTTCTCCTCAACGTGGAGGTGAATCTAGACACGACCGCGATCATCGAGCGACACCGGGACGGACTGGGGAAGCTGCGTGCCGACTTCGAGGAGTTCGTGGCCGGGGATGACCGAGTCGTATTCGAAGGAAGAAAGGCCGAGATCGAGCGGCACGGCGCGGAGCCGGATCTTGCGAATAACCTCATCACACTTCGATTTCTCGATCAACTTCTCGAGATCCTGCGGGTGGCCCAGGAAACAGGTGCTAGCCCGCTGTTGGCAGGGCGTGAATACTTCCGAGTAGCAGAGCTCTTCCACGTTCCGTGGCTACGGCAGGCAATCCTGCGTTCGGCGGGGGAGGGAAGGTGGGAACAGCGGGCCGCTCAAGCCCTGGCTGACGATCTGAGCCGCGCCCACTATAGCTTGACGTGGCGGGCGCTGACGTCCGACGGGAACGGGGGGATCGACGCGAGCACGAGTGACTTCGCTCGTTTCCGCGATCTCATGGAGGAGATACGGGCGGAGGACGCTGTCTCTATTTCTGGACTCGCTGTCGTCGTGCGCGAAGTTACGCGTAGGGCCACGGGTGGCCCCGGGGCGGCGGGGCCCTCACAATGAGACGGTCCGGCCGTGCAATGGGATCACGAAATGGTTGAGTCGGGGCGGTTGGCTGCCGATCTTTAGAACGAGACTCGGCACCGGGAGGAGCGTTAGCGGTCAAGTACATGAGGCATATCGGCGGCGATGTCGTGGCGAGTCGTGAGGATTCATCGACCCGGTTGGGGTTTACTGTGGTCGAGATGCTTGTCACACTCATTCTCTACACGATCACGCTTATGTTGGCCATCACCATGTTTTGGGGCTACCAATCTCGAACAGCAGCCCGACGGGCGGCGCAGGTTTTTGCGATGGACCTGAGTCTTGCACGGACAAGTGCCGTGAGGGGCAGGGAGGTCGTCATCGTGGATTTTGATGAAACTGGAGGGAGCTACCTCATCAGGCGGGAGTCGGGCGATACGCTCGTAGAGAGAGAGTTTGGTCGAGACAACGAGATTCCGCTCGACTCTTTGAATCTTCAATTGACCGGGGACAGTGTAGCTTTCGATGCTCGGGGTGTAGGTGACCTGAGCGGCTCGGCGTCTCCGCTCGGGACGGCCAGCTTCGCCGCTGGAGTGACAGTATACGATGTATTTTTCAACATCATGGGAGCCTCAAGGATCGACTCGCGTTGAGCATAGGACGTCACAAGACTCAACGTTTATCGCCGGATGGGTTCACGCTGATCGAACTGATCGGCGCCCTCGTAATCTTCTCCATGGGAGTGCTGGCCGTCGTGAGGCTGGCGGGAACCCTGTCTGTGCAAATGGAGAGAGCGGCTCTGCGGTCCGAGCTCGCGGTCGTGGGACAGGAGCGGTTGGACAGCCTGGAGTTGGTGGATTACGCCACCCTAACCGTCGGCACGACCAACTCCTCGTCGTCGATCCGGGGACGGACGTATACCTGGTCGGTAACGGTGAGCGACTCGACGGCGATCATCCGGCACGTGCAGGTATCGGGCACCCCGTCGAGTGGCTCGGGGCCGTCCTTCAGCGGTGTCGCCTTCGTGGGCCGCCCCTGGTAGGTCGCGAGGCCGGTTTCACCCTCCTCGAAGCGCTCGTGGCCCTCACCCTTTCGTCGGTCATCGTGGCTCTCGTGGCCTCGGTTTTCCTCACGCAGAACAACTTCTACCGCACCGTGGTTCAACGGACGCGTGTTCAGGACAATCTCCGCGTGGTGACCGACCTGATTGCTTCCGAAGTCCGGGGGGTGGCGGGCGGTGGGGTCACCACGGCCGAGAGCCGGCGCTTCGTGGTGCGCCTTCCGATCGCGATGGGAGGCGTTTGCCACGACGAGATCACGCACGGTCGCGTGTACATGCCGGGCCTCTCCGAAATCTATGGACCCGAGGTGGCCGGCTACGCCAGGCAGGATGCCGGCGGAAACTGGACCTACACTGCGGACACTTGGACCAATCTCCTCGTGTCGTCGGGCGCCAACGACGCCAACCAATGCCTGACGCTCAACGCGGCCGACACGGTGGGCGCCATCGACGACTTCGGGCGGCTCCTGATCGCCGGCGGCACGACACTCGGTGAGGTCATCATGATCTACCGGGAGGTGGAGTTCAAGATCGATGAATCGCAGCTCGATCCGATCACGCTGGCGGTTTACCGTGGGGTTACGGGAGACACGCTTCGGGAGTTTGCGACTGGCATCACGCCCGACACGAAGTTCCAGTACAGACTGCCGAGTTCCACGTACCAAAACTCGATCGCAGGTGCACCAGTGGCTAATATTGAAAACATTCGCGTGATAGCTTCCGGCATCGCCACCGACTCCATCGGGGGCATCGAGTCCTACTCCTATGAGTGGACAGTGGGCATTCCTCTGAGGAACAAGAATTGAGCCGGCGCGACACCGGCAACAGTGGACTCGAGGTCGGCGACGACCCCAGGGGCGGGTTCGTGCTCGCGTTGGTCGTCCTCCTCCTCTTTGGCATCGGGGTGGCGGGCGCTGCCGGCTACCAGGTGGTGTTCAATGAGGCACTCCTGTCCGTCCACGCCAAGGAGACGCAGACTGCGCTCGCCATCGCGCGGGCCGGCCTGCGGTCCTACGTCGGGAAGCAGATCGGCGTTCACGAAGACACCGCCACGTACGCCATAGCGGGTGGGGACGCCGTGGTCACCGCGCGGCTGGTGTCTGAGATCGATGACTTTGAGACGCTCTACCTGCTCGGGTCCGAAGGGGTGTACACCGATCCGACCTTCACTGGATCCGCGGCACGCCGGACCGTCTATCAGTACGCCGTCAAGCGGGAAGTCGCGCTGAACCATGTGGCGATGATGACCCAAGTGACCGGAGATCTTTACGTCGATCACGATGCCCATATCGACGGCACCGACGGTGCGGGCGCGCTTGCGTGCGCGCAGACCTCCGTGGACCTCACCGCCCTGATGATGGGCTCCGGCTCGGTGACCATCGAGCCTCCCGATCCGATCGATGGACCAGACCCCGAGGTGGTGTCCCTCGGGGCGGCGGCGGCACTCGACGCAATCGGCATCGACTGGGCCGTCCTTACCGACCCTGCCTTCCCGGTCGACTACGAGGATACGTGGCCGTCCTGCGCTCTGCCGGTGGATTCGTTCACTGTGACTCGCTTCAACGGAAACCTGAGTTCTTCCCCCCCCTGCGGCCAGGGCATCCTGATTGTGACGGGGGACTTTACCGGGGCCGCCGGACTCCAGTGGAATGGCATTCTGCTCGCCGGCCACATCGTCACCACCCCCAACAACTACAGGATCGACGGGCTGGTCGTGGGTGGCCTGGACGGCAACGGAACCGGCACCACCCTCGACGACGGCACCCACATCGATTACCATCGCTGCTACGCCTTCCAGGCGGGCAAGCGATTGAGCCACTTCGAGCCTGTCGGCAGTACCTGGTGGGAGGAGATGTAGGGCCGTCTGGCTGCTTGCCACGCACGCGGGCAGTATGGAAGTTGCGTCATGCCCAAGATCATGTCGTTGATGGAACTGGTCGACCGCATTCTGGACGGGCTGGAGGACGGGACACTCGCCGTGGGCTTCGAGGAGCCGATCGAGCGGGGTTCGGCCTCCGGCTCCGTGAGCGTTGTGAAGGACCCCGAGAGTCCCGAAAGCCTCGTCGTGGTCCGCCTCGCACTCATGAGGGTTCCCGAAACCGCAGGGTCCGCTTTCTATGAGCGCCTTCTCGAGTTGGCTCATGACTCTCTCGGCCGAGCGGCATTTTCCATAGACGCCGATGACGTGGTCTTCCTCACTGCAGGGCGACCTGTCACGGACCTGGATCCGGGCGAGCTCATCGATCTCATCCTCTGGACGTCAGAGTATGCCGATAAGCTGGACGACGAGTTACTCGCCGAGTTCGGTGCCGGGAACTGACGGTGAGTGAGATTCGCGGGAATGGGGAAACCTCCAAGAAGAAGGCGCCAGGTGGGGGTGGAGTCACACGGACGCTGACTCGAATTCTCGCCTATTACGTGGTTCTTTTGGGCGCCGCGGCGGCTCTCCTGTGGACGTACCCTTGGCTGACCCAAGCGATTATCGAAGCCGGCGGTGAGGGGGTCTTCACTGACGAGATCACTCGGACGTTCGCCGGTGTCCCGCTGGAAGAAGACGCAGATGTTCAAGGTTGGGCCGGCCTGGCGGTCCAGGGCCTTTCTTTGCTTGGAGCGCTCGCCATAATGATTCCGGTGGCTTGGACCTATATCATCATCAAGCGAAGAGGCGGATACGACCAGTCGGTCGTACATACGTTGATCATCCTACCGGTCGCCGTGACTGGGATCGTCATCATCGTCAAGACCAGTGTGGCCCTGGCCTTCAGCCTTGCCGGAATCGTCGCTGCAGTGCGGTTCCGGACAACCCTGGAGGACACGAAAGACGCGGTCTACGTCTTTCTCGCCATCGGCGTTGGCCTGGCGGCCGGAAGCCAAAGGCTGGGGACGGCCCTTCTCGCGTCAATGGTATTCAATACCGTGAATCTGGTTCTGTGGAAGATGAAGTTCGGCAATATCTATGTGGATCAGTTGCACCGTACGTCCTCTCTTGGGCTCGGAGACGTGTTGGCCGGGCCGGGATCTGCCAGGACGGCGATTTCGATCGGAGATGAGGCACTCCTCGCCGCGACGCCGCAGTCGGATCTCCAGGAGATGGTTGGCCGGGTGGCTCGCCTCGAGACATACCTGGACGAGGAGACGGACGTTCACACGGAGAAGAAGCTCTACGCGCTCTCACTCATCCACGCGAGTCTCGCCGGCGAGGCACAGGCAGTGGTGGAGGGCCCGCTCAACGATATGACCCTGCGGTGGCGGTTGGCCGAGATCATCCCAGGGCAGGACGGTGCTTCAATCCTCCAGTACCTGGTCCGGCTCAAGCCCGGTGTGCAGCCCGGCGTCATGCTGGACAAGATTCGCGACGAGGGTGGCGACCACGTTGAGGCCGCCGAGTTACGGTCACTCAGGAGTCGAACCAAGCGGAGGAAACCAGTATGAAAAACGCCCAACTCGTTCTGCTTTGTTGTGTGACGGCCCTCGTTTCGATCACCGCGGGAAGGGCAGCCGGGCAAGCTTCGGCGCCCGTCGAACGAGAGGTTCCGCGTCTGTTCTCCTCCCATGAGCTGATCGAATTTACGATCGAGACTGACTATGGAGCCCTTCGGGGTGACCGGACGCGGGACAGCGAATACCGACCGGCGATCTTGAGGCTGACCGACGATGAAGGAACGGCTCGCACGATCGATATCCGGGTCAGAACCCGTGGGCTCTACAGGCTCGAGAATTGCCGGTTCCCTCCCCTGCGAGTCAACTTTCCCAGGAATAGCATGGACGGAACGGTCTTCGATGGGCAGAACGGGATCAGGCTGGTCAGTCATTGCCGGGACCGAGATGATGATGAACAGAACGTTCTCGAGGAGTATCTGGTCTACCGTACGTTCAATCTCCTCACCGATGAGAGTTTCCGTGTGCGGTTGGCCCTCGTCACGTACGCCGACGGGGAAGACGACGACGATCCAGTAGTTCGGTACGCGTTCTTCAGGGAGGAAGGCGAGGCGATGGCCGAGCGGTTGGGGGGGACGTACCTGGAGGTCCGCCAGGCTAGCCCACGAGACTTCGGTACTGAACAGGCCGTGCGCTTCGCAGTCTTTCAGTACATGGTCGGGAATACCGACTGGTCGATGGTGCAATTCCACAATGCGGAGATCTTGCAGAATTCGGAAGGTGTTTACGTTCCGGTCCCTTACGACTTCGACTGGACGGGTTTTGTGTCGGCGAGGTACGCCAGGCCCACCGAGGGCCTACCCATCAGGAATGTCCGGCAGCGGATTTACCGGGGATTCTGTCGCCCCAACTTCGACTTTTCCACGGTCTATGCCCAGTTCGTCTATGCCCAGTTCGTAGAGATTCGCGCGGATCTCGAGGCGCTGTACATGGGCCAAGAGGGGTTAGAGGAGGACAATCGAAGGGACGCGGTGGAATATCTCTACGACTTCTACGATGACATCCAGTCCCCGGAAAGGGCCAGGGATCGCCTTGAGGAAGACTGCCGCAGTATGTAGCCCTGGCCGAATCCTGCGAGGGCCCCGCGGCGGTCCCCTACTTCTTCTTGCGCCCGGCGTTGGGGTGGTTAAGGTGCTTCCACGTATCGCCGCGCCTGACCGCCAGAATCGTGCTCGGTGAGACTCTCAGAAGCTTGGCCCAGTGTCCGGCGGCGTTACGCCAATAGCCCTTCTCTTCATCCCAGTCGCCCAAGACCTCCCGGACCTGCTTTTCGTCCAAAAGGGCGTGCGGTGACTTCTCCCCCTGGAGCCATGGGTTGTCGGACCAACGCCTGCGTTTTTGTATGGGACCCGGAGCCTTGGCGCCGGAGTGTCCGAGACAATAATGGCGGATCTGACTAGCCGTGTAATCAGGAAAATCCTTGGCTATGTCGGTGTAAAACTGACCCTCTTGAGCGAGGTCTCTCCACTTGACGATCAGCGGTAGGGGGGGCTTGGCCATGACTTATTATTCACTCTTGGACGGTCCATCGGCTTGTGTTAGCCCCGTAAAATACTCGGGCTGCCGCCAGAAGTACACCCGTCTGGGGGGGGCTGGGCGCGCGTGCGACTCACTGGCGGTCAGGGGTCGTTGGGCGTCTCGGGAACGTGGATAGCACCTGGTGCTGTCGGCGACGGGATCCAGACGCTTAACAGGACGACGATCATGGTGAAGCCCTGCGTCATCAAGGGTCGACGCAAAGTCGAGGCGTCACGGGGCGGGAAGTGGAGCACGTGGCCCGCCCGAGGGGACCTCCGTCGTGTACAGGCGTAGATAGAGGTCACCCTCCATCAACGCTTCTCGTTCCCCAGCGTTCAACGTAATCGTGCCGGATGCTCCTTGGTCGACCGGGCCCGAGAGCCGGTAGATCACTCCGCCCTCCTGGTTCGTTTGGGCCCGGTGGAGGCCCATCCCCATGATTTCTTCGACCGCTATTCCTGAGACAGTCGCTTGATACGACAAAGAGCTCGTGGGGATATCCCATGAAAACAGAACGAAAGCAGCTGCACGCCCCCCCTGGACGGCCACTTCGAACGCGACGGGGTCAGGAGCCCTGCCGTCTTCCAGCGGCGGGGTTCGCGCTGGGGCACGTCGTGGCTGGGTGGATTGCTCGAATGCAAAGCCCAGCGACAACAGTCGGGCGTCCTCCAAAGGTCCCCCGAGGAGTTCTATGCCGATGGGAAGCCCCGCTTCAGTAAATCCCCCCGGGACGCTCAGTGCCGGAAGCCCTGTCGTTGCGCTCAATTGGCAGTTCGAGCCCCGTTGGGGATCCCCCTATTTGGGATGCCCTGCGTCGTATCGTGGGGTAGACCATCGCGTCGAGGGACCGCTCGTCCATCGTCTCGAGCACCACATTTCGTGCCGCGGCACGTTTGCCTAAGGCCTGTTGATAGGCGGCGCTGTCTCTCTGCGCCGTCGCAGCACGGCGCCGGAAGGTGGCCTCCAACTGAACGTGATAGAGACCCCGATCGAGGATGTCCTGGAGCGAACCGACCGGTGCGCCTGGAGTGGCGGCCAGGTAACCGATCAGGTCCCACTTGAACTCGTGGCCAATCAGGCTCGACCCGGAAAGGATCGAATCCAAACCGGGGATCTCGATGTCGATGATCTCCGCTCCGGCGTCATTCATGCGGTCGAGAGCCTCTCGAACAAGCCGAGAGTGCTCCTGATCCTCCGCGGGGTCGCCCAACAGCATGGTCAACACCCCGAGCCGAGCCCCCTGAAGGGCCTCGGCATCGAGCCCGTCCACGAATCCGGGGTGCGGCCGATCCGTCAGAATCCGGGTGGCCGGGTCCGCCAGGTCGGCCCCTATGGTCGCGTCCAACCCGATGGCGAGATCCGTCACGGAGCGGGCCAGTGGGCCACCTACGTCCTGTGTGGTGGGCCCGGCATGGGCGATGACTTGGAGGTGAAAGTCCTCCCGGAACCTGGTCGCAGGGACCGAAGGGAAGCGCAAGGCGTTCGTCGTGAGGCGTACGCTGAACGAAGCGTGAAACGAACCCGTGAGTCGACGAACAGGAACCGGATACGAGGCGTTGCGGACCGGGGCGAGCGGACCACTGACCGCGAAGCTCCTGCGACCAAGGGGAAGCGGCGTAGATCCGGCGATTGTGCGGGGAAGGTCATCGTTCTTACCCGGGGAGGTCTCGCCTGACGCCTGAAAGGGCGACGCCGGCATTGCGCTGTTGGGCCTGCCGGCGGAGCGAGAAGTCAGCAGAGGCCATAGTAGGCCGACGAAGTGCATGATGCGCTTGGACCCAGCTTTGTCGGACGAAGGGCCGAACGGAGAGGAGAGTGTGACGACCGTGGATCTCGAGAAGGCCATGCGCCAGGAGTCCAGGCAACTGGAGCTCCCGCTGGAGGATAGGGGTGAAGCCCCGAAGGTAGAGGGGAGTGGCGAAGCCGGAACGGTGGCCCATGGAGACGAGCGCTCAGGAAGCGAGCATCTCCTGATGGAGGAGGTGGTCGGGCGTGCCAACCTCGTAGGAGCGTTGAAACGCGTGCGGCAGAATAAGGGCAGTCCGGGCATCGACGGGATGAGCGTGGAGGAGCTGCCAGAGTACTTGCGCAGGCACTGGGGGGAGATCCGACAGCGGTTGCTGGCGGGGACCTACCAACCGAAGCCGGTACGAAGGCAGGAGATACCGAAGAGTGGGGGAGGGGTCCGGGAGTTGGGGATTCCGACCGTGCTGGACCGGTTCATCCAACAAGCCATCCTGCAGGTGCTGCAACCGAGGTTCGACCCGACGTTCAGTCGGCACAGCCACGGCTTCCGGCCTGGGCGCCGAGCACACGATGCGGTGCGCGAAGCGCAGCAATACATCCAGGAAGGGAGACGATGGGTGGTGGATGTGGACCTGGAGAAGTTTTTCGACCGGGTGAACCACGACGTGCTGATGGGGCGGCTGGCAAAGCGGATCGAGGATAAGGCGATGCTGCGGATCCTCCGTCGCTACCTGGAAGCCGGAGTCATGGCGAACGGGGTGGTGATGGAGCGGCACATGGGGACGCCTCAGGGCGGACCGTTGTCGCCGTTGCTGGCGAACGTGCTCCTGGACGAAGTGGACAAGGAGTTGGAGCTACGCGGACACGCGTTTGTCCGGTACGCCGATGACTGCAATGTATACGTGCGGTCGAGGCGGGCAGGACAACGTGTGATGCAGGCGCTGAGGCACTTGTACGGGAAACTTCGGCTTCAGGTCAACGAGGAAAAGAGCGCGGTGGCGCGAGTGTGGGATCGACAGTTCCTGGGCTACAGCTTCTGGGTAGCGGCAGGGAAGGTCGTGAAGCGCCGGGTCAGCAAGAAGGCCCTGACGAAGTTCAAGGAGCGAGTCCGGCAGATTACAAGCCGGAGTGGCGGGCGGAGCCTGCAACAGGTGGCAGAAGAGCTACGGCGCTACGTGCTGGGGTGGAAGGCATACTTCGGCTTAGCGGATACACCGGGGGTTTTCCGAGACCTGGACCAATGGATCCACCGCCGGCTGCGTACGTTGCAATTACGCCAGTGGAAACGGGGAAGGACAGCGTACCGGGAGTTGAGGGCTCGCGGTGTGAGCGAGAACCTCGCCTGGCGAGCTGCTCGGTTCGCGCGAAGCTGGTGGCACGTGGCCGCGCACCACGCCCTGCACACGGCCTTGCCAGGGGCGTACTTCGACGAGCTGGGTGTGCCCCGGCTCACGCCGTACTGACCTCAACTCACCGAACCGCCAGGTGCGGACCCGCATGCCTGGTGGTGTGGGAGGGGAAGGACCGGGATCGCCGGTCCTCCCCTATCCCGATTGTGACAGTGGGATGATCCCATCGATGCTCGAGAGGCCCTTAGTCGGACGGAGACCGAAGAGGTTGTTGTGCGATGCCGGGATGCGAATGGATCCGCAAGTGTCGCTACCCCAGCCGATGGCTGCGAAGCTGGCCGCGATCGCCGCTCCGGTCCCACCGCTGGAGCCGCCCGGGTTTCGGGAGGGGTCGTACGGGTTTCGGGTCTGACCTCCAACCGAACTGATGGTCGTGATGCCGGCCGCCAGCTCGTGCATGTTGGATTTTCCGATGATTACCGCCCCGGCCTCCCGTAGCTTGCGGACCTGGAAGGCGTCGTCCGGGGGGATCATCCCGGCCAGCGCGATGGATCCGCCTGAAGTCGGTAGGTCCGCTGTGTCGTAATTGTCCTTCAGAATGATGGGGATACCGTGCAGCGGTCCCCTGGCTCCGCGGATGGCGCGCTCCTGGTCGAGTGCGGCCGCCTGAGCCCGGGCATTGGGGTTCAGGTACACCATGCTGTTCAGCGCAGGACCCCCCTGGTCGTATGCACCGATCCTGGAGAGGTAAGCGTCCACGAGTTCCAGTGACGTGACGCGCCCCTCGGTCATCGCTTCCTGGAGGTCAGGGATCGAGGCCTCGAAGACCTCGACGCTCTGGTCCTGAGTGGCGGGAAGGGCCGGGAAGGTGCTGTCGGCATGGAGGGTAGTTCCCGGCACGAGGGCCAACGCTACGGCCAACGCTCGCTGTAACGGGTGACGGGGCGAGCCCGACGTTAGATCTGGGAACCGCGACTCCATCATCCCTCCTCGTAACGCTGGGGGCCACGCAGGGGGAGGTTAGAAGGTTTCAGAGCGACACGCGAGAGTCGGTCTGTGCCGGTGCTCGGCACAGGCACGTGCGCGCGCCCGTTCGGAGAATGAGACGTCGCTCGCGGGCCACGGATTGGAGGGCAGGTGCGGCGGTTGCGGTGCACTCGCCCGTGACACAGACTAAGGCGCGCAGCGGTGTGGGCCATGCGGCCCGTGCCTGCCGCCATTGATGCGACCATGTGCTGAATCCAGGCAAAGTCGCCGTAGTTGTCCGGCGGGAGGCCGAAGGCGGCCCGGCCCCACGGGTCAGCTTCCCACACCTCGCGTCCCCACTCCTTGAGCGAGAAGGGGGGATTGGCGATCACGCAGTCGAAGGTTGCGAGCCCGCCCGTGCTTGAGTCCGTGAAAGCTGGGCTCCGTAGCGTATCTTCGCGCACGATCTGGACGTCCTCGATGCCGTGGAGCACGAGGTTCATGCGGGCGATCGACGAGGTCGTGAGGTTCTTCTCCTGGCCGTAGATCTTGCCGAAAAAGGTACGCGGGTCACCGCCGGCGCGCTGCACGTGCTCGATCGCCCCGAGCAGCATGCCGCCCGTGCCGCAGGCCGGGTCGTAGATGCTCTCGCCCTCCTTGGGATCCAGGAGATCGACCATCAGGCGAACCACGCTTCTCGGCGTGTAGAACTCTCCGGCCTTCTTGCGCTTGGTGAGATCGGCGAACTTACCGATCAGGTATTCATAGGCGTCACCCAGGATGTCCGAGCTGGCGACCCTGTTACCGAGCGAAACCTCCGAGAGCCCTTCGATCAGGTCTTTGAGGATCTCGTCAGTGAGCATCTCGCGGTTGCCCCAATCCACAGCCCCGAAGACGCGGTAGAGAGTGTCGGGATTGGCGCGCTCGATGGCGCGCATGGCGTGCGAGAGCGCCCCGCCGACGTTAGCCGGAGTCTCACGGATATCTTTCCAGTGGCAACCCTCTAGGACATGGAAACGGTGCACTTCAGGGAAGTTCACCGCGTCGGCATCTCCGTACACCAACGTGGCCTCCGCCGCCTCCTCGTTCCACACGTCGCAGATCCGCTTGAAGAAGAGTAGTGGCAGGATGTACGCCTTCCAGTCCGTCCGATCGACGGCACTGCCGCGCAGGATCTCGGCGCAATCCCAGAGATGAGACTTTAGGTCTTGAAGGCCCAGAGGCATATCGTCAGCACATACTGTCATTCTGCACCGTGGTTGTCTTGACCTGCCCCCGAGAGCGGTACCACATCCTATGTTAGTCCCAGCACCTGTGGAGGGCCGTGAAGGACGGGCATCCTCAGGAACCAGGGCGACGGCTTAATCGCCTCAGGGGCCGGGGGAAAGCCGCCGCAGGCGCTGTGGGGTCGGACGGTATTGTACTCGCGCCTCCATTGCTCGACCAGCACGGCCGCCTGCGCCAACGAGTAGAAGATCTCCCCGTTCAACAGCTCGTCCCTGAGCTTGCCGTTGAAGCTCTCGTTGTAGCCGTTCTCCCACGGGCTGCCCGGCTCGATAAAGAGCGTCTCGACGCCCACGCGCCCCAACCACCGCCGCACGAGCTTCGCGGTGAACTCCGGTCCGTTGTCCGACCTCAGATACTCGGGAGGCCCGTGTCGGACGAACAGATCGGCCAGCACCTCGAGCACGTCGTGGGCTCGGATCTTGCGAGCCACCACGATCGCCAGGCACTCCCTCGTGTGCTCGTCCAGCACTGTCAGCAGCTTCAGCGCACGCCCGTCGTGCGTGGCTGCCCGAGCACCCGGCACGCTCTCCTCTCCACCGGTAGTACGTCTGCTCGGTGATGCCGAGCTCCCGGCTGATCAGCTTCACGGATTTGCCGCGGGCCAGACCGACCTCTGCCTCCCGCAGTGCAGTGATGATCTGCTCCGGAGTGGGTCGCTTCCTTCCCATCCTGACCTCCTCGCTGAAAAGCTTCAGACCAGCTCGATCCTAACATTGCATCGGTCCACCAAGAGCCCCCCACGCATGGCGGTATACGAGAATCGTGCCTCTGGGAACCAAGGTGGCCCGAGAGGCTGAGCAGGCGAAGTTCATGCACCTTGGAGCGGCACCAAAGTCGAGGCGGCCCGTCGGCGCACGGACCAGTTCGGGCATCGGCGCCGCTTCACGGACGACTGTAGAGCGCATGCGGCCGGTGAGAGCAGACCCAGAGGCCAGACCCATCAATCCGCCTGTCGGCGGCACTCTTATGGCCTTCCCGCCAGGGATCATTGGACCGGGAGCGACCCCCCCGGAGGCGGTGCGAGGTTTGTGAAAATCCGCACCGCCCCACGCCATTACTAGGGCGTCAACAGGGGGGGTCGCTCCCCTCCACGTCGGTGCTGCCCAGTGCGGCACCGGCGGCCGGGTGGCAGCGACCGCAACTCCAAGCGCCCGCACGGGATAGGTGAATCCGGCGTCTGCGCATCTTCACGGGTGCCATGCGTGCATCGACCCCCAACGTCTCATGCACGCTCCAGTACGGCACAAGGCGTGGGCTTCTCATCGGAAGCGTGCCCCCGCGAGCCGAACCGTCCGCCAGGTGTCGGTGCGTTGCATCAGCCCCCGCCCTGCCTGCCTGCGCGCCCGCTTCGTCAGCGCGACGCTGCGCTTCATGGCGGCCTGCAAGCCTCCGTACTCCATCAGGACCGGGACATCCCCCTTGATGATGGCCTGGTCGATAAGGTCGATCTCGCGGCCGATCCCGTGGTCGAATTCGGAGGGGCGGGGATCGCGCGCCCAGTTGGCGAGCACGGTCTCCGCCCGGCTGTCCTCCTCCGGTGTCCGGACGATGGCCACGACCTCGACGGATCGGCCGCGATCCCAGAGCGCCTTCCAGAGTTCGCGGTGCGCCGCACCCCAGGAGCGGAGTGCCGTCGCTGTCTCGTGGCCCGGATCGAGGTAGACGAAAACGGCGCGCCGGGCGTCCAGCGCGACCGTCATCCGGAGCGGGAAGTAGCGCCGGAGGTTCCCGGCCGCTCCCCGGTAGACCCGTTGCGGCAGGAGCGGGCGCTCGATGCCGAGCGCCTCGAAGGCGGCCACCTTCTCCGGCTCGGTCGGGAGCCAAGGCAGGCGGGAATGATCAAGCACATAGTCGAGCGAGAGCAGGCGCCGCATCAGCACTTCCGTGGAGGTGATCCGGCGGCGGCGGTTCCCGGCGCCGAGCGCCCGGTAGATCCGGCGCGCGTGGATTCGGCACACTCGACCGATGCCGGGAATCTTCGAACCGGAGTGCCGTGTTCCGGGTCTGCGGCAGTCCGCAGCCGCGTTACTGCGGCAGATAGCTTGGGCGGGCCTATCTGGACGGGTCACAGCCGAAGCCCTCCCCCGCTGCTTCGGCGGCGTCCGCCGGGCTGGCTCGGAGCACCTTACGGTGCAAGAGCCAGCCTACCCCTTGGGGCCACGCTTCGCGGGTCCCCGGCAGGGGCTGGCAAGGGACTCCGCCCCTTCGATCCCCCCTTGAGGCCCGCACTCGGGCGGAGGTCACGGGCGGCTGGCTCGCCCGTTCTTGTGTCCTGGCGGCGGGCCAAGGCCAAGGCCGCGGCAGCCGAGGTCGAGCACGAGCGCACCCGGCAGGTCGCGCGCATCGGCAACAACCTCAACCAGATCGCCCGCTGGGCCAGCTGGTGCTCGATGAAGTCGGGCCGGAAGCCCAGCACCTCGTCCAGAATGGTGCGCGCCATCGCTCGGAAGCCGTGCGGCGTCATCCGTTCCGGAGGGATGTCCAAGGCCCGGAACGTACTGTCCTCTCAGACTTGTCGCCTGATTATAGGAGATTCGGGCGAGCGTGTCTCGATGGGCCAAGCAAGCGGCCTTCCAGCAGGATCATTGGACCGGGCGCGGACCCGCTCATCGGCTTCAATCTTGCTCGGCGATACCGGCAACTCGACCGAGGGCCGTTCGGGGTCGGAGTCCCATGAACACGTCGTCTACGTTGAGCGCCACCCTGGTCCATCCTTCCGCGTACTATGCGACATAGTCGCTCCATGTCTGCATGACTTCGCACCGGCGCGCCAGCAGGTCCGATCTCATGTACGCGCCCTCGGTGCCGCGCACGACGTGAGCCAACACGGCTTCCGCCGTCTCGCGGTCCACGCCGGTCTCGGCCATCCAGACACGAATCGACGTTCGGAAACCGTGCAGCGTCGTCCCGGTGACACCGGCCAGCTGGAGCACCCGGTAAGTGGATTTCGAGGACAGCGCGCGGCCGGCCCGCGTCGGGAAGACGAACGGCGAATCGTCGGCAAGCTCGCTGGCGCGCCGCTGGACAGCGGCACGCGATGCTCCCGGCCGGCTTTCATTCTCGCCGGCGGGATCGTCCAAACCTTCGCCGCCGTGTCGATTTCGTCCCACGTCGCGGCGCGCGCTTCGCCGGAGCGCGCCGCCGTCAAGACGATCAGCTCGACGGCGAGCCGCGCGGATGCCTGCGTGTTGGCCGACCGAATGCGCCGGAGCGCGTCCGGAACCTCACCGTGCGGGAGCGCGCGATGGTGCGTCGTGCCGTTGCCGTTGACCTTCGGGAGCGCAGCCACTGCGCGGTCCACGGGATTCGTCGAGATGTAGCCTTGTCCAACGCACCAGCGAAATGCCGCGCGGAGCCGGTTCCGGGCTTTCCGCGCGGCGGCTGGCTTCACGTTCCATACCGGCCGGAGACACGCCAGCACGTCGCCCGACGTGATCCGGTCCACCGGCTTGTCCCGGATCGGCGTGGCGTACAGCCTCAACGTCGAGTGCCATTCCCCGGGGAGCGGCGAGCCGGCTTTCCACGATTCGGCGTGTAGCCGGATCGTCTCTTCGGCGGCTTCGCGAAACGTCGGGACGCCGCCGCCGCGCGGGTCCACACCCTGGCCGATGGCCCGCGCGTTCTCAATGGCCTTGTGCCGGGCTTCCGCCAACGAGACTTCGGGAAACCGGCCGAGCCCGGTCGTCGTCAGCCGCCCCGCGACCCGCAACCGTTGCCTCCATGTGCGCGAGAGCCGGTCGCTCTTCATCCGGTGAACGCGCAAGCTCAGGCCGCGCGAGCCGCGTCCGTCGCCGTAAACGCCGGGCTTGCTCACCGTCCGTACGAAGGCGGCAGTAAGGGTTGCCGGTCGCCGTGTCATCGTATTCTCCCGTGCTGTGGATCACTTTATAGGACACTATTCAAGGGAGAATACAATAGGTGTCCCGGCACAGTAATAGACGAACTGGCACAGCTTGTGTAACGCAACACACTGTAATTTCAGAGGTTATAGGGTCACTACGGGTCGTTACGGGCCATCTTGGAACGTCATCAGCAAAGTTCTGGTTGAACTTAGACGATTCCTTGCCGTGATTCACACCATCTGTACTCTGCCGAGGCGGTTGGCGATGAGCTCGGGCACGATCACACTACGACGCCCTCGGGTTCGGGGCGTCGAGGAGCGGTTCGAGAGTCGGGTGCTGCCGTTGTTCGCGAGGCGGACGAAGGAGCTGGGCGCTCTGCTTCCGAGGGGGCACCGCTGTCGAAGTCTTCGATTCGGAGACTGCGGGCGGGATGGACGGCGGAGTTCGAGGAATGGAGCCAGCGTCGCCTGGAGGGCCGTGAGGTCGTCTACGTATGGGCGGACGGGATCTACGTGAAGGCAGGGTTGTCGATCCACCATTCTAGGCATTCCTCCCTCGCCGCCGAGGTCCACGTTGAAACTCGGCGTGCCACCGTAGTGTCACGATGCCCAGGGCGGACAGAATAATGCTGTAGCGTTGCGGATCGACAACCCGTGTGTGCGACCGCATCGCCCCGGTCCTAGTGTACCGTATCTAAAGTTCTTAGCCCACGCGCGATTTTGTCGAGGATCTCCTGGGCGGACTTAGTCCAGACGAACGGCGTGGGGTCTTCATTGCGCTGCTCGAGATAGGCATCGATGGCTTCGATGAGATGACGTGACCCGTCGCAACGTCAAGAGCGGCGAAAAGCGTCGTTGTGCCATGGCGCTTGTAGTCGTGCGTCATGATGCCGGCGCGGCCCCGTTTCAGTGGCAGCCCCGGCTGAGTACGGTCCAGGGCCTGGATCTGGCTCTTCTCGTCGAAGGCGAAAGCGACGGCGTTGTCGGGAGGATTGAGGTACACGCCCACCACGTCGTTGAGCTTCTCGACCAGGCGGGGGTCGCGAGAGAGCTTGAAGCGGCGGACCTTGTGGGGTTTGAGTCCGAACTTGCTCCATGTACGCCAAACATCGACATGATTGAGGCCCATCTCGTCCGCCAGAAGGCGGCTGCTCCAGTGCGTAGACTTCTCCGGCGGCGGCTTCTCGCTCACCGTCTTCGCCACGATCTCTTCTTCAAGCGCGGGAGTGAGTTTGCGCGGCCGGCCGGCGCGCTCGCGGTCCTTCGCGACGCTCTTCAGTCCGCCCTCCCCGTAACGACGAATCCACAGCCGAGCGGTGTCTCGAGCGACGCCAAGCGCCTCCGCGATACTTCGGCTCGACTCCCCGTGAGAAGCGGCAAGCAGCATCTGCGCTCGCTCCACCTGACGTCGAGGCAGCGTCCGCGAGCGAACCCAGGACTCCAGCACCTTTAGGTCCCCCCGACGCAGTCGCAACTTCTTGGTCTCGTTGGCCATGGACCTGAATATATCGCTTGCCAGCTTCAGGGGCTAAAGACTTTTGTAACATAACACTAGAAGACTTCCGGCACATATGTCTGGCCGCTCCTCGGTGGGCGTACGTAGCCGTAGTCAGGCTGGCGAGGCGGGAGCTCGAGCTCTGGGGCCTTGAGTTCGTCATACGGAATGAGGCTCAGAAGATGTGTCATGACATTCAGTCGAGCTCGCTTCTTATCATCCCCCTCCACGACATACCATGGTGCTTGGTCGATATCCGTGTATTTGAACATCTCATCTTTGGCAATGGAGTAGTCGATCCACTTCTCACGTGACCGCAGATCCATTTCGCTGATCTTCCATCTGCGAATCGGGTCATTAATGCGCTGCAAAAAACGATACTCCTGTTCCGCGTCATTTACTGAGAACCAATACTTAATCAACTTGATCCCCGAGCGAACGAGCAAGCGCTCGAACGTCGGACAAGATTGCATGAATTCGTCGTACTCTTCTTCAGTGCAAAAGCCCATGACCCGCTCGATGGTGGCTCGGTTGTACCAACTTCGATCGAACAGTACCATCTCGCCGGCAGCGGGAAGATGAACGACATAGCGCTGGAAATACCACTGGCTCTTTTCTCGTTCCGTGGGCTTTCCCAGGGCCACGGTTCGGCAGATGCGGGGATTGAGGCTCTGTGTGATCCGTTTGATGGCACCACCCTTTCCCGCCGCATCCCGTCCTTCGAAGATGACGACTACCCTTAACCCCTTATCTTGAATCCACTTCTGTAGCTTGACCAACTCGATCTGAAGTTTGGCCAGTGCCATTTCGTATTGTTTCTTACTGATCTTGCTCCGCATCGGTGCCGCCGTGTCCTCAAGCGGTCGGTGCGGTAGCCCAGCCTTCGTGTTGCCCATTGTAGCCTCACTTTCTAAGCCAACGTCCCAGTGTGAACCCAGTGAATTCCGGTTCTTCGCCGAACTCCTCGCCCGGTTCATCAACAACACCGGTACGGGTGCGTGCGTACGAGTTGTCCAGGCTGATGAGCGCGATCAGAGCCAAGACACGCCCGGTGCGGACGAAGTCACCCGGTCCCAGTGAGGGTCCATCCACCTGCACAAGTCGCGCCACCGGGGCAGACACGTGTACGAGACCTCAGGGGGAGCCACCAGCTTACCTGGGCCCGGAAACCAAGCCGGTATCTTGCGGAGACGGCCCATGGAAACGACCACGGTTCTTCCTTGGACAGGGTGACGAGCCCCGTGGCCGGCTCCTCTTCTTCCCGTGGCTATGCCCTGCATGCGGGTCCACTTCTTCCTCGCGCTCGAAAACCTCGGCCGGCTCGGCCCGGATCGCGTACTCCTGTCCGTCGACCGACAGAGAGAACTCAGCCAGCTAGTGTACCGTATCTAAAGTTCTTGGCCCACGCGCGATTTTGTCGAGGATCTCCTGGGCGGACTTAGTCCAGACGAACGGCGTGGGGTCTTCATTGCGCTGCTCGAGATAGGCATCGATGGCTTCGATGAGTTCGGGCACGCTATGGACGGCCAGTCGCTTGAGCTGGCGCTGATCGAGCTCGCTGAAGAGGCGCTCTACTATGTTGGCCCACGAGGCACCGGTGGGCACGAAATGGAATTGTACGCGGGGGTTTCGCGCCAGCCAGTTGCGCACGGCTTCGTGTTTGTGGGTCGCATAGTTGTCGAGGATGACGTGGACCTCAAGCTCCGGTTCGACGCTGCGTACAACCGTCTTCATGAACTTCAGGAACTCTTGATGGCGATGCTTGGGCATGCAGTCATGGATGACGTGACCCGTCGCAACGTCAAGAGCGGCGAAAAGCGTCGTTGTGCCATGGCGCTTGTAGTCGTGCGTCATGATGCCGGCGCGGCCCCGTTTCAGTGGCAGCCCCGGCTGAGTACGGTCCAGGGCCTGGATCTGGCTCTTCTCGTCGAAGGCGAAAGCGACGGCGTTGTCGGGAGGATTGAGGTACACGCCCACCACGTCGTTGAGCTTCTCGACCAGGCGGGGGTCGCGAGAGAGCTTGAAGCGGCGGACCTTGTGGGGTTTGAGTCCGAACTTGCTCCATGTACGCCAAACATCGACATGATTGAGGCCCATCTCGTCCGCCAGAAGGCGGCTGCTCCAGTGCGTAGACTTCTCCGGCGGCGGCTTCTCGCTCACCGTCTTCGCCACGATCTCTTCTTCAAGCGCGGGAGTGAGTTTGCGCGGCCGGCCGGCGCGCTCGCGGTCCTTCGCGACGCTCTTCAGTCCGCCCTCCCCGTAACGACGAATCCACAGCCGAGCGGTGTCTCGAGCGACGCCAAGCGCCTCCGCGATACTTCGGCTCGACTCCCCGTGAGAAGCGGCAAGCAGCATCTGCGCTCGCTCCACCTGACGTCGAGGCAGCGTCCGCGAGCGAACCCAGGACTCCAGCACCTTTAGGTCCCCCCGACGCAGTCGCAACTTCTTGGTCTCGTTGGCCATGGACCTGAATATATCGCTTGCCAGCTTCAGGGGCTAAAGACTTTTGTAACATAACACTAGGTCCCAGCATGACGTCGTGCAACACATGCGGGCATTGCCGCATCGCGAGGTGGCCACGGCCATCCGGACGGTGCACCGACCTCTTCGAGTGCCGACGCGGGCTTATGGACGACTGGAAGACCCATCGGAGTGATCCTTCAGCAATTGCACAGCGGTTTGCACTGCGGCACACGCTACCCCGCACGTAGCGTCATCCGGCGGATCTGGGATGATTCTAAGATGCCCTCGTTCGAGCCTTACCGCATCACCAATACGTAGGCTTGGATGCGCTTTGACGGACAGCACGTAATAATAGGCTTCGAACATCTCCGCGAGTTCACGATTGTGGAGCTCGTCTCTGATACGCTTGGTCATCTGGCGTCTCGGTAATCCCGACCAATGATGGTCTCCGCCGCGGAGTCTCTCCTCGAGGGCCCGCACGATAGCTTCCTCAGCCCCCGGATCGATCTCCTCTATCTCCTTCGCTTGGGCCCGGACGTAGTCCCGGAGTCCCGGCACTTCGCTCTCGACGTCCTCCTCCTGAATCTCTGCCAAACCGCGCAACCTGTCATGAGCCCGTTTCCTCGCGATCATCGCTCCCACGTAGATCTTCGCGCCTGCAGCTTGGCGATCAGGACAAAGATTCATGAGATAGAACAGGTCGTGCACTGATTCGAACGCAAGTCGAGCTGTTGCCCAATTTGTCCTCGGCACAGCAGTCAGTTGCAGGAGGAGGGTAGCCTTTGCTGCTTCAAGCACCTGAAATGCAAAGTCGACTGTCGGAATTTGAAAGAGGATTTCCCTATTCGTAAATGTCATCTCGCGCACGAGTGAATCCGGCTCCTCAATTGCACTCGCGAGATTGGTGAACGAACAGGATAGTGAGCTGTCTTGCGATTCGTTCATTGGTCTCCCCTCTCGATAACTCCCCTTGACCCGCCCTGTCTCGATAAGCGCGACCGACTGGTCCGATAGAGCCTGATCGCGCGCAAGCCTTGAGACGCATGGGAACCTCCTTCACGCGCGCGCACTGTGCTGGCGGGCTGGCATGCCAGGGCGAATGAACCACTCCATGTCAACGACTAAGCGAGTTCGGTACAATATGTTGGACCACCTTATCTGGATCTGGCGACGGCTTCGAACTCCGGCGCGTCACTACGGTATAACAGGCGTCGTCGCCCAAGGGGTCAAGTGGAATCGCCGGCCGAAGGGACGGGGAGAGGGGCGATCCATCTATCGGCGGCCGCCCTTCACAGGAGGTCTAGTGTCCCGTTCTCCCGCCACGAAGCTGGTATGGATAACAGGAGAGAGGCGGCCCGGAGGGTGGATCACGGAGCCCCTTGCAGTGCCCCGCCAGGGACTCGAACCCCGAACCTACTGATTAAGAATCAGTTGCTCTGCCAGTTGAGCTAGCGAGGCGTCTCCCCAAAGGGAGAGCGTCAAAAGCTACCCGACCCCCAGAGGCGGTCAAGTGTCGACCGGATCGGCTCCCCTCCCCCTCAGTACGCCGCGATCCCCGTCACCGCTTGCCCCAGAACCAGCCCGTGGATGTCGTGCGTGCCCTCGTACGTGTAAACCGATTCCAGGTTGGCCATGTGCCGCATCGAGTGATACTCGATCAGTATGCCGTTGGCGCCCAGGAGCCGCCGGGCCTCCCGGGCGATGTCGCAGGCCATGTCGACGTTGGCGCGCTTGGCGAGGGACACCTGCTGGGGCGTCATGGTGCCGGCGTCCTTGAGCCGGCCGAGCTGTACGCACAGGAGCTGGGCTTGCGTGATCTTGGTCAGCATATCCGCCAGCCGGATTTGCTGGATCTGCTTGCCCCCGATGGGACCGTCGAACATCACCCGCTCCTTTGAGTAGCTGCTGGCCTCGTCGAAGCAAGCCATCGCGGCGCCCACCGCACCGAAGGCGATGCCGAAGCGGGCTTGGGTGAGGCACTCGAGAGGGCTCTTGAGCCCGTCGCTCTCGGGCAGAAGGGCGCGGTCGGGAAGGTGGATGTCCTCCAGATGCAGCTCGCTCGTATCGGACGCCAGCAGCGACAGTTTTCCCTTCTGGTCTCGGGCGGAGAAACCGTCGACATCCGTGGGGACAACGAATCCGCGGATCCCTTTGGCGTCGCCGATTTCACCTGTTTGCGCCCAGACGATGGCGACATCCGCCATGGACCCGTTGGTGATCCACATCTTGGTGCCGTTCAGCAGCCACCCGTCGTCGGTCTTCTTGGCGGTGGTGATCATGCCCGCCGGATTCGACCCGTAGTCGGGCTCGCTGAGTCCGAAACAGCCGATCTTCTCAGCCGCAGCCAGCCCGGGCAGCCACTCCTGCTTTTGCTCCTCGCTCCCGAAGGCAAGGATGGGATACATGACCAGACCGCTCTGTACCGAAACGAAGGAACGGATACCGGAGTCGCCCCGCTCGAGCTCCTGGGCGATGAGACCGTACGCCATGTTGTTGAGGCCGGCGCACCCGTACTCCTCCGGAAGATTCGCGCCCAGCATGCCCATCTCACCCAAGTCGGGGATGAGCTCATTGGGGAAGCGCCGCTCGATGTACGCCTGGCCGATGAGGGGTATGACGCGCTCCTCGACCCACTCACGGACCGTGTCGCGGATCATGCGCTCCTCCTCACTCAGGAGCGAGTCCACGTCGTAGAAGTCCGTCCCCTGGAATTTGCCGACCATACGTGTGCCTCACTCTGGGTTCGAGCGCCCGAAATCAGAAGGAGAAACTTAGTACATCCCCTACTCGGGAGGGACCGCCTCCACGTCGGGACCGCCACGTATCCGCGCAACTGCGTAGATCACCTCGCGCGCCACCCGCGAACTCACGTAGAGGGCGCCCACGACCGTTCCGATCCACCCGCCGATCACCAGGTTCGAGGGTTGGATGTACAGCCAGATCCACAGCGCCAGCACCACCGCAACCACGAGGCCGACATACCAGCTCTGAGAGACGGCACGGGCGTGAGCCTTCGCCACGCAGGCCTCGCACCAGAGCAGCCGATCGAGGTCCTGCCGGGGCTTGGTCTGACGGCAACGCCGGCACGTCGCCTCGAGGGCGTGGAGGTCCTTGCGAATCACATCAGCGCCTTCATCACAAGCCTACTTGATGAACTCCTCGCTGTACCCGAACTCTGTATGTTCTTGACCCCACTCGACGAGGTCTTCCAACAGCACGGGACGCCGGGTCCCCTCCGTCCGGGCCTTCCCTGCGATGTTCCTCGCACGTCTCCAGGTGAGCTCGTTCAACGAATCCCTGTGGAGAAAGGCTCGCGCCACTTCCGTCTCGTCCCGGCCCGTACGTGTGATAACCCGAACACCGGACAACGCAGGGTACTCCCGTAACAGAGTCTCCGTCTGGTCCGAGAAAAGGTAGATGTAGGGTCCGACCTTGGCCCAAAGAGAGCCGCCCCTGCGCACCTGCCGGAGGGGCTGATCGACCGTGAGCTCCGCGATGTTGCCGCTCATGCGGACGGATACGTCGGACGCACTCACGTAGTGAGCCCCCACGTCGTTCTCAGAGGGCAAGGCAAGATCGGCCTCCCCGCACCCTAGGGGAGCAAGGATGAGGCTCACGGCCAGCACATCTATAATCGCTTCAAGGGTCATCGAAACATCCCGTCGCTATTTAATTATCGTTGTCACTCTGTTCCAACTTGTGTCACTTCTTACTGCAGATACCACAACAACGTTTCGGCCAAGGCCTCCACCGCGGAGGCCACCGACCCGAAGTCGGCGACCGAGCCCGGCCTGCCCGCAACGATCCCGAACCAGATCACCTGTCCGGTCCGTACATTCAAGAGGGTCGCGGCGATCTCAACGACCGACACCCCTCCCACCCCCTCCGCTCCAGGGCGGACCGCCACCGGAATCAAGGCGATGTCCGAGCCTGTCAGCGCGGCCAGTCGGCGAAGCTGACCGTACAGCGGATCACCGATCCGCTGTACCTCGGCCCTGAGAAAGATGCCCACGGGCAGTCCTCTCACCGCGCTGTCGACCGACGGAGAGCGCGCCAGAAGGGCCTCGAGCTCGTTCGGAAAAATCCAATCGACCTCCGCCCCTCTGGCCTGAAGCGCAAAAACGATTTCAGGGTTAGCGTCTCCCGGGACGCCCGCCTGGATCTGCACGGGGAACACCATCACCTGCCTGCCGCGTAGATCCGGTACGAATCCCTCGGAATCTCCCGCGACCGGGGCTGGGGCGTTTCCACCGCACCCGAACGCCAAGACTGCTGCAAGCAGCGTGCCTACCTTCATGGGCTCACTCCTCGGAGGAAGCTTTTTCATCCGGCGCTTCTTCCGGGTCCAGCGCCAGCGCCGCCGAGTTGATGCAGTAACGGACACCCGTTGGGGCCGGGCCGTCGGGGAAGACGTGCCCCAGATGCCCGTCACAGCTAGCACACAGGACCTCCACCCGTCGCATCCCGAGGGTGTGATCCTCCTCTGTCCGGACCCGTCCGCCCTCGATCGCCTCGTAGAAGCTCGGCCAGCCACTGCCCGAATCGAATTTGGACTCCGAGCTGAACAAGGCCTCGCTGCAGCCCGCGCATCGATAGGTTCCGGGATCCTTGACGTCACAGTAGGCGCCTGTGAAGGCCCGCTCGGTGCCCTTTTCTCTCAGGATCTCGAACTGCTCTGGCGTGAGAATCTCTCGCCAGCGGGCCTCGGAGATGTTGGATCTGTCGGACACGAGTTCTCCTCGATTCCACCAACCCGGTGAAATCAAGGATCGCACAACCGGCCGCACCGGGCTAGGGAACTTCAGAAGGCTGTTGAGGCCTTCCTAACGCCCCCGCCAAATCTCCGTCTCGGGACGGAACACGCCGGCTCGAACGTCAAGCGGCGCCCGCCGAACTCGGGAGAGAACGTGCTGGACGAACCCACGTCTCGACCCCTGGCAATCGTCGAGTTGTCCACGGCACTGGCCGTTCCGGGAGCCCAGAACACCACGACATCGAGACCACCGACCTCGACGTTGGCGACGCGCTTCTCGGCCAGGACCGAAAACGGCACTGCCAGATGCTCATTGCCGTCTTCTAGAGCGACGATACGCTCCATGGCGGGGAGCCGTCCGTCCTCCCGCCCGAAGCGGAAGAACTGCCGCCAGGGACCGCTCCCGCGATCGTAGCCCTCGTACGGACTGGTGCCGTAACGCCGCGTAAAGGTTCGGGGAAATCCCGTGTCCCTAGAAAGCACCCGAGCCGACGGTCTCTGCTCCTTCACGGCTCTCCAACTCATGACCGTGATGGGCATGAAGGTGAGCTGCTCTCCGGCGTGCTCCCCTACGAGCCCCTCACCCGTGGCCTGCTGCCACCAGGTCTCGGTCTGCCGGTCGTACATGACCAGGTCGGAGTGACGAAGCCGGCCCGTGGTACCGAAGTCCAAGGTCCTACCCCGAAATTCCCGATCGAACGCGATGGTCGTGTTGCAAAGAGGACAGTACGTGACGCTCACGGGGCGTCCACCGATCTCGTCGTTCACGATCTCATGCCAAATCAGGATCGAAAGTGGATAGGCCTTGGCCTCCCCGTTCAGGCTCATCAGGGCTACCGGATCCCGGTCGGCCAGCCACCCATCGGCCTCCCGGACCGTGATGAACGACGGATTATCAACGGAACGGATGCCGTCCTTCGGTGGGCCACCGGACACAAACTCCTCGAAGGGCACCGTGTGCCTGCTGAAATCGGTCTTCCACGCATCGGACCCCGCTATACTCGGACGTTCCTGTGTAGAAGCCTCCAGCGACTGTGTCTCGAGCGGCTGCAATAGAACCGCAACAGTCAGGCTCATCATGAGAGTCCGAACGGGTTTAGAAGAGACGCGGATCATTGCATATCCTTGGGAGAGGAGAGGTAGCGACTCCAAGCAAATCCTTCACCCCGGGAGGCTGTTCCAACCACATCCCCGCAGGCCATCTTGCCCCCACCAAACCAGGGCGGTTCTATTAGCTCCCAACGCTGATCATCAGCGCCCAACGCTGGACTGCGACCAGCCAACCCCGACCGGATCCCAACATGAGTGATTCCCCTGTTCGACACGTTTCATGGGAGAGCCTCCCCAAGGAGGAGCTCAAACCCGGTTTGAGCCGGAACTGGGTGAACGGAGAGAAGGGCATGCTCGCCCACATTTACATCGACAAGGGAGTCGTTGTGCCCAAGCACAGCCACGAGAACGAGCAATTCGCCTACGTTCTCGAGGGGGCCCTGCTCTTCCGGATCGGAGACGATCAATCGGAGGAGGTGGTCGTGCACGCCGGAGAGGTGCTACATATTCCGTCCAACGTCCCTCACAGCGCGGAGGCGCTGGAGGACACCCTGGATCTGGACATATTCGTGCCTCCCAGGCAGGACTGGCTGACGGGGGCGGATGACTATCTGCGCGGCTAGGGAGTTGAACGAATGAATTTGGGTCTCGATGGGAAAACAGCGTTGGTTGCGGCCTCGAGCCGCGGTCTCGGTCGGGCGGTCGCCGACGAACTGGCCATGGAGGGTGCGAACCTTCTCATCTGTGCCCGGACGGTGGCTCCCCTGGAAGAGGCCGGTCAGTCGATCCACGATGCTACGGGCGTCGAGGTGGTTGCCGTTCCGGCGGACCTGACCGACCCGGACGACATCGACCGTCTCATGAAGACGGCTGCGTCCGATTTCGAGAAGATCGATATTCTGGTCACCAACACGGGCGGACCCCCGCCGGGACCCTTCGAAAGCCACACAGTCGACGCATGGAATACCGCCGTCGAACAGAATCTCAACAGCGTCTTGAATCTGACCCGGGCCGTGCTGCCGGGAATGAAGAAGGCCGGGTGGGGCCGGATCATCAACATCACCTCGGTGGCCGTGAAGCAGCCCATCGACGGCCTCATCCTGTCGAACGCCGTACGCGCCGCCGTGACGGGGTTCGCGAAGACGCTCGCCAACGAGGTCGCCGCCGACGGCATTACGGTGAACAACGTGATGCCGGGCTTCACGAGGACCAAGCGGCTGGACGGACTGGCGGCGAACATCTCGGAGAGCCAGGGGATCACGGTCGAGGAGGCCGTCGCACGCTGGGCGGGACAAAGCCCGATGGGACGCATCGGCGAGCCCCGTGAATTCGCGGCACTCGTCGCGTTTCTCGCATCCGAGCGTGCCAGCTACATCACGGGAACGTCGATCCCGGTGGATGGGGGATTCATCCAGGCACTCCTCTAGAAGGGTGATCGGAAAGGGGGGCGGGTCGCGATGGGCGGCCGGTGAGTCACGCGAGTTCGGCCACGAAGCGCTCCGCGAGCGCGGGACCGGCACCCGCGTCTTCGTGTTTGAAGAAGACGAAGGCGTCCTCCCACTCCTGATCCGAGACGACGCGCGCCCAGCGGGCCACGTCACCCGGCTCGTAGGCCTCTCGACGCAGACGCAGGTACCCGTATGGAGCCGTCGCGACCACGTCCGCCGGCTCATCCGTCCCCGTGTCCGCCGTGACGAGGGCCGCCCCCGCGTCACCGAGTACGCTATAGGTCTCGTCGGCAAACCAGGAGTCGTGCCGGAACTCGAAGGCGGCCCGGAGCCCCGCCGGAAAGAGGGACACGAAGTCCCGTAGACGCTCCACGTCGATCTTCAGGTTGGGCGGAAGCTGGAAGAGGATGGGGCCTAGGCGCGCGCCGAGCTCAGTGGACACATCCACGAGATAACCCAGTTCGTCCTGGGTGTCCTTGAGCCTCTTGAAATGCGTGATCTTGCGGGATGCCTTGAGCACGAACGAGAAGTCGTCCGGAACCTTACCCGCCCAATCGGCGAGCGTCGTCCGCTTGGGCATTCGATAGAAGGTGTTGTTGATCTCGACGGCGTTCAGCCGCTCTCCGTAATAAGCGAGCATCCGATCATTGGAGAGATCCTCCGGATAGAAGGAGCCCTTCCACTCCTTGTAGGAAAAGCCACTCGTACCGACCCAGCATTTCATCGTCACCTCCGCGATCGGGGGAGCTCAAGATACAGGAACGCACGGCGTCACGGCACTCGCCCACGCCCCCGAGTTTGACGGAGCAGGAGTCGGCCCCGAGCTTCCCTTGATGTTGCCCGACACGATGCTGTCCGTTACCCAGCTGCTGGAGCAAGGGGACGTCCGAGCGGCGAACGAGCACATCGTCGCCACGGACGACCAGACGCTCGTCCACCAGATCGATCTCACACAGATCCCGGCCCCGCCGTTCGGCGAGGAGACCCGAGGGCGCCGTCTGGCGGAGCTCCTCGGTGAGGCGGGCCTGACCAACGTTGAGCGGGACGCGGTGGGTAATGTTTTGGCGCTCCGTCCTGGAGTGGAGGATCGAGAGCCGCTGGTCCTGTCGGCGCACCTGGACACCGTTTTCCCGGCCGGCACGGACCTGACGGTACACGCCGACGGCAAGGTGCTGCGGGCTCCGGGTATCTCCGACGATGCGCGGGGCCTTGCCGCCCTGGTGACGGTCGCTAGGGCCCTGTCGCAGACGGGCATCACCACCCGCCATCCCATCCTGTTCGCCGCTACGGTCGGGGAAGAGGGGAGTGGAGACCTCCGCGGTGTGCGCCACCTCTTCCGTACCGGTGGCTTGGCGTCGGCGGCCGCCGGCTTCATCTCTCTGGACGGAGCTGGACTCAACTACGTGGTGACGAAAGGCCTGGGAGCACGGCGCTTTCGGGTCGCCCTCCGCGGTCGGGGGGGACACTCGTGGATCGACCGGAGCTCACCCAATCCGATTCACGCGATCGGGCGTGCAGTGGGCGCCCTGGCGTCGTGGCCGACACCGACGGATCCGCCACTGAGTCTCACGGTAGCAAGGTGGGGGGGAGGGACGAGCGTCAACGCGGTCCCGGCCGAGGCCTGGGCCGAATTGGACCTTCGGAGTGAATCGAGTCGGCATCTCGCCGATGGCGAAGAGCGTCTACGGGCAGTGATGGATCGGTCCCTGGCCGAGGAGAACTCCGGTGTGACCGGGCGGAATGGTCGGCTCGCCCTCGAGGTGCGCATGGTGGGCCACCGACCGACCGGCGCCACGGACTTGGATTCCCCGCTCGTGGAGGCCGCGCTCGCAGCCACACGCGCGTCGGGGGTCGAGCCACAGGTCACGGCTGCCTCGACCGACGCAAACCTTCCAATGTCGCTGGGAATCCCGGCGATCACTCTGGGAGCCGGCGGTTCGGCGGGAGAAGTCCACACCACCCGTGAGTGGTATCGCAACGAAGGCGGTCCGGTGGGAATCCAGCGGGCGCTCCAAACTGTTCTGCTGGTGTCCGGGCTGGCCTGACAGCCCGCTCTAGCCCTCCCCCTCCACCTCCGAGTGGTCGCCGAGACTGAGCCGTCCCCGGTACGCCATGACCCTCGACTCCGCGCCCACGAGAGAGCCGCGGAGCGTGGAGCCGATGACCGTGCAGCCAGAGCCCAGAATGGTGTCGGACACGGTGGAGTCTTCGACTTGGGCTCCCGCTTCAACCGTCACGTTAGGCCCGAGCAACGTGTTGCGCACCACGGCACCCTGCTCCACGCGAACGGGATCGTTCACCGTCGAGCCCTCCACGGTCGCAGAGTCCGCGATTCCCCCCCGCCCTCCGAGTAGCAAATGCCGATTCGTGTCGAGTAGGGTCTCCGGCTTCCCGCAGTCGTACCAGCCCGCTACAGGCGCGACCTGGATCTTCGAGCCGTGGTCGACCATGTACTGGAAGGCGTCGGTCAGATAGAACTCCCCGGACGGTCCGGGGTCGGCGTCGAGTGTGTGGTGGATTCCCTCGAAAAGGAGCTGCCAGTCCTTCATGTAATAGAGGCCGATGTTGGCGAGCTTGGAGATCGGCTCCGAGGGTTTCTCGACGATTCGGAGCATGTGGCCCTCCTCGTCGATGAGGATCACACCGTAGCGCTGGTAATCCTCGACCTCCTTGGCCCAGATGATGCCCCCCGTGGTCTCGGGAACGCCGTGAACCAGCCCGAGATCCGCATCGAAGAGGGTGTCCACGAAGAGGATGAGGACATCCTCGTCCACGTACGGCTCCGCCAGCTGTACGGCGCCGGCGGTCCCGTCCTGAATTTCCTGGACAACGTAGTGAGCCGTGATGTCCGGATACGCCTCGGCAACGTAGCTCTCGATGGCCTCTCGCATGTAACCGACCACGAAGACGATTTCGTTCACTCCGAGCTCGGCCAGGTCATCGAGGATGTAGCTCATGACCGGCCGTCCGGCGACACGAATCAGCGGTTTGGGCGTGACAAGCGTGTGCGGACGGAGACGAGTACCCTTTCCAGCGAGCGGAATAATCGCTTTCATGAATATGGCTATGGTTTCTACGAACGAGGACCGTCGAGACACTATGGAACACTGGCAGCGAGTCCGGGTCAAGAGAGCGACCCCCATTCGTTATCGCATTGGAGGGTAAGCGTTTGTTCACGTCACGCCTCGCCAGAGCTCTGACAAAGTATCGGGCTGAAACCAACCCCTGGTCCGAGGACCCGCGGCTGATCGGCCGAACCTACGCCATCCCGTTCGAGGAAGTCTGGCGCACCTGTTTGAAATTCGTCGCCGAGCACAACCGCTGGAGACTGCTGCAGGCGGACGATCTCGTGGGCTTTATTCGGGTTCGATGTACCACCCTGGTCTTCCGCTTCGAAGACATTCTCGAAATTCGTGTCGGGCTGGACGAGAACGGGCTGACTCGGGTCGACGTTCGAGCCGGCTCCAAGAAGCGTCGCGGGGATCTGGGCATGAACGCCCGCCGCGTCGGGCGATTTTTCAAGAAACTCGATCGGTTACTCGACGCCGGGCACGGCAAGATCCTTGATCCGCGGGAAACCGCACGCCTGACCCGACAGGCCTGATGCGGGAAGGGTTGGCCATTCACGGTCGTGCCTCCCTCGCACTCTGCGCACTTCTGTCCGCCTGCCGCGGAGATGCCCCCGCGCCACCGGTAACCGAGCCGGGTCTACAACCGAGCGCGAATGCGGAACGGAACATCGAGGACGGCCTCTACGAAAGGAACGTAGTGTTCATGACGGTGGACGCCGATAGCGCCATCGTCGTGCCGTGGTTTTTCCAGACCTCCTCCTCCGCGGAAGGTGTGGAGCGGTCGACGGAGGGCTGGCTCGCTCGAGCGGGACTATGGGAGCCTTTCTTCCACGATGAGTGGACTGCCGGGCCGACCCGGACGCCGTTCCGAATTCAACCGCGAGGCCCCATGGATCTCGTCGTCGGTGCGGGCGGCACCCTGGAGCGGATCCTGTTTGAGGAGGGACAGAGGCAACTCGAGGTCGTGATCGATGAGGGGGTGTCGGATTGGAGCGGGAATCGGGGGGAAACGTTCAGGCTACATCAGGGCGCGGCCATCTTCGGGGACCAACGGGTTCCAGGACTGGTGCTGGACATGAACCGGGCACGCCTGAGAGAGGGTCCCCAACCGGGCGAGTGGATGTTCGTTACCGGCCTCCGGCGCCTGGCTATTGTGGTCGAGTCCCCGGGGGGCTCACCCACCTATACGGCCTGGGGCAGAATAGGAGAAGACGAGTTTCGATGGCCGGACGTGCATGTGGTGTGGCACTCGGTGAGGTCGTTCGAGGAGGCGCGCAGAGACGTACCCGTCGAGTGGGGAGTCCGATCGCCCGACGGCGAGATGGAACTCACGCTGGCCAGTGCCGGCATGGAGCTCCGGGCGCAGGTGGGCGAGGGGCCCATCCTTCCGGTCAACGGTCTCTACCAAGTCACCGGTACGGTGGTCCTGGCCGGAGACTCGCTCGAAGTACGGGGGCTCGTGCGCCACGTGCAGCGTTGACGAGAGAGCGGCCCGGGCCCGAGGACGTGGCGGCGTGCCCGGAGAGGTAGTGGCATGCCGGAAGAGCTGATCCGTGCCCTAATCACGATCCTATTCGGCGCCATGGCGGGCGGCCTCACCAATTCGATCGCCATTTGGATGCTCTTCCACCCGTACGAGTCCCCCCGCCTGGGGAAGCGGCCCTTGAAGATGCTTCAGGGGGCGATTCCCAAGAACCAGGCGCGTCTCGCGACGGCGATCGGGCGAACGGTCGGCACACGCCTGCTCACGCCTGAAGATTTGGGAAAGACCTTCAGCGACGAATCCGTCCGGCAGGCGTTCGACGAACAGCTTTCAGGATTTCTGGACGCCGTTCTACACACTGAGCGCGGATCGTTGAGGGAACTGATCCCCGAGCGCATGCACGACCAAACCGAAGTGATCCTCCAGGAGGTCGCCGACTTCGGGCTGGCGCGCCTGCGGGAGTACCTGGACTCCGATCGTTTCGCGGATTCGCTCACGGAACGCGCTCAGGAGATTGTCCAGTCGATCGCTGACGAGCCGGTGGCCGGGATCCTGACGCCGGCCCGTGGAAGCGCTATTTCCGAGGCCGTCGAGGAGTGGCTCACCGATGCGGTGGAGAGCGAAGATTTCGGCAGGGCCATCGACGATTACCTGAGCCGGGCCACCCATAGGCTCCTCGAGCCGACCCGCACGTTCGAAGACGTGCTGCCGCTCGGGCTCGTCGGGGCGGTGGAAAAGGGAATCGCGGCCTACCTCCCGATCGCCATTGGCAAGGTGGGATCGACGCTGGAAGACGACGAGGCGCGTGCCAGATTCAAGACCTTCATTCACGAGCTCCTGCGCCGCTTCCTCGGAGACCTCAAGTTCCACCAACGTGTGGTCGCGAAGCTCGTCATCACCGAAGAGTCCGTCGACAATGTTCTCGACACGATTGAAGAGGAAGGCGCCGAACGACTGGCCGAGGTACTCCGGGACCCGACCATGCAGGACGCCATGGCAAAGGGGATCAACGACGCAATCGTGGATTTTCTGCGTAGGCCCGTGGCATCCGTTGTGGGAGGCGAAGAAGACCAGAGCGTCGTGGACGCTCGTCAAACTGTCACCGAGTGGATCATCGACATCGCCCAGGACCCGACCTCTCGGGAATTTCTCGTGGAGAAGCTGGAGGTGGCGCTGGAGGGCGTGGGTGCGCGGACCTGGGGCCAAGTGCTCGAGAAAGTGCCGCCGGATCGGGTAGCCGAGTGGCTGGTCAGTGGGGCGCAGAGCGAGGCGGCGGAGACGTTGTGCCGCGAGGCGGCCACCCGCCTCTCATCGAGCCTGCCGGATCGACCCATCGGGACGCCGGCGAATTGGCTTCCGGAGGGATCCGCGAGAAAGCTGGAAGAAGCGATGGGCGACCCGGTCTGGGAGTGGCTCCAAACCCAGGTTCCCTCGGTCATCGAGCAAATCGACATCGCAGGCCGGGTCGAGCAAAAGGTCCTCGAATTTCCGCCGGAGAGGATGGAGGAATTGGTGCGGAAGGTCACCCATAAGGAGCTCCGCATTATCGTCCGACTCGGCTACCTCCTGGGCGCCTTCATCGGGACAGCCCTCGTAATCATGAACTTGATACTTGGCTGAACGGAATCCTGGGCTGAACGGCGCCGTAGGGTCTCAGTCCCGTTCATCCTCGTCACGGGCTACCGCAGTCCTGAAGTGCTCCCTGGAGCGCCGGCGCTCGGAACCCCGTTTCTCCGCCTTGAGAAAATCGAGCCACATGAAGTGACGCTTGGCCCGCCGCGGTTTTCCACTAACGAAGCGCGCCTCGATCTCCTCCGGGGTTTGTGTGTAACGGCCGGCTCCGAGGAAGATACCGAGCGCGACGGCGCCAAGACCGCCGAGGATCTTGAGAAAGAGGATCACCGAAAACCGTCAGCCCCTTCCCACGGATTCCAAGAACAACAAGGCCAGGCCGGCGACCAGAATATTGGCCACCACGGTCGTGCCTACCGTAACCAATGCCACGACGAACCAAAAAACGACGTGGATGAAGTTATAACCACCCGGAAGAAGATCCATCACGCTATGCCCTACGGGTCCTTGATTGAAAGGATTGAAAGCTTTTCTTCGTGACAGCACGCTCAATATGCACCGCGGCCGATGCCTCTACAATGGGTCGTCGGGCTCATCCCTCCCGCTCTCCACCCTTTTTCGAACGTGGGAGAGGTACCCCGGCGCGAGGTCTAGGAGATGGCACACCCTGCGCATCAGCGATTCCTCATGACTCGACAGCTCGCCGTCCGAATACACGAGTCCCCACATCACCTCGACCAGCACCATCTTCTGGCCAAGGGAGTAGTTCTGCTTGATCAGCTTCGTGAACTGCCACAGATCGACCGCGTCCGAACGAGCTCTCTCGGCCAGCTCGATGAGTTGTTCGGACTCTGCGGCGTCGAGCCCATACTGCCGGCGTACAGCCGACAAGAGATGCTGACGCTCGTCTTCCGTGAATTCGTCGTCGGCATGGGCGATTTCGATCAGTAAGGCGCACGCTGCGAGGCGTACGTCCGGCTCCTCCACCTCCTCTTCCGGCGACGCGAGCTCCATGGTAGCACCGAAAAAGGACTTGATCGCATCAAGCATGGACCGCTCCTTGGCTGGACCCCAGTGTAGTGTCTCAGAAGTTCGCGAGCCACCGAGGGTGCCGAGGCGGCGGATGCGGCAAGGCGCGAGGGGCACGCCTCACTGAAGCGAGCGGACTCTCCGTATTCCCGCTTTGAGCGGAACGACCACGCACGCCAGCGTGATCAACAGTGCGCCCGACGCGCCCAACATAAGCTGCGTGACGTCGGCCCCGCCGGTCTGTCCGGCGAAGCGAGCCTGCAGCAGTCCGTTCAAAGGCCAGGCCAGGAGAATGACCACCACAGCGAGATAGCTCACGGACGACATCATGAAGACGAGTCCACCGAAGGACGTCGGGATCTCGGCCATGTTCTCGGTCTCAAAATTCGGGTAGATGGCGCCCAGACCAAGCGCCAGCGCCGTCACCGCAAAGGTCATGCAGATCATGGCCACCGTCGTGATTCCCAGGATCAGTGGAGAGGCCTCGAGGATGATATTGGTCACGACGATGAGTGGCAGAGCGATCAAGAGCAGGGGAATCGTCCCCATCCAGTATTTGGCTAGGAACAGAGTGCGCACGTCCAGCGGAGAAGAACGCAGAAGCCACATCATCCTTCCTTCCAGCGACATACCGGGAAAAACGAAGCGAGCCGCGATCGCGGCCACGACGAAGCCTGCCAACCCGAGATTCAAGAAGGAGACGACGTTGATGAGAAAGAAGGATACCTCTTCCCCCGTATACAGCGGCAGCACCTTGATGTTGTACACATACACGACCACCAGCACCGCCAACAGAATCAACTGCGACCACTGCGTCGCGTCCCGGAAGAACACCCGAATCTCCTTGGACACCAACTGACGCGTGGCCGGGCCTGCCCAGGCCAGCTTCTCCAACTTCGTCGAACGTGCCCGTCCCTTTCGAAGCTCGGCCCCCTCCTGAGCACGGGTGAAGCCGGTTCGGAAGAGTCGAAGGTGCAGCCATGCTCCTCCTACGAAGAATGCTGCAGCGGTACTCCAGAGGAGCGCGAACGGAAACGGATCGAACCCTCCCGTGAGCTGGGACATGAGAGATTGGGCCGCCCACTCGTTCGGGAGCCAGGGGGACGTGGGAGTCCTCAGAACCGCCATGAAGTCCACGAGATCGCGGAACTCCTCGGGACGGACCAGGCGCTCGGGGCGCAGGAACCGAAACAGCGCCACCACGCCCGCCGCGGCGAAGAGGCCGATGAGCGCCAGAAGATCTCGCGTGCGCCGAGCGGGAAATATGTTCACCAGCATCAGCGTGAAGGCCGAGCCGACCACGGCGGGCAGCACCAGATACGGAATGATCGTGGCCACCGCCAATCCATAAAAAGGCCAGCCCGCGCCGTACACCACTCCGTACGCCGCCAGAAGCGGGACGGCCAGCAACGCCACCATCCAGGACGAATCCACGATGGTCTCCACGAGTCGGGCACCGTAGAGCCTCACGGAATCCACCGGAGCCGAAACGAGGAGTTCCATGTCCTTGGAGAGGAAGAAGGTCGAGAGCGCCGTGATCACGTTGGACAGGAGCAGGATCATCAGAAAAGTGAGGAGTACGAGTCCCAGCAGCTTGGCCGCTAGCAGGTCGCCGATCCCCTGGGTGCCCCTGAAGTACAGAAGCATCCGGAAGATGATGCCGAAGATGAAGCTCCAGAAAAACAGCCCCACGAAGCCCAAAAGGCCCCACTTGAACCGGCGGCCCTCGTCGGTCTTATTCCGGTTGAGCTTCGAGCGGATCTTCGGGCGCAGGAGCCAGAGAATTCCCGCGTTGGGACCTTCGACGCCGTTCACAGTTGCGCGATGCCGCTCGAAACGAACCGCCCCACCGGACTCAGAAGCGTGACTCCTGCAAGCCGGCCACGATCTCGGCCATGTCCTCGTTTCCCGTGACCCTCAGGAAGATCTCCTCCAGATCCGCCCCGCCGGAATCCACCTGCCCCCGGAGGTCGTCCATCGTTCCCTGGGCGATGATAGCCCCCTCCCGAATGATGGCGATGCGGTCACACACGGCCTCCACGACCTCGAGCGTGTGGCTCGACAGAAAAACCGTGCCCCCTCGCTCGACGAACACGTTGAACAGGTCCTTCAGAATCCTGGCGGAGCGTGGGTCGAGCCCCACCATCGGCTCATCCACGACGATGAGCTCCGGCTGGTGGATCAGAGCGGAGGTGATGAGAAGCTTCTGACGCATGCCGTGGGAGTAGCTCTCGATGAGCTCGTGCTTCCACTCCAAGAGGTTGAAAATCTCCAACATCCCATCCGCCCGGTCTTCCGAGACGGGTTCGTCTTTGCCCCAGAGCCCCGAGACGAAGCGAAGGAACTCCCCACCCGAAAGCTTCTCGTAGAGGAAAGGCCGATCCGGGATGTAGCCGATCCGGGACTTCGCCTCCATAGGATGAGTCGCGAGATCAAATCCGCCGATCTCGACGCTACCCTCGGTAGGCTCCAGAACACCCGCCACCATACGAATGGTCGTGGTCTTCCCCGCACCGTTCGGTCCGAGGAACCCGAAGATTTCACCCCGACGCACCGTGAGATCGACGCCCTTGACCGCCTCGAAATCCCCGTACCGCTTCACGATTCCGTTCAGTTGGAGCATTTCCGGAGTCGCGTCCTCTCCGGGACCGACACCGTCCATCAGGCGCCTCAGTTGCTCTTGGACCGGCTCCGTCATTCCGTACTGCGGCTTCACGCTCTGTCCCCGGCAGGTGTGGACTCCAACACTTCGATATTGAGCCGTCCGATCAGTCGGATGATCTCGACCTGCTGAGCCAGGCCGCCGACCACGAATCGGATATGCGCGGCGTCGGCAGGGTACTGGCCGAACGTGGGGTCGACTGCCACCCATTCGCCGAGCCACACCTCGGGCCACGCGTGATAGAAGAAGGATCCGTCGAGGTAGACCAGGCCCACCGCGGTACGAGCCGGGAGCCCGAGCGCCCTGGCCATGGCCACATACAAGACGGTGTGTTCGTTACAGTCGCCCTGCCGCGACTCGAGAACCTGCAAGGCGCTCGGCACGGAGAACGTCACACGTTTGGCGAGCATGCGATCCACGCGCGTCGTGAGGATCCCCGCGGCCCTCTTCGGGTCGCGCAGCCAGCGCCCGACCAGCCCACGGGCCGCGTCTTGGATGCGCGGATCGTCGCTCTGGATCAACGGCTCCGACTCGAGCGTCTCACGGAAATCCATCAGCTTGTATGGAAGCGAAAAGCCGGGATCCACCCCATCCCAGTCCTCGCGGCGGACCGTGAGCGTGTCACCGCTGAGTGTCTGGCGGCCCCCCTCGAGCTGAAAGCCCGAAAGCTCCACGCCGGTCAGACGGAAGCGCAGCACGTCGTGCTCCGCGACGGCTCCTAGATCGACGTTGCTCCGCACGGCCGTCGAGAAGATCACGTCCTCATCGATGGCGAGCGACGCCTGTCCGGAGGCGTCTTCTTGAGCTTGGCTGGCCAACTCGTACTCGGTCTTCTCCATCGTGAAGCCCAGCGCGCTCGAAGCACTGAGGATTCGCCCGTCCTCATCGACCCAGCTCTCCACCTGAACCCCTCCATGCACCTCGGCGATTTTCCAAGCCGGTATCGAATCGTATCGACTTGGCGACCAGCGCCCGGACCCAGCGTCGAACGAAGCACTGTCGGGCACGACGACTGTGTCGTGCTCGAGGATCCGCACCTCTACTGCCCTCGTGGAGAGGGTGGAGGGGTCGAAGACGGGAAGACGTAACGTATTGCCGACCTCCAGCTCTCCGGCCATCGCAATACGGATGGGAAGGGCCGCTGAGAAAATCGGAGGCTCTGCGAGCCGGTAGGAGACGTCCTGCTTTGCTCCACCGGCATCGATCGAAACCCGCAGTGTGGAGTCGGCGCCCAACACGCCATCGGCCCTGAAGCGTCCGACCTCGGAATCGAGGGAAAAGGAAAAGGACTCCATCACCAACGAGGGGCTGAGCAGCACCGTCGTCCGCACGACTGCCGATCCCGTCTGACCCAACGCCGGCAGATCCAGAATCATCACGTCCTCGAGGGCGAAGCCCTCCGGGATCGTATCCAGTCGGGACGTGGCCTGCCCCACGGTGCGTTCGCCCATGCTCAGCGTGTAGAAGTTGACGCCTGGAGCAAGAGAAAGCGCGGCCTCGGCCAATCGAGTGAGTTCGGGCTGAAAGTACTCGCGCCGAACCTGCCATCCGATCAGGGCGGACCAGGTCACGAAAACCAGCGCCGAAACGTGAATTCGTCTCATGATCTATACTACTTCAATATGACAGGATCTGTACATTGACGTCACAAAGCCTCGGCGGGCTTAATCCACGGCCTGCTCCTGCACCCGCGTATTCGGTTCTTCCAGGCGCGAGGCGAAGGCCTGCAGCTCGTAATCCGTGGTGACCATTACGGTGATCTCTCGGGGGTATTCTTCATTCTGCATGTGGCCGCGTAGCACCTCGCACATTACGTCCGCCGCCGCCTCTGCATCGAGGTTCCCGGCTCCCGTGCCGAGCGGCGGAAGCGCCAGCGTCTCGATGCCCATCCGGCAAGCGTGCCTCAGTCCGTTCCGAAGTGCCTTGCGCACGCCGCCAGCGCTGACCGGCTCCTCATGGGACTGTAGGGCCACATGAATGATGAACGAGGCGGACAGATCTCCTGCCGGCGTGATCGCCGCTCCCCCGACCGGAAGGTCACCCAACTGCTCGAAGCGTTCGACCATATCCTCGCCCGCTGCAGCTCCCACTTCCTTCCCGATAGCCGTCAGCGGCTCCAGCGTCGAACCGACGGACCTGAGAACGCACTCGACGTCGGCGGTCACCAGATCCTCCCGGCGTACTTCTATCACAGGTTGTTTAGTTCTCTCGCCTGCCGGTACATCTCCGAAGCCCGCTCCCGATCATCCTTTCGGTCGAACAGCATCCCGAGCGTGTGGTATGCACGCCAGTTCCGCGGCTGAAGCTGGATGGTCCGTTCCATGATCTTGAGCGCCTCATCGACGCGACCGAGCCGGTTCAAGGCCTCACCACGGTAAAAGTGCGCCGGCCCGTGCGACGGGTTCCGCTCGCAAATCCCCTTGAGTTGTTCCTCCGCCTCGGGGTAGAGTCCCTTTCGGAACGTGAGGATGGCCTCACAAACTCGCGCTTGAAGGTTCACGGGATCGAGGCGAATGGCCTTGCCGATCTCGCGGTCCGCCTCTGCAAACCGGCCCAACGCCCCGCATGCCGCCGCAAGATGGGTCAACACTTCGACGTTGTCGGGGTCCAACTTCTTCGCCGCGAGGAACTCGTCGATCGCCAACTCGTGGTGGCCGACCTCATCGTATTGGATACCCCGACCGATGTGCGCCATCACGGGGGTCTGTCTGGGCTTTACGATGTCTTGGTAAAGACTGGTGGTCTCCCGGCCCCTGCCCTCCCGCAACTTGAGGAACGCCCGGGCAAGTGGGTTGTCGTCCTGGGCCGCTTCCAAGTCACCCGGCTCGTAGAACCGATCCTGCTCCGGACTATGTTCAGCCATCAAGCGACTCCATCGACGTGCATTCGCGCACCCAATCAAGGTACGGTCCGTAGCCGTTTTCGACACGGAGCGACAAGACCTCGGGGACCTCGTACGTGTGAAGCTCCGCCACCCGGGCGATCAGCGCCGCGCTTCTTGCAGCACTAGTCTTCAAGATAAGCAGAACTTCCTCCTCCTCTATTATTTTTTTATTCCAACGGAAGACCGACGTGACGTTCGGTATCACGTTCCCGCACGCGGCGAGTGATTCTTCGACCACCTTATGGGCCAGCGCGAGCGCCGACTCCCTTCCCGGTGCTGTCACGAAGACGGTGACCACGTCCGTGCCCGGCATCACGCCTCCACGAAGACCGTTTGGTCGAAATTCTCCTCGTCGTAGAAGGCGTCGATGAGTTTTCGATGCTGCGCCTTCACTACTCTTCGCTTGACCTTTTGCGTGGGCGTAAGTGTGCCGTCTTCGACCGTGAAGGGAGCGGCTATGAGGCCGATTTTCTTCGGCCGCTCGTAGCGGGCAAGGTCTTCGAGGCGAGCCATGACCCTGGCCTCCAAATGCTCCTGCACCGGCCTCGACGCCAGTAACGCCTTCGAGCCCCGGGCGTTGATCCCGCTCTTGCGCGCCCACGCTTCGAGGTTGGGGAAGTTCGGCACTACGAGAAGAACGCAATACTTCTCACGATCACCGAGCATGACCGCCTGCTCGATGAAGTCGTCGGCCTTCAACCGGTTCTCGATCGGTTGCGGCGCCACATTCTTGCCGCCAGCCGTAACGATGATGTCCTTGATGCGATCCGTGATCCTGAGAAATCCATCCTCGTCGAGGACCCCTACATCGCCGGTGGAGAGCCAGCCCTCCGCATCGATGGCCTCCGCCGTCGCCTCGGGCAACTCGTAGTAACCCTTCATCACCTGGGGCCCGCGGACCAGGATTTCTCCGCCGTCTCCGATGCGGATTTCGGTGCCCGGGATCGGCCTTCCGACCGTCCCAATCTTGAGGTGCTCCGGTGTATTGAGGTTCGTGAGGGGGCTCGTCTCGGTGAGTCCGTAGCCCTCGAAGATCTGGATCCCCGCTGAGAAGAAGAACCGGTTGATCTCCGGAGAGAGGGGGGCCCCACCGCTCGCGAAGTATCGAATTCGGCCACCCATCGCCGATCGGATCTTCCGGAACACCAAGGCGTCGGCGATGGCGTACGCGAACTTCAGGACGGCGGTAGGTTCTCGCCCCGCCAACTTCTCGTCCGCCCAAGCTCCACCCACCTCGCGAGCCCACTGCACGAGCATCTTCTTGAGGCCCTGCGTCCCCATGACCGTGCTGTAGATCTTCTCGTACAGACGTGGGACCGAGGCGGCAACGTTGGGACGGACGATTCTTAGGTCCTCCGCCACAGTGTGCATGGAGTGGGCGAACACCTGGGTCACACCTGCGGAGAAGTGGAGGAGAGAGACCATTCTTTGCAGTACGTGCGACAGGGGGAGAAACACGAGTGACGAATCCTCCGAGACGGGCGGCAATAATCGCTCTATCGACTTCACGTTGCTCGAGAGGTTGTCATGTGTCAGCATCACTCCCTTCGGATCGCCCGTGGTGCCAGATGTATAGAGGATCGTCGCCACGTCCTCCGGCAGGGCCTCGAGAGCCCCGGCCCGAAAGCGATGATCACCGTTCGCCGCGACGTTCCGCCCATGCTCGAGGAAGTTTCGCCACATGAGCACGCCTTCCTGCGACGGAACGGTCGCGTCGAACATCACCACCCTGAGCTCACGTCCGACCTGCTTGCACGCCGCCAGGATCTTCTCGGCCTGTACAGCGTCGGATACAAAGACCAATTGCGCCTGAGAGTTTTCCAGGATGTACGCGACCTGGGGAGCCGTCAGCGTGTTGTAGATCGGCACGTCGAGAACCCCAGTACACAGGCAGGCAAAATCGGCAACCGCCCACTCCAGGCGATTCTCTGATAGAATCGCCACTTTCTCCCCGCGAGTCAGTCCCAGTGCCTGTAGACCTGCCGCCGCCGCGCGCACGACCGTGTAGACCTGGTCGAAGGTGATGTCCTCCAGGTCGCTGCCCCCGTCTGGAAAATACCGGTAGGCCAGGGTGCTCCCATGCTTCTCGACCGCCGTCAGAAAAAGCTCAGCCAGGGTTCCGGTGGGTAAATCGGCTGGGTTGGAAGCGTGGTCGCTCATACCCTCACACGCCCTCGACGGCGGTCTCGAACTCGAGATCTGGACGAAGGGAGTGGAGCACACTGCAGTACTTCTCGCTGGAAAGTTTGATCGCCCGGTCCACCTTCGGGCGGTCCTCGGGCGAGGGTCCGTCAAGCACGAACGTGAGGCGCGCTCGCGTGAAGTACTTCGGCGGTTCGGGGGCTCGCTCTGCCTCTACACGGGTCTCGAGCGAGTTCACCGTAACCCGTCCCTTCTGAAGGACTACCAGGAGGTCGATGCTCATGCATCCCATGAGACCGAGAAGGAGCGAATCTGTAGACGACGGTCCGGCCTTCGAAGCACTGTCGATCGTAGTCGTGGGTCCGGATCCGATCCGGCCGGAGAACACGCGACCCTCTCCGGTCCAGCGGAGGAACCCTTTCTTAGAAGAGCTCATCCGGCCCCAGGTCGAGACCCTCGGACCGCCCTGTCCGCCCCGCCTCCCCGGTCAGACCGGCAAGCGTCTCACGAGCATGCGAAACATGTTCCGAGGCCTCCTGCCCCGCCGGAGCGTTTTCCAGGAACGCACGTAAATGTGGAATCGCCTCGGATTCGCGGCCACTCCGGACGAGCAGGAAGGCCAGCCCATAGTGGGCGCCCGCAGCTTGTGGATCCTTTTGAAGAACGTGCTGATACGTCTTTTCGGCCTCTTCGGTCATCCCAATTCTCGTGTAGGCGATCGCGATTTGCTGGAGCACCACGACGTCGCCCGGGGACGCCTTCAGAGCCAGGCGAAAAGACGTGAGGGCCTCATGGATCTTGTCCTCGGCGATAAGCGCGAGGCCCTCGTCGTAGTATGCGACTCGTCCGGCCTGGCCGGAGGTACCGAAAACCTTCTTCCACCAGGCCATGAAGAGGAACCTCGGCCACGAGTAATAGTGCGGCGAAACGGAACATTTCTCGGTCCCGAAACACATGTATCGATCCAGGTCGAAGTTAGAGGGGCCCGAAATTCGGCGCAACGACGCCCCTTGATGGGTGATCGGAGAGGGGAGGCGGGTCACGCTTCTAGGAGCCACGAGTCCCTTTGGGGGCCGTCCTGGTGACCACCAAGGCGGACTCCTCGGACGCGAGCACATCGAGCCCCTCAGAGCTCAGCGCCTTCTCCCACTCGTGCACCGCTCCCCACACCGCGATCCGCCCACTGGCGGTCACCACGCGAGCCAGCTCGCCGGTCAGGGATGGTTCACCGGCCAGGGATGGTTTACCGGCCAGGGACGCTCCAGCGGCCATTGGCGGTCCGCGGTCCGCAAGAAGTCCTACCCCTCGCAAGCTTCCACTGCTGAACGGGAGGAACGCTCCTGCGGTCATCCGGCTCACACCTTCTCCTTCTTCCCATCCGCGAAGGCCGGGGGCGATCCCAATGAACTCGACGGCCGGAGCCAACCGCGCGAGCGCAGTCGCGTGCCCCGCTATGTCGCCGATGAGAGCCACATTCCCCGGACCGTCGCTGAGGCCCAGGAGCGCGGCGACCTCCATCGCCGATGGAGAAGCAGGGGGCTCGATGTCGGGAGCTTCGTCCCCAGCGCTCCGGGGCGGGGGCCGAAAATCGCCGAATCCTCCCTCGACCGGGAAACGGTCGCGACAGTTCGGGCATCCCAGCGATCCCTCGATCACCCGCCTGTTCTCCAGGCGGTCGGCCAGAAGGATCAATCCGAATCCCGGCCCACACCGGGGACAGATCAGCCGGTCCGTAAGCAGGAGATGCACGCGTGGACTCGGGTCAGTCGTGCTCGATGGCCAGAACTGGAATCTGAACCCCCTCGGGTCGGGTGCACACGAAGAGAATCGCCTCGGCGACGTCCTCGGGACGAAGCATCTGCGACCGGTCGGGGAGGTTCGGGTCAGAATCCGGATCCAAGGTATCCCACAGGTCCGTGTTCGTTGCGGCCGGCTCGATCAGTGAACACCCCACGCCCGTGCCGCGGAGCTCCTCTCTGAGCACCTCGTGGAGCCCTCGTAGGCCGAACTTTGTCGACGAATATGCCGCATTGCCCGGGTATGCCTTCCGTCCCGCCACCGAGCCCACCGTAACGACCCAACCGGAGCCCCGAGCCGTCATGGCAGGCAGGAGGGCTTGGATGACCGCGAACGGTCCACGCAGGTTCACCGCGAGGGCCTGCTCGAACGTCTCGACCGGGGTGTCCGTTACCGGAATCAGAGAAAACACTCCCGCGGCGTTCACCACGATGTCGGGAGCGGCTCCGACCTCGGACACGAGTGCCTGCATCGCGATCCCCACCGCCTCAGTGTCTTCGAGGTCCAGCTGGAGGGGCACTCCCCCGATCTCCTCGGCGATCTTGTCGAGGTGCTCCATCGAGCGCGCCGCCAGGCAGACTCGTGCTCCTGCCGCCGCCAACACTCGGGACGTGGCCTCCCCAATGCCACGGCTCGCACCGACCACCAAAGCGGACGCACCCTCGAGGGGATTCGTTGGCGGTGGATCGCTCACTGAACTCGATCTCTCTGAAGTGGATCTCTCTGAAGTGGACCTCTCTGAAGTGGATCGTTCACTCAAAAAAGGGGCTTACTGCGAGAGAGGATTGTGGTCGGTCATGCAGAGACGAAGAAACTCGTCGCGTGTCATCTGGTTCTCGAGAAACGACCCCCGCATGGCGGACGTGATCGTCTTCGAATTCTGCTTCTGTACGCCCCGCATCATCATGCACAGGTGATAGGCCTCCATAACGACACCCACGCCCTCCGGCTCGGCCAACTCCCAGATCGCTTGAGCGATCTGCTCCGTCATCCGCTCCTGCACCTGAAGGCGGCGAGCGTAGACCTCGACCAGGCGGGCGGTCTTGGACAGCCCCACGATCTTGCCGTTCGGGATGTAGGCGAGATGCACCTTGCCGAAGAACGGCAAGAGATGGTGCTCGCACAGCGAGTACATCTCGATGTCCTTCACCAGAATCATGTTCCGGTGGCCTTCCTCGAAAAGGGCCCCGTTGATGACGTCCTCGGACTTCATGCCGTAGCCCTGCGTGAGGAACGCCAGGGACTTCGCCACCCGTTCGGGTGTCCGCTTGAGCCCTTCGCGCTCGGGGTCATCGCCGAGCCGCCGGATCATCTCGGCGACGAGCTCCTCGAACGCGGCACCCGAGAGATCGCTACTCACCGGAATACTCCACGTAATGGCGGGGCGTCTCCCAGAGAGTGAGCTTTGCCAGCTTCACCCCGTCAGGCAGGCGGTCGGTGAGCCGATCCCAGATCGCGACTACGATGTTTTCGGCTGAGGCGATGATTCCTTCCATCCACGGCACGTCGAGATTCACGTTCTTGTGGTCCAAATCATCGACGACGCGAGCCTCGACGACCGACTTCAAGTCTTTGAAGTCCATCACGAAGCCCGTGTCCCGGTCTAGTTCCGCCTCGACCGTTACATAGAGCACATAATCGTGTCCGTGCCAGTTGGGATTAGCGCACGCCCCGAACACCTCGAAGTTGCGCTCGTCGCTCCACTCGGGATTGAAGACTCGGTGCGCCGCGCTGAAGTGGACTTCTCTGGTGACGCTCACTCTGGGCATGGACTCCTCGGTTCTGGACCCTTCTACGGCTGTGGGGCCACCGCGAACGGAGCGTCGAGTCGGTAGTGTGTTGGTTTCCACACTCGGCACGACAGTCCCCGCACTGGGCACAACAATAGTGGAGCATGCCCGAGGTGCCCAGGGCTCCACAGGCGAGCCATGCTCTGTCTCCGTGGGCTCTTGCGCTGGCGGAATTCGATGATCATGATCGCCCGTCATAACGGACCCGCGGTGAGTCTCCAGGGTCTTATTGTCCGGCCTCGGATTGTCCGGCCCAGGCACGCGCGTTGTACGGGGCCACGCGGTTCCGAATGACCACAGACAGTGTCGGTCGAGCAGTGTCGGTCGAGCCAGGGTTGGTCGAATCAGGAGGGGTAGATGAGTAGGTTTGGTCTTTGCGCCGGTGCCGTCATATGGGTCTCGCTCTCGGTGTCTGCCGCGCACGCTCAGATAACTCCCCTCGCCGAGCGCATTTTCAACGAGCAAGTTCTTCGGCCCTCCGGGCAGCCCGTTGTCCCCGTTTATGAGGGGTACTATCAGAATCCCGACGATACGTACGAGATCTGCTTCGGGTATTTCAACCTGAACACAGACGAAGACATCGACCTCCCCCTCGGACCGGCCAACTTCATTGTGCCCTCAGAGTTCGACGGAGGACAACCGACGCACTTCGATCGGGTGCCAGATGCGAGGTATCGGCGACACTGGTGTGTCTTCACCGTCAACGTGCCTGCGGACTTCGGTGACGGTCAGGTCGTCTGGACACTCAATAGAGATGGCGAAGACATCTCGACACCCGGGAAGGTTCTTGCGAGTTACGTCTTGGATGAACCCGTCGCCGATGGCCGCGCGAGCGTAGCACCAATCCTCAGGTTCGAGAGGAATGGAACCGAATTCCAGGGGCGGACGGGTTTCACCGGGGAGCCACGCACGGTGTCCGTGGATGAACCGCTCAGCTTGAGCGTCTGGGTCGACCACCCCGACGATCAAACTTGGGTGGGTTGGACCCACCACCAGGGCCCCGGAAGGGTCGATTTCGCCGAACCGGAGATCCTGGTCGACATGGCAAACCGGATGGCTACCACCACGGCGAGGTTCAGTGAGCCCGGGGATTATCTGATCCGGGTGCAGTCGATCGACAGGACCGTTGAGTTCGAATTCCATTGTTGTTGGACGAACGGATATGTCCCAGTTAGGGTTATCGAATAGATGGCTTGATAAATGGATGGCTTTGTTATCAGTGTGGAGTTATCATCACCTCCCGCGCGATGTTGCCGTGGATGGCTTAAGGAGAAAATGATCATGAGGGGAGACTTACGTACGCACTTCCTGCGGGCCGCCGGAGCTTTGGCCTCGGCCTGGATCATCGCGTCGGCTCTGCCCATGGGGGCACTCGAGGCGCAGGAGGTCACGTTTACCAAAGACGTGGCGCCGATTCTTTACGAGAATTGCGTCACGTGTCACCGGCCCGGCTCGTTCGCGCCGATGTCGCTCCTCACTTATGAGAACGCTCGGCTGTACGCACCGCTGATGAAGCTCAAGGTGCAGACGCGGCAGATGCCACCGTGGCACCTCGATCAGACGGTGGGGATTCAGGATTACCGGAACGACGTGTCTCTGACCGACGAAGAGATCGAGACGATCGTCCGGTGGGCAGACGGTGGTGCGGTCAAGGGTGATGACGCGGACATGCCAGCGTCCCCCATGCTCGCACAGGGGGGTGCTTGGGCCCTCGAAGAAATGTATGGCCGGCCACCGGATGTGGTGGTCAGTTCTGGCGCGTACGACGTGGTGGCCAACGGCCAGGACCAGTGGTGGGCGCCCCGGGAGAAGTTCGTGGGCGCCGACGAGGACCGCTGGATCAAAGGATATGAGTTCAAGCCAGCGTATCCGAATGGCCTCAAGGTCGTCCATCACGGCCACGCGAGCCTCCGGTACGAGGGCGTGGACGGAGGCTACGATGGCGGCGTCGGAATCGCGCATTACGGAGTCGGAAAGCGCTATGAGACGTTCCCGGAGGGTGTCGGGATGTTGCTTCCCGCCGGGGAAGCTGAGGTGTCCTGGAATATCCACTACTTCCCGGCCGGTGAGCTCGTAGAGGACGACGTGGTCGACGTCGGGCTCTGGCTTTACCCGGAGGGCGAGCAGCCCGAGGTCGAGACCCGAGGAGAAGTCACCTTCATGGTCGACCGGAGGAACGGTATGCCGCGGGCCGGCGACATTCTCATTCCGCCGCACGGACGGCAGGTCCTCCAAGGCATCCACGTACTCAAGTCGCCGACCCTGATCAGCAGCTTCCGGCCGCACATGCACATGCGGGGCAAAGAGATGTCGATGGAAGCGATCTACCCGGATGGCCGCAGGGAAATGCTCGGCAAGGTCTCCGACTATAGGCACATCTGGCAGCTTTCCTACCAGTACGCGGAAGACGCCCAACCTCTCCTTCCCGCCGGTACGATGCTTCTCTTCACGTCCGTCTTCGACAACACGGCCGACAATCCGCTCAATCCCGATCCCGAGCAGTGGGTGGTCTTCGGTAGACGCGGTGTGGACGAGATGTCTCACATGTGGGTCGGCATTACCGATCTGGAGCAGGAGGAGTACGAGACGATGATGGAGCGGCGACAGGAGCGCCAACAGCCAATCGCGGCCAGGTAGGACGGCCCGCCGCCGTCTCTAAGACGGCTCTACATTTCGTTTCCGCGGGCGCGCCCTCTCGAAGGGCGCGCCCGCTCGCGTTTTCCACAAAGGGGATCGGGCCAATGTGCGAGCAAAAGCAGCAGCAGCAGCAGCAGCAGCAGCAGCAGCGGCGGCAGCACCAGCGGCGTTTCGTGCACGAATATCGCGAACGTTCTTGCTTGGTACGATCGCCGCGCATCGCCCTGACGCTGTCCATCGTGGCCGTCGGCATGACCGCGTCTGCCCCTCGCGCTTCGGCTCAAGCGCCAGACCCGGCGCGCCAGGCTGCCTACATGGCGGATCAGGCGGAGGCGGGAGCCGCGGTGTATGAAGAAGCGTGCGGCACATGCCACCTTCCGAATCTCAGTGGCTCGTTCGAGGCTCCAGAGCTCGCGGGACCCAACTTCCGCAACACCTGGGGAGCACGCTCCGTATCCGACCTTTTGGAGCTGATGCGTGAGACCATGCCCACCCAAGCACCGGGTTCATTGAATGACGACCAGTACGCGGCTCTGGCGGCGTTCATACTTCGTGAGAACGGCGTCCCTTCCGCTCAGGCTCGTCTGAGCCTCTCCTCTTCGGGCCGGGTGATTGCCGGAACGGGGGCCGCCGCCACGACCGGTGGTGTCGCGCCCACGGTGCGTCCTCCGGTCCCCGGCCGGGTGGGCACAGGGCCGACCCCGGGGACCCGGAACTCTATTCCCGAGGTGGCCGTGATCACCGAGACGGCCACGAGTGTCACACGAACCTACCGATCCGCCCGAAACTTCACGCCCGCCTCGGACGCGGACCTCACGAATCCCCCCAACGGAGACTGGCTCCATTGGCGTGGCACACAGGGAGCGCACGGTTACAGCCAACTCGATCAGATCACAGCCGAGAACGTGCACCGCTTGAGCCTGGCCTGGGTGTGGGGCATGGAGCCTGGAACGAGCCAGCCGTCGTTCCTGGTTCGTGACGGCGTCATCTTCCTTCCGAATTCGGCCAATGTCGTCCAGTCGCTGGACGCCGCCGACGGGACGCTCCTCTGGGAGTATCGCCGGACGTTTTCCGAGGGATCGGGGGGTGGGGGGCGCTTGAGGAGCCTCGCTTTGTGGGAGGATCTCATCTTTGTGGCGACGCTGGACGCCAACCTCGTGGCGCTCGACGCCCGCACCGGAGTCGTCCGGTGGGAAACCGTGATCGAGGACCCAGCACTCGGCTACAGCAACAGCTCCGGCCCGATTGTGGCCGATGGGAAGGTCATCAATGGTATCAACGGCTGTACCCGCCTCAATGAGCAGAGCTGCTTCATCACTGCTCATGACGCCCGCACCGGCCGGGAGCTCTGGCGAACCCACACCATAGCACGTCCAGGGGAGCCAGGCGGCGATACCTGGGGCGATCTCGGCTTCGCACAGCGCGGTGGAGGTGACGTTTGGATCCCTGGAAGTTATGACCCGGATCTGGGGCTCGTCTATTTCGGCACCGCTCAGGCCAAGCCGTGGGTGGCCGCGAGCCGAGAACTCTCCACGTCCGACGCGGCCCTGTACACCAACTCGACGTTGGCCCTGGACGTGAACGACGGCCACATCGTGTGGTACCGGCAGCACATTCCCGGCGAGTCGCTCGACATGGACGAAGCCTTCGAGCAGGTCCTGATCGACGTGGACGGACAGCCGGTGCACCTCTCGATCGGGAAGAGTGGGATCCTCTGGAAGTTGGACCGGCGTGACGGCTCCTTCCTGGGGCTCACCGAGACCGTTTACCAGAATATTTTTTCGACAGTGGACCGCGAGACCGGCGCCGTTCAATACCGGGAGGACATCCAGGAAGCGAGGATCGGAGACTGGGTGTCGGTGTGTCCGTCCACTGCGGGCGGCCACAACTGGCACTCTACCGCATACCATCCGGGGGCGGGCGTGCTCATCGCTCCGCTGAGTCAGAGTTGCATGGAGATGTCGGGCCGAGAGGTGATCCTCGATCCGGGCCTTGGGAGCACCGGTGCGGACCGAATGTGGTTCCCGATGCCCGGCACCGAAGAACGCTTCGGAAAGCTTGCCGCATACGACGTCCGGACGCTCGAAGAGGTCTGGAGCATCGAACAGAGCGCCCCACTCCTCACTGGCGTACTCACCACCGCAGGCGGCTTGGCCTTCGTCGGGGACTACGACCGGTGGGTCAGGGCCTACGATGTCGAAACCGGCGAGCAACTTTGGGAGAGCCGGCTGGGAAGCACCGTTGAGGGCTTTCCGGTCACGTTTGAGATCGATGGCATCCAATACTTCGGAATCCCAACCGGGAGAGGGGGCGGAAGTCCCTGGCGGATCGGAAACTTCCTCGCGCCCGAAATGATGAGCCCGGGCGGCCACAACGCGCTTTACGTCTTCAGGCTCTCGGAGCCTTGAGCCGCGGGCCCGACGGGAATCCTTGCGTGGCCCTAGGCCACAAGGACGGAGTGACCGACCCCCGGTAAGGACGCCGCTCCTGTGTTTGCAGCGGAGGGCCCCGGCAGTTAATTCTTTGTTGCGGTGAGCCACAGACCCATCGCGTTGTCCCCGGACGCCGGCCTCTGGCGTCGCGCCTTTCCGACGGTGTGACGCGTCGGTGTAAACCCTGGTCCAGGAGCCCGCAGCCATGAGCGCACTCGAGCGAGTCAACATCGCGAACCTGAGTATCGCGAAGCCTCTATACGACCTGGCGCGGTCGGAAATCGCACCCGGCACAGGTCTCGACCCTGACGCGGTTTGGACCTCCCTGGGGACTATCGTCACGGAGCTCGGCCCGGAGAACCGCCGTCTCCTCGACGTGCGTGCCCGTCACGAGAAGGGGCTCGACGAGTGGCACGAGAAACGGGCCAGCCAGCCGCTCGACCCGCACGAATACAAGAGCTTTCTCCAGGATACGGGCTATGTGCTCCCCGAGGAGGGCTCGCTCACCATTACCACGAGCGATGTGGATCCGGAGATCTCCTCGATCGCCGGGCCGCAACTGGTGGTGCCGGTGGACAACGCCCGTTACTCGTTGAACGCCGCCAACGCACGTTGGGGTAGCCTCTACGACGCTGTGTACGGTACAGACGTCATCGGCGAGGAGGACGGGGCGGAGCGAGGGGCCGCCTACAATCCGGTGCGAGGAGCCCGGGTTGTCGAGTGGACCGAGCGCTTTCTCGACGACGTCGTCCCTCTGAGCCAGGGCCTCTACTCTGAGGTCACCGAATTCGTTGTGGAAAATTACGACGGCCCGAGCCGCCTCGTGTGCGTACTGTCCGACGACCGGCGGACGGCGCCGGCAGAGCCGTCCCTTTTCGCCGGCTTCCAGCTCGAGGGCGGGCGTGTCAGCAGCGTGCTCCTCTGCAACCATGGCCTCCACATCGACATCCGAATCGATCGGGATCATCCCGTCGGCAAGGCGCATCCGGCCGGGGTCTACGACGTCGTGATGGAGGCCGCGGTCACGACCATCCAGGACTGCGAGGATTCCGTCTCGGCCGTCGACGCGGAGGACAAAGTCCTCGTTTATCGCAACTGGCTCGGGATCATGAAGGGGACGCTCACGGCCACGCTCGAGAAGGACGGCCGGGCACTGACGCGTACTCTCAATGAGGATCGCATGTATCAAGACCGGAGCGGTAAGGCGCTCAAACTGCCGGGGCGCAGCCTTCTCCTCGTGCGCAACGTGGGGATTCATATGTACACCGACGCCGTCACCACTATGGCTGGCGAGCCGATCCCGGAGGGGTTCTTGGACGCGCTGATTACGTCTTGGGGCGCCCTCCACGACCTCAACGGCGACGGCCCCGTGCGCAATAGCCGTACGGGCAGCGTCTACATCGTGAAGCCCAAAATGCACGGTCCCGAAGAGGTTGCTGCCACCGTGGAGCTGTTCGGTCGGATCGAGCAAGCTCTGGGAATGCCGAAGCGGACTCTGAAGATCGGTATCATGGACGAAGAGCGGCGGACGACTGTCAACCTGAAGCAATGCATCCGCGCCGCCGCAGATCGCCTGATTTTCATCAACACCGGGTTTCTCGACCGCACCGGAGATGAGATCCACACGAGCATGGTCGCCGGGGCCATGATCCCCAAGCCGGAGATCAAGAGCTGCCCCTGGATGCTCGCGTACGAGGACTGGAACGTGGACGTGGGGATCGAGTGCAGCCTCCCCGGCGTGGCACAGATCGGCAAGGGCATGTGGGCCGCACCGGACATCATGGGTGCGATGTTGGAAGCGAAGATCGACCACCCACGTGCCGGTGCCAATACTGCTTGGGTGCCCTCGCCCACCGCGGCCACCTTGCACGCCACGCACTACCATCGGGTAAACGTCCGAGACGTTCAGTCTGAGCTGGCCAAACGGGAGCGCGCCGATCTAGACGCCATCCTGACGCTTCCCCTGCTCGGGGACCGCCCCTTGACCGATGAGGAAATCCAGAACGAGTTGGATAACAACACGCAGGGCATCCTCGGCTATGTCGTCCGCTGGGTCGGCCAGGGGATCGGCTGCTCCAAGGTCCCCGACATCAACGATGTGGCGCTGATGGAAGACCGCGCGACCCTGCGCATCTCGAGCCAGCACATCGCGAATTGGCTCCTCCATGGTCTCGTCACCGCAGATCAGGTGACGAGCACGTTCGAGTCCATGGCGGCCGTGGTCGACGAGCAGAACGAAGGAGACCCAAACTACCGACCCATGTCCGCCGATCTCTCGTCGAGCGCCGAGTTTCAGGCCGCCCTGGAGTTGGTGTTCAATGGCCGTGAGGAGCCGAACGGCTACACCGAGACCGTCCTACATGCACGGCGCCGCGAGGTGAAGGCTCGGCTGGCGAAGGAGGCCCAGGGCGTGGCGGAGACCCAGGCGGGGCCGGAGGCCAAGACCGCTCCGGAGGCCAAGACCACTCCGGAGGACCAGGCCGCCCTGAAGGCCAAAGCCACGCAGGAGACTCAAACCTCCCAGGAGGCCAGAGCCCCCTAGGGATCTCCGTCGCGGTTCAACGCAACGAGACCGGGTAGGTCGATAAGGCCTGTCCGGTCTCTGTCACGTCAACCCGTAGTCTCAGCCGCTACAACCTGTACGTGTAATTCACCTTCACGCTTCCACCGCGCGACAGTGTCAGGAAGTCCCGATCGAACACGCTGGCGCCTAGATTCCGCCAGTTGTTCGTGTACACGATATAGAAGTCGGCCCCGGGCTCGATGATCCAGCGGGCCCGCGCGAAGAGCCCCACGACTTCCGATTGGGTGTCGTATTGGATGTTGCCCATGACGGACACCCATGGGCTGATGTCCCACGCGGCCTCCAACCGGGTCAGATCGACCTCGAAGTTTCCCTGCGGCAAGTCGACGTCGTTTCGTTCAAAATCGGTGGAGATGCTGAATCCGGGATTCGGGCGGAAGGTAAGCCCGACTGAGTAGCGAAAGTTGTCGCCGCTCCAGAAGCCCCCGTCCGTGAAGTTGAAGTTTCCAGACAATCTCCTCTGGCTCGGCGTCCGGGCGGTCAGTGTCCACTCCCAGTTCCTGTACTGTCCCGGTTGGATCACGATGCCGTCGCTGATTTCGAAGTCCTGGTCGAGGTACTCGTCCAAACGGCGGGCGATGATGTCCCAGTTACCCCCGGCCTCGAAGTCGAAGCCGAAGAGATTGAGATCCCACTGCTCCTCCTCGACTTGTCCGGTGGTGAGATTGGCGAGTCTGCGGTACTGCGCGGAAACGCTGTAGCGCCGAATCCAACTGATGTCGGATAGGGGACGCCACGCCAAACGAGGCTCCACACGCTTGAAGCCGTTCCTGGTGACGAAACCGACGGCCGGATCGTATTCATGTCCAAATTCCCGGTACGACAGGTGCGTCTGCCAGACGTCGTTCGGGAAGTCGAAGCGGAAACCCCTCGCGGTCAGGTCCCCCAGGGACGTGTCCACGCTCGGCGTCGGATTGGAGTTCCAGACGAAAAAGGCCTCGGCCTGAAAGTTCTTGTCGCCAAACAAGCGGCTGGTCATGTAGTTCAGGTCCGCACCCAGGGTGTGGCGATCGACCCCTGCCACGCCCGCTATGTCCTTGCCCGGGTTACGAAGCGTGTAGATTACGCCAACCGTGGATTGCTCGAGGAAACTCCGCTTGACACGGGCGACCGTGAAGTTCTCGGTGGGGCTTCCGCTGAACCCAGTCAGAGTATCCGGCAGAATTGAGCCCGTCCCCACCTGAAGAAATCCGAGCTCGTACTTGCCAGCCTGTCCGCCGAGGCGCGCGCCATAGGTCACGGGGACGGGCCGCCCATCGGCCAGCCCGATGTCACGGCTGAAGTAGGGCGTAGCCCCGTTCCTTCCCGCAAACGAAAACACGCCCGATCCCTCGAGGAAGAAGTCGCGTTGCTCAGGAAAGCGTAGGGGGAAGCGGGTCAGATTGACCCGCCTTTGATCCACCTCCACCTCCGCAAAATCCGTATTCGCGCTGACGGCGGCCCGAAGGCTCGGCGTAAGGCTATAACTCACGTCCACCCCGACGTCCCTTGGGTAGGTGGTGGGATCGACATCCGCCGGCTGCGTCCTCCAGCTCCCGACCGCGTAGGGCTTCGCTTCGAGCCCGATCCCCTGGGACAGATCCCGCAAGCCCGTGATCCGGCCGGCATGGACGGGCTGGAAGACTCCTTGGTTCCTCCGATACCCCCTCCAGAGAATCTCTTCCTGTTTTCGACGAATCGTGCGCTGAAAGTTGATCCCCCAGGAGTCGAGGTCCGGATCGAAGTTCAGCGTGCGGAACGGTATCTGGATCTCCGCGGACCATCCGTCCGGCCGGCGGGCCACGCGCGTCTCCCAGATCCCGTCCCATGATTTTTGCATCCTCCCACCTCCCCCCCGACCACCGCCGCCGCCGCCCGTGATCAGTCCATCACCCATCAGCCCAGCGGCATTGATCTCGAAGAAATACCCCGTCCGACCGTCGAGAAACGTGTCCAGTATCCACATGAACCGATCGTCGGTGCCGAGGCCCGCGTCACGACGCCTTTGATACGCGAGGATACCACTGGGGTCGTCGTAGAGAATCGCGCCGATGAACATCTCGTTCTCGTTGAAGACGACCCGGATCTCGGTTCGCTCGGAGGGGAGGCCGCCCTCGTCGGGATATTGCTGAGTGAAGTCGGAAATCGGAGTGGCCAGACTCCAAGCTTCTTCGTCCAGCCGACCGTCGAGATCGATGCTCAGACTGTCGGGAATCCGGATGGCCTCGAGGTCGACGGACTCGTCCTGGTCCAAGGCTTCTTGAGCCTGATCCGAGGCTTCTTGAGCCTGGCCGAGTGCGGCGGTCGGTGAACTCGAAAGCAGGACACCCAGGAGGCAGGCCGTGATCGACCTAGAACACGAAAAAAAGCGAGCAGTCAGAGCTGGCTCACTAGAGGCGGAGTTCAGGATGGAGGGCATTGGGAAAAAGAAGGATACCGGAGCTCCGATGGGTTCAGCGAGGGGAGCGGTAACCCTTGCCGCCCGACGCTTGCAGCTATGCCGAGCCGGCGGCTAGACCGTGCAGGTCATGTCCTGTGCGCAGCACATCGGCGACTTGATCATGCCGTGTCCTTCGGGACATTTCGATACCTCAACGCTGCTGCCGTCGTCCGTGGTGAGCGTGTCATGGACGAGCTCCTGCCCACACTGACCACACGTCATGTTCACGCTCATGCCGCACTTGTCGCAGGTGTATGCCGCCATGGGAAACTCCCTTTATCTGGTGATCGAGGGTGATATCACTCGCGCACTGTATCGTAATTCGCCGTCGACGCAACAAGAAGACGCACACTTGTGACGCTACTGTCGATGGCTCCATCGGAGCGGAAGACGGACGAAGAGCAGAGGATCGCTGCTAGGAACTGATTCTCAGGTCGCTTTACATGCTGGATTTTTACTGATGGGGATCAAAGGACGCTTCGCAGCAGCGGCGGCTCCTTCGGTCCCCTTCGCTTCTTTCACAATCCCGCCTTAGATTCGACCCTCCAACGTTCGAGGAGGAGTTCATGATGCTTCGGATGAGGGTGTGTAGCGTGGCCACCGCGCTGCTGCTCTGGGGTCCTTTGGCGGGTCCAGTTGGTCCAACGGCACTCGAGGCCCAGGTGACGGGGCCGGGGCCGGATGGCCGCTGGCCCCTCCAGCCTGACTCTCCCGGTCATCGCATCCTTGCCCCCTTCATGGAGGGCTGGTACGAGAATGAAGACGGGACGTACAGCATCTCCTTCGGGTACCTCAATGCCAATGAGGACACGTTGGTGATTCCCTTGGGAGAGGGTAATTTTCTCGATCCGGCTCCGTTCGACGGGATGCAGCCCACGACGTTTTTCCCCGGACGCCACCGGGGGATCTTCACCGTGACTCTGCCGGCGGAGATGAAGGACCAGGATGTCTGGTGGACCCTTCGCAGAGCGAACGGCGACGTCGCGAGAGTGCCGGGCCGGGTCACTTCCAATGCCTACCAGCTGGACTGGGTTCCCCGGCCTCACGGCAGTCTCCCTCCGAGCGTCTCGTTCGACTCGGATTCCGGCGTGGGCCGAGGACCTCCGGGCATCATGGCAGAACGTACGCTGACCGTCGCGGTAGGATCTCCCCTCACCCTCTCGGTCAACGCGACGGACCCTTCGGAGAGGGATCAGGAGGATTTCCGTTTCGCGGAGGCCATTCCCCTGCGCGTGATATGGTCCCAGCTCCAGGGTCCGGGACGGGTCGAATACACACGGCACGAGTCCAACCCTGAGGTGGAGGAGGAGGAGGAGGACGACGCCGCTGATACACGACGACCGGAGCCAGGCGGACCCCAGGTTATCCCGCTTGCGGCGGGGCATGGCACCGCCCGCGTGATTGTTACGTTCTCCGTGCCGGGTGAGTATCTCATGCTAGCGCAGGTGGACAACTGGAGTGCGCCTGACAGCGGCTCGGGGGACCAGTGCTGCTGGACCAACGGCTACGTCAGGGTGAACGTCAGGTAGGATCAAGCCCGGTGGTCGTGCTGTATTGTATCCCTTCGGATCGGGACGTAGATTCGGAGAGCTGTAAATCCCCGGGGGAAGGAACCTGGGTCGCTTGAGACGTAGTATGCGTAGTTCACTCGCTTGAGGGAGAGGACCATCATGGACCTGCAGAATCGCAGCCAACGTGCGCGCTTGTGGACGCCCTGGACCAGCGCCGCCACGTTCGCCATCGTCGCGACCTTTGCTTTCCAGAGCACGGCACAGGCCCAGGCCACCTTCGCGTCGAATGACGTGGCCGTCACCTACGCCGCCGACGTGGCGTTGATCATCCAGAACAACTGCCAGGTCTGCCACCGAGCCGGTGGAATCGGGCCCATGGAGCTCCTGACCTATGAAGACGTCCAGATGTATGCGCCCCTCATCAAGATCAAAGTAGAGAACCGCCTGATGCCGCCGTATTACTACGACAACGATATCGGCATCCAAGAGCTCAAGCACGATTGGCGTCTCTCCCAAGAGGACATCAACACCATCGTTGCCTGGGTAGACCAGGGAGCGCCTCTGGGCAATCCGGACGATATGCCACCGCCGGCCGACTTGCTCCCCACAGACGAATGGACGCTGTCGGCCGACTTCGGTCCGCCGGACATTCTCGCCCCCTCGACACCGATCGACGTGCCGGCGGCCGGCCTCGACCTGTGGCACCGTCCAATGGTGGAGATGCAAGGCCTGCCTGATGGCGAGCGCTGCATCAAGGCCCTTCAGGTGAAGCCTCGTGGGGTCGCCAAGACGGTGGTCCACCACGCCAACTCGACCTTCCAGCGCCTGCAGGAAGACGGAAGCTTCCAGGGGACGGGGGACCGGGCAACCGAGTACGCCATGGGCAAGCTGGGTGAGATCATTCCCGACGGTGTGTGCCGAGTACTGCCAGCAGATACCTATATCCGCTGGGACATCCACATGTATCCCGGCGGACTCGGAAAGACTGCCGTGAACGACGTGATCGAGGGCAACGTGGTCGATTTGGGCATCTGGCTCCATCCAGCCGACTACGAGTACGAGTACAAGCAGGACCTGGTCAGCTATGACTTCATGGAGGGTAAGCGCGACCTCATGATCCCGCCGAACGGGTCGGCCATGACCCAGGGCCTTCACAGCTTCGACCATCCGGTCCGTATCGACAGCTTCCAGCCGCACGGGCATTTACGCTTGCGGTCCGCGTCCCTGGAAGTCTTCTATCCGGAGACAGGACAGACGGAGATCATCAGCATGGTATCCAACTGGAGCGCCGTTTGGCACCAGAGTCACATTTACGAGGATGACGTGGCGCCCCTGGTCCCGGCCGGCGCGGTACTCATAATGAAGCAGTGGTTCGACAACACGGACGGCAACCCCAACAACCCGGATCCGGATCAGTGGGTCGACTATGGAAGCCGGACGGCTGACGAGATGTCGCACTTTTGGCTCGGCGTGACCCACCTCGATGAGGAAGGCTACGAAAAGCTCCTCGAGGAAAGGAAGATGAAGGAGGAAGCGGAAAGGACTGCCTCTAGGGATTGATCGCGCAGGTCGCTTTACATGCTGGATCTTTACTGATGGGGATCGAAGGACGCTTCGCAGCACCCGCGGCTCCTTCGGTCCCCATCGCTTCTTTCAGTCCCGCCTTCGATGCGACGCTCGAGCATTCAGGAAGGAGTCCATGATGCACCAGTTTCGTATGACCGTGGGTGGAGTGGCCGTCGCGCTGCTTCTCTGGGGTGCTGTGGCCGGTCCAGCGGTACTCCAGGCCCAGGTGACGGGTCCGGGGCCGGATGGCCGTTGGCCCCTGCAGCCCAACTCTCCCGGAAATCACGTCCTCGCCCCCTTCATGGAAGGCTGGTACGAGAATGAAGACGGGACGTACACCATCTCCTTCGGATACAGCAATGCCAACCTGGACACGCTGTACATCCCTGTGGGAGAGGATAATTTCCTCGATCCGGCTCAGTTCGACGGGGTGCAGTCCACGATCTTTTTCCCCGGACACCACCGCGGGATCTTCACGGTGACTCTGCCGGCGGAGATGAAGGACCAGGACGTCTGGTGGACCCTTACCAAAGCGAACGGCGACGTCACGAGGGTACCCGGCCGGACCGGTGCCATCGCCTACGAATTGGACTGGGTGCCCCGGCCTCACGGCGGTCTACCTCCCAGCGTTTCCTTCGACTCGCAGTCCGGCGTGGGCCGGGGACCTCCGGGCATCATGGCAGAACGTACGCAGACCGTGTCGGTAGGATCTCCCCTCACCCTCTCGGTCAACGCGACGGACCCCTCGGAGAGGGATCCGGACGATGCCCGTTCTCTGGACATTCCCCTTCGCGTGATATGGTCCCAGCTCCAGGGTCCCGGACGGGTGGAGTACACGCGGCACGAGTCCAACCCTGAGGAGGAGCAGGAGGAGGAGCCGGCCTCTGCTGCTGCCGCCGCTGGTGGTGGTGGTGTTGGCGCCGCTGCTCGACGAGACCGTGCAGCCTCCGGACCCCAGATTATCCAACTTTCGGAGGGGCAGGGCACCGCCAGCGTGATTGTTACGTTCTCCGTGCCGGGTGAGTACATCATGCGAGCCCGGGTGGACAACTTCACTGCGCCGGACAGCAGCGATAATGACAATTGTTGCTGGACCAACGGTTACGTCAGGGTGAACGTAACACCGTAAGAAACACCTTCGATACGAGTATTCGAGAAGGAGTTTTATCCTGCAGGTTCGTATCCGCCGCCTATTGTTTTCCCTTCGGATCGACACGTAGATTGGGGGGGAGTCATTCCCCAAAGGAGGGAGCCCGGGCAGCTTTTGAGCTGCAGATGTGGTCCACCCGAGCATGAGGGAGAGAAACATGGAATTGGAGAATCGGAGCCCGCATTCGCGTTTGTGGTCGCCTTGGATCGGAGCCGCCACTTTCGCACTCGTCGCGACCTTCACCTTCCATAGTTCAGCCCAGGCCCAGGCCACCTTCGCGTCTACAAACGACGTGGACGTGACCTACTCCGCCGACGTGGCCTCCATCATCCAGGAGAACTGCACGGTCTGCCACCGCGCGGGCGGAATCGGGCCCATGGAGCTCGTGACCTATGACGACGTCCAGATGTATGCGCCTCTCATCAAGAACAAGGTAGCCAACCGCCTGATGCCGCCGTACTACTACGACAACGATGTCGGCATCCAGGACCTCAAGGAGGACTGGCGTCTTTCCCAAGAGGACATCAATACGATCGTTGCCTGGGTCGACCAGGGCGCGCCTCTGGGCAATGCGGAAGAGATTCCGGAGTTGGACTTGCTCGACACCGACGACTGGTCGCTGTCGGCCTTGTTCGGTCCGCCGGACCTGCTCGCCCCCTCGACCCCCATCGACGTGCCGGCCGCAGGGCTCGACATGTGGCACAGTCCAATCGTCAAGATCGAAGGCCTGCCCGATAGCGAGGAGCGCTGCATCAAGGCCCTTCAGGTGAAGCCTCGTGGGGTCGCCAAGACGGTGGTCCACCACGCCAACTCCACCTTCCAACTCCTGCAGGAAGACGGCAGCTTCGAGGGGTCGGGGGACCGGGCAACCGAGTACGCTATGGGCAAGCTGGGTGAGATCATTCCCGACGGCGTTTGCCGAGTGATCCCCGTGGATGCGTATATCCGCTGGAGCATCCACCTGTATCCCGGCGGGCTCGGAGCGACTGCCGCGAACGACGTGGTCGAGGGCAACGTGGTCGATCTGGGCATCTGGCTCCACCCGGCGGACTACGAGTACGAGTACAAGCAGGACCTGAAGAGCTATAGGATCCGTGAAGGTGAGCTCGTCATGCCCCCCCACGGGACGGCCATGACGCAGGGCTTTCACAGCTTCGACCATCCGGTCCGCATCGACAGCTTCCAGCCCCACGGGCATTTGCGGTTGCGGTCTGCGTCTTTGGAGATCTTCTATCCGGAGACCGGACAGACGGAGATCATCAGCATGATCTCCAACTGGAGCGCCACATGGCACCAGAGCCACATTTATGGGGATGACTCGGCGCCCCTGGTGCCGACCGGTGCGGTCCTCGTAATCAAGCAGTGGTACGACAACACGGAGGGCAACCCCAACAACCCGGACCCGGATCAGTGGGTGGATGGGGGCAGCCGAACCGCGGACGAGATGTCCCACGCCTGGATCGCCGTCACCCACCTCGATGAAGAGGGTTACGACAGGCTCATGGAGGAGCGGAAGACGGACGAAGAGCAGAGGATCGCTGCTAGGAACTGATTCTCAGGTCGCCGGGAGGGTGCTTCACTCGGCGATATCCCTCCAACTCTCGACGAGATGCGCCGCCGTACGCCATGAGAGTGCCTGACTCGTCAGGGTAGGATTACGCGCCCCGCTCGTTCCCATCACCGAGGCACCCAGGACTCCCAGGTTCGGCACTTCGTGCGAAAATCCCCAACGATCGACCACGTTGGTCTCCGGGTCGTCGCCCATGCGCGTGCCCCCGTAAGCGTGGGTGGAAGCGCCCATGGTGCTGCCGAATCCACTCCGGTTGACCTCGACGGCCCCGGCCTCCCGATACCACTCCTCCATGCGATCCTGCATGAACGCGGCGATCTCCATCTCGTTTTCTTTGAACTGTCCCGTAATGCGGATGACCGGGAAACCCAAAGGATCCGTCACCTGGGGATCCAGATCCAGGTAGTTGTCTTCGTAGGGGAGGGTCGTCTTCTGGATGTAGGAGCCGTGGGTTCGATCGGAGTGTTCGTGGATAAACCGCTTCCAGGCGGATCCCCAATTACGGCTTCGGCCGTACGTGTTCATGTTCGCCGCCGAAATCGGCCGGCGGTCCGACATGACCCAGAGGTTTCCTCCCCCGATGAAATCGTGATCGGAGTGGTCGAAGTTGTCGTCGGCCCAGTCATCCACCGCGACGCCCTGCGCCGGCAGGCCGTACCACGCCTTGAGGTCGTACGGAAAGAGCGCTCCCACACCCGCGCGCGTGTTATGACTGAAGTAGTGCCGGCCCACCTGTCCATGGTTGTTCGCCAGCCCGTCGGGATAGGCGCGGGATTTCGACAAGAGCAACAGACGGACGTTTTCGTAGGTGTAGGACGCGATCAAGACGACCCTCGCCGGCTGGAAATACTCATTGCTTCCCACCACGTAGTTGACGCCGGTCACGCGTCCGTCCGAGCCCACCTCGAGCGTCGTGACGTGCGCACGGGTGACCACCTCGAGGTTGCCCGTGTCGACAGCCTTCGGAATGGTCGTGATATGCGTGGCGTTCTTCGCGTTGATCGGACAGCCACCCTTGTTGCAGAACCCGTGATAGCCACATCCCGCGCGATCGTCGTACGCTTGGCTGTTGACGGCGGCCGGTCCGGGGAACGGATTCCACCCCAACGAACGCGCGGCGTCGGCCATGCGATCATGGAAGGCCGTCCATCGCAGCGGCGGCATGGGGAACTCACGCTGTCGAGGTCCCTCGAATCGATTCCCGCGTGAGTCGATGTCTCCTCGAACGTTCCCGGCCTGTCCGGAAATACCCACCTCGCGCTCTACCCGATCGTAGTAAGGCTCCAGCTCGTCGTATCCGAACGGCCAGTCCTCGACGGTGGAGCCGGTAGGAATTCTGGACGCTCCATAGCGCCTCGCCGTCTCGGTCACCATACTGAAGTCCCATGGATTGAGCCGCCAACTCTGGGCCCAGTAATGGAGAGTGGTCCCTCCCACAGCATTCATCATGGGGTGGCTGCCGACACGGGTGGCCGTGTCAGCCGATGTAGCCCGGGAGGTGGGCCGCTCCAGCTCGGCTTTGTTCACCAGCATGGGCCAATCGCGGTAGTTGTTCCGGATCTCGTCGGGGGCGAAGTCGCGCTGGTCGAGCCAGGTCCCGGCCTCGAGCCCCACTACGTTCAGCCCGGCCTCCGCCAACGGGTAGGCGGCAACCCCACCCGCGGCACCCATTCCCACGATGACGACATCGGTCTCAAGAAGCTGCGTCGGCATGACCTCAGATTCCTCCCCTGGAAGGCTGGTCGAACGACATTCCGGGCGTCATTCGAACAGGTTGTAGTCGTACGCGGACTGCCGCACCGGGTCCAGCTCGTCGGCTTCGAGGCGCCTCTGCTCCTCCGGGCTCACCCCAAGGCGCACACCCGGATAGTTGATGAGGTCCCACCCGGCAAAGTTCACGTTGCCTCCGTACTTGGGGTCGCCGAACATCCCCTGCCAGGTGTGGCTCTTCACCAGATTGAAGAACGATCCGGAACTGCCCACGAAACCGGCGCCCGCACCGGTCGCCGCTCCGGTCTGGACGTCGATGAGCACCGAGTCCTGATCGATTGTAGAGAGGTCGATGAACGGGCCGCCCCGCGTGTATCGGCTGTAGGCGTCGAGGGCCGCCAGGCCGGACCGATAGGCCTCGGCGGCATCGGACGCCGCTTCGCTCAGGGCGCGATCGATGAACTGGAGAACGCCGGCGTCGAGAGCGCCGGGGCCCAACTCGTCGGTGGGGATCAGCCGATCGACCATCGCGCTCAGAATCTCGGTCTCACTCGCCGTCAGATTCGTCATTGGGCCGGCGAACAACGGCGTGGTGTCAGGTAACAGACCGCCTACCTGCTCCCCGGTCGCTGCGGGTGATGCGGTCGCAGGCGTCTCTTCCGTTGCAGCGCCCACAGCATCGGGAACCAGCGCCGCCGCTCCGGCGGCCCCGGCGGTCCGGAGCAGATCTCTGCGCGAAATGGTAGGACGCGGGCCGTTCGAGTCAGTCATGACTTCTCCCTGTTGGAAGCCAGTTCATAGGTTGCCGCTCATACAGCGTGACCATATCCCCCTGGCCGATCACATGCCCCTCGATCGCCTCCAGCAGTTCGCTTCGGTCGAGGCCCGGCGGCAGGTCGAGCTCCTCATCGAGAGCGAATACCGCAAAATGGTAATGGTGCACGCTACCGAGGATACGGACTCCCTTGGGCAGGGGGCAAGTCTCTCAGGCCTCTCGACTGGAGGCCTGTTGAAAGAAGAACAGGGGCCCTCCTAGAACCGAAAGAGTCTGTTGATCTTTAGAACGAAGGCCCGGTTCTCGAGCCCGGGGAAGCCCCTTCCTCGGGTGGTCCGCTCATCGGTGTAGACCGCAAAAAACTCGCTGCCCGGGGCATATTCCCACCGGAACCGTAAATTGCTGCTGAACGAGTCGCTGTCGGAGTCGTACTGGATCAGCCCTCCCGCGAACATCAAGGGCGTGAATGCGTAGTCGGCTCGGAGGCCCACCAGGGTGGTCGTGAAATCACCAGCCGGGAGCTTCACATCGTTGAACGAAACGCTGGGCTCCAGTGAGAACTGATCGAGCACTGCGATTCGCCCTCGGTGGTACCGTACGGACGTGATCGTGCCGTCGTAGAACTCGCCTATCTCGAGGAACGTAAACCCCGAAACCCGACGCTGGCCACCGAAATTGTACTGGAGGGTGACGCTGTTGAAATTGTAGTCGCCGACTGGAACCGAGACAGCACTGGAAACCCTTAGAGGCTCATCGAGTCGTTCGAAGTTGATGGCGCCCCGCACACCGACCTGGTCACTGTTCTCGAACTCGATGTTGAAGCCACCGGTCCAGACTTCGGTCTCGAGCACCGCGAGGTCTAGGCTTTCGATGCGCTCATAGCCACCGGTGAATCTGAATTGGCGTATCGACTCGATTCCCCGGGGGCGTGGGCTGAACCGCGCCGTAGTGGAATAGCGACGGAAATTGTCGCGGCGGACCAGACCGATCTCGGGATTGAAGTTTTCCCCGACAACGAGGTATTCGCCGCCCAGCCCATACCGGTCTCCCCCGTAGTTGGCCCGGCCCACATAGCTCTCGTTCTCGCTGTTCAATCCGGGCGTCCGCGACTGAGAGTAGAACCCTCCGAAGTTGACGCTCTGGCCGAAAGCGAAGTTACCGTCGACGCCGTACACCTGGTTGGCGCCATCGACGTCCACCGACCTCGACCGATTCGTGAAGAGCGCGCCGATACTGCTACGTCGTAGAACGTCACGTTTGACCCGCACGACGCTGAAATTGGTCTCAGGCGTAACGCCCGTGACCCGGTCGGTCTGGACGTTCATGAGCCCGAAACCGAACCGACCCGCTTTGCCGGTCACCCGACCGCCACCGAGGATCGGAACCGCCTCAGCGTCGCTCAGTCCAATCCGTCTTGAATAAAAGACGGTAGGCGCTGCACCGCCGCCTCTGCCTCCGCCACCGCCACCGCCTCGGCCTCCAAATCCGCCACGGCCTCCGCCGCCCCTTGCCCTGCCAAAGTCGAAGGTCCCTCGGCCCTCCAGAAAGAACTCTCTCTTCTCGGGAAACAAGAGGCTGAAACGGGTCAGGTTCACCTGACGCTCGTCCACCTCCACCTGTGCGAAGTCGGTGTTGTACGTCAGGTCCGCAGTGATGTTGGCTGTAATGCCCAACTTGAGATCGCCACCCAAGTCGCCGGCGGCATCATTCGATATGGCCGGTGTCTGTGTGTAGTCGCTCGTCAGACTCGAGGTCGCATACGGCTTGAGCTCGATGTTTTTTCCCGCCGGAGGCAGATCAAGGCCAACCAGATCCGCTGCGGCCGACACCCGATTGATACTCTGCCTGCCGCCGGCCGAAGCCGGAACGAACGCAAGATGCGCGTACTCGTTCTTACGCCGAATAGAACGCCGCATCTGGATCCCCCAAGTCTGATCGTCTCCGGACAGATACCGGAGCGACTTGAAGGGAATGGCCATTTCCACCGCCCAGCCACCGTCGAACTGGCCCGTCCGGACGGACCAGACGGGGTTCCAGTCCTGGTTTGGACTGCCCTCATCTGTGACCCACTGGTCGTTGCGCGCCCCAAGCATGTTCGCATAGAAGTTGAAGCCATTGCGGCCATCGTGGAACGTGTCGAAGAGGGCACCGAAAAAGTCATTCTCCCGCAACCCATTCGTATCACGGCGCATCTCATTGGCGATCCACCCTTCGGGCCCTGCGGAGTCCCAGCAGCGGCAAACCAGGTAAATGTTCTCGTCGTCGTACATGACCCAGGCCTCGGTCCTTTCGGACACGGGCTGCCCCTCTTGGGGAATGGTTTGCATGAAACCGTCGGCCGGCAGGTTCGCCTCATAAACCGCTTCGTCCAAAACGCCGTCCAGGTTCAGCGGCTCGGTGAGCCTGATCGCACGAACCGTGGCCCGCCCCAGATCCGTACGCGCGACCGAGGCCGGCGACACCGGCCCTGGCGGGTTCAGATTGGCATCTGAGGAAAGCGCGGACGAGCCCGATTGGGCGGCCGTCGAAACCGGATTTGATAGAGCCAGGGCCAGGGTCGACGCCAACAACGACCACGACGATAGGAAACTTGCGTTTTTCATCCGTATCTTTTCAAAATTCAAGATCTTCGTCGAAATTCAAGAATGAGCCGATCCCAGAGTGCACAACCCGCTAGAGCACTCCTATCAGAGACACGTTGGACGGCGCTTGTGTTGGGATCGGCGGGAGATTGAGTCGGCGAGCCCGCCGGGGATTCAACGGATGCCGAAAATCCCGCCATCGGCCAAGACAGTGCCGGACTACGGTAAACCGGATCGTACCGGGTGCACTGGACAGGCACAGGAGCCGCACACCACCTGGTGTCTCAAATGTCCATTCCAGAACAGTGAAATCGCGACCAGCGAGCCCCCCAGGGGTGACATGAAGCTCTCGGGCAGAGGACCCGTCCATCCGGCGAGGGCCGCAACCCAGACAGCAAATCCCAGGGAAGCCACGACCCAGACTGCGGACCGCCCGTGAAGAGGCCAGGAAGACGCGAGAGCGACCGTAGCAAGTAGGGCCGAAACACCCAGAAGCCACACTTCCCAGACGTGGGTCGCAGCGAAGAATGGAAGCGTGGAAGCGAGAATCGGCATCGCCAGGCAGTGCACAGCGCAGATCGCCGGTAGGACCCCCGACCAGCCGGTTACGGGACCCTCGGTCGAGGCGGCCAGCGGATCGCGATCGCTTTTCCGGATCGTTCCTGTTTCCATGCTCCTGGTTCCCTGCTGCATGAGGACCACCCGAGAGGCACACGGGCTCACGGCCTCGAAGTCGTCACCTGCGCTGGCTCACGACGCCGGACACTTGATGATGCGTAAACGATAACCGATTATCAAGAGTGTACGGACGGATTGCTGAACGGAGTGGCCATTCAAGTGGAGCGCAACACCAGACAGCGGCGGGCCATACGTGAGATCTTTACACGTGAACGAAGGCCGCTGAGCACGGACGAGGTACTGGCCGCGGGCCGCGCGCTCGTTCCGTCTCTCGGCATCGCAACGGTGTACCGCAACATCAAGTCTCTGTCGGACGAGGGGTGGCTCCACTCGGTCGAGCTTCCCGGCGTGCCGGCCCGTTACGAGCGGTGCGGAAAGCCTCATCATCACCACTTCATCTGCCGGGAGTGCGGGTTCGCGTTCGACGTCGCAGCCTGTCCAGAAGACATTGAGCGGCTAGCAGCGCCCGGCTTCGTGGTCGACGCCCACGAGCTGGTGCTTTACGGACATTGCCCGGAGTGCCGCCAGGTAGGCTAGTCCCGGGCTGGAGAGCGTCCGTCGAGCCCTTCGATGGTGGCGTTGGAGGGTCCGCGCCGCTCCTGGATTCGCGCCGCTGCGTTCTCCGCCGCACTCCAAGCGCGGAGGACATTCCTTCCAGCGAGCTTCGAAAGATCACCTTCGCTCCATCCGCGACGGGACAGCTCGGCGAGGAGCGCCGGAAATTTCGACACGTCCTCGAGCCCCTCGGGGGGGGGATCCGGTTCCATTCCGTCGAAGTCCGAACCGAGACCCACATGGTCGAGGCCGGCCACGTCACGAACGTATTCGATGTGATCCGCCACATCGAGGAGAGTAGCCCACGGAGGATCTCCCGGACCGTCGTACGTGCGCAGGGCCTCCGACACATGCCATGGGTAGAACACCACCATGACCACACCCCCGTTCTCCGAAAGGCGCTGGAGGACCTGATCGGGCACGTTCCTTCGATGGCCGGTCAGCCCCTGCGCACCGGAATGGGAAAAAATCACAGGTGCCTCGGCGATATCGAGGACATCGTTCATCGTTTCGGTGGACGTGTGTGACAGGTCCACCAACATGCCGAGTCGGTTCATCTCCCCCACCACCTCCCTGCCGAAATCCGTCAGGCCCCCGTGCTCCGCATCGTCGGTCGCCGAGTCGGCCCAGTCGGCATTGCCGGAATGCGTGAGAGTCATGTACCGCACCCCCAGATCATAGTAGGCCCGAAGCGCACCGAGAGAGTTTTCGATGGCGTGGCCGCCCTCCATCCCGAGAACCGACGCGATCCTGCCCGATCTGAAGATCCGCTCCACGTCCGAGGTCGTGTACGCCTGTTCGAGGACATCCGGGTACGCGCGGATGACCTGCCGAGCGATGTCGATCTGCTCCAGCTGAACCCTGGCCGCGCCAACCTCCACCGACCCCATGTCGACGTAGACCGACCAGAATTGTGCACCCACCATCCCGGCGTGCAGGCGGGCGATGTCGGTATGGCCGGGAGTGGTCGCTCGCAAGTCGTACGCGTGCACGCTGTGGGGCACAACCTCCTGTTCACGGATGGTCCACGGAAGATCATTGTGGCCGTCGAAGAGAGGTGTCGCCGACAGGACCCGTCGTACCTTTTCGAGGTGCTCGTCCTCCTGGGCGCAGGCAGAACTGGCGCTCATCAGCGCCAGACCGAGCGCGAGCCAAGCAGGTCCGCTACGCATCTGCGTGCGACCCCCGTTCGTTCAGAATCCTGCGCGTACTCTCGATCACGCGTCGTGCTCTCCCCACTCGGGACGGATCAAAGGGTCGTCAGAAATTCCAAGAGGCCGGAACCACACGGGTCCCGGCCTCTCGAATAAAACGCACTAGAGGGAAATTATTGAAGCCCAGGGACACTGTAAGGTGACCTCCTCTCGAATTCCGCCTTCCCCTTTCAGGGCGTGACGTGGGACGAAAGAGCCGGTCCCGGCTTCACGGGTGTTGGCTCAATAAACGAGCCCCCCAGTACGCACTGCTCAATATAGGCCGCCGTCTCTAGGACTGTCCAGCGATCCCCAGTGGCCGACCCGCATTTATTTCCAACACTTCCACCTCACAATGGGCATTTTTTGCCGCCGTCATCACAATTTGCCCAACAGTGCGGGGCCTTGGTTGAGCCGCACCATCCGCGTGTAGAATACCTAAAACATTGTCATACAATAATTTATGATCCCGACGCGGCGTTCGATCGCTCCTGGAGCTCAAACGGCACGGGACTTGTCGTAAACAAACTGTTAACCACAACGGAATCTTTCTCGATCGAAAGGCCTCATCGACATGAGAACTCGAGTTCACGCAGATGGTTTTCTGGACATTTCCGACCGCCGGCGGGTGCGCACACCCGGTAATCACGAGGTACGTGTAGACCCCGCCCCGGACGTGGAGGCACTCGCCTTCCTTCTTTCGCACACTTTTCCGGGTCATCGGAAGATCGTTCGATCCATGTCGGTTTCCGACCGGAAGCAGATTCAGCTCGCGATGTGGGCCGATTCTGTGAGTGAGCGGATGGGTCTCGTCGACCGGATCTGGCGCCGCATCACTGAACCCATTGCGCTGGGCAAGATTTCGAACCGGCCGAAACTGGTACAAGTGGTCCGCTACGGAACCTCCTGGGCCTACCCGCTCTACGTGGACGGCTCGGTCACGCGGGTGCTCCCCGATGGTGGCGTGCCCGCTCCCGTCGCGAACAAAAAACTCGGGAAGAAGCAACTCCACTTCAACCTGAAGAGTGCCTGAGCCGGATTAGAGCCTTACCCGGCCTTAGCGCCTTAGCCCGGCGCGTTGGCTGCGTCATCACCGTGACTCCTCCCTCGAGGCAAGGGTTGCTGTTGCGAATGGCCAGTTCGGCGCGTCGGGTGACTTGTTTTGGGGGGCTAGGTCCCCGGCACTAGGGCCCGAGTATTAGGACCCGGGCAGTCCCGGCTCGGTCATTGCCCGGACGTCGAGAGCCCCGTCGATCTCCTCGGGTGCGAGCAACCCTTTCTTTTCCACGACATCGCGGACTGACAGTCCCTCCCGGGCAGCCTCCTTGGCCACCTCCGTCGCCTTGTCATAACCGATGGACGGATTGAGCGCGGTGGCAATCGATGGATTTTTTTCGAGAAGCTCCTTCGCTCGCGGCTCATCGGCCTCGATCCCGTCGACGCACCGATCGGCGAACGTCCTCGCCACGTTGGAGAGCAACGTGATGGACTCGAGAAGCGCCTGAGCGAGTACCGGCATCATCACGTTTAGCTCGAAATTGCCTCGCTGGCCTGCGATGGTCACGGTAGTGTGGTTTCCCATCACACGCGCGCCCACCATCATCATGGCTTCGCACATCACCGGATTCACCTTCCCGGGCATGATCGAGCTGCCGGGTTGAACCGCGGGGAGCAGGATCTCCGAGATCCCGGACGTCGGTCCGCTCGCCAGCCATCTCACGTCATCGGCGATCTTGAAGAAGCTCGTCGCAATCGTATTCAGGGCACCCGCCGCGTTCACTGCAGCGTCCTTGGCTGCCTGTGCTTCGAAGTGGTTCTCGGCCTCGTGAAACTCCAGGTCGAGCTCCTCCGAAACGAGCGCGATCGCGCGCGTGGCGAACTCGGGGTGTGTATTGATGCCAGTGCCCACCGCTGTTCCACCAAGCGCCAGCTCAGCCAGCTCCTCCGACGCACGACGAACCCGCTCGATCCCCTTCGTCATTTGATGGGCATAACCACCAAACTGCTGGCCAAGCCGTACAGGAGTGGCGTCCATCAGATGAGTCCGTCCCGACTTTACGACATGATCGAACGCCTCGGCCTTCGCTGAGAGCGCGTCCCTCAGATGGGTAAGCGCCGGGATGAGCTCTCGCTCCATCGCCACGCGCGCCGCGATATGGATGGCTGAGGGAATAAGGTCGTTCGACGACTGCCCAAAGTTGACATGATCATTGGGATGCACCGACCCGTCGCCTCCGACGATCTGGTTCGCACGGTGAGCCACGACCTCATTGGCGTTCATGTTCGTCGAAGTGCCCGATCCGGTCTGATAGATGTCCAGAATGAACTCATCATCCCACTCACCCGCTGCCACCTCCTCCGCCGCTGCGGCGATGGCCTCGGCAACTTCATCCTCGAGGTTTCCAAGCTCCTGGTTGGTGAGGGCCGCGGCCTTCTTCAACAGGCCGAGCGCCTGGATGAAGCCCCGTCCGAAACGCCGTCCGCTGATGGGGAAGTTCTCGACCGCCCGCTGCGTCTGCGCGCCGTATAACGCGTCCGTGGGTACGCGGACCTCACCGAGAGAGTCCTTTTCTATTCGATAGCCGTCCGACATGGCTGCCTCGTTCGTTGTGGGGTGGATCTAAATCTATCCTACTTCTTAGGCGGGCGGCTGGGCCGCATCTCCACCCGACTGACATGGGCGTTATCGGGGTAGGAAAGAAGATGGAGCACGGCCGAGGCGACATCGTCCGCCCCCAACGCCCAGGCACGTCCCCCGTCGGGGTAGTCCCCGCCGAAGCGCGTGTTCACGCTTCCCGGCATCACCATGCTCACTCGGATTCCCAACTGCCGAAGGTCGAGCATCATGGCCTCCGTCATTCCCACCAACCCAAACTTACTCGCGTTGTATCCACTACCACCCGCGAAGGGGTTTCGTCCAGCAAGCGATCCGATGTTGATGATCCACCCCTCCGTCGCCTTGAGGTGTGGTACAGCCGCCTTCGAACAACAGTACACGCCCCTGAGGTTCGTATCGATCTGGGTCTGCCAGTCCCCGACAGAGAGATCTTCGATGGAGGCAAGAACCCCCACGCCGGCGTTGTTCACGACAACGTCCAGGCGGCCCAGCGCATCCACCGTCTCCTGGACGAGGCGGAGGCAGTCCTCGGGGCGGGACACATCGGCGCTGACGCCGACCACCCGGCCGGCGGAGTCGGCGTCCATTTCCCCGGCTACGTGCTCGACCTCTGACGAGGTCCGCGCACTGATCACCACATCCGCTCCTGCCGCCGCAAGGGCCTCACCTATGGCGCGTCCGATTCCCCTGGAGGCGCCGGTCACCAGACATGCCCTTCCCGTCAAATCCATCTTGTCGTCTCCCGTATTCGAGTCTAGTGTGGTGTCCCAGAAGTGTCTTGGCCATTCGTAGGTTGCAGCCCATGTCTCCGGTCGCTCTCGTCACAGGCGGTGCAGTCCGCGCCGGACGCGCCATCACGCTTGCCCTGGCCGACGCCGGCTATGACATGGTTGTGAATTACCACTCGTCCGAGGCGCCCGCCAGAACTCTCGAGGCGGAACTCACCGACCAGGGTCGAGAGGTCCTCTTGGCACCTGGCGATGTCTCGGACGCTTCGGCGGTCGAACGGATCGGGCACTCGGTCCGGGAGCGATTCGGACGCCTGGACGTGCTCGTTAACTCCGCAGCGAACTTCATTTCCACTTCCTTGCTCGAAATCGAGTCGGAGGAATGGGACCGCGTCATGGGGGTCAACCTCAAGGGTCCACACCTGCTTGTGCGCGAATTCGCGCCCCTTCTCCGCTCATCCACGGGGGCAATCGTGAATGTCGCGGACCACATGGGCCTTAAACCATGGGTCCGGTACGCTCATCACTCGATCGCCAAAGCTGGGCTCATGCATCTCACTCGGATCCAGGCCGTCGCGTTGGCGCCCGAAGTGAGGGTCAACGCGGTGGCCCCCGGTCTCGTGCTCGCGCCCGAGGGTATGTCTGAAGCCGCCGTCGAAAGCGAGGTCCAGTCCACGCTGCTCCAAAGGCCCGGAACGCCGGAGGACATGACACGCACCGTGCTGTTCCTCGTGGAGTCTCCATTCATCACCGGCCAGACCATCGTCGTGGACGGTGGCGGGACACTCGACCAGACCGGAGGATTTTACTGAGCGTCTCGGGACCCGCTGTACTCTTCAACAGCCTTCTATCCCTCCGAGGCGCTCTCCGGCCCGCCGTGGGCGAGCCAACGCTCGGCCTCAAGGGCCGCCATGCAACCGGTTCCGGCCGCCGTAACGGCCTGCTTGAAGAAATCGTCCATCACGTCGCCCGCGGCGAATACCCCCGGGACGGATGTGACCGTCCTCCATGACGTCGCCAACTCTACGAAGCCGTTGTCTTTGAGCTTCACCTGGCCGTTCAAGAACCCGGTGTTGGGATCGTGCCCGATCGCGATGAATAGCCCACCGACGTCGAGTTCCCGCTCCTCACCGGTAACGGTGTCCCGAAGGAGCACGCCGGTGATCACGCCGTCTCCCAAAACGTCGACCACGTTCTGATTCCACTCGAAACGAATCTTCTCTTCCGCGAACGCCCTATCCTGCATGATCTTGGACGCCCGCAACTCCTCCCGCCGATGAATGACGACGGCCTCTTTCGCGAACTTCGACATGTAGAGCGCGTCCTCCATCGCACTGTCACCCCCACCGACGATCGCGATGACCTGGTTCCGGAAGTGGGGAAGCGCGCCATCGCAGACCGCGCACGCGGACACGCCACCCCCGCTCTGTGCCAAGCGTTGCTCGTTCTCCAGGCCGATCCAATTGGCGTTGGCCCCCGTGGCGAGGATGACGGTATCGCTCTCGATCTCCGTGCCGCCGCTGGTCTTCAGCAGGAGTGGGCGGACTGAAAAATCCACCTCGGTCACGTCATCGGTGATCACGCGTGTGTCGAAGCGCACGGCTTGCGTCTTGAAATCGGCCATCATGTCGATCCCCGTCACACCCGCGGGGAAGCCCGGGTAGTTCTCGACCTCCGTCGTGAACATGAGTTGCCCACCAGGAATCATGGTGCGGCTGCCGGCTCCCTCCACGACGAGCGGAGAAAGATTGGCGCGGGCTGCATAAATCGCAGCTGTCCAGGCTGCCGGCCCCGATCCTATGATGACAATCTGTTCGTGTTTACGCTCAGACATCGTTCAATCTTCTGGAGTGAGCACGAATCGGCCCGCACATTGGCAGCGGGCCCGTTTCCAGTCGCCTAATCCGTGGTGGTTCCCCATTTCGGGGGAATGCAGCCGCCCAAGCTGAGTGGACGTCCGGCAACGAGCCGTCAGATTCGGGGCAACAACCTTCAAGAGTAACCCTGGGTTCAACGACATCCAACCGGGTGAGATCAGCCCTCCGCACCCTCATACAGCTCCGAGCGCCGGTACCGCTCCAGACCCCGACCCGCCAACAGTTTTACACCCACCGCCACGGGCACACCGATCAGCAGTCCTACGAATCCGAAGAAGAATCCACCCACGGACAGCGCCAGGACAATCCAAACCGGGTGTAGTCCCACCGACTCACCAACAATCCTGGGACTGATGACCGCCCCCTCCAGAACCTGAACCGATCCGTAGACGGCCGCGACCTTGACCAGCGACACCAGCACGCTGCCGCTGACCAGAGCGACAATCACCGCGGGAATGATGCTGAGCACGAACCCAAGAAAAGGGATGAGCCCCATGACCCCGGCCAACGCTCCCAGAAGGAAGGGGTACTGAAACCGCACGACGAACAGCAGCGCTCCGGTCACGACCCCCAGGATGAGTGCCACCGTCAGCTGTCCGCGTAGGTACCTGGACAGCAGTACATCGTATTCACGTGTGAACTCCACCACCTCGTCCTCACGGCTACGCGGGAGGAGCCCCCGAAGCCATGCAAGAACACGGTCATAATCCCGAAGCAGGTAGAACGTAAGAACCGGTGTGAGGAACACGTAGCCAGCGACGGTAGCGGCGGACCCGAGACCACGACCCAGCCCCAGAACGCCTCGCCATGTGCCGCTGGCCAGCCGCTCGCGGCGCTCCTGAAGGAACGCGACGATCTGCTCAGGATCGAGGGCCGTCAGATCTGGGATGGTGCTTTCATCGAGACCCCCAATGCCCGCGAGGATGAGTCGCTCTCGAAGCCCACTGAACCATCCGCCCACTCGCGCGACCAACTCGGGAGCCGACTGGACGAGCTCGTCGACCTGGCCCACAAGTGCCGGGATCCCGTACAAAACGGCCACACCCCCCGCACCCGCTACCGGCAACGCTAACAGGACGATCGCGGTGGTCCGCCCCACGCGGCGCTCCACCAACGCGTCCACCAGCGGGTCCAGCACATATGCAAAAACGAAACCGAGAACAAACGGGGCAAGCAGGAATCCCGTCGTAGCCAGCAGCCAGTACACCGTGAGGATCGCGGCCACGAAAACGAGTAGGCCGTGCCCCGGCATTCCCCGGAAAGGGAGCAACACCACGACGAGGATCCAGAAGAAAACGAATGGGTTCAGCAGTTCCCAAACACTTACGAGCAGCACACCGAACACCAAGAGTGCGACGACTGCCTGGAGCACCCGCCAGACCTGGAGCCACCCCTCCGTCACAATAGTGCGTCCGCTTCACTCGAGTTCAGGACGTCCGCCGCCCGTACCACAACCTCTCGGGCGTTATCGTAGGCCACAGTCGCAATCGCCTCCTCCACCGGAAGCCACCGGCACTCGGTGATCCCTTCCGTCACCTCCGGGCTCGGGTCTCCGTCCCGAGAAGCCATGAGGAAAGTCGCAGAACTTGTGCACGAGTTCACCCTTGAACCTGAAGTACCAGTCGATGGTACCGAGCGAAGGACCCGCATCGAGCCCTGTCAGTCCGGTCTCCTCACGCACCTCCCGCAAAGCGGCCTCGCGAGAGCTCTCCCCATCCTCGACGTGGCCCTTCGGCAACCCCCACTTGCCGTAGGGATCACGGATCAGCAGCAGGTGCACGGCCCCGTCCATATGCCGAGCCACCACGCCACCGGAGCTGTGTTCGATTCTCGCCTTCCGTTTGGTCACAGGGCGGGGGTCCCAATCAAAAAATCGAAAGGCGCACGTACTTCCGCGGGTTCGCCCGAATATCCTCCATGAGAAGGTTCAACTCCTCGACAAGGCGTTCGGCACGACTTGCAAATAGGGTATCGGAAATCAAGCGTCCAAGCGACCCCTCTGCACCCTCAAGACGGGTCGTGATGCGATTCAGCGAAAGGAATGTCGAGTCCGCGAGGGTCAGGGTTCCGGAAAGACTCTGCGAGGCCGCTGAGATGTCCCCCGAGACGCCGCTGAGCTCAGCGGTTATGACTCGCGTGTTCACAAAGATCGAGTCCACGTCGCCGGAAGCCAGTAACGCATCGATCCGCTCCAGCGACGCGCGGGCCGTGGCCAGAACCACTGAGATTTCGGATGTCGAAGTCCGTACGTCTTCGGCGATTCCCAAAAACTGGTCACTTTGCTCGTCGACCAGGCGTGCGAGGGTCGCCGTGAACTCCTCCATGTTGTCGATGGCCTGCGAGATCTGGCCCGCGGTCTCCTCTCCGAACGCACGGTCGAAACGATCCGTGAGAGACGCCACATTCTGGGCGACTTCATCCGCAACGGCGGTCAGGCGAGAGAGGTCCGGAAGCATGTATCCGCCCAGCACCCGAACGCCGTCGCGCTGCCGTTCGTCAGCGGGAACCTCATAGTAGTCGTACAGAGGAAACCGAGACCGCGTCACGATTTCGGCCTGCCAGTCCCCGAACAGGGACTCGGGAGCGATGACCACGACCGCGTCATCCGCCAGAAGCCCATCACCCTCTAGAAGCAGCGTGATTCGGACGGCAGCGCCACCCCCCTCGAGGGCGATGCTGCCGACGCGTCCGATGTTCACACCTCGGGACGTCACCGCATTGCCCACGGCTAGCTGACCGACATCTCTCATCAAGACGTGGACTTCCGTCTGTACGCTTCCGAACCGCCTGCCCTGGAGCCAGAACGTTCCGAACACGCCCGCGACGATCCCGAGCAGAACGACCGAGCCGACCAGTAACTCCATGCGGCGCTTCACGAAGCCTTCTCCGCCAGCTCAGGGCGTCCTTCGATGAACGACCTGAGGAGAGGGTCATCCGACTCCTTGATCTCGTCTACGGTCCCACCGGTCCGAATCCGGCCGTCGTAGAGCATCGCAATCCGGTCGGAAATCCGGTAGGCACTCTCCATATCGTGCGTGATGACGATCCCCGTCACACCGAGTTCTTCCTTCATCCGAACGATCAGTCGGTCGATTACCGTCACGGTGACGGGATCCAATCCAGTCGTCGGCTCATCGTAAAGTAAATACTTCGGTTTCGTAGCGATGGCCCGAGCGAGCCCGGCCCGCTTCAGCATCCCACCAGATAACTGGGACGGATACCGGTCTCCGGTCCCCTCTAGATCGACGAGCGCCAGACACTCACCCACACGCGAGTCGATCTCTTCTTCATACATCCCCGGTATACGACGAAGCCCCATCGCGACATTGTCGGCAATGTTCATGGAGTCGAAGAGTGCGGCGAATTGGAACACATAGCCGATGTCACGGCGGAGCGCGTTGAGTTCCTCGACGTCGAGCTCACTCAGGTTTCGGCCATCCACGACCACATCACCGGAGTCCGGTCGAATCAGGCCGACAATGTGTTTGAGAACCACCGACTTGCCGGCTCCGGAGAACCCGATGACGCTGAGTGTCTCCCCATCCAGGACTTCGAGATCCAATCCCCGCAGGACTTGGTTCCGGCCAAACGCCCGATGGACGTCCGTGAGCACGATGCTCACAGCAGGACCACCGCCCAGAACGCGTCCAGAACCAGGATCAGCATGCTCGACACGACCACCGCACGGGTCGTGGCCACCCCGACGCCCCCCGCTCCACCCTTCGCATGGAACCCATAGAATGACCCCACGCCGGTGACGATGAGTCCGAAGCTCAGACTTTTGATGGCCGCGAACTGGACGTCCCACGGCTGGAAGAAGAGCCGGAGGCCCCGGACAAAGTCAGCGGTGGACATGTCGAGGAGGGTGAGAGAGGCCAACCACCCCGCAAGAATCCCCATTGCCGAGGCCAGAACGATCACGACTGGAAACATGAGCACGCCAGCGAGCACGCGCGGAACAACCAGATAGGCCAACGGATCGTACGCGAGTGTCTCCAGCGCGTCGATCTGCTCCGTAACCCGCATGGTCCCCAGCTCAGCAGCCGTGCTGGCACCTACTCGTCCGGACAAGGAGAGACCGGTGAGCACCGGGCCCAACTCGAGGATCATCGACTTCCCCACCATGGTTCCGACCAGGTATATGGGGACGGCGCCGGTCAGGGTGTACGACGCCTGGAGTGCCAGCACGATGCCCGTGAACGTCGCGATGAAGAGTGCGATCGGAACAGACGCCACACCCACGCTGACCATCTGTGTCACGAGGCGAGGGCCCCAAATCTCGACATTCCTGAGCGCGCGCAGCGCCCCGGTGGTTAGGTAACCCGCCTTTCCGAGCGATCGAACGCTATTGATCGACCAGCGGCCTAGGTGCTCGACCGGGGTCAACGCTAAACCGTTCATGACTCAAAGATACCCAGGGCTCGAACCAGGGGACCAGCTTCGTGTCGAGTCAGGCCTGAGGGCCCTTAACCTCAGGGAGCCGGTACGCCGTCCTCGAGGGTGTACGTCACTTCCTCCGAGCCGCCGTCCTCGGTGGGGATCATGCAGGTGACCTGGACCCGGTGGACGTGTCCGTAGGGATCCGACACGGCAACTTCCATGTCCAGTCCCTGTCCCTGCGAAACGATCCTCGTGCGGACCTTCTCGGAGGGCGCCTCCCTTCTGCGGGACGTTGGGTTTCGAAAGAGCGTCTTGGTGGACTGGCGCCCACTGTCTAGCGTACGAGTGACCTTGACCAACCGCAGCCAATCAGGCTGATAGTTGAGCTGGTACTCGTAACCCTGTTGGTCCGCCCCCTTACCCTCCCGGTTGTGCCGCCCCATATGACCTCCGAAGAAATACGAAAAAGCGAGAGGTAAACGAATGTTTATCCGGGGCACCAAGAATGTCAATGTTCTTGTTGGAGCAGAAGTTGAGAAACCCCTTTCTGTGAAACATCTTTCGCACGACGGGGCTGGACGCAAATCCGTCAGATTGGAGCAGAATCGAAGCCCGCATCGGAGTGATGAAAAACACCGAGATCGACGCTCGCGGGACCCCCGGATCTTCGGGCTACGGGCCCGAAAAACTCTTGACCCCCTCGGTCTCGCTCATTACAATCGGATCAACTTCCTCGTAAGCCCCACTTGTCTCTCCAGGTGTTCCGCCAACGCGGAACTCACCGCACTTCCTCGCAGGTTGCAGGCGTGCTGCCCCCGTGAATTTTTCAGCCACCGACCCATCGTATCGGCCGTCCAGCCGCTAGCGGATAAGGCCTCGGAGCAGTCCGTGGATATCGCGCAGCTGAGAAGTAAGAGCCTTGGAGACCTCCACGATTTCGCGGAGGAGCTCAAGATCTCCAACTATTCCGGGCTCCGTAAACAGGATCTGATCTTCCGGATCGAACAGAGCCTGCTCGACAGCGAAGTGGTCCTCCGAGGCGAGGGCGTCCTGGAAATCTTGGCCGAGGGCTACGGATTCCTACGCTCACAGGATTGGAACTACCTGTACGGGCCGGACGACATCTACGTCAGTCCTTCGCAAATCAAACGGTTTGATCTTCGCACTGGCGACACGGTTCTCGGCCAAGTCCGGCCTCCGAAGGAGGGAGAACGCTACCTCGCAATGCTCAAGGTCGAGAGCATCAATGGAGACGTACCTGACAACGCGAAGCAAAGGGTCGCCTTCGACAATCTGCGTCCCCGCTATCCGGAGAGGCGACTCCACTTGGAGGTTTCCGACACAGACATGTCGATGCGGGTCATGGACCTCGTCGCACCCGTCGGCATGGGCCAGCGAGGTCTGATCGTTTCGCCACCGAAAGCCGGAAAGACGATGTTGCTGCAGAGGATGGCGAACTCCATCACGACGAACCACCCCGACGTGCACCTCATCGTGCTGCTCATCGACGAGCGTCCCGAGGAGGTTACCGACATGGAAGAGCATGTCGATGGGGAGGTCATTTCGTCCACGTTCGATGAACCGGCGGTCCGGCATGTCCAGGTGGCCGAGATGGTGTCGGAAAAGGCCAAGCGTCTCGTCGAGACAGGGAAGGAGGTGGTCATTCTGCTCGACTCCATCACCCGCCTCGCACGGGCATACAACACCTCGATCCCACATTCCGGGAAAATTCTCTCCGGCGGCGTGGACGCAAACGCACTTCACAAGCCCAAGCGCTTCTTCGGAGCCGCGAGGAACATCGACGGGGGTGGCTCCCTGACGATCATCGCCACTGCCCTGGTCGAAACCGGAAGCCGCATGGACGAGGTCATCTTTGAAGAGTTCAAGGGGACCGGAAACATGGAATTGATCCTGGACCGCCACATTTCGGACAAACGAATCTTCCCCGCCATCGACATCAACCGGTCCGGAACCCGCAAGGAGGAGCTCCTCCTGTCCCCCAGCGAACTCAACCGCGTTTATCTCCTCCGGAACTTCCTCTCCGACATGCCGCCCACGGAAGCCATCGAGTTTCTGCTGGAGCGCATGAACCGGACCGAGACCAATCAGGAGTTCCTGGACTCCATGGCCGCGGGCGGCTGACCCGGCCCCTCGGTGTGCAAGGTTGGAGCCTCTGTTCGTCCTCTAGGTTGAGCGGGACCGATTTCTTCGATCCTGCAACAGGACATGATTCGGAGGAACGACCATGCGCGCCTTCTTTCTTCTCTTGGCGATGCTCACTGGCTTGATCGCAGACGGGCCGCTGACCGCCAACTCGACGGCAACTACCAACTCAACGGCAACCACGAACGAGACGGCCACCGCCCGAGTGGACACACACGCGACGGTCGTATCGGGTACGATCACCGACGCCGTTTCCGGAGCCCCGCTCGTGGGGGCACAGATCCACGTGGAGGGCCTCACCCTCAGCGCGCTGGCCGCGAACGACGGGCGTTATCAACTCACGATTCCGGCCTCGGCCGGGTCGGAGATTGTAATTCGAGCCGATTTGGTGGGATACGCCCCGATGACCAAGAGGGTGAGTCTCGGCGCACAATCGCTTCGCCTGGACTTCGCTCTACAACCATCGGCACCCTCCGAATCACCCGACGACAGTGACGCCAGGGACGCCGTGGAGGTTGTCGGCGGTATCGCAGGGGCGGACGCTGAACGGTTGAGGGCAAGAACGGACGCCGTGTCGGTTGCTCCCTCTCTACAAAGGGCGCTCTACGAGAACTCGGGTCGCACCGAACCGCAACAGCGACGGTCGGGCCTGGCCGATCTCGGTCAGCGACCGGCAGGCCAAGGGCTTCGAGGACGTTACAACGGAGACTTTCAGCGTGAGGGCTACGACCGGATCTATGAGAATGAGTTCATGGCTGTGGGCGCCAACCCACTTTCCACGTTCGGAATCGACGTGGACCGCGCGTCCTACTCCAACGTTCGGCGCTTCATCCGTGACGGGCAGCTTCCCCCCGCGGACGCCGTTCGTATCGAAGAGTTGATCAACTACTTCACTTACGAGCTGCCCACCCCCGAGGGGCCCGATCCATTCTCGGTTCAAACGGAGGTCGGACCCGCCCCATGGAATACCGTGCACCGGCTCGTGCGCATTGGGATTCAAGGACGGCAGGTCGATACCGAGGACCTTCCCCCGAGCAACCTCGTCTTCCTCGTGGACGTCTCCGGGTCCATGCAGCCCAGGAACAAACTGCCGTTGCTGAAGTCGGCACTTCGGATGCTCGTAAACCAAATGCGGCCCCAAGACCGTGTGGCGATCGTCGTATACGCCGGAGCCGCCGGGCTGGTCCTCGATCCCACGTCCGGTGCGAACAAGGAGACCATCCTCGAAGCGCTTTCGCGGTTGGAGGCCGGGGGGTCCACGGCGGGGGGCGCCGGCCTACGGCTGGCGTACGACGTGGCGCGTCGACATCACATGGACGGCGGAAACAACCGCGTGATCCTGGCGACCGACGGCGACTTCAATGTCGGACCGTCGAGCAACTCAGAGATGATCCGCTTGATCGAGCAGCGCCGGGAAGAAGGGACCTTCTTGACGGTGCTCGGTTTCGGCACAGGAAACCTCCAGGACGCGAAGATGGAACAGATCGCGGACCATGGGAACGGCAACTTCGCCTATATAGACAGCGCGCACGAAGCCCAGAAAGTGCTGGTGAAGGAATTCGGGGGCACCCTTCACACGATCGCGAAGGACGTGAAGCTCCAGGTGGAGTTCAATCCAGCCCATGTCCAGGCATATCGCCTGATCGGATACGAAAACCGTATTCTGGCTGCGGAGGACTTCAACGACGACCGAAAGGACTCCGGGGATCTCGGCGCGGGCCACACCGTCACCGCCTTATACGAAATCATTCCCACGGGGGTGGATACGGGGACACATATTCGAGACCTGGGTGAGTTACGCTACCAGCGCACTGACGAGCAGGTTTCGCTCCGCGACAGCCCGGAGATGCTCTTCGTCAAATTGCGCTACAAGGATCCTACCGGGAGCCGGAGCCGGCTCATCAGCCACGCCGTGAGAGACGTCGATGCCACGCTTTCGTCGGACTTTACGTTCGCTGCATCTGTGGCGGCGTTCGGCATGGTCTTGCGCGACTCCAAGTACCGCGGGGCCGTGGACCTGGCGGCGGTTCTCCGTTGGGCCCGAGATTCGGTGGGCCCGGACCTGGAGGGATACCGAAGAGAGTTCGTGCGGATGGTCGAGGAGGCCCGCCACTTGGAGCATCGCGGTTGACCCCCCTTACGCAGGTCGCGATTCTGAGCAGCGGGCAGCAGCGACACCACTCGGCCGCCAACGCTACGGAGCGAATGGATCAAGCAATACGCGACCTGGCCGACCAGATCTTCGAAGAGGCCCTGGGCCAGACCGGCGCGAAGGACCCGAGGGAGTTCTATCGGAAGCGCCTTCGCGAGATGAAGGCGAACAACCCGGAGGCCTACCGTGAGGCGGTGGCTTATTACGAGACCGAACTCCTCCCCTCGATCGCCGAGGCCGGCGACGATCCTTTGACGGCTTGGCAGCAGTTCGGGTGCCGCGTGGCCGAGTTGACGGTCACCGGAACGCCCATAGAGATCGATGCGACCGGGCGAAGGCTCCCATACGCGCCACCCACGCCAGCTGATCGAATGGTGCTCCACGTTCCCCAAGGTACGAAGGGGCGCGCACTCGTAGTTGGGCTCCCGCCGGAACTATCGGCGGCGCAGTTGGCTACCTATGATCTTCTAGTCGGTGGACGCCAGAAATTGCGTGACGAAGGAGCCGGAAGCCCGAAGAACTATGATGTCTGAAAAGAGACTTCGAACTCCCACGAACCTCATATGGGCACCGCGCCCGGGATGGGCGACCGTTCGTTTGGTCGGAACGTGCGCAGACCGCAGCCTTCGGCGAGGACAGATCGTTCTCCACACGCCGAGTGACGAGTACGACATCCCCGGACAGGACGAGGGGCTCACGCCGGGCACGCTCGTCATCATCCTCCATGAAGCGGCGCGGCTGGTCGAAGACGATCTCCATCTTGTGCCGGAGCATTCGATCGTGGCCATCGGAGAGGCGCTGCCCTAAGACCTATTGGTCCTCTACCATATAGGCGAGACCCCACGCCCCGATGCCGATGTGTGTCGCGATTACCGGCGTGATCGGCGCGCTTAGGATTTCCACGTCCCCGTAGCGGGTCACCAAAAGGTCCCGTACCTCCGGCACGATCTCCGGAATACCGACGTGCATGATCCCGAAGCGAACCGTCTCCGGCACACGCTCCATGTCCTCGGCCATGGCGTCCAAGAGCGCCATGATGACACGCCCTCGACCCATGGCCGTGGCGCGGGGCACCACCTTGCCCTCACGATCGATCGACAAGATCGGCTTGACGTTCAGCAAGGCTCCGAAGAATGCCTTGCTCCGGCTCACCCTGCCCGACGCCAAGAGTCGGTCGAATGCCTCTATCGTGAACATGACGCCCGATTGATCTCTGATGCGATCCAACTCCTTGACGATCTCATCGGCGGCTACGGCCATCTCCGCCAACTCTGCGGCCTTTAACACCAAGAGCCCCTGAAGCAGGGAGACTCCCCGAGAGTCCGCGAGGTGGATGGGCAGATCTGGCTCCTCGCCAGCGGCCGCTTCCGCGGACCGGTACGTGCCGGAGAGAGCAGAGCTCACGGTCACACCCACGACCTGCTCGGCATCTGCCGCAGCCCGTTTGAATCCCTCCACAAATGAAGCGGGCGGCGGTTGCGAGGTCGTCGGTAGCTGTTCCTGTGAAGCCAACATCTTGTGGAACCGCTCCGCCGTCACGTCTACCCCGTCCCTGTACACGTCGTCGCCGTCGACCAACATCATCGGGACGACTTGGATACCGTGGGCGCGGACGATCTCCTCGGGAAGGTCGGCGGCACTGTCGGTGAGAACCCCCACTGGACGACGCGCGAGCGAGAGATGCGAATCCGAGGCGCGCTCGACCGCATCGTACTGAGCCCTCATGTCCTCCGCCTTGTGGGTGACCAAGTCACCCAATCCTTTCAGATAGGAGAAGACCTCGTCGGGCTCATCCGTGTGGATATGAACTTTGAGGACGTCATCGGAGCGGATCACGATCATCGAGTCACCGTACGTACGCATGTTGCCGCGAACTTCTTTCTGATCGGGCAGGTCGCTCCCACGGACGAGCGCCTCGGTACAGAACCGATACTTCTCCACCGGCTCCGGATATTCGATCGAGGCCAACACCGGAGGGCCGGCCGTGAACTCCGCACTGGTTTCTGCGGATAACGGATCCCCACGCAGAAACATGACGACGCCTTCCAGGAGACTTACGAAGCCCATCGCACCTGCATCGACGACCCCCGCTGCCGAGAGCACGGGCAGCAGCTCCGGGGTCCGCTCCAAAGAGTCGCGGGCCCGGTCCAGCATGTGCTCGGCGAGCGGAGCGATGTCTTCGATTTCCGCGCCGGATACCGCCCTGGCCGTGTCTCGCATGACCGTGAGAATCGTACCCTCCACCGGGGTCTCGAGCGCCTCTGAAAGATTCTGGACCCCCGCCTCCAACGCGCCACCGAATTCCGAAGCGTCCATGCGGGTCTGACCCTCCAGGCTTCGAGCGAAACCCAGGAGGAAGTGGGACAACATCATGCCGCAGTTTCCGCGGGCCCCCATCACAGCAGCCTGCGCGGCTTCCTGCGCCACCACACCCACGGATCTCGCTGTGCTGTGCCCGAGATGATCCGAGATCGCCTGAACAGTGAGGAACAGGTTGGTCCCGGTGTCCCCGTCAGGAACAGGGAACACGTTGATGCGATTGAGCTCCGCACGCTGCCGCTGCGCCCAATGGCAGCCTGCGGTAAGAGCCCGCCGAAGCCTAGGACCATCGATGTAGCCGATTTGCATCCGGCAAGATCGACACTGACGAGTGACCGTGCAACGGACCGCGTCCAAAAAGCTATGTCGAGGGTATATTTCTTCTCGTGATCGTACAGAGCCTCGACGGCCCGCTGTGTTGTTCAACAGCCTTCCAGGGTGAGTCTGATATGGGCGAACTGAAACACATGAAATGTGTGGCCTGCCAGCGCGGGGCCCCACGAGTCACGGCCGAGGAAAGTCAAACGCTGCACAAGCATGTCCCTGACTGGGCACTCGTGGAACGAGAGGGCATTCAACGCCTCGAGCGGGATTTCGGCTTCCAGGACTTCGCCGCCGCGCTCGCCTTTACGAACTCCGTCGGAAGCCTAGCGGACGAGGAGGGCCATCACCCAGCGCTCCTCACGGAGTGGGGGAGCGTGACCGTGACCTGGTGGACCCATAAGATCCGTGGCCTCCATCGAAACGACTTCATCATGGCGGCCAAGACCGACCAGCTATCCGGCTCCTTCGATCTCCGGTAGCCGCTGCTTCCGCCACAGCCCGCCACCGTAGCCCGTAAGCTTCCCGTCGGACCCGACCACCCGGTGGCACGGGATCAGAATGGCGATGCGATTGCTGCGCCGGGCTCGCGAATGTGTGGCTCCTCGGAGTCTGGCATCCTTCATGCATCTACTGAAACCCAATCACGGGTTACCGCATGGGATCTCATCACGGGAGGATCGAACATGGGTAGGCGCATCAGTTTACGGCCACGCCTCATCCGGGGGGCCGCTTTGACGTTCGCCGGCATCACGGCGGCGTGCGCACATGTAGGGCAGGACCAGTTCGACGCGGAAGTCGCAGCCCTCCGGGCGGAAATCGAGCAGTCCAGCGACGACTCGGACCGTCAAACGCAAGCTCGGTTGGCCCAGTTGGAGGCCCAGTTGGACGGGCTCGCCAGAGGCCTTTCCCAGCTCGAAAGGGAGTTCGACGTCACCGTACAAAGGCTTGAAACGTCGGTTCGCTTCGACATGCCGGTGTACTTCGAGTTCGACCAGGCGAACCTGCGACCCGAGGATCTCCCAGTACTCGACCGCTTCGCCAGTGTGGTGGACGAGTATTACCCGGATGCTCTTCTGACCGTCGAGGGTTTCACGGATCCATCTGGATCCGCGCAGTACAACCTCGCGCTCGGGCAGCGTCGGGCCGAAGCGGTTCAGCAATACCTGATCGAGTCCGAAAACTTCTCACCGGAGCATGTCAGGGCCGTAAGCTATGGTGAGGACGCAGTCCGTCTCGTTGCACCTGGGCAGGGCGGACCGCAGGCCGGCTGGGAAAATCGGAGGGTAGTGCTCGTCATCGAGCACCTCGGGTACGAATCCGACACGCCAATGCTCTTCGGCGGCGATCTGTAGTTTACCCGCCACATCGTCGGCGCCGAGCCGGTCCGGCCGGGTCGTGGTGCGACCCGCGCCGGTCGGCAGCGCCTACACCTCAGTGGGGAAGATCCGGAGACCTCAGCGGGGAAGATCCAGAGCCTCGGTCACGTCCGTTGCCACCCGGATCAACAACGATCTTCTGTCCCCATCCACGTCGGAGCCGACCTCGTAGTCGCCTCGCCAGAGGGTGGTACCATCATCGACACGGAACAACTCCACCACGAGCGTAGCGGGAAAGCCCCCGGGAACCTCACGCCCGACCAGAACCATGTCGGCCCCAAGCGTCCGCCCCACGGCTAGAGGGTCAGCCTCGGCCTCGACGTACTGGGAAGTACTCGCCGGTCCGAACACACCCAGGACATTTGGGTCGGCACGACCGAAATAGGCCGCCAGCCCCTCACCGAACCCTGCGTACGGACTCGTTCCAGCCTCCGGGTTTGGCCCTAGGAAAGGAAGCACGGCCAAGACCGGCCTTCCCGCGGGAGCACCTTGGTCACCTCGCACCACCATGAACAGGACCGAACCAACGAAGAGTGCGGAGACAGTGATCAGGAGGGTCGTCAGAGTCCGGCGTGCCCCGGCCCGCTGGTCCTCGATTCGAACAGAATCTTCCATCGTCAGCCCCCGGAGATCCTATAAGGTCTGTTGATTGGAGTCGCGCGATCCACCGTACCTCTTCAACAGGCCTTATAGGTCCAGCGAGAAGCCAAGACCCCAAAACGTCTCGTCCGACCCTCGAAAATGGCCCAGTGGAGTGGATCCGAAGTGAGCCCTGGCTTCCAGCCGGAAGCGTTGTCCGCTCACGCGGAACCCTATACCCCCGACCAGAGTGGTCCCCAACTGCTTGGAAAGGCTCCCGTACTCGAAGTCGCTCGCGAAAAAGGGCCAGCTGCCGTTGTCCTCCCCTTGCTGTACCGGCTCCCACTCCCCCCCGAATAGCGCTCTGGCCTGGGACATCTCCTCATTGGTGTGGAAGTTCAAATCACCCCCTGCGTACAGGCGTATGCTCTCTCCGAACCTGCGAGCCAAGATCCCCTCGAACCCGTCCTTCGAAGTTTGGTTGAAGCCGCCCGCGACGGTCGCCGCGAAAAAACGCACGGTGTAATCATCCCCGAGATGTGAACTGACATGGCGGAGCGTGACCCTGGACTCCCAGGGACCACTCCGGATCGAGAGGGGGAAGCCTATGCGAAAGTCACTGTTGATGAGGTCCCTTTGGGCCGCTTCCATGAAGAAGCGGGAAAAGATCCCCATTTCGATTCCGAGAGTGATTTCCCGGCCTGTCAACATTCCATCGTCGAGCCGCAGCAGGGCGAGACGGTGGCCGATCGCCATCTCCGCTTCGATGTTGCGTCCCGCGTATCCGACTCCGGGGCGTTCCGCATGGACGAACGAGGCCCGCACTTGAACCTCACGTGGAGTCGCGATGAGGGGCGAAAACGGCTCGACCTCCGGGAACCATGGGGTCTCGAGCTGCGCCGCGGCCGGAGCCGGGGGCAGAAGGACCAGGCAAGCAAAGCGCAGCCACGGCCAGACCAGCGCCGCTCGGCCACCAAACCGACTATTCGAATGAACCAGGAACCGCCGCCTCCAGTTCGGCGGCCATGTCTTCGGCTCGCCGCATGAGTGTCAGGTCGAGTTCGTAATCGGGGACGTCCGTAGGCTGGAGCTTCTCGACGAACTCGCGGGCCTCACGTCCGGATAGACCGAACTCTCGAAAATCCTTCAAAGCCAAGCTCTCGCCTCCCTCCCTAGGCCCGACGCCCTCCGCATCGGCCTCCAACAAGTGCCGCAGAACGTCCATTTCCCCGCGGCTCATGGGGTGTGCGCGGACATTGTAGTCGATCCACGCCTCGTAGCCGAGGGGGGCCACCCTCTTGAGCATGCCCGCCATCACTCGTGCAAACTCCTGTATCTCCCACTGCGCGTGCGGGTCCGCCCGCAGCGTAAGGAAGTGGAAGAGGTTGTGGAGATCGATTTTCCAATACCACTGCGTGTAGGTGGAAAGGGGCAGGTCGATGCGGGCCAGTTCGCGCGCCACTTCCTCCTCGACCATCCATCGGTACCCGCCGGACGCTTCGTCACGCACGCGGTCCCAGTGCTCCACCGCCTCGCGGTACAACTCCTGCGAGGCGGCCTCGGGCCGCCGACCCTGTTGATTGTCGGGGCTTTGAAGGGCGAAGTGGTCCTGGTCCGGCTTATAGAAGAGGAGCGGCATCAACGAATAACGGCCGCTGTACTCATTCACGGAGTTGTGAGTGACGATGCCGTTGGCGATGAAGTTGTGGAACGGACCCTCGACCTCCAGGTCGTAGGTCTCGCGGACTCCCACATATTCAAAACGCTCGACGCGGACCAAACGAGTGCAGGTCAGCTTGTTCCACGGCACTCGCGGCCGCTTTCGCCACTCTGTCCGGATCGGGCCTCCACCGAGCCGCTCGACGTAATCCAATTCATTCCCTGCTACGCTGCGGTGGCACGGCCCACAAAGGGTCGTGAGGTTTTGCAGTTCCCTGGCCTTCGATTCGTCGGCCCAGACCGGGACGATGTGATGGCAGTGGAGTTCAGCTGCCCTCTGACCACACAGCTGACAGGTCCAACCATTTTCGGCGTGGACCCTGTGGGCGACCTGGGTGGTCCATCGTCCTATGGCGCTCCGTTCGGAGCTGGGCCCGAGCTCATAGGTGAGGTCACGTTTCCAGGAAGAATGGCCGTCGGAGAAGCAGCCACGACCCGGCTCGGTGAGCTCGTGGCGGGTGAGCCACTTCCTTATCGTGTGGTACGAGACACCGCAATCTTCCGCGATGTCTCGGATGTCCCGCCCTTGCTCGCCATACTGTCGCCTGAGCCACTCCTTGTCTTGATACAGTGCCGGAGCCTCTGCAACGAAGCCATTCACGTGGATGTAGTAGTCTCCGCTCCGCCATGCCGCCCGACCACCTCGTTCCTCGAGACAGGTGGCCTGATGAAGCGTCCTCCATCCCTCAGCGAATCTGAAGCGGTGGTCCGCAGTAGCCGTGATCTCCTTCCCGTCGGCCAGCACCATCCGGAACACGGGCTTAGGGCCATTCTTTAAGACATCCACGACCTGCGTGCGGTTGATGCGTCCCGTCTCCTCATCCATTTGGCGCAGTCGCATTTCCTTCACGCGATCACGCTTGAAATACGGATTCCTCTGCTTGTCGGGACGGTGGCGATTGACGGTCGCTTGAAATCGTTCCCACACTTCCTCGATCGACAGCTTGTACAGTTGATTCCCCCGCCGTCGGATACCTCCGGGAAGGTCGAAATAGATCTCGGTCCCCTCGGCGAGGCAGGCCGTTCTATGCCGAATCCACTGGCGCGCGACGAACATCGGCATAGCACAGTGGAACTTGAGCTCGACCATCTCGCTGGGCGTCGTGTGATGGTGGCGCCGCAGGTAGCGAATGAGCCCGCGTGTCTGGCTCACCTTGCGCGTGCCGTACCCATAGCTGACCCGGGCCGCGCGCTCTACGTCCTCGTCGGAGCCCATGTAGTCCACGAGCGAGACGAACCCGTGGTCCAGAACTGGAAAATATCCCCCGAGAATTTCCTCGGCGGCCGGGTTCGTGGGACGCTTCGTTTCCATGAGCCTGGGCTGAAAATACGGGTCCGGCGGGCCCGAACAACCGACCCGCCGAAGGCGATGGGCCGGAATAGATTCAAAGCCGTCCCGGGCCGCAAGGCTTCGGTCTGCCCGTGTCGCTGCATCACTGCCGTTGCGCGTCGACGTTCCCGCGGGAACGCGTACGGAGTCCTCGGGCATGGAACCGTTGGACCCAGCCAACCGCGCCAAACGGTATTTGTGGACACTGACGGGCACGAGGGCAATTCTTCAAAAGTAGGCTTGATAATACGAAGAGCCCGCGGCCGTATAGATGCCGCATAGACATTGTGAGGGACGACGTACTCCCACCATGAACACTCCCCAGGAAAAAGGCTCCGGATCCCGCCGTCTCGCGGCGGTCTGGTTCGCCGATATCGTCGGGTTTACTCGCCTAGCCGCGGAAAACGAGACCTTGGCGCTCCGTCTCGTGGAGACCCTGCAGGCGGCCGCGACCGCGGCGGTGGAGAGTCACGAGGGCAAGATCGTCAAGTTCATGGGCGATGGCGTCCTGGCGGAATTCACGAGTGCCAAGGGCGGGGCCGTCGGTAGGATGCAGCTCCTACTCCGATTTGGTCAACTCACGGAGGGCTGGCCGCAGGGACCACACCAGCTTCGGCTCGGAATGCACCTTGGCGATGTCACCGTAGCCGCGGACGGCGACATCTATGGCGATGGCGTGAACAAGGCCGCACGACTCGAGGGTCTGGCCGAGCCCGGAAGGCTCCTGGTCAGCGAAGACGTCTACCGGCAACTTCGAAGCCGCCCTGATTTGATTCTGACAGAGCTCGGCTCGCGCATGGTGAAGGGGTACGACGATCCGCTCCTGGTCTACGATGCCGAGCCCACAGCGGAGCTCACCCGGAGCCTGCTACGGGAAGCGGCGACCCCTGCAGCTCCAGCCCAGACCACCCACCCCCCTCACTCCGTGCGGCCGATCGCAGTCGGTTTGGGGGTGGGAATCCTCACGTTCACCGCGCTGGCGGTTTGGACGGCGTTTGGGATCCCAGGTGCCGATACTCCACCGCTCGAACCCGGTACCCCCACCGTTTCGACCCCAACCATCGATCCGGAGGCCAACGACCTACTGCAGGAGGGACGCTACCAGTTATCGCTGGGTACCCCAGGCGGCGTGGCCAGGGCAGCGGAGATCTTCGCGCAAACCATCGCGTTGGCACCCGACGACGCCCGTGCCCATCTGGGACTCGCGGAAGCACAGATCGGGCTCGGCAAGACCGATGCTCGCCGACTCGGCGAGCTACTACCTCTTGCGCGAGGACATCTGGAGGATGCCCTACGTCACGACCCCGATCTGGCCCAGGCGCACGCCGTGCTGGCATCCCTCCTGGGCACCTTCCAGTGGGATTGGGAGGGGGCGGAAAAGGAGTTCGAGAGGGCGCTCGAGATAGCTCCAACCCCCACCGTCCACCGAGCCTTGGCCGAATTTCTCTCGGCTCGTGGACGCCACGACGAAGCCCTCACGCAGGTGGACATGGCCTCACGCAACGAGCCGGGCGCAGTGGCCAACGTCAGGGCCCGAGGCTTGGCTCTCTTTCGGGCTCGGAGCTACACACAGGCACGGGTGGTCTTGGCCGAGGCGCTTCGCCTCGACCCCACGGATGACCGTGTCCGGGTCCATCTAGCGCGTACTCTTGAGGCCCTTGGCGAACGCCAGCAGGCAAGGATGACTCTCGAGGGTTCAAGCGCGGCGAACCGGGATCCCTACGTGCAGGTCTGGAGGGCCAACCTTCGCACGCCCGCCACCGGAGCGGCCCAGGCGCGCGGAAATCAACTGGCCCGGACGTTGCGCCGGGCTCTCGGTCCTTCGGAGGCCCGCAACCCGGACGCGCCCTACAACCTGGCCTTCCTCCAGTTGACTCTCGGAGACCGAGCCGGAGCCGCCGAGTCCCTCCGGCGGGCAATAAGCATCCCTTCCCCGTCCCTGATCTGGCTTCCCACAGACCCCATGTGGGACCCCGTGCGATCCGTACCGGAATTCGAGAGGGTCGTGCGGCTGATCGATGTGGGCGGGCGAACGCTCTGAGTGGTCCTCACTCTGGTCCGCCAGTCCAGCCCATACCCAATTACCGCAGCACCTCCCCCCCAATCCACACCGACTCGATACTGTGGGCGTTCCGAATGTCCACCAAGGGATTCTCCGTCAGAACCACAAAGTCGGCCCACCGATTGGGGCGCAGCGTTCCGATCTCGTCGTCCAGGCGTAGACACTCGGCGGCCACGCCGGTCGCCGACCGGAGGACCTGCTCCGGTGTGAGGCCCGCCTCGGCCATGAGATCGAGCTCCATGTGCTCGAAATAACCCTGGAACCGTGCCGCCGGCCCTGTGTCGGTTCCCATCACGACCGGCAAACCGGCGTCCGAGATCGTCTTGAGATTCCTCAAGGCCACCTGGAGCGCTTCCTTGTACGGCTGCCCCCTGGCAAATCTCGCCTGCTGATCCGGCTCCTGGAGTTGGTCAAGCACCGCGGGGTCGGCATGCGCAAGGAAGAAGGGATCGTCGAAAAATTCTGGGCGAGTTTCATAGACGTAGGTGGAGACTTCCCGGGTCAGCGTCGGCGTGTAGCAGATACCGCTCTGGGCGACCATCCCCAGGAATTCGTCGTCGACACTCCTGTCGCGGACGCTGTGCGCGATGAAGTCGGTGCCCGCCCTCATGAGCGCCTTGGCGTCGTCCAGGTAAAAGAGGTGGGAAGCCAGCCGCAGGCCGAGTTCGTGGCTGCGGTCGATAATGGCCGAGTAGATCTCCGGAGACATCTTCTGGGATCTGCCCAGGTTGTCGTCCACACGAAGTTTCATCCAGTCGACATTCATATCGGCATTCTGCTGGACCTGGGCGAGTGCCTCCGAGACGGTGGCGCCGGACACCACAGCGCCGGCGACGAAGATCCGAGCCCGGTCCAAACCAGGCATCGACTGCGCGTCCCGGAGTGCGATGGCCTCCGGTCCGTCCCCACCCAAGCTGGTCACGGTGGTGACTCCGTACTCCCCGTAGAGCCGGAGTTGGCGAATCAGATTGCGGGTGTTGTACTGTCCGCCCTCCAACCCCACCACGTCACTGACATGTCCGTGCGTGTTGATCAGACCCGGAATGATCGTTCGGCCGTTGAGATTCACGACCGTGGCGCCACGCGGGACCGGCACGGCCCCACGCGCCCCGACGTACATGATGCGCCCATCGCGAACGAGCATGATGCCATCCGGGATGGCCGGGGCACCCGTTCCGTCCCAGATGCGGGCACCGACGAGTGCCGTCACGTCGCCAGACCCCGTTGCCTGGGCCGCCGACACCATCCCAGGCAGTACGAGATCCACGACGAGACCCACAGCGAGGCCCGCAAAGATCGAGCCCATGAGCAGGGGCGAGAGGAGCTTCCGTTTCTTAATCATGAGCGTAGCCTCGGTCTAGAGGGTTTCACGGTCTCTACCGGAATCCCTGTCGTCTCCTCGAGCAGGGCGGCAAGGATCTCCGACTGCCGGCCCAAAGGTATGTCATCACCGAGCGGAATGCGCCTCCCCCCGCGAAGAAACCCCCGAATTCTCATGTGAGACAACGACTTGGCTCCCTGTCCAACACGGCTGTGTACGTGCATTTCGATCTTTTCAACCTCCTCAAGACGGGCAATCCGCTTGAACGAGAGAAAGAAGCTCCTCCGGCTGACCACCTTACCGTTCCGGATTTCAACGACCAAGGAGTTGAGCAGGGAGTAAAGGCCCAGGAACATCATCAGTGCGCCACTGCCTCCAAAGACCAGGAGAAAGAAACCCCCGAACCCCACCGCAACCGCACCGATCAGCCCTCCAGCCCCGACTTCGGTGGTGCTAACGAGAGCGAACACGCCTCCGCCCGCGAACACGGCACCGAAACTCAGAATCATGAGCCCGCCAATGCCCCCTCGACCCGCTGGGAAGGAGAGAGTCACTCCCCCGCGGCTCCGGTGCACTCGCACGACCCGGGGCGACAACGTCGGGACGTCCGCGGCCGTGGCCTCCGACAACGCTGGCTCGCGAGCCTCTATCGGCGGGTCCATGAGAAGCACCGGAACCTCGAACACCTGGTCGAGATCCGCCCCGGGTACGTCGGCCTGGACCCGAACGACCCACTTGTGGTAGTCGTCCGATGGTTCTTCGGAGGGAGGCAACCCCTCTGGAACCTCGAACGTATATCGGAGCCGGACGCCCCTTCCGGAGCGCCCTAGCTCCGCGAGCGTTTCCTTCCCCCACTCCACCGATTCGCTACGGCCGGAGCCGTCATGCGTTTTCACAAGCCGATCGCGAAGGCACAGCAGCATGACCCGGAAATCCGAAGGCGCTGCCTGATGAATCGGAAGCTCGAGCGATCCGCCCACGTGCCCCCCGATCGAGCCCGGGAGCGGATCGAGCGTCATTTCGAGACGACCGAAGCGGCGCCAACGGAAGGAATCCCTCACCGCAACGAAGAGAGTATGGAGGCCCACTAGAGTGAATGCGGGAAGCGCCACCTGGACGTACACCGGGAAGTCCCGGTCTCCAAAGAGCGTCATCCAGCCCACTGGTAAGCCGAGCGTGTTCATAATCGCGGCCGCCATCCAAACGACCCTGAGCTCCTTTCGACCCGCTGCCGAGGCCACACCCGATGCCCAATCGGGGCGGCTATTGAGGATCGGCGGAAGGGGCTCAGGCGACGTTGAACGCATCGGACCTCTGGGTCGGACGGGCCTCGTCGGTCCCCTGTATGGAGCCTTCGAGTCCAGGAATCGTACAACGAGGCGCCTGGCGGTGCATGGCCCGAGCAGAGTAAGGTGCATCGATCCTCCGGCCAGCAAAGGCGAAGTGTAGGGCGGATGGAAGGGAAGAGGAGCGTGAACCGGGGTTCGGCCGGACTGAATAGGGGTGCAGAGAGAAGACGATGGACGAAGAGCGGGAGAGCGTATCGGAGGTGGACCTCGGCGAGATTCCGCTGAAGGAGAAGCGTCCCTGGCTGAAGGTCGCGAAGCCCAAACTCCAGGTTGGATTCCGGGTCGGACTGGAGGTCGGATCGCGTTGGGGACGACGCTGGGGGTTGCCTGCAATCAAATGGATGGCCGTACTTTCTCTGCCGTTTTTCGTCCTGATCCGTGGGTCGATGTACGCCTATCAGAGCTTGGGCTGGGACACTTTGTCGTCGATCGGGCTGGGTGTGCTTGCCACAGTAGTCGTCTTTTCCGCCTACGCGACATGGCTCTGGCGCCGCTTCACCAGCGAGGACCGTTGGCCGCGAATCGTGCGGCCGGTTGTGATCGCCGTTGTCGCGGGCTACAGCATATACGGGCTCCTCTACCTGTCCGCGGGAGGCGCGAAGAATCCCGACGTCAAGGACGACTATACGTCTCTGCATCCGCTCATGAGACTCGGAGCCAGCACCTACTTCCTATTCGACAGAAACGCGCTCGTCACGGACCGGGAGCGAACGGCCGAGGACTATCTCGGGATGGGTCTCCCCATCAGCGAGGCGTCCCTCCACTTCAAGCTCGAAGACCGATACGTTCATGCGATGGATCTCCGCACTATGGGCTACAGTCCGAGGAGAAATCGCCTGACAGTGGCCTATTTCCGGATCATGGGCTTCCGAAGCCTCCACCATGTCGCTTCGGCGGATCACCTTCACGTGTCACTTTCAGTGGATAGACCGTAAGAAACCTAGACCGGCCGAACTGGCCCGAACCGGCCCAAACAGCCGCCACGAGGGGAGAATCGGGGCATGATGACCAAGAACCTGAAGCGGGGCACCTAGCGGTGGCGATGTTTTCCGGACCGGCACGCCATCTCTGGGCGGGGGCGATACTGGCTCTTATCACGGTAGGGGCGATCGCTGCGGCCCAGAATGATCCGCTCTACCAGGTCCCTTACAACGGGGACTTCACGTTCACTCGCATCCGGTACGGCGGGTCGGGGTTTCGAGGATTCGGCCGTTCAGCGTGGGCCCATGACTACCCGGATGCAGACCGGAACATCCAGACGATTCTCGACGAGTTCACGGCCCTCGAGCCCAACACGAGCGGGAGCAACGTGGTCCTGTTGGAGGACCCTCGAATATTCCAGCACCCGCTCATCTACATCTCCGAGCCCGGCTTCTGGGGTATTTCCGAGGAGGGCGCCCTGAATCTCCGGGAATACCTACTCAAAGGTGGCTTCCTCATCTTCGACGACTTCGAGGCGGGCCAGTGGAACAACATGGACGCCCAGCTCCTCCGAGCACTTCCGGAACGGGAGTGGGTCGAATTGGACGATACCCACCCGATCTTCGGGACGTTCTTCTACATCGAGGACATCTATGTGCCTCACCCGTTCGTCGCGGTCGATCCCCGGTATATGGCCATCTTCGAGGACAACGATCCGACGAAGCGCGTGATGGTTCTGGCCAATCACAACTCGGACTTGGCGGAGTACTGGGAGTGGTCCGCCTCGGGGCTCTTCGCGGTCGATCCCACAAACGACGCGTATCGGCTCGGTGTGAATTACATCATCTATGCATTGACCCACTGAGGCTCACTTGCGCCGGGCGCGAATTGACCGCACCCTCAGTGGCAAACCTATGAACCAAGGAGGGATGCGATGACGTCCAAGCACCTCGTAGCAGCTGCCCTTGTCATCCTTTGCGCCGCCTGTAGTGGCGGCGGTGGTGCCGGCGCGCCCGCTGATATGGCGTCCGATCCGGCGGTCACCGATGCATCGATGGCCCCCATGTTCGAGGTGGATCCGCTCTGGCCGAAGCCGCTGCCGAATCATTGGCTGCTCGGCTCGACGATCGGCGTGGCGGTGGACTCGCGGGAACACGTTTGGGTCATCCACCGAGGGAACCTGGCGAATAACGAGAGACCGGCGGCGCTCGACCCGCCGGTTGCGGAGGAGTGTTGTTTTGCTGCCCCTCCGATTCTGGAGTTCGATCCTGAGGGCAACCTGGTGGGGTCATGGGGTGGGCCGGGTCCCGGATACGACTGGCCGGTCTCGAATCACGGCATCGACGTGGACCATATGGACAACGTTTGGATCGGTGGAAATGGGCTCGGAGACTCGCACGTGTTGAAGTTCAGCCGCACTGGTGAGTTCCTGATGCAGGTGGGCGAAGCGGGCCACGCGGAGCCCAACAGCAACGCCTACAACCATTACGCGCGAGTGGCCAAGGTCAGGTTCGACGCGGAGGCCAACGAGATGTACCTGGCGGATGGCTACCTCAACAAGCGGGTGGCCGTCATCGACGCCACGAGTGGGGACCTGAAGCGATTCTGGGGCGCCTACGGGAACGTGCCGAGTGACGAAAATCTGGGACCGTACGACCCGAGTGCGCCGCCGCGACAGCAATTCGGAAATCCGGTCCACTGCGCCGATCCCACACCCGACGGCTTCGTGTACGCGTGCGATCGCACCGGCGATCGGCTCCAGGTCTTTCAGAAGGATGGCACGTTCGTCGACGAGATCATGATCGAGAAGAACACACTCGGTTCCGGCTCCGTCTGGGACGTCGCTTTTTCGCCAGACCCGAACCAGACCTTCCTCTACGTGGCCGACGGTGTGAACGAAAAGGTCCACGTCATCAGGCGCGAAGGGCTGGAGTACGTCTACAACTTCGGTGATGGTGGACGGTACCCCGGTCAGTTCTTTGGCGCGCACAGCATCGAGACCGACTCGCGGGGTAATCTTTACGTAACGGAGACGTACGAGGGCAAGCGCCTTCAAAAGTTCGTCTACACGGGAATGGGGCCAGCGCCGAGTGGGTCGGTGGGTGTGGTCTGGCCGAATTGATAATCTGAGCTAAGGAGGAATGCGATGACGTTCAAGCATTTTGTAGCACCTGCCCTCGTAATCCTTTGCGCCGCCTGTAGTGGTGGTGGCGACGCCGGGATGCCGACCGACATGGCGTCCGATCCGGCGGTCGCCGATGCATCGATGGCGCCGATGTTCGAGGTGGATCCGTTCTGGCCGAAGCCGCTGCCGAATCATTGGCTACTCGGCTCGACCATTGGCGTGGGGGTGGACTCTCGGGATCACGTCTGGATCATCCACCGAGGGAACCTGGCGAATAACGAGATACCGGCGGCGCTGGACCCGCCGAGCGCGGACGCGTGCTGCTTCGCGGCACCGCCCGTTCTCGAATTCGATCCCGAGGGTAACGTGGTCGGGTCCTGGGGTGGTCCGGGTCCCGGGTACGACTGGCCGACCTCTAATCACGGCATCGTCGTGGACCATATGGACAACGTTTGGATCGGCGGAAATGGGGCCGGGGACTCGCATGTGTTGAAGTTCAGCCGGGCCGGGGACTTCCTGATGCAGGTGGGCGATGCTGGCTACACGGACCCCAACAGCAATGCCGATAACCACTTTTCACGGGTGGCCAAGGTCACCTTCGACGCCGACGCCAACGAGATGTACCTCGCCGACGGCTACGGAAACAAGCGGGTCGCGGTCATCGATGCGACGAACGGTGACCTCAAGCGATTCTGGGGTGCCTACGGCAATGTACCAAACGACAACAACCTCGGAGCCTACGACCCGAGCGCGCCGCCGACCCAGCAGTTCCGTGGTCCGGTGCACTGCGCCGATCCGGCGAACGGTAACCTGGTGTACGTCTGCGACCGTGGGTCAGACCGGGTTCAGGTCTTTCAGAAGGACGGCACATTCGTCGATGAGATCTTCATCGAGAAGAACACGAGGGGCGCCGGAGCCGTATGGGACGTCGCCTTCTCACCGGATCCGAATCAAACGTTCCTTTACGTCGTCGACGGCATGAACGAAAAGGTCCACGTCGTCAGGCGCGAAGGGCTCGAGTACCTGTACAACTTCGGCGACGGCGGGCGTACCCCCGGTCAGTTCTACGGGGCCCACAGCATCGCGACCGACTCGCGCGGAAACATCTACACGACGGAGACCTACGAAGGGAAGCGTGTCCAGAAGCACCTCTATAGAGGCATGGGGCCGAGACCGAGCGGGTCGACCGGCGTGGCTAGGCCGGGTTAGAGGCCCGGCACACTCGGCGCACTCCAACCACGCTTCACGCTGAGAGAAACAGCAGGGCCGCGCGGCCACCCGGGTCGCGCGGCCCTGCGTTGATAAGTGGGATGTGGCTACCGCCCGTGCCATTCGTCACCGTGATGACCCCCATCACCCGCAAACCCAATCGACACGCCAACACGAAAGCTCCACAGATTCGCCTCGGTCCTGCGTGGGTAGATGACGATGCTGCCGTCAGGTTGATCTACGATATCTCCCTCTCTCAGGTACGTGGCGGTGCCGTTGTGATGATAGTCGGCGCCGAGATCCATCCAGACCGGGCGCCGTCCGTTCGACAACCGGAGCCCTAATCCGGCGCCCGCGCGCCGCTGAAAAACGAAGTCATCGAGGTTGTTGGTGTTCGCGTATGAGTGACCGGACCAGTCATCGCTTCCGCTGAGTCCGGAGGTCGTTACGAAATAGCCGACACCCAGGGAGACCCTGCCGTAGGGTCGCAATGGGCCCATTCGAATAGCCAACTCAGGGCCGACGCCCAGGAACAGGATGTTGTTCCGCGTGTCGAGATCCATGCCGACCCGACAGCTGTAGACGCTGCAAAACCGGAGCGTCTCGCTCCCGTAGTTGATGAAGCCCAGGCTGCCCCGAACACTGAGGCCTCCAGCGGGATCCAACTCATAACGTCCTCCGAGTTCCAACCCCCACCCTTCGTCTACGATCTGTCCGAAGTCTCCCGTGGGCTGGGCCCCAACCAACGTGACATCGAAATACCCACGAGGCACGCGGGGTGTCTGGGCCTCGCCTTCAACGGCTGAGAGAGTCATGACCAGGCCGGTGATCAAGACGATGCGCATTTCTTGCCTCCAGGGGCACGTGTTCGTCGTTGTTCCTTTACTGAACTTCTCCACGACGTGTGCCAGCCAAATGGGCAAGACCGATGCCAGGAGGCGAGAAGAAGCGTCCCATCGGTCCGAATGCCCCAAGGGGCCGCCAAATGACAGGGATTTCCACCCCTTTCCACGGGGCACGGACACGAGATTCGGAGACGATGACTACCGACAGTAACGAGGGAATGTCCTCTCCGTAGGACGATCAGCCGAGACTCTCGAGGAGTGCATTCTCAGGGTCCTCACGAGAGACGTCGACGTAGCCGTAGGGGAGGCATTAAGCGCAGCGTCCTCGGCCCCCCGGCCAAAGCCGAGGATTTCAGCGACAAAAGCTCTACAAGAAAGGACTTGACTCCTAGCACCTATCTGTGAGGTATTGGTACGGGCGCAAGGAAACATCTGTAGCGCCAGGCGTATCCCGCCCAATGTCAGAAAGACCTGAGCACACTTTTCACTTTCGTATCAAAGGATCTGAAATGACCCAACACAAATTCGTATTTTCCTTCGCGTGGATCGCTGCGCTGCTGATCGCCATGCCGGCCACGGGCCAGCTGATCAACTTCCCCGTCCTCGCGTTGGCACCGGGTGATGCCGATGGAGCGACCTCCATTGGGGCAGGATTCGCCCGTGGACTCAATGACAATTCCGGAAAGCAAAGCGGGTTCGCTGCCGGGGTCGTAAGAGGCATGGAGAGGGTTTCCTTCGGGGTGAGCGGCGGATACGTCGCGACTGACACCGACGAGTTGACGCTCGCCGGCCGGGTAGGCGTTCACGTGCTTCCCGATAACGATGCGCCCGTACAGGTGACGGTTCAGAGTGGCTTGGGGTGGATGTCCGTCGATGGCACCCCCGACAACACGTCGCTCCTGAACATTCCGGTCGGCGTAGCGATCCAGAGTAACAACGACGGCCCGGGAAGGGTCTGGGTGATGCCCCGGTGGAACTTCCTCCGTGACTCTACCGGCGGTGTCAGCGACACCGAGTCGAAATTCGGCGTGTCGGCTGGCGGGTCGTACAGCACCGAGAATGGCGTTGGATTTTTCGCGGCGTTCGATCTGCAAAGGTTTGAGGCCGGTACCGAGGATCTGTCGTCGTTCGGATTCATGCTTGGCGCGTTTTACTCCTTACCGTAGCACAGGAAGCGTCTTGTTCGGGCCGGGCTCTGGCTGATCAGCCGTAAACGCACCGTCAGGGCAACGCTCATCCATTTCGACGGCTCCCCAGCCCTCAGGGCTGGGGAGCCGTTCGTCTTCAGTCATCCCCGCTACGTACGCCCCAACCATTATAGGCGAGAGCCGATCGCTTTCGGACCCGAGCACCACGGGCACCCCATCACCTTTGCCCTGCGTCGTGGGTTCGTCCATCTTTAAGGATCGGCCCGATGGATCCGTGGCCTCGCCGCCGGTGGCCCGGTGGCTGGAATCCGGACAGGTCCGGCGTTCAATCTAGAAGGATCGACGCATGAAAATAGCGCGTGCCTCGCTGTGCTTCCCAGCCGCGGCCCTCATTTTTCCCCTTGGGTCGCCCGCACATGCTCAGGACGACGGAATACAGGAGGGCCTCGGCCCGGTGGCGTTCCTTGAATGGCGTGAGGTTGGGCCGGCCGTCGCCGGTGGGCGCGTGAGCGACCTCGCCATCGACGAGACCGACACGCGCATCATCTACGTCGGAACAGCAAGTGCCGGCATTTGGAAGAGCACGAACCACGGCACTACGTGGGAGCCCATCTTCACAGACCAATCCACAGCCTCGATCGGCGATGTGACGCTGGCCCCGTCGAACCCCGACATAGTTTGGGTCGGAACGGGAGAGCCCCAGAACCGTCAGAGTTCACCTTGGGGGGACGGAGTCTTCAAGTCGATGGACGGGGGGCGGACGTGGCTTCATAAGGGTCTTCGGGAAACCCGCCATATCTCGCGGATCCAGGTCGACCCACGGAACCCGGACGTCGCCTTTGTCGCGGCCGTGGGCAACCTCTGGAAGGACAGCTCGGAGCGCGGCGTCTACAAGACGACCGACGGTGGGGACAGCTGGGAGCTGGTCCTGTATCTAGACACCAACACAGGGGCGATCGACCTCGCCATGGACCCGTCGGACCCCAACAGGCTATTCGCGGCGATGTATTCGCGCCGGCGCACGGCTTGGGGCTTCAACGGAGGTGGGCCGGGAAGCGGCATCTACCGTACGGTGGACGGTGGCGCAAGCTGGACGCGCCTGAAGGAGGGTCTTCCGGATGGAGACCTTGGGCGCATCGGCCTCGACATCTACCGGCGGGACGGCAACCTCGTCTTCGCCACCGTGGAAGCCCGCCGTGGCCAAACGGGGATCTACGGCTCCACTGACCGCGGTGACACCTGGGAAAAGCTCTCTGGAACGAATCCACGACCGATGTACTTCGGCCAGATTCGGGTCGACCCGAACGACCCCGAGCGAATCTACGTCGGTGGCCAAGATCTCATGCGCTCCGACAACGGGGGAAGGACCTTTACGGACGACGGGGCCGGGAACGTCCATCTCGACCATCACGCTCTTTGGATCGATCCGAGCGACTCCAACCACTTGCTGCTCGGTGGCGACGGAGGTGTCTCGACTTCCTTCGACCGCTCCGAAACTTGGCGTTTCTACAACAACTTGCCGATCGCCCAGTTCTATGAGATCGGCTTCGACAACCGGCGTCCCTACTGGGTCTGTGGCGGACTTCAAGACAACGGAACCTGGTGCGGTCCCACCAATACGCTCGACAGCCAGGGCATACGAAACGCCGATTGGCAGAACGTCGGAGGCGGGGATGGATTCTATGTGCGAATCGATCCTGCCGACCCGACGGTCGTATACGCGGAGTCGCAGAATGGCGGCATCAGACGGGTCGACGCCCACACGGGTGAGCGCGTGTCCATCCGACCCTCGCCTCGCTTCGAGCTGGACGAGGGCACGATTCCAAAGAAGGAATACCCCTCGGATGACGAGCCGGACGACGAGGCGCGCGAATACAGGTTCAACTGGAACACCCCGATGGCGATCTCGGTGCACGATCCGAGCACCATCTATCTCGGTGCCCAGATGCTCCTCAGAAGTACCGATCGGGGCGACAGCTGGACTCAGATCAGCCCCGACCTGACGCACGACATCGACCGCTCGCAACTGCCCATCATGGACGTGCTCCCCTCCGATTCGATGCTCTCGAGGCACGACGGCGTGACGTTCTACAGCACCGTGACGACGCTGTCCGAATCGCCTCTCGACCCGAACGTGCTGTATACGGGCAGTGACGACGGACGGGTCATGGGGACGCGGGACGGCGGGACCACTTGGGCCGACCTGACGGATGACATTCGGGACCTGCCGGATAACACATACGTGAGTCGCATCGTGGCCTCCAACGTAGAGGAGGGCCGAGTCTATGCCACCTTCGATGGACACTACTCCGGGGACTTCGCCCCGTACGTCTATGTAAGTGACGACTTCGGGGAGCGCTGGCAATCGATCACCGACGGACTGCCCCAAGCGTCCGTCAACGTCCTGACTGAACACCCGGACGAAGACAACCTCCTCTTCCTCGGCAACGAGGTCGGCGTGTTTGTCTCATTGGATGGGGGAGATCGCTGGTACCCGCTCATGAACGGTCTCCCTACTGTCCCCGTCGATGACATCCGCGTACATCCCACCTACGACGACCTGCTGATCGGAACCCACGGCCGAGGCATATGGGTGCTCGACGATATCGCACCGCTGGAACAGCTGGCGAGCGGATCGGTCCTGGCCGGAACGCCGTATCTTTTCCGGGGCGGGCAGGTCGTCCAATGGAGGCAACGCAACATTCAGGATTGGACGGCTTCCGGTGAGTTCAGGCTTCCTAATCCGAGCGTCGGTGCGCGGATCCGTTACTGGATCCCGGAGGGACTCGACCTGGGTGACGCAGAATCCAGGGACGGGAACGAAGACGACGTGGAAGACGAGGAGGAGGAGGCCCAGGAAGCCGACGAAGTTCCGCAGCTCGAGATCGAGATTCTCACCGCAATGGGACAAGACGTGAGAACGCTTCACGGGCCCACGACGCCCGGAGCGCACGAGGTGTTGTGGGACTTCCGGATCGAGCCCGCCTACGAACCGCAGCAGGACGAGCCGGAAAGAGAAGAACTCATGGCCCGAGGGCCCACCGTGCTCCCGAACGTGTATCAGATCCGGATGGACGTAGGAAAGACTACCATGTTCGGGGACCTCACGGTTCGTCAGGATCCCCGGATCGAAGTATCGCGAGCGGATCTAGCCGCACGTCAGGCGGCGCTGATATCCATGTACGAGTTGCAGGCCCCGATGTACCATGCCCGACAGGCGGTCGAGCGGCTTCACTTGCAGCTCTCCGACCTGGAGCAGCTTCTGCGTGACACGAACGCCGCCGAAATGTTCAGAGATCAGCTGAGGGAGATTCAGGAAGTCCTCGATGACTTGGATGGAAACCTAAGTCGGCTGCCCATGGGTACGGGTCGACAGATCGAAGCCTCGACCACACGCCCCACCGAAGATCAACTCCAAGTCGTCGAGAGGGCATGGCTAGACGCTCCCGAGCTCATCGGGCAACTCAACGCGCTGATCCTGGTCCGAGTCCCGGCGTTCTACGGAAGGCTGGACGATGACAGGATCCAGGCCGACCCGTGGGAGCCCCTGGGGGTCCCGAGGCGACGGTGAGGATGACGCCGGGGAGCACGGTCTTGAGCATCACCCTGGAGCTGCGGCCGTGAATCTCGAAGAGATCCACGCCGTCATAGAAAGTGCCAAGGCCCGGGGCACCGATCAGCTGGCCACTTACGTTCGGGCTCGCCTGCCGGAGGCGTCCGATACGGAGGTTGACGACGCCGCGTCAGTCTTGCTCGAGATCATCGAGAGCATTCCACTCATTCTGGCGGCCGCCGCGCGGGGGGCCGAAGATCGGAATTTGGCCCACGTCGTTCAACCCATTCTCGATCGGGCCATTCGTTACTTCCTCCACCCCGTGGATCTTATGCCGGAGATGACACTCGGGTTGCCCGGCTTACTCGATGATGCCTATCTGGTCCTTCGAATCCTCCAGGTCCTCGAAGAGGGCCCAGAACCCTTGGTGGATTGGGATCTGGACCACCCGACATCCCTGATACGTAGCCTTCTCGAGGAGGACGTCGGTCAGCAGCTCGACGCGATGTCCGCGCTCGCGTTCGAAGATCTCGTCGACGACGTGAAGCAAACGTGGGGCGCCGACCCTCTTGACGCCTGACGGCCCGCTGAGGACGGTGGGACATCATCGGCAACACAGCTCGGCGATCATCGAGATGTCCACGCTAACAGATGGGAAAACGACATGGCAGCATATTTCACGAAGGCGACGTTCACCTTCCTGAAGGACCTCACGGAAAACAACAAGCGGGAATGGTTCCACCAGAACAAGCACCGCTACGAGGATCACGTGAGGGATCCGGCCATCCGGTTCATCACCGATTTCGGGGCTCATCTGAAGAACTTGAGTGAACACTTCCGGTCGGATCCCAGGACGGTCGGCGGTTCGATGTTTCGAATCCACAGAGACACCCGGTTCTCGAAGGACAAGACCCCGTACAAGACCGCCGTCGGCATCCAGTTCCGGCACGAGCTTGGAAAGGACGCCCATGCGCCAGGCTACTACCTCCACATAGATCGGGGCGGATGCTTCGCCGGCGCCGGCATGTGGCATCCCGACTCGCCGAGCCTGCGAAAGATCCGTGAGGCGATCGTCGAGGATCCGCAGACCTGGAAACGAACCGTGGGGGCGAAGCGCTTTCGTGACGCCTATGTGTTGGAGGGTGACCGGCTGAAGCGGCCGCCCAAGGGATTTGACCCCGACCATCCCCTCGTCGAGGATCTCAAGCGGAAGGACTTCATCGGTGTAGCCAAGGTTCCACAAAAAACGATCATCGACCCAAAGCTTCCCGAGGAGCTCGCCAAAGTCTTTCGAACCGCGACGCCCCTCGTGGGGTTTCTCTGCGACGCGGTAGGCGTGCCGTTCTAGTCCTCATTTCACCGGTCACTGGATGACGACCGTGGCTCGCACGATCATGTCGCCTTCGGCCACCATATCGGCCACGTCCATCCCCCTCACGACCTCTCCGAAGACCGTATACTCATGATCGAGTTGGAGATTATCCACGAGATTGATGAAGATCTGGCCGTCTCCGGTGTCGCGCCCCCGTGTGGATGTGCCCACGGTCCCCCGCCAGTGCGAAATTAGGCCGACCTCGTCCCTGGTGTACTCGGCAACACCCGCATACTCGTTGTCAGCCGGACTGCCGCCCTGAAGAACGAAGTTGGTCACGACCCGGTGAAACGTGAGGCCGTCGAAGTAGCCGGACGCGGTGAGCCGCGCGAAGCGTGCGGCGTTCGTGGGTGCGTTCTCGGCCAGAAGTCGGATCTCGATTTGCCCTCCCCGCGCCATCTCCAGAATGACCCTTGTCCCGGCCAACCGCTCGATCTCCTCGGCCGACGGAAGCGCCAGTCTTGGGGACGGTGCGGGTTGAGCCGCCCGTACCGCACCGGTCCAATCGGTCAGAATTCCAGCGGCACGGGCCGCCACGACGGAATCGTAATCGTCGAGGTACGGCTCCAACTCGGCAGCCTGCTCAACACTGCCCACCTCGTTGATACGCTCGAGAAGCGCCATGCGGGGATCCCGCGCCGTCTCTCGCTGCACCTGCGACAGTCGTGTGAAGGTGGCGAGGAGCGGACCCACGGCCTCAGCTGCATTGGGCGTCCCCTCCAGGAGTTCCGCCACCGTCAGCACAAGTTGCGGGTCGTCCTGTTCGAGTTGCGCGACGAGCAACACTGTCCCTGTCGTGGCCACTGATAGCGGAGAGGCCCTGCACAGCCACCGTACGGACATTGGGAGACGGATCCGCCGTGAGATCCTCGAGCACGTCGGTGCTTCCGATCTGGGCCGCTGCCTGCGCAGCGTACATTCGCACGAACGGGTTGGTGCTCCGCAGCGCGCCGCCTACCAAGGTCGCCGCCTCATCGGGGGATACCACGGCCAGGGCCACGAGGGCGTGTGCGCCCCGGTGCCAATCCAGCGGGCCGGCATTCTCCAAGCCCGCGGCGGCGCCGGTGAGGAACTCGTTCTGCAGCGGCCGATCCTCACAAGTCTGTTGGAGGAGATCGAGGGCGACGAGCGCCACATGGAGATCGTCGTCCCGGGAGTTGCTAAGGAGGAGCGGGCATTCTTGGACCCCCGGGGCCCGCACGGCATACGCCCTGACGGCCTCCGCGCGGACCCTTGGAAACGGATCGGTAAGCGCGTCGATCAAGAGTTCAGGGGCAACCTCAGCCGATGGATCACGCCCGATGAGCATGACGGCCAGACGCCGAACGTCAGGATCCGGGTCGCGCAAGGCACCGTCGAGGAGGTCCGACCCCACCTCACCGATCGTGAGCAAAGCCATCATGGCTACCCGACGGACGCGGGCCGGGTCACCGAGTCGCAGGGGATCCGCGACATTCCCGGTCCCGGCGGGAGCTCCGCCCCCACCTCCGGCAACGCCCCCGTCACCGGACCCCGCAGCGTCGACCGGACGGCCGAGGGCGGCCAGCTCGCGAAGTCTCTCGACGGACGCCTCCGACATCCTGCCCCGTCCGGTGCGACGAGCCATCGACTCCAAACCCATGACGGCACCCATGAGGGTCACGAGTGGCGCATCCGCATTCCCGTCGCCCGTCAACTCGACCAGTGTCTCTTCGGCGCGCCGAAAGCGGTCCGCATCCGCGTAACGAAGGCGTCCCAATGTCCGACCGATCGCCCCGCGTACAGCCGGACCCTCCTGACGTTCCCGAACGAGGTACTCGAAAAGAACATCGGCGACGTCGTCACCAAGTGTCCCAAGCGCCGCCTGCCCCACCGCGTTGACGGCCTCGGCTCGGACCGCTTCGTCGTTGGAGAAGAGGAGCGGGAATGTCAGCGGGATCAGCTCGGAATCCTCTAGGCGCCCGATGGCGCGCACCGCCAGCCGCTGAAGCTCGGCCTCGGGCGCGATGAGTCCCTGGCGAAGTGATTCGATCCCGGACGCTCCCGAGCCGCGTGCATCCTCCTCCTCGAGGATGGCCATCCGCGAAATGATCGACGTCAACACCAGGGGCACGATGATCATCCGGAGCAGTTGCATGAACAGATCGCCGATCCATCCGACCCGATCCGCCACCGGCTCGCCGAACACGGCTCCAACCAACGCACCGACGGCCATGGCCATCAGCACCTGCCAGTGTAATCGGCGGTACCAGGGGGCGTCCGGATTGTGCTCCATGGGGATGTCCTATCCAAGGGCGAGAAGACGCTCACGGGCGGAGTCGCCGGGCCGAAGATAGGCGGTCGCTACGACATCCGCCAAGCCAGAGCGCCACTGGCCTGTCTCCCCCGGCGACCAAGGCCGGTCTTTTCCTAACTCTCCCGCCGCCTCATGTTGTCCGGTCGGTCCGAAAGCGTGGGCCGCTAGTGAGGTGTCCGAGAAGTTCGCGAGCCACCGAAGAGTGCCGAGGCGCCGGATCCTGCAAGGCGTCTGAGCGCGGCCCGGGTCGGATCGCCGACCGGGGTCGATCCCCAAAAGGCAAAGGAGCCCCCGTGAGCCCCGCAACCCTAGCCGCCCTTGCCGCCCTACCCATCCTTCTCGGTGGTGTCCTCCTCGTAGGCTTCCGCATTCCAGCCAAGTGGGCCATGCCGATGGTCTACGTAACGGCGGTCGTCATCGCCCTGAACGTCTGGAACATGCCGTCCATGGACGTTTGGGCCTCCTCGATCCAAGGGCTCTTTCTCACGTTCGACCTCCTATTGATCATCTTCGGGGCCATCCTGCTCCTGAACACACTCGAGCGGTCGGGGGGCGTGGCCTCGATTCGGAGGAGCTTCCACGACATCAGCGACGATCGCCGGGTGCAAGTCGTCATCATCGCCTGGCTTTTTGGATCCTTCATCGAGGGCGCCGCCGGATTCGGGACCCCGGCCGCCGTGGCCGCCCCCCTCATGGTCGCCATGGGCTTTCCCGCAGCCGGCGCAGTGATGTTGGGCATGATGATCCAGAGCACGGCTGTGACGTTTGGCGCGGTGGGCACTCCGGTTTTGGTGGGTGTCCAAGGAGGTGTGGTGAGCCCTGAATTTACGACTGCGCTGGCCGCCTCAGGCGCAACGCTCACCGAGTACGTGCGGGCCGTGGCTATCCGCGCCGCCGGCCTCCATGCGATCACCGGAACGGTCATGCCCATCTTTATGGTCGTCATGATGACCCGCTTCTTCGGGGCGCGGAAGTCGTGGACCGAAGGGCTGACGGTGGTACCCTTTGCGCTGTTCGGCGGAGTGGCGTTCACTATCCCCTACTTCTTGACCGCCTGGATCTTCGGGCCCGAGTTTCCCTCGCTCTTGGGAGGCCTCGTGGGGCTCGCGATCGTGTCCTCCGCGGCGCGAAAGGGGTTCCTGCTCCCGAAAGACACCTGGGACTTTCCTGCTTCGGACCAATGGCCGTCGGAGTGGGTGAGCGGCCTCGAAGTGAGCTCGGAGGAAATGGGAGAGCACCCGGAGATGTCGGCCGGCAAGGCGTGGGTTCCCTACCTCTTGTTGGCAATTCTTCTGGTCCTGAGCCGCCTTCCATGGCTCCCTCTCGGAGAGGCCCTCAGGAGCTTCAGCATCGAATGGCCGGAGATCTTCGGAACGTCGGTGAGCGCGGTGACCACGCCACTCTATCTGCCGGGGACGATTCTGATCGTTGTGGTCGGAATCACGGCGCTGTTGCACCGCATGAGCGGAGCGGCTCTCAAGAGAGCGTTCGCCGACTCGAGCCGGGTCCTTCTGGGGGCCGGCTTCGTGCTCATCTTTACCGTGCCCATGGTCCGCGTCTACATCAATTCGGGGGTAAACACCTCGGGCCTCGCCTCGATGCCGCTCACGATGGCGGGATGGGTCGCGGACACCGTTGGGGGCATCTGGCCGCTCTTCGCGGGCGTGACCGGGGCCTTGGGCGCCTTTATCGCCGGTTCGAACACGGTGAGCAACCTCATGTTCGCGGCGTTCCAACACGGGGTGGCGGCGCGCTTGGCCATCTCGAGTTCCATGATCGTGGCCCTTCAGGCCGTGGGAGCAGCGGCAGGGAACATGATCGCGATTCACAACGTCGTCGCCGCATCGGCGACGGTGGGGCTCCTGGGACGAGAGGGTTCCACACTGCGGAAGACCATTCTCCCGACGATCTACTATTTGACGGTGATCGGTGTGTTGGGGCTCATAGCGATATACGTGCTGCAGATCGCTGGACCGCTCTGGAACGGCTAAGGCGCCGCACCGTCCACGAAGTGCACTCGTCGCCCGGCGAGCCTGTCGATGTCCGGCTTGGGAATGATCGCCCCGTGCTGCACGAAGTACGGGAGCAGCGTGTTGACGATCGGGTGGGTTTCGAAGAGGCGGTGATCCGGTTCAGGTAGGCCGAGCTTCCGTTGTGGGCCTCGGGCCAGCCGCAACGAAATCATCCCAACCATCCGCTGAATCCGCATGGGAATGCGAAACGCGTGCATCAGGTCGGCGACCTGATCCGAGGGCCGACCCCAGAGATACTTGGGGACGTAGTGATACCACCGCCGCGTGCTGTGGAACGCCGCGCCCGCTTTGTGCGCAGCTTCGACCACGATGTCGCACCCGGAATTTCCGCCTCCCACGACGAGCACGCGCTTCCCCATCAGGCGTCGCCCGAGGGCCCCGACTCGGTCGACGGCTCCACTCGTTCAACCCGTGTCTCGTATTCGATGAGACGTTCGAGATCGAAGTGGCCGGCATACCCTCTCAGGTACGCGAGGATCTTCGCGTGGTGCGGATAATCCGGATACTCGGCCGGCATGGGATGATCAGGATACTCAGTGCCGGGTTTCGAGGAGATCGTATGCGTGGAGCGGTACACTCGCGACGCCGGGGAGTCGTAGTTCCAGTTTCCCCCCAGATCGGCACAGGCCTCGAGAACCTCGACCTCGAATCCGGCCACCTTGAAGTTCTTGGCCGCCGTCAGCCCAGAGCTACCCGCCCCGATGACACACACGTGTCCCGTTCGATCCGAGAGTCCGCGGCCATCTGGCATTGGCTCTAGTCCGGCCTTCCACTCCCGGCGTAAGGAAGCCCCGGCGCACCGATTCTCGAACGAATCTCCGCCTCCGCCGAAAACGGCTCACCGCTCCACTCCTCGAACCGCCCCTGGAGGTCGAATGCGACCGTTTCGAGCGGAATGGACATGTAGTTGAAGCGGTTCTGTATGAAGGGCTCCACGTACCGGCGCGCGAACTCGTGGATCCCCAGCACGTCATACTGCACCACATGGACCATCTCGTGGAAGAGAACCGAATGGGACGGCGGCCCTGGCACCTGCTCACCGTTCACGAGGATGACGTCCCCGAACGTGATGGCGGCCCAAACCGTGAAGTCCAGTGGAAACGCCTCTCCAGCCTCTTCGAACTCCCTGTAGAAGGGCGGATTCTCTATGCTGGCGACGTGCCTGACTCTGGTCCGACCCAACGTACCTTGCGCGAAAAAACCACTGAGGGCGGCCACGGTCGTGTCGGGCAGAGGGTCCGCGTGCACCCGGTGCTGGGCACGCTGACTCTCGATCCAGTGCCCGGCGTTCTCAGCCAGGTACGAGACGAGCTGTTGCATGTTGAGGCGCTTGGGGTCGGTCACCGGAAGAGCCTTCTACACATCCAGGTTCTTGACGTACTTGGCGTTGTTCTCGATGAACGTCCGCCTCGGCTCTACGTCGTCGCCCATGAGCCGGCTAAAGATCGAATCGGCTTCGGCCGCGTTGTCCACCGTCACCTGGTAAATCGTCCGCGCCTCGGGATCCATGGTCGTCCGCCATAGCTGGTCCGGGTTCATTTCTCCGAGACCCTTGTACCGCTGAATTTGAATGCCCCGCTTCTCGCCGTCGGTCTTCCCGTTGGAAAGGCGGTTGATGAACTCCTCCCGTTCCTCCTCCGAGTACGCGTAGTGCTCCTTCTTGCCCTTCGCCACGCGATACAGCGGCGGCTGAGCGATGTAGATGTAGCCCTCCTCGATCAAGTCCCTCATCTGCCGGAAGAAGAAGGTGAGGAGGAGAGTGCGGATATGAGCACCGTCCACGTCCGCATCGGTCATGATGATGATCTTGTGATAGCGCGCCTTGTCGAGCTCGAAGTCGTCCTTGATGCCGCATCCGAGAGCGGTGATCATCGCCCGGATCTCGTCGTTCGAGAGGATTTTGTCGATGCGCGCCCTCTCCACGTTGAGGATTTTTCCCTTGAGTGGCAGGATGGCTTGAAAGGACCGGTCCCTGCCCTGTTTCGCGCTACCCCCGGCGCTGTCCCCCTCGACCAGATAGATCTCGCACAGGGTTGGATCCGAGATGGAGCAATCCGCGAGCTTGCCAGGGAGGACGCCTCCCTCGAGCGCACTCTTCTTGCGAGCCAGATCCCGGGCCTTACGGGCGGCCTCCCGCGCCCGGGCGGCCGACAGTGACTTCTCGATGATCGACTTGGCCGCCTTGGGATTCTCCTCCAAGAAGATCCCGAGATGCTCGTTGATAGCGGCTTCAACGGCGCCTCGCACCTCGCTGTTTCCGAGCTTGGTCTTGGTCTGCCCCTCGAACTGAGGCTCCATGACTTTCACACTGAGAATACACGTGAGGCCCTCACGTACGTCGTCGCCCGACAAGCTTTCATCGTCCTTCTTGAACAGCTTGTTCCGCCGGGCATAGTCGTTGATGGTCCGAGTGAGCGCTGCCTTGAGCCCCGTCAGATGGGCCCCACCCTCTTGTGTGTTGATGTTGTTGACGAAAGTGTGCGTGTGCTCGCTGAAGCCGTCATCGTACTGCATCGCCACCTCGATGTCGGCCTCCTCACGGCTGGTCTCGAAGTAGACGATCTTGTCGTGAAGTGGCTGGCGGCTACCCCGTACGTGATCGACGAAGGAGGCGAGCCCACCCTCGTACTGGTGGGTCTCCTCGACTCCATCGCGCTCGTCGGCGAGCACGATCTTCAGTCCCTTGTTGAGGAACGCGAGCTCACGGAGCCGATTGTTGAGCGTTTCGAAGTTGTATGTGAGCTCCGTAAAGATCTCGGGGTCGGGCATGAAGGTCACGTCGGTCCCGCTGCCCTTCGCCTTCCCGAGCGTCTCGAGCTCCGTTTCCTTGATGCCCCTGGCGTAGCGCTGATGGTACCGCTGGCCATCTCTCGTGATCTCCACTTCCAGCCACTCCGAGAGCGCGTTCACCACACTCACGCCGACGCCATGGAGCCCACCCGATACTTTGTAGGAGTCCTTGTCGAACTTTCCTCCCGCGTGCAGCCTCGTCATGGCAAGCTCCACGCCGGGCACACCCTCTTCGGGGTGTATGTCGACGGGAATCCCCCGGCCATCGTCGTTGACGACGACAGAGCCGTCCTCACGCAGCGTAACCCTTATCTTGGTGCAGAAGCCGGCCATCGCCTCGTCGATGGAGTTGTCTACGACCTCGTATACCAGGTGGTGCAGTCCCCGGGCGGACGTCGACCCGATGTACATTCCGGGTCGCTTCCGAACGGCCTCGAGCCCCTTGAGTACCGTGATCTGCCCGGCCGTGTAGTCGCCGTTCGTCTTCTGGTCGCCCTTCTTCTTATCGCCTTTCTTCGCCATCTACGGCACACTCCTTAGTGGGTCAGGACCGTAAACCGTCCCAATTACGGTGGTTACGATCCATCCCCCTCCATCAGCGTCAGGACGATCCGATCGATCGTCCCCTCCCCTCCCAACTCCGCATTGACCCGTTCCAACAGGGCCTCCTTCATGAGGCTCAATTCCATGAGCCACGCGCTGCTCCGGACTTCAACAAACAGCGTCGACGCTACCACCGTCTTCACTTCCGTCACTTCGGCAATTTTCTTGCCGACCGCACCCGACCAGACGTTGAGCGCACCAATCCTCTGGATCTGCGCACCAACACCGCGCTTCGCCAAAACGTCTTCGAGGAGATCCGCCACCCGCGTCGGCCCAACGTTGTTCACGCGCAGATCCGTCCATTGTCGATGCCCCATCGCGGAAGCACATCTCCGTGGAGGGGGACGTCGCTCGCCTTGGGCGCCGTGAGGATGACCTGACCGAAGCGGCCTCGCCCCATCAGCCCGAGAACCCTCTCCCTCCTAGCGTCGTCCAACTCGGCAAACGCGTCGTCGAGAAGGAGAACCGGGGCACTATCCCTCGCCCTGCGGATGGCATCCCCTTCTACCAATCGGAGTGCTAGGGCCACCGTCCGGCGTTGCCCTCCAGAACCGAACTCCCTCACCTCGACCTCGCTCTCGCCGTGTACGAGCGCGAGCAGGAGTTCATCCCGATGGGGTCCGGCACTCGTAGTCTTCCGCCGGAGATCGACAGCCCAACGGTCGTCCAGAGCGCTTCGGACCGCCCCATAAATGCCATTGTCATGCCAGTCGCTCACGGAAACCTTGGGCACGTAGGTCATCGTCGCCGAGTCACGTCCGCTCACGTCTTCGTAGTATCCGCGGAAGGCGTCCCGCCATTCAGCGATCCATCGGTACCGAGCCCCCATGACGGTCCCGGCACTCCGGGCGAGGGGCTCGTCCCACGCCCGCACCGTCGCCTCGAGCTGATCGGTACGGAGAGCCGCGTTTCGCTGGGCCAGCGCGTGCCGGAAGGCCTGAAGAGCCACCAAGTAGCCTTCCTCGTTCAATGAAAGCGCTACGTCCAGGAATCGCCGGCGGCGGACCGGTCCGTCGTTGACGATGCCCACATCGGCCGGCGAGAAAATCACGGCGCCCAACCTCCCGATCGCATCCCCGATGCGGTTCGGCTCCGCACCGTCGATGGTCACCCTCCGCCGGCGACTCGATCCCTCGTACGCCGCCGCAATCTCGGTCGGTGAGCCCTCGAGATCGTTCGCGGAAACCACCCGACCGGCTACCCGGAAGACATCCTCCCCGAACGCGATGAGGTGCTCCACACGAGCGCCCCGAAACGAGCGGAACGTCTCCAGATAGTAGATGGCCTCGAGTAGGTTCGACTTCCCATGAGCGTTCGCGCCGATGACCGCCACGCCCTCTGGAGGGAAGGAAAGCTCCTGGTCCCCGAGGTTGCGAAAAAGCCGTAGTTTCAGCACGCTCAGGTGCAAGGAACAGATGCCAGGAAAAGCCTCGAGAACATAGAAAAATTTAACCGTCCAAGGGCTCTAAAACCACCCTCGCCGGCCCAGGCTATTCGCCCTTGAACGTCGCCTTTCGCTTCTCGAGAAAGGCCGTCATTCCCTCTTTCATGTCGGTGGTGGAAGCGAGTAGTCCGAACAGTGCGGATTCGAAGCTCGCGGCGTCCGCCGGGGCCGTATTTTGGGCCAAGTAAATGGACTCCAGCGCCATGCGAACCGCGACCGGGCCGTTCTTCGTGACTCCGCGAATAAACGCCTTCGCCTGATCGAGGAGCGCCGTTTGGGGATAGACGGCGCTCACCAGCCCGATGCGCTCGGCCCTCTCCGCATCGACCATGGCGCCGGTCAGGATCATCTCTACCGCAAGACCGAGCCCCACCACTTTGGCGAGCCTCATCGTGCCGCCGTACCCGGGTATGGTGCCGAGCCCCACCTCGGGAAGCCCAAAACGGGCATTTTCGCTGGCGACTCGCAGGTGGCACGCGAGGGCCAGCTCGCATCCGCCACCCAACGCATACCCTCCAACCGCAGCGAGAACGGGCTTCGGAAAACGCTCGATCTCCGTAAGAATCCGCTGCCCCTCTCGGCTTTCCGTCACGCCGGTGAGCGGCGTTAGCTGAGCGAGTTCACCAATGTCCCCACCGGCGACAAAGGCTTTCTCACCTGCCCCAGTCAGGATCACTCCCAGGACATCGTCATCGTCCCTGAGGTCACGAAACACGTCGCCTAGCTCGCGAATGACCTCCGTATTCAGGGCGTTGAGTTTCTCGGTTCGGTCGATCACGACCATCGCCAGCTCCCCGTCCCACTCCACTCGAAGGTACTGAAGATCACTCATCGCAAGTTCGGCCAGCTCCATGGTAGGAAGGCACCCGGGTGGGGGCCCATCAGGCAAAAGCTAGGAGGGCCGTTCAGAAGGCGCCAGCCGCCCATAGCGCCCGCTCAGAGCCCTTCGTACCTTGTGGCGCCGCACGGCCGAAGTGGTGCGGCACCCTGTATCAATCTCCAAGGAGCGCACGATAATGAGTCGGTCCCTCAACAAGGTCATGCTCATCGGAAACGTGGGAAACGACCCTGACGTCCGAGCCACCTCTTCGGGTAACCAAGTAGCGAAGGTGTCGCTGGCCACGAACCGCCAGTGGAAGGACGGCTCTGGGCAGCAGAAGGAGAAGACCGAGTGGCACCGCCTGACTTTCTTCGGCCGCCTCGTCGACATCGTCGATCAATGGGTAAAGAAGGGGGACCGACTCTACGTCGAAGGGCGCGTCGAATATTCAGAAACAGAAAAGGACGGTCAGAAGAGATACTGGACCGATATTATCGTGACCGAGATGGTCATGCTCGGGTCGACTCCCGGTGGAGGTGGAGGTGGCCGCGGCGGCGACGCTCAGGACGATCCCATCTCGTCGCCGGCGGCGCCGATCTCCGAACCGGACGACGACCTGCCGTTCTAAACCGGGACACGACACTACGACGACTCGTCCAGCTCGCTTTGCCAAAGACCGATCAGCTGATGGTCGTACCGGCCTGGGTCCCGCTTGTATTCTTCGGCCCACTCCGCGAACGGGGGAAGCGTGAGGCGTTGAGCGACACCCTCGGTTGCCAATCGCACCATCTCCTCGTAGGAGGGCTCACTTTCCCGCCCGCCCGCACGAAGCGCCTCCTGCGCAAGGACGTAGATCTCGTCCGGCGAAAGCCTGAGTAGATGCTCGGCGACTTGAGAGGAACAGTAGTCCAGATACTTTGCCCGGAGAACGCGTTCCGCCAATTCACCGTTGCCTTCTTGGGGCTTTTTCGGCCGGGCGTCGCTCATGTCGTCCCTCCCAGCACTACACGCGCGCACGCCGGCCTTCGGCGTGCAAGTAGCTGCCCTACTTGCCCCTAGTTCTTATTGGGGTGCACCGGGAGAGTCAAGCCCCTTAACTGGCGCGTGGGGCGGTGACGGCGTCTGTAGGTTGGTCCAAGCTGCGCTCACGCAGCTGGTGATAGATCGATCGGCGGGTGAGACCATAGAGCACGACCCGGCTCAAGAATTCCGGATCTACCTTCTGCACTTCCTCAGCCTGTTCTGCTATATCATGCGGAAGTCGGACGGAAATCTGCACAGATCGAGTCTCCCACATGAGCACACTTCTCCCGAGGTTTCGGTGGCTCGAAAATTCACGAAATTACCCGATAGGACCGACTGTAGCATCGTGAATTTCGAAAGTGTCAAGGAAAAGCAACAGCGTCGAGGCAAAACCATAGTACACGTGATTTCCGACGCGCGCAAGCCTGTTGTCAAAATTGTCGTGCGCCCAACTAAAGTTCGTAAAGTGTTGCTCTGCAACTACTTATAAAATAGGTATTTGGCCCGAAATCAATTGTTCCTCGACCCCTAGAGCACCCAATGTTTTGCATTTTCGTAGGAGTGAAGCTCAATTATGATGGGAACTTACGAGAACCAATTCCGTGAAAATTGAACTTCCTGCTGGCTGCGTTTTTTGGGAAAAACCCGGTTTACGGAAGGGTCGAGCGCAGAAACGCGCTCATGGTAGGCGCAGTGAAGGAAATGAAGCGATCTCGAAGGTCTTGGAGGTCATCCTCGCAGAAGATCTCGCCGGTGCGGAAGTAGCCTTCTTCTCCATCGCGCTGGAATCGAATGAGCCCCCGCCACACATCCCCGCCCCGGTACACCTCGAGCGTTCCCTGCCATGGCTCCTCCTCGTGCTCGATCCGACGGACATCGACCGCGATCGGCTCCATCGGCTCAGCCAGAGGAGACCGCTCCACTCCAGCACTCACATGAGCCACACGATGGTTTGCATAGTCCAACTGCCAGACTTCGAATGGTGGAAGCAGTAGCACCTCACGGCAGAAACTGCGCAGGGTCGACATCGGATCTTTGGATTCGTGGAACCCCTCCTCAGTCGCCCAAGTCCTCGCACGACGGTAAAGCGGTCTCACCGCCTCCGACGGGATGATCTCCAAGAGAAGTGTTACCTGTTGTTGGCAATACGCCTCATAGCGTCCCCTCAGTACCGCGGTATGGGACGGCGAAGCTTCGCGGTCTACCGGATCAAGCAGGGCGCTCCGCGGGTCGCGCTCAGGGGTGAGCGTCATGGTGTGATGCTAATGGACGGTGTCACCCCCGGCTCCAAGACGAGTCCGGAGCACCTCGACCTTCGTTCGCCGCTCTCGGACGTGGAGCTGGGAAAGCGTGTCCCTCGAGCCGAAAGTGGCGAGGTGGTGCTCGAGCCCCTTGAAGCGTTCCGGCTCGAAGCGCGCCAACAGTCCCCCAAGCCCTCGCCGAATCGTTCGGAGTTCCTCACGAGCCTCGGCCAAGCTGGCCGGGAACGAAAGACGGACCTGGTAATTCACCGACCCACCGTTGTGAGCCTCACTGAAACGCAGCACGTCGCTGTGAGGAAACGCTTCCAGCACGGCGGCTTCGAGGATGGCGTCCGGTTCTGGAGAGGGTGTGCTGAACACCAAGGAGTTCGCGTCATAGTCGAGGTGTGCACGCGCCACTCGATGCTCGCCAAAGACGATCCGGACTGAGGTGCCCTCGTGAAAATCCAGGTCCCGGCAAATGTCTCGGAAACCGATCCTGAGAATCGTCGGGCGGGTGAGTGGCCCGTATCCGAGCCGGCCAATCAGGCTCAAGGCCATCCGGAACGAGTAGCTTCCCAGCCGGCCAGCTGCCTCCACATCGTCATCTCCCCGGGCCCTTTCCATGAGCAAACGGTTGACGTGCTTCAGCGTGGGCTCATAGACCCAGTCGAGAACCACTAGCTCGGAACTCAGATCCAACATCTTCACGGCGGAGCTTCCCAGATCCAAGACTTCCGAGGATGAAGCAAAACGCCCCTCGAGCACGAGCGCGAGTCCAATGTCCTGGATACGCCCGCCCGGGGGGTCCACCTCGTGAAGATCACGGTAATGGACCACGGCCCTGGTCAGCGGAAGTTCACAGACACCGGGCACATCGGCCATGGCCTCGGGCCGGGCTGTGGAGTGAAGCGAGAAAGTCGTTCCCTCCATGTGTCTCCTCACTATCCGAATCGGCGGTCGATCCTCAATCGACGGATCCTCGAAGGCGAACCTGCGAGAGTATCGAGGCAAAAAAACCGGCATTCCTGCCGGGATTTTCCCGTATCACAGACATCCACCAAAGGCTCTGCGATGCGGTAATGGCTATTTTTTTCGACTCCAGTTGATCCACGATAACAATATGTTTACTGTCCTGGCAAGAAGCTCAAATCTAAAGGTGGGAGCTCGCCATCGCACCCTCTAGCCAACTGGCGACTTGACCGAACACGCACTGATCGATCGATCCCGCCGACGATCGCTCGGATTTCTAGACTGGGAACAAGAATCCTGGTCTTGTTTTCTGGTGACCTTCATCGGTCGGGACAGTCGGTGGCACGGACATCTCGTGTTCCGCCCGCAGGACAGCGACAGCGAGTCAGACGAGGTGCGGACCGCCGATATTTTCATTGAGGCGTCCCAAGCCGAGATCGACCATAAGGCCCGTGGCCTGGGACGGCCGCTCGTGAGGGCGTTGCTCTCCTCGGCTCTGCACGTATCGCGGGGAGTGGAGGCCCCTGAATCTCCCAAGACCCGTCGGTGGTTCAAGAAACTGCTGCTGCAAAATTCGAAGGAACTCTCCGCGTCCGCTGAGGTGCATCTGGAAGGGCATCTGAATGACGCCGAAAAGAAGTTGGACACGGTCGAACTCCGGTCTCTCTACCAGTCCTACCGGCTCGATCAGGTGTGCCACTTCATCACTTTGGTGGACGCCACATACTTCGAGGCGGCGGTCGAGTCGATTCTCAAGGGCCAGCGAGTGGACTTTGGCGCTAAGGATCGGTTACAGCTGGGCATGCTCGTCATCGAGTACATCGAGGCACGTATTCCCATGCCGCCGTTCGAAGTTTGGGTCGAGGACTTCCTCGCCCACAGAGAGGAATACGTACACTACACACATACCCTCCACCGAGAGCGAAGACTTCCCTGATATGGACATAGCCACTAATTTTCCCCTCTTGGTCTGATATTTGATCTTCGATTCTTCCTTTTGGAATAGACCACAAAGGAAGGGAGCTGTTTTCCTTTGGAAGTAACGATTCAAGACAACGAGAGCCTCGAACGGGCGCTCCGCCGCTTCAAGCGGAAGGTGCAGCGCTCGGGCCTCTACTCGGAACTCAGGAAGCGTCGCTTCTACGAGAAGCCGAGTGCCCAGCGGAAGCGGAAGCGCGAAGCCGCGATTCGGCGAGAACGCCGTCGGCAGCGCCGAGGCAAGATCTAGAGGCCTACTTCTTCAACGAGCTTTTGGGTTTCCCCTCAAAGTGGCAGCGGAATCGGCTGCTCCCCCGACCAATCGTAGAACCCTTTACCCGTCTTCCTGCCGAATCGCCCCATCGAGACGACCCGCTTCAAGAGTGGGGGTGGCGCGTATCGATCCTCCCGATACTCCTCGAACATGATCTCCGAGATCCGATAAACTGTATCGATCCCGACGAAGTCGCAGAGGGTAAACGGACCCATGGGATGCCCCAGTCCGAGTGTCATGGCCCGATCAATATCCTCCATCGAGGCCGCGCCCCGCTCGAGTTGCCGGATGGCGTCGAGCATATAGGGCACCAGGAGCAGGTTCACCACGAAGCCTGAGTTGTCCTTCGCCGTGATCGGCTTCTTGCCGAGCGCCTCGGCAAAGGCGAACACCTTACTGAACACTTCGTCGGCCGTCACGATGGTGCGCACGACCTCCACAAGCTCCATCACCGGCACCGGATTGAAGAAGTGGAGGCCAACCACCCGATCCGGCCGTCCGGTAGCCACCGCCATGTCGGTAATCGTTAGGGATGATGTGTTCGAGGCGAATATGGCCTCGGGCCCACAGAGATCGTCCAGAGCCGAGAACAGCTCTCTCTTGGGCCCGATCTCCTCTATGATCGCCTCGATCACGAGATGTCTATCAGCCAACTCCGAGAGCTCGGTGGAAAAATGGAGGCGACTCCACGCCGCTTCCCCGTCGGCAACCGTGAGTTTTTCTCTCTCTACCGCTCGGTCGAGCGATTTTCGGATTCGGTCCTGGCCGGCCTCGATCAGGGCGTCACTCACCTCCAGCACGACGACGTCGAAGTTCGCCTTCGCCGCGACCTCTGCGATCCCGCTGCCCATGAGCCCGCATCCAACTACGCCTACCCTCTCGATGTCCACTGCTTGCCGTCCCCTTTGAACCAGTGATCTCGACAGGACGAACCTACAGGGCCTCCACGACCACCGCGCCCCCCTGCCCCCCGCCGATGCAGGCTGCACCGAGGCCGTACTTCCCGCCCCTCCGCCGCAATTCATGGAGAAGGTGGATCGTGATGCGCGCCCCGGATGCAGCGAGGGGATGAGTGATGGCGATCGCTCCCCCATTCACGTTCGTGATTGCCGGATCGAGTCCCAGCTCCTTCTCGACCGCCATGTACTGGCCCGCAAACGCCTCGTTCACTTCCACCAGGTCCATGTCGCCCAGGGTCAATCCGGCCTTTTCGAGAGCGAGACGTGAAGCCGGCGCCGGCCCAATGCCCATGACGCTCGGCTCGACCCCCGCGAATCCCCACGACACGATGCGGCCGAGTACTTCGACTCCGTGTTCGTCGGCCCAATCAGCCTCCGCGAGCAGAGCGCTCGCTGCCCCATCGCCGATCCCGCTGGCGTTCCCCGCGGTTACCAACCCATCCTTCTTGAAGTACGGGCGAAGCCCACTCAGCCCTTCAAGCGTCGTGTCGGGCCGCATGTGCTCGTCGCGGGCGAACTCCTTCTCCCCTTTTCTGCTTTTGAGCATGATGGGAGCGATCTCGGCCGCAAAGTGGCCACCGTCCCACGCTGCCGAGGCGCGCTGCTGACTGCGGAGCGCCACCCGATCGGCCTCCTCACGGGTGACTTCGTAGCGCTCCGCCAGCTGTTCCGCGGTCTGGGCCATCGTCATGTCGCAGTTGGAGTCACGCAGAGCCTCCCAGAGGATATCTTCGAAGGAGGAGGTTCCAGTCGGTCCTAGGCGAAGCTGTCCCCAGCGCGCTCCACGCACGACGTGGGGTGCCTGACTCATCGACTCCGTGCCACCGCACAGTGTCACGTGGGCCCCATCGAGGAGAATCTCCTTGGCTCCCTGAACAATCGCCTCGAACCCAGACCCACATAGCCTGTTGATGGTCAGCGCCGGGCTTTCCTGGGGAACGCCGGACCGTAGCGCGACGTGGCGGGCGAGGTAGATTGCGTCCGAGGAAGTTTGGAGGGCGTTTCCGACGAAGGTGTGATCGATCTGGTCCGGGGCCAAGCCGGCGGCCTCGATCGCCGCGACACTCGAGAAAACCGCAAGATCCGTCGCGGTGAAGCTCTTGAGGCTTCCACCGAAGGTTCCGAACGGAGTCCTTTTCCCTGAGAGAACGACGATGTTCTTGGCGTGTCCTTGCGTTCCCATCTTCAACAGACCTTACCCCCTGCATTCAAAGCATGGCGAGGTGAATCTACGGATCCGTCTGAAGCTCCCGCACAGTCACACTGCCGAAGACAGGGCCCCCATGGCTGACGCTCTGGAAAACGTATCGACCGGTGGGCGCTTCCCGGAAATCGACGAGGAATCGACTCCCACGCGCCAGCAGTGGTGGGCCCTCAAGCTGCCCTGTGTCGGCCAGGTACTCAAGGGCGTCTGGAGAAATCGAGTCGGGCACGAAGGACACAGTGTGTACACGGCGGTCGAGAGTTAGGAACTGGACCCACTCCCCCTTCGCGATCTCAAGATGGGGCGGGACAACATGCTCCACGTCTCGGCCCCCGGACAGCTGAACGACCTGGGCAGTCGCGATAATCTCGAAGTAGGGATCCGTGCTGGTCTCCTCGCCTGGATCGGGAGTTGCCTTCGGCTCGATCCCGCATCCCACCACCGCCAGGCAAGCGATGACTCCGATCCGTCTAACCACGCACGTCGGCCCCGCAGGAAGCACAGAACTGCCACCGGGCCTCCATCGCTTCGCCACACTCGCGACACGGAGATGGGCGGAGGTCACTGCCGCAGAACGGACAAAAGTGGATGGAATCACTCACCGGAAGGTCTTCGCGGCACCAGTGACACACCGCCACTGAGCCGCTGGGGTCGGCGTCCGTCGAATCGGCTCTGTCGGGTGTCGTATCCGAAAGCGACACCAGAGGCGGAGACGCGACCGTGTCAATGTGGCCCACTACGCCATCCTCACTGGACCTTCCGAGTTCGGATCTCGGCCCGTCGTCCCGCTCGTCTGAAGGCCCCTGAGCCATCTCCACCGGCGCCTCAACCCCCACGTCGGCCTCCACTTCGGCCTCCAGTTCCGTGTCCAGCTCTACGAACAGATCCGTGCTTCTCGTTCGGGTCACCTCGGCATCGATCGTGTCCTCCTCGGGAGCCTTGGCTCGTACTTCGGGTCCGTTCCCAGCATCCAGGGGCACCCGGCTCGGATGTAGTCGGACATCACCGCAGCGAACTCTCGGAACAAAGCAGTGTTGGGATTGGGGCTACTGAGTTCCACCTGCAGCTCCCGCCGAGCCGCTTCGGAATCGAGCAGAAGATAGTCTCCCTCTCCGGAGAGCATCCGGGCGAGTGCGTCCTCGTAGTCCCCGCTCATTTCGACCCCGATCAAATTCCGGTGTGATCGATAAGGAACGAGATCCTGATAGATCTCCGCGACCGTGAACGGACCGGTCAGATACTCCGGTCGGGTCACTGTGATCCGCTCTACGAGTGCTTCGAGGAACCGATCGAGCACATCTCCAGACTGTGACATAGTGGGTGTCAGTTTTGTGAGTATCAGTCTTCGAGATACACGGCACCGGCGCGGATGGCGGCCTCGAGAAAGCTCTCGGGATCGGCAAAGGGGATCTCCACACCGAGCTGTTCATGCCAACGTTCCGCTAGCCGTCTCATGTACTGGGACAGAGTTTCGTGGGAGAATCCAGCCTGATCCCGCATTTGCCGTACGATATGGTTCCAACTTCCGCGGAAGAGGTGTCCATCGCCCAACCGGACCTCGTGCGACTCCGTTGCGCCCCTTCGCTCACCCCGCTCGAAGAGTTCGAGCTGACTCGGATCGATCAGTGAGCGCTCACCACCGTTGACCTGGGCTTCGACCTCGGCAAGCAAGCGGTCGATGGGATCGTTGAGCGCCTCGAGCTCGTCCAAGCGCTTTCGCCAGGGCTTAACCCGCTCGTCTCCGTCTTCCACTTGCCAGAGTGCTCGCTTGAGCTCGACGAGGCGCCACACCGCCAACGCATCCCAATGATCGAGCGGCGGGACGCGCTCGAACTCGCGGAGTGCCCCCTCCCAGTCTCCCCGATCATACAGAAGATGGCCGAGGTAGATCCTGGCCTCATGGAGGTCGGGATCGAGGCGGAGGGACCTTCGGATCTGGCGCCCGGCGCCAACCTCATCGCCCAGCCGATGGAGCGCATAGCCTAGCGATGCCGCAACCTCAGCGCTGTCTGGACGGGCAGCAGAAGTCCTCGCGAACACATCACGGCTTTCGGCATAGAGGTGCTCACGATAGAGCGCCCGCCCCATCGTGAGCATCAGCTCCACGTCATCTTCGAACCCCAATGTGGCGACCCGCTCGAACAATGCGAGTGCGGCGTCACGCTCCCCGAAGCGGAGGAGGGTCTCGCCGAGTCCGACCAGGGCATCCTCGTGCCCTTGATCGAGAACGAGCGCGCGGTCGAACGCCTTGCGCGCCCACGCGTACTCCTCCCGCGCCAGACGTGCGTAGCCCATCCCCACGCAGAGTTCGACAGCATTGGGATAAAGCGAGAGGCCCTCTTTGAGCATCTCGAGGGCCCCCTCGTAATCCCCACTGTTGTACAGCTGGTGAGCCTGCTCGTCGTACTCTTCAGAGCTGAGGAATCCCTCTGCCATCGCGACAAAGCTCCTTAGGCTAGAGTGCGCACGGCTCTAGGCCGCAAATGTAATGGAGGCCGATGGGGATCACCACCCTGACTCTCTCCGGCTGCTATTTGGCCTTGGCATACCGAACACCACACTTCGCGCACGCGAGGTCGTGGCGTATTCGCGTCAAGAATTCCCCCTGGTGTCGTGGGCATTTCGGATCATTGCCCTCAACGATCATGTCCCGCACCTTTTTCCGTTCGGAGCGCGTGGCCTTAGGCACCCTCAACTTGTACCGAAGTGACGAGGACGTGCACTCCAGGAGGACCAAACCCGACCCTTCATCTTCAGGCCGGATTCCCAAAACCATCAGGAATCCCCCGGACGGAGAGGGGAGACGGCCCCCGTCGTAATAGAGGCCCAGCAGGCGCTCCTCATCCGGGAGGGTGAGACGCTGGTCGCTCTCCGCCGCCACACTTCGCTCGCGCTGGGAGCCTGTCATGAGCCGTCGCGACACACTCGGCACCACGACTTTCTATCTTGAGGGTCCCTCATAAAGGCGTCCGCGTCACCCGTCCGAGAGGCACTTCTTCATCAGGCCCGCCAACTGGGGCGGCAACATACTATGTGCCCCGTGGGTTCGCCAGCACCCCCAGCCCGGGGTGCCAGAGATGCACCTTTTCCGCTATTAAAAGGAAAAACGGCGGGAAAGTATAACTTCCCGCCGCAGGGTCGAGGATGAGAGTTCGGTGGGTAAGACGTCAGGCGGCGTTGGCGTCCCCGTCCTGATCTTGCGTAGCCTCGGCGTCGGGACCCACCTCCGACGTCGGAGAAAGCGGTTGTCCTACACGGAGGCCCCGTCCCCCGGCACCTCCGCGGTTGCGGTCTCAGTCACAGGCTCGGACACTGCCGCAGCCGGCACATTGTTGATCGCCGGCTGGCAGAACCTGATACCGACCGCATGGAGCTCTTGGAGGTCGGGACCCACCAGATCCGGATATCGCTCGCCGATATAGTCGATGGTCTCGTTCATCCACGCCGTCCGGTCATCATCCGTGGCGCTCAACACTCCACATCGATTGATGTGGCTGAACAACTCGTCCCGAGCCCGCGCGAAGATTTTCTCTTGGGGCACTCACACCTCCCTGAATTCCTCTCGAGCGGATAGAATGTTCGATTCAGATGTGTGCGACTTCACATGGATGCGACGCTACCTGAACCATTAAGTTTAACGCATGCTCGATGGTCAGCCAACCGGACGGCGCGAGCCCGACGCCATAGCACTTGAGGTTTTCCGCCACCTCTTCACAGCTCTAACGGAAGAAATGGGAGCCGCGCTGAGGCAAGCCTCCTTTTCACCCAACATCAAGGAGCGTCGAGACTACTCGTGTGCGCTCTTTTCGGCGAGGGGTGCACCGATCGCACTGGGGGACCACATGCCGGTCCACTTGGGGGCGATGCCGATGAGCGTGGAGGCTGCCCTCGGTGAACTTGGCCCTCTCGACCCAGGCGACGTCGTCTGCCTGAATGACCCCTTTCGAGGCGGCACGCATCTGCCCGATATCACTCTGATTTCGCCAGTCCACGACCCGGGCGGGGGCACCCCGCTCGGTTATGTGGCGTCGAGGGCACATCATTCGGATGTCGGAGGGATGAGCCCAGGATCGATGCCGCTGGCCCAGGAAATCTATCAGGAGGGCCTCCGTATCCCGCCCGTCCATCTCTATCGGAAGGGCGAACGCCAAGAGGAGGTCTGGAATCTCATATTGGCGAACGTCCGGACCCCGATCGAAAGAGGCGGTGATCTCGACGCCCAGCTGGCCGCTCTACACACCGGCGCGTCCCGGCTGTTGGAGATCGTCAAACGCCGGGGAGCACAGACGACACAGGAGGCCATGGACGCACTGATCGGGTACGCTGACCGACTCGTGGAAGCTGGCCTCGCGTACATCGAGCCTGGCAAGTACGACGCTGAGGACTTCATGGAGAGCGACGGTTTCGGAACCGTGGACATCCCGGTTCGCGTGAGGCTCACCCGGCGCGGGGATGGTCTCGACGTCGACTTCACGGGGAGCAGCCCTCAAGTGCGTGGCGGAGTCAACGCCGTAAGCGCCATCACCGACTCCGCCACGAGGTACACTGTGCGCTGCGTCGTGGAGGCGCTTCTGGGCGAATCGCTCCCGGCCGGAGGCGGCTCCATGTCGATGGTCAGGCTGATTCTTCCGGAAAACTCGGTCGTGAACGCCGGCCCTCCTGCAAGCGTTGCAGCCGGAAACGTCGAGACGAGCCAGCGAATCACCGATGTCCTCTTCCGTGCCTTCGCGAAGGCGCTTCCGGACCTCATGCCGGCACTCTCCCAAGGCACGATGAACAACACCACCGTTGGGGGTGTGGACCCTAGGAACGGAGACAATTTCGCCTACTACGAGACCGTTGGGGGGGGAATGGGCGCCGGTCCGACCGGGCATGGACTTTCCGGTGTGCACACCCATATGTCGAACTCCCTGAACACGCCGATCGAGGCTCTCGAACACGCATATCCCTTTCGGATCACTCAGTACTCGTTGAGGCGCAGGAGTGGGGGCGCCGGGACTCATCGGGGTGGGGACGGTCTCCGCAGAGACCTACAGCTACTGTGCGAGGGAACAGTGACGCTGCTCTCCGAACGCCGGGAGCGAAGGCCTTCGGGTACACGCGACGGACACGACGGGAGCCCCGGCCAAAACGTCCTCATCCGAGACGGCAGTGAAGAACCGCTTCCGGCGAAGGTTACGTTCTTCGCACAAATCGGCGACATCATCAGTATTCGTTCGCCGAGCGGAGGAGGATGGGGGCCCGCCGGGGACCTCTGACCGTGCACCGTACTTCCTCAGCTCTCTAGCTTCGATGCGATTGCAACTGGCCCTTGTCTGTGACCACGCCGAGCAAACCGCGGACGGGAAGCTCGACCTACGAGGCGTCTTCAATGATCTCGCGGCCCCCGGGTTCCCAGCCAAGCATGATATGGTGTTGGTATTGGCGGTGGAGTGGAGCCGCGACGATCTGGGCCATTACGACTTCGAGGTGGACCTGACGGGGCCGTCAGGCCAATCCAGCATGACGATCCAGGGGCACTCGGACGTGGACCGGCGTGACCCGGATCGCCCTCCCGCCCGCACTCGCATCGTCATGCCCCTCAAGGAGGTAATCTTTCCAGAGCCCGGTACGTACCGTTTTCGGATCCGGATCAAGGGACGGGACCACGAAGGCCCGTCCCTTTTCCTCATGGAGCTCCCCGGGACGTCCACAGCGTGATCCACGAGGGGGCCCGTGGCCAAGACTCTCGGAGCGCCATGGCGCGAGCAGTCCGAGGCGACCGTGTTTGCATCGTCCTTCTTTCGGGCATTGGGGACGTCGTTCACGGATTACCCGTCGCGGTGGCACTCAAACGCGATCGGCCAGCCCGGAAGATCGTCTGGGTCGCCGAGCCCGCACCCGCACAGGTTCTCGAGCACCACCCTGCAGTGGACGAGGTAATCGTATTCCGGCCGGAGCGGGGTCCCCTCGGGGTATACGACCTCTGGAGAACCTTTCGCGTCGGACCGTCGTGCGATCTCACTTTGAATATGCAACGGTACGGCAAGAGCATCTTCCCGGCGTACTTCTCCGGCGCCCCTGTGCGAGTGGGCCTCGCGCCCTCCAGGACTCGCGACGGGGTCCGGCTCGTCAACACCGAGTACACACCGGGAGGGGAGTGGCGCCATACCCAGGATCTGTTCTTGGAGTTCCTGGATGCCGTGGGCGTCGAAAGACCGGAGTCGTTGGAGTGGGACATCACCCTCACGAAGCAAGAGGAATCGGATGCCGAGACTTTTTTTTTGGCCTCGGAGGGTGCGACCGTCGTGGGGCTCGTGTTGGGTACGGCCAACCCGGCAAAGGATTGGCCGACCAACCGATACGTGTCACTTGCACGCTCCCTGGAGGCCGAGTTCGGATTCGACGTGCTACTGTTGGGAGGGCCCGGGAAGGCGGAGCAGACGACGGCCCAGGTCATCTTGGATGACAGTGGAGCCGCAAGGTCGGCGTTGTCCGACTCCGTGAGGCAACTGATCTGGAGCATCCGCGGGTGTGATCTCGTCATCAGCCCAGACACCGGAGCGCTCCATATTGCACATGCGATGGGCGTCCCTGTGATCGGTCTCTTCGGCCATACCAATCCATGGCGAGTCGGCCCCTACGAAAAGTATCAAGACCTGATCGTGGATCGATACACCGATCCCGGCGAGGCCCGTGTCCCAGCCCACTATGGGCCACGCCCTGGACGAATGTCAGAAATTATGGTGACCGACGTCTTGGAGCGTGTCCGCTGGGCCGGCAAGCGATACGGAGTTGGGCACCAGTGATGAGAGACGCCAATGCGTTCTCGGAGAGATCCTGGCCCCGAGGATTCGAGCGGATGACGGTCGGAGGGGCCCAGATCTGGGCGCGGACCGAGGCGGTAGCCTGGAGTCGTCAAGCGGTCTCGGCGTACGGGTCCCTGTACCGAGCCGCACGGGATTCGGCTGACAGGACATTCCGGGGAAGGGGGCCGGTTCCGGTCCTGACGAATCCCGAGGGCGTCGGGCCGCAGTGGGTGGTTCGGCGGTACTACAGAGGCGGGCTCATGAGACCCTTCGGCGACCGCTTTCTTCGGGCGGGAACACCGAGGAGCTTCATCGAAGCGGAGAACAGCAGACGGATCGAGGATTTGGGCTTGGCCACACCCCGAGTCGTGGCCGCAGCGGCATATCCGCGCGGCCTCCTCTACCGGGCCGACTTGGTCACCGAATTCGTGCCTCACGCCCGAACTCTCGCCGATGTACTGTTCGGGGGGACCGGCACCTCGGGTGGATTGATTGGCAGGAACACACGCCGCGAGGCGATGGCTTGCGCCGCCGAACTGATTACGTGCTTGGCGAAGGCGGGCGTCCATCATCCGGATCTCAATGCCGAGAACGTCCTCATTGCACGAGAGGGGGAGCGCGTCCATGCTATCCTCGTCGACCTGGATGGGTGCAGGGTGGTGGGGCCCAGCTTCCCCGGGGATGCCACAAGGCTTCGACGCCGGCTCGCTCGTTCAATCCGCAAGCTCGAACGCACTCGCCCGCAGTTCCAAAATGACGGAGAGGGGGACCTGACTATCGACGAGATAGACCAATTGCTTGGCGAAGGGAGGGCATCATGACCCCCTCGGAAAACGGACCTATCCGCAGCGTGTGCATCGTGATGCTGAGCGCCATCGGCGACGTCGTCCACGTGCTCCCGGTGGTGAACGCGATGAAGCGCGCATGGCCGGATGTTCAGATTTCGTGGATTATTCAACCCACTCCCAAGACGCTCGTCGAGGGACACCCCTCGGTTGATGAGCTCATCGTGTACGAGAGGCGGCGACGCGGACTACGATCCTGGACCAACTTCGCCGACCTCGCCCACTACGTGCGAGGGAGGGACTTCGATCTCGCGCTCGCGCTCCAGGTCTATTTCAAAGCGGGTGTTATCGTCGGCATGCTCCCGGCGGAGAGAAAGCTGGGCTTCGACACCGCACGCGCGCGCGACGGTAACTGGATTTTCACGAACGAGCGCATTCCTCCTCACTCCCCCCAGCACGTGCAGGAGCAATACTTCGAGTTCCTGCGCTACTTAGGCATCGATCCAGAGCCCGTGGAGTGGGGCATCCCAATCACGGACGCGGAACGTGAAGACCAAGCATCGTTCTTCTCCCAATTGGACAAGCCCGCCTGTTCTGTTGTGGTTGGCACGACCAAGACCAAGAAGAACTGGACCGCGGAGGGATACGCGCGAGTTCTGGAGGTGATCGAGTCGACGCATGGGCTGCAACCGGTTCTCGTCGGCGGATCTTCCCAGCTCGAACGCCAGATGGCGGACGAGATTCTCAGCTCGACGAAAGCCCACCCGGTGGACGCACTCGGGGACGACCTGCGCCGCCTCGTCTATCTCCTCGACGGTAGCGTCTTGACTGTAAGCCCGGACACCGGACCTTTACATATCAGTCGGGCCCTCGACACGCCCGTCGTCGGTATCTACGGATACACGAATCCGAAGCGCACGGGGCCCTACCGGCGTTACTACGACCTCGTGGTCGATGGTTACGCGGAGTTCCCAGGCGAGGAATATCCGATTTCTACCGAGCGGAGAGACGGCATGAAGCGAATCACGGTCGACATGGTCCTCGAGAAGGTAGACGTGGCTGCACGTACCTATCTGTGACTCTGGCTTGGTGTCGCCAATTACACGGAGCAAACGTGACCATGAACAGAATATCCGGGCTCTGGACCGTGACAACGGCTGTCTTGCTCGCCACCATCGGCACGGGATGCACTCCTGAGCCCGAGCAGCCTCAGTCCGAGCCCCCGCCGGTCGACGAAGTCCAGGTCCTGCTCCGCCAGATCGCGACAACGTCTCCTCCCGAAGTGGCGCAGGGTAAAGCGCTATTCGAGGAAAACTGCAGTGTCTGCCATGGTTCGGCCGGTGACGGCACGACCCAGGGGCCGCCCCTCGTGCACATCATCTATGAACCGAGCCACCATGCGGATGTGGCCTTCATCTTGGCCGCGCGCAACGGTGTTCAGGCCCATCACTGGAGATTTGGAGACATGCCGCCCCTGCCCGGTGTAACGGACCAGACAGTTCTGGAGATCGTGGGCTACATTCGCTGGCTGCAGCGCCAGGTCGGGATCGAATAGGTCACGCCTCAAGGCCAGAGTTCAAGCTTCAAGGCCAGCAAGCCGAACACCGCAGCCGCTCCGAGTACCGCCTCCCATTCGCGGTTCCGCATGTAGCGAGCTTTGGAGAAGGCTACCGGCGGCGAGTCTGAGGGCTCGCCCTCGTAGGCGGTGAGTCTGGGCAGCACCGACGGCACCTGGGCCTTGTAGACGCGGTACCGCTCTCCGAAACGCGCCTCTAACTCGGAGACCTCGCGGAGCACCGTCGCGCGGTAGACCAAAACGAAGAACACCAGAAACGCCACACCGAACACCCACTGCCCGCCAGCGACCGTCACCCCGGCGCCGAGAAGAAAGCTGCCCATGTATAGTGGATTCCGTGTATGGGCATACGGTCCGGTCGTGGCCAATTCCTGGTCCTTCTGAATGGACCCTGCAGCCCAGGATCGCAGCGCAAGGCCGGCCGTGCTCACGCCAGCACCCCACGCCAACAGAATCGCCGAAGGGGACGCATAGACGTAGAACGGGATGATGAGAAGCCAGACGGCCCTCAGGCGAAGCCTTCTCAGATCGAGTCGCCGGCTCACGTGCTCACCACGGAGGGGCGGAGAGCCCCTTGGTTCTACCAGGCAGCCGCCCCGGAGTGGATAGGTGTTCCCTCTATGATATTCTCGAGGTGTATCGTGATGGACCCGACGACGGCCATCCCGACACGCATATAAACGAGATACCGATTTTCGTCATCGGTGAAGTGCAACTCGGCCTCACCCCCCTCGCTGAAGAGGCCACTCGTCTTGATCGTCGGCCGGACGACGATCGTGTTGAACGTCCCCGCAGGTACTTCTCGCACGTCCTGGCGCTCGACCTCGAGGACGACCGGGTTGCCGTCCTTCTTGAAGTAGCGCGGAAGCGTGTAGGTCTTTCCCACCTCTAGCGGAAGGGACCGAACGAAGTAAATGAACGAGATATCGTCCAAGGGAAGAGCCGTCGCCAACTCACCAATCACGCCCTCGTCCGTCTGCTCCCAGTACATCTCGTCCGGATAGAACTCGAAAGAACGGTAGCTGCTGTGGCCGGTATTGCTCACGTCGGAGACAAACCGGCGAGCCGTGATCAGCCGCGTGTCGACCCACGAACTCCAATAATCCTCGACCTTCAACGCACCGAAGAGGAGACTGCCTTTCAAGGCCATCTCGACATGGTAGGTGGGCTCGCCTCGAACTGAATCGAGGCCCAGGACCTCCATGTGCGCCTCACCGGCATTGAAGATACCGGCCTTGACCTTGTATTCGAGCCGCTCGCCGGGTCCGTAGGGGACGACCGCTGCGAAAGGATCGATTTCGTACGAAACCGCCTCGCCACTGTGGGCCTCCGAGCCGTGATATGCCTCAAGGATCGTCGACTCGGAACCATTCGCGACGGAGTCGTCCGCCATGGCATCTGCCGGCAAGGGGCTGTCGGCCGACGGCACGGCGGAGGGCATACCGGGCGCCTGCGCGACACCCGCTTGGGGTGTCACGACGCCCAGCATCAGCGCCAAACCAATCGCCGCGCATATCCGTGGCATTACCTCTTTCCTTCTCTTTCAGGACTTTCCCACCTCTCCCGTCGTACACGGAGGAGCCCACGAAGGGTTCGGACCGCGCTCAAACGCGAGGGGCGCCCGCCGGCATCGTATCGCAACGTCAGTGGCGCCTCGACGATCCGGCGTGCGTGGGGTGCGACGAGACCGAGTAGTTCTACGTTGGACGCCCATCCATCAGTGGTCAAGAACGGTCTGCCCCTGAACTCCGCCAACGCTTTCTTGAGCACGATCAGCCGGTAGGCCCGAAAGCCGGATAGTGGATCGGATACCGGAGCACCCTCAAAGGCCCTTCCAAGGATCCACGGTGCCATCCGCCTGGCCACCCGGACCGCGCGCGGCGCGGGACGCCCGTTCGCCTCGACCACGCCGGCCACGACGTCAGCTCCACCCTCGAGTGCCTTGATCAGCGGAACAATGTAATCGGGGCTCTCCGTAAAATCGGCTTGAAGCAAGATCGCGGCGTCTCTCTTGGGGTAGCTCGTGCGCTCGAGCGTCTCCCGCAGCAAGCGCTGAACCGCGCCGGGGTATCCCGTGCGATCCTCCTCCTTGAGGACCCGCAACGGAAGCGTACGACGGTATCGATCGAGCACCTCGGGGGTCCCGTCCGTGGACGCATCATCGAGAACCAGTACCTCGTAGTCACGCCCGAACTCGAGCATCACCTTCCGGATCTTCCAAAGAAGAACTCCGATGGTTCGCTCTTCGTTGTGCGCAGGAATGCAGATGTAGATCACGGGACTCCTTCAACAGCCTTCGAACCCTGGCCACATCCGGGAGAGACGGGAAGTCTAATACAGATGGTGAATCAGGGTGGTTCCGGTTCTGGGCGCGTTTTCCAACGCCGATGCTGCCAAAAGTACTGGTTCGGCGTTTCACGAATCCGCGCCTCCAGCCTGGAGACGTGCCGCTGGGTCAAGTCACGGATCGCATCCGGACCGGGCGCGCCCTCCTCGACGGGCACGCGTTCGATGATCACGCGATAGCGTGAGGGATGACCCCGTTTCCGGACCGCGACCCCCAAGAAGACCGGGGCACCCGTGCGGAGGGCGAACAAGGCGGGACCCTTCGCGGTAGCGGCCGTCCTTCCGAAAAAATCGACGAAGACTCCACGCTTCCGCATGTTCTGATCGGAAATGAGTGCAACGACGCGGCCCGCGGCGAGGGCCTGCGGCACCAGACGAGACGCCTCGTTCTTCACGATGACCGTCAGACCGAGACGACGCCGTAGTTCGACCATATGGTGGTAGAACAAGGGGTTCTTCTGGAGATGGGCCGCCACGTCCATCGGCACTCCTCTCGCCGCCACCGCGGCCGCCGCGACCTCCCAATTGCCCAAATGTCCGGAAATCACGACGGCACCCCTGCCCCCAGCGGCCGCCTCTCGTAGCGCTTCGAAACCGACGACCTCCGTGCGCCGAACAATCTCCTCGGACGGCATCCGAGCAAGACGGACGGTCATGGCCGCCTCCCGAGCAAGGTGCATGTAGCTGCTCCGTGCGACTCGCCGCCGCCAGGCGGAGTCCCGTTCGGGGAACGCAATCTGGAGATGTTGATCGGTGTCGACACGGCGGACCCGCAACACTACACCGAAAACCCACCCGACCATGCTGCACAAGGCGCGTGCGGCTGGCTCGGGAATCACGACCAGGATCCAGGAAAGCGCTCGAAAAATCCAGAACTCGATCCGGTACCGAACCGTGCTCACGATGAGGCTACCTCACGAACAGCGGCTGTGGAGCCCGTAGGGGCGGCCACAGGATCGCTCCCGTTAGGGTTGGCGTGCTGCAGGGTGCAGAGGCGCCGATAGAGTCCTCCCGCCGCAAGCAGGGACACATGGTCGCCCCGTTCGACGATCCGTCCCCCGCTCAGGACGACGATGAGATCGGCGTGGCGAACCGTCGACAGGCGGTGGGCGATCACCAGCACGGTGCGCCCGCCCATGAGGCGCCCCACAGCCTCCTGCACAAGGCCCTCCGACTCGGTATCGAGGGCGCTCGTCGCCTCGTCGAAAATGAGGATGGGACGGTCTGAGAGGATCGCCCTCGCAAGAGCGATGCGCTGACGCTCTCCCCCCGACAGGCGAGTGCCGCGTTCCCCGACCACCGTATCGTAGCCCTCCGGAAGGGCGGAGATAAAGGTGTGGGCGTTGGCTGCGCGCGCCGCACGGCAGATTTTGTTCTCCGTCGTGCTCCTGGCTCCATAGGCGATATTGGCCGCGATCGTATCGTGGAAGAGTACGGTCTCCTGGGTCACGATACCCATCGCTCCACGCAGACTCGAAACCGTCCAGTCCCGTACATCCACCCCATCCACGGTCACCCGGCCGGACGTCACGTCGTAGAAGCGCCCGACGAGGTCGGCGAGCGTGGTCTTCCCGCTAGGGATTGCTGGAGGGGAGCGACCCCCGGCGGAGGGTGGCATGGGCGTGCACATGCCAACCCTCCCCGATGCCGATCGAGGCATCCCGAAAGGGGGGGTCGCTCCCTTCTTCGGCCGAAAGCTCCGGAGCGGTGTCGCCGCTCCGGCGGCCGTGCCGCAACTGTAAGACAGGCAGCCACATACGGGAGCGCTGGCGCGCACATGGAAATGGCGTTTCGGTGCACATGCACCCCGTTGTCTGATGTGCATCAGGTCGCAGGTTCGGATCCTGCTACGCCCAAGGGACTTACGGGAATCGTTAGTCTGATTCCCGCTATTCGATTCCCGCTATTTGGGCTAAGAGCAGGCCCTCCGGCGGTCGTCGAGGGCCTTCCTGAGCTGGTCCTCGTCGGCCCGCTGGTAGCGCAGACTCCCAAAGCCCCGAATCACGGCAAGTAATCGTCTAAGTTCCACTGGGACTGCACGATCTGCCGTTCTTGCCGTTGGACCGAGTCTGATTAGAATGTACTGAAATGTCGGGGAAATCGCATCAAGTGGCGGGAATCCGGGTCGCCTCCACGCGCGCTTGCACAGCCAATCGGCACGAGTCCCCTCCCAGCAACTGGGCATCGTCCTCGATGCCGCTAGCGGGCCTCCTTCCTGTTATCTTCGCGGAGGCCGGAACCTTGAGCGGGGCTGGTTCCTCACGCGGCTCACCTCTAAGGAAGGCTCCAGATTGCGGCGGGTGTCCTTACCGGTGAAGAACCCTTCGTGAGAACCCGCTCGCTGGAATCTCCATCCCACAAGAGAAGAGCCCGCGCCGCCCTGTAGCGACCGAGGCCGAGGCTCCAGGACGAACCACGTACAAACCCTCACGGCTGTGATCTTGCGTATGTTGCGTTTATTTCGTTTATTACGTATACGGGCCGCCGGACAGATTAGGAGAGACCATGGCAGTCAAGAACAGAATCGAGCCTTCCGCACAGGACGTTGATACCGCAAGGAGGATGAAGGAAGCCCTCCGAGCCGCTCGGAGGCAGCGAAGTCGTGGTGGGAGCACGCGGGTCGCCGGGGTGGAGTTGTCCGCCGGTACGGGTAAGGCGCTGGATAGAATTCTAAGTGAGTTCGCCAAGGGGAACGCAGTTCTGGTGGAGGGTTGCGCCGAGGACACCGAGTACACGACCAGCCAAGCGGCGTCGGATCTCGGCATGTCGCGCCCCACACTCATCGACCTTCTTGAGCAGGGGGAACTGAGCTACAGAATGGTGGGGACGCACCGTCGCATCCTCCGGGCGGACGTGGAGCGATACAAGGCGACGATGCGTCGTGGTGGGGAGGCGGCATCGCAACGGGAGCGCGACGCGGCTCTTCGCGAAATGGCGAAGACCACGGCCGATGCGGGCCAGGGCTACTGACCTGAAGCTCCTTGCCGTTCTGGATGCAAACGTCTTGTATCCATTCCAGCTACGGAATCTCCTTCTCTGGCTTGCGCAGGCAGGGCTCTACGAGCCGCTCTGGTCCGAGTTGATCCTGGATGAGGTCCGCCGAAATCTGCGTGTCAAAGCCGATCTGACGGAGGAGCAGCTCGATCACCTGGATTCCCAGATGCAACGGGCCTTCCCCGAAGCGTGCGGGAGCCGCTTCCACGGTGCGGAGCAGGACGTGCAGGTACCCGATGAGGGTGACCGACATGTGCTTGCGCTAGCGGTTCACTATGAAGCGGATGTGATCGTGACCTGGAACACCAAGCACTTCCCGAAGGCCCTGCTCGCCGGCTTCGGCCTTGAGCCGATACGACCACCCAGCTTCCTTGATCGGCTTTGGGCGATGGACTCAGAGCGAATCGTCGGGGCGGCAGAAGCTCATCGCACCTCTCTTGTGCGGGATCCTCTGGCACCGGTCGCATACTTGGATGCGCTTCGGACGCGGGCCGGCCTCCGGCATCTTGCGCAGCGCCTCGAAAGCGCAGGGTTTCTCGAATCCGCCCCAGGGCGGTGACTCGGAGGTCACCCGGTCATGCCTCGTCCCGACCAAGACTCTCTTCGCAAGGAGATCGCCGCCGCCGAAGCTCGGCTTGCAGAGCTCGACAGCGAGCGGACTCATGTCCAAAATCGCCTTGAGGAGCTGCGGAACGACCTGGCCTCGGGTGAGAGTCCGATCTTGGAGCTTCCGGTGCTCGACCTGGGCAGGGCGCCTGGATCAAAGCTGGAGAAGGTGGCTCTCTTCCGCTCCCTCTTCTCGGGACGAACGGACGTCTTTCCGAAGCTTTGGCGAAACTCGAGGACGAAGAAGCAGGGCTACGCGCCGGCTTGTGGGAATGAGTGGGTCCACGGCGTCTGCGAGAAGCCACGGGTCAAGTGCGGGGAGTGCCCAAACCAAGCGTTCTTGGACGTCACGGATGAGGTGCTCTTCGACCACCTTCAAGGCCGCCACGTCGCGGGTGTGTACCCGCTGATGGAGGACGAGACCTGCCGGTTCCTCGCCGTCGACTTCGACAAGGGGCACTGGCAGGGGGATGTAGCCGCCTACGTGGAGACGGGCCGGCGCTTCGGGCTCACCCCGGCGGTCGAGCGCTCCCGCTCGGGTGATGGAGCACACGTCTGGTTCTTCTTCTCAGCACCCTTACCAGCGAGCGATGCCCGCAAGATGGCGTCCTACCTGCTCACGGAGACGATGGCGGCCCGCCCGGGGCTTCCAATGCATTCCTATGACCGCTTTTTCCCGAACCAGGACACGATGCCGCGCGGGGGGTTCGGGAACCTCATCGCGCTCCCTCTGCAGTACGAAGCCAGGAAGAGTGGCAATACAGTGTTCGTCGACGCCAGGTGGGAGCCTTTCCCCGAGCAGTGGGAGTATCTCGCGGCACTGCCTCGGATCAATCCGCATAGGGTGGAGGAGCTCGCTCGCGAGGCGTCGGCCAGTGGAAAGGTCCTGGGCTTGCGGGACGCCGGGGCCATCGACAAGGAAGACGAAGTCCCCTGGCTGCGCCCGACCTCAGGACCAAGACCGGAACCACGCATCGAAGGCCCCTTCCCCCGCAAGGTCAAGGCCGTGCTCGCGCAACAGGTTTTCGTGGAGAAGGCGGACCTGCCGCCGGCTCTCATCGACCGGATCAACCGCCTGGCCGCGTTCCGGAACCCGCAGTTCTATGAGAAGCAGGCCATGCGGCTCTCGACGGCCCTGACCCCGCGAATCATCAGTTGTGCGGAGAACCTACCGGGACACATCGGCTTGCCTCGGGGCTGTCTGTCGGCGCTGGAAGAGGTACTACGGGATCACGACATCGAGCCCGTGGTCGATGATCAGCGGATCGAGGGAGAGCCGCTGAACTTGCAGTTCCACGGAGAGCTCACGGATCTGCAGAAAGCCGCCGTTCGAGCCCTAATCGAGGGGAACATCGGAGTGTTCGTGGCTCCACCCGGAAGCGGAAAGACCGTGGTCGGCGCCCACCTCATCGCGAGTCGCGGCAGGAGCACGCTCGTCATCGTCCACCGCACCCAGCTCGTCGATCAGTGGCGGGCGCAGCTCGCCCTCTTCCTCGATCTGAAGCCGGACGACATTGGGCAGATCGGGGGCGGTAGGCGCAGCGTCACCGGGGCAGTGGACGTCGCCATGATCCAGAGCTTAGTGCGTCGTGGGGACGTCGAAGACCTCGTGGCGAACTACGGCCACGTGCTTGTGGACGAATGCCATCACGTCCCTGCGGTGTCCTTCGAACGCGTAATGCGGGAGGTGCGGGCCCGGTATGTGACCGGCCTCACTGCCACCCCGAGACGGAGGGACGGGCATCACCCGATTCTGGAGTTCCAACTCGGGCCCATCCGTTACTCCGTTGACGCCAAGAGGCAAGCCGCTGACCGTCCGTTCCCGCACCGACTTGTAGTCCGGGACACCGGATTCCGGATCGATGCCTCGAGCGGAGTGCCCGGGATCCAGGAGATCTATGGCAAGATCACGCTCGATGCGGCTCGGAACAGGATGATCGTTGACGACGTCATCCGCGCCCTGGAGGACGGCCGGTCTCCGATCCTGCTGACCGAGCGAAAGAATCATCTCGAGTACTTTGCCGAAGAACTCCGGCGAGTGGCGCGGAACCTGGTGATACTGCAGGGAGGGATGGGGAAGAAGCGCAGGCGTGCGGCCGCAGAGATGCTCGCATCGATTCCGGACACCGAGGAACGAGTGATCGTCGCGACCGGGCGCTTCGCGGGGGAGGGCTTCGACGACGCCCGCCTCGACACGCTGTTCCTGACCATGCCAGTCGCTTGGAGAGGGACCCTGGTCCAGTACGCTGGTCGCCTCCACCGTAGACACCATGGAAAGACCGACGTTCGCATCTTCGACTACGTAGACCGGGAGGTGCCTATGCTCCGCCGCATGTTCGAGAAGCGCCTGAAGGGCTACCGGGCCATGGGTTATGAGATCGCCAATGTTTCGAGTGAGTCGGATGGGGTGCGCGAGGCCGTGGTCGAGTATGACGAAGAAGCGCTGCGGCTTCTCGATGCCGATCTATTCTGACTACCGGAGTTTGGGATGGGTTTTGGGGAGTGCCACCGCATTGCCCACGTGATGTAGCGGGATCCAAGCCGCACTCCAATACCTTCTCCACTACGTAACCCCGCTGAAAGCCTGGAATCCAGGACTCCGACTCCGGGAAATTTTCTCGAAAACCCCAATGAAACCAGGCATCTCCCGTGATATAGCGTATATACTGAGCGTAATGGGGTTCAGGGGGTCGCCGGTTCGAATCGAGTACGCCGCTGTCGAAATGCTCATGCCGAGCGACGCCGAGCTGGTCGGCATGTTCACAGAGCGCTTCGACGACGAGGAGTATGTCGTCTCGTTCCTCGCAGACGACGTTGCAGGCGAGTTCCAATCCGCCGGCCGTGAGATGGTCTGGCCGCAGGGGGTCGATCCGGCCAACGCGTCAAGTCAGTCGGACTATCCCCCCGCGGTATGGGCCGAGGCGGGTCCACGCTGGAGCGAATGGAGCGATGACGAGCGCGCTACGTTCCGCCGGGGAAAGGAGGCGGAAACACGAGCAAACGTCGAAGCGAGCCTGCCGGAGATCCGGGCAGCGATCTCCCAAGGGGGGTTTCTCGGAAGCTTCGCCCCAATGGACTTCATCTTCTTTGGGCTCGGGATGGTGACCGCCTTCGGAATGGGCTCCGGCAGGAAGACAGCGGAGGAGGTGACGGCGGAGTTCGAACAGGCCATCAGGCTTGCCATGATGAGAATGATGCTGGCCGATGGCAGCGTTGGTGACGATGAGGTGTCGACGATCGCCGCGGTCTATCAGCAATTGACGGGCGTTGAACTTCCGGAAGACGCGATTCGAGCTGAGGCGGCAGTCGCACAGTCAGGGGGGGTGGACCTCCTAGCCTCCCTCACTGCATTGTCGCCTCATCTCAACGATGAAGGGAAGGAGATTGTCGTCAAGGCGGCGCTCATGGTGGCGCTTGCGGACGGTGCTGTGGCCGAAGAGGAGAAGAACCTCATCGGGGAGATCTCCGCGGCCGTCGGGATGTCCGAAACCCATCTGCAAGGCACGATCGCGCAATTCACGAGACCCACCTAATCGCGACGGGACCTCCGATGGACTTCGTCGTTGCCGCCGCTAGCGCCCAAGGACGGTCGGAGAGCGACAATCCGCAGTGGGGATGGGCTGTACCGCCAAACACCTATCAACCCCCCGAAATCAAGAGCGCGCAAGCGAGTGCTGCTAACGCGGAAAACTTGGAGGTGGAGCGCGGCTTCGTGAGCGTGCTCATCGTGTCGGGGATCTTCGCGCTGGGGCTGCCATTGGTGCTGCTGTAGTCGCCTACGGATCAGCGAGCCAATAACGGCCCTCTAAGCCACGAGGACGCTCCAGCCTACCCCAAAGCCCGAAGACGCTCAGGACGTGTTTGTAGGCGTCTGACGGGCTTCTGCTTGCGCCTACCGGCCCGCTCTCGGATGTTGACCTCGGTCTGATCCCGGAGTGCGCCCGTGTCCGATCCCATCATCCGCCTGAACGCTGCCCTCGAGGGCCGCTACACGATCGAGCGTGAGCTCGGCGAAGGGGGCGTGTGATGGGCCAGGTTCCAAGCTGGACCACAGGAATCGCTGTCGCAGGGAGCCTTCTTGTAGGCGCGTGCAGTGGATCAGAATCCTCTGGGCCGACCGGCCCTGACCCTCTCGACGCAATTGCGACGGTGTCGGTCTCGCCGAGTGCGGCAACGGTGGGAGGTCGGGTCAATAGGTGTCCCATCAGGCAACTCCTCAACCAATGACGAAACACCCGGGCCACGTATCTCGCCGGTGGAAGTCGCAAGCCATAGGCTGCAAGCCCGCCGTCACGGCACTCCAGGCGTCTTCGGCGGAGTTGATACGTTGGCGTCTTCACTGAGCGGTGGAGGCGTAATGATCGGGAGAGAGACGCGGGTGCTGTTGCGGCACTATTTGGAGCAGGGGATGAGCAAGTCCGCCATCGCGCGGCAGCTCGGCATCAACCGGCGGACGGTGCACCGCTGGATCGCGGCGGGACAGCTGGACCGGGAGTTGGACGGCGAGGCTGTAAGATACGGGCCGAGGCGCGGGCGGTCCTCGAAGCTTGATCCGTACAAAGAGATCATCAACGCCCGTCTGGCCGAGTATCCCGAGCTCAGTGCCGCACGCCTGTTCGACGAGGTTCGGGCGGCGGGCTATCCGGGCGGCTACGGCCAGGTGAAGCGGTACGTCCGCGAGGTTCAGCCCCGGGCTCCGGAGGAGCCGGTGCGGCGGTTCGAGACGCCGCCGGGCCACCAGGCGCAGGTGGACTTCGCGGAGTTCCGGCTGCCGTGGGGCAAGCGGCACGCGCTGATCGTGGTGCTGGGCTACTCGCGCTACATGTGGCTGCAGTACTACGAGCGGCAGACGATGGTCGCGGTGATGCGGGGGCTGGAGTCGGCCTTCCGGTCCTTCGGCGGCGTGCCCTCGGAGCTTCTGTTCGACCAGATGAAGGCCGTGGTCCTCGGCGACCGGCGCGACGAGGGCGGGCGGCTGGCCGAGAACCCGGAGTTCCTGCGCTTCAGCATGCACTGGGCTTCCGCATCCGGGCGTGCCGCCCGTACCGGGCCCAGACCAAGGGCAAGGTGGAACGCCTGGTCAGCTACATTACGGAAGAACTTCTTCTACGGTCGCAGCTTCGCGTCGGACGACGATCTGAACGCCCAGGTCGTGCAGTGGCTCGACACCGTGGCGAACGTCCGGATCCACGGGACCCTGAAGGAGCGTCCGGCCCGGCGGTTCGAGGCAGAGCGGCCTCACCTGATGCCTTTGGCCCCTTGGACTTACCGTCCAGTGGCCCCCCGGCCCGTGGAGGCGGCGCCGGGCCGGGCTGCCGAGGCGGTGGTCCTTCCGCTCGTGGACGTCGAGTACCGCCCGCTGGCCGAGTACGCCCGGATCGCGGGAGGCGGATCGTGAGACCTCCGTCGCGCCGGGAACGCATCGCCGCCCAGCTCGCCGACCTCAAGATGCCGGGCACCTTGGAAGCGCTGGATGAGATCCTCGCCGGAGTCGAAGGCGGCGGGACGACCGCCGCGGAAGCGGTCGAGCGCCTGCTGGCGGGTCAGATCACCCTGCGCAACAGCCGCCGCCTCGAGGCGGCGATGCGCTCCAGCCGGCTGCCGTGCGTGAGGACCCTGGCGGACTTCGACTTCGCCTTCCAGCCCTCGGTCAAGCGCGAGCAGGTCGACGCGCTGCATGAACTCGGCTTGCTGGAGCGCCGCGCCGAAGTCATGCAGGCGTGGAGCGACTACGTTACCTGACGAAAGGCCGCTGTGAGGGCTGAGCGTGGACGGCACGGCTGGCCTCGCCCCGGCTCTCGGCGATCCGCTCGCGGATCCAGTTGTCCACCTCCGACTCGATCCAGCCCACCGCCCGCGCGCCCAAGGGGACCGGCTGGGGGAAGCACCCCTCGGCCAGCCGCACGTAGATCGTGCTCCGCGACAGGCCCGTCCGGGCCACCACCTCGGGCAGCCGCACGAAACGGGTCGGCGGGTTCGTTCTCTTGTCCATCGTTTGGTCTCTCATCGCTCTGCTCCTCCTCGATCTCCCCGCTGTTGACGAAGGCCTCCGGCACCCGGAAAGGCGGGGCGGTGGTCCCGCGCGCCGCCCGACTCCCGGTCGTAGTCGGAGATGAACGCCAGAACGCGATCCGCCGTTCGCAGCGACGGCGAACGCCCTCGCCCGATCTGGCACATCAGGTTTGGGTCTCCCAGCGCCCTCATGCCGAACGCCGTCGGGCTCAAGCCCGTGCGCCCCAGGAACGCGCTGACCCGCGTGTTGAACTGCTGCTCCAGCGTCTTCATGCCCGTAACGGTGAAACACCGTTTTCGGGCGCGTCAACTCTTAGGAAATCTCCTAAGTGCTTGTATTGTCTGTAGATGTCCGGGAACGTACGCGAGCCGGCGGAGGTCTCCGCCAGTGGCGCGGAAGACACCACCCGTCGGCTCCCGGCGGAGATCTTGTCAGAGGGCAGGTTCCGACTCGGCGGTCGGCATCGCCACGGCTCGACTCTGTACCGTCAATCGGAGCAGCAGCAGACTTCCGGCGTGTGGCCTGAGGCACACACCCGGTCCGCCACCACCGGCCGCCCCAACAGGCTCTTCGGGAAGCGATGGAGGTGCCGCTGGCGGCGGCCCGTTCCCCTTCGGGACGGCGCTGGAACCCCTCGGACAACGCCTCTTCTTGCGCTGTTGACACGGCCCCGTGCGGGCTTCTCCGTGTACGGGTATGGAGATTCCCACGACCCAAGGTTCGCAGCGCCGGGGGGTGTTTGGCGCGCCTAAGGCACGAGAGCCAGCCTACCCTGTGTCATACACAGGGGCTGGCGAGGGACTCCGCCCCTTCGAACCCCAAGAGACCCGCGCTCCGGTGGAGTTCGCGCGCCGGGGCGTCGCCCCCCTTCCCTCCGTGGCGGCGCATCCCGATGGCTAAGCGCCGCACGGTCATGGTCGCCGTCCGCGTTTCGCCGACCGAGTTCGCCGACTGGCGGGCCAAGGCCGCGGCCGGCGGCGTGCCCCTGTCGGCGCTGATACGCCGGGCGATGGCGCGCACGCGGACGTGGACGGCCCCGGCGGCCGAGGTCGAGCGCGAGCGCACCCGGCAGGTCTCCCGCATCGGCAACAATCTCAACCAGATCGCCCGGTGGGCGAATACCCACAAGGGGGCGGCCGAGGCCGTCGAGGTGATCGTCCACCTGGTCCCCATCGAGCGGGCGCTCCGGGCACTGGCCCCCGTCGGAGACCCCGATCCCGATGCACATTAAGTTCTTGGCCCGCGGAACCGGCGCGGCGCGGGACGCGGCCGACTACCTCCTCGGGGAGCGGGACGCGACCGGACAGCCGCGCGAGGGCGTCGAGGTGCTGCGGGGGAATCCCCATCAAGTGGCTGCGGTGGCCGACGCGCTGGCGTTCGAGCACAAGTACACCTCGGGCGTGATCGCCTGGGCGCCGGACGACGAGCCGACCGACGCCGAGATCGGCGCGGTTCTCGATGACTTCGAGCAGACGGCCTGGGCCGGGCTCGAACCCGACCGCTACGCCTGGGCCGCCGTGCTGCACCGCGAGCGCGGCGGCGGCGCTCACGTGCATGTCCTGGCCGCGCGGTGCGACCTGGAGACCGGCCGGAGCCTCAACATCGCGCCCCCCGGGTGGCGGAAGACGTTCGACCCGCTCCGCGACGCCTTCAACGCCGAACACGGCTGGAGCCGGCCGGACGACCCGGCGCGGGCCAGGGTGCAGCACCCCGGTCACCGCGCCTACGTCGAGGCGGCGCGGCTCAGGACCGGCCTCGGGCTGGAGTCCGAGCCCCGCGACCTGATCCGGGATTACCTGCTCCAGCGCGTCGAGCACGGCACGGTGCGGAACCGGGCCGATGTCGTCGCCGCGTTGCAGGAAGCGGGCTTGGAGGTGCCGCGCCAGGGCAAGGACTACATCACGGCGCTGGACCCCGAGACCGGGGACCGGTGGCGGCTGAAAGGAGAGCTGTATGCAGAAGACTTCGAGCGCGAACGATTTGACCGAGCGGCTGCGGAGACGGCTGGAGACCGAACGCGAGGCGATCGAGGAACTGACGGCGAGCGAGCTCGAGCGGCTCGGAGAGAACTCGCGGCGCGTCGCGAGCAACGCGTTGCGTACCATCGAACGCGATACGGTGGAGGCGACCCGGCGGATGCGCGCGCTGCTGCTCAAGGCCTGGCTCCGGCCCCTGGTGGTCGGCCTGAGCCTCTGGCTCGGCATCTGTGGCGGGAGCTGGGCGACGCTGCACTGGCTGTCGACGCGCATCGAGGCCCGGATCGAGACGGCCGCCGCCCTCGACCTGGATATCGGGGAGGCACGCCAGACCCTGGAGCGGCTCGAGACGGGCACTTGGGGGATCGCGCTTCGGGAGATCGAGGGGGAGCGGTTCGTGGTGCTGCCGGCCGGCGCGCTCGCCTATCCGCCCTGGACCGTGGACACTCGGCCGGCCGTGAAGCTGTCGAACGAGTGAAGGAGCTCTATGACCGCGTTAGAACAGCAGTTGACGAAGGCCTTGCGGGCATGCGGTGGCAGATGTGCATCCTTTTGCCCGCATTGAACTTACGAGCGTGACGTGCCGGATTCCCGCCAATTGATTCCCGCTAATTGGGTTCAGGCCCGAACTCTGCGGCGGTTGTCGAGCGCGTTCCTGAGCTGGTCCTCGTCGGCGTGCTGGTAGCACTGGAGCACTGTTCTGGCCGTCTTCCAGCCCCCAAGCTCGCACAGCACCTTGAGCGGCTGGTCCATGAGGTCCGAAGCGAACTTCCGCCTCAGCGAGTGCCAGCCTCTGCGGTGCTTCGGCTCCAGCCCCGCGAGCCTCTCCGCTCTCCTCCACCAGGAGCGCGCCCGCCCGGAGCGCACGCACGTCGAAGGATTCCCGGGCGCGGGTAACACAAGCGCGTCGCCGATCCCAGGGTTCCTCTTTCGCGCCTCTTCCAAGACGACGATCGCCTCGATGGTCACCGGCGTCCGGTGTTCGTAGCCCGACTTCTCGTGCTCCGCGCGCCACCGCACCACTCTTTCTTCGAAGTCGATGTCCGACCACCGAAGCTGGCGGATGGCACCGATGCGGTGACCCGTCTCGTGCGCGAGCACGAGCGCGACACGAAACCGCCAGTCGACCTGGCGGGACACCTCTAGAAGCGCCTGGTATTCCTCCTCCACGAGGACGACCCGGGTCGGGTTCTTCTCCTTGGGCGTCTTCAGACCCTGCAGCGGGTTCGAATCGAGGAGCAGGCGGCCCTGCTCGTCCCTCGACTTCGCGGCCCAGTTGAGGATCGCCAGCAGTAGCTTCAGGTCCTGTTGGATTGTTCGATCCGATACGGGCCTTCCGCTCGGGCCGACCCGGCCCGCCCGTCGTTCCCTGATGAACCTGTCCCAGTCGCGCTGGGAGAGCGTTGCCGGGCTGCGGTCCCGTCCGAAGAACCCAAGGAACATCCGCATCGCGGCCCTGTCGTGCCGCCGCGATTGCCTGCCCTTGGTGGGCGTCACCTCTTCACCGTAGATGTCAAAAAGCGTCTCCAGGGTGAGCGGCTCGGGCTCGGCTTCCGCTCCGCCCCCGATCTCCGGCCCGGCGAAGCCTGCGGCGAACTCGTCCGCCTGCCTCTTCGCCCGTGCCCAGTCGCGGTGCTTGAGCGATTTGCTCAGCCTGCGCCCGTTCTCGCGCCACTCGATCTGGAGCAGGCCGGTCTTGGGATCGGGAAACACCCGTACCCGGTTCCGGCCCCATTCGCCGGCGCCGTAACTGTGCCGGCTTCGTTTCGTGCGTGCCATCATTCGATTCCTCCTCGATGATGGACTGCACGGAAGAAATCGTAACCGTCTGTGACACAATAGGTTAGCTTACATCGCACTGAGTGTTGTATCACTTCAGATACCCGATTCTGCGCTGGAATCCATGCGACTGCATCGGAAGTCGCCGGACGTAACTGTTCGGTCAGGCCGTGGAAAAGCGGGCGGCCGGCATCCTCACCGCAGCGACAACACCGTTGATTCGGGGTCGTGTGAGCAACCCAACGCGGCGGCACGCCCACCCCACGCTCACCAGTTGTACCTGGGTAGGAGTACGAGGACCGCCAACGTCTCCAACGCCTTACCCTCCCGCTTATCGGCAACTTCCAAGTACTGAAGGTCCATCTTCCTTACGCGGTGGCGCAACCTCCAGAACTCGTTGCGGAACGCTTCGTCTGCGTAGACCTTCTTCCGAGGCGTCTGGGACGGCAGACCTACAATCTCCATAGCAATCCGCTCTGCTAGGATGGCACCCGAGTTTTTTCGTGGCCGGTTGGGTGGAACGGGGAGGTGTTGTCCGATCCTCGCCCGGAGACGGTTCTGCTTCCCGAAGGAGACCCCGGTGTAGAGGCATCCCGTATCCTTCTCGCTGATCAGGTAGACGCCCGTGGTGTTCGGGACCATCCGGAGGTACTCGCCAACGCGGCACGGCTCCATTGCCAGTAGTTCGCTCAACCGAGAGACAAGGAGTGCTCCCGCGCGCTCCAGCTGCCTCCTCGCGACCCGGCACGAGAACCCAAGTACTTCGTCCATAGGCCATCACCTCGGCTCTTCCAGGATCTGGTGTTGATCAAGTATACGCACATCGCGCGATTTTGGGATCGCTAGGGAAGCTCTGAGCAAGGCCCTTCTGGGGGCGGTGCGGGACGGAGGGAGCCGGTTTCAGCGGTCTTGGGGGCGATGACGGGCTGAAAATGCGCCAAACCGGCATGTTCTGGCCGATGATCCCCTCGTTGCGCCCCGCGTGGGCGGATGTTTCCCGCGCCGGCCGCTCACGCCGTCGAATAGCGGCCCGCCACGAGCAGGTTCGCGAAGCCCAGGAGCAGCGCGATCCGTTCTATGTTCTTGGCCAGCCCGCGGTAGCGAACCTTCCGGTAACCGAAGCGCCGCTTCACATACAGGAACGGGTGCTCCACCTTTGCCCGCACCGAAGCCTTGTCCCGCTCGCGCAGCCACCGCGCCCCGCCCTGCTCCAGGAGCCGCCGCCGCCCCGGTCTCATCGCCACATGCCACTGCACCGGACGGCCTCCCGTGTCCACCCACTTCTCGATCCCCCGGTAGCCCGCGTCCGCCCACACCTCCTCCTCGCCGCCGTGAAGCAACGCCCCCGCCTCCCGAAGATCGTGCGTGTTCGCCGGCGTCGCCCGCACGCCATGCACCAGTCCCGTCTCCGCGTCCACCCCGATGTGCGCCTTCATCCCGAAGTGCCACTCGTTGCCCTTCCTCGTCTGATGCATCTCCGGATCCCGCGCCCCCTCCCGGTTCTTCGTCGATGACGGCGCCGCGATGATGCTCGCGTCCACGATCGTCCCCGCCCGCACCCGGTAGCCCCGCTCCGCCAGGTGCGCGTTGATATCCTCGAACAAACCACGCCCCAGCCCGTGTCGCTCCAGCAGGTGCCGAAAGTTCAGAATCGTCGTCTCGTCCGGCAGCGGACCCGTCAAACGCAGCCCCGCGAACCGCCGCACCGACTCGATCTCGTACAGCATGTCCTCCATCCCCGGGTCGCTCAGGTTGTAGAACAGCTGCACGCAGTGAATCCTCAGCATCGCCGCCAACGGGTACGGCTGCCGCCCCCGGCCCGCCTTCGGATACAACGGCCGAATCCGTGCCTCCAGACGCTCCCACGGAATCAGCGCCTCCATCCGCTCCAGAAACAGCTCCCGCCGCGTCCGCCGCTTCTTCCCCTCGTACTCCACATCCGCGAATGTCACCTGCTCCATCGTCCGCCTCCCCGATCGTCCCGCTCAGCCCTTGAACTCCCGCCCCGTAAATCTAATGTCCCAGGGACCGACTTATTCAGAGTATTCCTAGCCTGTCAGAGCAACCAAGATGGCCCGGTGACCGGGTGTGACTTCTTTCGGCCCCGCGTCACGCCGCGGACGACCTGGCTTCGCTGGGTTGGGAAGGGGCACGACCCCGGCGGAGGGACGGGCGGAGTCCGTCCCGGAGGCCGGGGGGACCGGCGCCGGAGCGGTGGCAACGCCGACCACGCCGCCCGCCGGTCACGACGCAGGACTCACCCGGGAAATCGACGGCCCCGACCGGCGGTGATAGGTGGTCGGCGGGAGAACATCCGGTGGCTGGGCGCCTGGAAACGTCGGCCAGGCGGAGGCGGGCGAAACTCCCTAACCGCGAACGCTGCCGGAGCGAGGATTTTCCGGGGGGATCGAAGGGGGGCGGAGCACCCCTCGCCAGAGCGCGAATGTTTTACATCGCGTAGGCTGGCTTACGTACCTTAAGAGCGTGAGCCAGCCGTCGGCGGAGCCGCCGAAACCGCCTCTCAGGTCGGCGCCCGGAACAGCGTCCACCGGGCCGTCGCCAGCAAGCTCCCCGGCCTCTTGGCCGCCAGCACTCTAGGACGGCGCGCCGACGTACCCCGGCGCTCCTGCCGCCCGGTCGCATTTCGCCCTACCCGTACCCCTCGGAGACCGGAGATCGTCGATCTGGGGCGATCCTACGGCCCGTATCCACCCCGGAATGTGCGTGGACCGCCGGGAAACGGCCTCCGAGCCCGGTCGCGGGGTCAAATCAGGGCTCGGTGCCTGCTCTCCCACCCGCGAGATACGCCGCCCAGTCCTGGGCATGACTTGGCGTCGGGATCACCTCCGTCCCCGTCCCGTACGTGGACGATTGACGCGGGACAGCCGGGGTCCTAGTACTCCTTCCAAGACGATCACCAGCGGCACCCGTAGCCGCGCTACGGAAGGAAGGGATCAGATGAAGAACCTCACGGCGGTACTCATGACGCTGGTAGTGCTCGCGTTCATGGTGCTGATGGGCGTGAGGGTGGTTGGCGTTCCCCCCGTTAGCGGAACGTGGGAACACGGCGAGCCGGAACATTGGACGTGGCTCCGTCTTGTGGAGGAGGATGGCCGGGTGGTTGGAGACCTGTCCGGGACCTTGAAGGAGGCCATGACGCGGGACGCCAGTGCGCTCCCCCTACACGTCGCCGGGTCTTGGGATAATCCGTACTTGGAGTTGGAGCTAGGGGGCTTCAACTACCAAATGGGTGAGGCGGGCGCAGTGTGCTCCATAGCGGGGGAGATGGAAGGCGGTGGCGACCGGTCCCTGCTTGCGGAATGGTTAGGACGCCAGCACCAGTATCGGTTGGTTGCCGTGATCCGGTGCCCGGAGGAGGAGTCGTTCCGCATGGTCTTTGAGTGGGTCCGGGAATGATCCCCCGGACGTGCGGGATGGCGCGTGCTGGAATATGTGCGGGGTGCGGGCATAAGTTCCGACGAAGAGACAGACCCGTGGACCCCCGCTTCTACCGCTGTTCCCGGTGCGGCTACAGCTTCCCCCTAAATGTACGGTTCGTGAGCGGGGGGAAGGACCCGCCCCGGAGGGGGCGGCGCATGAGCTTTTGGGAAGGTTGGTGGTTAGCGTACTGGCCGGTTGCCATGGTGGTGCTTCTGGCCACGGGCGCGGAGGGGGCGGCGGCTGCGGTGATCTGGTTACAAATCCCGTGGATGCTGTTGGGCTGGCCGGTCAAGCGAGTGTCGGCGTGCTGGACGGCCAACATGCGGCGGAAAAAGGCATTGATGGCGCTGGACCGCGTGCGAGAAGAAGCCGAGCGGGTCATCCTTGACCAGGAGCGGAAGAAGTGAGCCCCGCGGACGGGGTGCGCGCGGTGGCGTGCTGGAGCGGCCAAGGCCCCCCGGTGGCGAGCGGGCGGCGCACCTAGAGCCGCAAGGGGGGGCAGAGCACTCAGAATCACGCCGCATATCGCTGCGTGACGTACTCGCTCCACGCCTGCATGACCTCGGCGCGGCGGTCCAGCAGGTCGGAGCGCTGATACGCCTGAACGACCCGGCTTCTCGGGACGTGGGCGAGGCAGGCTTCCGCGACCTCCGCCGGGACGCCGGTCTCGGCCATCCACGACCGCGCGCTCGACCGGAACCCGTGAACCGTCGAAGCGACACCGGCTCGCCGAAGCACACGCCCCGGCGCGTTCCTCGGCAACACGCCGCCGGTCTTCGACGAAAACACCAGCGACGAGTCGGGAGACAGCGCCCGCGCCCGTTCGAGCACGCCGAGTGCGCCCGTGCTCAACGGAACGGAGAACTCGCGCCCGGCCTTCATCCTCGACGCCGGGATCGACCACACGCCCGCCTCCAGGTCGATCTCGTCCCACCGCGCCCCGCGCGCCTCTCCGGCTCGCACCGCCGTCAACGCGATCATCTCGACGCACAGCACCGCCGAGGGATGTATGTACCTGACCCCGCGGATCGCCCGGAGCGCCGCCGCAACCTCCCGGTGCGGCAGCGCGCGATAATGGGTCGGCGCGTTGCCGTTCGCCCTCGGAAGCGCCACCACCGCCCGGTCCACCGGGTTGTCCGGGCGGAGGTTTTTCCCAATGCACCAGCGCAAGACCGCAGAGATCCGGCGCTTGGCCTTCCGGGCGGCGGCGGGCTTCGATGTCCAGATCGGCGCGAGGCACGCCAGCACGTCCGCGCTCGTGATCCGGTCCACCGGCTTGTCAAGCAGGGGCACGGCGTGGAGGCGGAACGTCGCGGCCCATTGCTCGGCCACCGTGCTCCCGGCCTTCCAGCCGTCGCGGTGCAGCTCGATGGTGCGTTCGACCGCCTCGGCGAACGTGGGGACGCCGCGCCCGCGCGGGTCGCCGCCGTGGCGGACCGCCCGGCTGTTGTCCAGCGCCTTCCGGCGCGCCTCGGCGAGCGTGATTTCGGGATACGGCCCGAGCCCGACCGAGGTCAGCCGCCCCTCGATCCGAAGGCGCTGGCGCCACGTCCTGCTGATGCGGCCGGTCTTCGTCCGGTGCACCCGGAGGCTCAGTCCTCGCCCGCCACGCCCGTCGCCGTAGACGCCGGGCCTGCCGACCGTGCGCACGAAGGCGGCGGTGAGCGTCCTGGGTCGTTTCATCATGGGTTCCTTCCCTGAGAGTGTATCACTTATTGCAACACTACACGGGGAAGAATACACCGGATGGCGGTAGACCGCAAGGGACGGGGAGATTACCGGCAATGCCTATAAAACAATGTACTACAGTATGTTACTGGACTACTTGCGGACGGCCATGGATCGTATTGGAAGCTGGTGAGGCAGTTGATGATGGACTGCACGATCTGCGCGCCTGAAACTTCGCGCTGAAAAGGCATCTTCGCCAGACGGGCGATTCCGCGTGCGCCGGGCCTTCCGGCGTTCAGGCCGCTCCGAGCCGATGACCCGCCGCGCTGGCGCTTCCCGATTCACGAGTCCGGCGCTATGATGGGAAGGTTGTTTTGCAGACGTGTCGAGAGCGGCTCGGGGGGCCGATCTTGACCGCCGATCACCGGGGGTCGGTGGCGTACCGCGCATGCACATCGACATCGAGGTGCATGTGCACGGAACCGCCGTTGCGATGTGCGCGCCAGCGGTTCCGTATGTCGCTGGCTGCTTTGCGGTTGCACCACGGTCGCCGGAGCGGCGATGCCGCTCCGGTCACGGTATCCCATGCGGGAAGGCCTTTTGGGTGCCCAGGACGGGCGCATCCCAGGCTTGGCGGCGTGGGCTGCGGCCCCGCCCATCGCGGCCCCGGCCTTGCTCGGCGATGTCCGATAGCCCGACGGACAGGGGGCCGGCGAACTGGTGCTCCGCCGCCTCGAAGCGGCGCTGAACCGCCTTCCCGCGTAGGGATAATTGGCCGGTAGCGACCCCTTGGCGGGCGGGGGCAGGGGTGTGAAAACACACCTGCGTCCGAACCCGTACCAGGCCCTCGGACTGGGGGGTCGCTACCGCCTCGGACGGTGCCGCCCGTACAGCGCTGGCCGGCCTGTCCGCGGAAGCGCAAGACGCTGCCGCGCCAGCGGATAGGCGGGAAGCTCCGTGTGAATCGCCGGGGCGCCGAAGTGTGAATCGTACCCCCGCGTCGTTTGCGCACTCCAGTGCGGCCGTAAGTCGCGCGCCGCTCATCGGTAGCGAGCCCCGGCGAGGCGCGCGGTCCGCCATGTGCTGCCGCGGCGGATTGAGGCGCGGGCGGCCTGCCGTCGGGCCTGTTTCTCCAGCGCCACGCTGCGCTTCATGGCGGCCTGGAGACCGCCGTACTTCTCCAGGATCGGGACCGCGCCCGCGAGAATGGCCCCCTCGATCCGGGCGAGCTCCTTGCGAACCTGGGGGTCGAGTTCGGCTGGACCGGAGGGCTCGGCCCAGTGGCGCATGACTCGCCGTGCCCGCTCAAGCTCCCGCGTGGTGCGACCGACTGCCACTAACTCGACGCACCGGCCCCGTGTCTGGAGCGCGAGCCAGAGTTCGCGGTGCGCGGCGCCCCAGGACCGGAGCGCGGTCGCGGTCGCGTGGCCGGGATCGGCGTAGACGAAGACGGCGCGCTCGGCGTCCAGCGCGACGGGCAGCTTTACCGGGAAGCAGGGATCAGTCTTCGCAAGTCCCGATGGGACAACGACTTGGCTACACGCTACGGGCTGCGTGTATCACATGGTGTGTCCGAACGTCGTAAGTCGCGTTACCCGCTGGGTTTACGGGAGCAACACGCAGAAACGGAGAGATCCGGAGGCTCGGACGCAGCCCGCTCCCGCGCCGAAGACGTCGCATGAGGCGTCGGAATGCCTCATGCCATATCGTCTCGTGACGGTTCGAGCTCCCCGCCGACACAAAGCGCTCCACCGCGATCTCCTCGGCGCGGTCGCGGGCCTGCCAGAAGATCGTAGGCCATCTGCATCCCCAGCCAAGTCTCGGGCGCCGAGCCGAAGGCCTTCGACAGCCGGATCGCCATCTCGACCGAGATCCTCGTTCGCCCGTTCACCGGCTCCGAGAGCGCCTGCCGGGTGCCGCCCAGCCCTTGGGCGGCCCGGGTCACCGTCAAGTCGGCGAGCTTATCGGGACGACGCTCGCGCCAAGGTGACTTGTCGAGAGCCAGCGAACTGCAATTGGGGGAACTCGGGCTACGGTTGGTTCCTTGCCCAATGGTTTCGCCATCTGAGGATTGTGGGCTCGACAACTTCTTTCAAGTACCGCGAGCCGATGGACTTCCCCCACCAGGCCGACTGGCTACCGGGTGGACAACCCGGCGGGCGAGGCGATCAGGGCGGCGTTGCCGAAGCCCGGCCGCGTTCAGAAGCACCTCAGGGCGCTGCCCTACGGGGAGGTGGCCGGTGCGATCGACGCGATCCGCCGGTCCGGGGCAGGAGCATCCGTGAAGCTGGGCATCGAGTTCCTGGCGCTGACGGCCTGCCGGTCCGGGGAGGTGCGCGGGGCTCGCTGGGAGGAGATCCACGTGGAGGGCGGCGTGTGGACGATCCCTCCGGAGCGGATGAAGAGCCGGCGTGAGCACCGGGTGCCTCTGTCGCGGAGGGCGCGGGAGATTCTGGCCGAGGCGAACGCACACGCGGCCCGGTCGGAGTTGGTGTTCCCGTCCGCAAGGGGGTTGCAGTTGCAGGCCTTGGCTTTCAGCGATCTGTTCAGGGAGTTGGGGATCGCGGCCGTGCCGCACGGGTTCCGTTCGAGCTTCCGCGACTGGGCGGCGGAGCAGACGGACGCGCCGCACGCGGTCATGGAAGCGGCGCTGGCGCACGTGGTCCGCAACCAGGTGGAGGCAGCCTACGCCCGCTCGGACCTGTTCGAGCGCCGACGCGTCCTGATGGAGCAGTGGGCGGAGTATCTGGGGGGCCGGAGAGCAAGTACCGGGGCCTGAACTCACCCTTCGCCCCCCGCCATGGGCTCAGAGGCCATTTCCGGGCGGTCTGGAGGCGTTTCGGGGAACGTACGGGCCGTAGGATCGCCCAGAATCGACGATCGCCGGTCTTCGAAGGGTAGGGGCAGGGCGGAAAGCGCGGCGCGGCAGACGGTGCCGGCCATCGCCAAGGAGTGACGGGTCGTCCGTCGTCCTCGTCGCCCGTGAGGCTGGCGACCGAGACGCCGGGGAGCTTGCCCGCGACGGCCCGGTGCCCGCCGTTCGGGGCGGCGCGCGGGAGCGTTTCGGAGACGTCCGCAGGGCTGGCTTGAGCCACTCTAAGGTGGCTAAGCCAGCATACCCCTCGTGGCCACGCTTCGCATGTCTCCGGCAGGGGCTGGCGAGGGGGGCTCACGCCCCCCCTTCGATCCCCCCCAAGAGACTTCCAGGGGCCTCCGGCGTTGACCTGGCTAGCTATCTGTGGTACCGTTTTGTGGTAACATACTCAGCATGGAGGCCAACATGGCAAAGACAACACACGTTCGCCTGACTCCGGAGGCCGCTTCCGTCGCCAACGGACTGGCGGGGGATTCGATCCTCGTACTTGCCGGGCTGGGACCGCTCAACAGGTCGCAAGTCGTCACGCTGGCGTGTCATCTGCTCTCGCTGGTGGCCAACGACTTGGCGGAGACGGGTGAGGACGGAGACCCCCGCATGGTCACCGACGTGGTGCCTGTCGGGGTGCTGGATCTGCTCTACAACCGTTGGCTCGCGCATCAAGACGCCAGAGACACCGGAGACGCGAACCGCGTGCGGCTCGGCAAGCTGAACGAGGCAATGAAGCACATCGCACAGGTGTCCACCGGGGCGCTGAGCGAATAGGACGGAGGGGATAGCCAGTCGTCCAGTTGCGCGAGCGCTGGAGCGGATTCGGAGGCCCCGCGCTCCGACGGTCGGTTCGGCATCAGCGCTGCGCTCCCGACGCCGCCGACCTGTCGGACTCGACGCGTGCGCGCCCCCTTTGGCAAGGGCTCTCAGGCCACGACACGGTGGATTCGGCGCCCGGGATCGCCCGAGAGGACAACGATCACTTCCGCGACAAGCGGTCTCAACTCCTGCAATCGGGTGCGAGCCGCGATCATGATGACGACGGGGATCGGAAGATCCCGGACGTTCTGCTGATACGCGAAACCTTGGTCCACCGTGACGAGGACATCGAACCCGTGGTCCGCCGCGAGGCGCAGTAACTCTCCGTTCGTGCACCCCGCCCAGCCCATCTGCTGCACGGTGCGCGTTCCAAACGACTCGGGAAACGCCGACGCGAGCCGCCTTGGAACGGATTCGTCCAGCAACACCCTCACCGGGCATCGCCCACAAGTTGCGCCGTCATCCGTTCGAGCAGCCCGACGGCCTGCTCCCTCGTTACCGTGGGGTAGTCGTCCAGAAAGTCGTCGAGCCGGTCGCCGGCCTCGAGGTGCTCCATCAGGATCCGCACGGGAACCCTGGTCCCCGAGAACACGGGAGTTCCGCCCAAGATGTCGGGGTTCCTGTCGATGATCTTTTCGGTCATTGCGGCCTCCTCTCGGGTCCGTCGGATGACGCCAGCAGTAGCGCGCCAATTCGCCGTGCGGTGTCGGTGAAGTGCTGAACTTCCTCGGCACGAAGTTTCCTGCTCAGTACCCTGTGCTCCCGGTATGACAACCACTTCTTGAGGATCTGGTAGCCACCGAGCCTGTAGTCCCAGACCGCGGCGGGGATGTTGCGCCAGAATGCCTCCCCGTTGAGGTAGACATCGAAGGTCTTGTCGCCGAGAACCGGCAACGCGTCCAACATGGCCGTAGTTTCCTCCGGTGTGTAGGCTCGTTCCTCGGCGCGGCCTCGGCCGGGCATCACAGCGTCGCCCGACCCGTAGTGCCCCCAGCCGACGGTGACGACGAAATCGGCGCCCGCCATGTTGCGTCCCCCGACGGTACACGGAACAGCGATAGCGGCGGCGGCGGGACGCAGCGGGGTTCGAGTGACGCCGGGCACCGGCATTTCTGGATCGAGTAGAGCGGCTAGCTCGCGCCCATGTGTCGCCGACCGGGCGAGCGCCTCAGCTGCTCCTTCAGCCTCGCCGTCTGGCCAGCCGGGCAGCGGGAGGCGCGGCCATCCCATCCGGAGTGCTCCGGCATTGGCCTCCCGGTAAGCCGGATCGTGGAGAACGGCGAGAACATGGTGGAATAGATCCTCGACACCGACGCCGAGACGATCGAGATAGCGTTGCACCATCACGGAGAGATTTGCCCGGCGTGGTCCCTCAACATCGGTTCCGACGCCATCATTGCGGAGCCAAGCAGGAAAGAAGTGTGACCTTCCGTTTCCGAAGTCACCAGCAAGATAACTGACTAAGGTTCCACGGGAAAAATCTTCCTTTGCGTCGCGTGTACGGGCTTCGATCCACATGTTTCCTTCGAACACATGCGGCCTGTAGTCGGCCCTCTTCTCGTCAAGCAGCTTCGTGTCGCTTTCCCAATAGAGCCAGCGGTTGTCGAATGGTCGGTACGCGAAGCGGATGAATCCAGATTCATCCGGACCACCGCGTTTCAACAACGCGTCGCGAACCGCGCGGGCGTGGAACCGTGCCGTGGTCTTCATGGCACCCGGATAACGCCGCGTGATTTCCTCGTGGCTCAGGTTCGAGTCGAAGTAATCCGCGACGCGTGTCCGCAGCCGGTCGAGATCGACATCAACGAGGAACTTGTCGCGGCTGGTCGTGACGCCGGGGAACGACGCCGGGAACAGATCGGGCAACGCGGGCCAGTCGAACCAGTCGGCGCTCACCGCCATCTCCACGAAGGGAAGGCCCAGCGGTAGTACAGGTTCGATCTCAGAGTAGAGGACGTCCGGTTCCGCCTCGGCCGTGGCGATCAACTCTGCCGGCTTGGCCTGTCCCCAGAGATGCCGGAACGCAACCGACTTGGCGGGCTCGTGGTCCCCCTTGCGCACCAGCGTCGAGATGGCCGTGCCCACCTGGATACCCACCGGATCTCCCTCGGTGGAAAAGATGCTCGGGTCGGGCGAACCGTCCGGTGCGACCTTGCCGGTCTTGTATTTGTCGCCGTTCAGGCAGTCGATCCGGATCGCGTCGAACGCTTCGAGGAAGCGCTCCCGCCTCCCGGTGAAGGACAACCCGTCGAGCCAGGAATAGTTGGAGATGAAGCAGACCACGCCCTGGCCGGTCTTCTCCGCGATGCGCCGCTCCGCCATGCGGAAGAAGCGGACGTAGAGGTCGTTCAGGCCCTGGCCTTCGGGCCGGCGCACGCGCCTCGTCGTGCGATAGGCTTCCGAGAGCTCGCGTTCCTCGTCCACCGCCATGCCCGCGAAGCCGTTGTAGGGCGGGTTCCCGAGGATCACCAGAATCGGTGTCTCCTGCTTCACCCGATCCGCCCGGTCGCGTTCCTCTTCAAGCTCCGGGAAGGGGAGCGGCTTGTTCATGTGCGGCTCCCATCCGGTCAGCGCGTTGGTGAGGAATACTCCCGCGCGCTCGGTTCCGTCGTCCGCCAGCGTCGCGTCGAGGTTCTGCATGGTCAGGCCGACCTGCAAATGCGCGACGACGAACGGCGCGGGCATGATCTCGAATCCGAACACCCGCTCGGTTGCCGCCTTCCTCACCGCCACGCCCGCGAGCGCACCGCGTCCTTGTCCTTGGAGATTGAGAGCGATGCGTCGGAGCACTTCCGCCAGATAGGCCCCCGTGCCGCAGCACGGGTCCAGCACATAGACGTTCTCCGCCGCGAGTCCGTCGGAAATGCCGAGATCGTCCTTCAGCGCCTTGTCCACACGGGCCACCATATAGCGGACCACTTCCGTCGGCGTGTACCAGACGCCCAACTGCTTGCGGAGGGCGGGGTCGAAGGCTTCGAGGAACGGCTCGTAGAAATACGGCACCGCCTCGCCCTCGTTGAACCGCGAGAAGAACTCGGCCCGGTCCACGCGGTCGAGTGCCGCAGCCGTCCAGTCCAGCACCTCGACCAGGTCGAGCGACTGCAAACGTCCCGGGTCGGACAACTGATGAAACAAAGCTCGCAGCACGGGCGCACGCAGGTACCAGCCCGCGTCGTGCCACCGGAACCGCGCCGGATTGTAGCCGCCCTCGAACAGCGGGCCATCGCTGTTCCTCGTCTGCCGTGACCACAGCACCCACGCGGAGAAGACGCCGTAGAACAACGTTTGAATGAGCGTCGAACGGAAAAGGCGTTCCCCGCGCCTGCCCTCGAACCGAATCCCGAGTGCTTCTTCCAGCGCCGACCGGACCGTAAGGAGCGATGGCGCGTTCCCCGCCGCCTCGACACGGGCCAAGCCGTCGCGTGCGTAGGAAGCGAGCAGCCACGCCAAGTCCTTCGGCTCGGCCAGAGCGGCCCGGTGCGAGAGCGCCCGGGCCAGATACTCGCCGAGGCCCGCGCCGACCTGCCCGGCGAAGGCGCGGGGCCTCTCCACCTTGCGCCAGAAGTCGTCCGCATCCTCGGCCAAGGGGAAGGCTTCGAGTCTAGCGGGGCCGCCCACGCCGTCCGCGCCCACCAAGACGAAGTTCCGTAAATTCGTCACCATAACCAGACGGTAACGGTCCCAATAGCGGCTCACCTGATCGGATTTCTCCGTCAACCAAGCATCGTCACCAACGCCCTTGACCTCGACGACGCCACGCTCGGGAACCTGCCCCGGCCTCGGACGGCCCTTCTGAACCTGCCTCGCCGTGTACAGGGCAAAGTCGGGATGGCCGGCCCCCTGATCCGCCAGTTCCAGCACGCAGAACACCTTGGGCTTGAGCGTGGATCCGACCGCGCGCAACAAGCCCTCCAGCGCCGGATAGTACGAGCGCTCTCCCGTCGCGCCGCCCGATGCGCGCACGCGCCGGAGATCGGCGAAATACGCCTCCACCGCAGCGAGCAGCTTCTTGTTCGATCCGGCCATCGTGTCTTCCCAGCGATTCGGACGAGCCTCTGCCGTGAGGCTCCCATCCGGCGATTCAAGGAAGATATCACGTCGAACGGTTCACTGGCGGCATCGGTCTTGTCCAACACCGAGTCAGGCCGACCGGGGCAGTGGGGAGTGAGTCCACCGGGCCGACGTATGCTCGAGGGTTGGCTAGGGGAGAGAGCCCAGGAGTTGATTCAGGGCATCCTGGAGGAAGCCGAGAGCGGCACGCCAGCGACCGCGGTCTTGGCCCGCCAGTCGGTGAGCTCGGCCGGCGATCCGTGGGCGGAGGCGGTGACCGTGCGGCGATCAGCCGTCAGGACGCGCTCCGCCGGAGCGCGGACCTCCGGGGGATCGAAGGGGGCGGAGCACCCCCCGCCAGCCCCTGCCGGGGACCCGCGAAGCGTGGCCCCAAAGGGTAGGCTGGCTCATGACAGGTAACGGGTCATGAGCCAGCGCCTCAGCGGATCGGTTCGGCCTCCGGATCTCGACGCTTGCCAGCGAGATACGCGGCCCAGGCCTGCATGACCTCGCGCCTCCGGTCCAGCAGGTCCGAGCGGGCGTAGGCGGCCTCGGCCTGACTGCGGACCTTGTGTGCAAGCGCCGCCTCCGCCACCTCGCGCGCCACGCCCGTCTCCGAGCACCAGTCGCGGAACGAGGACCTCATCCCGTGGGGCGTTCCTGTGATGCCGAGACGCCGTAGCGACTTGCTGAACATCGAGGCGTGGATCCTTCCTCCCTTCGCGCCCCGGAACACGATCCCGCCGCCGCCGTGGAGCTTCCGGGCTTCCTCGAGGATCTCCAAGGCTCGCCCCGACAGGGGAACCCGGTGAGCGCGCTTCGCCTTCATGCGGTCGGCGGGAATGGTCCAGACATCGAGCTCGACCTCGTCGCACGCCGCGCCCCGGACCTCGTTCGAGCGTGTCGCGGTCAGGACCATGAACTCGAGCGCCAGCCGGACACCGGCATGGGACTCCGAGTCGCGGACCTTGGCCAGAGCCGCCGCCACCTCGCCGTGCGGGAGCGCCTTGTGATGCCGGATGGCGTTGCCGTTGCGCGGCAGCGCGGCGGCGATGGTGTCCCCCGCCGGGTTGTCCGGCCGGTAGCCCTTCGCGACGGCCCACTTCATCACCGCGCCGATCCGCTGGTGCACGGCCCTCGCGGTCGCGGGCTTGCTCGACCAGATGGGCTTGAGGATGGCGAGCACGTCGGCCGTCGCGACCTCGCTCACGCGCTTCCGGCCGATGCGCGGATCGGCGTAGTCCCGCAGCGTCTGCCGCCACTGCCCGGCCATGCGGGATGGGTTCTTCCAGGTCGGCGAGTGGATAGCGATCACCTTCTCGACGGCCGCCTCGAAGGTGGGAACCCCCGCGTCTCTCGGGTCGTGGCCCCAATGGACTGCCCGCCTGTTCTCCAGCGCCTTCTCTCTCGCCTCCCTGAGCGTCACGACCGGGTACGAGCCCAGTCCGAGATTGGTCGGCTTCCCTCCCACTCGAATGCGCTGGCCCCAGGACTTGGAGACGCGCCCGGACTTCATTCGGTGGACGCGGAGGTACAGGCCGAGCCCGCCGAGCCCGCCGTCGCCGTAGCGTCCCGGCGTCTTCACTCGCGCCACGAAGGCGGCCGTAAGGGGTCGTTTACGCATGTGGTGTATCCTACCTGTGTATCACATATCGACGGATACACAATGGTACAATACGGTACGACCCGGCACAAGAGGGAGCCTGTGAACACGGCTCTGATATGCCGTATCACATTGTAATCAAACGCTTTACGGAATACTATGGGACCGCATGGGACGATGTTCGCGATCATACTGCTGTACTTTACCGGGAAGTAGCGCCGAGTCGCACCGGCGGCACCCCGGTACACCCGGACGGGCAGCAGCCCGTGTTCGATGCCGAGGGCCTCGAACGCGGCGACTTTCTCGGCTTCGGTGGCCAGCCAAGGCAAGCCGGGATGCTCGATCACGTAGTCGAGCGAGAGCAGGCGCCGCATGAGTACGGCGGGCGAGGCGTCGCGGCGGTGGCGGATGTGCTCGGCTCCGATGGCCCGGTAGATCCGCCGGGAGAAGATGCGGCACACGCGGCCGATCCCCCGGATGCCGGGCACGGTGTCCTCGGCGGCCAGGCCCTGCGCGATCAGCGCGTGGACGAAGCGCCGCACCTGTTCCGGGTGTGCATCGAGGAATCGCGCGCACTGGACGCGGGTGAACGCGCCGCTGTGGAGGCAGACGAACGCGATCCACCCGGCCTTTTCTCCCGTCCAGCCGAATGGCGCGAGCGCCTCTTCGCTTCCCTGGAGGTGAACGATCGCATCGCTCACCGCCGACTTGAACTGCTGCTTCCGCGTCTCCATGCCCGGAACAGTGAAGAGCCGTTTGCAAGAAAGTCAACCATTGGGAAATCTCCCAATCGCTTGTAACGGCTAGAGATAGCCAGTACGGTACGCGAGCTGTTGGACACCGCCGCCAGCGCCACCGCCCCCACATGGCTCGCTGGAAGCTTGGTCACGGGACGTAGCGCGACCGGGAGGCCGGTCTGGGCAAAGCGTCGCACCCGGCGGAACCCGAGCGCGGCGGTGTGCATCGGAGGGCACTGACCCGCAGGCGGCTCGATTGCTCGACGCCCTCGGGTTCGGGGCGTCGAGGAGCGGTTCGAGAGTCGGGTGCTGCCGTTGTTCGCGAGGCGGACGAAGGAGCGGTGCCCCCCCGCCGGCCTCCGCCTCGAAGATGCGGGTGTGGGCTAGGATCGAGGATCACCAGCTCATCGAAACGCTCCAGACACGGGGTCTGCGTCAGGGCTTGAGGTTCACAAAGAGCCAGATCGTGCGGGCCGGGCTCCGGGCCCTCGACGCCATGACGCCAGGAGAGTTCGGCGAGGCCGTGGAGCAGAGCGAGCCCTTGAAGCCGAGAGATCATGGCTCGGATGTGATCCAGCGTTCTCTGAAATCCGAAAACCGTTACTCAACCCTTTTCCTCCCGGAAGATACCGGATCTGGGCGTACCCAGAGCCGCTCAGCGGCTGGGGCCAGAGTCCCGCTCCGGTCCGCCGCGTTCCGGCCCACGGCGCTGCGGCCTATCGTGCGACGGGAACCGCGAGGGCACCAGAGGCTGGCTTGCCCTCTCCCAGACCCGCTTCCGGCTCCTCATAAGCCTGCTCTCCGTAGATCTCCCGCACCTGCTCCGCGTAGCTCCGGAGTTTACACTTATCACAACCAATCGGAGGGCTCGGACACGATGGGATCCGCACTCGAAAGGCACACCGCGCCGCACTAGCTCTAGGCCGTCCAGCTGGCTCTGGTCCTCCAGAGTCGAGTCGCTCAGCGGCGGGGGCCACAGTCCTGCTCCGGGCCACGGCGCTAGGGCCTATCGTGCGACGGAAACTGCCAGGACGTCAGCGTCCGGCTGGCTCTCTCACGGTCTGCCTCATCTGCTCGTAAGCGCTCTCTCCGTCGATCTCCCCCGCCTGCTCCATCCGTCCAGCGGCTCCCGGCCCCTCGGACGGACGGGCCACCCGCTCTCTCCCGTTCCCCGAGCTCGAAGAGGAAGGGGCGAAGGAACTCAGCGGTACGCGCGGGAGCTCCTAGAAGGGTGGTGTAATCATGGGTACCACCAGCATAGATGTACTCCTCAAAATCTGTCTTTCCCGCCGCCTTCATCGCCGCGATCAACCGGTAGGCCTGGCTGACGGCCACGACCGCGTCCTCTGTCCCGTGGTGTATTTGGACTGGCGGGAGCCGATCCACGAAGTACACTCCGGAACGGCGGACGAGCTCGAGCCGAGCCTCTGCATCGGAGAGAACACCCAGCTTCCAGGGCAAGAGGAGGATCTCATTGAGGTAATCGAGACCGGGGAGATCCCGCAGCTTGCCCTCGAGGGCCTCCTCGAAGATCTCACGTGCATATTCATCGAACAGATCCGTCGGGCCGAAGAACTCGACGACGGCTTTGATCCTCTTATCGCGTGCCGCCGTGAGGAGGCCCACGCCGCCCCCCCGGCTGAGCCCCAGGATGGCCACCCTCTCCTCGTCCAGCTCCGGCGCCTGCTCGAGTGCGACGGAAAGGAGTGAGATGGTATCGTCGACGTCCCGGTCCCAAGGGCTCGGCGGGCCCTCGGACAAGAACACCTCGTCACCGAGCTGGAGGGGCTCCGACCGATAGGACGGAACTACGAAGGCCGCGCTCAGCCCCTGGAACTGAAGGAGTGTGTTCACCAACACAATCTGGTCGATATTCACGCCGTCGTCCCCGCCGTGGGCATAGAGGATCACGGGAAGGGAGCCTGGGTCGGCGGCGCCCACCGGAGTCACCACGGCCCCGTAGTGCCTGTGCCCACCCACGGTGTGAGAAAGGATCCGGACCCTGACGGATCCCAATCCCGCGGGAACCTCATCGTCCAGTTCAGGGCGAACCCCGCTGACTTCGGGGGTTCGGGTATCCCATTCCTCCTTTACCTGTGTGATCTCATCCGCCGTGGGCGGGGCGAAGAGAGCGTTGAGATCCAATCCGCCGCTGGCCGCGTCTACGGTGACCTCGAAGGTCTGGATGGCGCTGAGGCCTCCGGGGTCGGTGGCGGTCACCGTGATCGTCGCGCTCCCCGGCGCCTCGCCGGTCACCGTGACGTCGCTTCCGGAGACACTCGCCGTGGCCACGCTCGAAGCGTCCGAGGCGGCCTCGTAGCTCAGCGCGTCCCCGTCGGCGTCGGTAAAGTAGGGCGAGACGTCGAGCGTGGCTGTCTGGCCGGCTTGGACGGTCTGGTCCGGGAGCGAGCCCCTCGCCTCCGGCGCCCGGTTGGGGACGGTAGCCTCAAGAGTCTGTGTGGCGGTGAGGCCGCCGGGATCGGTGGCCGTCACGGTCACCGTCACGGAGCCCTTCGCCACCGCGGTGATCATCACCGTCGCTCCTGAAGTGGAAACGACAGCCACCGACGGGTTCGAGGAAGACGCTGCGTAGCTCAGCGCATCCCCGTCCGGATCGGTGAAGTAGGCGGAGACATCCACCACAGCCGTCTCGCCCACGGCCACGGTCTGGGCCGGGATCGAGCCCGCCAGGACCGGGGCGCGGTTGGGGGGAGGGGGAGGCGGGGGAGCTGGCCCGACCGCGCTGTCCCCGCAGGACACGAGCCACGCCGAGCCTGCGAAGGCCGCCAACACGAGGATGACCGGGGTGGGGTGGGGTGGTCGGTAGGCCGCCCCGCCACAACGGATGTGTCCACGGTGAGTGGCGGCCGGGGTCCCGACGTGCGGGAACTGGCTCACGTTGGTTTGCCTTCTAGACGTTGCGCGACCCATAGGGTCGTCGATCCGTTCATCCTGATCTCGACACGGTAGTCGGTAGAATTTGGGCAGGGGCTAGTGCTCTCCGGCTGAGAGTGTGGCGTTCCTGGCCATCACGCTAGGCCCTGAGGAGTCAGAGGACAGTTGGTCGGAGCTCCTCGAGCAGCTCCTGGAGCGAGGTCTCAGCGGCGTCGAACTGGTGATCGCCGACGAGCACGCGGGCCTGGCAGCTGCGCTGCGCCGCTTCCTGCCTGAGGTGCGCCGTCAGCGCTGCACCGTGCACCTGCAACGCAACGTGCTGGCCGAGGTCCCGCATCGCCTGCGCAAGCGTGTGGCGCGCGAGGTTGCCGCCGTCTTCCGGGCCCCCGGGCTCGCTAAGGCGAAGAAGCGCCTGGCCGAGATCACGGCGCGCTGGCACAATGAACTCCCCGAGGCAATGAGGGTGCTCGAGCGGGGCTTCACGGCCGCCACCCAGTTCTACGCGTTTCCCGAGCCCCACTGGGCCAGGCTACGCACCACGAACAGCCTCGAGCGCCTGCACATCGAGATCAAGCGTCGAATCCGGAGCGCCGGTGCCTTCCCCGACCGAGCCAGTGCGCTCCGCCTCATCACCGCGGTTGCTCTGAGGACTACTGCGGTCTGGAGCGAGCGCCGTTACCTGGACCTCTCACTCCTCGAACCCAAGGAGCTCGCCAAGGCAGCTAACCGAAGCATCAAGGAGCTTCCTCTCACTTTTACACACAACTCGGGACTTGACCGCCGACACCGTGCCCAAGACGTGAGCGACGAGGCCGCGGACCGCCGCATCATCGAAGTCCTGCGCGAGGAGCAGCGCAGCCGCGCAGGGTTCCCCCGGGTGCATGCCGCGCCGGACAACCTGACCGACGTCGAGGATCGCCGCGCCACGGCGCTGATCGTCCTGCCGCCCTCGGTGCCCCACGACCCGAACATCGGGCCCAAGTCGCTGGCAGTCGCTGCGGCCAGCGAGACGACCGAACGGCGGGGCAGCGGACAGCGCCGCTATCGGAATGCCCTTGTTTTCGCTGCAGCGGATGTTACGAACATCGATGCAGCCCGCCAGAACGCCCGGCGGGAGCGCGCATGGCAATCTATGCTGACGGATGCCGACCTGAGGGAAAATCTGACCCGCGCGCAGGCCAGCGATGCCGAAACACAGGCCCGACACAGCCGCGACGCCCTTCTGCAGAGCGTTCGCAGCGCTTGGGTTCACGTGCTGCATCCGGCACCGCCCGAAAGAGAAGGCAGCGCCTCGAATGCAGGGCCCGGCTACGTCATGCACTCGACGCGGCTGATCAACCGCGGCGGGGCGAAGAGCATCCCGCAGGCGGTCTGGGATAAGGTCAGCACTGACGGCACCGTGATCGCGGAGATGGGACCCCAGAATCTCGCCCGAAGCCTAGAGCCCGTATGGCCTGTGGACCAGCCGCATATCCCTATCGAGAAAATCCGCGACTGGTTCGCCTCCTACGTCTACATGCCGCGACTACGAGACGACGCGACACTCGATGGAGCGCTCCAACGGCTCGTCAAGGACCTCGCCGAGCCTTACGTCTATGCGTCGAGTTTCGTCTATGCGTCGAGTTTCGACGAGGTTGCCGGCACCTACGGCGCCGCCCTCTACGTGTTCCTCTTCGGTGCCATCCTCTGCGGCTTGCTCCTCTGGCTCGGCTCCGACGCCACCGGCATGGCTGAGGCAAAGGACTTGTTCCTGGCGACCCTCCCAATCGGAAGCGGCATCCTGGCCTACTGGTTCGCCGCCCGCGGTAGGAGTAGTTCGGGAGACAACGATAAGTAATGACGATCAGGAGGAAGACACAGTCCGCAAATAGTACCGACCAGAATGGACCGGCGCTGACCCCAAACAACTGGTCCTTGATCCGGGTTCGAGATGCCCGCCAGTCATACCGCCATTTGATGCCGTTTCCCCGCCCTTTAAGCACGGCAGCATCAGGTATGGTAGGACGGCAAGTGCGGCAGATCGTGCAGTCCTGGTTGAACTTAGACGATTCCTTGCCGTGATTCACGCCACCGGTACTCTGCCGGGAAGCTACGTGGTCTACGTGATCGGCGTCGCCATCGTGCGACCGGACGCTGCACCCGCCATGCCCGCGGAGTCGCTCGACATCCCGGGTGCGGAGCTGCTCCGCCGTGTCATGGGCTCGATGCTCCCGCCCTTGGTCCTGATACTGGTGGTGCTGGGCAGCATCTTTGCCGGCGTGGCCACCCCCACCGAGGCCGGGTCGCTGGGCGCTCTAGGCGCCATGGGGCTCGCAGCCACGCACCGGCGGCTGTCCATGGAGGCCCTGAAGGCGGCGATGAAGGATACGACACGCCTCACAATCATGGTCATTTTCCTGCTCATCGGATCCACCGCGTTCACGCTCGTGTTCCGAGGGCTCGAGGGGGACCTCTGGATCGCCGACATGCTCACCGAGCTGCCAGGCGGATCGCTCGGCTTCCTGCTCGTCGTCAACGCCGTCGTCTTCGGGCTCGGCTTCTTCATCGACTTTTTCGAGATCGCCTTCATCATCGTGCCGCTGATCGTCGCGCCTGCCCAGATTCTGGGCATCGACCTCACCTGGTTGGGGATCGTACTGGCGGTCAACATCCAGACGTCATTCCTCACACCCCCGTTCGGCTTCTCGCTCTTCTACCTCAGGGGGGTCGCACCGCCGAGCATCGCTACGACCACGATCTACCGAGGGGCTATCCCATTCATCGTGATCCAGTTGATCGTGCTCGGGGGCTTGATCGCCTGGGTGCGGGTGTAGAACGCGGTTTGAGGAGTGCAGCGGGTCGCTCAAAGGGCGCTTGTGCGCGTTCAAACGAGGAACGACGACGAGGCGTGGCCGCGGTACGTCGGGAGCCCGCTGCCCTCTAGGTCCTGGAAAACGCGAAGTCGGCGTACACCGACTCGTTGCTGGCGAAGTACGGGAAGCTTTCGTCTCGGAAGGCCCTCCACGACGCGTAGATCCGCCGGAAGTCATCGTTCGCGGCGGCCTGCTCCTCTAGGTAGGCTTCGCTCTCGGTCTAGGCGGCCTCCAGGATCTCGTTGGAGAATCTCCTCAAGGTCACACCGTGTTCATTGGTGAGACGCGCAAGTGCCGGAGGATTTTCAATGTCATAGCGGGCCAGCGTCATGCGGGTGGCGTCATTGCACGCGCTCTCCAACGCGGCCTGGTAGGAGGGCGGCAGGTCGTTCCAGGCGGCGAGGCCGATCTGGAGAACGGTCGACGGTCCGGGCTCCCACCACCCTGGGACGTAGTAGTTCTTCGCGATCTCGTGGAAGCCGAGCTTCTCGTCGTCGTAGGGTCCGACCCATTCCGCGGCGTCGATTGCGCCTCGCTCCAGCGCCGGAAAGACGTCAGGGCCGCCAAGGACGTGGACCGTGACGCCCAGGCGCGCCATGATCTCTCCCGCGAGTCCGGGGATGCGCATGCGCACGCCACGCAGGTCGGCAAGCGTTTCGACGGGTCTCCGGAACCACCCGCCGAACTGGGTTCCCGTGTTACCGCAGGGAATCGAGGTCATTCCGAAGTCCGTGTAGATCTCCCGGAGCATTTCCAGGCCGCCCCCGTAGTGAAGCCAGGCCGTCTGCTGACGCGCGTTCAGCCCGAAGGGGATGGAGGTTCCGAACGCTAGCGCCGGGTGTTTGCCGATGTAGTAATAGTCGCTCGTGTAGCCGGCGTGGACCGTCCCGGACTGCACGCCGTCCATGACCTGGAGCGCAGGGACGAGCTCGCCGGGCGGGAATACACGGATCGTGAACCGTCCGCCCGTAAGAGCTGCGACCCGGTCCGCGACGAGTAAAGCGGCTCCGTTGAGAACGTCCACGCTCGGCGGAAAGCTCGTCGCCATGCGCCAACTTACTCGGGGGCCCGAGACGACGCCGTCTCCGCTCGCACTTTGTGTTTCGGTACCCCCGCACCCGGCCAGCACGCCCGTGCCGGCAGCGCCGAGACCGGCTTTCTTGACGAAATCTCGACGATTCAAATGGTCCATGGTGTGCTCGCTTCAGCGTTGAGGATCCGGTAGGGCTCGGGACTCACTGCGACCTTCGGGAGTTTCTTGAATGAAGCTTGAACGAAGCTGACCCCTTCAGTCGAAAAGATCTTGGACGGCTGGCTTGGTCACCTTGCCCATGGCGTTTCTCGGCAAACCCTCCAACAGCAACAGCGACTTGGGAATCTTGTACGCGGACATGCGCTCAGTGGCCCACTCTTTGAGAGCCGGAAGTTCGATGTGTTCCCCGTCACGGGTCACGATGGCAACTGCCACCGCCTCCCCCCAGGTATCGTCCGGTACGCCGACCACGGCACACTCGCGGATCGCCGGATGCGTCAGCAAGGTGCTCTCAATTTCCAGGGCTGAGAGCTTGTATCCGCCCGACTTGATAATATCCACCGACAGGCGACCCATGATGCGGTAATACCCGTTCTCCAACACCGCCATATCCCCCGTACGGAACCATCCGTCCACGAAAGATTCCCGCGTCACGTCGGGCTTTTGCCAGTACTCGGAGAACACCGCGGGCCCTTGAACCTGAATCTCTCCGGGTTCGCCCTCCTCTTCGATCAATTCGCCGGCTTCACTCACTAATCGGATGGTCACGCCAGGCAGCGCCCTGCCCACCGCACCTGGCCTGCGCTCCCCTTGCAGAGGGTTGGAGATCCCCATGCCGATTTCCGTCATGCCATAACGCTCGAGAAGTTTCTGCCCCGTCAATTGTGTCCATTGTTCATGCACACTGGCCGGCAAAGCGGCAGAACCCGATACCATCAATCGCATGTGGGCGAAGCCGTCCGTGCAGCGCGCCCGATCCGCCTCATCGGTGGCCTCTAGCCTCGCGATCAGCTTTACGTAGATAGTCGGAACCGCCATGAACACCGAATACTTCTTATCTGCCACACGCTCCAGAATTGCCGGTGCATCGAAGGAGCTGAAACAGTCCACCCTGGCTCCCGACCACAACGCGCAACTCAGCACATTGACGATGCCGTGAATATGATGCAGCGGCAAAAACAGCGGAATCGAGTCCTCCGATTGCCAACCCCAGGCTTCTACCAGCGTCGTGATCTGCGCCTGAATATTAGCGTGAGTGCTCACTACACCCTTGGGCTTGCTGGTCGTGCCGCTGGTGTAGAGAATCATTGCCCGCCTGTGGGCCTCCAGCTGCGGCAACGGCACAGATCGGCCCGATGAGATCTGATCAACACTGAGCAGGGGCGTCGAAAGCCGATCACAAAGCGGACTGAGCTTCGCCAGTGAATCCTGGGGTACGATGATTCGATCAACCTGGGCATCGGTGATCACATGTTCGAGTTCCGGGTCTGCCGCGGACAGGCTCAGTGGCACGGCGATTCCACCGGCTCTCCAGATGCCCCACTGGACCGCTGCGTACTCAAAGCTCGCGGGGATAAGAAAAGCGACTCGCTGTTCACCCAAGTCGGTCGACCTGTCGAGCAGACTGGCGGCTATTCCCTCCGATACTGAGAGCAGCGAGTCGTACGAGTGATCATGGCCATCTGATGTCACTGCAACCCGTGCCCCGAAACTCTGTGCCCGCCGGACCAATTCAAGTTCAGGCATACTTCGGTCTCTCCTCGATCCAGCGCCGTCGTGTCAGACAGAAACTGTTAGCCCATGATCGCCCTGATGACCAAGAAAATCACCGAAGGCCCTAACAGGGCACCCAATCCAGTATAGAAAGTAGCCGTCATCGCGCCATAGGGAACCAAGCGTTCATCGGTGGCGGCCAGCCCCCCCGCCACTCCACTTGTGGTGCCCATGAGGCCGCCATAAATCATCGCCGAACGCGGATTGTTTAATCCGATCAGTGGTGCGACAAACGGTGTTCCAGCCATCACCAGCATGGATTTGATCAGCCCGGCGGCAATGCTGAGTGCCATCACATCCGAACTAGCCCCGATGGCTGCACCGGTAACGGGCCCCACGATGTACGTGGCCGCACCGCCGCCTATCGTCGTCATACTCACGGGATCGGTATAGCCGAAACCATAGGCCACCACCGCGCCGATGGTAAACGACACAAACACGCCAGCAAACAGAGAGATGACCCCACTCGCCCCGGCACGCGCCAACTCCCGCGTATTCACGCCGAAAGCGGTGGCAATGATCGCGAAGTCCCGAAGCATGCCGCCACCCATCAATCCGATCCCGGCCAATACCTCCAGATCGGCGACGCCGCGGCCCCCTCCGGTAATGACACCTCCAACATATGCTGCCAGCAAGCCAAGCATAATGGCGATAGCCGACCCGTGAAGGTGCCCTCTGGTCAGACGCGCGGACAGCTGATAGGACACCCACACAGTGATCCCCACCACGGCGAAGGCGGTAATCAAGCCGTATCGGCTCATTACCTGCGTCATGAGGTCGACAACCGTGGTCATACGCTCTGCTTGACGTCTACATCCGGCAGCGGCGGTGGCGGTTCACCGCCGATGCGGCTAAGCACGGGTACCAGGGCGCAGCTGACGACAACGGCTAGGACTCCGGCCAGAACTGCAGCGGTCCCGCCCCTCACGGCCGCCACCACGTTTTGGCTGGCCGCCATCGCCACGACGACCGGTATGTAGATCGCGCTCCAAAAGGTGATGCCCGTCTGGGAGATGGGGCGGAGGCGACCGCTGGCCTGCCCTTTCGCGGCAACCAGAATCAGCAGCAACATGGAGATACCGACACCGCCAACATTCGCGTCGATGCCTATCAGCTCACCAATCAGCTCCCCTATGAACACGCCGGCCAGCATGCACCCCGCAAGCAATGCTACGCCATATATCACCACGGGCGGTACGTACGGTGGGAGACCGCCCGGGGGCGGGTGTGATCGGGGTCAACGTTCACCTGAACATCGCCCTCCGAGGCGATTAAACCGTGGGCCCCTCGAAGAAGGGGTTCTCACCCGACGAGTGGTCGGTGACGTCGTGGATCACGCTCACCTCGGGCACCGCCTGGCGGACCATGCGTTCGACTCCCTGGCGGAGTGTCACTCGTGACATGGCGCACCCTTGGCACCCGCCACTCATCTCCAAGTAGATCTCGGTGTCTTCGACGCCCACCAACGTGATCGAGCCTCCGTGCGAGGCGATGGCCGGATTGATCTCGGTCTCCAAGACCGTCCTCACCCGTTCAGCGAGTGGCCCGATGAGGGCCGGTGCCGCGGACTGCGGAGTCGTCCCCAGCGATACCTCGAAGCCGCTCTCATTCACGCGCTGGACGAAATCCACGGTTGCTCCCTCGAGGCGGGGGACGAACTCCTCCTGGACGACGATCGTCAGGTCTCCCACCTCCACCTCTCGCTCGCTCTCGCCGATGTCGTCCGCCCCGACGAGCGTAAGCTCGAAGTCGGGCGACAGGGGCGTGCCATCGGCGATGCCGATACGCAATGCTGTAAACTCACCGTCGCTCTGGTCCATGTAGGTACGAACCACTTCGAGCGCTTTATCTGTCAGCGTTATCATGCGAACCCTCCTGGAGGAGGTACAATCTGGCATTCGAGAGGCTTTTGCACCACTCCGGGTCGGTATACCCGCCTTGCCTCCCGCGGTTCTTGATCGGTTGATGCGACGGGCGTGCCGGTCTAGCTTCCATCGCTTCGACTCACCGCGACAACCGGCTCCCTGGATCGATCTCGATGGCTGAAACCTCCGTGATGGATAAACTCACGTCCCTGGCCAAGCGCCGGGGATTCATCTTCCAGTCGTCGGAGATCTACGGGGGAACGGGGTCGGTGTGGGACTACGGTCCGTTGGGTATCGAACTGAAACGCAACGTCAAGGAACGCTGGTGGAGCGCGATGGTGCATCAGCGTGACGATGTCGAGGGGCTCGATGCGTCGATTCTGATGCATCCAAGGGTTTGGGAGGCCTCCGGACACGTGGACGGCTTCACCGATCCGTTGGTGGAGTGCGGCAACTGCCACCGGCGCTTCCGTGCCGACCTTCCTGAGGTCGAGGGCGGCCAGTGCCCCACCTGCGGAACCAAGGACACGTTTGGTGAACCGCGCCTCTTCAACCTCATGTTCAAGACGTTCATGGGCCCGGTGGAGGACGATGCGGCCGTCATCTATCTACGGCCCGAGACGGCTCAGGGCTCGTACGTGAACTTCCTGAACGTTCAGACGTCGGCTCGCCAGAGAGTCCCATTCGGCATCGCGCAGATCGGAAAGGCGTTCCGGAACGAGATTACCCCCGGAAACTTCATATTCCGGACACGAGAGTTCGAGCAAATGGAGCTCCAGTTCTTCGTTGAACCGGGGACCGACGACGAGTGGTTCGATTACTGGATGGACGCCCGTCTGGAGTGGCATCTCTCGCTGGGAATTCGCAAGGAGAAGCTCCGCTTCCACGAGCATGGACCGGACGAGCTGGCGCATTACGCCAAAAAGGCGTTCGACATCGAGTACGAGTATCCGTTCGGGTGGAAGGAGTTCGAGGGGATTCACAACCGGACCGACTTCGATCTCGGGCGGCACCAGGAGTACTCTGGCAAGCGGCTCGAGTACATCGATACGGCTGCGGATAAGCGGTTCATCCCGTACGTGGTCGAGACCGCGGTGGGTGTGGACCGCACGGTTCTGGTGGCGCTGGTCGATGCCTACAGCGAAGAGGACGTGGACGGCGAAGAGCGTGTGCTCCTCAAGCTGTCACCGAGTCTCGCGCCCTTGAAGGCTGCGGTATTCCCCCTGGTGAAGAAGGATGGGCTGCCCGAAATCGCCGAGAAGTTGCACGCCGATCTACGGTCGCGATCGATCCCCTCGTTTTACGATGCGGCGGGTTCCATCGGTCGGCGTTACCGGCGCCAAGACGAAGCGGGAACGCCGTGGTGCATCACCGTCGACGGGCAGACGTCCGAAGACGGTACGGTCACGATCCGGGATCGGGACACGCTCGATCAGGTGCGGGTCGGCGCCGAGGCCGTACCGGGCTGGATCCAGGAGCGGTTGGCCGGGGAATCCCTCACCTGAGTCGGGAGGCCGGATTGTCGTCCAGGAGGGTGATCGGAAAGGGGAGCGGGTCGCGCACATGGTGCTTGCGCGCGTTCAGACAAGGAACGACGAGGAGGCGTAGTTCTTCTACGGCGACGAGGAGAGACGCAGGATCAACCGCGCAACCGCCATGTGCCCAAGAGTATGAATGACATGACCTTACAAGTTGAAGGGTTGCGGTGGCACGACCCCATCTCCGTTGTTGGAGCTCCTAGCCGTAGCGAATGCTATGGCGTCGTCGCTCCGCCTAGGAGCTAGGGCCGTGGCATCCGCAACGCGACCCACCCCCCTTTCCGATCACCCTCCTAGGTCCGAAGTCTTCAGTTCCCGCTGGGGCATGCTTCTGGCCATGCTCGGCATGGCCGTGGGTACCGGGAATATCTGGCGTTTTCCGCGGATCGCCGCGTCGAACGGCGGGGGCTCGTTCCTGGTCGCGTGGGCCGTTTTCCTGCTTCTCTGGTCCGTACCACTCCTGATCCTCGAATTCGGGATGGGGAAGGCCACGCGTTCGGGTACGATCGGGGCGTTCGTGAAGACGATCGGTCCGGGCTTCGCCTGGATGGGTGCGTGGGTGGCCTTCGTCGCGACCGCCATCATGTTCTACTACAGCGTGGTGATGGGTTGGACCATCCGCTTTTTCCTTGCCAGCGTCACCGGGGCCGTGCCCTCGGCGGTGCCCGAAGCCTTCTGGGAGGGATATGCAGGCACGCCGGCGGCCTTGGTCACGCACATCGTGGCTATGGGGATGGGTCTCTTCGTCGTGTCGAACGGTGTGAAGGGCATCGAGACGGCCGCGAGGTTCTTGATTCCCAGTCTCATTCTCCTGGTCATCGTGCTCGCGATCCGTGCGGTCACTCTCCCCGGGGCCACGGATGGACTGGCGTTCCTCTTCACACCGCGATTGTCCGATCTCGCGGACTCCAGAATATGGTTGGAGGCGCTGACCCAGAACGCATGGGACACGGGCGCAGGCTGGGGGCTCGTGCTCACGTACGCCATCTACATGAGGAGCCGTGAGGACACGGCGCTCAACGCATTCGTCATCGGCTTCGGAAATAACTCGATGTCACTTCTCGCGGGCATCATGGTGCTCTGCACCGTCTTTTCGGTGATGCCGGACGCCGCCGACCAGATCGTGGGAGCGGGCAACGAGGGGCTGACGTTCATCTGGGTGCCCCAGCTCTTCGCACTGATTCCAGGTGGCCGGTTTTTCATGTCCTTGTTCTTTCTGGCGCTGGTGTTCGCTGCTTGGACGTCCCTCGTGGCCATGATCGAGTTGGCCAGCCGCATCTTGATCGATCTGGGTCTGACGCGAGGCCGGGCCATTACGATGGTCGGGATAGCCGGCATCGCGTTCGGAGCGCCCAGCGCGCTCAACTGGACGGACACACCGGGAGCGGGCACATTTTTCGCGAATCAGGACTGGGTGTGGGGTGTAGGCTTGATGCTTTCGGGCTTCTTTTTCGCATTCGCCGTGCTCAAGTACGGTGTGACCGAGTGGCGCGCCAAGTACATCAACACGGGGCACTCAGACATCCACATCGGGGGCTGGTGGGACTGGAGCATTCGGCTGGTGATCGTGGAGTCGGTAGTGCTCATGGCGTGGTGGCTATATCAGGCTCGAGGGGAGTCATTCGGATCGACCTGGACGCTCTTCTCCGCGTTCAACATCGGGACGGTTCTGATTCAGTTCGCGATCGCCGTGGGAGTCTTTCTGCTGCTCAACGGCTGGCTGGTCCGGAAGCTTTCGGGGGCCGGGGCACAGGCGCCCGTGAGTGGCGCCGCGGATGGCGGCCGACCGGATCTCCGCTGAACGTCTGAACTAACCCGTATCCGAAGAGGACCATGGCGAGGGAATCGAAAGCGGCCCGGGCGGAGCGTAGTACCGAGGTATTCGATTTGCTTGCCGAAGAATATCCTGACGCACACTGCGCTCTGACGCACACGAACGCTTACCAACTCGGTGTAGCGACCATCCTGTCGGCCCAGACGACCGACGAGCGTGTGAACATGGTCACGCCGGTCCTCTTCGAAAGGTTTCCGACGGCTGCCCACCTCGCCGACGCCCGAGAGGACGACGTCGAGGAGATCATCCGCTCCACCGGGTTCTTCCGAAACAAGACGAAGAACATCATCGGTTTTGCACGAGGTGTCACCGAGCTCCATGGTGGAGAGGTTCCGCGCACGATGAGGGAGTTGACGGCGCTGCCGGGTGTGGGGCGGAAGACCGCGAACGTGATTCTCGGCAATGCCTTCGGAATCGACGAAGGGGTCGTTGTCGACACGCACGTGAAGCGGCTTGCGACCCTGATGGCCTTCACCAAAGAGAAGAATCCCGAAAAGGTCGAGGGAGACCTCATGGCGCTGTTCCCCGAGGAGCGTTGGACCCTTTTGTCCCACTTATTGATTTTCCACGGACGCCAGATCTGCATTGCCAGAAGGCCACGGTGCGAGGCGTGTGCGATGTCCCACCTGTGTCCCTCGTCGAGAGTCTGACGGGATCACGCGAGCGTGTAAATGGTGCGCGGGCGATAGTATCCTTTAGATCAGAATGGAGTCGAACGTGAGCGCACAGATCCCCGACCGAGCCTCGGCACTGACTCTTCTCAAGAGTTGGGTGGAAAACGACGGCCTGCGAAAACATATGCTGGCAGTGGAGGCTGCTTGTCGGCATTACGCCCGTATCCACGGTGAAAATGAGGACCTCTGGGGGACTGCAGGACTTCTCCACGACCTCGACTGGGAGAAGTGTCCGGATGAACACCCCCACCGCGGGCTCGCCGCACTGGAGGATCTCGGGTACCCCGAGGGGATTCTCAAGGCGATCACGGCCCACGCGCCCGAACGGACGGGTGTGGAGCCTGATGCGTTGCTCGACCGCGTCCTCTTTGCATGCGACGAACTTTCAGGATTGGTGTACGCCTGCTGTCTCGTGAGGCCCAACGGAATCGATGACCTCACGCCCAAGTCGGTCACCAAGAAGTTGAAGGACAAGGCTTTTGCGGCAGGGGTGAACCGGGACGACGTGGCCCGGGGTGTCGATCTCTTGGGGATCGAGCGTAGTGAGCACATACAGAACGTGATCGACGGGATGCGCGACATTGCCGACGTTCTGGAGGTTCGAGCGGAGGATCGCCTTTGAGCCTGACCACGGTGGCCATTCGAGTGATGGCAACGCTCGCGGTCACGGTCGGGCTCGTTCCCATTGGGCTCGGCGCCCAGGACGTCGAGTTGCTTGCCGAGCACTACGGCACGACTCCCCCAGCAGCGTATTACGAGGAGCTGGGCCGTAATCCTGCCGCGTACCGTCCAGCCAGGGGCTGGAGAGCCCGATTGGGGTTGGGTCCCGCTGTCGGGGCTCCCGGCGTCGCGGCACTGAGAGCGGCGTTGGCTTTAGGCCGACGGACCGGGGGTGTGGTCGGAACGTTTGAAACTCCCCTACTCCTCGGGCTCTACTCCGACACACCCTCGATTCCCAGTGCGGACGTCGGGGCGGCCTCGGGCGTCAGTCTCACGAGGGCCGTTGTCCAGCAGGAGTTCTTCGACGGACCGAACAGCCGATTCGCGACGATCACTGAGTTCTACTTGGAGCTTTCGGGTGGTCTGGTCACGCTCACTGGCGACACTAAAGACTGGTTCCAGGTGAGCCTTACAGCGGACGACGTTGCGGGAAACAGCAATGGTCTGGGCTCGGCCGATGATGTCGGTGAATTCATCGTCGAGCTCCTCACGAACGCCGACGATGGGACCGTCGACTGGGGCCGGTATGACAACGATGGCCCGGACGCCATGCCCAACTCCGGCGACGACGACGGCTTCGTGGACCTTCTGGCCGTCATGCATCCCACGTCGGGCGCTGAGTGCGGTGGAAACGGGCCCGCTCTGGTGTGGTCTCACTTTTGGCAGCTTGCCGCCTCGGCGGGGCAGGTCTTCACGACGTCGACGCCTTCGGCGAATGGCGGATTCGTACTCGTAGACGACTACACGATCCAGCCGGTTCTCTCGTGTACCTCGTCGGAAATCAACGAAATCGGCATCATCGCGCACGAACTCGGCCACGGCTTCGGGCTCCCGGACCTGTACGCCGTCGGCGCGAATCACGGGGCCGTGGGGCGCTGGGGTCTGATGGCCACCGGCCTGTGGGGGTGTGACGGACAGGGCGCCGAGACGCCATGTCATATGACCGCCTGGAGCAAGGAAGTACTGGGGTGGGCAAACGTCACGACGCTGCCGGCGGACGCTGACCTCGGAGTGCTCTCCCTCGATCCTGTAGAGACGACCGGCGACGTCATCAGAATAGACGCCGGGGACGGAAGTGGGGATTACTACCTGTTGGAGAACCGGCAACGCCTCGGTTTCGACGCGAGCCTTCTGGCCACGGGGCTCTTCGTTTGGCAGATCGACACCGAGACGGTGAACGGCTCGTGGGCCGACAATATGGTGAATACCTCGGCGTCCCGCATGGGCGTGTGGCTTCGGCAAGCGGACGGAGAAAACGCTTTGGCTCAGGCGGGCCAGCGAGGCGACGCCGGGGATCCGTTTCCCGGAGCCTCGGGTGCGACTTTGTTCCACGCCGGGACGGTGCCGTCCTCATTCACATTCAATGGGTTGAATGGCCTGAGCGGTATTCCGACCAACACGGCTGCGGGAGTCACTCTGCTGAACATCCAGCAGGTGGGCCAACAGATGGAGTTTCGGGCGCTCACGCGCTACCAGACCGTGACGCTGCAGTCCGCCGGTCTCGGCGGGTCCGGGAGTGTCTTCACGGTGGACGGCATGGCCACTGCTGCGACGACGGTCCCCTTTGCATCGGCTCCCTTCCAGGGGCATGCCCTCGAGGCTGGCGGTGGAGCGCCGAACGGTCCGGGGTTCCGACACGGCTTTGTGGCGTGGAGTGACGGCCAGCCGCGTGTGCGAAACTGGATGACGGGCATCGTCGATTCGACGCTCACGGCGAGCTACGGAAACTCCGAGGTGAGCTTCGATATCACGCTGCAGAGTCCCATCCCGGGGGTGATCCCGGGTGTGATAGTTCTCAACCCCGATTCCGAGTCCGGATGGATCCGCGACGCGATCAGCGTGAGCGTCTTGGCGCAGCCGAACACAGGGCTGTCGTTCAGGCAGTGGACTGGGGTGTTGCTAGGCGAGCCCAACCCGACCGCGGTAGTCATTTCCACCCCGAGTACCGCCTCCGCGGTCTTTGACCTTACCTACCTCTTATCATCGAACTCCGGAACCCAGGTGGATGTAGGGGCGGCGTCTGACGTGGACATCCAATTCACTGTGGCGAACGCCAACCAGCCCGTGGCGTGGGTCACCGGTGGCGTGCCCCCGGGCTGAGGGATTCCGTCGAGGTCGCCCTTACGGTGGGCCCCCCGGACTTCGGGCTCCAGGTCATGGCGGAGCCGTTTTTAGGCGTGGGGATGCGGATCCCCGCGCTCGAGACCTTCCTCGACCTCCAGGGCGACGGTGACGGGGCCTACGACCTGGGCGATTTTCGAGCGTGGGTTCTGGACAATCCGAACCATCCGGCGAGTGCACCGGCCGCAGCGGCGGCCCGAGTTCGGGCGCCCTCGGAGCCGATCGTGATTCCACTCTTCGGGGGGACCCAGCGATGAGTTGGGCAAGGCTGGTTACGGTCACGGCTGTCACGCTGACGCTCAGCGCATGCGATTGGGGGCCGAGGGGTCCAGGCCAGCTCAGGGGCGTTGTCAGGTTGGGGGCTAGTCCCGTGGGTGCGATCGTTCTCGAGATCAGTGGGCCCGGGGTGCGGGGATTCTCGGATGCGGGCCAGACTAGGGTCTTCTTCGCCGAGCCGGCGACCGATGTGTACCGGGTCGTGCTGGTCACGGCCGACCCGGACCGAATCCGATTCCGGGTGGCCATGGACGATGTCCGAAGCCCTTCGCTGACCACAGTCGTCGTCGAGGCGGTGGACGACATCAACGAGGTGATCAACGACCTCAGTGGAATTACGGTCGAGCTCAATCGATGACCCCGGCTTGCTTGCGCCAAGGGCCTCTCCCTGGGAAAATGAGCTCATGACGACTTCGACCGTAGTCACGATGGTGCTCATTCTCGGGTTCGTTTGGGGCGGATTTTTCCTGGCCCTGGCGACCGCAGTCCGCAAGGAATCCAGCAAGGGAAGTTGAGGGGCCACGAGACACTCCCGACGCTTGCCCGAGGTGCCGTTTAAGGTACCTTTCGCCGTGATGTCTGCTCCGCTTTACACCCCGTGGATCAGCCGACTCAGCGGCCCCCAGCCCCCCGTATTTTCCGTTGCCTAGACGCTCTGACCTCGAATCCATCCTCATTCTGGGCTCAGGCCCAATCGTCATCGGCCAGGCGTGCGAGTTCGACTACTCGGGCACCCAGGCGGTTCGCGCCCTGAAGGAGGAGGGCTATCGCGTGGTGCTGGTGAATTCCAACCCTGCCACGATCATGACGGATCCGGATCTCGCCGACCGTACTTACATCGAGCCGCTGACGCCCAACTGGGTCGAGCGGGTAATCGAGCGGGAGAAGCCCGACGCCTTGCTGCCCACAATGGGCGGACAAACCGCGCTCAACATCGCCATGGAACTGGATCGACAGGGCGTGCTCGAAAAGCACCGCGTCGAGTTGATCGGAGCGAACGCTCAGTCGATTCAGATGGCCGAGGACCGTGAGGAATTCGCGGCTGCGATGACGCGCATCGGATTGGAGCTTCCCTACGGCGGCTTCGCACGCACGACGGAAGAAGCGTTGGCGATTGTTGAAGAAACGGGCTATCCGGCGATTATCCGTCCCAGCTTCACCCTCGGGGGTACCGGTGGCGGCATCGCGTACAACGCCGATGAGTTCAAGGTGGCCGTGGCCCGAGGCTTGGACGCCTCCCCCATTACCGAGGTGCTCATCGATCGGAGCGTCATCGGGTGGAAGGAGTACGAGCTCGAGGTAGTCCGAGACGGGTCGGACAACGTCATCATCGTGTGCTCGATCGAAAATTTCGACCCGATGGGTGTCCACACGGGGGATTCGATCACGGTGGCTCCCGCCCAGACCCTTACAGACGTCGAGTATCAACGCATGCGCGACGCCGCCATCGCGATCATCCGAGAAATCGGTGTCGAAGCGGGGGGGTGTAACATCCAGTTCGCCGTGGATCCGCAGACCGGCGAAATGCTCGTCGTGGAGATGAACCCGAGGGTTTCGCGGTCCTCCGCGCTCGCGTCGAAGGCCACCGGGTTTCCGATCGCCCGTGTGGGGGCGAAGCTCGCAGTGGGTTACCTCCTCAACGAGCTGCCCAACGACATCACCAAGACCACGCCGGCTTCGTTCGAGCCGACGCTCGACTACGTGGTGGTCAAGTTCCCGCGCTTCGCCTTCGACAAGTTCCCGGAGGTGAACCCGGTGCTCGGCGTGCAGATGAAGGCGGTCGGCGAGACCATGGCGATTGGGCGGACCTTCGCGTCGGCATGGCAGAAGGGGATTCGCGGACTGGAAATCGGACGGAACGGCTGGGTGCTCGGTGACCGGCTCGAAGACGACGGGCTCGAGTCGGAGGATCCGGAGGCTCTGCTCGCCGCGCTCCGTCGCCCCACCGCGGATAGGGCTTTCCAGCTCAAACGCGCGCTGGCTGGCACACTCCCGGTGGAGGAAATTCAGGAGGCAACCGGGATCGACCCGTGGTTCCTATACCAACTTCTCGAGATCGTCGATCAGGAGGCCTGGTACCGGGAGCTGGATGAAGTAGGACCCGCCGAGCTCAGGCTCATGAAGCGGAACGGCTTCTCCGACGTGCAGCTTGCGGCGCTGCGCTCCGAGGAGGAGCAGGAGGTCCGGGCCCGGCGTTGGGAGTGGGACATTCGCCCCACGTATAACGTCGTCGATACGTGTGCCGGCGAATTCCCCGCGGAAACGCCGTATTACTACTCCTCTTACGAAGAGGAGGACGAGTCGAATCCGTCGGATCGAGAGAAGATAGTCATTCTCGGGAGTGGTCCGAATCGTATCGGGCAGGGGATCGAGTTCGACTACTGTTGCGTGCAGGCCGTGCTGGCGCTTCGGGAGGTCGGGTACGAGACCATCATGATCAATTCGAACCCGGAGACGGTGTCGACCGACTTCGACGTGAGCGACAAGCTCTACTTCGAGCCGCTAACCTTCGAGGATGTGCTCGAGATCGTGGAACGGGAAGAGCCCCTCGGCGTGGTCGTCCAACTCGGTGGCCAGACGCCGCTGAATCTTGCCGAACGGCTGGAGGCGATGGGTGTTCCGATCCTCGGAACTTCCGTGGACTCCATCGACCGTGCCGAGCATCGTGGGCGATTTGAAAAGGTGTGTAGGATCGTCGAAGCGACGGTGCCCAAGAACGGAATGGCCACGAGCGAGGAGCAAGCCCTCGCGGTGGCCGAGGAGGTAGGGTACCCGGTGCTCATGCGCCCCAGTTACGTGCTCGGGGGCCGTGCGATGGAGATCGTCTACGATGAGGTCTCCCTCAAGGACTATTTCGAGCGCGCCGCTCGGGCCTCTCCGGATCATCCGGTCCTGATCGACCGCTTCATCGAGGACGCGTTCGAGGCCGACGTGGACGCGCTTTCGGACGGCAAGGACGTCGTGATCGGTGGCATCATGCAGCACATCGAGGACGCGGGTGTGCATTCTGGGGATTCGGCATGCGTGCTTCCGCCCTACCTGCTCGGGGCCGTGGAGTTGGAGGAAATTAGGGAAAAGACGCGCCGCTTCGCGCTGGAGCTAGGTGTGGTGGGGCTGCTCAACGTACAGTACGCCATCCGTGAAGGGGTTGTTTACGTTCTCGAGGTCAATCCACGTGCCTCGAGAACCGTACCCTTCGTGAGCAAGGCGACGGGCGTTCCCCTGGCACGCCTTGCCGCCCGTGTCATGGCCGGTGAGAAGCTGGCTGATATGGACGTTCCGGAAGAGCCACCCGTGGCCGGCGTGGCCGTGAAGGAGGCGGTCTTCCCGTTCTCTCGCTTCGAGGTCGACATCCTGCTCGGACCCGAGATGCGTTCGACGGGGGAGGTCATGGGGTTCGACGACTCGTTCGGAATGGCGATCGCCAAGGCTCAGGCGGCGTCCTACAATCTGCTCCCCGTGAGGGGCGGTGCATTGGTTGTTACGGTTAACGACCAGGACAAGCCCACGGTGACCCCGATTCTGAGGAGGCTCCGCGATCTGGGCTTCGAGATCCGCGCGACCAAGGGGACATACGAGTATATGACGCGCCTTGGGATCCCTGTGGAACGGGTCTACAAGGTGGGAGAGGGAAGGCCCGATATCGTCGACCAGATCGTATCCGGAGAGGTCGCTATGCTCATCAACACGCCCATGGGGAAGAAGTCGCAGTACGATGATTACGCCATGCGCAGGGCCACGATCACGCACAGCGTCCCATACTTCACGACGATGTCCGCGACGAGCGCTGCCTGTGACGCACTCATCGCTTTGCGATCTCGGACGTATCAGGTCCGCACTCTTCAGGAGCGCATCGCCGACGCGAAGGCGCTTGCGGTGGTGGGAGCGGGTGACTGACTCCGCCCCTCCGGCGGGGTTTCTCCTTCATCCAGAAGCGCCGCTCCACGATACCGGGTGGGGGCATCCGGAGCACCAAGGCCGACTCCGCGCGCTGTCCTCCGCCGTTGGCCGGGATCTGTTGGCCCTGCACGGAAGGGTCGTCCAGGTCGATCCCGGGCAGGTGACGGACAGGGACCTCCTTCGCGTGCACACGCCCGAATACCTGACGCTTCTTCGCACGTCCGTGGAGCGAGCGGAGAAGGAGGGTACGTCGGTTTCACTCGACGCGGATACGATCGTGTCCGCGGCGTCGTGGGGCGCGGCCACGGGGTCCACCGCGGCACTCCTTACCGCGGCCGAACGTGTTGCAGACGGGACGCTGTCCTCCGCGTTCGTGGCCACGCGTCCCCCCGGACATCATGCGACGCCCGACCGCGCCATGGGCTTCTGCTTGATCAACCATGTGGCCGTCACGGCGCGGTGGCTCTAGGCGACGGGCCGAGCCGAACGTGTGCTGATCGTGGACTGGGACGTTCACCATGGGAACGGCACGCAGGACACGTTCTACGACGATGGGACCGTGTTCTACTTGTCGCTGCATCAGTCTCCCCATTATCCGGGCACCGGCGCGGCGAGCGAAACCGGCGTGGGTGAGGGAGCGGGGTGGACGCTCAACGTTCCGCTCGCCGCGGGCACGTCGGCAGCCGAATACTCGCGGCACTTCTCCGAGGCGCTGAGCCAGGGCGTTGAGGCCTCCCGCCCGGACTTCATCCTCATCTCGGCGGGCTTCGACGTCATGGCCGGCGATCCGTTGGGGGGGATGCTCCTGGAGCCCGAAGATATGCACGCGCTCACGCGTGAGGTGATGGCAGTTGCGGCCATGGGGGGCGGGGACGACGATTCGCGCGGAGTCGGAATCGTGGCTACGCTGGAGGGTGGTTACGATCCCGCCCGGACCGGCCTGGGGGTGGCGGCCGTCTTACGGGCGTTGGCGGGGATCGACCGACTCCGCTAACGATATCGGTTGTCCGCATTGGTGCGATTCGGAGGTGTACTCCGGACAGACCTAACTGGTGTGCGATGAACATTATCTGGTTGGACGATACCGGGTGCCAGGAGGTCTCGCGGGTTGGAGGCAAGGTAGCCAATCTGAGCCGACTCGCGGCCGAGTACCAGGTCCCGCCGGGCTTCTGTCTGACTACGGACGCTTTCCAGGAGTGGGCCGGCCATGCAGACGGTTGCGGAGAAGAGTTTCCATCGGAGCTGCTGCGCCAGTTGAGGGATGCGTATGGTGAGCTGGCCCGACGCTCGGACCTCGAAAAGCCCAGCGTCGCGGTGCGGTCGTCTGCGATCGACGAAGACAGTGGCTTCGCCTCATTTGCCGGACAGTACGAGACCTATCTGAATCTGGAGGGTGATGCGGCGGTGGCGGCCGTGGTGCTCCGCTGCTGGCACTCCACTCGGGCGGAGCGAGTCACCGAATATCGACAGCACGCCGGGCTAGCGCTCGACAGATTAGAGATGGCCGTGCTCGTCCAGGAGCTGGTGGCCGCCGACTCCTCGGCCGTGATCTTCAGTGCCAATCCGGTCACCCAGAATCGCGACGAGGTCGTGATCAATGCGAGCTGGGGGCTGGGTGAAAGCATCGTTGGCGGAACCGTCAGCCCGGATACGTTCACGATCGACAAGCGGGACCTGACCGTGACCGAGTCCAAGATCTCGGATAAGAAGATCATGACAGTGCGGGTCCAAGACGGCACGGAGGAAGTGCCTGTGCCGCGCTTTATGCGCTCACGCCCGACGCTCTCTGGTGAGCAGCTGGTGGCGATGGCGCGACTTGCGATGAGCTTGGAGGATGAGATGGGATGGCCGGTCGACGTGGAGAGTGCCTACAGCGGCGAAGAGCTGTTTGTACTACAGTGTCGCCAGATCACTACGTTGACCGAGCCCGATCAGTAATTGAGCAACGCGAACCCAGAGGCGGAGGAAAACCGGTTATGTCCGATGCAGGCCCCCCATCTGAACCCGTAGCGATTCCACCCCAGGAGGACTTCCCAGTCAAGTGGGCGTCCGCTGACGAACAGAAGATCCCCTGGGAGCTCGACCTGATGCACTTCAACAAAGTCATGCCGCCTCTCGAGGGAGAGTTCTGGGCGCAGTTCATGCACGGCGCGGACCTGGCCATGCAGCATTTCGAGATGCCGTTGCAGATGGCGGCCAAGCAATTCAACTACTGGTTGTATACCGGCATCTTCCCCCGAATCCCACCAGAGCAGATGGCGGAACAGACCACGCGTTCGGATGAGGTCATCATGGCCAACGTCGGTCGCCTTCAGGAGCGCTGGGACGAGGAATGGTTACCCGAGATCAAAAAGTACATTAAGGAGTGGGACGCCTTCGATGTCGCGGCGGCTTCTACTGCGGATCTGCAAACCCATTTAACAGAGGTGTGGGCAGGCGCCCTACGTCTGGCGGACATTCACTTCCAGATCGTATTTCCGGTGTATATCGCGCTGTCGCTGTTGGACGATCTGTACAACGACCTGTTTTCGGATGGCGTCTTCGAGTCGCAGAAGCTGGTTCAGGGATTCGACAACAAGACCCTGGAGGTTGCTCGCGCGTTGTGGGATCTGAGTCGCAAGGCCAGGGCAAGCGATGGGGTCCGCAAGATCTTCGAGGAACACGCCCCTGGCGATGTGATGAATGCCCTGGTCGAGTCCGGTAACGGGCAGGCGTTGGCGAAGGAGGTGGACGCCTTCCTGAACCTGCACGGCAAGCGGATGTCGGATTGGGGAATCCGTCACGGGAGTTGGATCGAGGACCCCAGTCCCGTCATGGTCACCCTGAAGGGCTACATCGAACAGGAGGGCGACCCGCGTGACGAACTAAGGGAGCGGGCCGCGGAACGTGACGATGCCGTAGCCGCCGCAAGAGAGCGACTGCAGGGGTACCCGTCTGATGTCCGCGACGAGTTCGAACGTCTGCTCGAGGCGTCCTCCACGGCCGTCGTACTTACCGAAGATCACGGTTACTGGATCGATTTTCAGTCTACCTACCGCGTGCGTCGAGTCGTCATGGAGATGGGGAAGCGATTGGCCGAGGCGGGGACGCTGGAGACAGCCGGCGACGTTTTCTGTCTACGGACGGATGAAATCGCCGCCGCAGCTGATGCCTCACCTGCGACTGACCACATCGGTCTTGTGGAGGCGCGCAAGAGGGAGATGGAGCATTTCGGATCGCTGAAGCCGCCCCTGTTCATGGGCACGGACTACGGGCCACCACCACCCGGACTGGTGTCTGACGCATTGGGAAAGTTCTTCGGAGCGCCGGCCGAGCAAGGACGACGCGGCGGAGGACACAGTGGCGGGAAATGCCGGCTCATCGGGCAAGGTCCGCGGAACCGCGAGGGTCGTGCGCTCTCTGGACGAATGCCATAAGCTCGGCGTGGGGGAGATTCTGGTGGCCGAGTCTACGTCGCCGTCGTGGACGCCGTTGTTCGGGATTGCGGCAGGCATTGTTACGGATACAGGCGGCATTCTCAGCCATTGCGCCGTGGTGGCTCGCGAGTACCGAATCCCGGCGGTGGTCGGGACCGGCGTGGCGACCAGCATGATCACGGACGGTCAGACAATCGAGGTGGATGGCGACGCGGGGCGCGTCCACCTTATGGACTGAGGCTCGGCACCTGCTTGTCGGTGGGCCAGAGGATTCGGATGGACGGGTGGCTCATCTCCGCGCGGCTTGCCCGCTCAGCAGGGTCGGCTATGCCGGCAGCGACCAGATACCGAGCTGCGACGCCAGGTCGTTGAAGTCCGTCGCGAGGAAATCGAACCGACCGACCTCGGGCGGGTCCCATGGCGGTGTGTCCGGGCCCCGCTCGAGCGGACGATGGACGTAGGCGGTCCGCAGGCCGTGGCTCTTCGCTGAGTCCAGGTCGCCGGTGTGCGCAGCGACCATCAGCACGGCCGATGGCGGAATGTCGAAGAAGTCACTTGGCATCAAGTACATCTCTTTGTCCGGCTTGTAGTGCCGCGCGACGTCCGATCCCAGGACGCAGTCCCAAGGAATGCCCCCGAACTTCGCCATTTCCGTCAAAAGAGCCACGTTGCCGTTCGACAGCGGCGAGAGCACATACCGGGTCTTGAGGCGCGCCAGTCCCTCCGGCGCGTCGGGCCACGGGTGCAGCCGGTGCCAGACCTTGTTGAGGTGTACTTTTTCTTCTTCGCTGAGCCCGTCGATCCTGAATCGTATCAGTAGGTCGTCGAGGGTCATGCGGTGTAAATCGTCGAGCTTCGTCCAAGGGAGCTCACCGGTGCGGACGCGATTGCGCGAGGGGCCATAGTTGGCGCGCCATGCCACGGCGAAAGCTTCAGCGTCGAGATCCCAGCCCTTCTGGCGTGCGAGCTCCTCCACCTCGGCGATGACCGACCCGCGCCAGTCGACGACGGTGCCGAAGGTGTCGAAGACGCACATGTGCAGGGAGCTCGCAACCTGCATGCGATGCGTCTGCAACGAGCGCTCGGCAGCGCCCGTCGCGGGCGCGGCCCCGCCCCCATGGTCGGCCGCAAGCGCCCGTCGCGAAAAGGCTGGGGTGGCTCCACCGGCGGCGAGCGCGGCGCCCAGGAAATTTCGTCGGTTCATGGTTTTCTCCTTCTTCGAGACACCCGCTGGATCGCCTCCTTGTCGGCCTGGAGCCTGACAGAATGAACTCGCCTGACCGAGCGTGACATCGAGTCTACGGCCCCCACATCCGATGGGAAAGGTCAGCTGAGCCTTCGGCTCGCGCGCCCCGCGCACTGTCCCCACATTGATCCGCTTGGCGGTCCCTGACCTCGAAACGGAGGGAGTCCCTATGAACGGGCGCAAATTTGTGACCGGAGCCCTGGTGGCGTCTGTGGTGGCGTTCCTACTCTCAGGTCTTTGGCATGTCGTTCTGATGAGCGACTACTACGAGTCGGTTACTGTAGGCGGCCGAGAAGCTCCGCTCATGTGGGCGGTCGGCCTTGCCTACCTGGTGGTCGGCATCATCATGGCCTACATGTATCCTAAGGGCTATGAAGGGGGCTCCCCGGTGGGTGAGGGCCTGAAGTTCGGGGCGATCATCGGGCTACTTTGGTGGTTCCCTACGAATCTCGTGTTGTACGGCATACTTGACGGTCCCTCCTCCGTGATTTTCGTCGATGGGGCCTGGCACATCTTTGAGGAGGGTATCGCTGGGGTGGCTCTGGGCTTGGTGTACGGACGTAGGCTGGACGGGGATTAGCGGTGGGTGGCTCATAATCTCACCTCCGGGTTAAGATTAGGCGGCGCTGAGAGTTTTCCGACGCGAATCTAATTCCTGTACGGCACGCCTCGTGACGTGTGATGGAGCACGGTTACTAAAATGCTCAATACAGTGCGGAGTATTGCGTTCCTGGCGGCGATGGCCATGGCCGCCCACTTGCAACCATTGGTCGCTCAGGGTCAGGACGAAGCCCTACGGAGGCCACTCGAACCGCATCCCGCCGCTGATGAGGCCATCGCCCGGCTCAAGTCGCCGTATTGCCCCGGTCAAATGCTCGAGGTCTGCACCTCCTACACGGGTGCGTTGCTCCGGGACAGTATGCAGGCGATGGCACGCGAGGGCTGGACGACGGACGAGCTCGTCGAATGGATGCTCGCCCGTCACGGTGAGGAATACCTCGCCTATCCGCGCGCCACCGGGGCGGGACTTTTGGCCTGGCTCGTTCCGCCAGCTGCGATCGTCCTCGGGATCGTGGCCGTTGTAGTGGCTCTGCGGTACATGCGTCGGGGCGCCCCGCCCGAGAAGACGGTGAGCACCGAGTTGTCCTCGGAGGAAGAGGAGCGTCTACGGGAGGCCCTGAAGGACATGGATTCGGCGGAAGAGCCCGTTTTTTAGTCGCCCGCTTGCTCTTGACTCTTCGAAACACGCCGGCCTGACTTCCGACATGTCCGCCGACACCCATGGTGGCGCCAGCGCCGACATGAAAATTCCGTCCATGCTCGATCTGGTGCACCTGAGCCGCCGACCCCTGTTCCCCCCCGGCGGCATCGACCTTTGCCGGCAAATCGCCCTTCTCACGGATATGAAGAAGGATGATGAGGTCCTTGTTGCTCCGTCCGGTTTAGCGGTCACACTGGAGTACTTCGTGCGCGAGTACTCGGTACAGGGCTCGGGGGTCGAAGACGATCCTACCCTTCTGGAGCACTCCGAAGAGCGGCTGCGAGCGATCGGGTTGCTCGACCAGGTGCATGTCCAGCCGGGAGAGATGGACAGATTACCTTTCCGGGATGAGATCTTCGACGTCGTGATTGCCGAACTCGGCATCACCGCACGGGTTTCCCCCGAAGATGCGGTCAGGGAGATCGTGAGGGTCACGAAGGCGGGTGCGAGTGTCCTTCTCGTCCAGCCTGTCTGGAAGGCGCCCGTAGACCCGGTTCGCCGAGAGATTCTCTCTCAGTACCTCGGCTGCCGCCCGCTCATGTTGGTCGAATGGAAGAGATTCTTATTGGACGCAGGCGTCGAGGGCCTGCACACGGAGGATTGGTCCGACGAGGAGACCGCCTTTCGGCCTCAGATCACGAAACCGTTTCCCGACTTCACGGAGCTGTTCAGTGTTTCCGAGAAGCTGGGGATCCTCCGCCGGGCGAAGCGCCGCTGGGGCTGGGTCGGCGTTTGGACCGCGTGGGTGCGGGAACGGGAGGTGCACAAGCTTCTGACTCGGGAGCGGATTCTCGGGCTCGATCTCGTAATGGGCCTCAAGCGCGGGGCGGCGCCGCCGGCCAGGGAGGGCGCCGCTTTCGAAGCCCCTGGGGGAGCGGATGCTTCCACGGATGCAGCCTCGGAGGAGGAACAGTTGACCGGCCTTCCCCTTTTTGGAGACAAAGGCGCGACGCCGCGATGAGCGTCGCGCCTATGAGTGATGCCGCTGAAGTCGCCAGGGTGCAGTCTGCGCTGCGGGAAGCTGAGATGGAGGGCTGGTTGTTCTTCGATTTCCGGGGCCAGAACCCAATCGCGACCGCCATGCTCGGTCTTGGCTGGACATCACGCCGCTCCTTTACGCTGATCCCGTCCGAAGGAGATCCCGTCACGCTGATCCACGCCATAGAGCACTCCTCGTGGCGGCACTGGCCGTGGGGAATCATCGACTATTCGGGGTGGCGCGAGATGGAGAGCCGGCTCTCGGAGCTGATCGGTGGCCGGAAGCGTTTGGCCATGGAGGTCTCTCCCCGTTCGAGTGTTCCCACCCTGGACCGTGTGCCGTCCGGAATCTTGGACTTGCTCCGAGAGTCCGGCGTGGATCCGGTGAGTTCGGGGAACCTGGTGTCCACGTTCCACTCAGTTTGGTCGGAGGAGCAGCTGGAGGCGCATCGGGTCTCCGCGGAGACCGTACGGGCCGTGGCCATGGATGCGTTCACGCGTGCTGCAGAATATGCCCGGCGTGGCGATCCGCTTCTCGAGGGCCAGCTGGGCGGATGGATTTGCGACGAGCTGACGGCCCGAGGGATACCGGTCGACGCCGATTCACATGTGGCCATTGGACCGAACGCCGCAGATCCCCATTACGACGCGCGTGACGCGGGGGACGCGATTGCCGCCGGGGAAGTTCTGCTGATCGACCTGTGGGGGAAACCGACCGAAGGGGGTGTGTTCGCCGACCAGACATGGATGGGCATCCTCTCCGACGCGGTTCCGGACCGGCTTCAGACCATCTGGGAGACGGTTCGGGGAGCACGCGAGGCCGGTGTCGATTTCTTGCGTTCCTGTCATGAGCAGGCCCGGGAGGTACGCGGCTACGAGGTTGACGACGTGTGTCGCGGGTTCATCTCGGACTGCGACTTCGGCGAGTTTTTCGTGCATCGGACCGGACACTCCATGGACATTGAGCTTCACGGCAGTGGACCCAACCTGGACAACCTCGAGACGCGGGACAATCGTGTGCTCGTTCGCGGTGTGGGCTTTTCGGTGGAGCCTGGCATTTACATTCCAGGCGACGTCGGTGTGCGGAGCGAGATCAACGTGCATTGGGGGGTGGGGGGTCCGGAGGTCACGCCGCGGGAGCGCCAGGATGAGATTCTGCCCCTCCTGGGTTAGTAATGCGTTGTCCACTCTCGGTGGCTCGCGAACTTCTGGGACACCACACTCGAGGGCTGCTGAAGGAGTGGGTTGCGTCTCGGGCGCAGCGGACGGTATCGGCTGAATGAACGGCCCGAGGTCCTACGTTCGTGTCGCCTTGCCGCTGCCGCTGGATCAGACTTTTACGTACGCCGTGGACGGCGAGCCTCTCCGGCCCGGGACTCGGGTTCTCGTTCCCTTCCAACGACACGAGCGCATCGGCTTCGTCGTCGGCCAAGGGGGGAAGGAGGGGATCAAGCGCATCCTGACCGTGCTCTCCGTGATGGACACGGAGCCCTCGGTGAGCGAGTCGCAATTGCGTCTGGCCCGGTGGATGGCCGACTACTACGTCACTTCGCTGGGGATTGTGCTCAAGACGATGCTGCCGTCCGTGCTCACCGACACTTCCCGTGACGTCATCACACTCTGCGACGCGCCGCGGAAAAAATTGTCGCCCAGGGAGGCGTGCCTTGTCGAGGCGCTGACCCCCGGAACATCTCAGTCGCTCCGGGCGCTCAAGCGGGGCCTGCGGATGGGCTCGATATGGCCGGAGATCCGCACGCTCGCCGCCGACGGGTTGGTCAGCGTCGAAACGCTCCCGCCTCGCCCGCCTCCCGTCAAAACGGTCAGGGTGGTGCGCGTCGCACGGTGGATTGACGATATCGAGGAGCTGAACGCGTTGGTGGGCCGTGCACGGCGGCAGGCGGAGGCTTACCAGGCGCTGGCGGTATCCGGAGGGACGGTGGAGCTGGCGCATCTGACGGGCCAGGCTGGCTTCAGCCGTGGTGTGATTCGCGGCTTGGAGGAGAAGGGGTTGGCCCTCGTCGAGGACCGTGAGGTGGAGCGCGATCCCTTCGCCAGCATTCCCCTCAGTGAGAACCGAGCCCACAACCCGACGGGTCGGCAAGACGACGTGATCCGAACGCTTGCCTCCGCATTTGACGCAGGCCCGGGCGAGCCCTTTCTCCTGCATGGAGTGACCGGATCGGGTAAGACCCTGGTCTATATCGAGCTTCTCAACCACGTGTTGGCTCGAGGTAGAGGGGCGATCGTGCTCGTGCCTGAGATTTCCCTGACCCCTCAGACGGTGGCCCGCTTCCGAGCTCGCTTCGGCGACCAGGTCGCGGTCCTCCATTCTGCACTGTCGGACGGGGAGCGCTTCGACGCGTGGAGGCAGCTTCAATCGGGCCGCCGCCGCATTGCGGTGGGCGCTCGCTCCGCGCTGTTCGCGCCGGTCTCCGATTTGGGCGTGATCGTCGTGGATGAAGAGCACGATGGAAGCTACAAGCAGAGTGAATCGCCCCGGTATCAGGCGCGGGACATGGCGGTCGTTCGGAGTGCCCAAGAGCGCGCGCTGTGCGTTCTCGGCAGCGCCACGCCTGCCCTCGAAAGCTGGCACAATGTGGCGCGTGGCAAGTTCCGGCTTGCCTCTCTCCCGGACCGGGTCGGCGGAGGGACGTTGCCTCCCGTGCGGTTGGTCGACTTGCGGGAAGCGCGGAAGAAGAGCAAAGAGAAGGACGGTGCCCGGAGCGAGGCGGGGTTGGTGCTTACCGCTCCGCTCGTCGAGGCCATGCAGGACCGCCTCCGCCGTGGCGAACAGACGATCCTGCTGTTGAACCGGAGGGGGTACTCCCCATTCGTGCAATGCCGCGAGTGCGGCGACGTCGAAATCTGCCCCGCCTGCTCGATCTCCTTGACCTATCATCGGGGTAAGAGTCGCCTCGTCTGCCACCACTGCCGCCACGAGCAGGCGGCGCCGGAGCGTTGCCAGCGGTGTGGCTCGACGGATCTATCGTTTCGAGGGCTCGGGACGGAGCAGGTCGAGCGGGTCGTGGCGGAGACACTCCCCAAGGCCCGGTTGGCGCGCATGGATGTGGACACCACGTCGGGGAAATGGTCGCACCATGAGATCCTCGGCCGTGTCGAGCGTGGGGAAGTGGACATCCTTCTCGGCACCCAGATGATCGCCAAGGGCCTCGACTTCCCAGGCGTGACGCTGGTGGGTGTCGTGAATGCGGATGTGGGCATTCACCTGCCTGATTTCCGTGCCACGGAGCGTACGTTTCAACTGCTGAGCCAGGTTGCCGGTCGAGCGGGAAGGGGGGAACTCGGAGGCGAGGTGCTGATCCAGACGGCGCTCCCGGAGCACTATGCGATCCAAGCCGCGCTTGCGCATGATTATGTGGCCTTCGCCACCCGGGAATTGAACGAGCGCAGGCACCCGGCGTATCCACCTCTGGTTCGACTCGTTAACGTGGTCGTCAGCAGCCCCATAACCAAAGACGCCGCGGGCAACGCCGAGGCCGCGGCGGGCTGGCTGCGCACACACGTGGTTTCTGGGACTCCGGTTGATCTGATCGGCCCCGCCCCCTCACCGATCGAGCGGCTCCACGGGCGGTGGCGCTGGCACTTTCTCCTTCGGAGCCCGTCGGTTAAGGCCCTAGGTGTTGCCGCAAGGCGGCTTCAGTCGGATTTCCGGACGCGTGGCACGGACGTCCGTGTCACGATCGACCGAGATCCGAGCGCTCTCCTGTAGCGGAGCCCTGGGGAGCCTCATTAGGTTTGTGCGGTACAAGAAAAAGGTGGGTGATTCTGGGAACTGGCCGGCGACGCTTGCGTCCCCGGTCGAGTGGGTCTCGAGGGCTCCAAAAAGTACCGTTGGCAGGGAGGATGTTCTAGTTATGGGCTGCCTGGCCTTGAATGCGTCTTTCGAGCCGCTGACCATTATTCCGGCTCGGCGTGCCATTCGTTTGGTTCTCGACCAAAAGGCCGAGATCCTCGAGGTGGATAAGGCACGGGCGTTCCGATCCCCGACGACCGAACTACCGTTCCCGACGGTGATCCGGCTCGTGCGCTTCGTCCATGTACCGCGTCGCTTCCGCCGCCAGGTCACGAACACTTTCCTGTTTGCCAGAGACGAGTACAAATGCCAGTACTGTGGCCGTCATCGTGGGGAACTCAGGGGCCGGCAGTTCCTCACGCGCGACCATATCCGTCCGCTGTCCCGGGGTGGAGACAACTCTTGGCAAAATCTGGTTTCGTCATGTTCCCCGTGTAACAACCGGAAGGGAGATCGTTTACCTGTGGAGGCCGGTATGAGGCTCCTGACCGAGCCGCGAGAGCCGAACTATGTCCGGTTGGTGTGGACGGTCCGGCGGGTCACACCGACGCAAGCTCGGTACATCAAGATGTTCTACGGAGCCGAGGCGTTGTCGACCCTGCAGGGGGGAGTCGTGAGATCTCGGGGGGCTTCGCGCAAGTAGGCCGTGGAGCCGTCGGTCGCCGCTTCGCCCGGGACGATTCGGGGTGTTACTCGTCGATCCAGGCGTAGGGGCGCTCGTAGAACTGGCCGGAGCCACGAACCGAGCCCGTTTGGGTGTATTCCTTCCACAAGATGATCCAGCCGCGGTTCTCGTCGTGGATCACCTCGTAGGTGAAACCGGGCATTTCCATGCGTTCGGCGAGGAAGCGGGCCAGCGTGGCCGGTAGGTTACCGATGCCGTCGACTTCAGCTTGCTCGTAATCTTCCATGACCTCATCGCGGATCTGCCCCTCACTCAGCTTCAACGCGCGAATGGCCTGTTCGACCGCAGTAGTGATCTCGGACAGGGCAGAATCGGGATCCGCTCCGGTGCGACGCCGAATCGCGGCAAGGATCTCGAGGGTGCCAGGGGCGATCAGATGATCACGAATCTCCCGGAGCTGGCTCAGCAAGCGCGTGTGCAAATGAAGCAGTTGGCCGTATTCGTGCTTCGCACCACTGGTATTTACGGTGCCTTCGGTCATGCCCGTGTCTTATCGCCGGCATCGGCTGGTGAGATTCCCCATACGTCCCCTTGAAAGCTAAAACCTGGCGCTGTCGTCAGCCAACAAAGAAAAATCGCCCATCCGCAACGACGAAACCGTTGCGCACCATAGCGAGCCCGGAAGAGTATCACCATTTTCCTCGTCAACCCAGATGGACGCGCACATGGACCAGAATGACCTCAACAAAGACGTAAAAGGCAAACCCAAGCCGATCCCGATCAGGGAGGTCGTAGGGGAGCCCGCACCGCGCTCCGCTCCAAAGTCGGACGCGCCGGGCAGCCTGCCCACGTCGAAGGCCCCGGGTCTCCGCGGTCAACGTGAGCGTCCAGCGGGCCCTCGCGGGAAGGGCCCATCTCGCAGAAGGAAGGCTGGTCGAAACAACCGACCCGACAGAAACCGGGTCACGTCGGGCCGTGAGGAACCCCAGAGGCCCCAATTGAAGCCCACCCCCCTCACGGAGCTTCCACATCGGAGTTTCGAGTACGACGGGTGCGAGTGGATCGTTCGTCTTTGTGGCCAGACATCAACGGGCTTGGCCATCGATTCGGGGGCTCCGATGATGCACCTGTCTTTTTACACCGCAGCCGACCCCTCTGTGGCTTGCGGGGACATACTCACAGCGGGGAGATCTCTGGAAGAACTGCCGGAACTCCTATTGTCCGAGCTCCTCGCCAAGGCAAGATCGGTCGCTCCCCTAACGGAACGAGTGGATGAGGCGTCTCAGGAGTAGCAAGAGCGAAAGACGCTCAACACGGAGGGCGGCAGGGGTGTCTAATGGGTGAAACGGAGAGTGTGTCGGACGAGCTATTGGTCCGGAGAGCACAGGCCGGTGATGGTGAGGCCCTTGGGACTCTCGTGGGCCGATACATGCGTGCTGCCTATGCGGTCAGCCTGTCGGTCACGGGTCGCCATGACGATGCCGAGGACGCTACACAGGAGGGGTTCATGGTCGCCCTCGAGCGACTCGATGATTGCAGGATTCCCGCCCGATTCGCCGGTTGGCTTATGACCATCGTACGAAACCGCGCTCGCAACTTGGTGCGTCGTGAGGTTCTACGAGATACGGATGCCGTACCTGAGACGGCTGCCACCCGGAGCCGGACACCGGACAAGGCGGCGGAGCATGTAGAACTTCAGGAACGGCTGAGAGACGCGCTCCGGCGGCTTTCGGAGGTCCAAAGGGAGATCGTGCTCCTTCACGATCTCGAGGGTTGGAGGCATCGCGAGATTTCGGAGCACCTTGGAATCCCTTCGGGGACGGTCCGATCGCACCTCCACTTTGCAAGAAAGTCCTTACGGCGGGACTCGGATCTGGCACACGTCGCCGCCGAAAGTGAAAACTTACGGAGAGTAGGGAGAACAGCATGATGAGCGACGCGCCGAGGGGGCGCTTCGGCCCGCAAGGGAGCGATGGCGCCCCGGGACCGGACCACCGCCTGGCTATCCTCGACCCGGGACTCGATGATCCTGGATACTGGTCCCGGTTCCGGTCTTTGGTGATGGCACGGGCGGACGATGAATTATCGAGGCGACGTCTCGTGGCGGAGGCGGGGGTCTCCGACTTCCTTCAGTCGTGGTCCCGAACGGTCATTCGTGCCGCGGCGATCGCGGCGGCGATAGCGAGTGTGCTTTTTCTGCGAGGCCGGACGACCCCTGAATGGGACATCGAGGAGGCACTCACGGTGGAGCTCGAAGACCGCTCCCTGCCACAGTTGATGGATCAGTCCGAAGTGGATGATCCCTTCCTGTTGGTCGAGGTGACGTTCTGATGATTAGGCCAAGCGCCTTGAGAGCGAAGATGGTTGCCGGGATCGCATTGGTTCTCCTCTTCGGAAGCGGTATCGTCGTCGGGCTCGCATGGGACCAGACGGCCAGTGCGAGCCCGCCCGGGGAAGTCCGTGCGGATAGGCAGTCCGGAAGGGAGCGGGGTCGCCGCCGGCTGATCGTCGACAACGTCGGTCTCAGCGCCGTCCAAAAGGTCGACGTCGACTCGCTCGTAGTATTCCACCGGCAGCGTATGTCTGAGTTGGACAAGGAGTTCCAGCCGCGGTACCGGGCCGTAATCGCTGATCTGCGAGAGGAAATCAAGCAGGTGCTCACCGACGATCAACGTAGGAGGTACGAAGTATTGCTTGCGGAGCGCGACGCGAGGCGCGCTGAACGGCGTCGCAACTCAAACAAATAGGGCTTTTGACCGCCCAGATTCCTAGCACGAATCTGAGCAGCGGCTACACCCAGCTCGAGGCAATCCTAGGGAGGGATCCGTGAGCGATTTGATCATTCGGACTCGAGGGCTTGGTAAGGACTATGTCCTCGGCGCCGAGACCATACGCGCGCTGCGTGACGTCGACCTGGAGATTCGTCCCGGAGAGTTCGTGGCCGTCATGGGTCCGTCCGGGAGTGGGAAGTCCACCTTCATGAACCTGATCGGGTGCCTGGATACGCCGACGGAGGGAGACTATTGGCTGAACGGTGAGCGAGTCAGCGAACTGAGTGACGACGAACTCGCGCGCATTCGGAACCGCGAGATCGGGTTCGTCTTTCAGACCTTCAACCTTCTTCCCCGCGCTACCGCGCTCCATAATGTGGAGCTCCCGCTCATCTATGCGGGGATTGGTGCCAAAGAACGGAAGGAGCGGGCCGAGGGTAAGCTAGAGTTGGTGGGACTCTCCGACCGAATGGACCACCGCCCACCGGAACTGTCCGGAGGACAGAGACAACGTGTTGCCGTCGCCAGGGCTCTGGCCAACGATCCCGCGCTTCTCCTCGCGGACGAGCCCACGGGAAACCTCGACTCGGTGACGGGCGAGGAGATCATGAGCATTTTTGTCGAGTTGAACGGCAAGGGCCAGACCATCGTGCTGGTCACGCACGAGCGGCACGTTGCCGAGCACTCACGGCGACAGGTCCACCTGCACGACGGTCTGATCGCAAAGGATTTCCAGACGTCACACGTAGAGGCGCGCATATGAGGCGGATGAGATCGTGGGGTGCTGCCATATTGACTCCCGTCGTCGTGGCTTGTGGAACCAGTGAGGCAGACGAGGCGCCGTCGCTCCAGACCGCCGCCGTCACGCGCGGGAATCTTATGATTACCGCGGAGGCCACCGGTAATGTGGAGCCCATCCGCACGGTGGAGGTCACGTCCAAAGCATCGGGGGAGGTCCTTCGGCTTTACGTCGACGTTGGCGACGAGGTGGAACCCGGCGCGCTCCTCGCCGAGGTCGATCCTCGGGACGTCCGGAACGCGTTCGACCAGGCGGAGGCGGACTTGGAGGTCGCGCGAGCCAGGTTGGAGATCTCTCAGGCCCAACTGGAGCGTTCCGAACAGTTGTTGCGATCGGGCGTCATCTCCACTCAAGAGCACGAGAGCAGGAATCTGGACTTTGCCAATTCCCGGGCGACGCTGGTCAAGGCCGAGACCAACCACGAGTTGGCGCAGCTCCGCTTGGACGACGTGATCATCCGAGCGCCACTGGCGGGTACCGTCCTCGAGAAGAACGTCGAGGAGGGTCAGGTCATCCAGTCGGCATCCCAAAACGTCTCGGGCGGAACCACGCTGGTGATCATGGCAAACCTCGAGTCCATGCAGGTGCGGACCCTCGTGGATGAGACCGACATGGGTGAGATCCGACCGGAAATGCGGACAAGCGTCACCGTGGAGGCCTATCCCGAACGGCGTTTCGTCGGGGTCGTGGAGAAGATCGAGCCCCAGGCGGTCGTGCAGCAGAACGTCACGATGTTCCCTGTGATCGTGCAGCTCGACAACAGTTCGGGGCTGCTTCGCCCCGGGATGAACGCCGAGGTCGAGATCGAGCTTGCCCAGGCGCCTGGGGTGCTCCTGATCCCGAACAACGCGGTGGTAACGCCGCAAGACGCGCAGCCGGCGGCGATGGTGCTCGGGCTCGACCCCGAGGCGATCGACACGCGTGCTCTCCTTGCGGGGTTGGGCCGTGGAGGTGGCCGCGGCGGGGCGGGCACTCCCGGCGGACGTCCGGCCGGCGCTCGAAGGGACGCACAGGGGGGTGGTGCCCCAGGAGGCCGTGAATTCGGGGAGGGAAGGGGGTCGGCTGGACCTGGTGGTTTCCGCGGTACCGGAGATTTTGGGCGAGGGGCCCAGACAGGGCAGGGTGAACAAGAGGTCGTGGATCGGCAGAGACAGGCGCGCCGTGCCGTGGTCTTCGTCATGGCCGAGGACGGGATGATCGAACCCCGGGCGGTGATGATCGGGCTCAACGACTGGGACGTCACCGAGGTCGTGAGTGGCCTTGAGGAGGGCGAGCTGATCGCGATCGTCGGAGCTGCTCAGTTGAGAGCCCAGCAGGACGAATTCCTCGACCGGATTCGCTCGAACAACTCAAACCCGTTCGGCGGCGGCGGACCGAGCGGGATCAGGAGATTCCGGTAGGCCGTAATGCTGATTCGCGAAATCGTTTTGGTGGCCCTCGGCGCCATTCGTGCCAACGCGTTGCGGTCTTTTCTCACGACGCTCGGAATCATCATCGGCGTCGCCGCTGTGATCGCCATGGTGGCGCTGGGCGAGGGCGCGCAGCGCAACGTCGAGGACCAGATCTCGCGTATGGGCACCAACGTCCTGACGATCCGGGCTCAACGGCGGCGCTCCGGCGGGGTCTCGACAGTAGATACGGAGGACCTGGAGGTGGCCGACGCCGAGGCACTCCGAAGCGAGTCGGGCGGTCTGCTGACGGTCTCGCCCGAAATCAGCTCGAGGGTCCAGCTCTCATACCTCCGTTGGAACTCCAACAACCAAGTACGGGGCGTCTGGCCTGAGTACTTCGGGATGTACAACCTCAACGTCGAGCACGGGGAGATCTTTGACCAGGGACATGTGCAGGGGCGACGCCGGGTGGCCGTGCTCGGTTACTCCGTGCCCGAGGAGCTCGAGACGCCTGCTGCCCTCCTTGTCGGCAAGACCATTCAGATCCGGGGCCAGCCGTTCGAGGTCCTCGGTGTCCTGGAGGAGAAGGGCGACGCCGGATTCAATCGCCCCGACGAGGTGGTGTACGTCCCCACGAGCACCGCACAATACAGAGTGTTCGGGGGCCGTAGCCGCCTCTCCTCGATCTTCGCTCAAGTACCCTCGACGGATGCGATGGACCAGGCGTACGGCGAGATCGATCGCATCATGCGGCGCGAGCACCGCATCCGGCCGGGCGAGAATGTGGATTTCCAAATTCGCAACTCCAGTGATCTGGTCGAGACGTTCAATGCGACCGCACAGACCTTCACCTACCTGCTTGCCGGAATCGCCGGGATCAGCCTACTCGTCGGTGGTATCGGGATCATGAACATCATGCTCGTGAGCGTGACGGAGCGGACGCGAGAGATCGGCGTGCGGAAGGCCCTCGGGGCGACGCGCAAGGCGATCCTCTTCCAGTTCTTGATCGAGGCTCTGGTGCTGTGTGTGATGGGAGGCATCCTGGGTGTGGCTGCGGGGTTCGGGGGCGCGGAAGTGCTCGAGCGCGTGCAGGGGTGGGACACGGCCATCGCGCCGGAAGTCGTGCTTGCGGCGGTTCTGTTTTCAGGGGCTATTGGGCTGTTCTTCGGGATCCTGCCGGCGCAGCGCGCTGCAAAGTTGGATCCGATCGACGCGCTTCGGTACGAATAACCGGGGGTGAGCTGCGGGCAGCGCTGAGAGGGTGTGAGTCCCTCTCTCCGCCGGCGCTTCGCTCCACCGCTTCGCGGCGGACCGTCTCCGATAGGGCGTCACACCCCCCGGCTTGTGCTTGTGCTGACACCCCCCGTTTCGGCGGATCGGTGGTGCCACGCGCGCGTCGATCGAATCCAGGATCCCGGAGCTAGAGTTAGAGTGTCCGCCAGGACCGGGCGGAGATGCCCCGGTGCGTGAAGGCCTCGTCACCGCCGTACAGGAGCAGCGCGGGCGTCTGGGGATCGCCTGTAAGCTGCCGCCACCATGCGAGCCCGTCGAAGAAGCTTGAGGGCGCTGTCTCCCCGGATTTCGCCTCGATCGCCAACAGGCGCGAGCCCTGCTCGATCAGGAAGTCGATCTCGTGACCCGAGGAGTCCCTCCAGAAGAATACCAGCGGACGTCGGCCCCGATGCGCGTATGCCTTGACCAGCTCGGCCAGAACGAACGACTCGAAGATGGCGCCACGCGATGCGTGAACCCCCAAGTCATCCGCATTGCGGATCCCAAGGAGAGAACAGAGCAGGCCGGGATCGAGAAAATAGATCTTTGGGCTCTTGATCAGCCGTTTTCCGAAGTTTCGATGATGCGGTCGGAGGAGCGCAATGAGGAAGCTGGCTTCGAGGATTGCCAGCCATCGGCGAGCGGTGGTGTGATCGACGCCCACATCGTTGCCGAGTGAGGACACGTTGAGGACCTGACCGTTCCGGCCGGCACTCAGGCCGAGAAAGCGTGCGAAGACTTCCAGTTCTTGCACGTTCACAATCTGTCTGACGTCGCGCTCGACATAAGTTGCCCGGTAGTCTGCGAGCCACGGCACCGGGTCCAATCCGCGATCGTGGATCCGCGGGTAGAAGCCCGTGTGCAGCGTAGGATGCAACGAACGCTCGGCTGCGACCGCGCCCGGGGGGGTCGGAACCGAGGCGGACTCCGGGTCCCACGGTTCGCGCCGCTCGAGTTCGGACAGAGAAAAGGGATGCAGGTTGAGGATGCGGGTGCGTCCAGAGAGCGTCTGAGAGACCCCGTCCAGCAGCAGCAGGTTTTGGGATCCCGTGAGGATGAATCGCCCGGGACGCGGGTCCTCGTCCACGATTCCCTGGATTGTAGGAAAGCAGATCCGGCGCGCGCTGTATCTCGTCCAACACCGCTCCGTCTGGAAGCGCCCTCAGAAAGCCTCGTGGATCGACCAGCGCACGCTCCCTGGTGTCGGGCGCCTCCAACGTGAAATACGGGAGCTGCGGAAAGGCAGCTCGCACCAGCGTAGTCTTCCCGGACTGCCGTGGACCGGTCAGCGTTACGACCGGGAGGGTCGCAGCGGCCTCGATCAGATATGGATGCAGTGTACGAGGAAGCATCTGTGCAATATGAGGATCATATCCTCATATTGCAACGAAAGGCATGGTACTGCGTCATGTTCGGGTACATGGAAGACCCCGGCCAGAGCGCGTTCTTGGCGGGGAACCAGTCCCTCATACGCGAGTTCGTGGAAATCGTCGAGGCTTGTGACAGTTTCCAGGGGGCGTGACGACTCTATTGTCCCGAGCTCGTTGATCGAAGCACACAGCCGACACCAACAGTCGCCCCAGTGCGAGGATCACCGACAAATGGATCACGCTCGCCAAAGAGGCGTACGTATCTTTGCACTGTGAGTATACGTACGGCCGTTTCATGTCTCGAACTTGAGTGCCAGGGGTACTGCGGCGGAGCTACCGCCCCGCCCCTGCTCGTGCCCTCAGCTCCTCGAACCAGTTAACAACGATTCGGACCGGAAGGCCCGGTGCATCTGCGTCCACCACTTCGGGCCCCAATCTCCGGGCGAGCACGAACCTATCGCCGTCCGGGTGCACGTCCCAGCGCCTCGTCCAAGGCGCGCCGCCCGTGCTTACAGCCCAGTTCCCCTCGATCACCAGTTGGGGCGTATCCGTACGGAAACCTCCCTCAGACGTGACCGACGTCCGCATCACCTGGTTGCCATCCAGAGACCGGTAGTAGATCGCTGTTCCGTTGGGTAACCAGACCGGTCCATGCCACCATCAACCGACACCGGCACTTGGTCAGTAGCGTCTGGGAACGATCGCACATAGACCTCGGGCTGGCCGGACTCGTCGGACACGTATGCGACCCAGTCCCCGTCGGGCGAGATCGCCCCGCTATACTCGTTCCAGTCGGCCCTCAGATAAGGCGTGAAGACCATGCCGTCCTGGCCCTCACTCATGATCAGCAGGTCCTGGCGACGGTCGCTGCTCACCTCTCCACTCATCAGCATCTCACCCGACGGAGATGCTGAGACCGGAAACACGCTGCCTTCGCCCCGATAGATCGGCTCGGGCTCTTCAGACAGGTCCGAGAGCCTTCGGTAGCCCACGGTCTCCACCGCCTCCCTAGAAGCAAAGAACACGTAGCGGCCGTCGGCCGACCATACTGCCCAGCGGCTCACGCCCCCACTAGCAATAGAGAGTCGGTTGTTCGCCCCGGTTTCCCGGTCGTAGATCCGAAGTTCGGGGTCCAAATAGTAGGCGATGTAACGGCCATTGGGTGAGTACCGAGGAGATTCGACCCCCGAAAAGTCCAGCGGTAACTGCGTCTCGACTCCGTTGAGGTCCACCTCCACGAGTTGATTGTTTCCCCCTACACCGAAGCCTGTAAGGCCATACAGCGCGGTCCCGGTCTCCGAAACCACGAACTGCGTAGCGCCGCCAGCACGTACCCTGACATCAGTCAGGACCGTGAAGGGCTCCCCCATCACTTCGTGGCTTGCGAGATCGAATGGGACGGCCATCAACGCCTGGCTCGCATGTCCGAACACGAGATGGCCAGTCGGAACGTACTGGGGATCATTGCCCGTGATCCCGAGGTCGGTCACAGATCCAGATTCGAGTTCCACCATCATGAGTCGCTTCGTTTCGAGATCTACTCCCTCCTCGAACACAACAGCCTCTCCATTGGGAAGCAGGAACGGTCGCCCGGCAACAAGGGAGTCGCCATTGCTCAAGAGAAGCGTGGGCTCACCCCCCGCGGGGGACACGCTGTAAAGCCCGTCGCCCTGAAAGACGATCATGTCCTCAAGGCCCCAGTGTGGCTGGGAACCAGAGGCCACCGGGAGTACCGGCCCACCCGATGTCTGAACACGCATGATCTCATTCACTCCTTGCCTGAACGCCAGCCATTCTCCATCCGGTGAGAAGGTCGGGTAGACGGCGTCCTCCGTGCCTGGGATCTCACGGAACTGAATCTCATCGGCGCGGCGAAGGAAGAGGTTCGGCCCGCTGCTCTGGCTCGTCGCAGCGATCAGGGAGCCGTCGTGGGAGATGGCAAACCTCACACCCCCTCCGAGGTTCACGTCGAAGCCCGTGAGGCCTGCGCGGAGAACTACGGGCTCCGGCTGTGATGACTCGGGGCGGAGGAGCGACCAGCCGAGAGCCACCGCCAGGACGAGCGCCAGCCCTGTGGTAGTAACCGCCAACCCCGTCCACTGACCTCGGCCTACTGCCACCCCCGCCACAGCTTCCTCCCCGTGCCTGAAGCCTGGATCGTCGAGGGCCTTCGCGAAGTCCTGCGCAGCCGTGAAACGGTCCGCAGGTAGCTTCTCCAGCGCGTTACGGATCGCGGCGTCCACGTTCGGCGGGACGGATGCTCGAGCCTTCGTCGCAGCAGGTGCGTCGTCCGTCAGGATCTTCGCCAGCACGGCCTGGGCGCTCGTACCCGTGTACGGCGGCTCTCCGGTGAGCATTTCGTAGAGAACACATCCCAGTGCGTAGACATCCGAGCGGGGACCGATGTCCCGGTCACCCGTGGCCTGCTCTGGACTCATGTAATGCGGAGTCCCCAGGCTGAGTCCCGTTTCGGTGACCCGCCCCCCTCCCGCCTGCTGAACGGCGAGTGCTATTCCGAAGTCGGCTACGGTCGGCTCGCCTTCGTCACTCAGCAGGACGTTGGCGGGCTTGATGTCACGGTGTACGACGCCGTGCTTGTGGGCATAGTCCAGGGCGGAGGCGACCTTCTTCGTAATCTCGAGGGCGTCCTCGACGCTTAACTGCTTCTCCCGCTCCAGCTTATCGCGGAGGGTTTCCCCCTCGACGTACGGCATGACGAAGTAGAGGAATGACTCCGCCTGGCCTGAATCGAACAGCGGGAGGATGTGGGGATGCTGGAGGTTTGCCGTCGTCTTGATCTCGGCCAGGAACCGCTCGGCACCGACCACGGCGGCCAATTCGGGCTTCAGGACCTTGAGGGCGACCTTCCGCTCGTGCTTCAGGTCATCGGCCAGGTAGACGGTGGCCATGCCGCCTTCGCCGAGCTCGCGCTCGATGGCGTAGCGGCCGGAGAGGGCTGCGTTTAGGCGGGAGACGGGGTCGGACATGGGCGCACTCCGGGATCAGACCGAGGCTCAACATCATATGCGCGTGCCGGTAGGCGCAACCGGTCGCCTGTCACAGGCCCATGATCGTCGTCTAAGCGCTTTCTGGGTGGGTTACGCTGGACCGCTCTCGTGGCCTAGGGGGGCCAAACAACGCAACTCACACCCCCTGAGGCCCCCACGCCCTCACGGAGACGATCTGCGGCGAAGCCGTGGAGCGAAGCGTCGGCGGAGTGAGGGTGTGGGGGCTTCGGAGCGCCAGGAAGTCTCGGGGCGCTAAGGGAGTCAACACCTTGCGCATACGCTCGGGCAAGCGGTCGAGCGCCCACTCGAGCTTTTGGCTCAGCAGGGCGTCCCGCGCCGGAGGAACCACGGCAATCGCCTCGGGCATCGGTGCCTCTCTACTGTGCCGCGTCTGCTCCCCCCGAACCGCCTGGAGGGCCGAGTTTACGGCGATGCGGTGAAGCCATGTTGAGAAGCGGGCTTCTCCGCGAAACGTCGGAAGGGCACGGATGGCACGAATCCACGCTTCCTGGGCGTAATCCTGCGCCAAGTCGTCATCCGCTGCTATACGGCGAACGACCGCGTACACCCGGGGGGCGTACCTTTCATAAAGAGCGCGTACGGCCGGACCGTCTCCCTGGCACGCCTTTCGCAAAAGCTGGGATTCGTTCATTCCCACGGGGTTCAAGGTATCCGTTACCCTTGGACGTGGTGAGGCTCTGGAGGGTTGCCCCGAGCGCGCATAATCCCATACGGTGCCCGCATGATCGAGTTCCAGGATCTGACAAAGACCTACGGACAGCTCCGGGTGGTGGAGGGTCTTTCCCTTCGCGTCGCGCCTGCGGAGGTATATGCACTGCTCGGTCCGAACGGGGCGGGGAAGACGACGGCGCTCCGGTGTCTGGCCACGCTACAGGCACCCACCTCGGGCACCGCTTTCGTGGGCGACGCCGACGTGCGTGAGCAGCCGCTCGTGGTGCGTGCCCGCATCGGATTTCTCGCCGCCTCGATGGGACTCTACGAACGCCTCACACCCGTGGAGTTGCTCCAGTACTTCGGACGCCTTCACCGCATGGAGGGGCCGGCCCTCGATGGACGAGTCGCCGAGCTCATCCATTTGTTCGGTATCACGCCTTTCGTGAGCCAGCGCTGTGGCACCCTGTCCACCGGGCAGGCCCAACGCGTTTCGGTGGCCCGCGCGCTCGTCCACGATCCGCCCGCCCTGATTCTCGACGAGCCGACCATGGGGCTCGACGTGCTCAGCGGTGAGGTGATCTATCGATTCATCGAGCGGGAGCGGGAGAGGGGAAAGGCGATCGTTTTTTCGACGCACCAGATGGCCGAGGTGGAGCTGTTGGCCGACCGAGTGGGCGTTCTGAGTGGCGGACGTCTGGTGGCGGAGGGGACGCCTGCTTCGCTCATCGTGAGAACCGGCGAGCCGAACCTGGCGCGTGCCTTTCTTGCGCTGGTCCGGGGGGACGGCGGAAACGTGGTGGACGCCGTACCCCCCGAGGAACGGGCGTGAGTACGGCCTGGGTCGTCTTCAAGAAGGAGCTGCGCGAGACGTTGCGCGACCGCCGCACTCTGACGGTGATGGTGGTGATCCCCATCCTGCTCTATCCGCTGCTGCTGGTCGCCTCCGAGCAGTTCGCGCTTCTGGGCATCCGCCGCATCGAGTCGGAGGCGTCCCATGTGGCGGCGACCGGTCCCGCTTCTGAGGAGGTCATGGAGTTCTTGGCTTCGGACGAGAACCTCGAGCTGCTCGACATGCCCGGCGTGCCCGACCCCGTGGAGGCGGTCCGCTCCGACTCGGTCGGTGCAGTGGTGGTCTTCGGCCCTCAGCCCGACGGGGAAACCACACAGAGAGCTACCGTTATCTACGATGCGGCCGATGAGCGTTCGCAGCGGGCGCGCACCGTTCTTACCCAGGCCCTTCGGACCTGGCACGACACGCTTGTCGCCCGGAGACTCGTCGAGCGCGGACTTCCGACCGGGTTTGCGGAGCCGTTGGCGGTCGCCGATTCCTCGGTTGCCCGGGCGGAGGAATTAGGTGGATATGCGCTCGGCCGGTTCCTGCCTCTGTTGCTGATCATCATGACGCTGCTCGGCACCTTCTACCCGGCGATCGATATGGCGGCGGGGGAAAAGGAGCGAGGCACGCTGGAGACCCTGCTGACGGCTCCGGTGCCTCCCCGGCAAATCGTGGTGGGAAAGTTTCTGGCCGTCGCTCTGATCGGTGTCGTGGCCGCCGCCCTGAATCTAGTGAGCATGCTGCTCACTTTTCAGACGGGCCTCTTCCAGCTCGGCGGAAGCCTCAACATAGACTTCGCCCTGCCGTGGGGCTCGGTGTTGCTCATCTTCGTTACCCTGATTCCGCTCGGGGTGTTGTTCGGATCACTGTTCTTGGGAATCGCGCTTCGCTCCCGCTCCTTCAAGGAGGCCCAGACAGCGCTGACGCCCGTCTACCTCCTGGTGATGGTGCCGGCGCTACTACCGGTGTTTCCGGGGATCGGCTTCACCATCGCGCTAGCGGCCGTTCCGGTCGCGGGACTGGGGATCTTCTTCCGCGAGCTCATGGCGGGAAGCCCCGAGCTGGCTCCTTCCATAGTGGCGGTTGCCACGACGGGGTTCTGGGCCTGGGCAGCGCTCGCATTCGCCTCGGCCTCCTTCGGCCGGGAGGACGTGCTGTTCGGGGTGGGGGACGCACAGGTGGAGTCCGGGGGAGGACTCAGGGAGCGTCTGCAGCGGCTACTCGGTCCGGTCTCCGCCACGCCTAGTAGGGGACAGGCGATCGCATTCATCGCCGCCGTGGCCGTACTCTTCTTCTACATGGGCTTCCCCCTCCAGGCCGGATGGGGAGAACGAGGACTTCTTCTGTCCGAATGGCTGCTCTTGCTCCTCCCGGCGTTCCTCTTCGTGCGGATCGCCGGATTCGATTTCGCCGAGACGTTCTCCTTCCGACGTCCGGGGCCTCCGCAGGTCGCAGGGGCGCTGCTGTTGATCATGGGGGCTATGCCGTTGGGCTGGTTCCTCGCGTGGACACAGGGATTTGTGCTCCCGGTTCCATGGGACATGCTCGAGGGTCTGGAGGACTTCGTCACGGCCGAGAGTCCGTCTCGCGTATTGTGGCTGCTGGCCCTCGTTGCCCTGACGCCGGCGATCTGCGAAGAGGCGGTCTTCAGGGGCGTGTTCCTCGCGGGGACCCGGGGGCGTGCCTCCACGGTGCGCGTCGCGGTCTTCAACGGGTTGGTGTTCGGAGCGTTCCACATTTCCTTTCAGTCGGCGTTCCGCTTCTTACCCACGGCCTGGCTCGGCTTCATCCTGGCATGGGCCGTCCTGTCGACGCGCTCCATTTGGGTGGGAGTCCTCATGCACTTCGTCAACAACGGGAGCATCGTCTTGATCGCCTCGGCCCCCGCGCTCCGCGCCTGGCTGGAGGATGGCGGGGAGGCGCCGCCGTGGGTGCTACTGGCTCCGGCCTTGGTAGCTGTTGCCGCCGGGGTCCGGCTGCTGGGGGGCGAATCTATGGGCTCTTCAAAGCGCCCTTCTCTATAGTGCCCCCTTCAATGCCGTCTTCGTCCAAACCGCTCCGAGGGGCCAGTCACCTCGAGTGCACGTACACCGGAGAAACCGTCGAAAGCGAAACGCTGCACGGCTTGTCGTCTGCCGGGAGGCCGTACTTCGCGCGCTACGATCTCGAGGCCATCCGGCCTGGGTTTCAGCCCGCCGATCTCCCGGGACGCCGCGCCGATCTGTGGCGCTATGAGGAGGTGCTTCCCGTTCGCGATCCGGCCTGCCAGATTAGCCTGGGCGAGGGGTGGACCCCCCTTCTCGAGGCACCTCGCCTAGCCGCCCGCATGGGGGCTGGCCGGCTCTGGATCAAGGACGAGGGGCAGAACCCTACGGGGAGCTTCAAGGACCGCGGGCTATGCCTGGCGGTTTCTCGTGCGAAGGAACTGGGTGCGACCGCACTCGCGCTCCCGTCCGCGGGCAACGCGGGTGGCGCCGCGGCGGCTTACGGCGCGGCAGCCGGCATGCCGGTGCACGTGGTGGTGCCCACGGATACGCCCGCCCCCATTCTAGCCGAAATCCGGGCACTGGGCGCGGACTTACAGCTTCTCGAGGGGCTGATCACCGACTGCGGGGGTGTGGTGCGGACGGGTGTGGAGCAGTACGGTTGGTTCGATCTCTCTACACTCAAGGAACCGTACCGGGTGGAGGGTAAGAAGACCATGGGCTACGAGCTATTCGAACAGCTCGGCGGCCGGCTTCCCGACGGCATCGTCTACCCGACCGGCGGCGGAACCGGCCTGATCGGGATGTGGAAGGCGTTCGACGAGATGGAGCGAATGGGCTGGGTCGGTCCGGAGCGGCCAAAGATGTTCTCCGTACAGGCCGCCGGGTGCGCCCCGATGGTGCGAGCCTGGGAGAGTGGTGCCACGGAAGCAGAGCCGTGGCTGGATGCCGCCACATACGCGTCGGGGCTGCGCGTGCCAGCGGCAGTCGGTGACTTTCTGATCCTGAGGGCGATTCGTGAGTCAGGGGGGGCCGCTGTGGCGATCCGCGATCAGGACATGGCCAATTGGGTTCAGGCCGTCGGAGAAGACACCGGGATCTTCGCGGCGCCGGAGGGCGGTGCGGTCGCGGCCGCTGTGCCGGCGCTCATCGCAATGGGTGCCCTCGAGCGTGAGGAGGAGGTCGTCCTCTTCAACACGGGCAGCGGGCTCAAATACGTAGGGATGTCTCCCGTCTCATGATCCAGGTGCCGTCATGATCGTCCTTCGCTTTTTTTGGCCGGCGCTCTGGTTCGTTCTCGGTGCTTTGGTCGCGTTCGCCTGGATTTCCATGCGACGGAATCTCAAGCGGTCGATCCACGTCCCACCCCCTCGGATAGACCAGGACGACATCCGTCGCATCGAGGAGGAGGGTGCGCTTCTCAGAGACGATCCGGAGCCCCTGGATCTGAAGCAGATCAGTAGGGAGGAGGACGAATTCTGGAAGGAAACCTGGGACGAGCCCGAAGAACTGTAGCTAGGGCTCGAAGCGGTAGTAGAATCCGGGAAGCGGGACCGGTCGCCGGCTGACTGGAGTATCGTCCTCGGGATCGGCCCGATCGACCCATAGTCCTTCATTCACGGCCAGACTCCCGCCCAGGTGTTGCCTCCCGGTGAAGTTCCAGTCGCCCCCCAAGGGAGCGCGGAGGATCAGCGCCTTGCCGGTTTGTTCACCCTCTTCTCCGGTCGATCCCACGACTCCCCAAAGACCTACACCCACGAAGGGCCGCAGGTCGCCGCCGCCGAAATACTGCTTGGCTGTGACGGCCAGGCTCGCCTCGCTGAACGTGAACGTCGCCAGGTTCACGTCGACGCTCCGGCTCCCCCACAGGAACTCGACCGAGGCACCGATCGATCCGATCCCTCCGGTGGTGACACCGATGCGGATTTCCATGTTGTCGGCGGTGGATTGGGCGGTCAGCGGAGTCGCAAGCAGGCCGGCCAGAGGGGAGGATAGGAGGACCAGCGCCACACCCAACGCGCGCCGTCCAATGGGGCTGAGGCCCTTACGGGCAGCTTTGGCGCGTCGGAGGGTCATGGCGCCCGAGTATAGAAGAATCATGGGGCGGGGGCTATCCTAGGGAATTCACCGTAAGACGATTCCGGGATGGCACCATGTCTAAACGTCGGGACGACAGAATGGGAGCCTTGAACATCCGATGAGGCCCGTGCTGGAAGGAGATGCTGCACGAGGGTGGAGGGCTGCCGGTGCCTCGCTAGTGGGCATCGTGGCGACCCTGTTTCTCGCCTGCACGCCCCTCGATCGTCCGGCTCGTCTTCCCGAGCCGCTACCCGAGGAACTGCTTTCCTATCTGGGAGCGGACTCGACGAGTGCCCGCTTCGTTCATGAGGGTCTCTCATACCACTTCGTCTGGTCGGAGAAGGGTCCGTGGGCGGTACACGTCCTCCGCCTGGAGCTGGGGCGATGCGAGCTGGGCCTGAGAGTTCTGCCGGCGGGTGAGGCTGGCTCGTATGGGGCGGGTCTGTCCACCGTGACGGAACTCGTCGGGGAAGCCGGGGGTGACGTGCTCGCCGCCGTCAACGGTGATTTCTTTACACCGGAGGGGCGTCCTCTGGGTTCAGAGGTGGCCGCAGGGCAGATCCTGTGGTCTCGCGAGCGGCCGGGGCTCGAGTGGACACCGGGCCGTGTCCCTTGGATCGGGACAGTGGTGCGTGAGGGGAGCGGGTTGTCCACCGGCACTTTGGTGTCTCGGAGTCGGCCGGGTCGGACCCAGGTGATCGGAGGGTATCCGGAACTACTCGACGAAGGGGACCCCGTCCTGAACGACAATGCGGACTCGGATTTTGCGTCGCTACGGCACCCTCGAACGGCCGTCGCCTACGATCCCGAAGCCGGACGCCTGTGGGTCATGGTCGTGGACGGGCGCCAGGGGTCCTACTCGTCGGGCATGACGCTAGCGGAGATGACAGCCGCGCTGTCTGCAACCGATGCTGCCGAGGCGCTCAATCTCGACGGAGGTGGCTCATCCGTGATGGTCGCCCATGGACGAACGATGAACCGTCCGTCCGACGAGGACGGCGAGCGGGCCGTTCGAAATGCGTTGGCGGTCGTGAGCGACCCGACATTTTGTCGGGCCGCTCCCTGAGCCTTTCGACCGCTAGCCCCGAGGCTGGCGTGCGCTTAATTACCGCCTCCGAATCGCGCGCGCACTCCGATTTGGAACGACTGTTGGGGTCCGGGCTCGAAGAACCGGCCGCCAAAGGCGTTCACCGCCACGGAAGCATTGTAATCCTCGTCGAGCGCGTTGATCACGGCTGCCCAGGGCGCGATGTTGGCCCCGCCCAAGGCCATTTCTTGTAGACCTACCCGCAGATCCAACAACCAGTAGGAAGGGGCTCTGGAGGAATTCGCGTCGTTGGCCTGAACCACGCTCACACCGCTCCCTACGGCCTCGGCCCACCACATGTTCTGGCTCATCCGAGCCCGAGCTTGGATGCGATCGAGAGCGACGCCAGGAACCCTATTGCCGGCGAAGTCGTCGCCATCCGCCGCGTATCTGAGGAATCGAGCGTTCACCCGCGTGTAGGTCACGTCTCCCCCGACGATGCCGCTGGGAGATGCGGCGGAAACGGTGCCCTCCCAGCCGCGATGCCGCGACCTGCCCGCGTTCCGGAAGAAGCTCACACCCGGATCGCTCGGGACCTCGAAGCTGATCAACTCATTGCGTAGGTTCGTTTGGTAAGCAGTCACCTCGAACGCTGCCCACGACCCTACGGTGCCACGGGCACCCACCTCGTATGATTCTCCTTTCATCGGGTCGAGGTCGGGGTTGAAGCCACCTGCGCCACTCACCTGGTTCGAGAGTTCGCTCGTCGTAGGAGTATTGAACACGGTGCCGACGGAGCCGAAAAAGTTGAGAGACTGCCCAGCAGGAACGCTGATCCCGATCGAGGGAGTCACCTCATCCATCGTGCGAGAGCCTGAATCGTCGGCGTTCCCAGGAGCAACGGGAACCCGATCATTGGCGGTGAACTCATGGTTGTCATACCGAACGCCCGCCAAGATGACGGCGCCGCTGGGCAGCTCCAGCGTCCCTTGGAGGAAGGTGCCGACACTCCGCACATCCTCGTCTTGATCTAGGAAGGGCACGGCGCCGGGGGCTGGCATTCCCGTACCGAACTCGGCCGCGATCTCAGAGCGATCATCGTTCTGGAGTTCGTACTCGCCACCGGCCAGCCATTGAAAATCGCCCAGCCCCGTGTCGATCGTGTTGCTCACGGAAGCACGAGCACCTCCCCCTTTTCTCGAGAGATCGATGATGTCGAACGGGATGGGGTTGTTGATCGTCCTGTGGACCCCGTAGGCGGAAAAATCCGCCTGGAGAGCATCCCCGAGAGGGCCGGTCCACCGCGCACCAGCCTGCTGCTGCTTCAAAGTTTTGCCGGTTCTGAACCTGAGATAGAGGTCGTTGATCTCGCGGAAATCGTCTGGGGTGTCGGTCTTCGATCCGCCGCTTTCGGCATCCAAGTCCAGCACGTTGGCCGTGAAGGAGAGCTCGCCACCACCGACCGGCGTTATGACCCGCGCGTTCAGGCCGAGCCGGTCCGATCCTCCGTAGCATCCCCTGCGAAGGCTCTTATTGCCCGCATCGGCGCCGTCGGCACAGAGCGTGTCGGCGCGGGGGCGAGTTGGGTCCGCGGCGATCGTTCTGTAGCCGTCCCACGTTTGGCCCGAGACGCTCACGATGTAGCCCGTGTTCCCCACCGTCCCCGACCCGGTCAACTGACCACGCCACAGGCCGTCGCTTCCAGTGACCCCCATCACCTCCATGTTGTAGGGGGTGTTCGGAGGATTCCGTGTGGTGAACGAGAGCACACCGCCGGAGGCGTTCCCGAACAGAGCGGACGCCGGACCACGGATGACTTCCACCCGCGCAAGCGATCCGATGTCCAGATGATCGATGCTACTCTGACCGTCGGGGAGCGTCGCAGGGATTCCGTCGACCACCACCCTGATGTCCCTGAGCCCAAACCTGGCCCGAGCCCCGAACCCACGAATCGCCACGCGCTCGCCTACCGCCGGGTTGAACCGGTTCTGTACCTGTACCCCCGGTAGCCCTTGCAGCGCCTCTTCCAGGAAGAAACCGCTCCGGCCCCTCTGGAGATCACCTTCGGTCACCACCGAGACGGCGAACGGTGCAGCGTTCATCAGCAGCGGTGTTCGGAGGACCGTGACCTCGATCGGCTCCAAGGGAATGATCGAGTCGGGCTGCTGCTGCGCGGCGACTTCCGGAGTCCACGGACTCGACATCACGACGGCCGTCAAAAAGGCCGCGACGCAGTGAGTAACGTTCACTCGGACAGGCATCGTCATCATCGAAATCTTCCTCTCATCCCTTGTGTTCTAGGCCTTTCCCACCATCCGAAAGAAGCTCACACACTACTTCCACAGGGTCGAAAGGACCAGAGGGAGAGCTGAATTTGCCCCGGCGAGCCCCGGGGTAACCAGGAACAACGTCCGCACGGCGTGTAAGAACAGGCATGTGCGAACGCCTTGGCCGGTGCAGCGACAGGCCACTCTGGCATCGACCTTGCAACTGGCGTGCATGGGATAATCGGTTCCCCAGAGGCCTCCGCCTTGAGGCAAGTTCCTATCCCCCATACCTTTGCACGGGTATCGGTCGGTTCAGGTGCGGCGGGCGCCAAGTGTTGTGACACGGAGACGAGTGTGAAGGCTACATCGGCGAGAACGCTCGGACTATTGGGCACGGGGTGGATGCTGTTGGCAGCCATGCCCGGACCCATCTCGGCCCAGCAGCGTGGATTCCAGCCAGCCGACTACTATGATCTGGTCAGAGTGGGTGACGTTGCGGTCTCTCCCGAGGGCGACCTCGTCGCGTTTACGGTGACACGGACTCTTGAAGAGGAGAATCTCCGCCGGCGGGAAATCTGGATTCAGGCCCTCGAGAATGGGCGGCCAGCGGATGACCCCTATCGATTCACCGCTCCGACGGGGGACTCGTATGCTCCCAGGTGGTCGCCGGACGGATCGCTTCTTTCGTTCACCTCCGAGCGCGGGGACGACGAGAACTCCACATGGTTCGTCCGTGTCTCGGGCCCCGGCGGAGAGGCCTTCCATATCGAGGGAGTCCGGGGGGCTCCGGTCTGGTCAGCGGATGGCGAATGGATCGCGTACCTCGCCCTCGCCGAGGAGACGGAGACGGAGTCGGAGTCGGCCGAGCGCGAGGGCTGGATTGCTCCGGATGCTCTTTCGAACACGCTCGACCCGGATCGTTTCGATGGGCGTGTCGTAACGTCGACACGGTACAAGACAGACGGTACGATCACGCTGCGCCCGCACTTCTCCGTGAACGAATCCCTTGACCTCTACCTGGTATCTGCCGAGGGAGGCGTTCCAAGAAGGCTGACGGCACTTCCGTTCGACAAGTCCGACGTACGCTGGTCGTCCGATGGGCGTACCATCTACTTCTCCGGTGACGAGAAAGAGGACGACGAGTCCAGCGACGTGCTCACCCGGGACATCTGGGCGGTGCGCCTGGCCGATGGCTCCGTGACGGACGTCACGCCGAGCCCGGGCTCGGAGACTTCGCCATCCCCCTCGCCCGACGGTACGCGGCTGGCGTTTTTATTCACGGCGGAGCGTGGAGCGGAGCAGGATCTGATGGTCGTGGACGTGGGTGGTGATGGGCGCTTCACGACGGAGCCTGTGAATCTCACGGAGGGCTGGGACCTCGTGCCCGGCGCCCCCCAATGGTCAGCGGACGGAACCGCGATTCTGTTCTCCGCTGCGATTCGTGGGAATCGTCATCTCTTCCGGGTCCCGGCCGCGGGCGGGCCGGTCGTTCAGGTGACCCAGGGTGAACGACGGCTCACCAGTGTCTCGCTAACCGACCGTGGCCATATCATGGCCTACGCAGCCGACGATGCAGTGTCCCCGACGGAGCTGTTCGTAGCGCGAGGCGACGGGACGGCCGAGCGACGCGCCACCGAGTTCAATGAGAGTTTGCTGGACCGTGTCTCCCTGGAAAGCCCGGAGCGGCTGACGTGGATGGTCGGTGACAGCGTCGAGGTCTAGGGTTGGGTCATCAGACCTGTGGGCTACACGGCGGGCCGCAGGTACCCGCTGATTCTGAAGATTCATGGTGGGCCGCACGGTGCTTATGGCAATACGTTTTTCCCGACCTTCCATGTGCTGTCGGCGGCCGGCTTCTTCGTACTCTACGCCAATCCGCGGGGGTCTAGCGGCTACGGTCATGACTTCATGTACGCGACCCGCGGGCAGTGGGGCGTTATGGACAGCGAAGATTTTCTGACCGGCGTGGATGCTGCCTTGGCCCGATACCCGGAGGCCGACACCACCCGTGTGGGTGTCTCCGGGGGAAGCTACGGCGGCTTCATGACCAATTGGTTGACCGCCACGACCGACCGTTTTCAGGCGGCCGTCACCTCCCGCTCCATCGTCAACTGGGAGAGTTGGTGGGGATCCTCTGACGTTCAACCTTTGACCGAGTACGAGTTCCTCGGTGCGCCCTGGGAGCGCAGGTCTGTCTACCGTCGTCTGTCTCCAATCTCGTACGTCGAAAATGTCACGGCTCCCACGCTCATTATACACAGTGAGAACGACTACCGAACTCCCATTAGCGAGGGAGAGCAGTGGTTCATGGCTCTCAAGAGCTTGGATGTGCCTGTGGAGCTGGTGCGGTACCCGAGGTCTTCTCACGGGTTATCGCGCACCGGAGAGCCTTGGCTCCTCGTGGACCGGCTGGAGCGAATTCGTAGCTGGTTCGAGCACTGGCTGATCGAACAAGCACCCACCGTGAGCGACGGCGGCGAATAGGCGGTTACCGTCGCAGGTTCGGTGGAGACCGCTGCGACGGTGGCGGTACCCTCCGAGGGGCGAATCCCACCGTGGAGACGAGGCGTGACGAACGATCCTGATCCGACACTGGGTTTTTCGCGCGACATCTTCGCCGCGCGACGTAAGCGCGTTCTTGCGGATCTGGGCGGCGCCGCGTTGTTGCTGCAATCCGCGGCCAACGCCTCCGGCGGCAGATACCGGGCGAATAGCGACCTTTTCTATCTCACCGGCGTGACGGAGCCCGAGGCTGTAGCCGTGCTTCGCCCCGGTGGTGAGGACGGCGATTTCGTACTCTTCGTAATGCCTCGGAATCTGGAGGAGGAGCGCTGGAGTGGAGAGCGCCTTGGGCCGGAACGGGCTCGCGAAATATTCGGTGCCGATGTGGCATATGGAAGCGACGCGCTCACTGAGCATCTTCCCAAACTGCTCGCCGAGGCCGACGAATTGTATTTCCGCCTCGGAACCGAGTCGCCCGTACAAGGCCTGGTCATGGGCGCGCTCCAGACGGCTCGCCTGCGAGGTGCCAGGAAGGGCGTCGGTCCGCATGCGATCATCGATCCGGGGCGGTTGCTCGATCCCATGCGGCTCATAAAGAACTCGGAAGAGTTGGAACGCATGAGGCGGGCTGCGACGATCACGGTGGAGGCATTCACCGAGATGCTTGGGGCGGTGCGGCCAGGCGTCGGAGAGTGGGAGCTCGAGGGGATTCTCAACGGATCTTTTCGACAAAAGGGGGCCAGCGGGCCCGCCTATCCCACGATTGTGGCCTCGGCCGCGAACGCGTGCGTGCTGCACTATAGAGACAATGACCATGTGGCGCGTGACGGGGACTTGATCCTGGTGGATGCCGGTGCGGAGGTGGACCTCTACGGGTCCGACGTCACGCGTACATTCCCTGCGTCGGGATCCTTTACGGCCCTCCAGCGGGCCGTCTATGATCTGGTGCTGGAGGCGCATGATCGGGCCGTCGAATGTGTTCGGCCCGGGGTGAGTGTCGAGTCCATCCATCAGGCGGCGAGAGACGTGCTCGTCGAGGGGCTCATCGCCCTCGGCGTTCTCGAGGGGGACAAAGCGTGCGTGATCGAAAGCGAAGCCTACAAGCCGTACTTTCCCCACCAGACGTCGCATTGGCTCGGACTCGACGTGCACGACGTCGGTGACTACGCCTCCTCCGGTGAGTCCCGAGTGCTGGAGCCGGGAATGGTTTTGACCGTGGAGCCTGGTCTGTACTTTGCAGGCCCGTTCGAGAGGGCTGGGGTCGCCGAGGAGTATGTGGGCATCGGGATCAGGATCGAAGACGACGTGGTCGTGACCGCCGAGGGCCACGAGGTGCTGACAGCCGGTTTGCCGGTGTCCGTCGACGAGATCGAGCGTCTTGTGGGAGGGCAGGGGTGAGCACGGGCCTAGTGGACCGGCTGCGGCGTCCGGGGCCGCTCATCACCGTCGAGCTTCGGCCCCCACGGAGTGGGCTTTCGGCTGCGGAGGGGATGGATGCCTGGATCGACCGCAACCACTCCATCCGGAGTCTTGCGCTCAACGACATCTTTGTCTTCCTGACGGACGATGCGGTCGGATCAAGGGAGGAGGAGAACCTCGGACACCTTGCGGCCAACGTCGGTTCTGATGTGCCGCTCCCGCGACTCGTTCCCTTCCTCACGTGCAAGCACACGCTCGAGTACTGCCTCATGTACGGGGATCGTGCACAGTCCCTGGGGTTCGAGGCGCTCACGGTGGTGGGTGGAGACACCTCGGTGGGCCCGCCACGCTGTGTCCCACACTCCTACACGCTCAGGCAGCGGATCCGGGAGCGGCAACCTGCATTATCGCTGGGCGGCTGGGCGAACCCACATCGTGACGTGCGAAAACAAGTCGAGTACGTCGGCTCGGACGATTTCTCGGCCGACTTCTACCTCACGCAGGTAGTGTCACACTACAGTGCGGATCGGGTCGAGGCGTTCCTCGAAGAGTGTGATCGCCGGGGAGTGGATGTTCCGGGAATATTCGGCGTCTTCTATTATTGGAGTGCCAATCCGGGTACGCTCGCGCAATTGGGGGAGTTCTTCCCGGTTCCCCACGAGGAGTTGGCCCGCGAATTCGAGGCGGGCGCCACGCCCGAAGAGGTGCTCGGAAAAACCCTTGATGCCTTGCGGGCCGCCGGGGCGGAAAAGGTGTACATCAGCAACCTGGGCCACCGGCGGGTGCAGGACAGGCTCGCCAAAGTGACCGTCCGACCCCCGATCGGAGCGGATACCTCGCCTTCCTAGAGCGAGTCGATTACCCCCGAGAGAACCTCCAGTGCTCCGTCGAGATTTCCCTCAGGAACATGGATGTGGACGCCCGCAATCGGGTCTCGGATGGACTCGAACACTTCGAGGGCGATCCTCACTCCCTCGGTCCTGGCGGCTTCTTCGCCTTCACCCTGCGCGTCAGCCATACGCTTCATGATTTCGTCGGGGATGAAGACGCCCGGGACTTCATTGTGTAGGAACTCGGCTTCACGGAGGGAGGTGAGCGGGCGAAGACTCGCAACGATGGGTACGGACGCTTTGGGCGGTCGCTGCAGGAAGGCATGGAGCCGTCCGGGGTCGAACACCGGCTGGGTGATCACGAAGTCGGTGCCGGCGTCGACCTTCCACTTCAGCCGTCCTGCTTCGTGGTCCTGGTCCACGGCAACCTGACTCACCCTTGTCCCGATGACGAAGCGCGTGGGTACTCCGATCGCGTTCCCCCCGGGATCGACGCCCCGATTCAGGCCGTGGACCACGTTCGTGAGTCCGATCGAGTCGATGTCCAGGGAGGCCGTCGAGTCGGGGTAGGGGCCCGTCGCGGGCGGACGCCCCGTTACCAGGAGAAGATTGTGTAGTCCAGCGGCGGCGGCCCCGAGCAGGTCGCTGATCATCCGTGTCATGTTACGGTCGCGGCACGGATAGTGGACGATCGTCTCGATGCCCACCCCCCGTTCGATGATCATGGCGGCCGGCAAAGCGCTCATCCGAGCATGGGCGTGCGGGTGATCGAGGATGTTCACTGTATCGGCTCCGGCGGCCTGGATACGACGGCACTGCTCCAATAGCACCTCGATGTCCCAGCCTTCGGGAGGCGTGATCTCGACACTCGTGACGAAGGCACCGTCCGCGACCTTGCGTCCCCACTCGGAGCGCTCACCGAGCGGCACGTCCGGCTGAACGTGCGTGTCGTGCGGCTCAGTGTGTGATCCCGGGCGGACTCGCGTGGAGGGAGGTTGCACCCCCCTCACCAGTGCTCGGATGCTTCGGATGTGCTCCGGGCTCGTGCCGCAGCAACCGCCCACGAAGCGGGCGCCAGCCTCAATCATGCGACGGGCGTACTTCGCCATGTACTCGGGGCTGGCAAGGTAGATCTTGCGATCACCTACGGCTCGAGGCAGTCCAGCGTTGGGCTGGGCCGAAAGGGGTAGATCGGTGACCGCCGCCATTCGCTCCACGGCGTCGAGCATGACGGCAGGCCCGACCGAGCAATTGAGCCCGATCACGTCTGCGCCCCACGTCGTGACTTCTGCCGCGACGTCCTCCGGAGACGTCCCATACGGGGTGCAGCAGTCCTCCCCCACGGTAACCTGGCAAATGATCGGGAAGGGCGATCGGGTCCGGACGGACTTGAACGCTTGCTCCATCTCATTGAGGTCGCTGAAGGTTTCGAGGACGAAGCCGTCCACTCCGCCCTCCATGAGCCCATCGACCTGCCTGCCATAGAAAGCCTGGGCCTCTTCCCGAGAGGTGGGTCCGAGTGGCTCGATGCGGATCCCCAGCGGCCCGATGGCCCCGACCACCAAGGCCTTACCCTGAGCTGACCTGCGAGCTAACTCCGCCGCCGAGCAGTTGATTTCCTCGGTTCGATCGGCGAGGCCGTAACTGGAGAGCTTGACCGGATTGGCGCCGAACGTATTCGTCTCGATGACTTCGGCGCCGGCGTTCACATAGTTCCGGTGGACGCTCTCTACGATGTCTGGCGTTTCGAGGTTGAGCCCGTCGTACGAGACGTTGACGAAGACCCCGCTGGCGTAGAGCTCGGTCCCCATAGCTCCGTCCATAACGTGGACCTGCCCGTCATCAATAAGTTCCCTCAAGGCGCCCTCGGCTCGAGCGCGTACCTCCTTCTCGTGGGTCCCCTTCGCTTCTCGCGTGCTCACGGGGTCTCCTCCTCTGGCTCGTATCCAAGGTGGGTCTGGAGCCAGCGCTGGGCCTCTGCCATCGACATTCCTTTCCGCTCGGCGTAATCGACTACTTGATCCCTTCCGATCCGGCCCAGGCCGAAATAGTGCGCTTGCGGATGAGCGAAGTACCAGCCGGACACTGAGGCTCCGGGCAGCATGGCGAAACTCTCCGTGAGGCTGACACCGGAGTGGTGCTCCGCGTCCAGGAGTGCGAACAGCGTCCCCTTCTCTGTGTGGTCCGGACAGGCGGGGTATCCCGGCGCTGGCCGGATTCCGAGGTAGCCCTCGGAGATCAGGTCGGCTTTGGACTGAGCCTCGCCCAACTCGTGGCCCCAGAGCTCCCGCCGGACGCGCTCGTGCAACCGCTCCGCGAACGCCTCCGCTAGGCGGTCGGCTAGCGACTTGGCCATGATGCTGCCGTAGTCGTCGTGGTTCTCTTCGAGCGAGGCGCACAGCTGGTCCAGGCCGAGTCCGGCGGTCGCCACGAACGCGCCGATGTAGTCAGTGAGGCCCGACTCCTTCGGCGCCACGAAGTCCGACAAGCAAGCGTTGGGTCGGCCCTCCTTCTTTTCGAACTGCTGGCGAAGACCGTGGACCGTGCACCACTCCCCGTCGCCGGCGAGTACCTCGATATCGTCTCCTACTCTGTGGGCCCGAAAGAGGCCGACCACGCCGCGTGCGTTCAGCAAGCTCTCTGAAACAATGCGCTCGAGCATTGTATGTGCGTCGGCGTACAGAGTACCGGCCTGCTCTCCCACAGCCGGGTCGTCGAGGATCTCGGGATATCGGCCCTTGAGCTCCCAGGTCTGGAAGAATGGGCTCCAGTCGATGTAGTCCACGAGCTCGTCGAGTGGATAGTCGTCGAAGACATGAATGCCGGGCTCGTTGGGAACCACGGGCTCGAACGTACTCCAGTCCAAGGATACCTGGTTCTTCCGAGCCGCTTCGATGGAAATCAGCTTGGACTTGGCCGCTCGAGTCGCGTGGGCGTCCCGCTCCCGGGCGTATTCCTCACCAATCTGCCTGATGAACGCCTCCCGCTTTGTGTCATCCAGCACGGCTTGGAGGACCGGCACGCAGCGCGCGGCGTCCACGACATGAACCGTCAGGCCCCTGTACCTCCCGTCGATTCGGACGGCCGTGTGCCTACGGGACGTGGTAGCCCCACCGATGAGGAGAGGCAGATCGAAGTCCAGACGCTCCATCTCGGCGGCCACATGCACCATCTGGTCGAGAGACGGCGTAATGAGCCCGCTCAAGCCGATTACATCCACCTGGCGGTCTCGGGCCTCTCGAAGGATCGTCTCGGCGGGGACCATCACACCGAGGTCCACGACCTCGTAGCCGTTACACTGGAGCACCACGGACACGATGTTCTTGCCGATGTCATGCACGTCGCCCTTCACGGTGGCCATGAGTACGCGTCTACCGGACGTCTCGCGCTGCCCGTCTTCGGCCTTCTCCGCCTCCAGGAACGGCTCCAGATAGGCCACGGCCTCCTTCATGACCCGGGCGCTTTTCACCACCTGTGGTAAGAACATCTTTCCGGAACCGAACAGATCTCCGACCTCATTCATGCCGTCCATGAGGGGGCCCTCGATCACGTCAAGAGCCCGAGCCCTTTGGCCCCTCGCCTCTTCCGTATCGTCCTGGATGTGCTCTGTGATCCCGTGCACGAGCGCGTATCGAAGACGATCTTCCACCGGATCGGATCGCCACTTCTGGTCGATCACGACCTGCTCTTGCGTCGCTCCGGCGTACCGCTCGGCGAGTGCCGTTACGCGCTCGGTGGCGTCGGGGCGCCGGTTGAAGAGCACGTCCTCGACCGCATCAAGGAGCTCCGTGGGCACGTCGTCGTATACCGGGAGCGCTCCAGCGTTGACGATCGCCATGTCCAAGCCCGCCTGGATGGCGTGGTAGAGGAACGCCGTGTGCATTGCCTCGCGCACCCGTGGGCTCCCACGGAACGCGAATGAAACGTTGCTCAGCCCTCCGCTCACGTGGACGTGCGGAATACGCTCCTTGATTTGCCGAGTGGCTTCGATGAAGGCGATGGCGTACTCATTGTGTTCTTCGATCCCGGTGCCCACCGCGAAAATATTGGGGTCGAAGATCACGTCCTCTGGCGGGAAGCCCACCTGTTCGTCAAGCGCCTGGCCCGCGCGTTCACATATAGCGACCTTGCGTTCAACCGTGTCCGCTTGGCCTTCCTCGTCGAACGCCATGACGATCACAGCGGCTCCGTACCGCCTTGCGAGGCGAGCCTTTTCGACGAATGCCGCCTCTCCGTCCTTGAGGCTGATCGAGTTCACGATGCTCTTGCCCTGCACGCACTTGAGCCCGGCTTCGATAACGTCCCAGCGCGACGAATCCACCACGAAAGGGATTCGGCTCACGGACGGTTCCGAGCCGAGCAGATTCAGGAACGTGGTCATGGCCTCGACCGAATCGAGCAGACCCTCGTCCATGTTGATGTCGAGCATCTGCGCACCGCTCGCCACTTGCTGTCGGGCCACCTCGACAGCGGCCTCATAGTCGCCGTCGGTGATGAGGTCTCGGAAACGCTTCGAGCCTGTGACGTTCGTGCGCTCTCCGATATCCGCGAACAGCGATTCCGGACCGATCGTGAGGGCTTCGAGTCCGCTCAGTCGGCACCGGGGCTCGTGCTTGGGAATGGTTCGGGGTCGAATGTCCGCGACCGCGTCAGCGATCGCCTCGACGTGGGCAGGTTTGGTGCCGCAACAGCCGCCCGCGATGTTGACGAATCCAGCGTCGGCGAACTCCCGGATGATGCCCGACGTGATGTTCGGCGTTTCGTCATACTCCCCGAAGGCGTTCGGAAGTCCGGCGTTCGGGTGACAACTCACCGGCACGTCAGCGATCTGGGACAGCTCCTCCAGGTAGGGTCGAAGTTGCTCCGCCCCCAGGGCACAGTTCAGCCCCACCGAGAATGGTTGGGCGTGCCGGATGGAGTTGTAGAAAGCCTCGGTCGTCTGCCCGCTCAGTGTGCGTCCGCTGGCATCCGTGATCGTTCCCGAGATCATCACTGGAAGGGATGCACCCGTCGCCTCGAAAAGCCCGAGGATCGCGAAGGTAGCGGCCTTTGCGTTGAGGGTGTCGAAGATCGTCTCGACCATCAGGATGTCGGCCCCTCCGTCCATGAGCCCACGGGCCTGATCCGTGTATGCCTGCACCAGCGCGTCGAAGTTGACGTTCCGGAACGCGGGGTCCTCCACGTTCGGAGAGATGGATGCGGTACGGTTGGTTGGGCCGATGCTGCCGCACACGAAACGAGGCTTGTCGGCGGTTCGAGCGGTCATCTCATCCGCCGCCCGTCGGGCCAACGCGGCCGCAGCCACGTTCAGCCGATACGCTTCCGCCTCGAGTCCATAGTCGGAGAGTGAGATCGCCTGTGCGTTGAACGTGTTCGTCTCGATGATGTCCGAGCCGGCCTCGAGATAAGCCCGGTGGATCTCGTAAATGATGTCCGGCTGCGTGACGGACAACAGATCGTTGGCGCCAAAGAGAGCGTCCGGTTGATCGCGGTAGTCCTCACCGCGGAAATCGTCCTCGGCCAGCCCATAGCTCTGGATCATCGTGCCCATCGCACCGTCCAGAACGAGGACACGCCTCGCTAGAGCCGCCTGGAGAGCTTCGGTGCGGCCGCCATTGGGAGTGGACTTGCCCATTGATCTCGTATCTCGCCTCTCGGAGGCAGATGGGGAGGGGAGATCCGAAATTTAAAACCTCGCCGCACTCCTTCAGCGTCGAGGTCTGGCTTTTTAGCGGTTTGTGTCGGGCCGCAATACGCCTCAAATCACCCCTTCCAACGTTTCCCCTAAACTTAGTGCCTGGGCGAAGCGATTCCTAGAGGCCTGCTGGAGAAGTACAGTGGGTCGCGCACAGGGGTCTTGCGGAGCTCAGAGTAGGAACGACGAGGAGGCGATGCTGTAGCATCGGTGACGAGGAGAGACGACCTATGAGACCGCAACCCCCCTGTGCCCTTCGGGTTAGGGCGGCGAGGGCCCATCGCGGGTGTTGGCGCTCCTCCCCGATACTTCAGCATCGCGTCGTCGCGCCGCCTACGCGCTGGACCCTCGGCGCTCCTAACGCGACCCGCTGTACTTCTCCAGCAGGCCTCAGGGCCTCGCCCCGGCCGTATCGGCCCGGGGACATTGAGTTGGATGGGTTCATGGTTGCGCACCGTTCCTCCACACGGTAGGCCTAGACTGTCGAAGAAGTACCGCGGGTCTCCCACGATCACGAGCGACATGACCGTACACGTTGGAGTGAGTACGAATTGACTCTCTCGGGGCAGGACACGGGCTCCGCTAGCTCGGCGTTCTACAAGGCGCATGGCCTTGGAAACGACTATCTCGTCTTCGAAGCCGGCGACGATTGGGCGCTCGACGCCGAGAGGATCGTTGCGGTATGCGACCGCTGGCGGGGCCCCGGTAGTGACGGAATCGTGCTTCTTCTCGATCGGACCAGCCGGCCGTTCCCCCTCCGCATGTTCAATCCGGATGGCTCCGAGTTCGAGCGAAGCGGCAACGGCCTCCGGATCCTGGCCGCGTACTTGGCCCGCGAGGGACTCGTGGACGACGAGCCTTTCAACGTGTCGGTAGGAGGGGATACCGTTCGGCTCCACGTGTTGGGCCCTCCCGAACACGGCCTGTACGATGTTTCAGCGGAGATGGGCCGGGCCGGCTACGGACCAGAAGCCGTTGGGCTTGACGCGCGAGCCTTGGATGAGGACTACAGACTCGATCTCGGCGGGGCCGGAAGCCCGATCGTCCATCCCGTGTCGATTGGAAATCCCCACGTGGTAGTCTTTGCCGAGGAATGGAAACCCGAGCTTATCGACGAGATCGGGCCTAGGATTTGTGTTCACCCTGCCTTCTCTAATGGTACCAACGTCCAGGTTGCCCGCCTGCTTGATGGCCGAACCCTGGAGGCGCGAATTTGGGAAAGAGGTGTGGGACCGACCTCCACGTCGGGAACGTCGGCGTGTGCGGTCGCCGCCGCAGCGGTGAATTCGGGACGTGCCACATCCGGCCAGTTCGAGGTCCGCATGGAGGGTGGCAGCATGGAGGTCACCGTCACCGAAGAGATGGAGATCACCCTCACCGGACCCGTGCAGGAAGTATGCGTAGGCAGACTGGCTGGAGGGTTTCTCGAGTTTCTGGCGGAGCTGGTGTGAGTGGCCGAGACACTTCTGGGACACACACCAGAAGGCTGAGTGGGGCCAGGCTCAAGTCCTCACGCGCTTGAGAAGGATGAGTCCGCAAGCCAGGAACAAGATGTTGGGAAGCCACGCAGACAGCGTCGGTGAGAGCGCTCCGGACTGGCCCGCAGCTCCCGCCAAGCGGAACAGGAGTAGGTAGAGGATCGTCGACGCCAGCGCGATGCCGATTCCGTAGGCCGCCCCTCCCCGTCGAGAGCTGGTCGCGAGGGGCCCACCGAACAGAATGATCACCAAAGTCGCCACCGCGATGGCCTTCCGCTGGCCCTTCTTGACCAGCAACGTACTCGGGTCGCCACCCGAGCGGGTGATGTTGGCTACCATCCGGTCGATTTCGGAGTCGGTCATTTCGTCTTCGTCGTCGGGCCGCGCAAGCAGACCCCTTGGCGGCTCGCCGAAGCCACTCGACCTGAGCGAGTCGAAGTAAAGGGTCAGGGGTTCGGCCCGGTCGGGGAGGATACGCAGATACCCGGTCTCGAACGTCCATCCGCGCACACTGTCGAAGGGCGCTCGGATCGCCTGAATATGCTGTGCCACCTCCCCGTCCGATCCGGCAGGAACCTCAAGGACTACTTGGGTCATCGACGGCGGATAGACATTGAGTCGCCTCACCGTCAACGTCTGGTCGTCGTCGGTCTTGAACACGAAGTCGGTGCGCCACTGTCGGCCGACCTCTTCACTGCGAAGAATCTGCCCGGAGCGTCTCTTGGCCACGGGCACCACGTCACTGAGGAGAAGTCCGGCCCCGGTCAGAAGCAGTCCCAACACGACGAGCGGTGCCATCAGGCGGTGAAACGAGATTCCGCCAGCCTTCGCGGCAAGGATCTCTCGGTGCTGGGTCATGGAGTGGATGGTGAACACCGCAGCGATCAGCGCGGCGATCGGGAAGGACCAGGAGATGAACTCGGGAAGCATGTACGCGTAGGCGAGGGCGACCTCGCCCACCGTGAGACCCCTATCGAAATACCGGTCCACCTGCTCAACGAGGTCACCGACAATGAACAGGAGTGGAGCACCGAGGATGAACAGAGCGAAGATGCGCAGGAACGTCCTCGCCATCAGCACGTCCAGAATCCTGATCACGCTTTACGATAATGGGTCGCCATCCCGCGCCCCAAACTCGAGAGGTTGAACAGCACGTGGCCGAGGCCGCTTCGACGATTGGAGCCTGCGGTTCGGCTCATCCGTGCAGCCAAAGCGAGGCCTAGACCTAGGAATACCAGGTCGGCCGTCCACATGGCCCAAAACGGTGTCACCACACCTTCATTTGCCAGGTTTTCTCCACCGATCAGGCCGGCCCAATAGACGGCGAAGATCGCCACCGAAGTGACGATGACCATGCCGACCCCTCCCCGCGGAAATCGGATGCCCAAGGGGGCGCCCATCAAGACGAACACGATGCACGCGAATGCGATCGCGTATTTCTTGTGAATTTCGACACGGAATTGGTCCGATGCCGACTGAAGCGCCGTAAGCCGACCGAGGTTCTGGCGACCTATCAATGCCGTTTCACGAGTGAGATCATCAGTAGTGTTGACGAGCCGTGGGCCGCGGCCCTGCGTAATTACGGAGCCCTCTTCGCCTCGGGAAGTCGACTCCGCTTGATCTACCTCAGGCGGCCCCGATGCCGGATACCCCAGGGCGTCCGTGATCGCCTTGTGGGCCTGTTCGAGACTCCGTTGGCGAACCCGGCCGAGGTCCTCTGTCCGGCTGTCGATTTCAGCCTTCAACAGGGCGATGGACATCTCACGGTCGCTGCGGACGCCACCCCCCTCTCGCCGTTCGAGTTCGTCTCCGACCCCTCGCAGCGGAACGATCTGGACCTCGAACTCCGACTGGTTGAATTCACCGGAGCGGGTTTGGTCGGCTTCCAGGACGTCGCCGTCGTAGAGGGTCAGGTACAGGTCGGTGCGGCTGTCGCTGAACGCCATCGTTCCACTCGACGCATAGGTCGTTCGGTGAGCATTCGGGTCGCTCAGATCGTAGATGACGACCTCCGTCAGCTCGTTCGTAACCCGGTCGATGGTGGCGGCTTGCAAGTACACCGCTCCTCCTCGGTCCTCGGTCTCGATTTCATTGATGACCCGTTCGCGCAGTTCGAATGTGGGACTCTTCTGCGCGACGTCGATGATCAGGTTCTTGAGCCTGTGGTTGGCCTCGGGCAGCACTTGATCGTTGAAAAAGAACATCACGCCTGCGAGGATGGTGCCGACCCCAAGGAGTGGGAGTAGAATCCGGAGCGGCCTGATGCCACCCGCCGCCATGGCGGTAATCTCGTTTGCGGCGGTAAGCTCGCTGAACGTGTAGAGTACAGATACGAGGATGGCCATGGGGAGCGTGAGCGCGACCGTGTGAGGCAGAGACAGGAGCATGAACTCCCCGATCACACTCCAGGCGAGCCCCTTTCCGACGAGGTTGTCCATCCGTTGAGCGACCGCGTTCAGAAAAAGGAGCCCGGTGAGAGCCGAGAATGCGAAGAGGAACGGTCCCGTGTGTGCACGGATTAGATATTTGGTGATTATCCTCATGTCGACCTCCCTACACCATACTGCAAGATCCGATCCGAGCGAATCAGCCGATTCATGGCTCTGACGCTAATCATTCTGGCCCTCACCATGATCATACCCCGGGCAGCACTTGGGCAAGGATCAACGGCCCTTCCGGACACGGCCCGTCTTCAGCCACCCGCGCTCGAACTTCCCGCATTTCTTTCGCCCTTTCCAGGCCGGGCAGCGCCGGGAGGCTATACCGTCGGTCAAATAGGCCTGAAGACCGTACCCCTCCTTGTGCCCATCGATTTGGACGCTCCCACGATCGTCACCGATGCTCCCGGGCCCAACGTTTCTCGGTGGGTGGTGGCCCGGGGGCCGATGCTGATCCGGCGACGGTTGGCCCTGAGGCGGGAGATCCTTCTCGAGCCCGCCGCTCCGGCCCGGGCCCCTCCCAGTAGTGCGCCGGTGGGGAACGGGCTGGCGAGAGGACTCGCCGACCTGGATTTTGAGATCGTCGGTCAGGGCGAATTGGGAGGTGATTGGACCCGGTTCCGTCCTTGCGATTCAAGCGTGCAGTTTTCTTGCGACCCCGGTGTGCTCCCACGGCTCAGTCCCGACATTCAGTTTGCCGTTCGTGCGGCGGGAGCGATCAGCGATCGTATCACACTGGATGTAGATTTCGACCAAGCGCGTGAATTTTCAGCCGCCAACAACCTCAACATTTTCTATGAGGGTGGCGAGGACGCGGTGCTGAAGACCGTCGAGTTGGGGGACGTCACCTTTGCTCTTCCCCAATCGCGCTTTCTGACCCAAGGCGTTCCTGCCGGGAACTTCGGCTTCCTTATGACAGGGCAGGCAGGTCCGCTGGATTTCAGGAGTGTCTGGGCTCAGCAAACGGGCGACGTGTCGAGTCGAGAATTCCGCTTGAGCGGGGGCCCCGGCCAAGAGGGTTTCGTACAGGTCGACACGCTCGTCATCGACGATGCGGACTACGTACGAGGCCAATTCTTCTTTCTCGTCGACCCGGCTGAGATCGATGGCAGCCCGCACATCGATGTTCTCGCGCTGGATCCGTTCATGGCGCCCCTAGACGTCGTTCCGGGGGTGGATCCGGTTCAGATCTATCGATTCGAGACGGACCCCGTGACACGGCAGCAGGTGGATGGGCTCATCCAGGCGGACGGGTTCGCCAGCCGGGACGGCAATACTGTTCAGGAATCCGGGTGGTTCCGATTCCTTCAAGCAGGCGTCGACTACTCGATTCATTCCAGCGGATTGTGGGTGGCCCTGAGGCGGCCTCTCGGGCGGGACGAGATGCTCGCGGTGACCTACGTTTCTGCGGCGGGCGACACGATCGGCACGTACAATCCCGAGCAAGTTTACAATGCCGGGGGGCGCCCCTCGCTCAAGCTACTCAGGGCGTCGAGCGCCAACCACAGACCGGGCCTGCCCACCTGGGATCAGGAGATGCATCAAGTGTACCGTGTCTCCTCGTCGCCCGACGTCGAACCGTCCTCGGTCGGGCTGTCCATCTCTTTGGGGGAGCTCAGCGCGGGTCGTACCTTCACCCGGGATCCCGCCGGGAGGGATTTGACGTTCCTGAGACTCTTCGGGTTGGACGAGGAGGCCCCCGTCGATGTCCTCGACCCGGCGGGACTGCACCGGTGGACCGATGAATTTCTTCAAGAGCAACCGGTGGTTCCGGGCGTCTTCATCTTCTTCCCCACGCTCCGCCCGTTCCAATCCCCCCCGCCCGTCCCGGTGCTCAGTCTCACGGCCGGGGAAACAGCGCAGATTCTCGGGTCTGACGGGAATCCCACGATCTATGAAGCAGAAGATCCTTTCCTGCGGGAGAGCGGCGGGCTCTACCGCCTGACCATCCCCTTCGAGCTTCGAAGCCGAGGCGTCATTTCCTCCTTTTCGCTGGGTGCGCTGGGGATCCGTGACGACTCAGAACGGGTCTTCCTTGGAGACCGTCTCCTGGTCCGGGACCTCGACTATACCATCGACTATACAATCGGGCAGGTGACGTTGACCGAGCCGGAGATACTTTTCGCCACGGCCTCGGAGCCAGTCGTACGCGCCACATGGGAGCAGAAGGCAATCTTCCAGGTCACGCCCACTTCCGTCTTCGGCTTCAACGGTGGCATCCAGGCCGGTTCATACGGGGGGTTCAACATTTTGGCTCTTCGCCAGAGTGAGCAGGCGTTGGTCAATCGGCCACAGTTGGGAACCGAAGCAGCGGCGATCACGCTCAGCGGACTCAGTATGGATTTCGACTTTCCGGCGGGTGGGATCGACCGGTTTCTGGAGAGAATTCCAGGGCTCCGTTTGGGGAGGAGTTCTAGGGTCGGCCTGGAGGGGGAGCTCGCACTCTCTCTCCCCAATCCGAACATTCGATCCGATGCGTTTCTTGACGACTTTGATGCGTCCAACGAACGGGCTCTCTCTCTCGACGCACCCGATTGGGTCCTGGGTAGCGCCCCGGCTTTCCGCGACGGGGCAGAAACCATCTTTCCCCTTCCGTTGAATGAATCCAGAGCGGGCCGTCTCGTTTGGCAGCATACCTGGGTGGTCCGCGGACCCGGTCAGGATGGCGTGGGTGTGTTCGCCGGCTTTCTCCCGGAGGTCGATGTCGATCGCCAGATCCATGTTACCGGTAGTCAGGCCCGCGAGTCCGGTATGGTGTTGACGTTCACTCCGAGTGCCGGCAGTGCGACCGAGCCATCCTGGCGGTCGATGACTAGCAGCTTGAGTACCACCGGAATGGACCTCAGCAAGACGGAGTCGCTCGAGTTCTACGCGGCGGACGGCGATTCCCTGAGCCTTGTGATCGACCTGGGCGCGGTCGGTGAGGACGGGATGTTCATCGATGGCCAGGGCCGAACCACGGGGGTGAAGGAAGACGGTGCCCCATGGGGACTCGGGCGTCTCGATCACGAGGCGAATCCACGGCTCGGCGAGGTCTGGAGCGACGCCACCGACCAGAGAGGCCTGTGGGGTGAGACGTGCCAGGCCAAGCCCGGCGCCGTCTACGATCTCGGTGACCAGAGGGCGAACTGCACGCGGAACAATGGTATTGAGGACACTGAGGATCTGGACGGGGACGGTAACCTGGACAACCTCGAACGATACCTGCGGTTCGTCGTTCGGCTCGATGGCTCATCCCCCTTCCTCGTACGTAACCGGGCTGAGACCGGGACCGAGTTTCAGCTCTATCGGATTCCGCTTCGGGGGGGCGCGGTCACCGAAGTGCCCGGACCCTTTTCAGAGGCCGACTTTCGAGCGGTGAAACACATGCGTCTGACGATCGCGGGCCGGCGCAACGACAGCGTCACGCTGTTTCGGATGCGCTTGGTCGGAGCTAGTTGGGTAAAGCGAACCGAGTTGGGGGTCCTGGACGGCATCGTGGGTGATACGGCGAGCGTGCTCGGGCGAGCCGAGGTGGGCCCTGTAAGTCTCGTCACCGAAGGAGCAGCGTACCAGGCGCCCCCAGGAGTGACCGAGGAGCTAGATGATCCTTCGGCTGCATTCGGTGGTGTGGGCAGGGAGTTCAACGAGAAGGGTCTCAAGTTGGAGTATGAGGGTGTACAGTCCGGATCCCGCGCCGAGGTCTTCAATCGGTTCCCACAACGCCCGAGGGATTTTCTGCCGTATCGAGAGCTCAAGCTGTGGGCGCTCGCCCGCGCGGGCGATTGGGGAGCCACCGTGCCCGTGTCATTCTTCATTAAGGTCGGAGAGGACGCCGAGAACTTCTATCTGTATCGCACCCCGCTTCAACCGGTGCCGAATCCGGGAAGCATCTCGCCTGAGGATTGGCTCCCCGAGATCGTCATCGATTTTGAGGAGTGGATCGACCTCCGGCGCGAAGCGGAGGAGGACCTCATTTTCAACCCGCGTGGCCCCGGAGACCCGCCGCTCGAGCTTTGGGCACGGGACTCCACGTACGCGATCGTACTCAAGGATCGGGCGCGAGCCCCGAACCTCGCTGCTGTCCGTGAATTATCGATAGGCGTTTGGAACGAGGCGGGGTTCCCGACGGCTGGAGAGGTGTGGATCAACGAGATGAGGCTCTCTGCCCCACTCAGGGACGCGGGGATGGCGTCCCATCTCGCGCTGGATGTAGAGGCCTCCGACGTCTGGACGACTCGTCTGGCGGTCAGTAGCCGCGGCGCACTCTTCAGACAGCTGTCGGAGAACCCGACGTTTCAAGACGATCGAATCATCAGCTTGGGATCGACCTTCAATCTCGACCGAATTGCTCCCGCGGATTGGGGGGTCGAGATCCCCATCACGGTGACACACGTGAGAAACGACCAGGACCCTCGCTTCCTCATCGGGAGCGACATCCGGGCGGACAACGTTCGGAATCTGAGAGCGCCGGGGTCGCGGAGAACACGTGTCGACGTGGCTTTTCGAAAACGTACGCCGGCCGCTAATCCTGTCCTCGGTCTTCTGCTCGACGGCTTGGAGGCGCGGGCCGGTTACTTCACGGCCAGTTCGACCACGATTACCTCCGAGGGGTCGGCGTCGGGCATCGATGGGCACCTGGGATATGGTCGGGCCGTGGGAAGGCGTGACTTCGGGCTCATCCCCGGATTCCTCAAGCCGGTGCTACGGTGGTTACTCCCGCGCGCGTGGGAGAATGGGGTCGTCGAGAGCCGCTTTCGGTGGAGTCCGGAGCGACTCTCTTTCGGTGCGTCGTACGCACGCAGCGGTCAACGGGCCTTACGGTTCGACCATATCCTCGAGGAGGGCAGTGATTCCCAGGTGAGGCCCACGCGGTCTCCCCGAGAATCCCTGGAGAGCGCTTTCGAGATCGTCTTTCGGCCTTTAGAGACGTTTTCTGTTGAGGGGGACATAGTCTCGATCCGTGACCTTCTCGATGCGGAGAAGGCCGTCGTAGATCCCGGTGTTCAGGACTTATTGAACGACGAGAGGCTTGAGCTCCTGGGGGCCGATCTCGGGTGGGAGACCGACAGGGTCCTGCGAACGCGCATGAGCTTCGAGCCACGTTTCGGAGATTGGGTTCGGACGGCGCTTGGCTGGCAGACGTTTTACACCAGCCATCGTACGGCGACCTTCGTGGACCGCTCCTTAGACCCCGTCGGTGACTCGGCGGTTACACTGGTACGCGACGTCAACGGCGGCCGTGACTTCACCGGGCAGTTCACGTTGATTCCGGCTTCGGTCCTTGGAACGCCCGGTGGGGAGCCTTCGGGAGGATCGGCGCTCAGCGGAGGGGTAGGTGCGATCATGGGTTCGCTCGACCCGGTTACGGTCACCTACCAAGCCGGGTTGACCTCGAGGTTCGATCGCGATCCGGTGGATCCGAACTTCTCCTACCGCTTCGGATTCGCTGGCGAAGATGGATATGCGGCATTGGGGGCTGACACAGCGACGACGTTCACGGACCGAGTCGGCTGGACCGTCCAATCCGGCGTGCGTCTGCCAGCGGAGTTTCAAGTCGGCGTGAACTACCGTCTGGCGACGGCGAACACGTTGGACACTCGGAGCGACCGAACGCTCCGGCGGGAGACCTGGCCCGACTTGAACCTTTCGCTCACAAATTTGCCGCTTCCGGACCAAGCGTTGGTCAGACGTGTGATCTTATCCGCAGGCTTCCAACGCATCAGGCAAAGGACTGCCTTCGGCGGGTTTGGCCTGCAAAAGAGGCTTCAGCGGGACGAACGGATTCCGGTGGAAATCGCCCTCGTATGGGGTGGCGGCGTGTCAACGAGTTATCGGGGCTCATTCACGAGCGGTGAGGGAAGTGACCCTACCGGAGAAACTGAAAGAGACAGGGACAATCATACGGTTTCGCTCGCGGCCTCGATGCGGCCGCCCTCCGCTTTGGCCGCCCGCTTGAGCCGCCCGATCACGATCACGGCTCTCCTACAGTACGCGTCGGATCGAAACTGTCGGAGCACCACGACCCGAAGGGCGTGCGTGCCGTTCTTGGACGAGCTCATTCGAAGCCTGGTCTTCAGGGTGGAGACCGCGGTGTCGCGCTTGGACGTTCGGCTCCAGCTTTCGTACACGGATCGGCGGTCCTTCGTTGGGCTCCAATCAGGCTCCTCCCAATTTCAGTTCGGCCTTTTCGGCCGCTTCGTCATCGCGGACGACGCCCTGCTCGGATAGCCATGGCGACGCCCGGCTGTTGAGGGCACCGTGGCGAATGACTTCCTCTGAGACCCGTGCCCTCAGGCGCGCCGCTCTGTTGGTGCTAGGCCTGGGTCTCCTTCGAAGCACGGTAGAAAGTGTCCAGAGCCCGGTGACGACCCGAGGAGCCGTGGTCCAGGATTCGTCGGGCTTGGCTGTATTGCTTGATGAGAGCCGGAGAAGCCGAGACGACGCCCGGAGGCGAGCGCTTCCGCTGACGGAGGACGAGCGGATCGACCCCAATACCGCCGGAGAGGAGGATCTGGATCGCCTGCCCGGCGTGGGTGCCGAAGTGGCTGGGAGAATCGTTCAGATGCGGCAGGACCGTGGGCCGTTCGCCGAGCCGCGCGATCTTCTTTCCGTGAGGGGCGTGGGACCGGCCACTCTTGCCAGAATTACACCCTACCTCGAGTGGTCGACTCGGCCCCGGATCGAGCGCGCGGCCCGCCCCTCTCGCCCGGATCCAGATCCCGAGGCTCGCAAACCGGCCCGCCTCGACCTCAATCGAGCGAGCGGTGAAGAGTTGCAGAGGCTACCGGGGATCGGCCCAGTGATGGCTGAGCGCATCCTGACGTTACGACAAGACCTAGGGAGATTCCGAGGGTTGCAGGAGCTTGAGTCTGTCCGTGGAATCGGCCCCGCTACGATAGAACGAATTAGGTCCCTCGTAATTGTCGGACGTTGAGTTTTTTATTCTTGCACCTCGGGGGCTCCCGCGTCTAACTTTGGGTTTGGGACACAAACGTTTCCACGCAGTTCTTGCCCCGCGGAGGGGCTCCAAGCGATGGCAACAAACGTCGCAGAACTTCGCCTCGGTGACCTTTTCGTTCGGGAAGGCCTCATCGATGCCAAACAACTCCAAGACGCGTTGGCAGACGCCAAGGAAAGCGGCACGCGTGTAGGGTTCTCTCTGGTCAAGCTCGGGTTCGTGGGCGAAAACGAATTGACTCGGATGCTTTCCAAGCAGTACCGCCTTCCGGCGGTCGACCTTGAGAAGGTCGACGTCGATGCCAAGATCTTCAAGCTCATCGATGGGGAGATGGCATACAAGCACCTCGTGCTTCCGCTGCGCAGGGTGGGCCGGACGTTGACGGTGGCGATGGCCAACCCGTCCGAGATGGAAGCCATCGATGTCCTCCGGTTCAAGACCCGATACGATATCGAACCGGTAATCGTCGGAGAGTACACCTTACGCAAGCATCTGGAGAAGTACTACGGCGTCTCGGAGGACCAGGTCGACGATCTTCTCGGCGACTTTCTGGAAGAGGATCTCGAGTTTGTCGAAGAGGAGGAAGAGGAGGAGAATCTCGCTGCTCTTCAGGTCCAGGTCGAGGATGCGCCGGTCGTCAAGTTCATCAACGGCCTGCTCACCGACGCCGTCCGCAAGGGCGTTTCCGACATACACATCGAGCCCTATGAGAAGGAAGTCCGAGTGCGCTACCGGCTAGACGGAGCGCTGTACGAGGTCATGAAGCCGCCGATGAAGATGAAGGCTGCCCTCGTGTCGCGGATCAAGATTCTGTCGGACCTGAACATCGCGGAGCGCAGGGTCCCTCAGGACGGGCGTATCAAGCTCCGGATGAAAAGGAAGGTGGTCGACTTCCGTGTCTCGACGCTTCCGGTGATTTTCGGCGAGAAGATCGTGCTGCGTATCCTGGATGCGGGGAACCTCACGTTCGATCTCGGCTCGTTCGGGTTCGAGCCCCAGGCCGAAAAGGAGTTCATGGACGCGATCGCGAACCCCTACGGCATGGTCCTGGTGACCGGCCCGACCGGTTCCGGTAAGACCACGACGCTTTATTCCGCGCTCTCCCAGATCAACGATGAGGGCGTCAACATAATGACCGCCGAGGATCCGGTTGAGTATAACCTCTACGGGATCAACCAGGTTCTCGTCCGCAACGAGATCGGGATGGGCTTTGCTACTGCGCTCAAGGCGTTCCTGAGGCAGGACCCGAACATCATCATGGTCGGTGAGATCCGGGACATCGAGACAGGCGGCATCGCCATCAAGGCCGCGCTCACCGGTCACCTAGTGCTCTCCACACTGCACACGAACGATACGCCATCGACGATCACCAGAATGATCGACATGGGGTTGGAGCCGTTCAATCTAGCCGCGGCCCTCAATCTCATCACGGCCCAGAGGCTTCTGCGACGGATCTGCTCGGACTGCAGGGTGGAGACCACATACGATGAAGAATTCCTGAATTCCGCAAAGATCTCGCTCGACTGGGCCGGCACCCAAACCTTTTATAAAGGACAGGGCTGCGACAACTGTGGTGGCTCCGGATATAAGGGTCGACAGGGCCTGTACGAAGTCCTGGCCGTCAACTCGGAGATCCGGAAGGCCATCATGATGGAGGCCAGCACGGACGAACTTCGACAAGTGGCGTTGGACAATGGCATGCTCACCCTTCGTATGGACGGCCTCAAGAAGGTTGAAAAAGGTGCCACGACGTTGGAAGAGGTCGTTAAAGAGACCTCCGCCGCTGACTGATCCATGGAAAATTTACTCGTAAAGCGAACCGAATGAACCAACCGACCCCCACGGCGACCCCCGCGGAGACCCCCACGGCGGAGGCCGCACCACCGCAGCACGGGGCTTCGGCCCAGGAGGTCAATCTCCGGGTCCTCCTCCAGGAGATGATCCAGAAGGGTGCCTCTGACCTCCATGTCACGGCGGGCGTGAGGGCGAAGATCCGGATCGATGGAGAACTCTGCGATTCCCAGATCGATTACGTCTTGAAGCCGAAGGATACGCTCCAGATCGCCTACTCCATCCTTACGGAAAACCAAAAGAAGCGCTTCGAGACCGAGGCCGAGCTGGACTTCTCATTCGGTGTCCAGAACCTCTCCCGATTCCGTGGGAACGTGTTCAAGCAGAGGGGCTGTGTTGCCCTGGCGATCCGGCAGATCCCGTACGAGATCACCTCGATCGAACAACTCGGCCTGCCTCCGATCCTCACGGCATTGGCGGAACGCCCGCGCGGGCTCGTCCTCGTCACAGGCCCCACCGGGGCTGGGAAGTCGACCACGCTGGCCGCTTTGGTGGACTTGATCAACAAGGAACGTCGCGGGCACATCATCACTATCGAGGACCCCATCGAGTTCATCCACAGGCACCAACGGTGCATGGTGAACCAGCGTGAAGTAGGTGCGGATACACACAGCTTCACGGCCGCGCTCAAATACACGCTTCGGCAGGACCCGGACATTATCTTGATCGGGGAGATGCGAGATCTGGAAACGATCGGCGCCGCCCTTACGATCGCCGAGACGGGTCACCTCGTGCTCGCGACGCTTCATACCAACTCGGCCGCCGAGTCCATCAACCGGATGATCGACGCCTTCCCGTCCCACCAGCAGTCACAGGTGCGCGCGCAGCTCGCCTTCGTTCTCGAAGGAGTGGTGACACAGATGCTGCTCCCGAAGACGAAAGGACGCGGCCGAGTCTGCGCGGCCGAGGTCATGATCTGCACTCCCGCGATCCGTGCCGTCATCCGTGACGAGAAAATCCATCAGATCTATTCGCTGATGCAGGCTGGGAAGAAGCATGGCATGCAGACGATGAACGATGCCTTCCATCAGCTCTATATGCAGGGCCTGATCACCAAGGAGGAGGCCCTCAAACGCTCCTCTAACCCAAATGAATTTCTGCGCGCTGTGGGTGAACCCGCAGTGGAATCAGCATCCCCAACTCAAAGAACAGGTAAGTAAACGAATATGCCGACCTTCGACTGGAGTGCCCGCCCGGCGGCGGGTGGTGACATCAAAGAGGGGAAGATCGAGCTTCCAAAGAAGGAAGACGTCATTGCCTTTCTTCATAAGCAGAGACTGATCCCGGTTGCCGTACGGGAGCAGCCGAAACAGTTCTCTCTTCAGTTCGGTTCGGGGGTCACAACTCGCGACATCGTGATCTTCACACGACAGTTCGCGACGATGATCAACTCGGGTCTTCCTCTCGTGCAGAGCTTGGACATTCTGGCCGAACAGACAGAGAACGCCGCCTTCTCCAAGGTCCAACGGGAGGTGCTGTACGACGTCGAGTCCGGCCACACGCTCGCCGCCGCGATGGGGAAGCACCCGAAGGTCTTCAGTGAACTCTTCGTCAACATGGTGGCGGCGGGTGAGGCCGGTGGTATCCTCGATACCATTCTGCTGCGTCTGGCGACATTCCTGGAAAAGAACGACGCGCTCATACGGAAGATCAAGGGTGCCATGGTCTATCCGTCCGTGATCTTCTCCGTGGCGGGGATCGCCATCGTCATTCTCTTGATCTTCGTGATTCCGACCTTCCAGACAATGTTTGAATCGGCGGGTATCCCGCTTCCGCTTCCGACGCGGATCGTGATCGCCATGTCGGCCTTCCTGCAGTCCTTCTGGTGGGCGCTCGCAGTTGGCATCGTGATCACCGTTTTCGCGATTCGGGCCATCTACGCTACGCCCGGGGGGAACCTTGCTATCGACAGGCTCTTGCTGGCAATGCCGATCCTGGGAGACCTTCAGCGCAAAGCCGCGGTCGCGCGGTTTACGCGCACGCTGGGGACCCTGGTGTCTTCGGGCGTCTCGATTCTGGAAGGACTCGAGATCACGGCCAAGACGGCGGGCAACCGAGTGATCCACGACGCCGTCATGAGCTCGCGCACCTCCATCGCCGGTGGTGAGACGATTGCGGGGCCTCTCAAGGAGTCGGGCGTGTTCCCGCCGATGGTGGTGCAGATGATCAATGTGGGTGAGCAGACGGGCGGCTTGGATAACATGCTGACGAAGATCGCTGACTTCTATGACGATGAGGTCGATGCGGCAGTGGAGGTGCTCCTGGCGGCTATGGAGCCGATCATGATCGTCGTGCTTGGTGTCGTAGTGGGTGGTATGATCGTTGCCATATACTTGCCCATCTTCGACATGATCAACGCGGTGGGGTAGGCGACAGCCACTCCATGGCCACGCCGCGCCGCCCCAACACGGGACGGTGTTCAGAATGACGGACACGGTTTTCGCACAGATCGTCCGAAGGGAAATCCCCGCCGACCTCGTCTATCAGGACGAGCTCGTAACGGCGTTTCGGGATGTCCAAGCCCAAGCTCCCACCCACATTCTCGTCGTCCCCAACAAACCGGTTCCCACCGTCGCCGACGTGACCGAAGAGGACGAGGCGGCGCTGGGCCGTATGATCCGGGTAGCCGCCAAGATCGCTGAGGAAGAGGGGATCGACGAGGAGGGATACAGGCTCATCCTGAACTGCCGGGCCCATGCCGGCCAGGAAGTGTATCACGTCCATCTGCACCTGCTCGGCGGCCGCCCTCTTGGGAGAATGTTGTCGGATCCCGAGTAACCCGAGGTCTCGTCGGATCGCCTTGCCCGCGTGACCCCACGACACAATCTTCCTCCCCTTCGTCTTGCAGACGGCCCGTGGCATCCGCAACGCGGCCCAGTGTACTTCCTCAACAGCCTTCTAGGGATGCGTAATGGAAACTCTCGAGAACGTCGTCACTGCCGTCCGGATTTCCGTATGGGAGTGGGGAATTCCTGTAGGGGATTCGACCATTCCCCTCGTGGTTATCGTCCTCATCGGGGCGGGCACCTTCCTTACGCTCCGCCTCGGCTTTATCCAGCTGCGGCATTTCGGCCATGGTGTCGCGGTTGCCACGGGCCGTTACGATGATCCTGCAAGCACGGGGGATGTCTCGCACTTTCAAGCGCTCACGACGGCGCTTTCCGCCACGGTCGGTATCGGCAACATTGCCGGCGTCGCGCTGGCCGTACATTGGGGAGGCCCCGGCGCCTTGGTCTGGATGTGGCTGACCGCGGTCCTGGGAATGGCCACCAAGTATGCCGAAGTCGCCCTTTCCATGCATTACCGCTCGGTCCATGCAGGCGCCGAGAAGGTAGTGGGCACCGTCTCGGGTGGACCCATGTACTATATCGAGCACGGACTCGGGTCGAACTGGAAATGGATGGCCGTATTCTTCGCAGCGATGCTCGGATTCACGGCCTTCTTCACGGGGAACGCCATTCAGGCGAACACTGTGGCCGACACCGCCGAGACCGCGTTCGGCGTTGCCCCCTTCATCACCGGTGTGGTCTTGGTTTCCATCGTGGCCTCAGTGATTGTGGGAGGCATCACGCGCATTGGGCGCATTACGAGTATCCTGGCCCCGTTGATGGCCGGGGTCTATGTACTGTCCGCCCTACTCATCGTTCTCATGAACGTCGGCGACGTGATCCCCGCGTTCGTGACCATCTTCAGCGAGGCGTTCAATCCCACGGCTGGTGTGGCCGGAACCGGGGTGGGCGCCATCATGGTAACCATGATTTGGGGGGTCAATCGAGGACTCTTCTCCAATGAGGCGGGTCAGGGCTCCGCGCCCATCGCCCATGCGGCCGCGAAGACAGAGGAGCCCGTCTCCGAGGCGGTCGTCGCCCTGCTCGGGCCCTTCATCGATACCCTCGTGATCGTCACCATGACGGCGCTCGTGATCGTCATGATGGGCGTGTACGATGAGCGTGTCCCCACCGAAATCACGCTCGCTGGTGGGGATCTCAGCTGGGTGTCGGGCGACGCCGAAGCGGGATATGAAGACGTCGCGCCACCGGCTGAAGTCCAGGTTCAAAACGGAACGCAGGCTGCAGGGAGTGCCGCTTTCATCGCGTGGCATGAGGTCGCAGTGGAACAGCTCTACACGGACGAGGGCATGACTCAGGTGTTCACCGGTTCGGTGTTTCCCGGCCGAGGCGAAGCCGTCGACGGCGCGGGAAACGTTTATACCTCGCTCTGGGGAATGGCGGTGGAAAGCGGGGCACCGCTCACGATGTATGCCTTCCGAAGGGGACTCTCGCCTCTCGGCGACTGGGGTCATTACGTCGTGATCTTCTCGGTCTTCCTGTTCGGCATCTCGACCGCCATATCCTGGAGTTATTACGGGGACCGCTGCGCGATCTACCTATTCGGTGAGAGAGCCGTTCTACCCTACAAGGTCGTGTACCTGCTCATGCACTTCATGGGGGCGATGGTCGCGCTGAATCTCGTATGGGAATTGGGAGACATCGCGCTCGGGATCGTGATCCTTCCCAACCTGATCGCCCTGGTTCTGCTTTCGGGAACGATCAAAGAGCTCACGGACGACTACTTCGAGAGGAAGCCCTGGAAGACGACTGGCAAGGTCTAGGGCGGTAGAATCCTTTTGAGCACGCCATGGTCTCCTCTCGGGTCGGCTTTGGCGGCGTTCCATGATCGCGGAGAGGACGTCGCGGTGACGGTCCGAAATGACTTCGGGCAGACGGAAGAAATCCACGCGTCGTTTTTCTTTCGCACTGAAGAGGCGTTCGAGGAGTGGGAGTCGATCGCGCTCCGCCAGTGCGGCTCACGAGTCCTCGACGTCGGAGCGGGCGTGGGTGCCCATGCACTGGTGCTTCAGGCGCGGGGCCACGCGGTCACCGCTCTGGACCAGATCCCGGAGGCCGTCCGGATCATGCGAGCGCGCGGTTTGGAGGACGCCAGGGAAGGGTCCCTCTTCGACGTGCCGTCGTCGAGCGCATACGACACGGTGACCCTCCTCATGAACGGCTCGATGATCGCGGAAACCCTCTCGGGTCTCGATCGCCTGCTCGGGGCTGCGGCCACAGTGCTCGGGCCGGGGGGGGCGCTCATCCTCGACTCCACCGATTTGCGCGATGACCCGTGCTCGGAGGGTGCCGGCGGAGACGGCCGTTATATCGGTGAGCTACACTACCAGCTTTCGGTCGGAGAACACGTGGGAGAAATCTTTCCGCAGTTGTTCGTCGATCCGGACACGCTGGATAGTAGGGCCCGGCTTGCCGGGTGGGACATGGAGGTAATCTGGAGGGGCTCCGGCGGACGGTACTTGGCCCTCCTGTCAGTCCCCGATGATGCGGCCGGGCAGGACCGCGCCGTCTCCGAAGCGCTCGCGTAGACCGTCGACGACGTGGTCGAGGGTCCGTTCTCGTTGGCCTTCCAAGCGATCCTTCTCCTCGAACAGTCCAAATTGGGCGGCATCGTGGTCCGAGCCCAGGTTGGTCAGACCCACTCCGAGGAGCCGCGCCGGAGTCCTACGCTGGGTTCTCAGTTCCGCCAAGAGTTCCCGGGCTATCCGGTACGTGGCCCCGTTGGTTTCAAGCGGCTCAACCACGGTCCGTGATCGCGAACGGGTCTTGAAGTCGCCATCCCTGAGTTTAACGGTGATGGTTCGGGCTCGAAGGCCTGCCTTGCGGAGCGTGTGGGTGACCGATCCGCAGAGGCGCAAGAGCATACGCTCCAGGTCTTCATCCGACTTCAGGTCCTGGAAGAACGTGCGCTCGGAGCTGATGGACTTGCGGGGTTCCCGTGGATCGACCCTCGACGAATCCAGTCCTCGCATGCGGCGGTAGAGCCAGCGCCCTCGGTGGCCTCCGACCCACCGCTCGAGCCACGGTTGCTGGACCTCCAATGCCTCTTCGATCCGAACCAGCCCCCGTTTTCGCAGCACCTCGACGAGGGCGGGGCCCACTCCCGGGATGTCGGCGAGGTCCAGTCCCTTCATGAACTCCGCCTCCTGGCCCACCGGGACTATGTGCACGCCCCCGGGCTTGGCGACACCGGAGGCGAGCTTGGCGATCATTCGGCGCGTTCCACCTCCGATGGACACCGAGATACGGGTTGCCTCGAGGACGGTTTCGCGAATATGACGGGCCGTCACTTCCAAAGATTCGCCGAAGAGACGTTCGGTACCGGCGAGATCCAAGTAAAACTCGTCGATCGATGCGGCCTGCACGACCGGTGCCAGTTTTTCGAGGCAAGATCTGATCTCTCGGCTCTTGAGGCTGCACGCCCGACGCGGGACGCCGACGACGGTCGCGTCTGGGCACAAGCGGAGGGCCTGTGCCGTGGGCATCGCGGACCGAACGCCGAACCGGCGTGCACCGTAGGATGCGGACGTGACGACGCCACGCCCCGTTCGGGAGCCACCGACCAGAAGTAAGTCCGCCTTGCCGGCACCCTCCGGATCCTCGAGCCGCGCCACCTGAACATAGAACGCGTCGCAATCGACCAGGAGGATCCGTCGGGATGCGCTAGACTCGTCCGGTGCCATGGGTGTCATGTTGGAAGAGTGACGTTCGAGCGATCCCGACAAGTTTAAGGCGCATGCGACCTATTTGCGAAGGGCGATCGATGTACGGTACAATCCCGTTCGCTGCCCGACCACGGCGCCACCGCGGCGACCGGTCGGCGTATCGAGGAACCCGCCGATCATAGGAGAGACAACGATGGGATATCCGTTCGAACTGCCTGCATTGGGATATGACTACGATGCGCTGGAGCCGCACATCGACGCGCGCACGATGGAGATCCACCATGGGAAGCACCACCAGGGCTATACCAACAATTTGAACGCCGCTCTCGAAGGGTATCCGGATTTACATGGTCATTCGGGAGAACAACTCCTCGTGGGTCTGGCGGAGCTTCCCGAGGCGATTCGTACTGCCGTGCGGAACAACGGCGGTGGCTACGTAAACCATGGGTTGTTCTGGGCGATCATGGCTCCGGGCGGTGCGAGCGAGCCATCCGGGGAGTTGGCGGAGGCCATCGACAGCGCCTTTGGATCGTTCGATGACCTCAAGATCTCCCTCGGCGCCACGGCCGGGAAGCAGTTCGGCTCGGGCTGGGGCTGGCTCACGGTCGGACCCTCCGGAGCCCTCGCCGTGTCTTCGACCGCGAACCAGGACAACCCAATTTCCGAGAGGTCGACACCCATCCTCGGCGTGGATGTGTGGGAGCATGCTTACTACCTGAACTATCAGAACCGGAGGCCCGACTACATCTCGGCGTGGTGGAACGTAGTCAATTGGGATGTGGTGGCGGCCAACTACTCCGATGCCGGGGGGTGAGCTGATCGATGGGTGACGTGCATGACGAAATCCTTGTGTTTCACGATTCGTATGTTTAGACATAGGCGAGTGTCCTGATTCAGGACCTTGAAGCGCATGCTCTGATCCGATGGGACCCCCAACGTCGAGAGGATAGTGATGGTGCGACCTATGAGCCTGCTGGTTGGGCTTTCGGTGCTCTTAGCGCCCGGCATAGTCCCGGTCGAAGGGCAGGCGCTTCGGGGCTCTGAGGCTTCCATCAACCGAGCATATGCGCGTGCCCAGGCCTATGACTTCACCTTCCTTCGGACAGACGCACAAATTCAGCGGTTTGTGGATGCGGGCTACTTGGTCCGTTTGACGAGTAGTCGGGACTTCGTACTTCACGACGTGTCTTTCCCGTACGGTCGGTCCGAGGTGAAGCTCTTCGTCGAACGTCTGGGAAGACAGCACCGCGAGGCTTGTGGAGAGCAGTTGGTCGTCACGAGCCTCACCCGTCCTTTGAGTGAACAGCCCCGCAACGCCTCGTCTCTCTCCGTTCATCCCACGGGCATGGCGGTTGATTTCCGCACGAGTTTGAACTCCGTATGCAGGTACTGGTTGGAGAGTACACTCCTCTATCTGGAGGCGACCGGTGTCTTGGAAGCAACGAGGGAGCGGCAGCCGTCGCACTATCATGTGGCCGTTTTCCGGGAGCCCTACCTTAATTACGTGAGTGAGCTGTCTGCCTCCACCGGTTCCGGGAGCCGAGTCGCGGCTGTAACACGCTATATGGTTCGTGACGGTGATTCACTCTGGACCATCGCCCGCCGCCACGGGACGACCGTACCGAAGCTAAGGGCGGCCAACGACATCCGAGGCAGCCGCATCTACGCCGGTCAGCTCCTGACGGTACCGACGGACGGGTAGGTGGCCGGCGAGCCGGAAGGGCCCCTTCGGCATAGAGTAATCCGTACCGACACGGTCGACGCCCGTGAACGGTACCAGCTTCTCACGTCACTCGTCGTACCCCGCCCGATCGGCTGGGTCTCGACCCGGGATACGGGCGGCGTTCTCAACGTGGCACCCTTCAGCTTCTTCTCTGCAGTGGCGTCATCGCCCATGCTTGTGAGCTTGTCCATCGGCACGAGGGGAGGAGTGGCTAAGGATTCACTCCGCAACATCCTGGACCAAGGCGCCTTCTGCGTGAATGTCGTCACTGAAGCCCAGCTTGAGGCGATGAACCGGACGGGAGCGAGCTTGCCCCCGGAGGATGATGAATTCGCTTTCGCTGGACTGTCTGTGGCGGAGGCCGAGACCGTAGACGCGCCGTATGTGGCGGACTGCCCGGCGGTTCTTGAATGTAAACTCTACAGGCATGTGGAACTGGGCGAAGCCGGGGGGTTGGTGCTCGGCGAAGTGACGGGTGTGCGTCTGGATCCCGAGCTTCCCATAGTTGAGGGATCGGCGTTCGTGGACACTGAAGGGCTGCGGCCGGTAGGGCGGCTTTGGGGGTTCGCTTATGCGCTCCTCGGAGAGATCAGGGTCATCCGGCGGCCGGAGCTCTGAGGCAGGATCGCCGCCCTTTTGCAAAACGCCACATAGAAGTGTTGCACTGTGCCATGCCGAGTAATAGCGTGAGATAGCATCCCAAGTTGTACACTGACTCATCCTGATTGGAGCTGGGTTGTGAGGCCGGAGACGTCAAAGAGGTACGAGTTCGGCAGAACCCGACTTCTCCGCTGGGTCTACGTCGGCCGGGTGACCCTGGCGACCGGGATTCTCGTCGGCATGATGGTAGCCTGGTTCTCCGCTCCCCCGGAAGCCACGCGCATCGCGACCCTCCTGTTCATAATCACGACGGCTGTCACGCTCGCTTCCATATGGTACACCGACCTGCGCCGCAACCCAGCCGGCCGAAACTTCATGTACGGCCAGGTCGTTTTCGACGCGTTGCTTGTCACGGCGGTCATCCACATCACATCGGGCGGCGGCGATGTCGCCTTCGCTCCCCTCTATATTCTGGTGATCACCGAGGGGGCTCTTCTGCTGCCCTTACCGGGCGGCGTCCTCATCGGGGCACTCTCGTCTATCCTCTACTTTGCGGATCTCGTATGGGGACGTGCCGACAGCCTGGACCTGAACACCGCTGGCCTCCAGATCGGGCTCTTCGCTGTCGTCGCTCTCATCACAGGTTGGCTGGGAGACCGCGTCCAGAGGGCTTGGCTCGCGCTCGGAGAAGTCCAGTCTGAGCTCGTTCGACTACGGCTCGACACGGGGGACATCCTCACGAACATCTCGACGGGCGTGCTCACGGTCGTCGATGGTGGGAGACTGGGGTACCTCAACAGAGCCGGCGAACGATTCTTGGATCTGACCCTCGAACAGTGGCACGGCGCCCCTATTTTGGATGTTGTTGCGGAGATGGCTCCGGGGCTTGCCGAGGCGCTCCGGAGGAGCATGAACGGACTCCGCCCGGTCAGCCGCCAGACGGCGTCCGTCAAGAGGCCGACGGGTGACTTGGTGCTGGGCATCAGCACGACCGTGCTCGAGAGTCGCGAGGGAGAGGGCCCATCTGTTACGGCGATCTTCCAAGACATCACGGATCTGGAGCGGATTCAGGCGCTGAATCGCAGAAACGAACGGCTCGAGGCCGTGGCTGAACTGAGTGCTTCGCTGGCCCACGAAATCAAGAACCCGTTGGCTTCCATCAGGAGCGCAGTGGAGCAGTTCGACAGCCCCAGCCTTCCCATAGAGGATCGTGCACTCCTTCAGCGGCTCGTTCTGTCGGAGTCGGATCGTCTGAGCCGGTTGCTTAATGAATTTCTCGATTTCTCTGTGATCCGCCTCGGGGCAAAGGCCAGGGTGGACTTTACGCGGGTGGTCCGGCAGGCCGTCGCATTGGTAAAGCAGCATCCGGACTGTGAAGCGGGGATTCGCATTGATGAGGAGGGCCTCGAAGGCCGTCTGATCCTACCGGGGGACGCCGATCTCCTTCACCGCATGGTCTTCAACTTGATCCTCAATGCGGTTCAGTTCAGCGGATCTCGGGGAACGGTCCAGATCTCCCTCGAGGATCGCTCCGGACAGGGCCCCCTTCCTGGAACCACCGTGTCCCATCCCGTGTGTTTGAGCGTTCGCGATTCCGGGCCGGGGATTCCGCCTGAGGACGTCGGGCGTATCTTCGCGCCCTTCTATACGACGCGTAAGGGTGGGAGCGGTCTCGGCCTGGCGATGGTGCATCGCGCCGTCCAGGCACACGGTGGGGCCGTGTACGCTGAGGAGGTGCCGACAGGAGGGACTCGATTCGTCGTCCTGCTACCGGGCACGGAAGTGGCTTCCGTGACAAAGCAGGAGGCGGCCGTATGAGTGAGGAGAGGAAGATTCTCCTGGTGGATGACGAGACGGGCATCCTCGACACGCTTCGCATCCTGCTTCGGGGCAACGGCTACGAGGTGGTGTCGGCGCTCAGTGGGCGCGAGGCGGTCGAGATGCTTCCCAGCGCCTCTCCGGACATCGTCTTGACAGACATTCGGATGCCGGGGATGACAGGCCTCGAGGTCATGGCGAAGGCGCATGAGGTCGATCCCGAGACGGCCGTGATCTTGATGACTGCGCAAGCATCGCTACAGACGGCGGTACGGGCGGTCAACGAGGGAGCCTACTACTACCTCCAGAAGCCATTCGCCAACGACGAACTCCTGGCCATCTGCCGTAGGGCTGCGGAGACGAGGCAGCTGCGCGTGGAGAACAAGGCCCTCAAGAAGGAGATTCGCCGACAGTCGATGCGGCCGTCCGACCGGCCGACGGGTAAGAACCGGGCCTTCCTCGATGTGCTCAAGTTGGCCGAGACGGTGGCCCCGACGGAGTCCACCGTACTGATCACCGGGGAGAGCGGCTCAGGGAAAGAGGTACTGGCCCGCTATATCCACGGGCTCAGTGGGCGGGCCGAGGCGGACTTCTTGTCCGTGAACTGTGGGGCGCTTCCAGAAGGGCTTCTCGAGAGCGAGCTCTTCGGGCATGTGAAGGGAGCGTTTACAGGTGCCGTCAAGGACAAAGTGGGACTCTTCGAGGCGGCCGGCGGGGGGACCCTCTTTCTGGACGAAATCGGAGAAATGTCCCCCGCGACCCAGGTTAGGCTCCTCCGGGCTCTTCAGGAGCGCGAGGTCATACCCGTGGGTTCGACGGAGGTACGGCAAATCGACGTTCGGATCATGGCCGCCACGAACAGTGATTTGAATGAGGAAATTCGTCGAGGAGCGTTCCGGAGTGACGTCTACTATCGGCTCAACGTGATCGCGCTGCATCTCCCCCCGCTCCGCGAGAGGAAGGACGACATACCCGTGCTGGCCCACCGTTTCCTCGGGTCGTTGGCGGAGCGAGAAGGAGAAAAGAAACTCGGGGAGGATACGTTGGAGGCGTTGTGTGCTTATGACTGGCCCGGAAACGTTCGGGAGCTCGAAAACGCCTTGGAACGCGCCGCCGTCGTGACGCCCGATTCGGAGATCTCAGTGGACCACCTGCCCGAGGGGGTACGAGCGACGGATGCGAAACCGCTCGTCACGGATCACCTCCCCCCGAATCCTTCGATGGAGGTGATCGAAAGGGCATATATCCAGTGGGTTCTTGCGGCTGAGGGGGGCAACAAGTCGAAGGCGGCGGAGGTTCTCGGCATCGATCCCTCCACCCTGTACAGGAAGCTCAATCGGTACGGCATCGAGGTCTGACCACATGACCAGGCCGAGTTTCCGGGGAATGGATAAGAGAAGGCACGGTGATCTCGCCTGGGATAAGGTGAGGCTCTCGGTGGTTATTCCTGCCTACAACGAGATCCGGAGCGCCGAGGCCCTCCTCCGGCGGGTTCGTGAGGTCCGCCTCGACGTCGAAGTGATCGTGGTAGATGATGGATCCACCGACGGCACGCGCGATCTGCTCGTGAGCCTACGGGACGAGGGAGTGATCGATGTCCTGGTGTTCCAGGAGGTGAACAAGGGCAAGGGTGCAGCTCTCCGGGCGGGGTTCGAGCGGGCTACCGGCGATATCATCGCGATCCAGGATGCTGACCTTGAGTATGACCCGCACGAACTGCCAACCCTCATTCAGCCGATCTTGGCCGGAAAGGCAGATGCCGTTTACGGGTCACGCTTTCTCGGCGGCCCTCACCGCGTCCTGTTCTTTTGGCACATGGTGGGAAATCGCTTCTTGACGCTGCTGAGTAACATGTTGACGGACCTCAACCTCACCGACATGGAGACCTGCTATAAGGTCGTTCAGGCGGATCTTCTGAAGTGTCTACCTCTGTCGGCCAACCGTTTCGGTTTCGAGCCGGAGGTGACTGCCCGCCTTGCTCAGGCGGGGGCTCGCATCTACGAGCTTCCGATCAGTTATGACGGACGCTCGTACGCGGAGGGGAAGAAAATCAACTGGAAGGACGGTGTGTCCGCCCTCTATTACATCCTTCGCTCCAATCTCTTCCGCCCAAAGCTCGATCCCTGGCAAGTGCCCAAGGTACAGCCGTGGGAGGGGCGGGCGCCGGCGGATGGACCGGGCACGGCGCTCCCCGCCGCTCCGGATGGTGGGGGAGGGTCGGAGACCAGCGTGCCTCCTGTGGCCGGTTCGGACTGATCGGGAGTCCGATCCAGGTGACCAGAGCGATCCCGCCGTGGCGCGCCGCGCTCCTTGTGGTACTCGTGGCGGTAGGAACCTTCGCCAACTCCGTGCTCAACGGTTTCGCCTACGACGACAACACGATCCTCGAGGGGAACCCCGTGGTGACCGAGGGACGGGTTTTTGATGCGTTGACGTCTCCCTATTGGCCGCAGGTGGTGAACGGAGCGGGCCTCTATCGGCCCGTCACTCTCTCGAGCTTCGCACTGGAGTGGAGGTTGTGGAACGGCCATCCCGCTGGTTTTCACCTCGTGAACTTAGCTGTTCACACGGCCGTATCTCTGCTGGTGTTCCTGTTGATCTTGGAGGTGTCGGCAACGCTTCCAGCTCTCGTTGGCGCGGCGCTGTTCGCGGCCCATCCCGTCCATAGTGAGGCGGTCGCCAACGTAGTGGGGCGGGCCGAGTTGTACTCTGCGCTCTTTGTGCTCGGGGCGTGTCTGATCTTCTGGAAGGGAAGGGGGCTTTCATGCCCACGGAGGGTCGCCCGTCTCCTCGGGATCGGGGCACTATATATGGTCGGTCTCGGCTCGAAGGAAATGGCCGCGACGCTCCCGGCGTTGCTCGTGCTCATGGCCTTGTTTCGGAGCGAAAAAGGACGCATCACGGACCGTGTTCGGACCGATCTACCAATCTTCCTCCTGACCGGCGCCCTTCTGGCTGCCTTCATGGGCGCCAGATTCCTGATGTTGGGCTCGTTTTCGGGCGAAGAGCCCGCGCCGGCCCTCATGGGTCTCTCAGCGGGCCAGAGAGTCCTGACATCTCTGGCGGTCTGGCCACAGTATTTCCGGCTCCTCGTGTTTCCGCTAGACCTCGTCGTGGACTACGCTCCGGCGGTACTCTTTCCAGCGTTGACCTGGGGGCCCGACGTGGTCCTGGGCCTATTCATGATTCTCAGTGCCGCAACGGCCACCATCTTCCTCTGGCCCAGGGAGCGTCTGGTGGCGTTCGGCATCGCCTGGTTCGGCATCGCGATCCTTCCGGTTACGAACCTGCTCATCCCGACGGGCGTGTTGCTGGCGGAACGAACGCTATACCTGCCGTCGGTTGGGCTCGCATTCGTTGTGGCGGGAGTCGTGTCCTGGGTGGCTCGTGAGCGTAGGACATCCCTGAGTATGCTCTTGGTGGCCGCGGGAGTCCTGTGCGGTGGCTTCATGGTGCGGACCGTGCTCAGAAATCCGTCATGGATGAGCACGTTCACGATGTTGACGACCCTCGGGGAAGAGCACCCCGAGTCGTTCATGGCCATCAGGGCACGTGCCCGGGGTCTCGACAACGTAGGGGAATTCGATGAGGCCGAGCGCTATTACCAGACGGCGTTGGAGCTGGCTCCGGAAGGGTACAGCCTGCTCGTGGAGGTCGCGCGTTTCTATGGGCGGGGCGAGCGGTGGGCCGACGCGGAGCCGCTGCTCTTCCACGCCATCCAGTTGTTTCCCACGCACCCCGTCGCCTGGCAGGTCCTCTCCGAACAGCGTCTAAATCAAGGCCGAGGCCGGGAAGGACACGCGGTCGCACTCCAGGGCCTGTCTCTGGTTGGATCCGACGGAGACCTGTGGAAACTCGTGTCCGAAAGCTACGTGGCGAAGGGCGACTACGACGCGGCCATTCGGGCGCGGTGGGCATCCTTTGGCGTGGCCCACGAGAATTCGGAGGAGTGGCGTCGCATGAGCGAGATCATGGAGTTGGCTGGCCGCTCCGAGGACGCCGGGGCCGCGTCTCGGCGTGCCGATGTCCTTGCACGCAAAGAGGGCATGGCCTCCGGGGGCGACGCACAGACTTCCGGCCGCCAACCATGAGGACATGGGATTCTCCCCTCCGGTCGGTCCGTTCGGCCGCCCTCCTCGCGGGTGCCGCCGCGGTTCTTCTGTCGGCGAACAGCGTCCTCAATGACTTCGCCTTCGACGACGTTCCTCTCGTTGGCCAGAATACGGCGATCCAGGATCTCGACACTCTACCGGAGGCTATGGTCTCTCCCTACTGGCCGAATGAGTTCGGCCGGGCGCTGGGATTGTGGAGGCCGGTGACGACGGCGCTCTACGGTATTCAGTGGGCGGTCTGGGGCGAGAATCCTGCAATGTTCCATATGATGAACGTGCTGCTCCACGGAGTTGTTACCGCGCTCGTCGTGCTGGTGCTGGCCGAACTCGTGCCCCTCGCCCTCGCGTTCACCGGGGGGCTGCTCTTCGCGGTTCATCCCGTCCATGTCGAGGCGGTGGCAAACGTTGTGGGGTTTGCCGAGGTCTTCTCGTCGGCTCTGTATCTGGGCGCTTGCCTCGTCTTTCTGCGGGCGGGAGAGCGGATTGCGCTTCTACCCGGCGCAGCCGTTACGCTTCTGTTCGTGCTCGCCTTCCTTGCGAAGGAGAGTGCCATCACACTCCCCGCGGTGCTCTTCCTTCTGGACGGGGCACGTGACAACGTCGCGATCGAAGAGGCGCCTTCATACGTTCGCCGCCGGTGGGCGATCTACGTAAGCCTGGCGGTGGCAACGGGACTCATCCTGATCGCTCGATACGCCGTGCTTGGAAGCGTAGCCAGCCCGTTGGCCCCGTTGGGTGCTGCCCTCTTGCAGGAAGACGTATCCCGGATCTGGACAGTCGCGTCGACCTGGCCCCACTACTTCCGGCTGCTGTTTTTCCCTCTCGACTTGAGCGCCGATTATGCTCCGGCCGTAATTCCTCTCGCCTTCGACTGGACCGGAAGTGGCGTCCTGGGTGCTCTTCTCCTCCTGGGGACGCTCGGACTGACCTTACGTTTGTGGGGAACGCAGACACTCGGGGTGGACCGTGCCCCGCCCCGTCTCTTCTCGTTCGGTGTCCTATGGCTCGTGATCACGCTGTCACCGGTGTCCAATGTGCTTTTCCTTTCGGGGGTTCTCCTCGCGGAGCGCACGCTCTATCTGCCATCGGTCGGATTCGTGCTGCTGCTCGCATGGATAGGCGCGGAGCTCTACAAGGAGCGGCGCCGCGTGGCCCAGGGCGCACTCATCCTCGTATTGACGCTCATGTCATTTCGAACCGTCACCCGGAACGCCACTTGGCGAAACAACTTCACCGTTTTCGACACCCTGATCCGTGAGCACCCGGAGTCGGGACGTGCGCAGTGGCTCCTGGGAGACACGTACCACATGGTCGGCAACAGGAAGGCGGGTAACGCAGCCTACCGAGTTACGATCGGTCTCTTGAATGGAAGCTACCCTGTCCTTGTGGACGTGGGGCGCCGACTCCTCGCCTACAGAGAAACGGAGGCCGCCAAGGCCCTTTTCCGGCGGGCCTGGGAAGAATACCCGGATGAAGGGATCGCGCCTCGCCTCCTCGCCGGCGTCTATTACAGCGAACGGAATTATCGGGCCGCGATCGAAGCAGCGGAGGCTGCCATCGCCTCCTACGGGTCACAAGATCTGCTTTCGAACCATCTCCTGGCCCACTCCTTGGCGGTGGAGGGCCGCTGGGAGGAGTCGGTCCAGGCCCGCCGCCAAACCATAGAAGCGGGTGAAGGACACCGTTGGCAGCAGTGGTTCTGGCTCGCGGAGGCATACGCCCATTCGGGGGACACGGCTCGGGCGCTTGAATCCCTCGACAGCGCTCGTACCAAGGTGAGGCCTCCGGACAAAATCGGCCAAATTGACAGTATTCAGGCGGTTCTACAAGGCTCTGAAAATGCCAATGCTTTGCAAAATCCGGCATTGGACGGCCGATAAAAGGAACAGTAGATGCCTGTCCACAATTACGTAAAACTATGATAAACAATGATTTAACAAGACATGCCAACTTGTGGACCAGCCTTTGCACTCAAGAGGGCATATCGAATGTTCACCAGTGTCTTACTATCAGGAGATATCACCATGCGGGACAACAAGGGTTTCACCCTCATCGAGCTCCTCATCGTGGTCGTGATCATCGGAATCTTGGCGGCCATCGCCATTCCGAAGTTCTCTGCGACGCGTGAGAAGGCCTATTTTGCGGCCATGAAGTCCGACCTGAAGAATCTTGCTAGCCAGCAGGAGATCTACTACGCGGACGAGTATTCCTACACCGCCAACACCACGTCGCTCGGCTTCGTGAGTTCCACGGGCGTGACGGTCACTCCCACGGGTACCTCCACCGGTTGGAACGCGACGGCGACGCATGCCGCGTTGGCCGCCACGGAGGGCTGCGCGATCTACTATGGTGGCGCGAGTGCGGTGTCGGTGGGTGCCGCAACTCCGACAGCTCCGGGTGAGATGGCCTGCACTCAATAGCGGCCTCTAGTCTTCGGAGGCACTGTGTGCTTTCGATTTGGCGAGCGTGGCTCGGGCTCTCCCGGGCCACGCTCTCTTGCCTCCCCCCTCAAAACACGAGACGACGAAAGAAGGAGGAGATGAGCATGGACAAGCGAAGAGGCTTCACACTGATCGAACTCCTCATCGTCGTCGTGATCATCGGCATCCTGGCTTCCGTCGCCATTCCGAAGTAGAGAAGGCGTTCCTCTCCACGATGAAGACCGATCTAAAGAACTTGGCGACTCAGCAGGAGATCTATCACAACTCTGCCTTCTCTTTCGGCAATTCGCTTGCCATCGTCGGCGCGACCGTGAGTGACGGAGTGACCATCACGATCAACGAGGCGACTGGCGCTGGCTGGGCTGCGACTGCGTCCCACGCGGGCCTCAGCGCCGAACACTGTGGCCTGTATCAAGGGAATGCGGCGGCCGCGGGCGGGGACCCGGGTACGGCGGAGGGGGTCATTGCCTGCACACGTTAGGGCTGAGACCCTATCGTTGCAGCAGATCCATCCCGAGTACAAGTTAGAAGTAGTCTTCCTCGAAGACGCCGGAGTAGAGAACCTCCGGCGTCTTGCACTTTTTGCCTCCGGTGCCATGCGACCATGAGTTCCCCGACACCCCTTCGTCGCGAGCTGCTTGTCTCCCTGGGGATTTTGTTCGGGGGGGTCACCCTCCTTCTGGGAATCGCCATCAGCTTGGTGCTTCCCTTTTTTCGTTCCACAGGCGAGGCGACGGTCTTCATTCTCATCATCGTGGCAGTGGACCTCGTTATCGTTCTTACCTTCGGTGGCTGGGCCCTCAAGAAAAATTTGCTGGAGCCGGTGGACGAGTTGGTCCTCGGAGTAAAGCAGATCGCCGACGGTGACTATCGGCACCGGCTCGAAATCCCCAAGGGTCTCGAGCTCAGAAGTATCACGGAGAGCGTGAACGCGATGGCCGACCGGCTCATCGCGGGCCAACAGGTCCTGGCCGAGAATGTTCGCTCGCTCGATGAAACCAACGTGGCGCTCGTCGAAGCTCGAAATGAGGTCATCCAAGCTGCCAGGCTGGCGTCGGTGGGAACTCTGGCGGCTGGCATCGCGCATGAGGTCGGTAACCCACTGACTGCAATCATCGGATATGCCGATGTCGCCCTCCGACGCGTCGAGGTGGATCAAGGAGATCCGGAGCTCCTGGAGTCGATCCGTTCCGAGGCACAGCGCATCGATGGAATCGTTCGAGGACTTCTTGATTTCGCCCGGCCCCAGCCCGACGAGGTGGCTCCGGTTCGGGTCGATGAAGTCGTCGAGGGCGTGCGCGAGCTTCTGGAAAACCAGGGTCGACTCGGACAGATAGAGCACACGTGGACGCTCGAAGACGGGTGCCCGCCTGTTTTGGTAGACCCGCGGCACCTGGAACAGGTGCTCGTAAACTTACTCTTGAATGCGTTGGATGCGGTGGAAAATGTGCACGTCTCCAAGGTCGATGTCGCTCTGTGGTCGGAAGCCGGCCCGGCCGCCAACCCTCTCCGGAGACGCGGGGATGATCCGCCCGGGGTCAATTATATGCACAGGCGCCGGGTTGCACGCGCCTTCGACGTGGAAGCACTCGGCACCATCGAGACCGCACAGAGGGTCGTCGTGGTCGCGGTGTCCGATAACGGACCGGGCCTACCTTCTGCCGACCAGACCCACGTATTCGATCCCTTCTTCACCACGAAGGAACCGGGGAAAGGTACCGGCTTGGGCCTTTTCATTTCTGCCCGTCTCGTGACGGGGATGGGCGGGCGTATCGATGTGGAGAGCCCATCCGAGGGTGGGGCGCGCTTCGAGGTTCGGCTGCCGGAGGCGATCACGGTGGCATCCACTTCAGAGGAGTACGGGGCTGTTGGAGCCAGGTACTCTGATGCGATAGAGAGACAGGAGGTCGAATGAAGGTCCTCGTGATCGACGACGATCAGGGGCTTCGCAAATCTCTGACACTCATTCTGGAGGAGGGCGGACACGACGTACTCCTCGCGGCTCACGGCAAGGAAGGATTGGCCATAGCCGAGAATGAGAACCCCCAGATCATCCTCTGTGATGTTCGCATGCCCCAGATGGACGGTTTGGAGTTCCTCAAGCGGTTTCGCGAGGCGGAGGGTCAGGCGCTGGTCATCGTGATGACCGCTTATGGAAACATGGAGCTTGCGGTCGAGGCGATGAAGTCGGGAGCTTACGACTACCTACCCAAGCCGTTCGGAGCGGACGAGGTTCTCCTTACGATCCGAAAGGCCGAGGAGAGGGAGCAGCTTCGGACTGAAGTCGGGCCCCTTCGCGCCGAGGTGAGCGCGGAACGACGACTCGGGGACATCGTGGCCCGCTCGCCGACCATGATTCGGGCTCTCGAGACGGCGGCGAAGGTCGCTCGCCATCGGTCCCCCGTTTTGCTGACCGGGGAGTCCGGTACCGGCAAGGAGTCAATGGCCCGGCTGATCCATCGCGAAAGCGATCGAGCCGACGAATCTTTCGTTCCGGTCAACTGTGGTGCGATACCGGAGACGCTTCTTGAGTCCGAGTTCTTCGGATACGTGCGCGGAGCGTTCACGGGTGCCGATAATGATCGCGCTGGGTTGTTCGAAGCGGCGGAGGGTGGGACACTGTTCCTCGATGAGGTCGGGGAGTTGCCGACCGCCCTTCAGGTGAAGCTGCTATGTGCGTTGCAGGAGGGTGAGATCAGGCGTCTGGGAGGTACCGACACGTCCCAGGTAGACGTTCGGATCGTTTCAGCTACGAACATCGACTTGCGGGCGGCGGTGCAGTCTGGTGAGTTCCGCCAAGACTTCTACTACAGGTTGGCGGTGATCCCCATTCATCTGCCGCCTCTGAGGGAGAGGACAGAGGCGATCCCGGACCTTACACACCATTTATTGGAGCGCTTGAGGGAGCGGCTCAACGTGAAGGTGGCCGCGGTCTCGCCGGCTGCGATGAAGCTCTTGCTCGCCTATCCATGGCCGGGCAATATCCGTGAGCTGGAGAATGTGCTCGAACAGGCCGCGGTTCTCTCCGAAGGAACGGAGTTGGCTGAGGAGGCGCTTTCCGATCGACTCGGTCACATGGGTGTGACGGTCGAGGCGATCTACGAGTCGGACGACCTTTCGGTGAAACGCCGGTCCGCACAGCTGGAACGGCAGCTCATTCAACGGGCCTTGGAGCGCACGGGCGGGAACCGGTCGAAGGCGGGGGCGTTGCTCGAACTCTCCCCGCGGGCTCTCCGTTACAAGATACAGGACTACGGACTGGACTGAGTTGGCGGAAGGTCGGGCTCCAGCAATGTTGGCCTGACCCAGCATTCCCGCGCCCCTTGAGCGAGGGTATCGTCGGACCATGCGACGTGGCTTCACTCTCCTCGAGCTTACGGGTGTCCTGACACTCCTGGCTCTGGCAACGACGTTGTCCCTTCCGGTAGGCCATCGCGTCCAGGAGCGGCTTTCGGTGATCGGCGCTCGGGAGGATCTCGTCGGGTTGATCATGCGGGCTAGGGCCGAAGCGCTGCGGCGAGGGGGCTCGAATCTGATTGTCGTCAGCAATCCCGCCGAAATTAGAATCGAGACGGGGGGAGAGCTGCTGCACCACGCGTACATAGGAGCGACCTGGAGAACAGAGCTGATGCTTTCCGGTGGACATCCGTCGGTCGAGCTCCGCTTCGACGCGTCGGGTTTGGGTAGTATGGCCGCGCACTCGGTCACGTTCACCCGCGGATCGGCGGTTGCCCGGTTGATCATCTCGGCCTACGGACGGATTCGGCGGGAGTGAGGAGTCGAGGCGGGTTCAGTCTCGTGGAGGTCTTGGTCGCCCTTGTCGTCTTCGAGGTGGGCGTTCTAGGCGTTTTGGCGATGACCCTCCAGGCCCAAAAAACGCTCCTCGCCGCGGCCGCCCTGGAGTCCGCGTCTCGAGCTGTAGAGTGGCTGGCCGACTCGCTGTCATTTGCGGGTTGGAGTGGGCCCGGCTCGATCGATACACAACACGGGTTGATCCGTTGGACGCGTGAGGCGGACGGGCTCGTCACGGTCACCTTTCAGGGTGGCCCCGGTGCCAGTGGGTCCGTGGGTCTGAGCACAGCTCAGGCGAATGTTCAGGAAGGCCGTTGAAGGAGTACAGACGCAGGATCAACCGCACAACCGCCCTGTGCCCACGACCATGAAAGACATGATCTCACACGTTGAAGGGTTGCGGTGGCACGGCCTCATCTCCGTTGTTGGAGCTCCTAACCGTAGCTATGGCTATGGCGTCGTCGCTCCGCCTAGGAGCTGAGGCCGTGGCATCCGCAACGCGGCCCACTGTACTCCTTCAACGGCCTTCTAACCGCTGCGGTGTCACGGTCGTGGAGGTGCTCGTGTCCCTGCTGATGGGGCTCGCGGTGATCTCGTTGAGCTGGAACTCTCTCGCCCGTCAACGAAGCATCGCGTCCCGACTGAGGTCCGAAATGGATCTACTTTCGGCTCGACGACTCGCGGCGATCGTGATCGGGAAGGAACTGCGGGCGGGAGTGAGAGGGAGAGACTGGATCGGTCCGACGTCTGACAGTCTTTCACTCCGGGCGTTTCGTGGATGGGGGCCGGTGTGCGGGTTCGGTAACGAGCCCGGAAGGATCGTCGTGGCCTACCACGGCGAGCGGATGGCGAATCCGGTAAAGGACTCTGTTCTGATCCTGCCATCCGATGGATGGCACGGTGCGGATCTGACAGGTCGGGCCTCGGGGGCACAGTCCTGTACGATGGATCTGGTAGGGGACTCCGAGGTGTGGACCGTAGAACCGCCTGTTACGGGTGCGTTGGTTGTCAGGGTCTTCGAACGAGGGAGCTATCATATTGGCGGCGGAGCCCTGCGCTATCGCCGAGGACTGGGTGGCCGACAGCCCCTGACCCCGAACGTGTTCGACGACGATCGATCGACCATGGAGGCCCGGGTGGATCGGGTCGTCTTCCGGCTCGTTGCCGACGGATTACGTGAGGGAGCCGATACCAGCTCGACGTCCCTCCAGTTTTGGACCCCTGAGCACCGTTGATTCGAGGGCGGATCCATGCAGAAGGCTGCTGAACACGACCCACTGCACCTCCTCAACGGCCTTCGAGAGGCAACGCGAAGAGGGTACGTGTTGATCGGGGTTCTGCTCTTGCTGCTTGCGGGCACGGGGTTGGGGCACACGCTTCTCGTGATGACTCGATCCGAGTTCTTCGTATCGCGGGCGAGATGGGATTTGCTCACCAGGAGGCTCGCCGCTGAATCGGGCCGGAAGCTGACATCGCGGGCGATGACGGGCATGGACTCCCTCCCGTGGGGGGAGTGGATACCGATGGGGTCGGCGGCTGTTCCGCCTCGGGCGCGATATGCTGCAAGGGTGGTGCGGTTGTCGCGCGAGGTGCTCTTGATTCTTGCTGAGGGGTGGTTGGACACTGACCCCGGCCGGGATCGGCAGGTGGGCCTCTACTGGGCGATGGACCCCCTGGCGCGGTACTCGGCTGCCCGTGGGATCCTCGAAAGTGGCGAGCCTGCACGGGTCGAGGCCGGCAGTATGGTGGATCCCAGCCTGATTCATGATACCCCGGTTCCGTGGCTGGAAGCGTCCTGTATTCCCTTCAGTCCAGACGCGGATACCCCGTTCACCTACGGGCTTTACCCTCAGGGAGAACTACACGAGGACCCACGGGCCGACCTCGGACGGAAGCCGGGATCAGGTGCGGTGGAGCTACGTCTACCCTCCTTGGGTCTTCTGGGGCATGATGCACTCATGGACGGTGCCGATCTCCAAGTGTCTGGAACCGTCACGCCGGCGCCGATCCGTCGGCTGGGCCGGTGTGCCGTGCCTTCCCGGACCAATTGGGGAGCTCCGCTGGATGCCTCGGACCCCTGCGCTGCGTATAGACCAGTGGTGAAATCCGAGGGTTCGTTGATTGTGAACGGAGGGCAGGGTCAGGGCGTCCTGCTGATCGCGGGGGATGCGAGCTTCCGGGCTGCCACTCGTTATTACGGGGTCGTGGTCGTCGCCGGCGATCTCGAGATCACCGCGGAGTCGGAAATCCACGGACTCGTCCGCGTCCGAGGAGCGGTCTTCCTCGGGGGCGGCTCACGCATCGTCGGCTCGGCGTGCGCGGCACTGTCCGCGTTGGATGCTGCCGAGCAACTCCGGGAGCTCGCCCCCATTCCAGACGGGGTCTGGCCGGACTCACACTGAGGTCTGCGTCTCGGGTCATAGGCACTCCTGTTCGGAACTGTTTTTCCGACTGGATCCTCGTCGAGTCCCGTTGATCTCCGGCAAATCACCACCGCAAGCCGAGGGGCGGCACTACTCAAATGTTTACCAATAATCCGTTTTTGTAGTGCCCAAAAATGTCTTGACACTGCTCACATTTAAGTGGTAACGTGATTTAAGATTCCAATAAAAATATGTTCCTGTCCCGATAAGACGAGCGTTGAATGGGCCTCTTCGGACGCAGTAAGGAGTCGGTAGGGTTGGACGTCGGCAGCGGCTTTGTGAAGGTCGTTGCCGTCGATCATTCCGGTGATCAGCCCGAGGTCAGCGGGGTCGCCATGCGTCCTTTGGTTGCCGACGCAATCGTGGAGGGCGAGGTGATGGACCCCAGGCCTCGTTTCCGACACCATTCGCGATGTGTTCCAAGAGATCGGGATGAAGGGAAAGTCGGTGGTCACGGCCGTGGGAGGGCACGACGTGATCATCAAGAAGATCGAGATGGACCGGATGAAGGAATCCGACGCTCGCGAGGTCATCCGCTGGGAAGCGGAGCAACACGTTCCGTTCGACATCAAGAGCGTTGAGTTGGATTTTCAAATTCTCGATCCCCTCGAGGAGGGCATGCAGATGCAGGTTCTTCTTGTGGCCGCCAAGCGGGAGCTTGTGGACCACAAGGTGAGCTTGCTACTCGACGCAGGGCTTTCTCCCGCTGCGATCGATGTAGATGCCTTCGCACTCCACAACGCTTTCGCCCACAACCATCCGGAGGCGATGAGGGGAATCGTGGCTCTGGTCAACATCGGGCACGAGACCACAAACGTGAATATTCTCGAGGACGGAAGCCCTCTTCTCACGCGTGACATACCCTTCGGGTCGAGAAGGGTGCGTCAGGACCTACAGCGGGAGAGGGGGCTCACGGCGGAGCAGGCTGAGGATGTCGTCCAGGGCCGGGAGACGCTCGACGACCTCTCGTCGCTCATAGATTCCGCTGCCGATGAGGTGGGTGTTGGCATCGAACGTGCGTCGGCTTTCCTCATGACCCGTCAGGATGGTGGAGGATTGGGGGGCATCTACCTCAGTGGCGGTGGCGCCCGCATTCCTGGCATGGCTGATGCTCTAGGGAATCGTACGAACTTGTAAACGGACATGGTCAACCCGTTCGAACAGGTCCCGGTCCAGCCTGGGGCCACCGGGACGGTCGTGCTGGAGGAAGCGGCGCCCATGCTCCTTCTTCCGCTCGGTTTGGCCCTTCGGACTGTCTAGCCGACGACGAGGAACGGTACTGTGATTGAAGTCAATCTTCTGCCTGGCGGGAAGAAAAGGCGGCCCTCGAAGGGTGGCGGCGGTGGTGGCGGTGGCATCGGTGCCGCCTTAGGAAAACTGTCGATGCCAGATCTGGGGAGCCTTCTCGCGGATTCCTACACCATCGCGGCGGCCGTCGTGGGGCTCGGGGTCCTTCTCACGCTTGGGTGGTGGTATATGGGACTCTCGTCCAGGCAGGGCGACGCCCAGGTGGCGCTGGCCGACGCGCTCCAGGACTCGGCCAACTACGCAGATCTCATCCAGCGCAATGCGACCTTGGAAGCTCGGCGAGACTCGATTGCGCAGAAGGTGGCGATCATCCAGGAGATCGACGCCCTTCGGTACGTTTGGCCTCATCTCCTAGATGAGTTGTCGAGGGCCCTCCCCGATTACACGTGGTTGACTCAGGTCATACAGGTCTCGGTGGGGCAGGAGGTCGAATTCCAGGTTCGAGGGAGAGCGGGGAATAACCTCGCTCTCACGACGTTCTGGAGGCAGCTGCAGGAGTCCCCTTTCATCCGGAGCGTGCAGCTTGTTCAGACGGAGCAGGTCCTCGAGACAACGGGCCAGTTGGTGTATGAGTTCAGTTGAACTCTGACATCATCATCCGAGGCCGTCCACAACAGTCCACTAGCAGTCCCGTAACATCCTGTATTGCAATGGTTTTTGCGTGACGCACCCGGTAGAACTGTCTCTTGCGTTCCATTGGCATCCGGTGTATTCTTCCTTCTGTAGTGCGGCACAAAGTGATACACCACCAAAGAAGGAAGCCCATGACCAAGCGACCGAGGACACTCACCGCCGCGTTCGTTCGGACGGTCGGCCGACCCGGAGTCTACGGCGACGGACGCGGCGGGCGGGGGCTGAGTCTCCGGGTCCACCGGACGGCTAGCGGCCGGATCACGAAAACGTGGCGGCAACGCGTCAGGATCGACGGACGGCTCACCTCGATCGGGCTCGGGCCGTATCCCGAGGTGACGCTCGCCGAGGCCCGGCAGAAGGTGCTGGACAACAGCCGGGGCGTCCGCTTGGGCCAAGACCCGCGCGGAGGACGCGGCGTCCCGACGTTCGCCGATGCCGCCGAAAGGACCATCGAGCTTCACCGCGACGCGTGGAAGGCTGGGAGCCCGCTTCCCGAGCAGTGGGAGTCGACGTTTCGTCTGCATGCCGCCCCGCTGCTGGACAAGCCTGCGGACCGGATCACGAGCGCGGACGTACTCCGCTGCCTCACACCAATCTGGAACTCGAAGCCCGCCGCCGGGCGGAAGGCCCGGCACCGGATCTCCGCCGTCTTTCGCTGGTGCATCGGCCGGAACTACCGCCCGGACAATCCGGTGGACCGGGCGGTGGCGGCGCTGCCGAGGGTGAACGGCACCGGGCCGGAGCACTATCGCGCGCTTCCGGACAAGGAGGTCCGGGCGGCGCTCCGGGCGATCCGGCGGTTGGGGGATGCGCCCTCGGCGGCTGCGTTGTGTGTGGAACTGATCGTGCTGACCGCCGTTCGGGGTGGAGAGGCGCGCGGGGCGCGCTGGGACGAGATCGACCTGGAGGCGGCGAAGTGGACGATCCCCGCTTCGAGGATGAAGGCGGGCCGCGAGTTCGCCGTGCCGCTCAGCACGGGCGCGCTCGATGTGCTCGAACGGGCGCGGGCGCTGTCCGGTGAGTCGCCGCTGGTGTTCCCGTCGAGGTCGGGCGGGCCGTTGGTCGTGAACGCTCCGGGGCGGGTGCTTCACCGCGCCCGTGTGGCCTCGACGCCGCACGGGTTCCGGTCGAGCGCGCGGTCGTGGATGGCCGAGTCCGGGGTTCCGGCGGAGGTCGCGGAAGCCTGCCTCGCCCACGTCCCGCGCAGCAAGGTCGTTCAGGCGTATCAGCGATCCGACCTGCTGGAGCGCCGCGCCGAAGTCCTTCAGGCGTGGTGCGACTACGTCACGCAGCGATTGGCCAGCGATTCCGACGACCCGGGATCCTCCGCGCCGGGGGCTGTCTCACGCCCTTAGTAGGGTGCGTAAGCCAGCCCACGCAACGTTTAACGTCGCGGTCTGGCAAGGGGAGGCTCCGCCCCCCTTGGACCCCCTGGTTTCCGCGCCGGTGTCGGCGCGGCGGAGGGCGGGGGCCGCCTCCGGAACCTCGTCCCCGTTCGCGCCCATGGCTGTCCGGCGGCGGTCGGCGAAGCGGCGATTAGCCATCGCGGCGAACCCGTCGCCCGCGATCTTGCGCGCATCGGCGCGGGACCTCTTCGGGGTCGAGGGGGCGGAGCCCCTCGTCAGCCCCTTTGTTCCCACAAAGGGTAGGCTGGCTTAGGCACCGTAAGGTGTTCTCAGCCAGCTCTGCGGACGCCTCCGAAACGCCTCTCCGGGCACCGCCCGGAGCAGCGGGCCAAGGTCTATCTTTCGCCCGCGAGATAGGCCGCCCAATCGTCCATCAGCCGTGCCGATATAATTATAAAGCATTGTTAATAATAGAGATAGAGCTTATAGCCTGGCTACTATCCCCTCATTACACCCCTCTTTCTGAACGGGAATCCAGTGGACCGTAGCGGAGGTTCCCGGAGGCGGCGAAGGAGCGAACCTTGCGGGAGGGCAGTTTGTCGATGGCCCCTGTCCTCTCTCATGGCGAACTGTCAGATGATTTCCGTCTCAGATCACTCGGCACTGCCACGGCTCGCGGCGATCTGGTCTCGGATCCACGCATCCACTTCGGACTCGATCCAGCCGACGGCGCGCGCGCCTAGCCGGATCGGTTGGGGAAAGCTCCCGTCGGCCACCCGCACATAGATCGTGCTCCGCGCCAGCCCGGTGCGGGCCTGCACTCGAGGTAACCGCAGGACGCGCACGGGCGCGTCCATGCCCTGTTCCATTGCTCTCGTCATCGGTCTGCCTCCGTTCTGTTCGGTGAAGAATTGCGGGGCGCGTTGCCCCGGGAGGGAACAGGGGCCACATGAGCCCGGCTGGAGGCTTCGATGAACACGGGGACCTGGCAGGCCATCGCCAGCCTCGGGGATCGGCCAGGACGGAGCTGACGCACCGGGATCGGATCGCCCACCGCTTGCCGACCGAGCGTGGATGTTCTCATGCCCGTGCGCTCGAGGGACGCAGCCACTCGCGATCGGAACGGCTTCGTCAGCGTCTCCATGGCGCCTGCCGGTCGGGACGCGGCCTGCGAAGACCCGCACCCCGACGGCTGCGTCCGGCCGAGCACGACCCGATCTCGCCTCGGAGGGTGCTGCTCAAGCCGACCCGCGAGCGCGGCCAGCAGACGGGTTGTGGTGTGGGTACGGCGAGCCTCGCGCCGCGGTTTTTGTAAGCGATTTTGGCGCGTCTCTTCGGCCTCGACACAGGCTTGCAACGCATCCGACATCATGAAGCACCGGTACCCGGCCGTGCTGGCGACTGAGGTCCGGCCGCGCCGCATTTCAGATTGCCGGTCCGTCGGCGTCTACCAGCGCGCGGTGACGCGGCCGTGCAGGCTGTGCTCCGGGTCTCCCTGGCCCAGCAAGCTCTGGCGGCGTTGGGCGTCGAGGCCGAACTCGAAGTTCATGGCGCCGGCCTGCAACAGGGTCAGTTTGTAGCCCAGCCGGTAGTCGCGCCCGTACTCGGAGGTTGTGACGCCGACCCTCGGCGTCCCCACGAGCCGGCTCCCGACCGGCAGCGCGTAGCCGAGCTCGCCATCGAGGCGGTTGCCCGATCCCGGGCCTGCTGCCCCGAGCCCCGCCATCGTATCGCGGCCCCAGAGCGCGTCGGCACCGCTCATCGCCTGCCCGCCCCATGAGGGCGCCACCCGCGCCGTAAACCCCAGCGGCGTCGAGGGCGTCGGATCGTAGCTGAACGACACCGACACACCCCGTTCCCGGAACCCTTCGTCCTGATGCACCAGCAGCGTCCGCACGCGCACGTCGACCGACAGTCCGGTCCACGGGTCCGATGCGATCAGGCTTGCGGCGACATCCGCGCCCGCGCCCGTCTCCGCGTCCCCGCCGTCCTTCCTGAGCCCGACCTCGAGGCTCGGCTGCAGCGCGATCCCGTGTCCGACGACGTAGCCCCTCGAGGCCTCGAGCGCCGTCCGCACGCGCGTCACCACGGCCTCGGTCGCCGCCAACCGGCCTGCCGGGCCGTCCACGGCCTCGCTGCCCGTACCCACCCACAGCGCATCCGCCTTGAACGCCAGCCCGAAGCCGCCCACACCCGCATCCACCAAGTCGCCTCTCACGCCGCCGGCCAGCATCGACATCGAGAGGCCGCCGTTGAGAGAGACAGGGGACGTGAGAGAAGACGTTGGGACAGACAGTGCCTCGCCCGGCGTCAAGCTCAGCGAGCCCTTCCCGTATCCGGTCACGCCCCAGAGCGTGACCCGCTCCGTCAGCTTGTAGCCCACCCACGGATGCAGCCCCGTGACCGACGAGGCCACCTGGCCGACATCGGCCCCCTGGTAGCCGCCCAGGCCTCGGCGGTGCGAGAGCATCAGCCCCGCCATCAGCGGTCCCTTTGCGTAGTCCGCGCCGAACATCGTCGTCCGGACCCCGCCGTCGAGCGACAGCTCGCCGTCCCGGCCGCTGAACCGCGACTCCATCCCACGGCTCCAGAGCGACACGCTCGCGCCCTGGCCCGTCTCGCGGTTCAACACGAACCCCGAGCCCATCAGCAGGTCCCCGCCGCCGAGACCCATCCGCAGAAGTTCGGCGCCGCCCAGATCGGGCTGGACGCCCGTCGTGTCCCGGGCGCCCTGAACCGCCGTGGACTCGAGCCGGCTCAGGAAGTTGCGTCCCATCTCCCGCTCCATCCCGCGCCGGAGCTCACGGCCCGCGAACCGGCCCCGCAGGCCCGGAGCCCTGGGCGCCTCCAGCCGCTCCTCGACCTGTTCCATCACGTGGAGCGCCGTCGCCCGGCCGAACCGAGCCAAGAGCGCGCGTGGCAGCGGATCGGTGTTCTCGATCGTCCCGGTCGCCTCCGCGTCGGCCAGCCGGCCGCCCGACGCGTTCGACAGCCGGAGCGTCAGCGCTTCGTCGCCCTCGTCGTGCGAGTCGTCGAGCACCGGGACCTCGACTGTCTTCTCCGTGTCGCCCGCATCGAACGTGAGCGTGCCGCTCGTGGCCGTGTAGTCCACGCCCGCCTGAGCCGTGCCGTCCGACGTGGCGTAGTCGACCGTCACCGCCCCGCCCGCCGCCCGCTCGAGCGTCACCGCGAAGGCCAGCACCGCGCCCGCGCCTTCCTCCACGCGGGCATCGGCCACCGAGATCCCCACCAGCCCGGCGACCGTCGCCGAGAGCGAAGTGGATAACGGCCGGCCGTCGCCGGTGCAGACCGCGCCGCTTGCACCACAGTCGGTCGTCTCCGGCAGCCGGAGTGTCACCACGCCGTCGGAGTCCGGCTCGACCGTGATCGTCCAGCCCAGGTTGCTCCCCTGCTCCCGGCGTTTGGCCCCGCGCACCGTGCCGCCCGTCACCGCGAACGCCTCGTCGCGCAACGTTTGGTAGCTGAAGTCCTTGTCGAGTTCCTCGCTGAATGTCAGCCCGAACGCGAAGTCGTCGCCGGTGTGCTCGTCCGGCACATTCTCAAACTCGGCCGTCAGCAGTTCCCTCGCCGGGCCCTCCACGGTGGACGAGGGGCTGTTGCCGAGCGGCCGCGGGCTGTCCCCGCGGGTACAGACGGCCCCGGCCGTCCCGCACGCACGCCCGCCAGGGAGCGTGATCGTCACGGCCTCGCGCCCGGCCGGCTCAACCCCGATCTCCCACAGGTCGTGGCGGCCATCGATCCGCCGCGCCCGCGTGATGGTGCCTCCGGTCACCGTGAACGATTCGTCGCGCAACGCCTGGTAGCTGATTCCGATGTCCTCGCTGAAGGCCACTTGGAAGCTGAAGGCGCTCTGGCCGTCATGGGCCTCCGGCACGTTCTCGAACTGCGCCGTCAGTTCCGGACCGTCTCCTGCCGGGCCGGGCACAGTCAGCACCGCCTCATTCGACAGCCGCCGTCCGTCCGCCGTGCAGACCGCACCCGCTGTATCGCAGGCACGCCCCGCCGCGAGCGTGAGCGTCACCGGCTCGTCCGAGGCCGGTTTGAGGGTGATCTCCCACAGATCGCTGCGCCCATCCACGCGCCGGGCGCCCTCGACCGAGCCTCCCGCCGCCGACAAGGACTCGTCGCGCAGCGTCTGGTAGCTGATCGCGACCGGCTCGCTGAACACGAGCCGGACCGTGAACGTGCCCGCGCCGTCATGCGCCTCCGGTGCCGCCTCGAAGCGGGCCGTCAGAGCCGGGAGCTCTCCACTACCCGCATCACCCAGCGCTGCACTCGGGTGCCCCAGGTCCGCGTCCTCTCCCGACCAGCTCCGGATGGTCCCTCCGTTTAGCGTGAGACTGTTCTGTGTCACCGACCCACCGGTCACGCTCCCGTCTTCCCCGGTCAGCGTGTAGACGAAAAGCAACGTCTCCGTCTCCGTGCCGCCCGCGTAGGGTGTCTTTCTTGTCCCCCCGCCCAGCATCAGGCCGATCGTCGGCGTTCCGCCCGAGAGGTCCACCGTCACCGGCTCGCTGAACGTCACCGTCACCCGCACCGAGCTACCCGACCCCGAGCTGCCCCTTGCCGCCACCGATCGCGTGCCGAATCCGTCCTGCCTCCCGCTCCCGGATTGCGTCGACATCAACACCCCCGTCACCACTGGCCCGGACACCGCCACCGGATTGCCCGAGTCGCCGACCTCGACCACGAGGGCGCCGAGCGCGTTCCCCTGCGAGTCGGAGACCGCGGCGGCCTTTCCCGGACCCACCGAGATGACCAGCTTTCCCGGCTGCGGCGCCGGCACCATCGCGCTATAGACCAGCCCCGTCTGCTCCTCGTCGAAGCCGCGCACCAACACGCCGGGACCGCCGACATAGCCCGCCGTCAGATCGCCGTCCTCGAAGCCGCGCACCGCCTCCGAGAACGTCACCTTCACAGCAAACGCGCCGTCCACCGGCGGCCCCGCACCGAGCGTGATCGACACCTCCGGCGGGTGCCCCAGCGGGTCCGGCCTGCCCCTCGCCGACACCGACCAGGGACCCTCGCCCACCTCGTTGGCCGCCTTCACCCGCAGCGAGTACGTCGTTCCGTTGACCAGGCCGGTGAGGGCTGCGGCGTGGGTCGTCTCCTCCTGCTCCCGCACCGTCCCCGACTGCCGCCACTCGACCGTGTAGCTGTCCGCGCCCTCGACCGCGTCCCAGCTCACGTCCAGGCGCCCGTCGCCCGGCGTGACCACCAGATTGGCTGGCGCCGCCGGCGTCGCCGTCGGCGTGGCCGTCACCTCGACCGACCAGAGGCTGTCCTTGCGCTTGATTCCCTCGTCCCACCAGGAGTTGCTCGCCCGCACCCGGAACCAGTGCGGCGTCTCGTTGGCCAGCCGGTGGACGGTCGTGCTCAGCCGCCCCTCGCCGCAGTCCATCGTCTCGGAGGTCTCGAACACGGTCTTCTGCCGGTCCTCGCTGTACGCCTCCGCGTCCGTCCGCCACTGGACCGTGTACTCGGTCGCACCCACGACCTCGTCGAAGCACACCGCCACGCGCCCGTCCCAGGCCGTCACCTCCATGTTCCCCGGCACCCCGAGCGGCGTCGGCGTGCCGGTGGCCGTCTCCGACCAGCCGCTCTCACCGCCCGCGTTGGCCGCCTGCACCCGCAGCGTGTAGGTGGTTCCGTTGACCAGCCCGGGCACCGTCGCGGTGTTCACCGTCACCGTCAGTTGCCGCTCGGAATCGAACTCTTCAGTCCCGGATTTCCACTGCACGGTGTACTCCGCCGCGACCGGCACCGCGTCCCAGGTCACCGCCAGGTTGGTGTCGCCCGCCGTCACCTTCAGCTTCTCCGGGGTCTCGGGCGCCGGCACCTGCGGCGTGCCCGTTTCCGTGGCCGACCAGTCGCTCTCGCCACCGGCGTTGGCCGCCCGCACCCGCAGCGTATACGTCGTGCCGTTCGCGAGATCGGGCACCGTCGCCGCGTTCGTCTCCGCCGTGATCTCGCGGGAGTCCGCAAACGCCCGCCCGCCCGACGTCCACTGCACCTTGTACCGCTCCGCTCCCTCGACCGCGTCCCAGCTCACGTCCAGGCGCCCGTCGCCGCGGGTCGCCACGACATTCGCCGGCGCCGCCAGGACCGGGGTCGCGGCCGTGACCGCCCCCGACCACTCGCTATCACCCGCGGTGTTGCTGGCACTCACCCGCACCATGAAGGCCGCCCCGTTGGCGAGCGGGGACACCGTCGCACTGTTGGTCGTCACCGCAGTCTCGCGGGCACTCGAGAACGACTCCTCTCCGGATTTCCACTGCACCGTGTAGCCGGTCGCCCCGGTGACCGCGTCCCAGGTCACACCGACGCGCGCGTACGCCCCCGTCGCCGACACGCTCTCCGGCGTCGCCGGACCCGACCCCGCGGTGGCGTTGGCGACGTTCGAGACCGCGCCCGTGCCCACCGCGTTGATCGCCGAGACCCGGTAGTGCCGCGTCGAGCCTGACGTAAGGCTGGTGTGGGAGTAGGCGGTGTCGGCCGATCCGGTGTTCGCGGTCCGGTCCGTCCACGTGTTGCCGTTGTCGGACGACACTTCGATCTTGTAGCCGTCGATCGCGCGGCCTCCGGTGTCCCCCGGCGCGTCCCAGGACAGGTCGATCCGCGTGTCGCCCCTGGCCCGCGCCTTGAGGTTGGCCGGCGCGCCCGGCGCCGTGGGCGCCACCGTGGACTGATTCGTGACCGGCCGGTCGGTAAAGGACGCCACGTCGTTGAGGGCGTCATCCTGGAGTGCGGCCTGGTCGTCGCCCGGCGTGGGATCGCGGTAGCTCGCCGTGACCGTCTGGCCTTGCCTGATCACCAAACCCAAGCCCCTCAGAAGGACGCTCGTAGACCCGCTGGTGACGGTGCCCACGGTCGTGGGCGTGCCGTCCGCCGTGACAGTGAAGGCGCTCGCGGGGGGGCCGAAACCGGATCCGGTTCTGACGGCTTCGGTGAATGTGAGGTTGACCTCGGTGCCGTCCTGGTTCGTGGCGGCGCTCTTGAGGGACGGCGGCTGGGTATCCGAGGAGATGGCGCCGGCGACGTTTGACGGCAGGCCCGCAAAAACGAACGCGTTGATCGCCGAGACCCGGTAGTGCCGGACAGCGCCGTGCGCCAGGCCGGTGTGGACGTAGCTGGTAGCCCGGTTGTCGGTGAGCACCAGGGTGGTCCAGGTCGTGCCGCCATCGGTGGACGCTTCGATCTTGTAGCCGTGGATACCGGCCCCGGGGAGATGCTCCGGCCAGACGAGCCCGGACAGGTCCGGCGCGTTCCAGGCGAGCCCGATCCGCGTATCGTCGATCCCCGTCGCCCTCAGGTTCGTCGGCGCCGGCAGCACCCGGGAACTGTTCTTGACCACCACGTCGGTGAAGGACGCGGCGTCGTTGCCGGCGGCGTCCTGGATGGCCGCCGGGTCGTCGCCGGGTGTGGGATCGCGGTAGCTGACCCTCACGACCCGACCGCCCCCGATCGGCGATTCGAAGCCCGTCAGCCGGATCTGCTCTTGCCCGGTTGTGACGCGGCCCTGCTGAACCGGGATGCCGTCCACCGTCACCGTAAAGGCGCTCCACGGGGGGCCGTCCACCAGGATTTCGTCGAACTTGAGCGTGATGGCTGTGCCGTCGCTGAGCACCGAGGTATCCCGGTGCTCCGGGACAAGGACCGGGGGCACTCGGTCCGGGCCTGCGGCCGCCGTGTTCGACACGACGGACTCGACGGTGCTCGAAACCGCCCAGACCCGGTAGCGGTACGGAAGGGTCGGGTCGGGGAACTGGTCGTAATGGGAAAAGACGGTGTCGGTGGGATCATCCACCCCGGCGACCAGGGTGGTCCAGGTATTGGGGGCGTTGTTGTTGCCCTCGACCCGGTAACTCTCGGGCTCGAAGTCCGCCGGCGCCTGCCACGACAGGTCGGTCTCGTTCAGGTTTCTCCTAGTCGCCCGCAGGTTCGTCGGCCCCTGCCAGAGGTCGGAGATATTGGTTATGGCTTGATCCGTGAAGGATGCCGCGTCGTTGCCGGCATAATCCTGGATGGCCGCCTCATCGTCGCCGGGCGTGGGATCCCCGTAGCTCACCGTGACGGTTTGCCGGTACGTGATCACCCCGTCCAGGACCAGGCGGACGGACTGTGCGACTACCAGCGCCTCGGTCACCGTGACCGTGCTGCCGTCGGCGGTCACGGTGAAGGCGCTGGCGAGAGGCAGGCGGCCGGCACGGCCGTCGAGCACCTCGTTGAATGCTAAGGCGACCTGATAGCCGCTGAGCACTACTTCGGTAGTCGGGTCGTCATACACAAACGTTGGCGGGGTGGTATCCGCGGTGTCGAAGGCGGCGGCGCTGGCGACGTTGGAGGCCAGCGCCGTCCGGTCGCCGAGGACCGCCGAGACCCGGTAGTGGCGCGTATCGCCGAGCGTCAGCCCGGTGTGGGAGTAGGCGGTGGCGGTCGACTCGGTGTCGGCCACCCGATCGGTCCAGGTCGTGCCGCCGTCGGCGGACACCTCGATCCGGTAGCCCGTGGGCGTGAACCCGGCCGGCGCCTCCCACGACAGGTCGATCTGCGTCGCGCTGATGGCCGTCGCCGTCAGGTTCGTCGGTGGGCCCAGTAGGAGGGAGTTGTTCGTGATGGTGTGATCGGCAAAGGACGCCGCGTCGTTGCCGGCGAAGTCCTGAATGGCGGCTGCATCGTCGCCCACCGTGGGATCGCGGTAGCTCACCGTGACGGTCTGATAAATGGTGATCACCGGATCCAGGAGCAGACGGACGAGCTGTCCGAGTATCTGCGCCTCGGTCACCGTGACCGTGCTGCCGTCGGCGGTGACGGTAAAGGCGCTGGCGGGGGGCGTGCGGCCAGCGCTGTCGTCGAGATCCTCGTTGTAAATGAGAAAGAGGGCGCCGCCTGCGCTGCCCACTCTGGTTAGTCCATTGTTACGCAAGAACGCCGGCGCGGTGGTATCCGCGGTGTCGAAGGCGGCGGCGCTGGCGACGTTGGAGGCCAGCGCCGTCCGGTCGCCGAGGACCGCCGAGACCCGGTAGTGGCGCGTGTCGCCGAGCGTCAGCCCGGTGTGGGAGTAGGCGGTGGCGGTCGACTCGGTGTCGGCCACCCGATCGGTCCAGGTCGTGCCGCCGTCGGCGGACACCTCGATCCGGTAGCCCGTGGGCGTGAACCCGGCCGGCGCCTCCCACGACAGGTCGATCTGCGTCGCGCTGATGGCCGTCGCCGTCAGGTTCGTCGGCGCGCCCAGTAGGAGGGAGTTGTTCGTGATGGTGTGATCGGCAAAGGACGCCGCGTCGTTGCCGGCGAAGTCCTGAATGGCGGCTGCATCGTCGCCCACCGTGGGATCGCGGTAGCTCACCGTGACGGTCTGATAAATGGTGATCACCGGATCCAGGAGCAGACGGACGAGCTGTCCGAGTATCTGCGCCTCGGTCACCGTGACCGTGCTGCCGTCGGCGGTGACGGTAAAGGCGCTGGCGGGGGGCGTGCGGCCAGCGCTGTCGTCGAGATCCTCGTTGTAAATGAGAAAGAGGGCGCCGCCTGCGCTGCCCACTCTGGTTAGTCCATTGTTACGCAAGAACGCCGGCGCGGTGGTATCCGCGGTGTCGAAGGCGGCGGCGCTGGCGACGTTGGAGGCCAGCGCCGTCCGGTCGCCGAGGACCGCCGAGACCCGGTAGTGGCGCGTGTCGCCGAGCGTCAGCCCGGTGTGGGAGTAGGCGGTGGCGGTCGACTCGGTGTCGGCCACCCGATCGGTCCAGGTCGTGCCGCCGTTGGCGGACACCTCGATCCGGTAGCCCGTGGGCGTGAACCCGGCCGGCGCCTCCCACGACAGGTCGATCTGCGTCGCGCTGACCCCCGTCGCCGTCAGGTTCGTCGGCGCGCCCAGTAGGAGGGAGTTGTTCGTGATGGTGTGATCGGCAAAGGACGCCGCGTCGTTGCCGGCGAAGTCCTGAATGGCGGCTGCATCGTCGCCCACCGTGGGATCGCGGTAGCTCACCGTGACGGTCTGATAAATGGTGATCACCGGATCCAGGAGCAGACGGACGAGCTGTCCGAGTATCTGCGCCTCGGTCACCGTGACCGTGCTGCCGTCGGCGGTGACGGTAAAGGCGCTGGCGGGGGGCGTGCGGCCAGCGCTGTCGTCGAGATCCTCGTTGTAAATGAGAAAGAGGGCGCCGCCTGCGCTGCCCACTCTGGTTAGTCCATTGTTACGCAAGAACGCCGGCGCGGTGGTATCCGCGGTGTCGAAGGCGGCGGCGCTGGCGACGTTCGACGCCAGCGCCGGGTTGCTGAAGTGGATGGCCGAGACCCGGTAGTGGCGCGTGTCGCCGAGCGTCAGGCCGGTGTGCGCGTAGGCGGTGGCGGTGGACCCGGTGTTGGCCACCCGGTCGGTCCAGGTCGTGCCGCCGTCGGTGGACACCTCGATCCGGTAGCCCGTGGGCGTGAACCCGGCCGGCGTCTCCCACGACAGGTCGATCTGCGTCGCGCTGACCCCCGTCGCTGTCAGGTTCGTCGGCGCCCCCAATACAACGGACTTATTCCTGCCGTTCGAGATCGTGTGATCGGAAAAGGACTCCGCGTCGTTGCCGGCGTAATCCTGAATGGCCGCCGGGTCGTCGCCGGGCGTGGGGTCGCGATAGCTCACCGTGACGGATTGATCCCTTGTTATCACCCCGTCCAGGGCCAGCCGGACGACACTCCCCTCCACGTGCACGCCGTCCACCGCAATGGCCACACCGTCGGCAGTGACGGTGAAGGCGCTTGCAAGGGGCACGCGGCCCGCTCCCCTGTCCAGGCTCTCGTCGAATTGGAGAAGCACGTCCGTGCCGTTGACCGGTACACTGGTATCCCCAGCGTTCCCCGAGAACTGCGGCGCCATCATGTCCGTGGTGGTTGCGCTCGCGACGTTCGACGTCGCGCCAGCACCCACGGAGGTGATCGCCGAGACCCGGTAGTACCGTGTTCGGCCGTCCATCAGTCCGGTGTGCGCGTAGTCCGTGCCGGCGGATTCAGTGTCGTCTTTTAGAACCGCCCAGTGCATGCCGCCAGCGACCCACACCTCGATCTGGTAGCCGATGATCGCATCGCCGCCGTTATCCGCGGGCGCAGTCCATGCCAGATCGATCGTCGTCTCGCCTACCGCAGTTGCGGTTAGGTCAGTCGGCGCACCGGGTACGGCGGCCTGCTGCGCCTGAGCCGGGACGGTCAGCAGTGTGACGAGCAGCAGCAGCAACCCCGCCGCCGAGCGACGGGCAAGGGCAGCTAAGGAACGAGCAAAGCGTCTTCGGGAGGAGTCGCGGCCCCGGCCCCTGTCGGGCCGACGGTCCATGTCGCGGGAGCGTTCTTGCGGGTGGGGAGTGTCGGCGTGCGGCCGCCCGGCGGGGGCGGCGAGAAAGGACTGTGAGTCAGACCGGGAGGAGGCGCCCCTGCGACCTGGCTCCCGGCTCCCGGCTCCCGGCTCCCGGCTCCCGGCTCCCGGCTCCCGGCTCCCGGCTCCCGGCTCCCGGCTCCCGGCTCCCGGCTCCCGGCTCCCGGCTCCCGGCTCCCGGCTCCCGGCTCCCGGCTCCCGGCTCCCGGCTCCTAATGTGGAATAGTACCGAGCCGGCCGTTGTCAAGGGCCTTCTATTGAGAGAGTCGGGCATGGATGCGGTTTCCTTCACCATGACAGTCGCTCGCCGGTCCACCGAGTTCACTCGCGAACCCTTCGAGAATGATTCATTACGTCCATCCCATGTTACGTGCTCTTCTAGTGATGGTACAGAAGAGGTGAGTTGCTTTGCTGTGAAGCTACGACAGGCCGGGCAAATCCGGGACCGCTCGGGTCAAGCGAGTGTCGAGTGGGATGAGGAGGCTGACAGCCGGAGAATCAGGCAACCGTTTCGCGCGATCGGCTTGGCTTCAGTCCCAGTCGCCCTCGGCGTCCCTCTTGAGGGCGCGGGCGAGTTCCGGATCGCCCTCGCCGCGCCGGACGGAGCGCTCGGCGAGATCGACGCGGCGTCCCAGATCGGCGAGCCCTGCGGCGCGCGCGACGGCGTAGAGGGCGGCCAAGACGGCGGCCAGCGCCAATGCCAGGTGGAAGGCAATTGGAACGCCGTGGTCCGCCAGGATCAGTGGCCAGAACGGCGCGAGATACTCGAGGCGCGACCCGGCGAGGAGGACGCCCGAGCCGACAAGTGCGGCGCTGAGGCCGGCGCTGATACGCCAGGGTTGCATGGGGGTGTGCTAGAGCTCGATCGCGGCCGGGTCCCGCTCGGCCGGACCCCGTAGGGAGGAGCCATGATCCTCGCAGCCGAGCGCCCTAAGCACCCGCGCTCCGGCCGGCCCGTTGGCGTGCATCCGGAACCCGGCCGCTGCCTTGGCCCGGACAGATCCCTGGCGGTAGTGCCCCGATGCGACCTCGATGTTGACACGGCCGGTGTGCCCCTCGGCATCGACGTACTGGATCTGCGCATCGGGGTAGAGCACCCGACCTTGGGCGTCGATGGGGAGGCCGAGCTCTCCGGCGACACGGTGCCGCTCGGCGTCCGCGGCCCGGCGACCGTTTCTCGCCCGCGCGGACTCGCTCCCGCGCGCGACAGCGCTCTTGAGCTCGCCGTCGAGCCGTACGCGCCGGATGGCGGCGCCCCGCTCGATCAGGCGTTGGCGTTCGCGGCCGCAGGCCCGGTAGATGGCCGTGTCGTGTGCGAGCTGGGCGTGTTGGAGGAGGCGAGCGGCGGACCTTATGTGCTGTCCGGGGTCCAGGCCGTGCCCGGCGTCCAGGTCGCGGATGGCGGCCGCTCCCTTGCGCGTGAGCGTCAGGACCTTGAACGGCCTTCCCTTTGGCCCCTTGGCCGTGGACTCCTTGGCGAGCCCTTCGCGGGTCCAGGCGTTCACCGCCCGCCGCGTGGTGTAGGGATGGCCGCCGAAGCGAGCCTCGGCGAGATCGCGGTACGAGACGGCGCCGTAGATGCCGATGTCGGCGAGCGCCCCACGGCACCGTTCTCTGAAGGAGGTGGACCCGCGGTCCCGGCTCGCGTCGTATTCTCGGCGATGGCCGTTCCGCATGCGTTGGTTCGCGCGGCTGGGTGGCGCGGCGGGACGCGGGTCCGGTTCGATCGTGCGGTCGAGCATCTCCTCGGCTCCTCCCCCTCTCGTCAGCGGCGCGGCCCGAAGCTACGCTCAGGCGTCGGAAGCGGCGGCGCGGGGTGAACGGCGCGGCCGGGCGCGGGCGCGCGGGACGCGGCCACGGCCACCGGAGTGGGCTCGCGCTCGGCCGCGCGCTCGCGGCTTCGGGTGAGCACGAAGTCGGAGATCTTCTGCGCGTCGGCCGCGGCGCGGCGGATCTCCCGGGGATCTTCTTCGAGCGCCTGGATCCAGCCCTCGACGTAGGCGGCCCCCCGGCTCGGGTCGTGGCCGACGCCCACGCGCTCGCCCGTCATCATTGCGCTGATCTCCGCCCGTAGCTCCTCCTTCGCATAGGCCGGTGAGCCGAACCCTTCGCCGATCCCTTCGATCAGCGTTGGGCGGTTCATCCGTTCCGGATGGCCGGTGCTGTGCCCCAGCTCGTGCAGGGCGGTCTGGTAGTAGTGGTTGGCCGAGGGGAACTGCACGCGCTCGGGGAGCACGATCTCGTCGCGGTTCAGGTTGTAGAACGCCCGGTCTCCCGCCACGTGGCGGACGGGGACTCCGCTGTCTTCCAGCACCCTCTCGGCCTGCTGGTGCACCTTCCAGAGCGGCTCGGCAGTGGGCGTGGGCCGAGCCGGCAGTCCGTCGGCCTGCCCGGCGTTGAAGACGGTGTACTGCCGGACGACGGGCGTGGGGAGCCGCTCGTGGCGGTAGACGCGCTTGCCTTCGTTGTCCCTGACGGGCCGGCCGCGCTCGTCGGTGACGGCGATCTTCCGGTGGTCCTGGAATGAGAGGATGCGGGTGCCCTGCTCGCCTTTCCGCACCTGGCCGTCCCGGGCCTGGATCTGGAGGTAGGTTCCCCAGCGGACGTCGGCGTAGCCGCGTGACTGGGCCACGGCGGCCAGGTGCAGGCTGTTGCCGCCCGAGTAGGAGCGTCCCGTATCGACGTTCGCGGGGAGCACGCGCTCGCCCGGTCCCCAGGGCTTCTGCCACGGTGCCGTGCCCTGGCGGATCTGCTCGATGATCGCATCGGCGAACTGGCGGTGATATTCGTCGTGTTTCATAGCTCTTCCTCCTCGGGGCCGTGCGGATCCTCCGAGGCGTCTCGGATCTCGTCCTCGGTGCCCACGTCCTCGGAGAAGAGGCCGTACTGCTCGGCCAGCGATGCTGGCACCTCAAGGGCCTCACCGCCGTCCCGCGCGAGCTCGCGGTCGAAGTCGTCGAGCGACTCGACGCGGACGATCTTTTCGTCGCTTTCCATGGCCTCACTCCTTTTCTGTTTGTTCTTCATCGTCCTTCCTCCATATCGTCTCCGTGAGCCAGCGATTGGCAGCCGAGTCGTAGCTCCGGACCCCGATCGCCTCCTCGACGAACCGTCGGCCCCCTCGCCGGGTCATGTGGACGACGAGATGGATGCCGTCGACCACGCCCCGGCAGGTCACCTCCCAGGGGAGCGCCCCTCCGGCCTGCATGGCGCAGCTGGCCAGGCGCGAGAGCGCCGAGCGGGCGTTGTTGGCGTGCACGGTGGTGAGCGATCCGCCGTGGCCCGTGTTCAGCGCCTGCAGCAGATCGGCGGCCTCGCCGCCCCTGACCTCGCCGACGACGATGTGGTCGGGCCGGTGGCGGAGCGCGTGGCGGACCAGGTCGCGGATCGACACGGGCGCCTCGGAGCCCACCGCCCCGGCCTCGAAGCGCAGGCAGTTGGTCCGGTCGATCCGGAGCTCGAGCGTGTCCTCGATGGCCACGATCCGCTCCTCCTCGGGGAGCAGCTCGATCAGCGCGTTCAGCAGCGTGGTCTTCCCCGAGCCGGTGCCTCCGGAGACCAGGATGTTGCGCCGAGCCCGCAGCGCGCTCCGGGCAGCGCGGAACACCTCCTCGGGAAGGGAGCCCAGGCTGACGAGGTCGGCGGCAGAGAACGCACGGCCCCCGAACCGGCGGATCGTCATAGCCACGTGGGGGCTGGCGGGCGGAGTGCAGATGGCCACGCGGGAGCCGTCGTCGAGCCGCGCGTCGAGGATGGGCCGTGTGGCCGGATCGAGCCCGAGCGGGCGCGCGATGTGGATGGCCGCCCGGTGGAGCGCGGCGGCGGTGAGCGCCGGTGTCTCGATGGGCTCGAGCTCCCCGCTGCGTTCGACCCAGACGTTGCCGGGGCCGTTGATCATCAGCTCGGAGACCTCCGGATCTTCGAGCACGGCCTCGAGTCCGGGCAGGAACGGCTTCAGATGCCCGATCCCGCTCGCGCGCTTCATAGGCGGCCCTCCTCGCGAAGGCGCCAGTAGCCCCTCTCGCGCGGCAGGTAGTGGGGCTTCAGATAGACGCGCCGGGCCGGCAGGGACTTCGTACCATCGTAGGGCAAGCAGATCGCCTGATAGTTGGCGAGGAGGCTGAAGTCCCGAGGCGTGAACACCGGCTCCCGTGCCTGCCGGAACGACTTGCTCGCGCCGATCGTGCCCCGTCCGCCTCCGGCTCGCCCGGACAAGAGCGAGAACTCGGGGCGTCCCGTGGTCTCGGTGAACGTGTAGGAGGGCTGCGTCTTCATGACGCTGCCGCACATCTCCGAGGCGATCCTGGCCGAGGACTCGTCGCTCAAGGACAGGAAGATCCGGGTGCGGAGCGTCTGGACCAGGGTGCGCCACGCCTCCGTGCCCGACAGCACGGAGCGGAGCGAGGAGATCGACTGCGTCGCGACGATCGGGATGCAGCGGCATTGCCGCGTCAGCGCGAACGCCTTCTCGTCGCCAGCGGGGTCGTCCTGTCCCACGGTGGCGAACGCCTGGTACTCGTCGCAGATGAACACGGCGGGCCGGAGGTAGCGTCCGGGCCGGCGCGCGAGCTCGGCGGGCCGCCGGAGCAGCGCCTGCATCCAGGCGTTCTTCAGGAGCACGCCGATAGCGCGGCCGAGCGCCGGGTTCGCGCCCGCGGGCATGTTGAGGGCCAGGACCCGGCCCCCTTCGATCAGCTCCGTGAGCGGCGGCAGCCGGCGGCGTAGGCCCGGCACGGGCCGGACGGCCGCGTCGTCCTCGCCGGGCGCACCGTCACCTATATGTATAGATGTAGATTCATCCGGCTCCGGAGGCGGCGGACAGAACATGCTCGCGACTCGCGGCTGATCGAACAGCGACAGGAAGACCGAGATGCCTTCCACGATCGAAGTGCGGAGCTTGGCATCGAGTGCCATCCAATCGTTCAGGTACCAGCGCTCGATCGCCTCCACCTGGTCCCTGAGTTCGCTGCCTGCGCCGCTCTCGCCTTCCTCGGTCTCGAACGGGATCTTGAGCTCGGCGAGCCGATCCCGGAGGACCGGGTCGAGCCGGCACGTCACCGTGTCCTCACCGGAGGTATATATCCAGACCCAGTCATTCAGCGCTTCCGGATGGCCGATCATGTCGTCGTGGGAGATGACGACGCGCGCCGGGCACGCCTCAGCCACCAGGTCCTGGGCCGCGCGGATTCTCTCGGCGAACAGCTCCGCGTCGATCGTGCAGCGGTAGACGTCCTGCAGCGTGACCCAGCCCCCCGGCAGGAGCCGGTACAGTTCGATGATCCAGCGCACGAGGTTCGTGTAGGCTTGCTGCCAGAACGGTTCGCGGCTCTTGCCGAAGAGCTGGTTGATCAGGGATGAGACGCTGTAGGCGAGCGAGTAAGTGTCGAGCAGCGGATCGTCGAGCGGGTTCCACTGCCAGGCGCCGTCGAGGCCGATCTCCAGGTAGTCGTCCGCGCGGCCGGCGTTCTCGAGGATCCTCCGCACGTCGTGGCAGAAGTCGCCCTTGACCTCTAGCACCAAGGCGCTGGCCCGGCGTGCGGGCCGGTCGGCCTGCCAGGAGAGGAGCTGCTCGGCGAACGGGTGCATGCAGGCCGAGGTCTTGCCGGAGCCCACGGCGCCGACGATGAGGACGCCGGTGTAGAGGCCCGTCTCTGGGATCACGAGCCAGGAGGGCCGCTCGCTCTCGCACGGAACGGTCGGGTGGTGCAGCTCGCCGATCACGAGCGAGGGTGCCGCGTCGTTCGGCGACACGGGCCACGGAGGCAGCTTGCCCTTGCTGCCGCCTCCCGCCCTGGGCTGCAGCCAGACTCTCCAGACCGAGAGGCCGAGGCTGCCGAAGAGCACCACGGCGACGGCGGGCGCCGCGTAGTACCAGACGCGGATCACCGTGTGGAAGCCCGGATCGTGGTAGGCGATCAAGTCCAGCACGGGGTTGCCGCCGCTGGCGGGAAACGGCGCCCACAAGGCGTGGGCGATCGCGGCCGCCGCGGCGAGGCCCATGAGGACGAGCGTCGCCGGCCTCAGCATCGCTCTGACAACCTTCCCGTAGGGATCCATGGCTGGGAGCGACCCCCCGTGGGAGGGTGGCATGGGCGTGCACATGCGCACCCTCCCCGATGCCGATCGAGGCATCCCGAAAGGGGGGGTCGCTCCCTTCTTCGGCCGAAAGCTCCGGAGCGGCGTCGCAGCTCCGGCGGCCGTGCCGCAACTGTAAGACAGGCAGCCACATAAGGAAGCGCTGGCGCGCACATGAAAATGGCGTTTCGGTGCACATGCACCCCGTTGTCTGTTGTGCACTCGCCGATCAGCACCGACCCTCGCCGATCCGCGTTCAAAATCCACCTCCAGGGAGCCGTCTCGAGCGCCATGTCGCGAAGCCGTGGATCAACGTTCCGGGAGTCGAGGATCGGTGGACGTCGTTCAGCTCAACGATCCGCTTGAGGCAGGCCTGCAGGTCGCCATACTCTTTGAGCACCCGCTCATCCTTGGCGCGGATGGCCTGCTCGATTCGGGCGATCTCGCGGCGAGCCGCACTGTCGGGTTCCGGAGCGGCGGAGGGGCCGGATGCTGTAGATGTGTTGGTCCAGTTCTCGAGGATCGTCCCGGCTCGGTCCATTTCCTTCCGGGTGCGGACGACGGCGACGACCTCGATGGATCGGCCGCGCTCCCGCAGCGCTTGCCAGAGGCCCAGGTGCGCTTCGCCCCACGAGCGGAGCGCCGTCGTGGTATCGTGTCCGGGATCGACGTAGACGAACACGGCGCGCTCGGCTTCGAGCGCGACCGGCAGCTTGACTGGGAAGTAACGCCGCGTGTTGCCGGCGGCTCCGCGGTAGAGCCGCGAGGGCAGGAGCCGGCGCTCGATGCCGAGCGCCTCGAACGCGCCGACCTTCTCCATCTCGGTGGGCAGCCACGACAAGCCGGTGTGCTCGAGCACGTAGTCGAGCGAGAGCAGGCGCCGCAGGAGCACTTCATCGGAAGCAGCCCGGCGGTGGCGGATGTCCTCGGCGCCGAGCGCGCGGTAGATCCCGCGCCCGCAGATCCGGCAGACTTTCCGGCCTTCCAGTGTCTCGTCGGCTGCCAGCCTTCGCTCCGACATGGCCCGGACGAACCGAAGAGCCTGCCAGCGATCGATCCGTAGATAGGCGGAGAGCTGGGCGCGGGTGAACACGCCGCTGTGGAGACAGGCCAGCGCGATCCACTCGGCCTGGCGTCCCGTCCAACCGAACGGCTCGAGCGCCGCTTCCCGTCCCCGCAGATGCGCGATCACCTGGGCGGCTCCGTGACCAGGGCCCGGTCGGCCTGAAGGTAGGTGATCAGGATGCCCATCGGGTTGTAGACGACGAGCTCGGAGGGGATGACGGTGAGAAACGTGAACCGGAGCGTGAGCGACCACCGCTCCCTCAGGGTCTCCTGCCCCTGCCTCAGGTGCACGAGATCGAAGTCGGCGGTCGCGCCGTGCGGAGCCTCCGGTGCGGGGTGGATGCGGAGCACGACTTGCTCGACCTGGCGCTCGGTGTCGGAGGTGCCGGCCGCCATGGCGGCGACCTCGGCGCCGTCCCTCGTGAACGCGGCGTTCGCCAGCTCGGTCGAGAGGAAGCGGAGGCTCCGGGTCCAGTGCTCCTCGACCGTCGCCCGTCGCCGCGAATAAAAGTCGGAGATGAACCGGTTCAGAAAGTACTTGGTCGTGGGATCGAGCGGATCCGCCTGCGCCGTTGCGGCCTCGTAGGCCACGGCCTCGGCGCGGCCGACCTCGTCGACCCGCACCACGATCGGGCGGGGCGGCTCGACGGTCGCGATGCGGAGGAGCAGCACGGCGAGCGCGAGGCACGCGGCGGCGAGGATCATCGCCAGCGTCCGGAGCTTTCGGTTCGCCTCGACGGTCTCGCCCCAGATTTCCGCGTATTCGCGGCCGGCATCGTGTTCTCGGTTCATGGACGTCTCCTTCAGCCTCCGGGGACTGGGGGGCGGGCCGGGTTCGCGGCAGCGCTGAGGCGCCCGCCGCCGCGCACCACGAGCGCCATCATGCCCGACCCGACGGACCCGGACCCTGAGACGAGCATCGCGGCGAGCTCGCCCACCTTCATGCCGGCCATCAGGCCGGAGACGACGAGCGGGAGGAGGACGACGACCCAGAGCCCGAGCTCGGCCGGGTCGGAGGAGCCGGTGCCCATCAAGGCGCCGGTATAGGTCGTGACGTAGCCCATGCCCACGCCCATGAACACACGGAGGATCGCTCCGGCCACGACGCCGTAGAGCGTGTAGACCATGAGCGTGCGGAACCATCCCCAGAACAGGAACGCGAGCGGCTCGAACAGCAGCCAGGGGATGAACACCGGGCCCAAGAGGATCACGATCGCGAGCGCCACCTGCGCCCAGATCACCTGCGCGTAGGTCAGGCAGAAGAGCGCGACGAGGCCGAGCACGAGTGGCACGCCCATCATCAGCGCGACGAGGGACGAGAAGAACACGCTCACGCCCTCGGTCACGACGGTCATCAGGCTCCCGCCCGACCATGCCGCGCCGAGCCGTGCGGCGAACGCCTGCACCAGCGCGGTCATCTCCGTGTAGCCGACGGACACGACATCGGAGATGAACAGGTTCTGGAGCCAGATCCCCCCAGCCGCCACCATGGCCGGAAACGTGAAGCCCACGCCCGGGATCGGGACGCTGTAGTAATGGAGGAGCGTCCGGGGGATCGTGACCGCGAGCACGACCCGCACGAGGGACCAGGGCTCGAAGGTTCCGCTGAACGCGATCTTGAGGCCGCTCCATGCGACGACGATCGCCGCGAGACCGCCCCACAGCTGGTGGCCGAGCGTCAGCACGTCGGGCGCGGCGCCGCCGACCACGGTGTCGAGCACGATGTCCAGGAACCCCTTGAAGTCCTGGAGCTGATCCGCCGGGATCTGGGCCGGGACGTTCGGATCGATCGACTGGGGGGGAGGAAGTTGCATGACAGTCGCTCCCGGGGCCTATGCCTGGCCGCCCATGTAGAACGACGGGATCTTGAAGAGGAGCCCTTCCCGGAGCCGGTCGCGGTTCTGGAACGCGGCCGCCCGCATCGCATCGGCCATCGCGTTCGTACGGAGGCGTGCGTCCCTCCACTCGGCGAGGCGCTCGAGGCGGTCGATCTCGGCCTGCTGCATCCGGTTCGCCTGCTCGACCGCTTGATAGGCGAGCACCTGCGCCACGGCGGCGTTGATCCGGCCCTGCGTCAGCGCGGCCGCGACCTGCGCCTGCTGGAGTGCCGTGTTGGACAGATTGCCGTTCGCGGTGAGCTCGTCGAACGAGCCCTGCGCGCTCTCGACGGTCGAGGCGAGCGAGGCCGCGGCGTCCATCATCGCGTAGTCGAGCACGCGCTGGCGGTCGGCGGCCTCCTTGGCCTGGCGGTAGTCCTCCACCGCGCGGGACGACGCCTCGGCCGGGCGGTTACGGAACAGCTCGAGGATGTCCGCCTCGCTCACCTGGTCGGCCACACCTTGGGCGCTCCGCCAGACATCGGTGAACGAGTCGCCGCTCCCCATGTCACGGACAGCGTCGACCAGCTCTCCGGCTGCTCCGGTGAACTCGGAGCCCCAGCCGAGGCCGTCGCCGACGAGGCCGATGGACCCGGCCGCCAGCTCGGCGAACGGTTCGATCAGCGCGTCGACTTCGCCCCGCGCGACGTCCTTCATGTAGTCGAGCTGCTCCTCGAGCTCGGTGAGCTGGCGGGTCATGGTCCGCATCTGGCGGATCTGGTTCGCGATCTGGGTCGCTTGGTTCACGATCATCTGGGCGCGCTGGATCACGCCGCCGATGTCGAAAAGGGCGTTGGCCGGACTTGCGCTCGCGAGCATCAGGACCGAGACCAGGAGGACGGTGGTAAGGGTTCGGATCTGCATGAGAGTCTCCTTTCGTTTCATTGCCGTGTCCGGGGCCTGGGGACCAGGACATCGGAGGTGAACCAGATGCGCAGGCGATGGCCCGCGCGGATCGTGATCGTGGGTAGCCGGTTCAGGAACCGGTCGAGAACCGAGGTCGCGCTCTGGCCGAGTCCCTGGCCGACGCCCGCCCTCAGGCCGAACGGCGAACCGCCGGCCAGGGCGAGTCCGCTTACGACACCGACAGCTCCGGCGGCCGCGAACGTGCTGAAGTAGTGGCGGTCGACCTGGTCCCGAAGCGCGCCTTCGCCCGCCTGGTTCAGGCCCGTGAACTCGAGGTCGATCCAGCTGCCGTCGGGCAGGAGCAACCGGTGGAACGCGACGGCGAGCCGGCTCTGGTCCGGGTCCTGGACGGCCCGGGCTGTTCCGACGACGCGTGAGCCGCGCGGGATCAGGACCCGCTGGCGGTCGGCCGAATAGAACGGCACCGCGACGGTCGCGAGCACCGGTCCGGGGAAATCGCCCGTGAGCTGAGTGAGAAGCACCCCTTCGAGGAACGAGCCCTCATGGATCCGCTCCCAACCCGGCGGGTCGGCGGACGCGACGCTAGAGACCGGCTCAGCCGTACCGTGCGCTCGGAGGGAGGCCTGCGGCCCGGACGCGGGCGCCATCGCAGCGGCGATGCCAGGGGACCCGAGGAGAAGCTGCTCCGCCGCCAGCTCGCCCTCGAGCGCCCCGAGCGACTGCTCGAAGGAGGCGAGAGCCGCTTGGACCGCGTTCTCGAGGAGCGCCACATCCGCGTCGGCCGCGCCATCTGTGCCTGCGCCATCGCCCTGGGACGACTCCGCAGCTGCATTCGGGTCCCGGTACGACTGAGACACGGGAAGGGCACGGAGCGAGCGGGTTCTTCGCTCCAGCTCCTCCAGCCGAAGCGCCTCCCTAAGCTCCGACTCGGCCGCGCTCACGCCTGGGATCAAGGCTGCGGTGTTCGGCGTCTCCGACTCGGTCTGGAGCCGAGCCATCTCCCCGGCGGCCGCAGCCTGCCGGCGCTCGAGCTCGGCGCGCGCCCGGGCGGCGGCCTCCAGAGTCTGCCGCTCGGCCTCTTGCCGAATGCGGCCCTGGAGCGACCTCCCCATGCCGTCGTCGACCGCCTGCGCCTCGGGCAGGGCTACGAGAGTGTCGGCTTCCTGGGGACCCGTCATCGCCCACGAGAAGAGGAGTCCACCGACGAGCACGGCGATCAACACCACGCCGGCCTTCGTCACGATGCCGCCCGGCAGCGCGCCTTCCGGGGGCCGGACCCACTGCTTCCAGCGGCTCATCGGAGCCCGTCCCTGGGCGTGAACCGCCAAGCGGCCCGCTTGTCACCGATCTGCAGCCACCCGTCGCCCAGCACGTGGCGGGCGATGTAGAGGCCGTCCTCTGAGAGGTCGTAGGCGACGAGCGCAGGCTCGCCGTCCCGGAGCTCATAGAGGGCCGGCGACTCCTGGGCGTGGGAGCGGAGGTAGGTGAACTGCCCGTCGTGCCACATCGCCTCGACCAGGAACGGCCGGTCGGCCGCGTCCCCGTCGAGCCGGTACTCGAACGCGAGACGCTCCGGATAGCGCGCACGGAACTCCTCGATCTCCGTTTCGGCCTGAGTCCGGGCTTCCAGGATGCCGGCCTCGGCCGCCTCCCGGGCGCTGCGAGCCGCCTCGGCCGCCTCGGCGGCCATCTGCTGATAGGCCGCGACCTCGCTCCGCGCGACGAACGCGGGACGGCCGCTGCCGCCGCCGGACAGTCCCGTCTTCTCCGCGCCGGACTCGACCCGGACGACCAGATGGGGCGGCCCGTCGCTGTGCTCGGCCACCAGGAACGAGTAGATGCGCCCGGACTCGCAGACGAGCGCGATGTTCGTCGCCGCGTCCGAAGCGAGAGGCTTCAGGAACGCGACGTTCGCGGCGCCCGCCAGGTGCCAGTACTCCGAGTCGCCGACCACGAAATCCAGGATGTTCTCCCCGGCGGGGAGCACGATGACGGTCGTGTGACGGACTTGGGTGCGGAGCCGGTGGATCCGGTCCTCGCCCTCCTCGGGGACCGGTACTCGGAGGAACGCTTGGTCGTCCTCCTGCTGGGCGGTAGCCGCGACAGGGAAGGCAGCCAAGAGAAGCGTCAGGAGAGCTATCGGTTGCAATAGGGATCGCATGGCGTATCAGCTCCTTGCGTTGGGGGTGGGGGTGGGATCGTCTCGGCTCGCGAGCACCTCTAGGGCCCGGCTGAGTCCGTGACGCTCGACGGCCCGGGCCCTCTCCTCGGCGTCCAATGCGGACGAGGTGTAGAGCCAGTAGCTCTCCGGATCGACCTCGAGCCGGAGCACCGCCGCCCCGTCCGGGCGGCGCAGATAGAGCTCGCGTTTGGGGATCAGGCCTCGGACCCGGGCCAGCTCCGACTCGTTCAGCCGGAACAGCGCCCCGACCGCGTCGGGGAGCTCGGGGTTCGCGAGGAAGAGCTTCGTCGGGATCGACTCGAGCAGCGCCGCAGCACCCGGCGTCGCCGTCACGTCCACGGCGGACTGGGTGGCGAGGATCAGCGCGGCGTTCTTCTTGCGCCACGTCTTCGCCGCCTCGGCCAGGTAGCTCAGCACCGCCGGGTCCTGCAGGTAGCGCCAGGCCTCGTCCACGACCATCAGCTTCAGACGCGCCGCCTCGGACGGATCCTCGACCTCCAAGCGCATCCGCTCGAGTAGATAGGAGAGCGCCGCATCGCAGAGATCCGGATGCTCGACCGCGCCGGCCAGATCGATCACCTGCCAGTCGGCGAACTCGAGGTCCGGTGCCCCGACGGCCGGGTTATCGAAGTACGTGCCCCAGGCGCCGCCTTCGATCCAGCGGCTCCAGGCCGGCCACGTCGCGGACGGCAGCGAGCCGGCCAGGACGCTCAGCGTCCGCCGCTCCGGCTCGAACGCATACAGGTCCTCGATGCGCGAGCGGATCTCGCTCGTGTCCGCCCCGCTCACCTCCCAGCCGCCGAGCTTCAGGAGCCGGAGCACCCAGCCCGTCAGGAACTGGAACGTCCGGGTGCCCGCCGGGAGCGCGAACGGCTGCAGCCGGAGCGTCGGCTCCGCCTCATCGGGAGAGAGCTCCAGGTAGCGGCCCCCGAGGAACCGGGTCAGCCAGCGGTAGGAGCCGCCCAGGTCGAGGATCAGGACGCGCGGGTCGTACCTGAGGGCTTCGACCAGGAGGAAGTTCAGTGTGAAGCTCTTCCCCGAGCCGGTAGCGCCGAGCATCAGCGTGTGGCCTACGTCGCCGGCGAAAAGGTCGTAGTGGTACGCCGTGCGCCACGGGGTCTCCAAGACCGCGAGCGACTCGCGACCGAGATGCTTGCTCTTCACGGTGCCCCGTGGCGGCCCGAACAGCGGCGCCAGACAGGCCGCCACGCCGGCCGACACGAACACCTTCCGTACCTGCCGCCCACGCGGCTGGGCCGGGAGCCGGGAGAACCACGCCGGCAGCTGGCCGTAGCCCTCCCGGATCACCTTCGCGTCGTGCGCCGCGAAGAGACGGCGGAGGTCGCCGTCCAGCCGCTCGATCCGCCCGAGCTCCCCGTGGAGCGCCACGGTCAGCGTGGCCTCGCCGTAGCTCACGCCGTCCGCCTCGAGCTCGACCAGCGCCTCGCCCAGACGGTCGGACTCCGTCGCCGCGGCCGAGTCGACCATCGCGGCGGCCGTGCCCTCCGTCTCCTGCACGTGCGCCATCATCGAGTAACGGCGCGCGAAGTAGTGCCGCTGCGCGCCGCGGATCCGGCGCCGGGCCGCTTCCATCGCCCAGGGCCGCCACTCGAGCGAGACCGTCATCACGGCATCGAGGCAGTAGAGCTCCCGGAGCAGGTTGGCCCGGGCCTGCCCAGGCGGGGACAGGAGCGAGTACAGGATCACCGGCTCGCCGTCGAGGCGCAGGTGTCCTCGCTCCGCCTCTAGCTCAGAGAGGGCGAGTCGCCAGTTCATCCCGCTTCCCGTCGCGCCGTCCCAGATCATGCCCGGACGGTTGATCAGCTCGGAGAGGAGACGAGAAGCCTCGGCTGGCGAGAGGATGTCGATCGGCGTGTGCTCCTCCACGAGCGCACGGCCCGCGTCCACCGTCGAGCGAAAGCGGGCGGCGGCCGCCTCGATCTCGGACCGCAGGTAGGTGGGCGCGCTCGCCTGGCGGCGCTTCCACCACTGCATGAGCCGGGACGCGCTTCCCGACGCGGGCCCGTCTGCCACCGTCCGGAGGCGGGGATCGTGCGACCAGACCAGATAGGCTTCGAGCTGCTGCACACGCCCGGCCAGAAACGCACTCCGCTTCCGCTGCGACACCGCTACGATGCCGGAGCCCTCGGCGTCCGTGGCCTCGGGCGGACTTGGCCGCCGGAGCATATAGAAGTAGAGGCGCGTGTCAGCGTCCAACCCCGAGAGCAGACGCTGCCAGCGGCCCAGCACGCGGTCGATCTGTTCGGGCGAACGCCCGTCGACCACCGCAGGCGCCAGCCGGCCGGCCGCGATCAGCTCGCCCGTGCGGGTCAGGCAGGTGCGGCCGTCCTCGAGCCAGCCCCAGTAGGGCAGCTCCTCGGCCAGTGAGCCGGCCGCCTCGTGGTCCCGGAGCTCCGCGGAGATCCTCATCGCCCGCTCCGGATCACGAGATGCCACGGCTCTTCGGCCCACTTGCCCGGGTCGAAACGCGACGGGAAACGCGTCCCGGCGCGGAGCACGCCAAGCATGTCCGGGTCTTTGCGGCCGGCGAGCCAGCCCGCACCGTAGCCCACAGCGAACACCACGCCGCCCGTCACGAGCGAAGCCGTCGCGTTCCACATCGCGAGCCCGAGTGTGGCGACGAGCAGGAACCCCCTACGCTCCACACCCAGGATCGTCAGCGGACGGTTCAGCGCCGCATAGCCGACCCAGCGCCTCAGACCCCTCATCAGAACAGCCAGGCCAGGAAGTTCGCCGCGCCCATCGCCATCCCGAGACCGAAGATGATCCCGGCCAGCGTCCGCTTGCTACCGCCCTCGCCGAACGCGAACATCAGCCCGCCCACGACGATCGCGATGAGCGAGAGCCCCCTCGCGATCGGACCCGTGAACTGCGCCTGCAGCTCGTTCACCGCCTCCACCCACGGGCTCGTCCCCTGAGCCCACAGCACCCCGGGGAACAGCAACCACAGCGTGGCCCAGGCCGCCGCTCGTACCGTCCTTAACAAAGGTTGCATCGTCTGCTCCTTGGTCTCTCGCTGGGATGCGCCGATCACTCGGCCTCGCCGCGGCTCAACGCGATCTGCTTGCGGATCCACTCGTCCACCTCCTCCTCGATCCAGCCGACAGCGCGCGCGCCTAGCTGGACGGGTCTGGGGAAGGAACCCTCGGCCAGCCGCACGTAGATCGTGCTCCGCCCGAGCCCCGTGCGAGCTTGCACGGCCGGGAGCCGCACGATGCGGATCGGCACCTCCATTTCCTGCACCATGGTTCTCGTCATCTCTCTGCCTCTCCGTTCTCTCGGGGATGAATCCCGGAGCCGGTCGCTCCGAGAGGAAACAGGGTCCACACCGGCCTCGGCGAAGCCCTCCATGAACGCCAGGAGCTGATCGACCGTCGCCAGCGTCGGGGAGCGGCCATGGCGTAGCTGACGCACTAGGTTCGGATCGCCTACCGCCTGGCGGCCAAGCGTCGCCGGCGCCACTCCCGTGCGTTCGAGGAACGCATCCACTCGCGCCATGAAAAGCCCCTTCAGCATCTCCATGCGAGGGACGATGAAGGCACTTGCGCAACTACGTCAATACGTAGGATTTGACCGACGTTCTTAGTAGATTTGTTGGGATTTAATTGGGAGAGCAGTGTGTCCGGCCGCTCCGCCAGCGGCGCGTCGAGCGGGTCCGGGGATAGCGGAGGGAAGCCGGGGACGGCCTCGATTGTGCTCAGCTGAGACGCGCGGTTCTCAGGACCTGCGGATCCACCGCAGCAGGGCAGTGGATCAGACTGCGCAGCGGCCCGCCCAGTTAGGTGCGGTCTATGCTTCGACGGCTGGCGTCACGAAGTCATCTCTCATTCGGAAGGCTGCCGACGATCCGTTGTCGACCAGGATGTCGAGTAGGGAGAGGACCACGTGCCTGACATCCGTGTCTCGTTTCAGCTCTAGGGGCCTTCCGTATACATGCCGTTGGAGCAGAACTTCCAGTAGAAACACTGTGTTGCTCATCCTGAGCATTGCCTGCGCATCTCCACACATAAGGGAGTTCGCGACCCGAATGAAGGCATCCGGAAGCGACCACTCACCGATGTGATAGAGAAAGCGAACGTAATCGTCGAGAACTATCGCCGAGGGTGGCAATGCCTCGAAAAGATCATGGACTTGGTCGGCGTGACCCTCAAGACTTCTCCAATGTCTGACGCCGTCTTTCCACCCCGATGTGAGGGAAATCGCGGACAGCACCTCGCTGCCGAACGGGTGTTCATCGTCGAGCCGAGCGACCCACGCAGCTCGCCGCACGCCATCGGCAAAGTGGCGCCAAAGATACCAGTACTGGTCTGTATTCGGGCTGCTGTCCTCAATCCGGGCCAAGCCTTGGACGATGGAGTAGATTTCACGGGGACAAGCGGGTGGAGCGGATCTGGAGGCAGGAGGGGCTGAAGGTCCCGGAGCGGCAGCCGAAGCGAGGTCGGCTGTGGCTCAACGACGGATCGTGCATCCGGCTGAGGCCCCCGTGTCTCGCGGCCTCCCGCTCGCCGATATTCGGCCGTTGTCCGCCTCAAGTCACCTCACCGCACCCTTGCCGTGAGCCTCAAAGCTTGATGCCTCCAGCGCCCGCGTCCTTGTTCCAGCCACTCGGCACTAGCCCACGGGGAAAAACCGCCCCAAACCGCCCCCGTCCGAGGATCCGGGGTGACGCCTTGAACAGTTCAAGGTACACCACTATCTTGGGTGGTGCGTACCCATGATGGTGGTACTTCGCCCTACGAGGAGGAATGATGAGCGAGAGAGCCCACGATATAACACTCGATATCCGAGGCGACGACGGGGATGGCTTGCGGTTCGATAAGTGGCTGGCGGAAGTTCTCACACGTAGTGGTAGCGGCTCCATTGCGGATCTCGCGCGCCTGCTTTCGGAGCGACTCGACAGGCGCCCGGCAGCAGAAGCCCCCATGCCTACGCGGCAAGAAAGGCGCACACGGAACGGTGTGATGGAGCCGGGACCCGGATCAAGGACCGGGAGGGTCTGGGAGATCATCTTGGATCGTCAGAGGCCGGATGGAACCGTCGACCGTCAGGATGTGATGGATCAGTGCATAGGAGAAGGGCTCAACCCGAGCACGGCAGCGTCACAGTGGGGCAAGTGGAACCGATTCCACGGGATGAAGGGAGGGAGGCCCGCATGAGCTAGACCTGGGCGACCCTGCGCCACGAAGGCCACCAGGACTTCACGTGCGTGCTCGAGACCGGGATTCCGTCTAAGTGGGTCGTCCTAGACATCCTGGGCGGTCTCCTCCCAGTCATCATCGACGCAGCTACTGGGGACTGGAAGGAACTCCAGACCGACGTGTGCAACGCCACACTCTTACCCGGAGAACTCTAGGCCGCAGGTAACTAAGGAGAGCCAGCAAATGAAGAACGAGTGATTGTAGCCGGCCAGGTTCAGGTCACCGACCTCGGTGCGGTGTTCAGCGGCCCGGCATGTCGTCCGGTCGAGACTCCCCGGCCAGATAGGCTGCCCAGTCGTTCATGAGCCGACGCCGGCGCTCAAAGAGGTCCGTGCGGCGATAGGCCGCCTCGACCCTGTTCTGGACGACGTGCGCCAAGGCCGCCTCGATGACCTCGCGGGGATGATCCGTTTCCTCGGCCGCCCAGTCCCGGAAACTGGAGCGAAAACCGTGCGGCACGGCCGCGATCCCGTGTTTCTGGAACATCCGGCGCAGTTGCTTCTCCTCGAGCTGCTTGCCGACCCGATTGGGAAACAGGAACGGACTGGTTCCCTCCACGAGCCTCCGTGCCTCGTCAAGAATCTCCACGGCCCGGCCACACAGCGGCACCCGGTGCTCCCGGTTCGACTTCATCCGCTTAGCCGGTACGGTCCACACGCCATTCTCCCGATCGATCTCGGTCCACTCGGCCCACCGTACCTCGCCCCACCGCGCTGCTGTCAGCACCAGGAACTCGAATGCCAGCCGGACAGCTAGCGGTACCGTCGATGCCCGCGCCGTCTGAATCGCCGCGGTCACCTCTCGATGCGGCAAGGCTCGCATGTGCTGCACAACGTTATGCTGTGCACCCAGGACCGGGCCGATCCGGTCGCACGGGTTGTCGATCCGAAACTCCATCGCCACGGCCCATTCCAACACCGCATGGAGGCGTTGGCGCAGCTTCCGGGCGGTGGCCGCCTTCTCGTGCCAGATGGGCGCGAGGATCTCCAGCATGTCGGCGCTCGTGACCTCCGACACCGGCAGCTTCCCGACCCGCGGGAAGGCATACCGCTCGAAGGTCAACATCCAGTCGCGGCCCTGCGCCCGACTTCGCCACCCGGCCCTCTTCTGCTCGACCACACGTCGAGCGGCTTCGGCGAACGTGGGTATGCCAACGGAGCGCCGCTTCTCGGCCAGCGGGTCGCCGCCCGTGCGGGCGAGCTTGCGGTTGGCCAGCGCCTGCTCGCGAGCCTCGGCCAGCGAGACCAGGGCGACGCTGCCGAGCCCGAGCTCGCGCTTGCGGCCCCGGATCACGAGCCGCTGAATCCAACTCCGCGTTCCCGTCGGCTGCACGTAGAGGTACAACCCGTTGCCGTCCGCGTGTCTTCCAGGCGGGGCGGTGCGCACGAAAGCGGCCGACAGGGCCTTGTCGGGATGACGGCCCTTGGGCTTGGTTTTCCGGGGCGAGCGGGCCGTGTTCTTTACAGAATCCATCCCCATATAATATAGGGGATGGAAGCGGATATCAATGGATGCCAAGTCGGAAGAATCCGCTAAGACATGTCCATAACTCTTTGTTATAGCAGTCACTTATGGACTGTACTGGATGGTACTGCACATCGGTCCAGATAGCATGCCCACTCCTCCATCAGGCGACGCCGCCACTCGAACAGGTCCGTGCGCCGGTAGGCTGCCTCGATTTTGTTCTGGACCACATGCGCCAGCGCCGCCTCGACGACTTCCTGGGGGTGGTCCGTCTCCTCGGCCGGACGACCGGAACCCATACGGCACCGCCGCGACACGGTGCTTCTGGAGCAGCTGGCGCAGCCGCTTGCGACGGTGGACAGGGAGGAAGATCGCTCGTCGTCTATCGTCACCACGCTCGACGGTGAGCTTGTGGTTGAGACGTCTGGGCATGGGTCGGCTACGGGACCTGGAGCCGAAGGAGAAGCCGCTACGCTATGAGTCGTGTATTCGCGGACAGGGGTCCCGGGGAACCGCGATTCCGGAAAACGCGGCAACGTGCCACACTCGCCACCTCTAAGTTTAGGTTCGGCCACCAGGTTGATCGCAAACGCGCTGCTCGCCAAACGCTAACGGACCCCGGAAGGCGGCTGGATCCACCTCCCGGGGTCGTCGCGTTGTCGGTGCGAAATCGGCGTCAGCGTCCACCAGTTCCGCACCGCTGCGTCCAACTACCAGCTGTAGGACAGCTTGGTGTAGTAGAACCCCCCGTTGAAGCCGAACGGGCTGTACTCGCCATATCGCTGACCGGAGTCGGCGGCGGCGAGGGGGAACTCGCCCGGATAGGTGTTCAGCGCATTCTGAGCACCGACCGTAAGTGTGTAGTTGTCGGCAAACGTCTGGGCCACCTCGAAGTCGAGCAGCTGGCGTCCCGGATAACGAGTCGTGACAACGGGATCGCCGGAGTAGGGCGCGTACCTCTCGAAGACGCCGTCCCAATGGCTGCCCCGCACCAGCAGGCGGGTCCCGCCCGGGAAAACGTGATTGACGGTCACGTTCCCTCTCACGGAGGGCAGCCCCTTCTCCAGCGCGTTCACACGACTGTCGTCCAGCGTCTCCGAGTTGTGCTCGGTCACGTTCGTGTTGGTGACGTTCCAAGCTGCGCTCACGGTGGTGACGCCCCGCTCGTTCTCGACATCGTAGGCGGCCACCACGTCGAGCCCCTGCGTCCTGGTCGAGAAGTCGTTCACGAAGAACTGGAACTTCTTGAGCACGCCGCCGGGCCGGATAATGCCGTCCGCAACCAGACGCTGGATCTCGTCGTTCGTGAGGTTGATGTTCCTGCTGGTGGTGAGACGCTGCGACACGTCGATCAGGAAGTAGTCCGTGGTAAGGCTGAAGTTGCCCCGTTGGAACACGCCACCGAAAGACAGGTTGACCGCATTCTCCGGCTCCAAGGGCTCTCCACCGTACTCTTGGGCGAGCGCCGATGTCGAGGGGATTGTACCGTTGTTGGTAAGGTCCTTGAGGGCAGGATCGTAGATGGTCGAGATGTTGAAGGCGTTCTGCTGTCCGGGGGTAGGTGCTCGGAATCCGGTGCTGGCGGCACCTCGCAGCGCGAATCCGTCGGATAGGCTCACGCGTCCGGCAATCTTCCCTTTGACCGTAGTCCCGAAGTCCGAAAAGTGCTCGACCCGGCCCGCCACGCCGAGGGTCCAGGCGCCGTCCGGATCGCGGAACTCGAGGTCCCCGTATCCCGCGAAGTTGCTGCGGTTCCAAGCTCCCGCCGTGAGCGGCCCAAACCCGCTGAAGCCGTTGGAGGCGGGGGTGAAGCCTTGCGAGGCCAGCGGCCCCTCGGTCCAAGATGGCTCGTCGCCCTGAACGATCTCGAACCGCTCGTTACGCCACTCCGCGCCACCCGCGATGTTGACCCGGTCGTTGACGGCGTAGGAGAGATCGACGTTGAGGTTGGTTTCCAGTTGGTCGTAGATTCCCGGGTTGAAGTACGGAGTGCAGGGCTGGTCGGGAACGGCCGGTGAGGTTCCCTTGTCGCTGCACGGCTGGTCGGGCCCGAGCGAGGCGTTGACGGTGTTGTACATGTAGAAGTCGAGGCTGGAGTTGCCAAAGGCCGCGCTGGCGTCCCACGACAACCGACCGCTGGTCCCTCGAAGCCCCACTACCGCGGAGGCGTCGGAGATATAGGATCCGAACTGCGGCGTAAACCCACCGGGGAACATCCTCTGGAAGGTGAAGCAGTTGGGATTGTCCAGGACCTCCTCCCACGCAGCCATGTCGGCCACGAGGCCGTCCACGACCTGGACTTCCGGACACCCGGCCGAACCGTCCAGCACTCCGTCGGCGGCATCCAACATGTCGCCGACCAACAATAGCGGAACCTGCAATGTCCCACCTTCCGGGTCTTCCGGGTCGGGAACCGGTGTCCCGTTAACTAGTGTACTGTCCCTGCTGGTCCCGAACACGCCGCCACGGGTGTTCGGATTCCGGAAGTAGAAGCCGCCCTCGACCTGCTTGGACGCGTAGTTGCCGTGCCCGTAGAACAAAAGGTTGTCGCGGAAGGCGTAGGCCGAATTCGCCCACAGCTTGAAGTCGTTCGAGACCGTCGGCGACCCCCAGATCTGCGCGGGTGTGCGCACGTGGGGGCTCCCGGAGGCGATCAGCTTTTTGGCGTCGTTGCGTTGAACACCGCGATCGGTCGGATCGGCGTTGCCGTATTCGCCGGTCAGGTTCAGGAAGCCGGACTCTCCCAGCGGCAGGCCGAAGTTGCCCGACAGCGTGTACATGTCGCCGTCGCCCGGGAACAGGCCACCCTCCAGAAGCTCGGTTGTCTCGGCGAGCAGGTGCCCGCCCGTCTTGAGCTCGATCGAGCCGCCGGAGCGGTCGTTCTTGAGGACGAAGTTCATGACCCCCGCAATCGCGTCGGACCCGTACTGGGCGGCCGCGCCGTCGCGCAGGACCTCGGCCTGCTCCAGCGCGAGTCCGGGGAAGAGTGAGATGTCGGGGCCCTGCGCGCCGTCGGCGATGCTGTTGCCATACCACACGATCACCGCAGAGCGGTGACGCCGCTTCCCATTCACGAGCACCAGCGTCTGGTCGGGCGAGAGGCCGCGCAGGTTAGCTGGCCGCGAGAAGGTGGCGGCGTCACTGATGGGCTGGGTGTTGACGTTGAAGGAGGGTACGACGTTGCGCAGCACGTTTGCGAAGTCGACGTCGCCTTGGTTGATGATCTCTCTGGCGGGGATGACGTCCACCGGAACGGCCGACTCCGTCACGGTGCGCGGGCGGGCGCGGGTTCCGATGGCCGTGATCCCGCCGAGGAGGACCGCCTCCACGGACAAGGCCACATCGAGGCGGGACTCCGAGCCAGCTGTGACCGTAACCTCCTGCCTCACAATGGCGTACCCGATGAGCTGAATCTCGACCATGTGGGTGCCCGCGGGCACGCCCCGGACTTCGAAGGCACCGTCGTTGTCGGACAGCGTTCCGACGGAAAGGGCGGAGATGAAGACTGGGGCACCCGCGAGGCCTTGGTTGGTGGCATCGTCGCGGACGGTGCCCGCGATGGTGCCATCCTGCGCAGCCACCAAGGTGGGCAGAACCATCGTTAGGGACAAACCAAGAAGTATCCATCGTGGGGTGACGACTAGGGAAAATCTCATTGTGAACCTCTCCGAGTTAGAAAATTAGATGGTGTCCCGCTGACAGTTGAAGGTGGTGGCTCCGGAGAGTCTCCTTGTTAGCCTGCCTTTCTCATTTCGGCAACCGGTTCATGGTCGTCGAGGTGGGCCCTGAGCATCCAGAGCTGGTCGTAGCCGATGATCCTCCGGTAGCTCTTCTCGGTCTCCACGAACGAGGCCGCAGCCCAGCGCAGGGCCATCGCTCCGTTCTTCCAATTCGTCACCCTGCGGGTCTTCTGTCTCACACCCGAGTGGGTGCTGTCGGTCAGGTTGGTCGAGCCCAGGCATTTCCTCAGCCGGGGCGGGAGGCCGAGCCGGTTGATGGTGAACATCTCGCTGAGGCCTTCGCGTAGGCTGGCCGAGGCCGAGGGGTGGTCGCGTTCGAGCCATCGGGCGAGCTGCTCGAGCTTCTGCTCGCCCTGCTTCGCGTCCAGCTTCATCGCTGCCCGGAACGCCGCCTTCACCTGAGGATGCTGATCCTTCGGCAGATGACCCAGCACGTTGCGGAGCTTGTGGTTGCGGCAGCGCTGGATGGGGTGACGTTGGCCGAACACCTTCTCGATCGCCTTCCTGAGCGCTTTCGAGCCGTCGATCACGAACAGCCGCCGCCTGCCCGGGTCCAGGCCGCGCTCGACCAGATCCTCTAGGAGCGCGCTAGTCACCTCGGCGTTCTCATTCGCTCCTTCCCTCACGCCCAGCACGTGCTTCTTTCCGTCCGAGTCCACGCCTACCGCAGCAAGCACGTGGTGCGAGCCCATCTGGATCCCGTCCAGGTAGATCACCAGGAGGTCCCACGCATCCAGCCGGCGCTCCATCAGCTCCTTCAGCACGCGCTCCGAGGCCTCGACCGTCTCACGGCTCACCGCCGACTTGCTCACCCCGACCGTGTCGACCATCTCACCGATCACACGGCCGTACTTCCGCGTGCTCACCCCCGCCATCAGGACCTCGAGCATCCGATCCGCCACGGCGCCCGGTCTCCGCATCGCTGCGTACGCCGGCACCTCGACCTCGCCACCCTCCCCGGCGCCCCGGCGCCTGAGCCGTGGCCGCTCCACACGCACCTTCCGGTCCGACAGGTAAACCACACCACCCTGCCGGCCATACCACACCGTGTCGTCTTCCGCTCGTGACCGACCTGCCTGCTTCACGCCTGCCACACCCTCGGCGCTCATCTCCAGCACCGCTTCGATCGTCGCTCGTCCCATCACCTGGATGACTTCGTCGATCGCGACCTCCGTCTGCTCCACGAGCTCGAGCATCGGAAGCAGAAACTGCCCCTCCCGCTTCAGGAACTCCCTGATCGCGCGCTTGTCCGCCCGATCCCTTACCTCGTACGTTCTCTTCATCGTGGTGGCTCCGTGTTGGGGTTTTTGCCTACCCGAGCCTATCGGCCCGGGACCCCCGGAGCCACCACTTTTCTTTCCCCCCTATCAGGAACCTTCAACTACGGTTGGGACAGCTTCGAAAATTAAGTCGGCTACGGCCCAGCACGGGCGATGGGCAATACAGGACGTCCTCTGGTGTTTGGGAAGCACTTGCAGCATGAAGAATGTTCCATGTGCACCCTTCTACGGGAGGACGACCAGACCACTTGGCGAAAAGTAGGGACCATAGACCGGTTCCAGCAAGTATTGGGCCTGTGAAGGCCGCGATACCCCGGTTCCGAGCACGGTGCTCCGAGCTAGCCCGGCGGTGCCTCGTCGTCCGCGGCCATCCCATTCGATCCGGCGAAATCCCGCTCATATTTGCATATCGGAAGTGGTACACTGAGGTGGTCCCGGTTTTTTGGACAGGTCGTTAAGGTGGATCCCAGAGCGGAAGAGGAGGCACCGAGATGGCCAGGAAGAGACGGCGGTTCACGGCGGAGTTCAAGGCACGGGTAGCGCTCGAGGCGCTGCGCGAGCGGGACAGCGTGCAGGCGATCGCGGCGCGGCACGAGCTTCATCCGAACCAGGTGACCACATGGAAGCGGCAGCTGCTCGAAGGGCTGCCGGAGGTGTTTGCCGGGGGCGCGGGCCGCAAGGCCGCCCTGGAGCACGAGGCGAAGATCCGGGACCTGCACGCCAAGATCGGGGAGCTCACGGTCGAGCGGGATTTTTTTCGGCGCGGGCTCAAGCGCTGAGCCGGGCGGAGCGGGGGCGGATGATCGAGCGGGACGGACCGCTGAGTCTTTCGAGGCAGTGCGCGCTGCTGGGCGTGAGCCGGTCGTCGCAGTACTACCGGCCGAAGGGGGAGAGCGCCGAGGACCTGGCGCTCATGCGGCGCATGGACGGGCTCCACACGGCGTATCCGTTCTACGGGAGCCGGCAGCTGATGCGGCATCTGCGCCGCGAGGGCGTTGCCGCGGGCCGGCACCGGATCCGGCGGCTCATGCGCCTGATGGGGATGGAGGCGACCTACCGGCGGCCGCGCACGAGCGTGGCGAGTCCGGAGCACCGGGTCTTCCCCTATCTGCTGCGGGGCCTCACGATCTCGCGGGCGGACCACGTGTGGTGCGCGGACATCACCTATGTCCCGGTGACGCAAGGGTTTTTCTACCTGGTGGCTGTGATGGACTGGGCGACCCGGCACGTGCTCGCCTGGCGGCTGTCGAACACGATGGACGCGTCGTTCTGCGTCCAGGCGCTGGACGACGCGCTGGGCTGGAGGGCTCCGGAGATCCTCAATACGGATCAGGGCTCCCAGTTCACCAGCGAGGCGTTCGCCGACCGGGTGCTGGGTGCGGGCGTGCGCTTCTCGATGGACGGCCGGGGCCGCTTCCTCGACAACATCTTCATCGAGCGGCTGTGGCGGTCGCTGAAGTACGAGGCGGTGTACCTCTACGAGCTCCGGGACGGGCCCGACGCCCAACGCATCATCGGCTCGTGGATCGACTTCTACAACGAAGCACGCCCGCACTCGTCGCTGGGCGGACGGACGCCGGGCGAGGCCTATCGCGAAGGCGCGGAGGTGTGGTGAGGACGATCCGGCGCGACGCCACCCAACCGGCGCAACGACGCCTGCGATCGTCACGGGATCTACGCGCGGCCCTTCCCTCCGTCTTCCCATCGGGAACCAGTCCCGACGGGAAGGCGGAGGTTATATTCAAACCGGGCTCGAAGGAGAACACCCAGCCTCAAGCGGGACCCCGAGGGCTTTGGAGACCATCGGAATCCACCTTAAGATCGCCCTCGGACTGTCCAACGAAGTAGGACCACCTCACACGTAGCATTGCAAGCGGCCATAACTCGTTATATGATCGTAGTTTACGGTCGTCCCCGATTAGTCCTAGTTTAACTTAGACGATTCTTGCCGTGATTCACATCATCTGTACTCTGCCGAGGCGGCCTATCGGCGCACGGACCTGTTCGAGCGCCGACGCCGGCTCATGGGTGACTGGGCTGCCTATCTAGCCGGAGCGCCGCGAGAACCAGAGGCCACGACTCCCCGAGGGAATGCCGCCGAGCTCCGATGAAAAGCTTGGCCGGTCATCGGGGGCGCTAGTGATGGCCAACCGGATTCGGAAGTCTCGGAAGTGGAGCCGGTGACCAAGTCCACGGACACGTGCGAGTTTCACCAATACCGCGGCAGTTAATTGCGTCCGGGACCTGACAGCCATCGATCTGCCAAACATTCGGGAGTCAGAATCCGAATAGCCAGCACGGAAGCCCTGCTGAACTCACCGCTTCCTAAGGACCTTCACTCCCAAGCCCAACAGACACGCCAACCCGGAAGCTCCATAGGTTCGCCTCGGTCCTACGTGGGTAGATGACGATGCTGCCGTCCGGCTGGTCGACGATGTCTCCCTCTCTCAGGTAACTGGCCATGCCGTTGTGATGATAGTCGGCACCGAGATCCAACCAGACCGGACGTCGTCCGTTCGACAACCGAAGCCCCAATCCCGCGCCCAGCCGCTTTTGAAAGACGAGGTCGTCGAAGTTGTTCGTATTGGCGTATGAGTGGCCGGCCCAGTCGTCGCTCCCGCTGAGTCCGGAGGTCGTCACGAAATAGCCGATACCAAGGGAGCCCCTGGCATAGGGTCGTACGGGGCCCATTTGTTTAGCCAGCTCGGGGCCGACACCGAAGAAAAAGATGTCGTTCCGAGTGTCGAGATCCATGCCTACCCGACAACTGTAGACGCTGCAAAACCGGAGCGCCTCACTCCCGTAGTTGATGAAGCCCAGGCTGCCCCGAACGCTGAGCAGTCCGGTCGAATCCAACTCATAACGTCCGCCCAGCTCCACGCCCCACCCCTCATCGACAATCAGCCCGAAGTCTCCCGTGGGCTGTGCCCCGACAAACGCAACATCCAAGGATCCACGAGGCGCGCGGGACGTTTGGGCTTCTACGGCTGCCACGGGTGCGAGAATCATGACAAAGCCGGCCATCAACGCAAAACGCATCTCTACCTCCTCTGTCACCTGTTTGTCGATTCCTTGCGGAACTCTCCACCGCGCCTGGAATTCAGAGGGGCAAAACCGGTGCCAGGAAAAGAGGATGACTTTCCCCCGGGTCCGAATCCCCCCAAGAGCCGCCCAACGAAAGGGATTCTCACCCACCGCTGGGGGGCATAACCACGAATTCCGGAAACGGCGGCTGCCGCCGGAAACGGAGGAACGTCCTCTCCGTAGGACAGTCTTGCTAGAAGTGGGGCACAGCGGGCGATGTCGGCCCCTAGGTTGTCGGAACCAGTGGATTCTCGCCGTTGAGCGGAGCGCAATAGGACCAAAGTCCAATTACGGATTGAAAGGAGGGCTGGGGGGTGTGACCTGACCCCCTGAAACGAGACCAGGTGCAATGTTAGGATCGACCTGGTCTGAAGCTTTTCAGCGAGGAGGTCAGGATGGGAAGGAAGCGACACACTCCGGAGCAGATCATCACTGCACTGCGGGAGGCAGAGGTCGGTCTGGCCCGCGGCAAATCCGTGGACGAGCACACGAGGGAGTGCCTGGCGATCGTGGTGGCTCGCAAGATCCGCTCGCACGACGTGCTCGAGGTGCTGGCCGATCTGTTCGTCCGACACGGGCCTCCCGAGTATCTGAGGTCGGACAACGGACCGGAGTTCACCGCGAAGCTCGTGCGGCGGTGGTTGGGGCGCGTGGGCGTCGAGACGCTCTTTATCGAGCCGGGCAGCCCGTGGGAGAACGGCTACAACGAGAGCTTCAACGGCAAGCTCAGGGACGAGCTGTTGAACGGGGAGCTCTTCTACTCGTTGGCGGAGGCGGCCGTGCTGGTCGAGCAATGGAGGCGCGAGTACGATACCGTCCGACCCCACAGCGCCTGCGGCGGCTTTCCCCCGGCCCCTGAGGCGATTAAGCCGTCGCCCTGGTTCCTGAGGATGCCCGTCCTTCACGGCCCTCCACAGGTGCTGGGACTAACATAGAATGTGGTCCCGCTCTTGGGGGCAGGTCAAACCGCTGTGCAATTGCTGAAGGATCACTCCGATGGGTCTTCCAGTCGTCCATAAGCCCGCGTCGGCACTCGAAGAGGTCGGTGCACCGTCCGGATGGCCGTGGCCACCTCGCGATGCGGCAATGCCCGCATGTGTTGCACGACGTCATGCTGGGACCTAGTGTTATGTTACAAAAGTCTTTAGCCCCTGAAGCTGGCAAGCGATATATTCAGGTCCATGGCCAACGAGACCAAGAAGTTGCGACTGCGTCGGGGGGACCTAAAGGTGCTGGAGTCCTGGGTTCGCTCGCGGACGCTGCCTCGACGTCAGGTGGAGCGAGCGCAGATGCTGCTTGCCGCTTCTCACGGGGAGTCGAGCCGAAGTATCGCGGAGGCGCTTGGCGTCGCTCGAGACACCGCTCGGCTGTGGATTCGTCGTTACGGGGAGGGCGGACTGAAGAGCGTCGCGAAGGACCGCGAGCGCGCCGGCCGGCCGCGCAAACTCACTCCCGCGCTTGAAGAAGAGATCGTGGCGAAGACGGTGAGCGAGAAGCCGCCGCCGGAGAAGTCTACGCACTGGAGCAGCCGCCTTCTGGCGGACGAGATGGGCCTCAATCATGTCGATGTTTGGCGTACATGGAGCAAGTTCGGACTCAAACCCCACAAGGTCCGCCGCTTCAAGCTCTCTCGCGACCCCCGCCTGGTCGAGAAGCTCAACGACGTGGTGGGCGTGTACCTCAATCCTCCCGACAACGCCGTCGCTTTCGCCTTCGACGAGAAGAGCCAGATCCAGGCCCTGGACCGTACTCAGCCGGGGCTGCCACTGAAACGGGGCCGCGCCGGCATCATGACGCACGACTACAAGCGCCATGGCACAACGACGCTTTTCGCCGCTCTTGACGTTGCGACGGGTCACGTCATCCATGACTGCATGCCCAAGCATCGCCATCAAGAGTTCCTGAAGTTCATGAAGACGGTTGTACGCAGCGTCGAACCGGAGCTTGAGGTCCACGTCATCCTCGACAACTATGCGACCCACAAACACGAAGCCGTGCGCAACTGGCTGGCGCGAAACCCCCGCGTACAATTCCATTTCGTGCCCACCGGTGCCTCGTGGGCCAACATAGTAGAGCGCCTCTTCAGCGAGCTCGATCAGCGCCAGCTCAAGCGACTGGCCGTCCATAGCGTGCCCGAACTCATCGAAGCCATCGATGCCTATCTCGAGCAGCGCAATGAAGACCCCACGCCGTTCGTCTGGACTAAGTCCGCCCAGGAGATCCTCGACAAAATCGCGCGTGGGCCAAGAACTTTAGATACGGTACACTAGCTGGCTGAGTTCTCTCTGTCGGTCGACGGACAGGAGTACGCGATCCGGGCCGAGCCGGCCGAGGTTTTCGAGCGCGAGGAAGAAGTGGACCCGCATGCAGGGCATAGCCACGGGAAGAAGAGGAGCCGGCCACGGGGCTCGTCACCCTGTCCAAGGAAGAACCGTGGTCGTTTCCATGGGCCGTCTCCGCAAGATACCGGCTTGGTTTCCGGGCCCAGGTAAGCTGGTGGCTCCCCCTGAGGTCTCGTACACGTGTCTGCCCCGGTGGCGCGACTTGTGCAGGTGGATGGACCCTCACTGGGACCGGGTGACTTCGTCCGCACCGGGCGTGTCTTGGCTCTGATCGCGCTCATCAGCCTGGACAACTCGTACGCACGCACCCGTACCGGTGTTGTTGATGAACCGGGCGAGGAGTTCGGCGAAGAACCGGAATTCACTGGGTTCACACTGGGACGTTGGCTTAGAAAGTGAGGCTACAATGGGCAACACGAAGGCTGGGCTACCGCACCGACCGCTTGAGGACACGGCGGCACCGATGCGGAGCAAGATCAGTAAGAAACAATACGAAATGGCACTGGCCAAACTTCAGATCGAGTTGGTCAAGCTACAGAAGTGGATTCAAGATAAGGGGTTAAGGGTAGTCGTCATCTTCGAAGGACGGGATGCGGCGGGAAAGGGTGGTGCCATCAAACGGATCACACAGAGCCTCAATCCCCGCATCTGCCGAACCGTGGCCCTGGGAAAGCCCACGGAACGAGAAAAGAGCCAGTGGTATTTCCAGCGCTATGTCGTTCATCTTCCCGCTGCCGGCGAGATGGTACTGTTCGATCGAAGTTGGTACAACCGAGCCACCATCGAGCGGGTCATGGGCTTTTGCACTGAAGAAGAGTACGACGAATTCATGCAATCTTGTCCGACGTTCGAGCGCTTGCTCGTTCGCTCGGGGATCAAGTTGATTAAGTATTGGTTCTCAGTAAATGACGCGGAACAGGAGTATCGTTTTTTGCAGCGCATTAATGACCCGATTCGCAGATGGAAGATCAGCGAAATGGATCTGCGGTCACGTGAGAAGTGGATCGACTACTCCATTGCCAAAGATGAGATGTTCAAATACACGGATATCGACCAAGCACCATGGTATGTCGTGGAGGGGGATGATAAGAAGCGAGCTCGACTGAATGTCATGACACATCTTCTGAGCCTCATTCCGTATGACGAACTCAAGGCCCCAGAGCTCGAGCTCCCGCCTCGCCAGCCTGACTACGGCTACGTACGCCCACCGAGGAGCGGCCAGACATATGTGCCGGAAGTCTTCTAGTGTTATGTTACAAAAGTCTTTAGCCCCTGAAGCTGGCAAGCGATATATTCAGGTCCATGGCCAACGAGACCAAGAAGTTGCGACTGCGTCGGGGGGACCTAAAGGTGCTGGAGTCCTGGGTTCGCTCGCGGACGCTGCCTCGACGTCAGGTGGAGCGAGCGCAGATGCTGCTTGCCGCTTCTCACGGGGAGTCGAGCCGAAGTATCGCGGAGGCGCTTGGCGTCGCTCGAGACACCGCTCGGCTGTGGATTCGTCGTTACGGGGAGGGCGGACTGAAGAGCGTCGCGAAGGACCGCGAGCGCGCCGGCCGGCCGCGCAAACTCACTCCCGCGCTTGAAGAAGAGATCGTGGCGAAGACGGTGAGCGAGAAGCCGCCGCCGGAGAAGTCTACGCACTGGAGCAGCCGCCTTCTGGCGGACGAGATGGGCCTCAATCATGTCGATGTTTGGCGTACATGGAGCAAGTTCGGACTCAAACCCCACAAGGTCCGCCGCTTCAAGCTCTCTCGCGACCCCCGCCTGGTCGAGAAGCTCAACGACGTGGTGGGCGTGTACCTCAATCCTCCCGACAACGCCGTCGCTTTCGCCTTCGACGAGAAGAGCCAGATCCAGGCCCTGGACCGTACTCAGCCGGGGCTGCCACTGAAACGGGGCCGCGCCGGCATCATGACGCACGACTACAAGCGCCATGGCACAACGACGCTTTTCGCCGCTCTTGACGTTGCGACGGGTCACGTCATCTCATCGAAGCCATCGATGCCTATCTCGAGCAGCGCAATGAAGACCCCACGCCGTTCGTCTGGACTAAGTCCGCCCAGGAGATCCTCGACAAAATCGCGCGTGGGCTAAGAACTTTAGATACGGTACACTAGGACCGGGGCGATGCGGTCGCACACACGGGTTGTCGATCCGCAACGCTACAGCATTATTCTGTCCGCCCTGGGCATCGTGACACTACGGTGGCACGCCGAGTTTCAACGTGGACCTCGGCGGCGAGGGAGGAATGCCTAGAATGGTGGATCGACAACCCTGCCTTCACGTAGATCCCGTCCGCCCATACGTAGACGACCTCACGGCCCTCCAGGCGACGCTGGCTCCATTCCTCGAACTCCGCCGTCCATCCCGCCCGCAGCCGCTGAATCGAAGACTTCGACAGCGGTGCCCCCTCGCCTAGCAGTCCCCGCATCGCCAGCTCGAAGTCTCCCTCCGCCAGTCCGTGCAGATACAGCTCCGGAAGCAGAGCGCCCAGCTCCTTCGTCCGCCTCGCGAACAACGGCAGCACCCGACTCTCGAACCGCTCCTCGACGCCCCGAACCCGAGGGCGTCGGAGTGTGATCGTGCCCGAGCTCATCGCCAACCGCCTCGGCTTGCCATATCCGTTGCGGTAGCCCTCGGCCGAGTCCACCGTACTCCTGCCCTCTGACTTCTCCCACCCTTGTATGACGACGAATAGGTAGTTTCGTTGGGTACACAGGGTCGGTAGCCCGTCCCGCCTAGGGTCCTAGTGTAGTGTAGCAGAAATCTTATGCCTAATAGATACATGCGGTAGATTCCTCGCATGGGACTTCCAGTGCGTAGGATTCGGTTGCGCCGAGGAGAACGCAGGCGCTTGGAGCGATTGGTGAACAAACGGACCACACCGCAACGCGTGGTCGAAAGGGCCAACATCGTTCTCTGCTCTGCCGAGGGACGGTCGTGGTCGGCGATCTGCCGGGAGGTGTGGGCGTATCGAGGCCGACGGTCACGCAGTGGCTCGACCGGTACGAGGCAGGTGGCGTTGAAGAGCTGCTCGAGGACCGACCACGCTCGGGTCGACCCCGCAAGATCACTCGGGACGACGAAGCGGAGATCGTCCGCAAGACCCTCGAGGAGAAGCACGCAGACGCCACGCACTGGAGTTGCCGTCTCATGGCCAAGGAAGTGGGCGTCCATCCGACCACCATCTCGCGGATCTGGCGGGCTCATGGACTACAGCCCCACCGCATCGAGTACTTCAAGCTGTCCACTGATCCTCACTTCGTTGAAAAGTTGCGCGACGTGGTGGGTCTCTACGTCGATCCCCCGGAGCGGGCCGTTGTCTTCGCTTTCGACGAGAAGAGCCAGATCCAAGCCCTCGACCGCACCCAGCCAGGTCTTCCCCTCAAGAAGGGGCGCGCTGGAACCATGACCCATGACTACAAACGTCACGGCACGACGACACTCTTTGCTGCCCTCGACGTAGCCACCGGGGAGGTCGTCCACGAGTGCTTGCCGCGCCACCGGCATCAGGAGTTTCTGCGGTTCCTCCGCAAGATCGAGCGCAGCGTGGCTTCCGAACTCGACATCCACGTGATCCTCGACAACTACGCCACCCACAAGCATCCGGCCGTCAGGGCGTGGCTCGACAAACACCCTCGGGTCCACTTCCACTTCATTCCCACTTCATCCTCTTGGCTCAATCTCGTCGAGCGCTTCTTCAGCGAACTCACGACTCGTCAGCTCAAGCGCCTCGCCGTCACCAGCGTGGACCAACTAATCGAGGCGATCAACCACTACATCGATCGCAGAAACGATAACCCCACACCCTTTGTCTGGACCGCCTCTGCACAATCCATCATCGCCAAGGTCAGCAAAGCGAAAGAGACTTTGGCTACACAGCACTAGAGACCGATTGTTAGCGTGGGCGCCGTCCCTTCTAGATCGTGATGAGTCCGAACAGTTGTTGGGGCCGAGGGAGCCCGGATCTGCAAGGTAGGACGATGCACGATCATCCTCCCAAGTCTGGAGAGAGCGATGTCTGAGGCCGAGGCGTACGTAGGGATCGATGTCTCAAAGGCGGAGCTCGAGGTGGCGGTAGAAGACGAAGGGTGGACGGTCTCGAACGACGAATCTGGGATCGAAGTGCTTGTTGAGCAGCTGTGCGAGCGTCCGGTTGAGCTAGTCGTTCTGGAAGCGACCGGCGGGTACGAGATGCCGGCGGCGGCGGCACTCGCCGAAGCGGGGATCCCGGTGGTGGTAGCGAACCCGCGGCAGGTGCGCGACTTCGCACGGGCAACGGGCCAGCTCGCCAAGACGGACCGGATCGACGCGAGGGTATTGGCGCTGTTCGGCGAGCGGGTGCGGCCAGAGGTGCGGGTGCTGCCGGACGAGGACACCCAGCAGTTAACGGGCCCTTCTGGCCCGTCGTCGTCAACTGCTCGAGATGATGGTCGCGGAGAAGAACCGGCTGAAGATGGCGTCCACCACGGTGGCGAAGGACATCGGCGAGCACATCGAGTGGCTCAAGCGCAAGCTGAAGTCCGTGGACTCGGAACTCGAGCGTCGCATCAAGGCGAGCCCGGTGTGGCGCGCGAAGGAGGATCTGCTGCGGAGTGTACCGGGGATCGGTCCGGTCGTCTCACGCACGCTGATCGGAGAGCTCCCCGAGCTCGGGCAGCTGAACCCGGCAACAGATCGCTGCGCTTGCCGGCGTCGCCCCTCTGAACCGGGACTCGGGTACGTTGAGAGGTAAGCGAATGGTCTGGGGAGGCCGTCGTTCCGTACGCGTGGCGTTGTACATGGCGGCCCTGACCGCTAGTCAGCGTAATCCCGCGATCCGCGTCTTCTACCAGCGGCTCACAGAACGTGGCAAGCCTCCGAAAGTCGCCCTCACCGCCTGCATGCGTAAGTTGCTTGTGATCGCCAACGCTATGGTTCGAGACGGCGTATCCTGGGACCCCACCCACGCTTCAGAGCTTGAGTTCGCACACAGTTGCTAACAACTCCGTGACTTCCTCCTCCATGATCTGTTGGATGAACTCCTGCGCCTTCTCCCTAACCATCCCCTCGAGCGTCTCCCATATCGGCCTGCTGGACGCACCCCGGGGTCCCGCGATATCTTCTCTCATGAGGCGACGTCCCTTTCCCCGGGCGCTCACCCGGGCTCGCTGGTTTACATCTCAGCGCAAAGGTACGTCGCCTCTCTTTTTACACACCCTTCTATGGGGCTGGCGGTCAAGACGCACCTTCCCCACGCGCCGTCGGCTCATTTTTTGACCGTCGGCGTCCGCATGGTTTGGATTGCCCGGTCGACGACTCAGGGTGGGGAGGGGTGCGCTCGCAGGGTCCGCATCGCAGTCCGGAAGACGTTCACAGCCGTCGCGTTCTCCGCTCTGGAGCGGGAACCATCCTTCTATCTGGGACTCTGTGGCCCATCGCTTCGTTCGGCTCTCCAGGGGTGCATAGCCTTTGAGTGGGGGCTTGGGCTCTCTGCCCCGGCCCACGGTGTGTATGGATGCTGTCCCCTGTAACCGGTTCGCTTCCGTTTCGTCGGACCCCATGTTGTGACCGCTTTCGACCCCACGCTCGCCGATCCCGGCCCGGTTTACTCCGTCGCTTCCAGTCTCTTGGGGTCGTACGCTTCGCCCGTGCGCCACACCGCTAGCACGATCGAGGCGAGCTGACGCGCGATCGTCAGCTTCGCCAGATTCGGCTTCGTGCCCCCCTCCAGGAGTCGCTCGTAGTGGCGGTACAAGGGCTCGTCCTCGGCCCGACCGATCACCGTCGTCGCTGCGCCCTTGAACACACGCTTCAGCGTGTGGTTGAAGTTCCGATTCAGCCCCCGCGTCTGCTGTACCGGTTCCCTTACCCACCGCCCACCCGGACCCCGCACCCAGTCCGACGAGCTCCGCATCACGACGCCCAGTCCGCAGTACGCCCAGAACCTGCTCCGGCTCTGGAACCGGTACGGCGTCACCACCACCGGCAGGAGCTCCGCCGTCCGGATCGGACCCAGACCCGGGCACGTCTTCAGCACATGCCACTCTCGATGCTTGCGTGCTTCCGCCAGCAACGCCTTCTCGGCCTTCGCCCTCAATGCCACGAGTGCGTCGTGCTCCTCGTACAGCAACCCGGCCGTCGTCCTGCTCGCTTCCGGCAGCTTGGCCAACCACTCCTCCCGGTCGCGCTTTAAGTAGACCGAGCGCCCCGCGCCGTAGGCCACTCCTCTCGAGCGCAGCACGCTCTTGAGCCGGTTCTTCACCCGCACCGTGTCGCCGACCAAGAAGTCGTAGCTCTTCGCCCGTTCCCCCAGCCGCCTGAACTGGCCCCGGTTCTTGTAGACCGTCGTCTCCAGTGATCCGATCCGCAGCTTCTCCGCCAGGGCAAACGCGTCCAGCTTGTCGGTCTTCGGGCCCCGGCTCTTGCCGACCCCCGCCACCGTCAGCTCCTCCACGTGCGGCTTCAGCACCTCGTACAGCCACCCCGACAGCGTCCCTTCTTCCAGGCATAAGTGCCGGTTCCTCGGAATCCCTCGCAGCACCTCGATCAGCGCCCGCGCGTTCGTCTCCACCACCTGCGAGCCCAAGCGCTTGCCGCTGGGGCCTACAATCCCCAGCGTGCAGCTCGACGCGTGTGCGTCGAGTCCGATATACCTCTCCATGGGCATCCTCCTCTTGGGTAGGACGGGTTGGGTTGCTTGCTTGCGCGAATAATGATGAACGCGCACCCGCTCCCGGAGGAGAACGCCTCTTCGTCTTCGGGCTGCTTCGCTGCTGATCGGTACCGGTAGCGGTCGCCATGCCCCTATGATCCTTTGATCCTACCTCAAGATTCGAGATACCTGATGTCGCTATACGAAATCTGGAAGGAGAACCCCGCGCAGATCAGAGAGAAACGGGTCGATCAGATCATCGGCTTTGCGGGCGATGGAAAGCTTGGCGACAACAACTCTGCTCCGGCGGAGTTTCGCGCGTTCCTCGCAAGGGTGCCTTCGGAGGTCTTGGCTGGGTATGCCGACGACTGCCTTAGCAGGTCTTTCGCCGACTCAGGCCTAGCGCTTCAGGACATCGTCAACGAGATCGCCGGAAGGTTGGGGTTCCTCGTCGAGCCGGGGCGTTATCGGGGTACCAAGAACGCTATCGGTCACGACGGCATCTGGACCGGTCCCGACGGCCACGAGGTGGTCGCGGAGGTCAAAACAACCGATGCCTATCGTCTTCCGATCGAGACCGTTGCGGGGTATCGCCAGGAGCTCGTGAAATCCGGTCGCATTGTCGAGAACCGCTCTTCCATTTTGATAATCGTTGGTCGGGAGGATACCGGTGAGCTCGAGGCGCAAATCAGAGGTTCTCGGCACGCTTGGGACGTCCGACTCATCAGCATCGACGCGCTCGTCCGGCTAATGAAAATCCGGCAGGAGGTCGATGATCCCGGCGCAGAAGCACGTATCCGTGCCTTGCTGATTCCCCGCGAATACACGCGAGTCGACGAGATTATCGATCTGGTCTTCTCTACTACCGAGGATATCCTCGACGAGGCCCCACCTGAGATCGATGAAGGTGAGGAAGACAAGGCAGGAGGGAGAGAGGAGCGAGCTAAGCCCGTATCGTTCAACGGAGCCTGCGCGGCTCGCATCAGCCAGTACCTCGGTGCTGACCTGACCAAACAGTCCCGAATCACCTACGCGGATTCGGACCAAGGTCTGACGGTCACCTGCTCAGTGTCAAAGGAATACGCGGACCCGAAGGGCGCGGGGTATTGGTTTGCCTTTCATCCGCACCAACTTGAGAAACTCAAGGCTGCGGGTCGCGGCTTCGCAGCCTTCGGCTGCGGGTCCCCGGATCAAATCGCTCTCTTCCCGGTCGACTTCATCGAGGGCCAGCTCGACGGAATGAATCTAACCCAGACCGACGAGCTACGGTCGTACTGGCACATCCAGATTCACCACGATGGCACCAATTGGATCCTTCACCGCCGCAAGGAAGAGGAGTGGCCCGACATCACGGCGATGATGGTTTCCGATAGCGGGCATACCGCCTAGTTGTGTATCAGGATCTCCCGGGCTTTTCGACGCCTAGAGCGGAAGCCGCCAACGTTTCTCGTAACCTCCACGACGTCGATCTTAAACCCTTGGCCCAGGGCTCGACCCTCTTCGCAATCCGCGTAGGACACCAGGAATCGGCATTGCATCGAGTGGAGGTTCTCCAGATGGAGCCTCAGGCGTTGAAGGTCCGATGCACCAAAGCCACGCAATACATGCTCATTGAATACTCTCACGCCATGGATGCTGTAGGGAGGGTCGAGATAGACGAAGTCACCCGGTTCAACATGGGTCAGTGTCTCTGATAAATCCCCGGGCACCAGCAGCGTCCGGCGGATTAGCTTCGAGAATCGTACGAGGATCCTCGCGAGTGACTGAGGGTCCGACGCGGTTGCCACCAAAGGGGACGTTGAAGCGGCCGAGCTTGTTGGTTCGGTAGATCCCGTTGAAGCACCACCGATTCAGGTACAAGAACCGCGCCGCCCTCACCTCGGGCGCGAGGCTCTCGGGTAGTGTGGCGCGAACCTCGTAATACTCGTCCTTCTCACCCGGCCATCTATGCAACGCGGGTCCATTGGGGCCACGACCCGAGAGACGCGGGGGTTCCCACCTTCGAGGCGGCCGTCGAGAAGGTGATCGCGATCCACTCGCCGACCTGGAAGAACCCATCCCGCATGGCCGGGCAGTGGCGGCAGACGCTGCGGGACTACGCCCATCCGCGCATCGGCCGGAAACGCGTGAGCGAGGCCGCGACGGCCGACGTGCTCGCCATCGTCAAGCCCATCTGGTCCAGCAAGCCCGCGACCGCGAGGGCCGTGCACCAGCGGATCGGCGCGGTGATGAAGTGGGCCGTCGCGAAGGGCTACCGGCCAGACAACCCGGCGGGGGACGCCATCGCCGCCGCGCTGCCGCGCAACGGCAACGCCATCCGGCATCACAAGGCGCTCCCGCACGGCGAGGTAGCGGCGGCTCTGGCCAAGGTCCGCGACTCGGAGTCCCATGCCGGTGTCCGGCTGGCGCTCGAGTTCATAGTCCTGACCGCGACACGCTCGAACGAGGTCCGGGGCGCGGCGTGGGATGAGGTCGAGCACGATGCCTGGACCATTCCCGCCGACCGCATGAAGGCGAAGCGCGAGCACCGAGTTCCCCTGTCGGGGCGGGCCTTGGAGATCCTCGAGGAAGCCCGGAAGCTCCGCGGCGGCGGCGGGATCGTGGCAAGCGTCGAGACCCGGAGGCCGAACCGATCCGCTGAGGCGCTGGCTCCTGACCGGTTACCTGTCATGAGCCAGCCTACCCTTTGGGGCCACGCTTCGCGGGTCCCCGGCAGGGGCTGGCGGGGGGGTGGCTCCGCCCCCCTTCGATCCCCCAGGGAGGCCCGCGCTCCCGCGGAGTGCGCGGGAAGCGGGCTCGCTCCCCTCCACCGTGACGGCCGCGTCGTGATGGCCGAGCGCCGAACCGTCACCACCGGCGTCCGCGTATCGCCGTCGGCGCGTGGGGCCATGGCACGCGTGCGTAGATGGACCGCCCCGGGGGGCAGCGGCGAAACGCTAGCACACCCCCCAAGATCGCGCGCGTCGGCCACAACCTCAACCGGATCGCGCGCCTGGCCAACAGAGGCCGCCGAGGTCGTCGCCTACGTGGTCGCCATCGAGCGGGCGCTCGCCGCGCTGGCCCCAGCCGTTCGTAGAGGTATCTATGGACACGGAGGGACCCGCGCCATCAATTCTCGTAGCGGGAAGCCAAGGGCACGATGGAACCCATGGTGGGAGCACGCTGTCACCGTGAGACTTACTTCCCGTTGCCGGCTAACCGGGGTCGCGCCCACCGACGTTTACACTCCTCTTGCCGCACCCTCGGAAGGGTTCGCAAGGAGAACAGATGACGAAGCCATCGGACTTCGACGAGATGAGCGACCAGCTATGGGATACTGAGCTCCGTGAAATGCAGGACCTTTGGGCCAACTACAACTATTTGTACGTCGAGGATCCAGAGCGAGCCGACAAACTGCGGAGACCCCGTTGGGGCGGGTTTTTCTGGAACCTCGTCCACGGCTGGATGGTCTCGGAAATCATCCTCTCGATCTCACGCCTCACGGATCCGCCCGAGATGGGAAAGCGCCGGAACCTGACGCTTGAGGCGCTCCTCGACGACCCTCGGCTGTCGGGCCAACTGAGGTGCAAGCTGGGATGCGAGTTGAAGAGCATTCGGAAATTGGTCGAGAAGATTCGAAAGCACCGAAACAGGGATGTCGCTCATCGAGACGAGCGCACCGCGCTCGGCCAGGATGTTCTCCCGACCCTCCAAGTGGGCCAGATTAGGGATATCATCTCAAGGCTCCAAGACGTCCATCGGAAGCACCGAGGCGCGGCTATGGGCATCGACGTGTTGGAATACGGTACGCACACGCATCGAGGCGTGGAGAACCTAGTCACGCGTTTGGAGCAATCGGAGAGGGCTGGCCTGATCTTCGCTCAAGCGAATAGGAGCGATGAGGGTAAGCTGCGGGACTGGGATAGGGCCCGGCGTGTATTCTTCCCGATGAAAGCGTAGAGGTCGCCGAGCAGGCTTCACCCTACCTCCCCTACCCTCGTGCGTACCCCCTTGGGACCCGCGATCGGACGTTAGAGGCGATCCTGCGGGCCTTAGCTTTCCCGAAACCGCTCCGGATCGGGTTCCTAGCCGCTCTCTCACCGTGCACCTGCCCGCGAAGCGGCCGCCCTTCACAGCAGGCCTGCGCGCGCTCCCTTGAGATTGGCGTAATCCAGGCTCCAATCCCCCTCCTCGACCGTCGAGGCATGCGTGTTCGCCTAGCGTGCGAACTGGTTCAGGTTGTTGCCGATGCGCGTTACCTGGCGGATGTCCTCGCTCTGGACGGCGAGGGCCAGCTCGGTCCACGTGCGCGTCCGCGCCATCTCCTCCCGCAGCAGGGCGGAGGGAGACACGCCCGCTGCCGCCGCCCTTCTCTTGCCAGGCGGCGTGCTCCGTCGGCGTGACGTGGGCGGCGACCATTACGGTGCGGCGATCAGGCACGGACACACCGGCACCGGGTTCGGGGGGCGGTGTCCCCGACCGCCCGCTGCTCCGGCAGCGGCGCGGGAAGCTGGGGGTTCGAAAGGGGGGACGCGGCCCCCCTCGCCAGTTTCGCGATGTTCAACATTGCGTGGGCTGGCTCTCACACCGTAACTGGCCTCCCGCGGTCGCGTCCATCACGCCCGGAATCCCTGGACGGGAAGGCGGCGCAAGCAGCCGGATGTCGGTTGTCGGTCGCGGACCGCCCGTGGTCTACACAGCCGAGATACCCTATTCGGAGACCCGCACGCTACGCTCAGCATAGCCCTCAACCGGCCCTGACCGAGTTCAGCTTCAGTGGCTGACGACGAAAGATCCGGTCAGGTTAATAACCTGTATCCGGCGGGCGTCGATTGTGGGTTGTCGGTACGGAGCTTCATCGCGACCGCCCACTACAACACCCAGCGCACGCGCTGATGCACTGATCGGGCTGTGGAAGCCATCGTGTAGTAGATCGGGGTGATGACCTCATGCCACAGCAACGGACCCGATCTCGAGGTCAGGCGTGGGAAGGAGATGGTGCAGTTCGCCACCTTCGTATCACTACGGATCCTGCGCCAGGGACTTCATCAGCCCAGCGATCATAAGCAACAGCACGATGCTCACCGGCAGGGCGGCGGCCATGGCGGCGGTCTGCAAGGCCTGGAGGCCGTCGGCGAGCAGCAGCACGGCGGCCACCACTCCTATGCCGAGTCCCCAGACGATGCGGAAACGCTGGGGTGGGTGGGGGTCGCCCATGCTCAGCAGGGTTGTTATGACCAGCGTGCCGGAGTCCGAGGACGTAATGAACCACGTCCCCAGCAGAAGGGTAGCCAGGGCGGACATGGCCCACGTCAGCCAGCCGATGTCGCTCAACCTGTCGATGGTCCCGTAGAGCGCGGCCTCGTAGTGCGCGTCCCGCACCAGCTCGATGATCCCGGCGGTTCCGACGCCGCCCGCCGCGTTGAGCTCCAGATAGATGGCGTTGCCACCGAAAACCCCGATCCACAGCAGCCCCATAGCAGTCGGGACAACCAGCACGCCCAGCATGAATTCGCGCAGCGTGCGCCCGCGCGAGATGCGGGCGATGAACATGCCGACGAAGGGCGCCCAGGAGATCCACCATCCCCAGTAGAAGATGGTCCAGCGATTCTGCCAAACAGCTTGCCCCGGATCATCAGCGATCCAGAAACCCATGGGCAGCGCATGCCATAGGTATTCGCCGATGGAGGTTGCAAGAAAGCCCACGAGCCACGTGCCGGGACCGAGGAAGAGAAAGGAGCCCAACAGGATAACGCTCAGGCCGATGTTCCACTCCGACAGGATGCGGATCCCGCGGCTCACGCCCGATACAGCCGACAGAGTGGCCGCGACCGAGATTGCCGCGATCAGCGCGACCTGCGTGACGAGCCCCGGATCGACGCCGAGCAGGACGTCGAGTCCGGTGGCCATCTGGCTGGCCCCGAGCCCCAGCGTGGTCGCGATGCCGAAGACCGTGCCGAATACCGCCAGCAGGTCCACGATGTCGCCGATGGGGCCGTAGATTCGGTCGCCGATGAGCGGATACAGAGCAGAGCGCAACGTCAGCGGCAGCTTCTTGCGGAATCCGAAGTAGGCCAGGCACAGCCCGACCAGGGCGTAGACGGCCCAGCCGTGCATGCCCCAGTGGAAGTAAACCACGCGCATAGCGTGCACGGCACGCGCCTCGTCCAGCGACACGGCGCCGGCGAGGTCGGCCAGGGGGTTGTTCGGGTAACCCGCGCTCTGGCTGTTGTCGAAGTAGAAGATCGGTTCGGCGATGGAGAAGAAGAGCAACCCGATCCCCACACCTGCCGAAAACAGCATGGCGAGCCAGGAGGACGTGCGGAACTCCGGCTCGGAAGCGTCGTCGCCAAGCCGGATCCTTCCGAACCGGCTGCACGGCAGGAACAAGCAGGCAAAGAGACAGGCGCAAACCACTGAGGTATAATACCAGTCCAGCGTTCCCTCAATCCAAGAGCGGATGCGCTCGAACGCGGCGCCTGCAGCCTCCACGTCGCGGACGGCGAAGAGGACGAATGCCAGGACGAAGCTCTTGGCTGCCAGCGCCATCGTGGGATTCAGCCCCTTCCACAACCCGTCCTTCGCCTTGGCCCGCCGTTGCCGCCCGTCGCTCATGCTCCTCTGTCTCCGGTCTTCACGCCTGCCTCCTCCTTTGGCAACCCGCACCGAAACGGGCTAGCAACCGACGTCCCTACCTTCACTCACCCCCCCGCACAACTTGCAACACGGATCCCATCCATGCCCGTCAGCAAACCATCACGGCGACCGATCCGGACGGGCTGACCGCCACGCAGACCTGGGAAGCGGTCCCGTACGGTCTCGTAGACCAAGAGCCTGTAGTTGATGATCGACGACGGTGACTGCCTGCTCGGCGATGATCTCCAGTACCGGTGGGGTGCCGACAGCCACCGGAGCCTGGTTGGGCGGCTTGCTGGCGTCGTCGCCGCAGGCGACAAGCAACACGACGGCATGACCGCACACAGGCAGGAAAGCGCTGGTAGAGAAACAACTTGGTGCCGCATTGCGAAACGTCTCCGGCGCGAATGGAAAGGGGACGGTGGTCGGGACCCGTTCCAAAATGGAGGACTATAGGCCCATGCAGGGCTTCCGGCCCGACCGCAGACGCCGCGCCGCCCGCCCCGTCGAAACCGGATCCTTTCGAGGCGGCTTCACGGCGGTCCTGATTGTGCCCGACACCCCCGTGCGCCCGTCTCGCGGCCGCGTGCCACGCCCCCGGTGAACACCGCAACGTCCCGACAACCGGCGACCCCGTGTGCTCCTTGAGTGTCGCCCGCACCACGAACCCGATCGCGTCGACAACAATATCTCCATTGGAGCGGTGCAAAAACTGACTAACTCCCGGATCAGCTGCACTAACCCACATCGTCAAATGACGATATCTCGGGGCCAGCGCACGACACCATCGGGTTCGCTCTACCCCGCCAGTCCAGCTACCACCTCCACGATCGCCTCTGTAACAGAAACAATACAGTTTTGCTATTGACGAGACGGTTTCAGCGGGCCATGGTTTCCGTTGAATCCATACCTCATCGACATCGCTATGATTCTGCCAGAGGCCTTCCTCCGCTCCAAGAGCGGGAACTATCCTTCTATACTGGGACTCTGTGGCCCATCGCTTCGTTCGGCTCTCCAGGGGGGTGCTGCATAGCCTACTGTGTCATCCAGTCGCCGGATCTCGATGCGGTGGTGTCCCTGTCATGAACAGCGCGATGGACCGGGCACGAACGCGAAGCCATGGCTTGGCTCGCCGAGCACTTTCTTCGTGAATCGGTCACAGGACTTGCCGATGGCCCAGACAGCTCCAGAGCAAGAAATAGCCGAGTCGATGCGTGTGACATCACTTTGAGAAAGAAGGGGGCCGCGGTGGCTGGATGGTTCTCAAGATTTCCGCGCACATTGAGCTCGCTGGCGGTGGTCGGCGCTCTTTCGGTCGTCCCCGCCTCGGGACAGTCCACCGGCATAATCGACGGCACCGTGGTCGACGCGGCCGACGGCCAGCCTATCGCGGGCGCCCAGATCTTCATCGAGGCGCTGAGCATCGGGACCCTCACGAACCCCGAGGGACGGTACTCGATCGCGAACGTGCCAGCCGGTTCGCACGAGTTCTCCGCCCGCATCGTCGGTTACCTCACGGCGACCGAAGATGTCACCGTATCTGACGGACAGGTCACGACCGTCGACCTGCGGCTGAACTTCACCGCCCTCGAGCTTGACGAACTGGTCGTGACCGGAACCAGCGCGCAGGTATCGGCCACGGAACTGCCCTATTCGGTGTCGGTTGTGTCACGCAGAAAGCTCGAGGAGCAGGGCTCTCCGCAGGTCGTGGAGTTCTTCAAGGCGTTGAGTTCGAGCCACGGCGTGGTCGGTGAACGGCAGAGCTGGTACAACGCAAACGAAGTCGCCGCCGTGCCGGAGACCGTGGCAAACGTGAACCTGCGCGGCCTGGGCGGCTCGCGCACACTCGTTCTGCTGAACGGCCGCCGCCAGGTTTACCTTCCCGCACGCCTGATCGGCGGGCGCTATGTAGACATCAACGCGTTCCCGTCGATCGCCATCGACCGCATCGAAGTTCTGAAGGAGGGCGCCTCCGCCATCTACGGATCGGATGCCGTGGCCGGGGTAGCCAATTTTCTCACCCGCGGCGACTTCGAGGGGATGGAGATGACCGCCTCCCACGAGTACTTCGCGGGCGCCGGCGACACCAACGTCGGCGGCATTTGGGGCCGGCGGCTGGGAAGCAGCACGAACGCGGTCGTGTCCGCGGAATGGATGACCCGCCAGCAGCTGACCCCGCAGGAGCGGGACTGGGCGCTGCACCCTTACATCTCTGGAGCAGGCGCTTGGTCCGGGACCGGCAACCCGGGGGCGTTTCTCATGCCATCCTTGACGGGTAGTGAAAGCTCCGGGGAACTAATCTCCCAGCTGGAGGGCGCGCACCTCTCGGACGACGACATCTTTATCGATCCGCGCTGCCTTGAGTTCGGCGGCTTCCAGGAGAGCGACACCTGCCGGTTCCGCTACCAGCCCTGGGACAACCTGCTGGAACAGTCCAACCATTTCCGCGCCTTCGCAGAAATCAACGGTGAGCTGGGCGACAACTCCAGCTACCACATAGAGGGCCTCTGGGCCGAGGCGGTAACGCCGGCCTGGGTGACGACGCCTTCATTTCCGCCCATCAAGCCCTACGACGGGCTTCAGATCGTGCCCGCCGAAAACCCGGGACGGCAGGCCTTCTGCCAGCAGCACGGATCCACCGTGGAGTTCATGTCCAGCACCCACTGCCTGGAGGACGACTGGTACTTCTTCGGACGGCTGGTGGGACACTCTGGGCCCGGTCGGACTCTTGAGCGGAAGTCCCGGACTCAGCGGCTGTCCGCCTCCTGGGGCGGAGGCGTAGAGGTCCTCGAGGGACACGACAACCGATTGAACCTCGCTCTCAGCTATTCCCGCTCCTCAGGCAACGTGAATCAGCCCGCGGAATACGCCTACCGCAAGTATCTCGCTTTCCGCGGCTACGGCGGTCGCGACTGCGGGGTCGATGTGGTGCCCGACTCCAACTCGCCTTCGGGCATGTCGCTGGGCCCGACGGCCGGAGCGATTCCGGGACAGGGCAACTGCAAGTTCTACAACCCGTTCAGCAACGCGCTCCAGTATTCCCAGCAGCCCGGTGCACGGTTCGTGACCGAGGCCAATCCTGACTATTCGCCCGAATTGGCGAACGACCCCGAGATGCTCGCCTGGATCAACGAGCAGGTCGATGTCGAGAGTTTCGCGGACATGCTGGTTGCCGATGCCACCTTGACCGGTAGCAAGGGTCCGGCGGAGAACTACGCCCTGGGCTACCAGTTCCGTCGGTTCGACGTCTCGTCGACACCGAATGATCCCGGCAACCTGAACCGCAACCCATGCTCGGTGCTTGGCAGCCAGGCCTGTCTCGAGCAGGCCGGCCCGTTCACCTTTACGACCGGGACCTATCCCTACGACGCTGCCCAGACGCTGCATCGGTTCTTCGCGGAACTCCCCCTGCACGGCATGGATGAACGCCTCCATCTGCAGCTCGCCGTGAACTACGAGTATCACAGCGTCGCGAGCAGCTTCAATCCGAAAGCTGCGTTCCGACTGGGCCTGACGGACCAGTTCGCGCTACGCGGCTCGCTGCAGACGACCTTCCGTACCCCATCGGTCGACGACCTGAACGAGAGCCGTACGACCGCGCTCGCATACGTGAACGAGGCGGGCGTCTACAAGGCTGTCGACACCCACGGAAACAAGCAGCTCAAGTCCGAGCAGGCCCTCACCTATAACGCCGGTGTCGTCGTGACATTGGCGGACCAATCGGGATTCGTCCCGGTTCAGCTGACCGCCGACTACTGGAGCTACGACTTCGAGAACGTGATCGCGGTCGTGCCCTACAATGCGGTCACGAGACTCTATCACCAGGGAGGGAGTGCCCGCGAGGCCGTCCAGAGCTACGTAACCTGCTCAGACGGACGGGGCACCGGCACCTGCGACGTCACCGGCATCGAGCGTATCGATGTCGATCTCATCAACTGGCCGGGCGTCAAGACCTCAGGCTTCGATGTTCAGCTGACCGCTCGTTCCCAGGTTGGCAGCGGCATCGTGAATGCCGGTCTGGAGGCCACCTACACGAACAAGTTCTTCATCGAAGCGCTGAATGTCGAGGGCGTCGAACTCATGCCCGATACGGAAGGTGCCGGGGGCCTGAACAAGTACAACCCCATCGCTCCGCCTCTACCAAGTCTCAAGGGAAGGCTGTTCGGGAGCTACGGATGGGCCGACTACAGCGTGGTCGGGTACTTGAACTACATCTCCTCCTACACCGACCACGACGAAGCGGGAAGCGAATACGAGCACATCGACAGCTTCGTGACGCTGGACGCGACCGCGCTTTGGCGCCCGTCCAGAGGGATCGGCATCTCGCTCTCCCTGCTGAATCTGACCGACGTCGCACCGCCCTTCGTGAAGTGGGAACAGTCCTTCGACGGATTCACCCACAGCGCCAAGGGGCGGCGCATCAAGCTGTCGGCGACCTACCGCCGGTTCTGAGGTGGGTTGCCCCTGTGTCTGACGTGGGGCGCCTTCGCGTGGGATACCATATCTGAGCGTAACACCCTCACCCTCTCCGCACGAGTGTGGGCGTTCTAATATTGGGTCAGCATGGCAAGAGATCGCGCATCTCGCCACCTCCATATCATTACGGATCATCATTACGGATCCTGCACTAGGGACTTTACCAGCCCGGCGATCAAGCAATAGTATGACGGTCACGGGCAGGGCGGCGGCCATAGCGGCGGTTTGCAAGGCCTGGAGCCCGTAGGCGAGCAGCAGCACGGCAGCCACCACTCCCACCCCGAGTCCCCAGACGACGCGAAAACACCGGGGGGGGGTCGCCCATGCTAAGCAGGGTGGTGATGACGTCTGAAGATGTAATGAACCACGTCGCCCGCAGCAGGGTGGCTAGCGCGGACATGGCCCAGGTCAGCCAATCGATGTCACTCAACAGGTCAATGGTCACGTAGAGGGCGGCCTCGTAGTTTGCATCCTGCATCAGCTCGATGATCCCGGCGGTACCGACGCCGCCTGCGGCGTTGAGCTCCAAGTGGATGGCGTTGCCGCCGAGAATCCCGATCCACAGCAGCGCCAGGGCAGTCGGGACAACCATCACGCCCAGGATGAACTCGCGCAGCGTGCGGCCGCGGGAGATACGGGCGATGAACATGCCAACGAAGGGCGCCCAAGAGATCCACCATCCCCAGTAGAAGATGGTCCATTGTTCTGCCAAGCGGCTTGGCCCGGAACATCAGCGATCCAGAATCCTATGGGCACTGCGCGCCATAGGTACTCGCTGAGGGAGGTGGAGGCCCTGCTCCGGGTCTTCGTCACAGCCGCGCACGCCACGTCGGTCGGCATCCCCCAAGTCCGCGCACGTTTCTACCTGAACGGCAGTGAGAGGCTCTTGGCGGACATACCAGGGAAGACAGTGCCCATCCCCGCGGAGATCATCGAACACGATCTGTCGCAGTCCGCGAACGCAGAAATCCCCGGCGAGATCGTACAGCCAGGCTTGGCGGTGGTGATAGAGATCGATCCGGACGGGACGCTTGATCCCGGTCTCGGGGTGCTGGCCGATCTGTTCGTCCGACACGGGCCTCCCGAGTATCTGAGGTCGGACAACGGACCGGAGTTCACCGCGAAGCTCGTGCGGGGGTGGTTGGGGCGCGTGGGCGTCGAGATGCTCTTTATCGAGCCGGGCAGCCCGTGGGAGAACGGCTACAACGAGAGCTTCAACGGCAAGCTCAGGGACGAGCTGTTGAACGGGGAGATCTTCTACTCGTTGGCGCAGGCGGCCGTGCTGGTCGAGCAATGGAGGCGCGAGTACAATACCGTCCGACCCCACAGCGCCTGCGGCGGCTTTCCCCCGGCCCCTGAGGCGATTAAGCCGTCGCCCTGGTTCCTGAGGATGCCCGTCCTTCACGGCCCTCCACAGGTGCTGGGACTAACATTAGGATGTGGTACCGCTCTTGGGGGCAGGTCACTATCTCGGGAGAGTATGACCGATGAATCGTAAACCTTTCGTTGCAACTTGGTATAAACATGACGAAGGGCATGGTGGAATCGGATTACGTATTCCTCCCGAGGGACGAAACCAGTTTATGACGACATGGGAGACCGTCACGCTACGGCTACAGTTTGCGGGGGAAAAGGAGGTCAAGGTCAATTGTCCGGGTCCGGAATTTTTCCGTAGCGGATGCCCGCATCTGAACAATACGGAAACCTACGAACACCTAAAAAATATGAGGCCGGTTACTCGGTTTCTCTTTACGCTTGTCGAGCCTGGGGTGTTCGACGTTTCGCTAGCCAAGCCATCCTTCGTATGACGGTGACATCCAAGCGGCGGTGCGGATGCGAGCGCGACGGGTGGCGATGCTCTCGAAGACCTACGCCGCCTTCAAGGCGGCTGGTGCGCCGGAGGGGATCGCCCGTGAAGCGTCCGCGAAGAGATCGCGGGGGGAGCGCTCCTTGAAGGAGCCGCAGTCGAGCCGCTATGCTGGATCGCAATGGACGCTGCTAGCGGTCGCTGGATGCGGGTGCGATTATGGGGCAACTCTGGGGGCACAATATAGATACCCCGAGCAGATGAGCTTTTAGCCACAACGATTTACGGTCTCTTTATATAGGCGAGATCGACGCGCCGCCCGAGGTCGGCGAGCCCGGCGGCGCGTGCGACGGCGTAGAGGGCGGCCGCGACGGCTGCGAGTGCGAGCGCCAGGTGCAGGGCGAGCAAGACGCCGTGTTCGGCGAGGAGGAGCGGCCAATACGGCGCGAGGTATTCGAGGCGCGGCCCGGCGAGAAGGATGGCCGACCCCGCGATGGCGGCGGTGAGACCGGCGCTGATTTTCCAGGGTTGCATGGCGGGCCTCTCCCGTAGTCAGAGTTCGACTGCGGCCGGATCGCGGTCGGCGGGTCCCCGCAGCGAGGAGCGGTCGTCGCCCGAGCCAAGGCCGAGCGTGCGCAGCAGCCGCGCCGCCGCCGGTCCGTTGGCGTGGAGCGCGAACCCGGCCGCCGCTTTCACCTTGATGGCCCCTTCGCGGTAGTTGCCGGACGCGACCTCGATGTTGACGCGTCCAGCTCGCCCCTCGGAGTCGGTGTACTCGATCTGGGCGTCCGGGTAGAGCACGTGCCCTTCGTCGTCGAGGGGGAGTCCGAGTTCGCCGGCGGTGCGGTGCCGTTCGGCATCGGCGGCCCGCTTGCCGTCCTTCAGCCGCGCCGCCTCGCTCCCGCGCGCGACGGCGCTCTTGAGTTCGGTGTCGAGCCGGATGCGCCGCACTGCTGCGCCCCGGTCGAGCAGCCGCTGTTTGTCCTTCATGCAGGCGCGGTAGACGGCAGTGTCGTGCGCGGCCTCGGCAGGCCGGGTGCGTGCGAACCGGATTTCCTGGCTGGGATCCATTCCCCGTTCGGCGGCCCGCTTCCGAGCTTCGGCCACGCCGCTGCGGGTGAGCGTCAGGACCTTGAACGGGTTGCCCTTGGGTCCGGTGGCCGTGGTCTCGGTGACGAGCCCTTCGCGGACCCAGGCGTTCACGGCCCGCCGGGTGGTGTAGGGATGGCCGCCGAAGCGAGCCTCGGCCAGGTCGCGGTACGAGACGGCGCCGTAGACGCCGATATCGGCGAGCCCGCGCGCACACCGTTCGGGGAAGGAGGTGGACCCGCGGTCCCGGCTCGCGGCGTATTCTCGGCGATGGCCGTCCCGCATGCGGTAGCGATTGCGGCTGGGTGGCGCGGCGGTCCGCGGGTCCGGTTCGACCGTGCGGTCGAACATCTCCTGGCTCCTCACCGACCGTCAGCGGCGCGGCCCGAAGGTCCGCTGCGGCACGGGGAGCGGCGGCACGGGATGGACGATTCGCCCCGGCGCGGGCGCGCGGGTCGCGGCCACGGCCGCGGGTTCGCGCGCGGCCTCGCGCTCGCGGTGCCGCGAGAGCACGAAGTCGGAGATCTTCTGCGAGTCGGCGGCGGCGCGGCGGATCTCGCGCGGGTCCTCCTCGAGTGCGGCGATCCAGCCCTCGACGTACGCGGCGCCCCGGCTCGGGTCATGGCCGACGCCCACGCGCTCGCCCGTCATCATGGCACTGACGACTGCTAAACATCTATAAATACCTGATATTAATAGACTTACTGCTTATATATCAGACGTGATTCCCTCATTCACTCCCGCTTTCTGAACGGGAATCCATCCGACCGTATGAGAAGTCCGTGGTGTCCGTGGACGAGTTCTGAGTGATCAACCGAGGCCGCGCGGCCGGGCGTGAGATCGGTATGTTCCAATCCGCGCTGGCCGATCCGGTGTTATGCTGCCCAGCCAGCAGATAGCACTTCCGCTTGTTCGAGCACCGTCCGTGTCGCCTTATCACGCTTGTCGGGCGGGTAGCCGTGCTTGCGCAGGATGCGCTTGACCAATCGCCGCAGGTTGGCTCTGACATTCTCGCGCAGCGTCCAGTCGATGACGTGCCCCCAGGCACGGTACCACTTCCTATGTGAGACCTTGGGCCATCGGCGGTCCTAGAAGTTGGGGCATTGTAAGGAACCAAGCGGATGGTTTTATCGTCTCCGGAGCCGGGGGTAGGCCGCCGTAGGCGCTGTGGGGTCACCACCAGCCGAGCGACCGCCGGAGATTCTCGCCCGCGTGCCCGCGGAACTCGCGCCGCACGTCGAGCGGATCGTGGACCTGTCGCTGGAGTCGGTCTCGGGCCGCAAGTCCCGCGAACTGGGAGCCATCTTCAGCCGGGTGCTCCTGGAGGCGCAGTCCGAGGGGCTGGCCCTCGTGACCTACGAGCGGCAGCAGACGGTTTATTACCTCACCGTGGGAAGGGCGTTGGTGGATTGAAGCGTTCCCGGAAACCAAGAAATCGACTTGGACATGTGGTTACCGCCCGGGAAAGCGAGGCAGGTCCACGAGAGATGTCGATCAGAAGCGAATGCGCGCGCCCACAATCATGGCGGTGTTCCCGTTGGGGCCGGATCCGATGTCCACCAGGGGACCAAGTGTCGCACCACGCCGACCCGGCGGGATGATCTCCCACATGTCCTTAAAAGCCGTCTTTGCCACAACAAAGCCGACCACGCCTCCGCCGAGAACTCCCCACTCGAAACCGTTGCCGTGAATTTCACACGAGTCGTCCTCCCACCACAGGAACGAAGCTTCCGAGCAGGAATAGTTACCACTCAAGAAGTCCCACAACACCCCCAACAAGCCCCCCGCCCCCCCGCCGATTAACGTCATATAGACCCACGCGTAGTCGACACAGCACGTCCTGACTTCCAGCTTCTCGACTTGCGCGTCGGAGACCTCGATCAGTTCCTCCTCCGAAAGAACCAAAGTGAATCCTGCGTCGCTTGTTTCGAAGACATCGCCAGTCAGTATGTCTCCACCGATTGTCACGCGGACACGATTGCCTACATCCTGGGCGACAAGTGAGTTGCAAGTGACGAGGCAAAGGCTCGCAAGGACCGTAGCAGCCGTTCCAGCGGCGTTCCTGGATGTCATGGTGTTCTCTCCTAGCTTGCGGCGCTCACGATCAGAACTCAATACGCGCTCCCAACAAAAGGCCGTGGCGTCCCTCAAGGCCACGGTGTGGCGCGACAATGGGACTGATGCTGACCGTGTCATCCCAAGGCCCGATGCGTTCCCATGACTCATGCTTGAACAGAATGCCGACGGCTGCGCCTGCGAGAACCCCTATTACGACCGGTGGGACAAATGTTTCGACGATGGCGTCTTCGCAAAGCTCGAGGAGCGGAGGCACAATTATCAACAGAAGGCACGCGCCTGCGCGATCATTTTCCGGCAGCCTTATGAGACCGACAGCCGCCCCGCCGACACCACCGATAGCGGCTCCTCGCGCCCAGTGAGATCGGATCCCGTTGCTCACTTCCAGGCGGTCCAGGTCTCGATAGGCGAAGGATCGACGCAGCTCGTCGTTTGCGAGCTCGAACCCTTCGTCACTCAAGCCGGTGACCTGGCCAATGATCGTGGTATCCGCAGTGAACAAGCGGACGCGGTCTCCAACAATCTGAGCTCGCAGCGGGGTTGACACGGTCACAACGGCCAGCACGATGAACGCGAAGAGGTGCAACAGGATACTGTGCCGGTTCCCCATGAGATCCATCCTGGTGTATGTGTGGACCTGCCCCGCATTCAGCAGCTCCAGCCGAGGGGTATTATATACTAGACTTGATTCCCGTCCCGCATCTTGCCATCCTTCGTGGCATGACGGACCGGCTGATCGGTGCGGTACTGGTGCAGGGCTCGCGCCCTTTGTAGTCGGCCTTCAATCCCTTCCGGTATGGCTTGCGCTTCGGTTTGTCGGTCATCGTCTGATACTCCGGTAGGGGTCGCCGTTGCGGATGCCAGCAGCCTGTAGATGGGCCACAAGTTGCGCCATCGTCCGCTTGCCTTTCTTCGAGGTGCAAGCTCCGCACAGTAGCTGGAGGTTGTCGATATGGTCCGTCCCGCCTTTCGACTGCTCCCCGAGGTAATGCTCGAGCGTCCTGACACGATGGGCGACGGCGCCGGACGTCACGCCGAGCTCGCGTGCCGCCTCGGCGAAACTCTCGTGCCGCCCGGCCGCGTCGAAGAAACGAAACACCTCCAGCGGCGGCCAGCCTACCGCCTTATCCATGTTTCCGACCCCGGCTCCCACTCAGACAGCTCCTCTTTGCCGGCACTCGCGCGCCCAACCACGCGGGAACTTGCTCAACGCATCTGTAACATTCTTAATCGGTAGGTTGAAGACTTCAAGGTGGGTTTTATTCTGGCTCTAGCCGCAATTTAATTTCGGGTACAGCGCGATCGATTCCGGGCGGGTCCCATACTCGTGACCTGCCCCCAAGAGCGGTACGACATCCTATGTTAGTCCCAGCACCTGTGGAGGGCGGTGAAGGACGGGCATCCTCAGGAACCAGGGCGACGGCTTAATCGCCTCAGGGGCCGGGGGAAAGCCGCCGCAGGCGCTGTGGGGTCGGACGGTATTGTACTCGCGCCTCCATTGCTCGACCAGCACGGCCGCCTGCGCCAACGAGTAGAAGATCTCCCCGTTCAACAGCTCGTCCCTGAGCTTGCCGTTGAAGCTCTCGTTGTAGCCGTTCTCCCACGGGCTGCCCGGCTCGATAAAGAGCGTCTCGACGCCTACGCGCCCCAACCGCCGCCGCACGAGCTTCGCGGTGAACTCCGCAGTCCGTTGTCCGACCTCAGATACTCGGGAGGCCCGTGTCGGACGAACAGATCGGCCAGCACCTCGAGCACGTCGTGCGAGCGGATCTTGCGAGCCACCACGATCGCCAGGCACTCCCTCGTGTGCTCGTCCAGCACTGTCAGCAGCTTCAGCGCACGCCCGTCGTGCGTCCTCGAGGCCACGAAGTCGTACGACCAGACGTGGCCCCGATACAGCGGCCTCAGCCGGATGCACGATCCGTCGTTGAGCCACAGCCGACCTCGCTTCGGCTGCCGCTGCGGCACCTTCAGCCCCTCCTGCCTCCAGATCCGCTCCACCCGCTTGTGCTTCACCCCCCAGCCCTCGATGCGGAGCATGTCCGTGACGCGTCGGTAGCCGTAGCGGCCGAATCGACTCGCGAGTCGCACGATATCACCTCGGAGCGCCCCCTCGTCACTCGCCACTTTCCTCGCCCGGCGCTGGGTCGTGCGTGGCTGCCCGAGCACCCGGCACGCTCTCCTCTCCGACGCCCCGAGCTGCTGACGTACACGCACCACACAACGTCGTCGGCCCTCGGGGCTCAGAAGTTTCCCTCGGCCGCTTCCTCCAGGATCAGCTTGTCCAGTGTCAAGTCCGCCACTGCTCGCTTCAGGCGTGCTGAGATCCAGCCAGGTCAGGTATTTCCTCGCTGTAGTGGTCCTGCACGGCTTTCATGGTTATAGGCGGGTCGATACGCCGCAATTATGGAACCGAAGCACTGCTTCGTGACGAGCGCCGTCCTTTCCAGGTGTACGAAGACGCCCGGCGGCATGCGGCGGCGCATGGACTGCCCCCGATCGACTGCAACTCGGCCCACCGCAACTCCGTACCACTCCTCCGGAGGCGCGTCGGTCAGCCAGTTGTCGTTGTTGACCCAGTTCGGGCCGTCCATCGCCTCGTAGACCGCCACCAAAGTTGCGCGGTCGGGGAGGGGACCTGCCCCGCCTTCGCGGTCTTCTAAAGTTCATAATATCTGAATGTGGGTTCCGCTGTCCCTCCCCTATTTGGGGTAGGCTGCGGGGGCTGAGGTGGTCCTACCGTGAAAGCACCGGCCCTCGTGGCAGCCGTGCACCGGATCGTCCGTCGAGTCGATGTCGGGCTCTCACAACCACGGCTACTACGGCCACTACTGCTTCCTGCCGCTCTACATCTTCTGCGGCAAGCACCCGCTAGGCGCCGTGCTCCGGCCGGGCAACTCCGGCTCCGCCGCGGGTGGCCCGGGCTCGGCATCCTGGTGCGGGCCGACTCCGCTTATGCCCGCGAGGCGCTGCTGGCCTGGTGCGAGGACAACGGCGTGGACTACGTCATCGGTGTGGCCTGCCGGGAACGAAGGGGCCGCACCGGAACCGCGTGCCTGCTCCGGTCGAAGAGGCGATCCTGGCCCATGCGCTGGAGCATTAGACCTAGCAACAGTGGGTTCACCTATTCCGATTTTCCCTTTCGGGGCGCGATCCGGCCGCTCGCTTCGGACGCACTCTTCGCGTCCAATCCAATCCCTTGCGGTCCATGTTTGATTCCCAGTAGTCTACGACCGACCGCGGAGGCGTACCGTACGAACCAGGCGTCGCCGTTACTGCATTGCCTTTACGCAAGTACTGCGACAAACCGCCCATCGTGATCGTAGCCCTGCCCCCGGTCGCTTCGTAGAAGTTGTATGTCTGGGGGTATTGATCCCCACCGGGATGGCTGAACCAGGATACGCCATGGACGCTCACGTCCGTGATTACATCTTCGTACACATGGTCGTCCTCGTTGACCAAGAACACGGTCGCTGCTCGGAACTCCCGCTGCGCCGCCGAATGGTCGGGAATACGGGGCCCATGTTCTGCGATGATGTCCTCGATCTTGTACGTCCTGACGCGATCTGCGGTAAACATGGGGAATCCGTTGTCGGCTATGACAATGCCGCCCGCCTCGTTGCGCAGGGCTCGTCCATCCTCCGCCACCCAGAGGTCAGGAACTTCTTCCGGTGGTATGAATCCGGCCAGATACAATTCAATCGGGCTCAATGGCTCAATGTTGTGGGCGAATCCGGCGAAGGTGAACTGCCCCGCGGTGTACCTACCCTCGCCGTGATCCACCAGATTTGCGATGTCGAACCCTCCAAGCTGTCCGTTGGCACTCGTAAATCCCCAATGCGGAGCATAGGCGGGCACAATGAAGTTCGCCCACCGATGTGTCACTTCGTGTATCGCCGGTCCATTGGACAGAGCGACATCGAACGTGAAATGGATGACTGACTGAAGTTTCGCCGCTGATCCCCAACTGCCGTCTGAGAAGACCGACAGACCGATGCCCTGCACATCGTTCCGGACGTGAGTATGTCTACCAAAATACCCGTGTCGGTCTTCGCCCGAATACAGATTCGAGATGAATATCAGCAAATCGAATTCATCTTCAAAATGCGCATAGAACTGAGCCGCATATTCTTGGAGCGGCAGGTCGTCGGTAGCCAGATCCTCGGAGACGGGCAGAACAAACACGTTGTCGTTGTACAGCTGGGGAGAGCTGCCGGGACCAATGGCTATGTGCGAGAATGTTACTTCCACTCCTCTGGACTGCAGCGTTGGAACATGCGTGTTCAGGGACGCGACGCTGAGGGGGTTTCTCTGAACCCTGACCTCGTCGCCACGGCCCAATCCGGTGTTTTCGGCGAGCGGCGCAAGATCAGATATGTTGTTTGCTTCCAGGTAAACTCCGCGCAGGGCCGGGAAGTCCATCAACGGCGACACATCCGAGACTTCGCTGCCTGTAAGGTGCAACCAGTTCAAGCCAGTCATGCCAGCCACGGGAGATATATCGGAGATATGGTTACCTTCTAGCTCCAGGTTCCATATTTGCTTCATATCCGCGAGTGGCGAGATATCCGATATGCCCATGCCCACCAGGAATAGACTTCTCATATCGATCAAACCGGCCAACGGGGATATGTCAGGGACAGGGCTGGTAAGCGCGAGTCGCCGCAGTTTGGTAAGTCCCGTCAACGGAGTGAGGTCCGTTACAGCCTGGTGACCTATTGCGCTCAGCTCTTCCAGGTTGGTCAGGCCCGCCAGCGGCGCGAAATCCGATACCTTGCCCTGTCCGAAGTCGACGCCAATATGGAGTTTCCGCAGATTGGTCAGCCCTGCGAGTGGTGCGAGGTCCGCGATGGGTGTGTTCCCGATGGACAGTGTTTCCAGGTTTGTCAGGCCCGCAAGGGGCGTGAAGTTCGCAACGCTGTTTCGCTCAAGCCGGAGCGACTTCATCCGTGTCAGGTTTGACAGCGGTGTAATGTCACCGACGGCGTTTTCGAAAAGCTGCAGGCTCTCCAACTGCGTCAATTCGGACAACCCTGACAGATCCGAGATAGTATTCGAATTGAGATCCAAATGCGTAAGCGAGGACAGCTGGCCGGCTTCCCGCGGAATCACTCCCCTCAATCGGTTGTCTGGCAGCTCAATGCTCACGACTCTCCCAAAGACGTCGAGTTCCACCCCGTACCACTCTCCCAAAGGCGCGTCGGTCAACCAGTTCTCGTTGTTGGCCCAGTTCGGTCCGTCCGTGGCCTCGTAGAGCGCCACCAGCGCCGCCCGGTCCGGGTCCATGAGGTCCATGACAGTGATCTCCGCTGTCCCCTGTCCGCTGCCGGCACTCGCCGTGATCGTTGCCACCCCTTCGGCGACCCCTGTCACCAGACCCGACGCGTCCACCGTCGCTATCGCGACATCACTGGACTCCCACGAAAACTTGGCGCCTTCTACCGCATCCCCGTTCTCATCGAACCCCGCCGCCGTCAGCTGCAGCGTACTGCCCAACCCGATCGTCTCCGCGGACGGCGACACCTCCACCGAGGCCACCGGCTGCATCACTGGCACTACCGCGGAGCCTGACGCCTCGCCCGCACTCGCCGTAATCCTGGCCACTCCTTCGGCGACCGCCGTCACCAGACCCAACGCATCCACCGTCGCCACCGCCACGTCACTGGACTCCCACAAGAACTGGGCTCCCGCGACCGCATGGCCGTTCTCGTCGAACGCCTCCGCCGTCAGCTGCACGGTCTCGCCCAATGCGGTCAGCTCGGCCGTGGGCGGCGACACCACCACCGAGGCCACCGACTGCATCACCGTCACCACCGCAGACCCCGACGCCTCGCCCGCACTCGCCGTGATCGTGGCTGTCCCGTTGCCCGCGGCTGTCACCAGACCCGACGCGTTCACCGTCGCCACTGAGTTGGCGCTGCTCGTCCAGGTCACGGTGGCCCCAGCCATCACCCTGGCGTTCTGGTCACGCACCTCCGCCCCCACTTGTATGGTCTGGCCCAACGCGGTCAGCTCGTGCGTGGCCGGGCTCACCGTGACCGTCGTCGGACGGGCGGGCTCTGGCGCGGTGGCGCTGTCGCCGCCGCAGGCCCACCCCAAGGCTAGGCTCGCCAGTACCGCGGACAGCCGGATGATGGTGCGGTGACAGCTCATTCGGATTCCTGAATGTCCGAAAGATGGGAGTCCAGCAGCGATTTGAACGGAAACCTTGGGCCGCTGAAATCGTCTCGTCAATAGCATAATTGTATTGTGGCTAGCCCTATTTGTATTGTGTCAAAAAGCTCGGACCCGGACGGCCACGAACTGCCCTTTTTGTGCGTGCGCACACAACAAAACTCCCTCCTGATCCGGGGCGGGCGCGGTGGATGAACTGCTCCAGACAGCACGCACTTCGAGCGACCGCGATCGAGGTTCTCCGCGGGCTCTCCGGGAGCAGCTCGAGCGTCCGCTGGCGGAGCCCGGTCCGCCTCTAGTACGTCTCTGGAACACCTGGGACATCGCCTTTTTGCCCGTTGTTGACACCGCATAAGGCGGGCTCCTCAATGTACGGGTATGGAGATATTGACGGCCCAGGGTTCCCAGCGTCGGCGGGCGAGTTTGGCCGCTACGGCGGGAGAGCCAGCCTACCCAATGTGCAACATTGGGGCTGGCGAGGCGTGGCTCCGCCCCCCTTCGATCCCCCCGAGGCCCGCCCTCGGGCGGTGTTCGCGGGCGGAACTCGCGCCCCTTCCCCGTGCCGGCGCGTCCTGATGGGGGATCGCCGCACCGTCACCGCCGCCGCCCGCGTATCGCCGGCCGAGCTCGCCGACTGGCGGGCCAAGGCTGCGGCCGCTGGCGTGTCGCTGTCGGCCCTGCTGCGGCAGGCCATGGCGCGCACACGAACGTGGACCGCCCCGGCAGCCGCAGTCGAGCGCAAGCGCAGCCGGCAGATCGCGCGCATCGGCAACAACCTGAACCAGATCGCCCGCTGGGCCAATACCTTCAAAGCGAACGCCGAGACCGTCGAGATCGTCGCCCACCTGGTCGCCATCGAGCGGGCGCTCGCGGCGTTGGCCCCCGTCGTCCGACCCGACGCCGATGCACATTAAGTTCTTGGCCCGCGGAACGGGCTCGGCCCGGGAGGCGGCCGATTACCTCCTCGGGGCGCGGGACGCGACAGGGCAACTGCGCGAGGGCGTGGAGGTCCTCCGGGGGGATCCCCATCAGGTGGCCGCGGTGGCCGACGCGCTGGCGTTCGAGCACAAGTACACCTCGGGCGTGATCGCCTGGGCACCGGATGACGCTCCGACCGACGCGCAGATCGGCGCGGTCATCGATGCCTTTGAACAGACGGCCTGGGCGGGGCTCGAGCCCGACCGCTACGCCTGGGCGGCCGTGGTGCATCGGGAGCGCGACGGAGGCGTTCACGTGCATGTCCTCGCCGCGCGATGCGACCTGGAGACCGGCCGGAGCCTCAACATCGCGCCGCCGGGCTGGCAGAAGACATTCGACCCGCTCCGCGACGCCTTCAACGCCGAGGAGGGCTGGAGCCGGCCGGATGACCCGGCGCGGGCGCGCGTGCAGCAACCCGGGCACCGCGCCTACGTCGAGGCGGCGCACCTGCGCACCGGCCTCGCGCTCGAACCTTCCCCCCGTGACCTGATCCGCGACTATCTGCTCCAGCGTGTCGAGCACGGCACGGTACGGAACCGAGCCGATGTCGTCGCCGCCTTGCAGGAGGCGGGCCTGGAGGTGCCGCGCCAGGGCAAGGACTACATCACGGCGCTGGACCCCGAGACCGGGGACCGGTGGCGTCTGAAAGGAGAGCTATACGCACATGACTTCAAACGCGAACGACTTGACCGAGCGATTGCGCAGACGGCTGGAGAGCGAACGCCAGGCGATCGAGGAATTGACCGCGAGCGAGCTCGAGCGGCTCGGCGCGAACTCCAGGCGCGTTGCGAGCAACGCGCTACGTACCATCGAGCGCGATACGGCGGTCGCGACCGGTCGGATGCGAGCCCTCCTGCTCAAGGCTTGGCTCCGGCCCCTGCTCGTCGGCCTGAGCCTCTGGCTCGGCATCTGCGGCGGGAGGTGGGCGACGATGCACTGGCTGTCGGCGCGCATCCAGGCCCGGATCGAGACGGCCGCCGCCCTCGACCTGGGCATCGAGGAGGCCCGCCAGACCCTGGAGCGGCTCGAGGCGACCACCTGGGGGATCACGCTTCGGGAGATCGAGGGGGAGCGGTTCGTGGTGCTGCCGGCCGGCGCGCTGGCGTATCCGCCCTTGACGGTGGGCACTCGGCCGGCCGTGAAGCTGTCGAACAAGTGAAGGAGCTCTATGACCGCCTTAGAACAGCAGTTGACGAAGGCCTTGCGGGCGTTGTCCGCGCAGTACGAGCAGGCGCAGCAGCAGCACGCCACGCAGGTCGAGACCTTGCGGCGGCAGGTCGAAGCCTTGGAGCGGCATGTCGCGCAGCTAAGCGGGCAAGCGACATACTTGGCCCGGGACTACAGGACGCTCGCCGAGAGGTTGCGCGGGCACTGGAGCTGATGCGCCAGCGTGGTCGAGAGCGCGATCATGGTCCGAGCCGCTGATGGTTCGCGGCAGCGAATCGGCCAGCGGCGACGGTGCGGCGATCAGCCATCGGGACGGGCCGGCGAGACGGAGGGGGGACGAGCCCCCCGCCCGGTCTAGCGTCCATGATGTGCCGTTGCCGTTGGGGGGGTCAGAGGGGGCACAGCCCCCCGCCAGCCCCTGCCGGGGACCCGCGAAGCGTGGCCCCAAAGGGTAGGCTGGCTCACGTGGGCTACACGACTCGCAACGGAGCCGATGACGAGCCCGGCGGGATCATCGGACCGGTGTGGCCTCCGGGTCCCGACGCTCGCCAGCCAGATAGGTTGCCCAGTCATCCATGAGCCGGTGTCGGCGCTCGAAAATTGTCCGTGCTGCCTAGCAGGCCCGGCTCGCCATTGCTCTGGATCACATGCGTCAGCGCTGCCTCGAGTACGTTGGCACTCGTCACCTCCGACGCCGCCATGTCGCTGATGCGCGGGAGGGCCAACCACCTCAGGCCGGACGTCCACGCGCAGCCTCCGGTCAACGATGCACATGGCGGGTTCGGCGCAAACGAGAAGAGGAGCGCGAAGCAGCTACAGCCGTCCGTCTCAGGGTTCGGAGCCCGTCAGAACGTCCGCGAGATGGACGCCCTCTCCATCTCTCCGTTCCATCAAAAGAGGGTGTCCATGAGCCTTGCCGCGCAGTCCCCGTATGCATTGAGCCTTGATGGGTCGGCTGCTCCCGAGATCGACAAGTCAGGTCGGATTGTCGATTGCATAGATCCGACGGTGGCACGTGCGGATACCCCAGAGGAACGAGTCCGGCAAAACTATGCTCGCGTCCTGCTTAACGAGTACCGCTACCCTCGTGAGTGCATGGCGATTCAAGCTCCCATTCGAATCGCGAGTGATGAGGACAAATGGGGTGATATCGTCATCTACGACTCAGCCGACGCATGTCGCCGCCGCGATCAGGGACGCATCGCCCTTGTTGTAGAGGCAAAAGCCCCCACGAAGAAGAAGGGCCGGGAGCAATTGACATCCTATGTTTTCGCCAGTTCTGCTGAGGGCGGAGTCTGGACAGATGGAAGAGAGGTCGGATACTTCCGGAGAGTCCAATCACCAAACGGTGTTGCTCACAGGCTCCAGGAATGGACGAACATCCCCCCGTGAAGGCGAGACGTGGGACACAGGATCCGCACGCCGGGTTCGGTGAGCAGGGGGTGGAAACGGGCCTGAGGGAGCCGGATTGAGCGCCGCCGCGAAAGCGAGCGAATCACGCTCCGGACCCTTAGGGCACCGCGCCACCTCCTGACTCTACTTTACCTCAGTGGTCGAGCTGAGCAAATTGTACTAGTCAGTTGTTCGAACGATCGTCCCGAACATTTCTGATGTCTTTTATAAACCACTCGAGCATACCCCATTTATCAATCTTAGTAGACTCGTTGCCCATACTCTTTCTGATTTCCAAGAGAAAACTTCCCAGCAGTGAGACCACTTCTTTGAGATCGTTTACAGAAAATGAAGAAGTATCTGGTGCCTGAAAAAAATGCTGCATTAGATCATTGTAAGAAGAAACCACGGAGTCTGAGCCAATGAGCGAAAGTCTAAAGGATGTCCTTCTATACTCCAGAGATAACAGTTTTGACGTCCCCACGGTGAACTTGTCTTTCTTCCTGTGCTTGGGATCAGATGCCCAGGCCTCATCGTTCATTAGCAGGATAATGAACGGTTCTAGAATTTGGTTATACGTTTCAATTCTATCGTCTCGAAGTTGTTCTTCTAGTCGTATTCTTCGCTCTATGGCTTGCTGGTACTTCCAAACCATCACACCGAAGAGTGAAACGATAATCGGAGTCGCTATCGTTCCTACAGCTACCAAATAATCGAGCCACCCTCTTTCTTCCATGATTTTACCTCTGCAATTCTCCTGACATAGACTTACGGTCCTCCGATGCCTGGATGTGCTCGACAGCCAGACTTTCGCAGCGCCTCGGGTGTGCCTCTATTCGGTCCTCAGCTCGTAATCCTGGCCCTTTTCCAATGTTACGCCAGTCGATCATGGCTAGTACAGCCAAGGCTCCGTGCTCCAGACGCGATGCTGCCGGAAGTCTACGCGTTGAAGCACAGATAGAGGAGTAAAGCCAACCGGGCAAATTGGAAACCGAACGGCGATCAAGGCACGGCGGCTGGTCAACACACCGGTGCAGCCTTCCGTCCTCAATTTTCGCCGGCTATATAGGCCGCCCAGTCGTCCATGAGCCGGCGCCGGCGCTCGAATAGGTCCGTTCGCCTGTAGGCCGCCTCGACCTTGTTCCGGACCACATGCGCCAGCGCCGCCTCGACGACCTCGCGGGGATGGTCAGTTTCCTCGGACGCCCAGTCCCGGAAGCTCGACCGGAATCCGTGCGGCACGGCCGCGATCTCGAGCGTTGCGAGCAATCGACGCAGATGCTTTTCAATGATCGGCTGCCCGTCGCCGATGGTGAAGACAATCGGACTGCCGTCGCCGAGCGTCCGGGCCTCGTCGATGATGTCGATGGCGCGGCCGCATAGCGGAACCCGATGTTCGCGCTTGGCCTTCATGCGTGTGGCGGGAACCGCCCACACACCCTCTCTCGGATCGATCTCCTCCCACGCGGCCCCGCGCACCTCGTTCCACCGCGCCGCCGTCAGCACCAGGAACTCGAAGGCCAGCTTCAGGACCCGGGGCGCATCCGTAGCCCCTACCGTCTGAATGGCCGATGCCACCATGCCATGCGGCAACGCCCGGAAGTGCTGCACGACGTCGTTCTGAGGGCCGAGCACTCGCCCGATCCGGTCGCAGGGGTTGTCGGTCCGGAGTTCCATCGCCACGGCCCATTCCAGCACCCCATGCATACGCTGGCGGACGGTTCGGGCCGTGGGCGCCTTCACGTGCCAGATAGGCCCGAGGACCTCGAGCAAGTCAGCGCTCGTCACCTCCGAGACCGGCATCTTGCCGATGCGCGCGAATGCGTAGCGCTCCAGGCTGTTCAGCCAGATTTTCGGGTATTTCGGATCGCGCCAACCGGCCTGCTGCTGTTCCACCACCCTCGCGGCGGCTTCGGCGAAACTCGGGACCCCCTGGGAGCGCCGCTTCTCTGCGAGCGGGTCGCCGCCCTCGCGGGCCAGTTTGCGGTTGGCCAGCGCCTTCTCACGTGCTTCGGCGAGCGAGACCAGGACGACGCTGCCGAGTCCGAGCTCGCGCCTCCGGCCCCGGATGACGAGGCGTTGGATCCAACTCCGGGTTCCGCTCGGCTGGACGAAGAGGTACAACCCGTTGCCGTCCGCGTGCCTCCCCGGCGGGGCTGTGCGCACGAAGGCAGCCGACAGAGCCTGATAGGGATGGCGACCCCTGGGCTTGGTTTTCCGTGGCGCGGCGGCCGTGTCTATTACAGTACTCATCCCCACATAATATAGGGGATTAAGGTGGATGTAAAGAGATATTGTGAGTCGGTAAGATCGGTGTGGATACTTATAAAGCGTTGGTAATACGGTAGTTTGTGGAATACTCCGGATGACTACGAACGCTGCTGGATTCTATGTGTCCATCATGGCACTGATCTCCGCGCGGAGCTCCTCCTTCGCGTAGGCCGGCGAGGCGAACCCTTCAGAGATCCCTTGGGTGAGCGTCTCGCGGTTCATGCGCTCCGGGTGGCCGGTGCTGTGGCCCAGCTCGTGTAGCGCCGTCTGGTAGTAGTGGTTCGCGGAGGGGAACTGTCCCCTCTCCGGGAGCACGATCTCGTCGCGGTTCAGGTTGTAGAACGCGCGGTCGCCCGCCACGTGACGGACGGGCACCCCGCTGTCCTCGAGGACCTGCTCGGCCTGCTGGTGCACCTTCCAGAGCGGCTCGGCCGTTGGCGCGGGCCGGGCCGGGAGCCCGTCGGCCTGCTCGGCGTTGAACACGGTGTACTGGCGGACGACGGGCGCCTTGAGGCGCTCGTGGCGGTAAACGCGCTTGCCTTCGTTGTCCCTCTTGGGCCGTCCGCGCTCGTCGTTGACGGCGATCTTCCGGTGGTCCTGGAACGAGAGGATGCGAGTGCCCTGCTCGCCCTTGCGCACCTGTCCGTCCCGGGCCTGGATCTGGCGGTAGGTGCCCCAGCGCACGTCGCCGTAGCCGCGCTCCTGGGCCACGGCGGCGAGATGCAGGCTGTTGCCGCCCCTGTAGGAGCGGCCCGTATCGACGTTGGAGGGGAGCACGCGCTCGCCCGGCCCCCAGGGCTTCTGCCACGGCGCGGTGCCCTGGCGGATCTGCTCGATGATGGCGTCGGCGAACTGGCGGTGGTATTCGTCGTGTTTCATAGCTCTTCCTCCTCGGGGCCGTGCGGATCCTCTCCGGCGTCGCGGATCTCGTCCTCGCTGCCCACGTCCTCGGGGAAGAGGCCGTACTCTTCGGCCAGCGAGGCCGGCACCTCGAGCGCCTCGCCTCCGTCGCGCGCGAGTTCGCGGTCGAAGCCGTCGAGCGTCTCGACGCGAACGATGTTCTCGTCGCCTTTCATGGGTTCACCTCCTCGGTGTGTGGGTGCTGTTCTTGCGGGGCTTCGTCGGCCCCGCTCCAGATCGGTTCGGCGATCCAGCGGCCCTTGGCCGCGTCGTAGCCGCGCACTTCGAGCGCCTCCTCGACGAAGCGCCTGCCCCGTTGCCGGGTCGTGTGCAGCACGAGCGAGATCCCGTCCACGACGCCCCGGCAGGTGACCTCCCAGGGGAGCGCGCCTTCGGCCTGCATGGCGCAGCTCGCCAGGCGCGATAGCGCGGAGCGGGCGTTGTTCGCGTGGATGGTGGTCAGCGAGCCGCCGTGGCCGGTGTTGAGCGCCTGCAGCAGATCGGCGGCCTCGCCGCCCCTGACCTCGCCGACGACGATGTGGTCGGGCCGGTGGCGCAGCGCGTGCCGCACCAGGTCGCGGACCCGTACGGAGGTCTCGGTGCCGACAGCCCCGGCCTCGAAGCGGAGGCAGTTGGCGCGCTCGATCCTGAGCTCGAGCGTGTCCTCGATGGCGACGATCCGCTCGTCTTCGGGCAGCAACTCGATCAGCGCGTTCAGGAGCGTCGTCTTGCCCGAGCCCGTGCCTCCGGAGACCAGGATGTTCCTGCGGGCCAAGAGGGCCGACCGGGCGGCCCCGAGGACCGTCTCCGGCAGCGAGCCCATGCGCACCAGGTCCTGAGCCGAGAACGCGCGGCCCCCGAACCGGCGTATGGTGATGGCGACCTCGGGACTCGCGGGCGGCGTGCAGATGGCGACCCTTGAGCCGTCCTCGAGACGGGCATCGAGGATGGGCCGTGTGGCGGGATCGAGGCCGAGCGGCCGGGCGATGTGGATCGCGGCGCGGTGGAGCCAGGCGGCGGTGAGTGCCGGCGCCTCGTGGGGCTCGAGTCGGCCGCCTCGCTCGATCCAGACGTTGCCGGGTCCGTTGATCATGATCTCGGAGACCTCCGGGTGCTCAAGGAGCGTCTCCAGGCCCGGAAGGAACGGCTTCAGGTGCCCGATCCCGCTTGCGCGCTTCATATCCGTCCCTCCTCGCGGAGCCGCCAGTAGCCCACGTCCCTCGGCAGGTAGTGGGGTTTCAGGTAGACGCGCCGGGCAGGGAGCGACTTCGTGCCGTCGTATGGCAGGCAGATCGCCTGATAGTTGGCGAGCAGGCTGAAGTCCCGGGGCGTGAACACGGGCTCCCTCTGCTGCCGGAACGACTTGCTCGCGCCGATCGTGCCGCGGCCCCCTCCGGCTCGCCCGGACAAGAGCGAGAACTCGGGCCTGCCCGTGGTCTCGGTGAACGTGTAGGAGGGCTGCGTCTTCATGACGCTGCCGCACATCTCGGACGCGATCCGGGCCGACGACTCGTCGGACAGCGACAGGAAGATCCGCGTGCGGAGCGTCTGGAGGAGCGTGCGCCAGGCCTCGCCTCCGGGCAGCACGGAGCGGAGCGAGGAGATCGACTGCGTGGCGACGATCGGGACGCAGCGGCACTGCCGGGTGAGCGCGAACGCCTTCTCGTCACCCGAGGGATCGTCCTGGCCGACGGTCGCGAACGCCTGGTACTCGTCGCAGATGAACACGGCGGGCCGGAGGTAGCGGCCGGGCCGGCGGGCGGCCTCTGCGGGCCGCCGGAGCAGCGCCTGCATCCAGGCGTTCTTGAGCAGCACGCCGATCGCGCGTCCGAGCGCCGGGTTCGCGCCCGCGGGCATGTTGAGCGCGAGGACCTTGCCGCCCTCGATCAGCTCGCTGAGCGGCGGCAGCCGGCGCCGGAGGCCCGGCACGGGCCGGACGGCCTCGGCGTCCTCGTCCGGCGCAGCACCATACATATGTACGGATTCGTCCGGGTCCGGTGGCGGCGGGCAGAACACGCCGGCGACCTGCGGCTGGTCGAAGAGCGATAGGAACACGCTGATGCCCTCGACGATCGACGTGCGGAGCTTGGCGTCGAGCGCCGTCCAGTCATGCAGATACCACCGCTCGATGGCCTCGACCTGCTCACGGAACTCGCTCCCCGCTCCGCCCCCGCTCTCCTCCGTCGCGTATGCGACCTTGAGTTCCTTGAGCCGGTCCCGGAGTGCGGGGTCGAGCTGGCAAGCCGCCTTGTCCGTGCCGGGCACCGGCTCCCAGCCCCAGTCCCCGAGGGGTTCCTTGTGAGAGGTGAGATCCTTGGTCGCGATGACGGCCCGCACCGGGCAGAGCTGGTCGGCCAGCTCGCGGGCCTCGCCGATCTTCCGACCGAACAGTTCCGCATCCACCGTGCAGCGGTAGATGTCCTGCAGCGTGACCCAGCCCCCCGCCAAGAGCCGATACAACCTATCTAAAAGGCTCGTAAGTCGTTGTGGCTAAAAGCTCATCTGCTCGGGGTATCTGTATTGTGCCCCCAGAGTTGCCCCATAATCGCACCCGCATCCAGCGCTCGCCATCAGCGTCCATTGCGATCCAGCATAGCGGAGCCATCGTCTCGGCCCCGCGGGTGCCAACTGGCCGGCGCGGCCGCCCCGCAGGGCAGCCTAGTAAGAATCATGCTATATCATCCTATCGGATCCGATAATGTATAACATAGGATGTGGTACCGCTCTTGGGGGCAGGTCACAGGCCCGGTTACGCTCCCACAAGGCTGCTACGGGTCCCGTGTGAGACGCTCCCGTAATGGCACTAATCATAAGCAATCGAGGACCGTCAACCGCTTGCTGTCGGTCATGGACATCGAACCGCTTGCGGCACGTCACCCGCAACATCGTGGAGCGGATCTCGGTCCAGGTCCGAATCGCCGATGGGCTCGTGGGCCGCTTCACTCGGGCGAGAGCTCTCAGAGATCCGGAGGGGGAGCCAGGATGTCGTCCACGGTCGCGACAGTCCTTGCCCCGTATTCATCAGAAGCTGAACATCCCCGCGTCTGACTCTGTGAATCGAGCTCCACATGCCTGCCCGGTGAGGGTCGAAGTGAACCCGGATGGGCCGATCTCCGCCTCTATGTCCAGATCTATCCGGCAGGATCCGCTCCGACCGTCATCCGTGGCCCAGCGAACCGTACCATCCACCTCGCCGCTCAAGGCGAACCCAAGGTCGCCCATGATGGACAGTGCGAGACTTATGGCCAGGTTGGGCGCGCCGTTCAGGGTGAGCGCGAGCCCGGTATCCTCGGGCGTGACCACGCAGTCCGAGTGTATCATGGTCATCGACAGGGACACGGAAACGTCTTCGTCGCTGTCTGGATCTCCCATGAACTCGGCCTGTAGGTTGTTCACAGTCACCGTTCCACCCATCAAGCAGGGCGCAGTGAACTCTTCCTGGATGAGGCTCCCGAGGTCTAGGATCTCGCCCTCAAAGCCGAGTTCTCGGTGATGACTTCAAATCCCGGGCTCGTCGCCGCCTTCACGAGCGCGAGCGCTTCCTCCCGGGTCAGTGAGTCTTCGTCGGGCCCCGTCGAGTCGTCACCGCATGCGACCAGGCCGATAGCAAAGCCCAGAACCAACCCCGCCAAAACAAGCCGCATGAAATGCCTCCTCGTGTGCTTACGAGTATTTTACTTAGGTGATCGGCCCGAGCTGTCGTCACGCGACGGGGCATCTGTTCGGGCAACGCTCTCGCGCGGCCGGGCTAATCATAACGACGTGACCCCTTATGACACCAATATTAGGGTCATGATGTTTAAGGTCATTATGACCCTAACATCCGGACGCACCTGATTCGCGCCGTGCCAGAGCTGGCCCAGGAACGCGTCGAAACCGCGACGCGCGTCCTCGAAGAACACGAAGGTCGCATGAGTCGTCCTGTTCCGTGTCGTGTTCACAGGAGCTCCGGGACTTGATCGGCCAACAGTACATCGACACCTTAAGGACTTAATTCGCCGCCAACTAATTGCGATCTGGACAAATGGCTCGTGTTGTTGAGGGTCTGAGAGAAGGGACGGACTGCAACACTTTCGTTTTTCAGCAGAACCTTGTCAGGGGACTAAAACATCATGATACGAAGCCGCTGTCTGTATTCTCTCATCTTGACTTGTACCGTGCTCTTTCCCATGGCCACGCCCGCTCTGGCACAAGGCGAGCGACGGTTCTATGTGGGCGCAGAACTAGGAACTCTCTTATCGTCTGCGGTGACCATGACGGGTGACAGCAATGATCGCGCCAGCATCTGCGATGAGTTCATCAACCCGCTATATGCGTCCGTACCTGGCTGCACCGACGCGGCACGTGGCGTGGGAGACAGTTGGAGTGTGCCGTTCGATGGAGCCGGTGGCGTTGCGATGAGCGCTGTGATGGGATACCGGCTGCACGGCATGGTGCGGGCAGAGGTAGAGTACGTGATGAGGAGCTCCAACTACTCCCAGCGGTCCGGAGTGCTCGCCGCCCAGGGGGTCAATGCCGACAAGCTGAGCGACGAACTGTTCTTGGCGCAGGAGTGGTTGGGTCTCGTCGAATCGAAGAGCCTGATGGGCAACGTGTACCTGGACCTGCCTGGCGTGGCCGGGGGCTTCACGCCGTTCGTGGGGTTGGGTATGGGGATTGGGAGAACGAATGCAGACTACGCGAGCGTGTGGTCCAGAAACACGGATCCGGTGGCCATAGACACGGGTCGAGACCAGCCCAACGCCGATCAAATCGCGCGCAATCTAGCCGGCACGTCCAGCTCGGCGCAGGCTACCATGGGGGATACACAGACCAGTTACCAAATTCTCGCTGGATTCGATTATCCGGTGTCGGAAACGGTGTCGGTAGGACTCAGGGCTCGCTGGATGAGGTCGGGTGAATTTACAGGTACCGTGGTCTGGGATCCGTTGCGCAGCCATGTGCCGAATCTGCGGCGCGATGGCAGTGAGCCCGTGGACGGTACGATGTCGACCGACGGTTTTTCCTTTGTGGGAGTCAGTCTTGGAATGAAGCATCATTTCTAGCTACAGCCAGACCTGACCGCGGGGTATGTGGCTGCCGAAGCGGGAGCAGCCCGAGGCCGACCCATGCGGCCGAAATGGGATTTGTGGTTACCCGTGCACTGTAGGTTGGCGATTCCCACGGGAAAGGCCCGAAAGCTCCGGTGCGTCTCCAGGGTTCGACACATACATTGGCCCCGAGGTCTTAGAAGACACCACCACTTAGGGCTTTTCCGAATCGTTTCGTAGCGGTCGGCAAGTGCCAAGGAAAGACACATGAGTCTGCCGGACACACCCAGCGCACCACCGAATGCCCAGGTACCGAAGCGTAAGAAAAGCCGTCTGACCCTGTATATCGGCATTGCCATCGTGGCCGCTGTCGGGCTCGCGGTTACGGCTCCGCAGGTCGCCGTCGAATTTGAACTGGGCGGCGAGATCTTCCTGCGCCTGCTTCTGATGATGGTCGTTCCGTTGGTCGTCGCGAGCGTGATGAGCGGCATCATCGGTCTCGGGGACATCCGCAAACTGGGGCGGCCGGGCGGGTTTGCGATCGCCTACTACCTGACCACGACGGTGATGGCGGTCATCGTGGGCCTGATCATGGTCAACATCATCCAACCGGGCATCGGCGCGATCGATGCGGATACGCTGGAGACCATGGCGGCGCAAGGCCAGGAGATCACGGCAGGTCGCGAGGACGAGGGCTTGGGCTCGATCCTAAGCAACCTGGCGCTGATGCTGTTTACCGACAATCTGTTTCTCGCAGCCGCCGAGAGTAGCCTGCTCCCGCTCATTTTCTTCTCCATAATCTTTGCCGGCATGCTGACGACAATGGGTAGCAAGGTGCATGCGCTCACGGAGATGATTCTCCAGATCAACAACGCAATGCTGTCCTTCATCCTGCTGCTGATGAAGGTCGCGCCACTAGGGATTTTCTGTCTCGTCACGGCGCGATTCGGACAAGCCCAACTGGAGGGCGTTCTCCTCGATGTCGTGGGCCAGACCGGGGCCTACTTTGTGACCGTCCTGGCTGGCCTGGGGACCCATGTGCTCCTAACCCTCCCACTTATCTACTGGATGTTCACCCGCAGGAATCCCTTCCGGTTCATGTACCGGATGTCCGAGGCGCTACTCACGGCGTTCTCGACGGCCAGCTCGAGCGCAACACTTCCGATCACGATGGAGTGCGCGGTCAAGAACGCAGATGTGTCCAAGCAGTCGGCGGATTTCGTGTTGCCACTCGGCGCTACGATCAACATGGACGGGACCGCCCTGTACGAGGCGGCCGCGGCGATCTTCATCGCGCAGGCTCTCGGTTTCGATCTGTCGCTCGCAGACCAGCTGGTGATAGCGGTGACGGCGACAATGGCGGCGATCGGAGCGGCAGGGATTCCGGAAGCCGGCCTGGTCACCATGGTGATCGTCCTCAATGCGGTCGGTTTGCCCGTGGAATACATCGGCTTGATTCTGTCTGTCGACTGGCTCCTGGACCGCTTCAGGACCGCGGTGAACGTCTGTGGCGATTCTATCGGTGCCGCCGTGGTCGAGAAGAGTTTCACTGCCAGCGCTGCTACGTAGACCGGTGCTTCGAGACCGCTGGCGCGTGCCTGGGCCTACACCTAGGGAATTAGACGGACGAGCCGCTGGCGCGACCCCTGAAAACTGACCCGATTCTCGGCGTTTGCGGGAAAGCTTCCAGGTGCCGAGGATCCCGAATCCAGCGGCGAATCCGATCCCGGCGCCAATCAGGATCCGCTTCCAGCTCACGGCCCTCCGCATCGTTCTGCGGTACCGTCACGGCCGAGATCGTACATGAGTTCGAGGCGGGTTTGGGCCGAGACGTGGTACAGCCTACCCTGATCCTTTACACAATGGCCTACACTGATGGTTGACAGGTTCCTATCAACCAAGGGTTCTGCAACTAGGAGAGCCCGATGGACTGGAACCAGTCGACCATGTACGAGCAAAGAGTACGCTTCATCCTCGAAGTGCAGCAACGCACGTTCAGTTTCGCCGAGTCCTGTAGACGCTACGGCATCAGCAGGACCGCGGGATACACGTGGTGGACACGGTTTCTCGCGGAGGGATTCGAGGGGCTCCATGACCGATCGCACCGACCCCATCACTGCCCCCACGCCGTAGCAGAGCCGATTGTAGAACACGTCGTCGATCTGCGTCAGCGCTACGGATGGGGATCACGCAAGATCCGCAAACTCACAGCTGTGAAGTTCGGCTCGGCACCAGCTCGCAGAACGATCGAATCGTATTTTCGAGCGTCACGATCTGATCACGAAGAAGCGTAGACGCTCCGGCAAACCGGGCCATCCCGGCAAGCCGCTCACCCCCATGGATGAGCCTAATGCGGTCTGGACCGTCGACTTCAAAGGTCAGTTCAAGATGCGCAACGGCCGATACTGCTATCCCCTCACCATCCAGGACGGCTTCAGCCGATTCCTGCTGGTAGTGTCGCGATATTTGTGTAAAAGGGGGTGAGGGGTCCGGGGAGGGTGGAGAGCCCGGGAAAGAGAGAGGAAGCTCCTTGTGAATGTTCATCATCACATGAACCCGGGGAGTCCGGGCCTGCGCCAGCAGGTCCGGAACCGGAAAGGAGCTTCCTCATGGAAAAGATGGTTGAAGTTGAGCGGGCCACGCAAGATGAGTTACGGCAGGATTTAAAGTCGTTGTTTCAGGGCGCGATCCGTGTGACGCTCGAGATGGTGCTGGAGGAGGAGTTGAAAGCGATGGTCGGAGCGCGTCGTTTCGAGCGGGTCGGCAGCCGGAAGGACCACAGGAACGGCACGTACCTCAGGCGCCTGCTCACGAGCTTGGGTCAGATCGACGTGATGGTGCCGCGCAGCCGGGAAGGCAAACGCCCACAGTTTTGGATGTTTATGTGATTATTGAACTTACGGGCTTCGCTGGCCGGATTCCCGCCATCTGATTCCCGCCGATTGGGATCAGGCGCGAACTCTGCGGCGGCTTTCCAGAGCCTTCCTGAGTTGTGCCTCGTCGGCCCTCTGGTAGCACTGGAGCACCGTCTTGGCCGTCTTCCAGCCACCCAACTCGCAGAGCACCTTGAGTGGCTGGTTCATGAGGTCGGAGGCGAACTTCCGCCTCAGGGAATGCCAGCCTCTGCCGGGCTTCGGGTCGAGTCCCGCAAGGTTCTCGGCTCTCTTCCACCAAACGCACGCCAGCGTGGAGCCCACGCACTTCGAGGGATACTTCGGCGAGGGTAGCAGCACAGTGTCCCCGGTTTCGGGGTTCCGCGTTCGCGCCTCTCGGAAGACGGCGAGCGCCTCGGCGGTTACCGGCGTCCGGTGTTCGTAGCCCGACTTCTCGTGCTCCGCGCGCCACCGCACCACTCCGCCTTCCATGTCGATGTCCGACCACCGGAGCTGGCGGATGGCACCGATGCGGTGACCCGTCTCGTGCGCGACCACCAGCGCGACACGAAACCGCCAGTCGACCGGGCGGGACACCTCGAGAAGCGCCTGGTATTCCTCCTCAGAAAGGACGACCCGGACCGGGTTCTTCTCCTTGGGCGTCTTCAGGCCCTTCAGCGGGTTCGAGTCAAGCAACAGGCGGCCATGCTCGTCCCTCGACTTCGCCGCCCAGTTGAAGACGGCGATCAGGAACTTCAGGTCGTATTCGATCGTCCGGTCGGACACCGGGCTTCCGCTCGCGCCGACCCTGCCTGCCCGCCGCGCCCGGATGAACCGGTCCCAGTCCCGCTTGGACAACGTCGCCGGGTCGCGGTTCCGTCCGAAGCACCCGAGGAACATCCTCGTCGCGGCCCGGTCGTGCATCCGGGACCGCTCACCCTTGGTGGGCGTCACTTCTTCACCGTAGATGTCAAAAAGCGTCTCCAGGGTGAGCGGCTCGGGCTCGGCTTCGGCCTTGCCATGCATCTCCGGCCCGGCGAAGCCCGCGGCGAACTCGTCCGCCTGCTTCTTCGCCCGTGCCCATTCCCGGTGCTTGAGCGACCTGCTGAGCCTGCGCCCGTTCGCGCGCCACTCGATCTGGAACAAGCCGGTCTTGGGATCGGGAAAGACCCGTACCCGGTTCCGGCCCCATTCGCCAGCGGCGTAGCTCCGCTGGCTTCGTTTCGTGCGTGCCATCATTCGATTCCTCTCTCGATGATGGACTGCACGATCTGCGCATCGGAAACTTGGGGTGCGAACGGCTTCTTGACCAGTGGCGTCGGCGGGCTCATGGACGTTGGGCTGCCTGTTCGGCCCACGAGGGCGAAGACCCGAAGGCCGGTCCCAGTCCTTGACCCGCCGAGCCGGATGCTTCGCGACTCGCGAGTTCGGAGCCACGATTGGAGGTCGTTTTCCGCAGCGGCGACCGAGAGCGATTCGGGGGGCGGAACTTGACCGCCGATCGCCGGGGGTCGGTGGCGTACCGCGCGCGCACATCGACATCGAGGTGCATGTGCACGGAACCGCCGTCGCGATGTGCGCGCCAGCGGTTCCGTATGTCGCTGGCTGCTTTGCGGTTGCACCCCGGCCACCGGATCGGCGATACCGTTCCAGAGGGTGCGGCCGTGGCGGGAGCGACCCCCCTCTTTCGATGCCTGGTACGGCATCGGGGAGGGTTGGATGTGCACGCCCATCCACCCTCCGTCGGGAGGTCGCTCCGGTCCAGCAATCCCGTGCGGGAAGGCCATCGGTCACCTGGGACGGGCGCGTCCCGGACTTGGCGGCTTGGGCTGTGGCCCGAACCATCGGGGGTACCCCGGCCTTGCTCGGTGATGCCCGGCTGCCAGACGGCCGGCCGGTCGGCGAACGGGTGATCCGCCGCCTCGAAGCGGCGCTCCAACCGCCTTCCCGCGTAGGGATTGATGGATCGGGAGCGACCCCAAGGGACGGGGCCAGGGGTGTGAAAACACACCTGCGTCCGAGCCCGCACCAGGCCCTCGGACTGGGGGGTCGCTCCCCTCCACGTCGGTGCTGCCCAGTGCGGCACGGGCGGCCGGGTGGCGACGAACGCGACTCCAAGCGACCGCACGGGATAGGTGAATCCGGCGTGTGCGCATCTTCAGGGGTGCATTGTGTGCATCGACCCCCAACGTCTCATGCACGCTCCAGTACGGCACAAGGCGTGGGCTTCTCATCGGAAGCGTGCCCCCGCGAGCCGAACCGTCCGCCAGGTGTCGGTGCGTTGCATCAGCCCCCGCCCTGCCTGCCTGCGCGCCCGCTTCGTCAGCGCGACGCTGCGCTTCATGGCGGCCTGCAAGCCTCCGTACTCCATCAGGACCGGGACATCCCCCTTGATGATGGCCTGGTCGATAAGGTCGATCTCGCGGCCGATCCCGTGGTCGAATTCGGAGGGGCGGGGATCCCGCGCCCAGTTGGCGAGCACGGTCTCCGCCCGGCTGTCCTCCTCCGGTGTCCGGACGATGGCCACGACCTCGATCCCGCAGCCGCGATCCCAGAGCGCCTTCCAGAGTTCGCGGTGCGCCGCGCCCCAGGAGCGGAGTGCCGTCGCTGTCTCGTGGCCCGGATCGAGGTAGACGAAAACGGCACGCCGGGCGTCCAGCGCGACCGGCAGCCGGAGCGGGAAGCAGGGATCAGTGTTCGCAAGTCCCGATGGGACAATGACTTGGCTACACCCTACGGGCTGCGTGTATCACATGGTGTGTCCGAACGTCGTAAGTCGCGTTACCCGCTGGGTTTACGGGAGCAACACGCAGAAACGGAGAGATCTGGAGGCTCGGCCGCAGCCCGCTCCCGCGCCGAAGACGTCGCGTGAGGCGTCGGAATGCCTCATTCCATATCGTCTCGTGACGGTTCGAGCTCCCCGCCGACACAAAGCGCTCCACCGCGATCTCCTCGGCGCGGTCGCGGGCCTGCCAGAAGATCGTAGGCCATCTGCATCCCCAGCCAAGTCTCGGGCGCCGAGCCGAAGGCCTTCGACAGCCGGATCGCCGTCTCGACCGAGATCCTCGTTCGCCCGTTCACCGACTCCGAGAGCGCCTGCCGGGTGCCGCCCAGCCCTTGGGCGGCCCGGGACGGCCCACAACAGCGCGGCGGCCAGGACGATCGGGCGAGCGGTCACCGCGGCGCGGCTGCTCGGGTGGCTCATGTCATTGGCTCCTCGTCCACCCCTGCAACCAATCGGCATTGTTGCGTAGCGCTCGCTGTCGAGCGTCGGGAGCGGATTCGCACCCGAAAAAGCCCTGCTCCCAGCCTCGCTCCCAGCCAGTCGTGTAGCAGAACCGCGCGGAGCCGGGAGTTGAGACGTACTCACTCGCCGGGGCGGATTCGCAGAGCCATCCGATGTCTGACGGGTCCATCCAGGATGCGATGGGTGCGATGGGTGTGTGCTCGATCCAAGGGGAGTCGCACCGCTCGCCGGGGAAATACGGTTCGCCATTTACATTGAGCAGTGGAATCTCGTACTGAGTGGCCTCCTGTTGCGAGAGCGACAACAACTCGCGGACTTCGGCCTCGGACCAGTCCACGATCTCCGTCTCCCCGCGCGCGCCCCGGATACAGTCGTCACGGAACCTGTCGAGAAGGATGTTCCTGGCGCCCGCGTCGTCGCCGAACTCCGCCAGCATCGGCGCCACGTTTGCCCGCATCTGGGCCACGAGCGGATCGTAGGTCTCCGGATAGATGCTGCGGATCTCCCAGGGCGTGACGCCGTCCAGCTCGGAATTGCGTGCGATCCCAGCAGCGATGCAGGGGTTAAAGATCCGCTCGTCGATGTCGTCGGACCCCGCAGGCGGGCGGGCCAGTGGGTCGACATAGGCCCGCCGTACCTCGTCGGTCGTACGGGCGATGTCCTGCACCGCCTCCCGCCAACTGCGCGATTAGGATGACGACGGCGATGCCGAAAAGGATGGTGGACATGTACGGGTACCCCTGGGGCTGTCCCAGGTTGATGGACAGGTGAGCGTTGAGCCTTCAGGGGATACTTGACCTACTCCTCCTACTAGGAGAGCGAGGCTTCCCCAGAAGCGGGGGTAAAGGTGCGTTCACGCGGCGGCATTTCGCTCGAGCCCGGAAGACCTATCCTCGAAGATGGTCTTGTCCTTCATACAGTGTTTCCTGACGACTCAAGCTCTTGGGCAATGGCTTGGAACGCTTCCAACGCAGCATTTAAGTCTTCCACGATCTCGGCAGCCAGCACCTCAGGCTCAGGCAGGTTCTCGCTGTCCTCCAGTGATTCGTCCCTTAGCCAGAAGATGTCGAGGTTGAGCTTGTCCCGCTTTAGCAGTTCCTCATAGCTGAACGACCGCCACCGGCCCTTTGGATTCCCTTCGCTCCAAGTATTCTCGCGTTCGCGTCGTCGACCTGCCCTGTAGCAGTCCACGAAGTCGTCGAGGTCCGAGCGCTGCAACGGCTTCGTCTTCAGCGTGAAATGCTTATTCGTGCGGAGGTCATAGACCCACAGCTGTTCGGTCCATGCCTGCTCCCGTGCAGGCTTCCTGTCGAAGAACAGCACGTTCGCCTTCACGCCCTGCGCGTAGAACAGGCCTGTTGGGAGGCGGAGCAGCGTGTGCACATCGAACTGCTGAAGCATGTTCTTGCGGACGGTCTCACCCGCACCACCCTCGAACAGGACGTTGTCGGGCATGACGATGGCGCACCGGCCATGGATGCTGAGCAGCGTCTTCACATGCTGAAGGAAGTTGAGCTGCTTGTTCTTCGTGGTGGCCCAGAAGTCCTGGCGCTCGTAGGCGTGAGCCTCACTCTCCAGCCCTCCCGCTTCGTTCACGATCTGGATACTGCTCCTCGTCCCAAACGGCGGATTTGTGAGTACCACTGAGAACCGTTCACCAGGGTCGCTCGCGAGGCTGTCAACACCCGAACGGATAGGGCACGGATCGGCGTCGATCCCGTGCAGGTACAAGTTCATGATCCCAAGGCGAGCGGTCGCCGGGACCAGTTCCCAGCCATGCACAAAGCCTTCGCGGAGATGTCGCTTCTGGTCGGGATCCAGTTCCGTGCCGTGTTCTCGGACGACATATTCGTGGACGGCAAGCAGAAAGCCTCCGGTCCCGCACGCAGGGTCGCAAACGGTATCATCGGGACGTGGCTGCATCACGTCCACGATGCCCTTAATCAGCTGACGAGGGGTGAAGTACTGACCGGCCCCCTTCGGTGATTCCTGAGCAGACTTCGAAAGCAACCCCTCATAGATGTCGCCCTTTACGTCGGCCTGCATCGACATCCAACTCTCGGGATCGATAAGATCGACGATCAGCCGCTTCAGGGTCGCAGGGTTCTGAATCTCCTGTCGTGCTTTCTTGAAGATTTCTCCGAGCATCCCCGACTGTGTACCGAGCTCCCGTAGGATGTGTCGGTAGTGCAACTCCAACTCCCAGCCATCGCGTGTCAGTAAGCTCGGCCAGTCCATGCCCACAGGAACGATTGGGGCCCGGTTCCAGGGCGGCTGGGTTTGCTCGTGGGCCATCTTCAGGAAGAGCAGGAAAGTGATCTGCTCCGTGTAGGCCATATAGGAGAGCCCGTCGTCTCTCAGGACGTGAGCGAAGCTCCAGGCCTTGTTGACGATCTGCTGGGTGTGGTTGTTCGGCATCACGGGACTTGGTTCCTCCTCTTCCCATTCGGCTTTGTGGGAGGGCGCATGCTCCGACTGGCTTGCTTGTCGGCCGGAATGCGCTCGAGAAGGACGGAAGCGGGCTCGTCAGTAGGGTCTTGTGGGACGAGGCGGCCCTCGAACGCACGCTTGAGGATGGAGTGACGGAGGCAAGCAGCGTGGTTCAGTTGGCGGATGAGCCCTGTGCCAGCGAATTCCACACTCCGCAGAATGTCAGCGAGACGCCTGACTACGTGTTTCTGTTCCTGAAGCGGTGGAAGTGGAACAGGAAGCGATCGGAGAACGGTTTGATTGATCGAGGCTAGGTTCACGGACTGTGTCGCCCGTCGATAGAACCATTCTCGTCCGGTCGAATTGCCGTAGTGCGAGAGGAATTCCGAGGAATAGTCCCGAAGGAACGGCCTCACGCGGAAGACATGATTCTGATGTAGACACTCCAACAGGTCTCCACACCACACGCAACCACGTCCGAGTTTGTCCCGATCTCCACCTTCATTGAAGAGCACATCGCCCGACTCTAAAGAATACCGGCGAATCTCGTCGTCCGAAGCCAAAATAGTCTTGACCACTCTCAGGTCGAGGCGACCCCTCTGCACGTTGGCTACGCGAAGATAGGGAACAGCCCGACGGGTCACGTCACGCTTCTTGCCACCCTTTGTAATACCGCTCGCTACGTTCCCCACCTGATCCACCGTCGCCCAGCACCACCCTTCGGGCAGCTCGGGTAGCTCAGTTGTGTTTGGCCCCACGGGTTCCTTGTACTTCTGCTGCCAGTTCTTCGGCGGGTTCTGCCCTTTCGCCTTGAATTTGGCAAGCTGCTCTTCCTCCCAACGCCTTCTCCGCTCAACCAGAATCCTCTTTAATAGCTCCTCGCCCGTCTCATCGGGCGGATTGTTCCGTCTCCACTGCTCCGTCAGCTTCCCTTCGACCGCTGCCTTGAGCACCGATGCACGGTAGCGCTTCAGCGTTGCCTGGGCGCGCTCCAGTGCCGCAACGCCCGCATTGAGTTCGGAGAACAGTTCATCGAGCTTCGCGACGATGCGGTGCTGCTCTTGGATGGAAGGGAGGACAAGGGGCAGCTTCCGCATCGACCCCTGGGTCAACTTTAGTCGGGTTGTACCACTGACGTAGTGGCGATAGTTGAGAGAATTCAACAGGTGAAGGAGAAACCGATTCTCCAAAAGGCCATTCTTGCCCTTGAGGATATGTGCGTGGTTATTGACCCAGAATCTCCCACGCACCAGGTAGGCTGTCGGCCGGGACGGATCGAGGAAGGGAGCACCGTCTTCGCCAAGTAGGACGTACTCCCCGTCACACTTGTAACCGTCAATCCAGTCAACTTGACCTGTTGCCCCGTAGTATGGGTACTCCCCCTGGCGCGTGGAGCGCTCTTTTGAGTTGACGGGCTCGCGGAGATTGTCATGGATATCGACGGCTTCCTCAAGAGCCAAGGATACCCAGCGGCTGGGAACGGAGGCAGTCTGACTCACGCAGCCAACCTCTCGTTCAACTCACCCAGCACGACTGTGAGCTGGGCACCGAAGACCTGGTGCGCCTTCCCGAGCCCACCCATCTGACTGAAGGGCACCTCTTGGAAGTCGTCCTGCTCGATGCTCAGAGCATTCGCGATGTGGTCCTTGATGGCGTCTAACCAGAGTCCCTGCTCGGGCGTAAAGACTAAGCCTGTCGCCTCCTTCTCCCCTCTCCACTCCCGATACCGCGATTCAACTGTCTCAGCGACAGGCTCGAGGGGCTGCTCGGGTGTGATCGCGTGCTTTATGATGGCCACAAGGTCGACGAGGGCGTTCCCTCTTGCCCCTGTCACGCTCTGGGGCTCTACGGCGGTGTACATGGACCAGAGCTGGTTGATAGGGTCGTGCAGGGACAGTGGCGGCTTCTTCAGTTCCTCAGCCAGTTTCTTGACGTGTCGGTATCGCAGACCAGCACGATACGGCCGAGAGTAGAGGATCTGGAGGGCTTCGATCTCGTCTTTGTTATCCTCGATGAACTGCCTGAAGTTGGCGAGCTTCGAGCGGGCGTCGTCGAGAGCGGCCTGATCATACTCAGCCCGTATCAATTCGTCCTGGGTGAGCTCGTCGATGACCTGTTCGAGGATCCGTCGGACGTTCAGGATCGTGTCACGCAGCTCAGACCGATGGAACGGCTTCAACGCCTCCGTCATCTCCTCGCGTTCGACCTTGGCGAGCTGCTTCTCAGTTGGCGCCTGTTCCTCGGTCAGATCGAACTTCCGTACGGTCAGCTCTCGCGTTCGGTCAGGATCGATACTGGCGAGGAGATTGGCTGCGAGCGTCCCCGGTTCGCTGCCGTCCGCCTGCTCCGCTATCTCGGATCGCTGCTCGTCTCCTATCTGCCTGTCGAGCCGTGTCAGCCGAGACGCTAGGGTCGAGACGATGTCAGCGTGGACGATCCCTTGGGCAACCTGCTGGAGGATTTTGTCAAGCCCGACAGTCGGCTGCCGATCGAACGGCTTCGACAACGACTTGTCGTTCTCACAGACGCCAACCGCATCCACAACCACAAAGTGCGTCTTCTGCTTCGCGTCGGGCGTCACGCTCTGAAGGTCGTTGGGATTGATGATGCGTACCCCTCGGCCCTTCATCTGCTCAAAGTACGAGAGCGACCTGATATTCCGCATGAAGAGCAGGCACTCCAATGCCTTCACATCCGTGCCCGTCGCGATCATGTCCACCGTAACCGCGATGCGCGGGTTGAACGAGTTTCTGAATTGGGCCAGCAGGTCCTCGGGCGCGACACCCGTTGTCTTACTCGTGATCTTCTGGCAGAACTCGTTGCCCTTGCCGAACTCCTCTCGGATGATATTGACGATATCCTCGGCATGGTTGTCGGTCTTGGCGAAGACGAGTGTCTTTGGGGACTTCAGTGCGACCGGGGAAAATCTCAGTCGGAAGCCGGTCCCTGAAGGTTCGTACGACAAGTCGAATCTGATCTTCGGCGACCACATCGCGGTCGAGTTGGGTCGAGCTATAGGTGAGGTCATCCTCCAGTTCCTTAAGCGTCCGCTCCTTCGTGCGCCTATCTCGATGCGGCACGTAGGTGCGAGCACTGATCCGGCCGCCCTGCTGCGTGATTTTCGTATCGATGCGGTACACCGAGTATCCAACGTTCACCCCATCGGCTACTGCTCGTTCGTGCGAATAGTCCTGCACGACGTTGTTCTTGAAAAAGCCAATGGTCTGGGGCGTCGGCGTCGCTGTAAGGCCGATGGTGAAGGCGTCGAAGTAGTCGAGCACCTGGCGCCAGACGTTGTAGATCGAGCGGTGACACTCGTCCACTACAACGAAGTCGAAGGTCTCGATGGGCACGCTCGGGCTGTACTCCACGGGCACAGGGTCTTTCGTCGCAGGGCTGCCCGACTCGAACATCGAGCCCTCCTCGCGCTCCGCCTCGAACTCTTCGTCGCCCCTCAGGATTGCGTACAGCCGCTGGATCGTCGTGATGATCACCTTGCTAGCGGGGTCGATGGCGTTGCCTCTTAGGTGCTGAACGACGTATTCGTTTGTGAAAGAGTCGTTCGTCTGGGGGCTGACGAACTGCTGGAACTCGTTCAGCGTCTGTCGGGCCAGGTTGTTGCGGTCCACCAGGAATAGGATCCGCTTTGCCTTTCCAAACTTGATGAGGCGGTAGCAAAACGAGCACGCCGTGTAGGTCTTGCCGCTCCCGGTGGCCATCTGGATGAGTGCGCGCGGGCGGTTTGCCGCAAGGGACCGCTCTAGGTTCGTGATGGCTTCGCGTTGGACCGGCCATAGCCGCCCAGGCTCCAGCACCGGCATCTCGCGCAGGTTGCTGCGCAGTTGGCACTGGAGCTCTACCAACCGCTTCAGCTCCTCCGGACTGTGGAACGTGAAGACTTCTCGGCTCCGGTGGTCGGGGTCTAGGCCGTTCGTGAAGTGGGTGATCTTGCCCGTCGACTCATACGCGAACGGTAGGGGCAACCGGTAGTTCGGGATCCCCTCGGGGAGACCCTCGGTGTACCGTTTGGACTGGGGTTCGACGCCTCTCAGCGGATACCCTGCCGGCTTCGCCTCGACGACCCCGATCGCGCGTCCGTCGGCGTAGAGCAGGTAGTCGGCGGACCCAGTGCAGGTCTTCGCGCCTTCCTTCCACCTGAGCGGATACTCCCGAACAGCCACGCCGAGCCCCGCATGGATGTTCATGGACGTGAAGTCCTGAACCACCCATCCGCAGGCTTCGAGCTGCTCGTCGATCTCCTCGCGGGCTAGCTGTTCAGGAGTCAGTGGCACGGGAATGCATTCTCTTTTGGGGTTGTTTCAGGAGCTCAAGGATTCTTCGAGAGTCGGGTGCTGGGGCTGTTCGTGAGACGGACGAAGGGGGCGGGGAGTTGGGCCCCTGGAGGAGAAGCTGACGAATCTCGAGACGGCCACGACGACGGCCGGCCTTGAGGTGACGACGCTGCTTCGCGAGCAAGTGGCTGGATCACGCCGCCACAAAACTCTCCACCGCGATCTCCTCGGCGCGGCCGCGGGCCTGCCAAAGATCGTAGGCCATCTGCATCCCCAGCCAGGTCTCGGGCGTCGAGCCGAAGGCCTTAGACAGCCGTATCGCCATCTCTACCGAAACCCCCGTGCGCTCGTTCACCAACTCCGAAAGCGCCTGCCGGGTAACGCCCAACCCTTCGGCAGCACGGGTCACGGTCAGACCCAGGGGTTCGAGGCATTGCCGCTTCACGATACCGCCCGGATGCGGAGGGTTGTGCATCGCCATGATCAGCTCCTCCTCAGTGATAATCCACGTAGTTCACATCGACCGCCGCGCCGTCCTCGAACCGGAAGGTCACGCGCCAGTTGCCGGATACCGAAACCGCGTAGTGCCCCTTCAGCGGCCCCTTGAGTGCGTGTAACCGGAACCCCGGCAGACTCATGCCCTCCGGCCCCCGGCTGAAATCGAGTGCCGCCAGGATGTCCCGCAACCTGCCTACATGCTCCGGCGCGACTCGCTGTGCCGTCCTTCCCTCATAGAGCGCCTTCAGCCCCCGGTGGCGGAACGATGCAATCACTGCGGAATTCTAGTCCGTCGCCTGTCAAATGACAATTGGCGATCCCAGATGCGGTCGGTTCACACGGTAGTGCGGCGGCCTTCTCATTCGGACAGCTAACACCGGGGCTGATCCGCCACGATGCGTTCAGAACGTCGTTCCCTATCCCGCTCCCCAGCGGGTACGCGGCGCCGGGGCGCCCGAGCCCGTATGCAGCGGTAGCCGTTCGGGTCACTCCCAGCAACGGCAGCTTGGCGACCCTTTCCTCCGCGGGCTGCTAGGAGTCGCCACAGCTTTGCGCGGCTCCCTCGGTGTACTTCACGCGTCCGTTGGCGGAGCCCGGTCCGCCTCTAGTACGTCGCTGGAACACCTGGGACATCGCCTTTTTGCCCGTTGTTGACACCGCATAAGGCGGGCTCCTCAATATACGGGTATGGAGATTCTGACGGCCCAGGCTTCCGAGCGTCGGCGGGCGAGTTTGGCCGCTACGGCGGGAGAGCCAGCCTACCCTTTGGGGCCACGCTTCGCGGGTCCCCGGCAGGGGCTGGCGGGGGGCTGTGCCCCCTCTGACCCCCCCAACGGCAACGGCACATGAGGGGCGCTGGACGCGACGTGTGGGTGAAGATCCGCGCCAGCGAGGCGGAGCGTGCCGAGTGGCACGCGAAGGCGCGCTCCGCAGGGTTGACGCTGTCGGATCTGGTGCGCCGGTCGGTGGGCCGGGTGCGCCCCTGGACCGTGGCGCATGCCGAGGTGGAGCGAGAGCGCACCCGCGAGCTGGCGCGGATCGGGGCGAACCTGAACCAGATCGCCCGCTGGGCCAATACCTTCAAAGCGAACGCCGAGGCCGTCGAGATCGTCGCCCACCTGGTCGCCATCGAGCGGCCGCTTAGGACACTGGCCCCCGTCGTCCGCCCCGACGCCGATGCACATTAAGTTCTTGGCCCGCGGAACGGGCTCGGCCCGGGAGGCGGCCGATTACCTCCTCGGGGTGCGGGACGCGGACGGGGCAACTGCGCGCGGGCGTGGAGGTCCTCCAGGGGGATCCCCATCGGGTGGCCGCGGTGGCCGACGCGCTGGCGTTCGAGCACAAGTACACCTCGGGCGTGATCGCCTGGGCACCGGACGACACTCCCACTGACGTGCAGATCGGCGCGGTCATCGATGCCTTCGAACAGACGGCCTGGGCGGGGCTCGAGCCCGACCGCTACGCCTGGGCGGCCGTGGTGCATCGGGAGCGCGACGGAGGCGTTCACGTGCATGTCCTCGCCGCGCGATGCGACCTGGAGACCGGCCGGAGCCTCAACATCGCGCCGCCGGGCTGGCAGAAGACATTCGACCCGCTCCGCGACGCCTTCAACGCCGAGGAGGGCTGGAGCCGGCCGGATGACCCGGCGCGGGCGCGCGTGCAGCAACCCGGGCACCGCGCCTACGTCGAGGCGGCGCACCTGCGAGCCGGCCTCGCGCTCGAGCCCGCCCCCCGCGACCTGATCCGCGACTACCTGCTCCAGCGTGTCGAGCACGGCACGGTACGGAATAGGGCCGATATCGTCGCCGCCCTGCGGGAGGCGGGCCTGGAGGTGCCGCGCCAGGGCCAGGACTACCTGACGGCCCTGGATCCCACGACGGGGGACCGGTGGCGTCTGAAAGGAGAGGTGTACGCACATGACTTCAAACGCGAACGACTTGACCGAGCGATTGCGCAGACGGCTGGAGAGCGAACGCCAGGCGATCGAGGAATTGACCGCGAGCGAGCTCGAGCGGCTCGGCGCGAACTCCAGGCGCGTTGCGAGCAACGCGCTACGTACCATCGAACGCGATACGGCGGTGGCGACCGGGCGGATGCGCGCGCTCCTGCTCAAGGCCTGGCTCCGGCCCCTGGTAGTCGGCCTGAGCCTCTGGCTCGGCATCTGCGGCGGGAGCTGGGCGACGCTGCACTGGCTGTCGACGCGCATCCAGGCCCGGATCGAGACGGCCGCCGCCCTCGACCTGGATATCGGGGAGGCACGCCAGACCCTGGCGCGGCTCGAGGCGACCACCTGGGGAATCGCGCTTCGGGAGATCGAGGGGGAGCGGTTCGTGGTGCTGCCGGCCGGCGCGCTCGCCTATCCGCCTTGGACCGTGGACACTCGGCCGGCCGTGAAGCTATCGAACGAGTGAAGGAGCTCTATGACCGCGTTAGAACAGCAGTTGACGAAGGCCTTGCGGGCATGCGGTGGCAGATGTGCATCCTTTTGCTCGCATTGAACTTACGAGCGTGACGTGCCGGATTCCCGCCAATTGATTCCCGCTAATTGGGTTCAGGCCCGAACTCTGCGGCGGTTGTCGAGCGCGTTCCTGAGCTGGTCCTCGTCGGCGTGCTGGTAGCACCGGAGCACCGTCTTGGCCGTTTTCCAGCCGCCAAGCTGGCAAAGCACCTTGAGCGGCTGGTCCATGAGGTCGGAGGCGAACTTCCGCCTCAGCGAGTGCCAGCCCCTGCCGTGCTTGGGCTCCAGACCGGCAAGCTTCTCGGCTCGCTTCCACCAGAAGCGGACCTGCGGGAAGCTCACGCACGTCGAGGGATTCCTGGTCGCGGGCAGCACGGGCGCGTTCGCGGTCCCGGGATTCCTCCTTCGCGCTGCGTTCAGAACCTCGATTGCCTCGGGGGTCACGGGCGTCCGGTGTTCGTAGCCCGACTTCTCATGCTCCGCGCGCCACCGGATGATTCCACCTTCAAGGTCAATGTCGGACCACCGAAGCTGGCGGACGGCACCGATCCGGTGTCCCGTCTCGTGCGCGAGCACGAGGGCCAGATGAAACCGCCAGTTGACCTGGCGGGACACCCGGAGAAGCGCCTGGTACTCCTCCTCGGAAAGGACGACCCGTGTCGGGTTCTTCTCAGTGGGCGTCTTGAGGCCCCTCAGCGGGTTCGAGCCGAGGAGCGGGCGGCCCTGCTCGTCCTTCGACTTCGCCGCCCAGTTGAAGATCGCGATCAGGAACCTCAGGTCGTATTCGACGGTCCGGTCGGACACCGGCCTCCCACTGAGTCCGACGCTTCCCTCTCGCCGCGCCCGGATGAACCGATCCCAGTCGCGCTGCGACAGCGTCGCCGGGTCGCGGTTCCGTCCGAGAAACCCGAGGAACATCCGCATCGCGGCCCTGTCGTGCTGCCGCGAATGCCTGCCCTTGGTGGGCGTCACCTCTTCACCGTAGATGTCAAAAAGCTTCTCCAGCGTGAGCGGCTCGGGCTCGGCTTCCGCTTTGCCGTTCAGCTCCGGCCCGGCGAAGCCCGCGGCGAACTCGTCCGCCTGCCTCTTCGCCCGCACCCAGTCCCGATGCTTGAGCGACCGGCTGAGCCTACGCCCGTCCTCGCGCCACTCGATCTGGAACAGGCCGGTCTTGGGATCGGGAAACACCCGTACCCGGTTCCGGCTCCATTCGCCGGCACCGTAACTGTGCCGACTTCGTTTCGTGCGTGCCATCATTCGATTCCTCCTCGATGATGGACTGCACGATCTGCACGCCTGAAACTTCGCGCTGAAAAGGCATCTTCGCCAGATGGGCGATTCCGCGTGCGCCGGGCCTTCCGGCGTTCAGCCCGCTCCGAGCCGATGACCCACCGCGCTGGCGCTTCCCGATTCACGAGTCCGGCGCTATCATGGGCAGGTTGTTTTGCAGACGTGTCGAGAGCGGCTCGGGGGGCGGAACTTGACCGCCGATCGCCGGGGGTCGGTGGTGTACCGCGCGTGCACATCGACATCGAGGTGCATGTGCACGGAACCGCCGTTGCGATGTGCGCGCCAGCGGTTCCGTATGTCGCTGGCTGCTTTGCGGTTGCACCACGGTCGCCTGGGACGGGCGCGTCCCGGACTTGGCGGCTTGGGCTGTGGCCCGAGCCATCGGGGGTACCCCGGCCTTGCTCGGTGATGCCCGGCTGCCAGACGGCCGGCCGGTCGGCGAACGGGTGATCCGCCGCCTCGAAGCGGCGCTCAAACCGCCTTCCCGCGTAGGGATTGATGGATCGGGAGCGACCCCAAGGGACGGGGGCAGGGGTGTGAAAACACACCTGCGTCCGAACCCGTACCAGGCCCTCGGACTGGGGGGTCGCTCCCGTCCCGGTCAGTGCTGCCCGTGCGGCGCTGACCGACCCGGCCGCGAAGGCGCAAGACGCGCTAAATCAATTGTAACTTATTGTCATATAAGGCTTTATTACTGACCAGTCCCACCGCATTCCCTCATTAAATCCCTCTTCCTGAACGGGAATCTATGGGGCGGCCGAGGACGCCCCTAGACAGGTGGCGGTTGTCGAGCGTCAACTCCTGCCACGCTGGCGGCCGTTTGCTCGCTTGCTGCCTGGGCATCCGCTACGTCTTCCCGAATGTACGCTATCCGCACCGTGTGCGGCCGATGAACGACTCCACCTTGCGAGGGGACTGCCGGGCTCTGTACATCCCCCCGGAACGAATGACCCTGCATGGCTTCCGTGCTGTGGCACGCACCGTTCTGGACGAGATGTTGGGCTCTCGGCCCGACTTCATCGAGCACCGGTTGGCCCACGTGGTCAGGGATCCCAATGCAAGCTTGGGCCGACTACTTGGACCGGCTCAGAGCCGAGGAAGAGCCCCTAGGCTCGACGGCGGTCCTAGGGAGCCATGCCAGCGGAGGGGAAATTTGACCCCCGATCTGGCGTACGGGTATTCTAGGGCATGAACTATTCTGATCGCATCACCCTGGAGCCGGAGAAGAGGGGCGGGAAGCCGTGCATTCGCGGGCTCCGGATCACGGTGTACGATATCCTCGAGTACTTGGCGTCCGGGATGACAGAAGCGGAAATACTGGCGGATTTCCCGGACCTGGAACTCGAAGACATCCGGGCAGCGCTGGCTTTCGCAGCGGAGCGGGAGCGCAGGATCGTTTCGATCCCGCCCGAGTGAAGCTCCTCTTCGACGAGAACGTTGCTCCGCGTCTCGTCGCTGGCATATCGGATGTGTTTCCGGGGTCCGTCCACGTTCGAGATGTCGAACTGGCCCGAGCGACCGACGCCGCGATCTGGCGTTACGCCCGGGACCACGGTCTCACCATTGTCTCGAAGGACTCGGACTTCCATCAGGTGAGCTTCCTCCGAGGTCCGCCTCCGAAGGTCATCTGGATCCGCCGGGGCAACTGCACCACGACCGACATCGAGGCTTTGCTGCGATCCAGCCGAACCGAGATTCTCGCGTTCGAGGCGGAGGCGGAGGCAGCGTTCTTGGCGCTTTCGTAGGCGACGGCCGATTGCGATCCGATCCCCGTACCTTCAGCTCGACAACGCGAGCAGACAATACCGCCCCTCGTGATATGTTCTGAAGCTACAGGATCTCGCCCTGAGGCGGCGGCGCGTCCGACTTTCAGGAAGGCACGATGACAGGTCCGAACAAGAAGCTGATCTCTGCGGTCGAGGCGTACTTCACCGACATGGGTAGGGTGCACGCCTCTGGCGGCGGGACCGGCGAGCGGTCCTATTACCCGGCACTGGCAAACCTGCTCGGTGCCGTCGGGCACGGGCTCAAGCCCAAGGTGTTCTGCGTTCTTGAGGGAGCGGATCAGGGTGCCGGTCATCCGGACTATGCCCTCTACACGGCGAAGCAGGTCCAGAAGGGCCGGCCGAGGGACGGACAGGTCCCGGAGCGTGGCGTGGTAGAGGTGAAGGGAGTTGGGGACGATGCCTGGCTAACCGCGAATTCGGATCAAGTGAGCCGCTACTGGGGCCGCTACCGCCTCGTGCTGGTTACGAACCTGCGCGACTTCGTACTGGTGGGCGCGGACGCGTCGGGCGATCCGGCCAAGCTCGAAACCTTCCGGTTGGCGGAGAATGCGGACGACTTCTGGCGCAGGCTGGAGAAGCCTCGCGCCTTCGCCCGCGACGTCGGCGCGGGCCTCGGAGAGTATCTTTGCCGGGCTCTCTCGCACCGGGCCGCCCTGGTCGAGCCGAAGGACTTGGCTTGGCTGCTCGCCTCATACGCGCGCGACGGCCTAGCGCGTGTCGAGGCGGCAGGGGACGCGCCACCGCTCGTGACGGTGCGGTCAGCACTGGAAGAAGCGCTCGGCATGCGCTTCGAGGGCGAGCGCGGGGAACGCTTCTTCCGTTCGACGCTGATCCAAACGTTGTTTTACGGAATCTTCTCCGCGTGGGTGCTGTGGTCACGCCAGGAGAGGAACAGCGACGGCCCATTGTTAGCGGGCGGCTACAACCCGGCGCGGTTCAGGTGGCGCGAGTCGGTTTGGCACCTGCGGGCACCGGTGCTGCGTGCCTTGTTTGGGCAGCTGTCCGACCCCGGCCGGTTGAAGCCGCTCGGCTTGGTCGAGGTGCTGGACTGGACGGCGGCGGCGCTTGACCGCGTGGACCGGGCCGAGTTCTTCTCGCGGTTCAACGAGGGCGAGGCGGTGCCGTATTTCTACGAGCCGTTCCTCGAAGCCTTCGACCCGGCCCTCCGCAAGCAGTTGGGCGTCTGGTACACGCCGCCGGAAGTGGTCCGCTACATGGTGGCCCGTGTGGACAGGGCGCTGAAAGACGATCTCGGCATTCCGGACGGGCTTGCAGCAGAAAACGTCTATGTGCTGGACCCGTGCTGCGGCACCGGGGCCTATCTAGCGGAAGTGCTCCGCCGCATCGCCGCCAACCTCGAGGAACAGGGCCTCGGTGCGCTCGCCGGCGTAGCGGTGAGGAAGGCAGCAACCGAGCGGGTATTCGGATTCGAGATCATGCCCGCGCCGTTCGTCGTCGCACACTTGCAGGTCGGCTTGACCATGCAGAACCTCGACGCGCCGCTGGCGGATGATGGAACCGAACGTGCCGGCGTGTTCCTCACCAATGCGCTGACCGGATGGGAGCCGCACGTGAACAAGCCGCTGCCCTTCCCGGAGCTTGAAGAGGAACGCGACCGGGCGGAGCAGGTGAAGCAGGACACCCCGATATTGGTGATCCTTGGTAACCCGCCCTACAACGGGTTCGCCGGCGTGGCGGTGGACGAGGAACGAGAGCTTTCGGAAGCCTATCGGACGACCAAGCAGGTGCGCCGGCCCGAAGGACAGGGCCTGAACGATCTCTACGTTCGCTTCTTCCGCATGGCGGAGCGGCGCATCGCGGAGAAGACCGGACAGGGAGTGGTTTGCTTCATCTCCAACTATTCGTGGCTCGACGGTTTGTCCTTCACCGGTATGCGGGAGCGCTACCTCGATGCATTTGACGCAATCCGGATCGACTGCCTGAACGGCGACAAGTACAAGACAGGCAAGGTCGCACCGGACGGTTCGCCCGACCCGAGCATCTTTTCCACTGACGGAGATCCGGTTGGAATTCAGGTTGGCACCGCCATCGCGACGCTGGTGCGTAAAGTGGACCACGAGCCCGCCAAGACGGTTGCGTTCCGGAATCTCTGGGGACAGGCCAAGCCAGGGGAGTTGGTTGCCACGGCCGAGGCGGAACCGGATGCTCTCTACTCGACGATCGAACCGGTGTTGCCGCTGGGCCTTCCCTTTGTGGAAACAGCGGTGAGTGCTGACTGGTTCGATTGGCCTGCACTCCCCGATCTGTTCCCGGTCTCGTTTCCCGGCGTCAAGACCAGCCGCGACGGGTTTCTGGTGGACACCGATCTTGACCGGCTCCGCGCGCGTGTAGGCGGCTACTTCGACCCGGCGCTGAGCCATGAGGACATCGCACGGCGCTATCCGAGGGTCATGAAGTCCACGGCGCGCTTCGATGCCCCCGCAGTGCGTGACGCGCTGCTGAGACGCGGCGGACCAGATGAATCTGGATTCATCCGCTTCGCGTACCGACCATTCGACAACCGCTGGCTCTATTGGGAAAGCGACACGAAGCTGCTTGACGAGAAGAGGGCCGACTACCGGCCCCATGTGTTCGAAGGTAATCTTTGGATCGAAGCGCGCGAGCGTGAAGCCAAGGAAGATTTCTCTCGCGGAAGCTTGCTTCGCTACATGGCCGACAATCTCGGTAACGGGCTTTCCAGTTATTTCCCAACTTGGTTGCGGGATGATGGGTTAGGTACCGAAGGACGCGATGTGGGCCGCGCCAACCTTTCGGCAACGGCGCAACGCTATCTCGACCGCCTTGGCGCGGATGTCGAAGACCTGTTCTACCATGTTCTCGCCGTCCTGCACGATCCCAGCTACCGCGCAACCAACGCTGGGGCGCTGCGCATGGAATGGCCCCGTATCTGGCTTCCCGGCTGGCCGGACGGGGAGGCCGAAAGCTCAGGGGCAACGCTTGCAGAATCAGCAGCACGGGGGCGCCAGCTTGCCGCCTTACTCGATCCCGAAACCTCCATCCCTGGTGTCACCCGAACGCCCCTGCGTTCCGAGATTGCCGCGATCTCTGTTCCGTGTACCGTTGGGGAACGCAACATGATTGGCGAGGATTTCGCTGTTACCGCCGGATGGGGGCACTACGGGTCGGGCAGCGCCGTCATGCCTGGCCAGGGTCGTACCTTGGAACGTGCCTATACGCCTGATGAACGGGAAGCAATGTCAGAGGTCCTTCCCGCCCTGGGTGACACGACGTTCGACGTTTATCTCAACGGGGAGGCATTCTGGCGCAACATCCCCGCCGCTGTCTGGAGCTACAAGCTCGGCGGCTACCAGGTGCTCAAGAAGTGGCTCTCCTACAGGGAACTCGAGGTCCTCGAGCGGGGACTCCAAGCCGAAGAAATCCAACATTTTACGGACACGGCACGACGAATCGGTACGATCCTGCGGCTTACGCGCATCTCCGATCCAAGAGAGGTGATGCAGAAGGAGGAGAACGCCTAGAGGATCAGACGATAAGCGAGGCCGCAAAGGCTCCCGCGTCACGACAATGTCGATATCAAGAACGCAGAAGGGCGGGAAATGCACAACAGCGCATTAAACTCCTCCGTAGTGCTCACTGCACCAGGTATACCGCTATACAGTTTGTCCGCCATTTCCCATAAGGCACATGCAGCCTAGCAATTCCATGTGGTTTGATTCACTCGAAAACGGGCGGTCATGGGCTTCATTATGGAGCGGTTACATTCGTTGCGGATGCGGTGGCATCCGCACTGTAGAAGGGGAATGCCCTGCCTGTGGTGAGCCTATGCCAATTTTGGAGTGGACGTCTGTGCAAATGCCCGACGGCACAGAATACAAAGTGCCACCCGCACTCGTGGGGGGCGAAGGTCGGTATGAAGATTGGGTCTACCTCCAAATGCTTGAACGAGAATGGCTCAGACCCATTACTGACGCAGACCACTTTCATTCGATCGCCGAGGGATCCCGCCCTTCTCCTCGGGCGATTGTCGTTCTTGTGTTTTGGGCATATTTCGAGGCGCGTATTAAAAGACTTATTCGTGAAACTACGATGTCCCTACCCAAAACGGTCACTAAGGACCTTCTTCAACGTTACTCTTCGATCGGCGCTCGCTTGGATAGGCTCTATAGAGTTCTATTTTCGACGACATACTGGACCGACCTTGACGATCTTGGTTACTCAAATGTTTCTCAGATCCTCAAACGTGTGCAGGAATGCCGAAACAGATTTGCACACGGTCACCCTGAAGCTATTGATGACTCTCTAGTTGAAGAATTGGTGGCAGGATTAAGGGACGAACACGAGAGTTGGATTGCGGTATTCAATAGGCGCATAAGCGGCAGTCAGAAATGATTTCTGCTGCTCGGAGAGAATGGCGGTTTGTAGGCCGCCGTGAAACGCAGCGTCGCGCTGAAGAAGCAGGCATGCCAGCAGACTGGCCAAGGGCCGATCCACAGCGGAAACACCTGGCAAACGGTCAGCCTCTCCGGGGCGCACTTCCGATGACCGATCTGCGTCTCATGCCACCACTGGGATGTGAAAACGACGTGGGGAGGCGATTCACACTTTGGCCCTCCGGCGATTCACACGGGACTTCCTGCCTATCCGCTGGCGCGGTCGCATCTTACGCATCCGCGGCCAGGTCGGTCAGCGCCGCACGGGAGGCACTGACCGGTACGGGAGCGACCCCCCCTGCTGACGCCCTAGTAATGGCGTGGGGCGGTGCGGGTTTCACAAACCTCGCACCGCCCCTGGGGGGGTCGCTCCCGTTCCAATGATCCCTGGCGGGGAAGGCTGTCCAGCCGATGGGGAAACTAGGGCGGCAAGTTATCGGAGGACGCGCGCCAGCCACTTCCTCTATGTGTCCCCCTGATCCTGCACGCCATCCCGGTCCCGCGAACCCTCCTCCGGGCGCCGCTTACTCGCCGCTCGATCCGCAAACCAGTAGGTGATCACTCCGGTCGCGATCGGTAGGACGGTCATGAAGACGTCCTTCATGGCGATGACGTTGGCGTCACCGGCGTTCACCCATCCAGCGCCCAATACGACGACCAGCACCGCACCGCCCCCGAACACGAAGGCTGCGGCGAGATGCGTGACGTAGACCCGCACTCGACTCTTCGCCGCTTCTTGCCTTGCCTCGATGAGTTCTGGCGTCTCGTCTCTCTTGACCATTTGTCCCCCCGAGGATCGAGGACGCGCCCTGAAGACGCGCCCCCGCCATGATCCACTCATCGACCTGACCAGCGTCCCAATCCGCCATGCATGAACCGGTGTCCGCCAACATCCAAAGTGCCAGGTGCTTTTCTGATTGTACCGCTCTTGCACGCACCCTCGGAAGAGTTCTCCCAGGTGAAGGCCCTACGCTCCCTCGGGTTGCCAGCGGTAATCTCGCCGGTCAAGGTACTGGTCATAGAGCTCTCGGTCGATCCTGATCCAGTCGGTCTTGTTGATCCCCCTGCGGTTCGGACTGGTCGGGCTCTGCGGAAAGGCGCTGGCAATTTTGATCCACCGTCGCTGCTCTCGCGCGATCGTCCGGATCTCCTCGGCGACTTCCGAGAGATCCTGATCTTGGCTCATGACAAGTGCCACGTCGTATTCGCGGCGGTGAGCAAGCGCAATCACGTCGAGTGTGATCCGCACGTCGATCCCCTTCTCTTCTCGGGTCAGAAAAGAGTGTTGCGTGCCGTCTGGTAGCGCAACCGTGCGGTTCCCGTACCGGAGTGGCCTGCTGAACACGACGACGCCCTGTCGGCCCATTGCTGCGAGCTTATGAGTCCAGAAGTGGTGCCACCTAGGGTCATCGCCGACATCAGGAATCCCGGTGTAGAACCGTACCTGGGTCAACTCCCATCCACATCCCGTGCAAACTTGCTCGGCGAGGGCTGTGACGTCGTAGTTGGGGTAGGTATAGCCGAAGGTGGTGGGTTAGCAGCTCAAGTACTGGTGCAAGAGTGTGCCTGTCAGTCAATGGCCCTCCGAGAAGGCCCAAATCACGGACGATTTTGTGTGCCACCAGTGTGCCAACTCAGCCAAACGGGGCAGAACAGAGAAATACGGAGCGAAAGACCAACCTCACATAAGTGCCAACGGATAACACACTTACGGCACTGAACCGAACTCAGCCCAACTCAGCAAAAGACCCTAATAATGAATGGGGTTCAGGGGGTCACCCGTCCCGGCCGAGGCTGGGCGACGGCCCGCTCAACAACAGCACCCAACCCCTCAAACCCCACCGGCCCATCACACAGCTTGCGCAACGACGGAAGCGTAATGGAATGCTGGCTCCGGCTCCTATCGTCCAGAACAAGCCGCGGAACAACAAAGAACTCCCATTGAGCGAGATCGAGGGGATCTAAAGTCGTCTGATCTCGGTGTGCTAGAAGGGCGAAGACGTAGACGTCGGCGGGTCGTTCAGGCACATCTGAGAACTCGTTGGTCTCCGCATTCCAACCAAGGCTTTTCCGAATGGAGAAAACAGGTCTAGAGTATTCCTCTTGATACCACGTTTGGATATAGGCTGAGGACTTTACTTCCACCTTGATTCCCGCTTCAGTGGTCAGATCCCAAGGGTCCCAATCTCCCCGCACCCCGCCCTCGGAGATCGCGCCGATCGCCTTTGCGACGATAAATTCGGCCAACGCTCCCCGTGCCGTATTACTGACCAGATCCGATGCGCTCCAGCTCCAGAAATCGGACACACTGAAGTCCAGCGACTCATCTCCCGACCTGAATCGCTCCGAACCCTTACGTCGCACTGGATGCATTGCTGGCAACTCAGACGACATTAGGCGATCACCTCCAGCATATCCTCGTGGATCTGCTTCCAGGGTTGTCCAAGATCGATCCCCCGGGCCTGAATACGGAAGCCCTCAAGCCTGACATCGACCGCGAACGGCTCGTCTACGACGGGATACAGCAGAACGCCTTCGTGGTGTGGACCTGCAGGTTCGACCGCCTGCCGGTTGCGCATGTAACTCATAATCTGGTAAAGGTGGCCAGACCTGAGCTTGCCTCCAAATTGGCCGCCAAAGGCCTCTCCGTAGAACTTGGTGTCAAGCACGATTCTGCGTTCCGCACCGTCCAACATCACGTCGGGCCTCATGTCCGGCACGCGCATTAGGTCAACATCCGAGGCCGCCCACAGGTCATACCAGCGGATCTTCCCTTGTCCTTTGACTCTGTAGGATGACTCCTCCCGCCGGTAGAACTCTGTGACGAAATTCTCAAACAACTCCCACATACGTGTCGAGTCTTCTCTGAAATCACGGAACTGGACGTCGCCGGAGTCCTCCGACACGAGAAGGCACCGGTGTAGCAGCTCACAAACCGAGAGCAGAAACCGGTAGATTTGCCGATTCCGGTCGAGTTGCACCTGTCGGAACGCCTGCCCATCCACACGGATCACGCTGATGCCCTCGAGCTTGCGGTACGCGAGGCCCACCTGGGCACGAACTTTCACATCGAGGGAGTCGACGCGCAGGAGGGCCGCGAGTGTTGAACGAAGGATCCTATTGTGCGGAATGTCGTGTGAGAGTTCTTCAAAGATGCATGCCGCCCTACCTCGGGCACGTAGAGCACGCTTCGCCATCTCACTCACCGAAAGCTTCCCCCGAATCCCTGCTAAATCTTCGCGGGTCTCCCGATAGCCCCGATCAATGCCCACTCGAAGAAGTCGGAAAGTGCCGTCCGCTAGGATCGTCCCCAGCAAATCCTGAACGCGCTCGAATTCATCCAGCGCCGCGACATCGACAAGGTCGCTCTCCTCTACGTGGCTCCATGCGTAGCAGAGCAAATAATAAACGTTCTTGATCGGGATTTTCACGCCAGTAGCATGTCGCGGAACTCATCGACCCGTGCAGGCTGATCGAACCAGTATTCTTTCAGCAGAGGCACTATCTGAGTCCGAACCACACTTCTATACCACTCCTCGTCGAGCGCCTCTTCATCCCCACTCGGGACGAAATAGCCGTGCCCGATCTGAAACCCCGGGCCCAGGTTCTTGATGTCCTTCCTGATCTCTTCATTAAGAGCGAGCATTCGTTTGTCGATCAGCTCGACCACCGCCTCAGGGACTTCTTCCGCGAGGAGGAACGGTGGGAATAGCTCACCGCCGAAGCCCGGATCCAACGTGACGAACCCGAACCGACGGCGGAGCGCATAATCGACCATGGCCAGGGAGCGGTCCGCAGTGTTCATCATTCCGAGAATGTGAACGTTGTCCGGGACCGAGAAGTTCTCTCCAGGTTCGGAGTAGGTCAGAGGAATCGCGTGTTCCTCCCCGCGCTTGTCCGGTTCTATGAGCATGAGCAGTTCGCCGAAAATCCGAGACAGATTCCCTCGGTTAATCTCGTCAATGATGAAGACGAAAGACCGATCGGGATGCTCCTCCGCACGCTTGCAAAACTTGTAGAACACCCCTTCACGGAGGGTGAATCCACCTGTGTCCGTCGGACGCCAGCCTTGGATGAAATCCTCGTATGCGTAGGACTGATGAAACTGGACCATTTGAACCGCAGTCCGATCCTTGCGGCCGATTAGGCTCCACGCAACACGCTTGGCAATGTACGTCTTGCCCACACCGGGAGGGCCCTGGAGGATCAAGTTCTTCCGACGACTGAAGGTATCGAGGATCTGGGAGAACTGTCCTGGTGGAAGGAAGAGGCCCTTCAGAGCAGTCTCAAGCGTATACGGCGGGTCGGATCCAACTGGGGGGTCAACCGTTCCGCCGTCCTTTCCTTCCATACGATCAAAGGCCCACCGGATCCAGGGCTTGTATTCCGTAAACTCGGTTAAGGTCTTGGTCGTGATGCCTCGCTTTCTAGGAATGTTCCAGGCCCCTGTCAGCTCCCAGTCGACGCGGCGAGTGTGTTGATACTCGGCTCGGTCGGGCTCATAGAGGTATTCTCCGGTCACAAGGCCCCACCCCAAGATCTTCGACCGACCCTGTTTGGCGATGACGAGGTCGCCGCGGGATATTTCGTGGCTGAACTGCCAATTTGCGAGGGCACCCATGATCGGCCTCGAATCTCCATCCTCGCCTGCAAGCGCGCTGAGGATCGCATCCTTGGAGTCGTACTCGCTCAAATCTCCCAAGTCATCCCAGCCGATCGCCGCAATGCTCGATTGGAGGCAATCCGGCCACATGCGCCCCCCCTCACCAGGGCTCAAGGCCCAGACGCGAATGTTCCCAAAGCGCTCCTGGAACCAGGCCTCGGCTTGGTCCTGTGGCAGTAAAGGAGGGCCTGGATCCTCGGGCTCTTCCTGACGAGGTTCCTTCGGCTCCTGCCAGACCTCGACCACAGGGGCTCGATAGAAGTCCACCTCCTCGCCTTCACTTGAGGCTTCGAGTCGCTCCCGCACAGCCAGGACTGCGCGGTCTAGAGCCACCCGGTCGGAATAGTCGAAGTCCGGCGCCTCGCCCCATGTTGCGGTGAATTTCCGGACGACCTGCTGCTTTTGTGACGTCGTCAGGATTCGATCGAACTGATCCGGGAAGAGGAGGAAGAGCAAAACATGGCGAAGTTGACGGCCGGGGGCGAAATCCCGCGTCTCGAGCCAGTCCGCATATTTCCAAGGATCGGCCAGTAACTCCGCCTGTTGGGAGGGGTCGAGCGCCACCCAATCGCACATCGTCGTGACAAAGAAAACGAGCTCTCGCCACCGGTGCGTATTGTATGCGGTCCCGGGACGGGAGACTCCCGCCGCGAGGAGGTCTCCGAGGGCGGGGTGATCCTGAGGCAGGGGCTCTCCGGACCACTCCCAGACCTTCTTGATCTGGAAGCGCTTCGTCTCAGAACGCGCCCCAGACTCATGGACTATCAGGTACATCACCCAAAACAACTCTGCCGCGAGTTGCTTCGCCCCAGCGGGTGCCGGTTCCAGCTGCTTCTTCAGCTTGCCGAAAAAATCGCCTTCACCCTCATCGAGGTTGTTTACATAGAAGCGATTCAGGGCTTCGAAATTGGGGCGGGTCCAGAGGGATTTATCTGAAAACACCGAGCCGCCCCCTAGGAGGCAATCGTTCTTCCACTGCTCGGCGGCCTCTAGAATTGGGGCGGCTTCAGCGAGTCTGGCCATGGAAACTCCAATCTTGGGAGATCGATTTAGTGAAGTTCAGGAATCCGCAATAGGGACGAATACGCCCACTTAAAGCACCATCTCCTTCAACCGACAAAACGCGTTCGCCAACCGCATCTGCTTCGCCGACTTACACTCTGGCGCGAACAAGTCCGCGCTACCCACCACCACCACCAGGCACATCGCCCTCGAGGTCGCCACATTTAGCCGGTTCGCACTGTAGAGAGAGTCCATCCCGCGAGGCGCGTCCTCCGCACTGGAACTCGTCATCGAATAGATCACCACCGGCGCCTGCTGCCCCTGGAACTTGTCGACCGTGCCGACACGGGTGCCTTCGGGTAACGCCTCGGCCAGCGCGCTTACCTGAGCTTTGTACGGCGCCACGACGAGGATATCGGATAGACCGAGGCGCACAAGAGATCAGCGCGCACAACCCTGGACCCGGAGCAAGGCCAATGCCCGACGCGAGCAAGATGATTCGAGTTTCCACGAGGTCGCTCGAAAACGCCCGAGCGGCCATCGAGGCCCTGATGGCGACCCGCAAGCTAAACTTACCTGATCGACCTCGACGGCAGCATCCGCATGGACAAGAAGGTGTTCGCGGTCCACGGGCGCTAAGGTATCGCATTTCTCCTCGCCTGCCTCGTCGGCGCCCGCTACGACGCCCTCCGCGGGGAGTCATCGGAACCCCGTGTCACCGACCGCCAATTGATCGACGGTGGGTTGCGAGCGCTGACTGACATCCTCGAAGAGGCCACCCGCAAAGTGGCCGGGGAGGTCTAGATGTCTGAGCCAACACGCGCTTTGCGGACCCGCGAGGTTTTCGACGCGGCCGATGCCGATCCAGAGATGCACATGTGACGTCGGGGTCGATGTGCACTAAGACTGGCCTTCTGATGTGTACACCGTCGTTGGCGTATGTCACTGGCCGCCTTGTGGTTGCGCAGCGGTCTCCGAAGCGTCGATGCCGATCTGGGCCTTGAGGCCGCTCCCTATGCCTCTGACCGGACCTGTCCAGCCCTGCCTTACGGGGTTCGCACGCGTGGCGCGGTTCGACAGCTGGGCATTCTTCGCCGGGCTTGGGCACCGGAATGTCCATGGACGTGACGCCGCGCCTCGGGCTCGACGCAGCGATCTCTCATCATGCGAGCGGGTCCGTCACCTATCAGGTCGGATCCGACACCCGGACGGGCAGCGTCCGGTTCTGGTCGTTCCAGATGGGCGTCTCGCTGCGCGGGCCGCGCCGGGGGCTGTCTGGCGCACTTAATGAGCGTAAGCCAGCCCACGCAATGTTGAACATTGCGCTCTGGCGAGGGGATGCTGCGCTCCCCTTCGAACCCCCGGCTTGCCGCGCCGGCACTGGCCATCGAGCGCGAGCGTATCCGCGAGATCGCGCGCATCGGCAACAACCTGAACCAGCTCGCGCGCTGGGCGAACACCCACAAGACGGAGGCCGAGGCCGTCGCAGTGATCGCCAATCTCGTGTCGTTCGAGCGGTCGCTACTCGCCGTCGCCCGCTTCGACGGAGACGGGGCGATGCACATTGAGTGCTTGCCGCGCGGCAGGGGCTCGGCCCGGGCGGTGGTCGACTACCTCCTCGGGGCGCGCGACACGACGGGGCAGCCGCGCGCGGGCGTGGCGGTTCTCCGGGGGGATCCCCATCGGGTGGCCGCCGTCGCCGACTCGCTGGAGTTCGAGCACAAGTACACGTCGGGCGTGATTGCCTGGGCACCGGACGACACTCCGACCGACGCGCAGATCGGCGCGGTTCTGGATGCCTTTGAACAGACGGCCTGGGCGGGGCTCGCGCCTGACCGTTACGCTTTAGCGCCCCTGATTTTCCTGGACAGTAGATTGGTAAGGAAGCGGATGCGCATGCGTAGTCAGATCCGAAGGGTCCATTGACCTATCTTGAAACCCCTTTATCTGGTCCGAGTAACCGAGGCCAAATCACTAACCCCATTCTGAGAAACTCGTTTTTCCATCCAACTGTTGATCACTGACCATTACGCCGAGCATCTGCCCTACCGTTGTGAGTTCACACGTTTTAAGGCGATCCTCCTGCCATATACGTGTAAGTTTTTCCCCTAGTGGTGTTGATTTAAGATTATCAAAATCAAACGCACCCCCAAATTTGCTCTTAAGAATCGTGGATAGATCTCGAGATATAATTGATGTGACCTTCATACAAGATAGGGACTCCAAATGTGTATAATCTATGTTGCTGAGATTTACGTCAATGAAACTAGATAGTCTGGTTTGGATCCATTGAATCTTTCGGCTTTCATCCATTGATTCGCTTGGCACAACATATAAGACATTTGCAAGCAATCCTAGTATTAATAGTTGATTTGGTGTGGTGTAAGCAATAACGTCACAAGCCATCTTACTCGCCATCGATACTAACGATTCAGGTGTAGCCTGAATACGTTCTGCCACTAGACGCGACAATAGGTCGTGCTTACTCTGACTTTCGGTTTGAGCGGCACTTAGTATCGCCTTTTGCAAAACAACAGAGAAATCGGGATGTTCTTGAGCGGTGGACAAGAACTCTTCAGATACCTGATTATTTGTTTCCAAGTCAGTTACACGCTTGCCAAGCATTCTTAGGAAATCTGTCGAGTTTTCTATGGCCTTAGCTTTGGCTGTTTCTTGGTGATTTGCAAAATGAGACACTACCCATTTCTCTCCAGAATCCCAGGCCTTTTCAACGAACTTGCCAGCCCCTCCACCAATGGCGGCTCCCAAGGAAATCATTGTTAATGGTTCTGGCACGATCACTCCTTTGCCAAGTGCCCGACGTTCCTAGAGTACTCCCCACAGCTAGAGCCGGAAATGAGTCTATCGAGATAGTGGTCGCTCGGGAACAGATCGGGCAGAGACGGCCAGTCGAACCATTCGTAGCTCGCGGCCGTTTGCGCGAACCGCAGGGCGAGCGGCAGGATGGGATCCATTCCCTTCGTGTAACGCCCCCCGCTCTGCCTCGGCTGTCGCTGAATCGCGGGAAGAAGGCAGGCCGTTCCACTCGGTCGAGGGCAACGGCGGTCCAAGTCCGGCATCGCGAGGAGGCCGAGCGGCCGCAGGCGGCCAGGAGCAACCGCGCCAGACCCTTCGCCATTTGGCGGTTAACGCTAAATGACGGTCTGCCCACTCGCGTGCTTTACGAATGAGATCCCTCAGTAAGCTCTCGACGAGATCATAGCTGCTACGGTGGTACAGTCCATCCACGTGCAGGCCGTCCCACTCATGCGCGAAGCCATGGCCTGGATTACGCCTGCCGCTGAACTTGGACTCTCTTCCAACCTGATTCGGGTTAGCCGATGCGGGGCGGTTCAGAGAGACGCTTCGGCTGCATTGTCGGATCGGAACGATCAGTGATCTGCCGTAGGCTCCCTACTCACGTAGGCGGTCCAGTCGTTCATGAGCCGGCGCCGACGCTCGAACAGGTCCGTTCACCTGTAGGCCGCCTCGACCGTTCCGGACCACCTGTGCGAGTGCCGCCTCTATGACCTCGCGGGGATGATCCACGAGGACGAGCGTCGCCAGCCTCATCATCGCGCTGACAACCTTCCCGTAGGGATCCATGGATGGGAGCGACCCCCCGTGGGAGGGTGGCATGGGTGTGCACATGCCAGCCCTCCCCGATGCCGATCGAGGCATCCCGAAAGGGGGGGTCGCTCCCTTCTTCGGCCGAAAGCTCCGGAGCGGCGTCGCAGCTCCGGCGGCCGTGCCGCAACTGTAAGACAGCCAGGCACATAAGGGAGCGCTGGCGCGCACATGAAAATGGCGTTTCGGTGCACATGCACCCCGTTGTCTGATGTGCACCCGCCGATCAGCACCGGCCCTCGCCGATCCGCGTTCAAAATCCGCCTCCAGGGAGCCGTCTCGAGCGCCATGTCGCGAAGCCGTGGATCAACGTTCCTGGACTCGAGGATCGGTGGAGGTCGTTCAGCTCGACGATCCGCTTGAGGCAGGCCTGCAGGTCGCCATACTCTTTGAGCACCCGCTCATCCTTGGCGCGGATGGCCTGCTCGATTCGGACGATCTCGCGGCGGGCCGCACTGTCGGGTTCCGGAACAGCGGAGGCGCAGGATGCTGTAGATGTGTTGGTCCAGCTCTCGAGGATCGTCAGGGCCCGCTGCAGCTCCCTCACGGTGCGGACGACGGCCACGACCTCGATGGATCGGCCGCGCTCCCGCAGCGCTTCCCAGAGGCCGCGATGTGCCACGGCCCAGGAGCGTAGCGCGGTCGTGGTATCGTGTCCGGGATCGACGTAGACGAACACTGCACGGCCCGAGTCCAGTGCGACCGGCAGCTTGAGCGGGAAGCCGGGATCAGTCTTCGCAAGTCTCTATGGGACAAAGACTTGGCAACACCTTGTGAGAGACGTGTATCACATGGTGTGTCCGAAGGTCGTAAGTCGTGTTACCCGTTGGGTTTCTGCGGGGCCGCAGGCGACCGCGGACAAGTTCGAGCGATCAGCCTAAGTCCCAAAGCGAGGGGCCGAAGGGTCCATTGCTCCGTAGAGTATCCGGCTCACTCTCGACGGCGTGACCGGTGCGATGACCCCGCCGCCTACCGGGCCGCCATCGCGCACTGACCGGCACGGACACGGCGGCTCGTGCCGAGAAGATGAAGAAGATTGGGAAGCTGCGGCAAACGGCGAAGGAGCGAAGCTTGCCGGAGGGCGGTTGTCGATGGCCCCTGCCCTGTCTCATTATGAACTGTTCAGATGGTTTTCGTCTCAGGTCAAATCCGTTTCAAACAAGCCCGGCGTGCGCGCTCATACCTTCGAACACGTGCACGATGAACGTTCATATGGGTCGACGGGAGAAGCAAGGAATTTCGGGCTCCAATCAATCGTAGCTTGGGGGATAATGGTCAGTGAGCAAGGGGGTGCTCATCGTCGAGGTACTTGCCGCCCTCCGCGTCGCCCACCCGGCGGTGGGCCAACGTCGTGCTACATCGAGATCAGCCGATCAGAATCCCGCCCTTGATCACGATCGGGTCGGTGTCGAAATCCGGCGCACCCGTGATTTCGTCGCGGAACTCCATCGTGCCCTCGAGGAACAGAGATAGGGCGAAGTTCACCTGGACACCGATGCCGACTAGGACCCCGCTCTCATCGCTGCTAATGCCGACTGTCTTAGACCGCCGGATCTGCCATCCGCCCAGCACGTACGGGCTGATGACCGGCGTCGGCAGACGGATCTGGGCGGCGATGGACGCGGTCCAGTCGCTACAGTCAGTAGCGCCGCAGTCCGGGAAGTAGTAGACCCCCGAGCCCACCAGCGCGAGCGGGAAGAGCGGCGGATCGAGCATGAGCCGGGCTCCGGCGCCAATCGACCCCTCCAGGAACGTGTCATCCAGGCTGGTGATGGCGGCGCCCTGGATCCCGAATTTGAACTGGGCGTCGACCGGCTGCGCGAGCGCGACACAGGTGACCACCACCGAAAGGGTCAGAAGCAGACGGCGCATCGACATTTCTCCTATCTAAGTCCCGTGAAAGCATATGTTTCCATAGGATAAGATCGCTTCCTAGGCGGAAAGCGCAACGGAAATCTACCCTCAGTCACCGTGCCACTTCAGTGACCTCAAACGAAAGAACACCGCTTTGTTGCTGCTCAAATTCATCCTCGCTTTCAGCCACCACACTATGGATTCCAGGTTCGAGGTTTTCCGGCAAGTCAAATTCCCAGATGTGTGCTGAGGTTGTTGGCGCTGGAAAGGCGTCACGAGTATCAGCAAGCTGCCTGTAGGCTTTTTCCATGAAGGGGTCGGTTCGCACCACATAGCGCATCGGCCTCAGTGGGCCACCGTCCAAGGATAATCTTACGCTGTCGCGTACACCCCCGTGACCTGCCCCCAAGAGCGGTACCACATCCATATGTTAGTCCCAGCACCTGTGGAGGGCCGTGAAGGACGGGCATCCTCAGGAACCAGGGCGACGGCTTAATCGCCTCAGGGGCCGGGGGAAAGCCGCCGCAGGCGCTGTGGGGTCGGATGGTGTTGTACTCCCGCCGCCACTGTTCGATGAGCACTTTCGCCTCCTCCAACGAGTAGAAGATCTCCCCGTTCAACAGCTCGTCCCTGAGCTTGCCGTTGAAGCTCTCGTTGTAGCCGTTCTCCCACGGGCTGCCCGGCTCGATAAAGAGCATCTCGACGCCCACGCGCCCCAACCACCGCCGCACGAGCTTCGCGGTGAACTCCGGTCCGTTGTCCGACCTCAGATACTCGGGAGGCCCGTGTCGGACGAACAAATCGGCCAGCACCTCGAGCACGTCGTGCGAGCGGATCTTGCGAGCCACCGCGATCGCCAGGCACTCCCTCGTGTGCTCGTCCAGCACTGTCAGCAGCTTCAGCGCACGCCCGTCGTGCGTCCTCGAGGCCACGAAGTCGTACGACCAGACGTGGCCCCGATACAGCGGCCTCAGCCGGATGCACGATCCGTCGTTGAGCCACAGCCGACCTCGCTTCGGCTGCCGCTGCGGGACCTTCAGCCCCTCCTGCCTCCAGATCCGCTCCACCCGCTTGTGGTTCACCCCCCAGCCCTCGATGCGGAGCATGTCCGTGACGCGCGTCGGTAGCCGTAGCGGCCGAATCGACTCGCGAGTCGCACGATATCACCTCGGAGCGCCCCCTCGTCACTCGCCACTTTCCTCGCCCGGCGCTAGGTGGTGCGTGGCTGCCCGAGCACCCGGCACGCTCTCCTCTCCGACGCCCCGAGCTGCTGACGTACACGCACCACACAACGTCGTCGGCGCTCGGGGCTCAGAAGTTTCCCTCGGCCGCTTCCTCCAGGATCAGCTTGTCCAGTGTCAAGTCCGCCACTGCTCGCTTCAGGCGCCCGTTCTCGCGCTCGAGCTCCTTCAGGCACCGTGCCCCTGGCTCACCTTCATCCCGCCGTACTCCCGCCTCCACCGGTAGTACGTCTGCTCGGTGATGCCGAGCTCCCGGCTGATCAGCTTCACGGATTTGCCGCGGGCCAGACCGACCTCTGCCTCCCGCAGTGCAGTGATGATCTGCTCCGGAGTGTGTCGCTTCCTTCCCATCCTGACCTCCTCGCTGAAAAGCTTCAGACCAGGTCGATCCTAACATTGCACCTGGTCTCGTTTCAGAGGGTCAGGTCACCCTGCCGTTCTAATTCGCTGAGAAGCTGACGCGCCACACCAGGACTGGAGTGTGCAAGGGACCCTGGGAGGTCGATGCACAAATAGCCCCGGTGGCGATTCAGAAAGGCATGGAGATCCCTCCCGGCTCGGCAAGCCGATCTCCTACGTGGCGGTCCCGCGCGGCAAGGACGGTCGGCTCGCCGTCGGCAACCTCTACGCCGACGTCTTCAGAGGAACGACCGAGTGCTCGAAGGGTATGGGAGTATTCAGGCCGACCTCGAACGCATCGTCGAGCTGACGAAGAAGGAACCCCAGCCAGTGCGCCTCTCCGGGGCGCACTTCCCACGGTCGGCCTGCCTGTCATGCCACGACTGGGTGTGAAAACGACGTGGAGGGTCGATTCACACTTTTCCCCTCCGGCGATTCACACCGGACCCACCGCATATCCGCAGAGGCGGCAGTGTCTTACGCTTCCGCGAGCAGGGCGGTCAGCGCCGCACGGGCGGCACCGACCGGGAAGGGAGCGACCCCCCAGGCCGAGGGCCTGGTACGGGCGCGGGGCCAGGTGTGTTTTCACACGCTGGCCCCCGCCCTCCAGGGGTCGCTCCCGTCGAAATATCCCTCGCGGGAAGGCGGTTTGAGCGCCGCTTCGAGGCGGCGGGTCACCCGTTCGCCGACCAGCCGGCCGTCTGGCAGCCGGGCATCACCGAGCAAGGCCGGGGTACCCCCGATGGCTCGGGCGCCGCCGATTCCGCATGTCGCTGGCGGCCTTGCGGTTGCACCACGGCCGCCAGAGCGGCGACGCCGATCCGGAGCTTGCGGCCGTGGCGGGAGCGCGACCGAGTGCACCTCTACCGTAAGCTTTGAGTACAGGCAGTCGATATGAACAGACTGATCCTGATACCCGTCGCCGCGGTCGTGGCGGTCGCACTCGACACCGCGCCGCTTCCGGCGCAGGACGCTCCTAACCTCGACGGTGTCCGACAAGCCGCCGAGCAGGGCGACGCTGACGCGCAGTTCTACCTTGGGATGGTGTACTACACCGGTGAAGGCGTCTCAGAGGATGATGCCGAGGCAGTGCGCTGGTACCGCATGGCTGCCGCGCAGGGCAACGCGAATGCGCAGTACTACCTTGGGATCATGTACGCCGCCGGTGAAGGCGTCTCGGAGGATGATGCCGAGGCAGTGCGCTGGTACCGCATGGCTGCCGCGCAGGGCAATGCCAGCGCGCAGGTCATCCTTGGGGTCATGTACGCCAACGGCAACGGCGAGAACGTCCCGCAGGATGATGCCGAGGCAGTGCGCTGGCTCCGCATGGCTGCCGCGCAGGGCAGCGCTGACGCGCAGTTCTACCTTGGGAACATGTACTACAACGGCGAGGGCGTCCCGGAGGATGATGCCGAGGCGGTGCGCTGGTACCGGATGGCCGCCGAGCAGGGCAATGCCAGCGCGCAGCTCAACCTTGGGTACATGTACTACAACGGCGAGGGCGTCCCGGAGGATCATGCCGAGGCGGTGCGCTGGTACCGGATGGCCGCCGAGCAGGGCAATGCCAGCGCGCAGTTCAACCTTGGGGTCATGTACGCCACCGGCAGAGGCGTCCTCAAGGACGCTACGCTAGCGCACGTGTGGTCCAACATTGCGGGTGCCAATGGGTCCGAAATCGCGAGGGAATTGAGGGACACAATCGAAGACGACATGACCGCCACCCAGATCGTGCGTGCAACAGAACTGGCCCGTGCGTGCATGGACTCGGACTACGAGAACTGTGAGGGGTGAACCCAAGGACATCTGCATGCTGACACCGGGGCGGTGATTGCCCTCGAGGTGGGGTACCAGACAACCCAGGATAAGATGCAGTACATAACTGGTGTCGCTCGGCTGATCAGCGCCTCGAAGGCGCACCAGATCCGACAGCGTTAACCCTGCGGAGCGGGCCTTGGCGTGCCACTCGGCACGCTCCGCCTCGCTGGCGCGGATCTTCACCCACACGTCGCGTCCAGCGCCCATGATATGCCGTTGCCGTTGGGAGGGTCAGAGGGGGCACAGCCCCCCGCCAGCCCCTGCCGGGGACCCGCGAAGCGTGGCCCCAAAGGGTAGGCTGGCTCTCCCGCCTTAGCGGCGTCCGACAAGCCCGTCGCCGACGTCTCCGAGAGCCGTCGTCGGCCGCCGCCAATTCGGTGGCGGAGCACCCCCGCGAGCGCTCCGGGAAACCCGTTCAACGGGCCTCGCGAAGCGCGGCCGGCGGCGGGATGGAGGCCCGCGATGCCGGGCCGTCCATGTACCCACGAAGCCGGTGCGGCGACTGATCCCCGCCAGCGCCCCTGTCGGGGGAAACGGGCATCAGTTCCGCCGTGGGGTGGATCAACCTGAACTACGCGTCTCCTCCGGCGTTTCGCATCGTTTGGTCGTGCTACCCTTCCACGCTTCGGTTACCCGAAGGGCGGCATCCTACGGATTTGATCCGCAACGGGTTTCAATCCAGCCGGGGGCCGGCCCGGAGACCCCGCCAAGGGAATGGTCCGAGGGAATCGGCATCCGGACGAGGCGCGGGTCCCTCCGAGAATCTGCGAACCTGCGGCCGACATCGAAGCCCTCCTGCGATCCAACCGAGCCGGCTTACCGCGCGCTCAGTTTCGACGATGCCGGTCGACCGCCGCGAACCCGTCCGTCGTGGTATCTTCCGAAGTCGCCGGAGATCGCGACCTTGAGAGGGTGGCGTGTCCGAGACCCAGGAAGGCACGATGACCGGACCAAGTAGGAAGCTGATCGCGGCGGCGGAAGCGTATTTCGCCGATCTTCGCCGGGTGCGCGCATCGGGCGGCGGGACCGGGGAGCGCTCCTACTATCCGGCGCTGGCGAACCTCCTCACAGCGGTCGGGCGCGGGCTCAAGCCCAAGGTCTTCTGCGTTCTTGAGGGAGCGGATCAGGGTGCCGGTCATCCCGATTTTGCCCTCTACACGGCGAGTCAGGTCCAGAAGGGCCGGCCACGGGAGGGACAGGTCCCGGAGCGTGGGGTCGTCGAGGTGAAGGGCGTGGTGGACGATGCGTGGCTCACCACGAAGTCGAAGCAGGTGAGCCGCTACTGGGGCCGCTACCGGCTGGTGCTTGTAACGAACCTGCGAGACTTCGTTCTGGTGGGCACGGACGGGACGGGCAGTCCGGCCAAGCTCGAAACCCTTCGGCTGGCGGAGGATGCGGACGACTTCTGGAACAAGGTGGAGAAGCCCCGCGCCTTCGCCCGCGAAGTCGGCGCTGGCCTCGGCGAGTACCTTTCTCGTGCACTCTCGCACCGGGCCGCCTTGGCCGAGCCGAAGGATTTGGCGTGGCTTCTCGCTTCTTATGCCCGCGACGGCTTGGCCCGTGTCGAGGTGGCGGGAAACGCGCCGTCGCTCGTAACCGTCCGGTCAGCGCTGGAGGAAGCGCTCGGGATTCAGTTCGAGGGGGAGCGGGGAGAGCGCTTCTTCCGTTCGACCCTGATCCAGACGCTGTTCTACGGCGTCTTCTCCGCATGGGTGCTGTGGTCGCGCCACGAGCAGAAGACCGACGGCCCGCTGTTCGAGGGCGGCTACAGTACGCAACGGTTCAGATGGCGCGACGCGGTGTGGCACCTGCGGGCACCGGTGCTTCGCGCCCTGTTCTTGCAACTGTCCAATCCCGGCCAACTGAAGCCGCTTCGCCTCGTCGAGGTCTTGGACTGGACATCGGCGGCCCTTGACCGTGTGGACCGGGCCACGTTCTTCTCGCGGTTCGACGAGGGCGAGGCGGTGCAGTACTTCTACGAGCCGTTCCTCGAAGCTTTCGACCCCGCACTGCGCAAGGAACTGGGCGTCTGGTACACGCCAACGGAAGTGGTCCGCTACATGGTGGCCCGCGTGGACAGGGCGCTGAAGGACGATCTCGACATTCCGGACGGGCTTGCAGCAGAAAACGTCTATGTGCTGGACCCGTGCTGCGGCACCGGGGCCTATCTGGCGGAAGTGCTCCGCCGCATCACCGCCAACCTCGAGGAACAGGGGCTCGGCGCGCTCGCGGGCGAGGCGGTGAGGAAAGCAGCAACGGAGCGCGTGTTCGGGTTCGAAATCATGCCCGCTCCGTTCGTCGTCGCGCATTTGCAGGTCGGCCTGACCATGCAGAACCTCGACGCGCCGCTGGCGGATGATGGAACCGAGCGTGCCGGCGTGTTCCTCACCAATGCGCTCACCGGCTGGGAGCCACGGGTTACCAAGCCGCTGCCCTTCCCGGAGCTTGAAGAGGAACGTGACCGGGCGGATCGGGTGAAGCAGGAAACCCCGATTCTGGTGATCCTCGGTAACCCACCCTACAACGGCTTCGCCGGCATGGCAGTGGACGAGGAGCGTGAGCTCTCGGAAGCCTATCGCACGACGAGGCGCGTGCGCCGGCCCGAAGGCCAGGGCCTGAACGATCTCTACGTTCGCTTCTTCCGCATGGCGGAGCGGCGTATTGTCGAGGAGACCGGCCGGGGTGTTGTTTGCTTCATCTCCAACTATTCGTGGCTCGATGGGCTGTCTTTCACAGGAATGCGCGAGCGTTTTCTCGAAGCGTTCGATGCGATCCGGATCGACAACCTTCACGGCGACCGCATCATATCAGAATATGCTCCGGACGGACGAACCAGTGAAACGGTCTTCGCGCTTCGAGGCCAATCGTCAGGTATCAAGATCGGAACTAGCATCGCGCTGCTTTCCAGGTCGGGAACCGGCACCGATACCCCGCCGCGTCGGCATGTTCGGTATCGTGACTTCCATCAGGCAAGAGCTGACGAGAGACGGCGAGCACTGTTGCAGAGTATCGACGCAGGCGCCATTGATGCGGGCTACTCAACATTGGAGCCCAATCTTCCCTTGGGCTTGCCGTTCAAGCCAACGGCGGTGAGCGCCGACTGGTTCGACTGGCCCTCGTTGCCCGATCTGTTCCCGGTCTCGTTTCCCGGCGTTCAGACTTGTCGCGATCAATTCCTCGTGGACACTGATCTTGACCGGCTCCAAGCGCGTGTAGGCGACTACTTCGACGCCGCGTTGAGCCATGAGGAAATCGCACGGCGTTATCCGAGGGTCATGAAGTCCACGGCGCGCTTCGATGCCCCCGCAGTGCGTGACGCGCTGCTGAGACGCGGCGGACCAGATGAATCTGGATTCATCCGCTTCGCGTACCGACCATTCGACAACCGCTGGCTCTATTGGGAGGAGGATGGCCTTCTGCTTGATCGTCCACGCGCCGACTACAGGCCGCATGTGTTCGACGGGAACATGTGGCTGTCCGCCGCCCAACATCTGCGGAAAGGGGCGGAGCAACCGCAAACGTGGTTCACGCGACACATCGGTACTCGGCACCTAATCGAGCGTGGCGCGCTGATGTTTCCGGCCTGGCTTCGTGACGAAGGCCATGGGGACGGTACCGGCGCCGGGCGCCATGCCAATCTCTCCGGGAAGGCGCAGCGCTATCTCGACCGTCTGGAGCTTGGCGTCGAAGACCTGTTCTACCATGTCATCTCCGTCGTGCACGATCCCAGCTACCGTGCAACCAACGCTGGGGCGCTGCGCATGGGATGGCCGCGCATCCCGCTGCCCGGCTGGCCAGACGGCGAGGCTGAAGGAGCAGCTGAGGCGCTCGCCCGGTCGGCGACACATGGGCGCGAGCTAGCCGCTCTACTCGATCCAGAAATGCCGGTGCCCGGCGTCACTCGAACCCCGCTGCGTCCCGCCGCCGCCGCTATCGCTGTTCCGTGTACCGTCGGGGGACGCAACATGGCGGGCGCCGATTTCGTCGTCACCGTCGGCTGGGGGCACTACGGGTCGGGCGACGCTGTGATGCCCGGCCGAGGCCGCGCTGAGGAACGAGCCTACACACCGGAGGAAACTACGGCCATGTTGGACGCGTTGCCGGTTCTCGGCGACAAGACCTTCGATGTCTACCTCAACGGGGAGGCATTCTGGCGCAACATCCCCGCCGCGGTCTGGGACTACAGGCTCGGTGGCTACCAGATCCTCAAGAAGTGGCTGTCCTACCGCGAGCGTAAAGTTCTCGGCCGGAACCTTCGGGCCGAGGAAGTTCAGCACTTCGCCGACACCGCGCGGCGGATCGCCGCCCTGCTCCTGAGGCCTTGCTCCGCTGCGCATTAGGAGGTTCAGGTGGCGTGCAACGGGATTCAACGTTGGTCGAGACCGTGCGGAACAACGTCAGGATCGGGCGGACGCTACGCGAGAACGTCCGCGCCAACCTGCGTCGGCTGGTCAAAGGTATCCTTCGCCAGGACGGCTACCCGCCCGACAAACAGGAGAAGGCGACGCGGACGGTGCTCGAACAGGCAGAGGTTCTGTCGGCTGGCTGGGCGGTATGACACGGGACCGGTTGCCACGGATACTTGGGACGCCGCCGACACACTCTTCAACAGAGCAGGTTATCGAGAAATGACCGCCATACTATCCAAGCCCATCGACCAGATCACCGCCGCTGATATCAGATCACTGGTGACTTCGCGCGTTCCCGAGGGTGACCAAATAGAGTTCAAGAGGGAGCTGCCTGCGAAAGGGACGAGCAACCGAGATCCGTGGATGATTGGTCAGATGAAGATCGGCGGTCACGCCAAAGACCAGATCCTCAAGGAGGTAGTCTCTTTCGCCAACGCATACGGTGGTGTGCTCGTCTTGGGCATTGAGGAGGATAAGAACGCGACGCCTCCCGTGGCCAAGGGAATCTGCGCGATTCCGAAATGTCAGGAGTTGGCTGAACGCTTCCGGCTCATCTTCCGCGACCGCGTGGAGCCGCAACTACCGTCGTGTGAAATCCTCCCAGTGGTCACCAGCGGAACGGATGCCGGAGTCGTAGTGTTTAGGGTCCCTGGCGGCTCACGGCTCGCGCCGCATCGTATCAAGGGCACGTGGATATGTCCCGTCCGTCGGTGGGACCGAAGCGAGGAACTGTCGATGCGTGAAGTTCAAGACATGACGCTGAACGTAACACGGGGCCTTGAGCGGCTAGACAAGAAGCTGCGAGAGCGAGCAGCAAAGTTTGACCACGAGTTCGAGCGGCTCACGTCACCGGACAATGCTTACGGAATACGCATCACGGCTGTACCTGTCGGCGACGACATCCGTCTCGCGACGATATGTCGTCCGTACTTCAAACTCGTTGAAGGGCTCAATACGCCAAGCGTCACCGTCACACGACAGTTGCCGGATAGCGAACCCGCCATCGTTGCCGGTCTACGAGACTTCCATCACGTTGGCGACACTGGGTGGAACCCTCAGCTTCGCGCAGCAAGAAGTCGCCCACAACACGACGACCTGCCAGACTTCACGTACCAAGGCTACCTCGAGCTCCATTGCGATGGACTAGTGGAGTTCGGCTGGTTGTCTGTGATGGAGGGCGTGAACAATGAGCTGCTGTATTCGGATTACGCCGTTCGAGAGCTTGCAAACGTGATCTGCTGGGCTGACACGCTCCGGCGTTACGCTGATGCTGGGAGAGCAGAGTATGCCGTGCAGGTAGCCATGCACGTCACAGGCGAGAAGGTCTTTGTGTTGCCGAGATCGAATAACGGCTGGGGCGCGAGTGCCGTTAGGCGAGGCCACTTGGCGGGAGAGCTCTCGCACGGCGTGACTGCGATGCCAAGATACGCGTTAGATGACGTTTCGGACGCCGGAGCACTGTTGTCTATGCTTGAACACGACCTGTGCAACGCCGGGGGAATGGCCTTCGCTGACGACACCCTTGGTAAATTCGAGATCCAGTACGAGCAAGGCTAATGTAGGTGGCCCTTACCGGAACGGGAGCGAGTCGAATTCCCGCCACTTGATGGCGATTGTCCCGCAATTCGCGCACGGTGGAACCCGTCACGGCCCAACGGCAAGAAACGCAGATCGTGCAGTCCTGGTTGACTTTAGAAGATTCCTTGCCTTGATTCGCGCCACCAAGCGTCCGATGGCCCAGCGGGCGGTCTGGTTGAGGTTGTTGCCGATGCGCGCGATCTGCCGGGTGCGCTCTCGCTCCGCCGCGGCTGCCGGTGCGGTCCACGTCCGCGTGCGCGCCATGGCCTGCCCGTCCCGTAGCAGCGCCGAGAGCGACACGCCAGCGGCAGCGGCCTTGGCCCGCCAGGCGGCGAGTTATGCCGGTGATACGCGGGCGGCGGCGGTGACGGTGCGGCGATCAACCATCAGGACGCGCCGGCAAGGGGAAAGGGGGCCGAGCCCCCGCCCGCGAACGCCGCCGCAGCGTGGGCCTCCGGGGGGTCGAAGGGGGCGGAGTCACCCCTCGCCAGCCCCAATATTGCACATTGCGTAGCTCAGCTCATGACAGGTAACGGGTCATGAGCCAGCGCCTCAACGGATCGGTTCGGCCTCCGGGTCTCGACGTTCGCTGGCGAGATAGTCGGCCCAGGCCTCCACGACCTCGCGCCTCCGGTCCAGCAGGTCCGAGCGGGCGTACGCGGCCTCGACCCTGTTCTTCACGACGTGGGCCAGCGCCGCTTCGGCTACCTCGCGAGCCACACCCGTCTCGGAACACCAGTCGCGGAACGAGGACCTCATCCCGTGAGGCGTTCCCTCGATGCCGAGATGCCGGAGCAAGCCGCTGAACATCGAGGCGTTGATGCCTCCTCCCTTCGCGCCCCGGAAGACGATCCCGCCGTCGTCGTGGCGCTTCCGGGCTTCCTCAAGGATCTCCAGGGCCCGCCTCGACAGGGGAACCCGGTGAGCGCGCTTCGCCTTCATGCGGCTGGCGGGAATGGTCCAGACATCGTGCTCGACCTCGTCCCACGCCGCGCCCCGGACCTCGTTCGAGCGTGTCGCGGTCAGGACCATGAACTCGAGCGCCAGCCGGACACCGGCATGGGACCCCGAGTTGCGGACCTTGACCAGAGCTGCCGACACCTCGCCGTGCGGGAGCGCCTGGTGATGTCTGGTGGCATTGCCGTTGCGCGGTAGCGCGGCGGCGATGGCGTCACCCGCCGGGTTGTCCGACCGGTAGCCCTTCGCGACGGCCCACTTCATCACCACGCCGATCCGCTGACGTACGACCCTCGCCGCTGCGGGCTTGCTCGACCAGATGGGCTTGAGGATGTCGAGCACGTCGCCCGTCGCGACCTCGTTCACGCGCTTCCGGCCGATGCGCGGATATGCGTAATCCCGCAGCGTCTGCCGCCACTGCCCGGCGATGCAGGAGGGGTTTTTCCAGGTCGGCGAGTGGATCGCCATCACCTTCTCGACGGCCGCCTCGAAGGTGGGAACCCTCGCGGCTCTCGGGTCGTGGCCCCAATGGATCGACCGCCTGTTCTCCAGCGCCTTCTCTCTCGCCTCCTTGAGCGTCACGACCGGGTACGGGCCCAGTCCGAGATTGGTGGGCTTCCCTCCCACTCGAATCCGCTGACCCCAGGACCTGGAGACGCGCCCGGACTTCATTCGGTGGACGCGGAGGTACAGCCCGAGCCCGCCGTGCCCCCCGTCGCCGTAGCGTCCCGGCGTCTTCACCCTTGCCACGAAGGCAGCCGTAAGCGGTCGTTTACGCATGTACCATCCCGTGGTGTGTTCTCATATGTATCACTTTTCGACAGATATACAACGGTACACTATGGTACAAATCAGCACAAGAGGGAGTCTGTGAACACGGCCCGTACGTGATCTATAACATTGATATAACATGAGTTATGGCACACTATGGGACAGCATGGGATGAAATGGACGATCATACTACGCTACTTGAGCGGGAAGTAGCGCCGCGTCTCGCCTGCGGCGCCCCGGTACACCCGGACGGGCAGGATGCTGCGCTCGATGCCGAGCGCCTCGAACGCGCCGACCTTCTCCGGTTCGGTGGGCAGCCACGGCAGGCCGGTGTGCCCGATCACGTAGTCGAGCGAGAGCAGGCGGCGAACGAGCACCTCGGCCGACGCGATCCGGCGGTGGCGGATATCCTCGGCTCCGAGCGCCCGATAGACTGCGCGCGCGGAGATCCGGCAGACCCTCCGGCCCGCAAGCCTGTCCATGGCCGCCAGCCTCTGGTCCAAAATGTCCCGGATGAACCGGCGCGCGGTGCGGCGGTGGATCCCGAGCCAGTCGGAGATCTGGTCTCGGGTGAACACGCCGCTGTGGAGACAGACGAGCGCGATCCATTCGGCCTGGCGTCCCGTCCAGCCGAACGGCTCGAGCGCCCTCTCTCGCCCGGCGAGATGCGCGATCATCGCGGGGCTTCCGTGACCAGGGCACGGTCGGCCTGGAGGTAGGTGATCAGGATGCCCATCGGGTTGTAGACGACGAGCTCGGAGGGGATGACGGTGAGGAAGGTGAACCGGAGCGTGAGCGACCAGCGCTCGCGCCGGGTCTCCTGCCCCTGCCTGAGGTGGACCAGATCGAAATCGGCGGTCGCGCCGTGCGGCGCCTCCGGTGCGGGGTGGATGCGGAGCACGACCTGCTCGACCTGGTGCTCGGTGTCGGAGGTGCCGGCCGCCATGGCGGCGACCTCGGCGCCGTCGCGCGTGAACGCGGCGTTCGCCAGCTCGGTCGAGAGGAACCGGAGGCTCCGCGTCCAGTGCTCCTCGACCGTCGCCTGGCGCCTGGAGTAGAAGTCGGAGATGAACCGGTTGAGGAAGTACTTGGTCGTGGGATCGAGCGGATCCGCCTGCGCCGTTGCGGCCTCGTAGGCCACGGCCTCGGCGCGGCCGACCTCGTCGACCCGTACGACGATCGGGCGGGGCGGCTCGACGGTCGCGATGCGGAGCAGGAGCACGCCGAGCGTGAGGCATGTGGCGGCAAGGATCATCGCCAGCGTCCGGAGCTTCCGGTTCGCCTCGACGGTCTCGCCCCAGATCTCCGCGTACTCGCGGCCGGCATCGTGTTCTCGGTTCATGGACGTCTCCTTCAGCCTCCGGGGATTGGGGGGCGGGCCGGATTCGCGGCAGCGCTGAGGCGCCCGCCTCCGCGCACCACGAGCGCCATGAATCCCGACCCGACGGATCCGGACCCGGAGACGAGCATCGCGGCGAGTTCGCCCACCTTCATGCCGGCCATCAGGCCGGAGACGACGAGCGGGAGGAGGACGACTACCCACAGCCCTAGCTCGGCCGGGTCGGAGGAGCCAGTGCCCATCAAGGCGCCGGTATAGGTCGTGACGTAGCCCATGCCCACGCCCATGAAGACCCTCAGGATGGCTCCTGCCACGACGCCGTAGAGCGTGTAGACCATGAGCGTGCGGAACCATCCCCAGAACAGGAACGCGAGCGGCTCGAACAGCAGCCAGGGGATGAACACGGGGCCGAGCAGGATCACGATCGCGAGCGCCACCTGCGCCCAGATCACCTGCGCGTAGGTCAGGCAGAAGAGCGCGACGAGGCCGAGCACGAGCGGCACGCCCATCATCAGCGCGACGAGGGACGAGAAGAACACGCTCACGCCCTCGGTCATGAGGGTCATCAGGCTCCCGCCGGACCATGCCGCGCCGAGCCGTGCGGCGAACGCCTGCACCAGCGCGGTCATCTCCGTGTAGCCGACGGACACGACATCGGAGATGAACAGGTTCTGGAGCCAGATCCCTCCGGCCGCGACCATGGCCGGAAACGTGAAGCCCACGCCCGGGATCGGGACGCTGTAGTAATGGAGCAGCGTCCGGGGGATCGCGATCCCGAGCACGACACGCACGAGCGCCCACGGTTCTAGCGTGCCGCTGTACGCGATCTTGAGCCCACTCCACGCGACGACGATCGCCGCGAGACCGCCCCAGAGCTGGTGGCCGAGCGTCAGCACGTCGGGCGCGGCGCCGCCGACCACCGTATCGAGCACGACATCCAGGAACCCCTTGAAGTCCTGGAGCTGATCGGCGGGGATCTGGGCCGGGACGTTCGGATCGATCGACTGCGGTGGCAGGAGTTGCATGACAGTCGCTCCCCGCGCCTAAACTTGGCCGCCCATGTAGAACGACGGGACCTTGAACAGGAGCCCTTCCCGGAGCCGGTCGCGGTTCTGGAACGCGGCCGTGCGCATCGCATCGGCCATCGCGTTCGTACGGAGGCGCGCGTCCCTCCACTCGGCGAGCCGCTCGAGCCGGCCGATCTCGGCCTGCTGCATCCGGTTCGCCTGCTCGACGGCCTGATAGGCGAGCACCTGCGCCACGGCGGCGTTGATCCGGCCCTGGGTCAGCGCGGCCGCGACCTGCGCCTGCTGGAGTGCCGTGGCTGACAGGTTGCCGTTCGCGGTCAGGTCGTCGAACGAGTCCTGCGCGCTCTCGACGGTCGATGCGAGCGAGGCCGCGGCGTCCATCATCGCGTAGTCGAGCACCCTCTGCCGGTCGGCGGTCTCCTTGGCCTGGCGGTAGTCCTCCACCGCGCGCGACGACGCCTCGGCCGGGCGGTTACGGAACAGCTCGAGGATGTCCGCCTCGCTCACCTGGTCGGCCACCCCTTGGGCGCTCCGCCAGACGTCGGTGAACGAGCTTCCGCTCCCCATGTCACGCACCGCGTCGACCAGCTCGCCGGCCGCTCCGCTGAACTCGGAGCCCCAGTCGAGGTCGTTGCCGACGAGGCCGATGGATCCGGCCGCGAGCTCCGCGAACGGTTCGACCAAAGCGTCCACCTCGCCGCGCGCGACGTCCTTCATGTGGTCGAGCTGCTCCTCGAGCTCGGTGAGCTGGCGGGTCATCGTCCGCATCTGGCTGAGCTGGTTCGCAAGCTGGGTCACTTGGTTCGCGATCATCTGGGCACGCTGAATCACGCCGCCGATGTCGAAGAGGGCGTTGGCCGGCCCAGCGCTCGCGAGCATCAGGACCGAGACCAAGAGGACGGTGGTAAGGCTGCGGTGACGCATGATGAGCTCCTTGTTTGTCATTGCCGTGTCCCGGACCTGGGGACCAGGACATCGGAGGTGAACCAGATGCGCAGGCGATGGCCGGCGCGGATCGTGATCGTGGGTAGCCGGTTCAGGAACCGGTCGAGAACCGAGGTCGCGCTCTGGCCGAGGCCTTGGCCGACGCCCGTCCTCAGGCCGAACGGCGAACCGCCGGCCAGGGCGAGTCCGCTTACGACGCCGACGGCTCCGGCCGCCGCGAACGTGCTGGAGTAGTGGCGATCGACTTGGTCCCGAAGCGCGCCCTCGCCCGCCTGGTTCAGGCCGGTGAACTCGAGGTCGATCCAGCTGCCGTCGGGGAGCAGCAGCCGGTGGAACGCGACGGCGAGCCGGCTCTGGTCCGGGTCCTGAACGGCCCGGGCCGTGCCGACGACGCGCGTGCCGCGCGGGATCAGGACCCGCTGGCGGTCGGCCGAATAGAACGGGACCGAGACCATCGATACAAGCCGGATGTTTCGGTCATGAATCCGCTACTCTCAATCCCAAAGACGGAACTAGCCGCGTTCTGACGGCCGCACGGTGTTCAGAAGCTAGCGATCTTTGGCTCGGCATTGGAGTGAACCCCTAAAAGTAGACACAGAGAGGGCGATGGATTGACCTTCCGTAATCACCCGGGAGGATCAATGACGGTTCGACGCCACAGGAGGTACAGCACAGAGTTCAAGATCCAGCTCGTCCAAGCCTATCTGGACGGAGAAGGCAGCGCGAGGTCGATTGCGACACGACACGAGGTCCCCCACTCCCTGCTGATGGTCTGGATCAAGAAGTACGAAGCAGGGGATCTCACAAGGGAGATCCACCTCCAGGAGGAGGTTGTCGAGTACGGGGCAAAGATTGCGGCGCTTGAGCGCAAGATCGGTCAGCTGACGATGGAGCTCGACGTCATGAAAAAAAGGGCGTTGATACGACCCTCGCAGCAAGGCGCGCGGCCGTCGATCATCTCCGGTCCAGGGGCGTCCCCATCCGACGGGGATGTAGCCTCATGAACATGGCGAGGAGCACCTTCTACAAGAGACCGCATGCGGGCCACCGGGCAGCCCGGGAGAAGGCCGATACGGATCTGCGCGTTCGGATCGAAGACATCCTGGCCGAGTTCCCCGCCTACGGATACCGACGGGTCACGCACGAGCTCCGGAGACGTGGCCTGGTGATTAATCACAAGCGAGTCGCGCGTGTCATGCGTGAGCATGCGCTCACGCCCCACCGGGTACGCGCATGGCTCGCTACGACGAACAGCGATCACAAGCAGCCCATCTACCCGAACCTGAGATCGTCGATCACTCCTGAGGGGCCCGACGAGCTCTGGGTGGCAGATCTCACCTACATCCGGCTCACCACCGGATTCGTCTTCCTCGCCGTCGTGCTCGACGCGTGGTCGCGCAGAGTCATCGGCTATGCCATCAGCCATCTCCTGGACACGCGTCTTTGCCTAGCCGCACTCGACGCCGCACTCGATCTTCGGCAGCCGCGGGCTGGCCTGGTTCACCACTCCGATCGCGGGGTCCAGTATGCGTCTCGAGCCTACGGCTCACGCCTCGCCGTCCACGGTATCCGAGGATCGATGTCCCGGCGGGGAAATCCCTATGACAACGCGCACGTCGAGAGCTTCTTCAAAACTCTGAAGCACGAGGAGATCTTCGCAAACGACTACAGCACGATTGATGACCTAGCCAACCGACTCCCCCACTTCCTTGAGGAGGTATACAATCGAAGACGCTTGCACTCCTCCCTCGGCTACAGGGAGTCAATCCCAAAGCTAGTTGAAACTCGAGTGACCTCGGGACGCTCAGGCTGCGGCATGAGTCTGGCTATCGGGATGGATGATCCCGAGTTCCTTCTGAATCGCGGCACGGAGCGACGGGAGGTGGCGATAGCCGAGTAGCCTCCTGAGCCGAGGCTCGATGTCGATGAGCGCGGCGGCGAGCCAGCGCTGCTTATGGTTCGAGTTTCTCCATCGGTCGACTCTCCCACAGCGCTGTTCGGCTTGAGCGTTCACGGATTCGAGAACGTTGGTCGTCTTCAGCGAACGGCCAACCAGCGGGAACACGCCGAGTCGATGCAGGGTCAACGTCTCCTCGAACCCTTCGTCCAGGCTTGCAACCGCCGACTGGTTGAGCTCGTCCAGCTCAGCCCGCATCGCTTTCAGGTCCCGCTTCGCCTCCTCGTAGGTGGGCCGCTCGTAGGCTCGCTGCAGACGTCCACACCAGGCCTTCTGCTCGGTGCGTGGCAGGTACGAGACCACATTCTCTCGCTTGTGCCATTGGCAGCGCTGGATAAGCACCTGGCCCCGGAACACCGTCGTCACTGCCGACTTCAGCCCCTTGGCGCCGTCGATCACGACCAGCGCTCCGGCCGACAGATCGAGTCCCCGATCCTTCAGGGAGCGCAGAAAGCTCGTGATCACCCGGGCGTTCTCCGTTTCCGTCTGCACGAATCCCGCAAACACCTTGTCTCCCCCCATCGTCACGGCTAACGCGACGACGATTTCGTCATTGGCAAACGTCTTGCCATCCAGGAAGAGCGCCACGACGTCGAGCTCCGTAAGCTCACGTTCCTGAAACGCCTTCAGCTGCCTGGCGGTCGCCTTCTTGAACTCCCGCGACACCGTCGACTTAGACAGCCCGATCGCCCCCGGCACTGCCTCCACCGCGGCCTCATAGTCACGACACGAGATCCCAAGCAGGACCTTGCGGAACAACCCCTCGTCCACCTCGCCCGCCGCCCAGTGCAAGCGCTCGTACGACTCCAGACGCGCCTCTCCCTCCAGACCTCGCACCCGAGGGACCCGGACCGGATGACGCTGCCCGCCCAGGCGTACCGAGCCCGGGTTGCTCCCATGCCGGTAGATCACTTCTCCTTCTCCCTTGCGGGCGTGCCTCGGACCCGCCAACCGCTCGACCTCTTCGTCCAGCACCCGCCCCACCTCCGCCAGCCCAAGCGGTATCAATTCCTGGATCAATTCCACCCGCATCTCGGTCCTCAGCGCCTCGATCGCTTCCCAGTCCAGCTCACTCGGCGCACCCATCCTTCGGTCCTTCTTGCCTCGACGTACAAGCTGTGGCACTCTCTCCATTGGTGGCCTCCTTCCTCTCATGGTTCGGTGTTGTGTTCCTCACACCCACCTTACCCGAGGTCGGAGGTCACTTCAAATTCCAACTAAACTTAGGACACCCTCGCTACAGGCCGCCTGAGGAATTCGAGAGTGTGTATGCAGCCTGAAACCCTCAACCGGTCAATCCAGCCAACCCCCACTGTCCACCCTCGGGGGTTCACTCCACATTACGGACGGATTTCGGTCCCGACAGCGATGTCGACGTGTTGGTCGAGTTTGCAGCAGGTCATGCTCCCGGCCTGCTGAGCATGGCCGGAATGGAGAGTGAGCTGTCGGTTCTGAGCGGTGGGCGGAAGGTGGATCTGCGGACCGCGGAGGACCAGTCCCTGGACGTCTCGCGCCAGTCGCAGGCTGTCAAGCCCGCTTGGCCTGGCCTTTGTCAAGTGCATAATCCCGCCTGCAACGGATACAGAATGCGCGCCCACTACCTGCGTCACGTTCCATTTGAAGGCCCTGGCATGATAGAGCCGTGGCTTGGAGGGGCTGGATACGAGGTAACGAACACTCCGTTTTTTCGAATGACCGAGTTGCCAGATCTCGAGAGTATAGATCTGCTCATCGTGATGGGCGGCCCCATGAGCGTCAACGATGAGGGCGAGTTCCCGTGGCTTGTCCAGGAGAAGCAGTTCATTCATAGCGCCATGGAAGCTGGAAAACCGGTCTTGGGTGTCTGCCTAGGTGCGCAGCTCATCGCGAGTGCGATGGGCGCTCCGGTATATCCGAATCCAGTGAAGGAGATTGGCTGGTTTCCGATATACGGTGTTTCGTCGATTGGCAGGTCGACGTTTCGTTTTCCACCATCCGTGGAGGTCTTCCACTGGCACGGCGAGACTTTTGATTTACCGTCCGGGGCAATCCGCCTTGCGAGCAGCGAAGGCTGTGTAAACCAAGCGTTTCAGCTAGGCCAGTTGGCCATCGGACTACAGTTTCATCTAGAAACCACAGCAGAATCAGCGCAAGAGATCGTATCACACTGTCGCGCAGAATTGTCGCCATCGCGATATGTACAGTCTGAAACGACCATTCTCTCAGCCACTCCTGATCAGTACCGGGTGATCAACAACTTGATGGTCGAAGTGCTCTCGTTTTTGACCGGCGTCGATTGACTCCTGTCCGTGAAGACGAGGGTTTCCCCGCCGCCGGTGAGGTCAAATTCCGCACAAGCGAAGCTGTCCCAGCCACAGTTGGAGGTGGTGGCTCCGGGGCACTCCTTGGTTAGCCTGCCATCTTCATTTCGGCAACTGGTTCTAGGTGGTCGAGTTGGGCCTTGAGCATCCAGAGCTGGTCGTAGCCGGTCAGCGATGTCCCCAGAGTTCCAGCAGGTGACGGTGGACTACCAGACGGTGAACGGTACGGCGTCGGCGGGGACGGACTACACGGCGGCGGACGGGACGCTGACGTTCGAGGCGGGCGAGTCGTCGCAGACGGTCGAGGTCGCGGTGCTCGACGACGCGCACGACGAGGGCGAGGAGACGATGACGCTCCGGCTCTTGAATCCGTCGGAGGGCCGGCTGGCTGACGCGGAAGCGACGGGGACGATCGAGAACACCGATCCGCTGCCGCGCGCTCTCCTGGCGCGGTTCGGGCGGGCGACGGCGCTCCACGTGATGGAGCAGGTGGAGGAGCGGTTGGAGGCGTCCAGAGCCTCGGGCTTCCGGGGCCGGTTCGCGGGCCGTGAGCTCAGGCGTGGGATGGAGCGCGATATGGGCCGGAACTTCCTGAGCCGGCTTCAGTCCACCGCAGTTGCGGGCGCCCGGGATACGAGGGGTGTCCAGTCCGATCTGAGCGGTGCGGAACTCTTGCGGACGGGTCTCGGGGGCGGCGACGTGCTGATGGGCTCGGGGTTCGTGCTGAACCGCGAGACGGGCGGGGGCGCGAGCGTGTCGCTCTGGAGCCGCGGGATGGAGTCGCGCTTCAGCGGCCGGGACGGCGAGCTGTCGCTCGACGGCGGGGTCCGCACGACGATGTTCGGCGCCGACTACGCTAAGGGGCCGCTGATGGCGGGGCTGATGCTCTCGCACCGGCGCGGCCTGGGCGGCTACCAGGGAGCCGATGTCGGCCAGGTGGCCTCGTCGGTCACGGGGCTCCACCCGTGGGTGGGCTACAAGCTGACGGAGCGGGTCACGCTCTGGGGCGTGACCGGATACGGGAGGGGCTCGCTGAGCTTGACGCCGGGCGAGGCACTGTCTCTCCCAACGTCTCTCGCGGCTCCCGTCGCTCTCAAGGGCGGGCTCTCGATGTCGATGCTCGCCGGGGGCGTGAGGGGCGATCTGGTCGATGCCGGTGTCGGCGGGTTCGGGCTGGCGTTCAAGGCGGACGCGCTGTGGGTCGGGACGGGCAGCGAGGCCGTGGACGGTCCGGCAGGCCGACTGGCTGGGACCGAAGCGGTGGTGACGCGTGTGCGGACGGCGCTCGAGGCCTCGAGAGGCTATGTGTTCGGCCATGGGATCGCGCTCCGGCCGAGCTTCGAGGTCGGGCTCAGGCGCGACGGCGGGGACGCCGAGACGGGCGCGGGCGCGGACGTCGCCGGGAGCCTGATCGTATCGGATCCTCTCACGGGGCTGTCGGTCGACGTGCGGGTGCGGACGCTGCTCGTGCATCAGGACGAAGGGTTCAGGGAACGGGGCGTGTCGGTGTCGTTCAGCTACGACCCGACGCCACAGACGCCGCTGGGCTTCACGGCGCGGGTGGCGCCGTCCTGGGGCGGACAGGCGATGAGCGGTGCCGACGCGCTCTGGGGCCGCGATACGATGGAGGGGCTCGGGGCGGCAGGCCCGGGATCGGGCGACCGCATCGACGCCGAACTCGGCTATGTGCTGCCGGTCGGGAGTCGGCTGGTGGGGACCCCGAGGTTCGGCGTCACGACTTCCGAGTACGGGCGCGGCTACCGGCTGGGCTACGGCCTGGCTGTCGTGCAGGGTGGCGCCATGAGCTTCCAGTTCGGCCTCGACGCCCAGCGCCGCGAAAGCTTGGGCCGGGGAGACGCCGACCACAGCCTGGTGGGCCGACTCACAGTGGGCTGGTAGGCGCCGGCGGACGAGTAGTGTCCCCGGCGCGCCGGGTGTCCTTGCGAGCGTCGTACTCCGGGCGATGGCCGTCCCGCACACGGTAGGCAGGGCGGCTTCGTGCCGCGGCCGGCCGCGGATCCGGTTCGATCCTGCGGTCGACACATCTCATGGCTCCTCTGTGGTGTCAGCTTCTAGTCGCGGCCGCCCGCCTTTATCCAGCGCCTCTCCTGACTGCGCGTGAGCGGCAGCGCCTCGTCGCCGGCACCGGCAACCAGATCCGGTGCGAAGCCGCGGATGTCGTAGGTGATGTCGATGACGTCCGAGAACCGCCGGATCGCGCGCCACACCTTGGACAAGGAGGTGCCGCCCTTGAACACCAACTGATGGCCGAACGGGGCCGAGCCATGCCAGGGCGCGGATCACCACTCCCGCCATCCTGTGCGGGGCCGCCAACTGCCACCGGGGAGCGTGGCGCAGCTCGACGGGATGCTTGCCGAAGCGCAATCGCCCACTGCGGCCGGAGGTGAGATAGACCGAGCGGACGGGATTCTGCGTCGTCAAACCAAGCCAGTTGGCCGCGCCTCCTCCGTTCGGGACGATCGTCTCGCCCCAGAGCTCCGAAAGCGCTTGGGGTGACTTTTTGATGCCCGGCGCACACCGCCCGAAGCGGGACTCGATCGGGCGTATGTAGACCCCTTGGCGGATCCGCATGAGCCGGCCTGAACGGGCCAGGCGGGAGAGCGCCTGACCCACCGCGGCCCTTTGGCCGAGGTGAAGCAGGGCGGCCGGGCAGATCGGCGTGGCCTCCGGCGTGGCCTCGGCGTGCTCCATGATGCGCTCGGGCAGGCTCTTCATGGCTTTCTCTCTCCGCGTCACAAATCGAACCACAAATATAAGAGTCGTCCTGTTCGGAGCGACTCTCGAAGCCCTTGAACCGTTGCCGCGGCAGGCACGGCACGCCGCTCGGCGACCGCCCCGCGCCCCGGCATGTGAAACCTGTCACTTCCGTGTGAGCGACGCCAAGTCGGCCGTGCCCGGGCCGACGTCCCGGTCGAGCCCTAAGACCCTTGACGGGAACCTCTGGCGAGCGCTGCGGAGGGTGTGTCTGCCATGCCACTGGCGGCGGTGTCCAACAGCTCGTGTACCGTACTGGCCATCTCTAGCCGTTACAGGCACTTAGGAGATTTCCTATGAGTTGACTTCCTTGCATGCGGGTCTTCACCGTTGTGGCCATGAAGACGCGGGAGCAGTACGGGCATGGAGACGCTGGAGCAGCAGTTCGACTCGCGTGTGAGGGTGTTCCTCGGGCGGACGGGCCTGAGTCCGACGACGTTCGGCTTGAAGGCGCTGGGCGACCCGAACCTGATGCGCCAGCTCGACGGCGGGCGCTCGCTGTCGCTGAGAACGGCGGACCGGGTTCTGGCGTTCGTGGCGGACTACGACCTGGACTCGGGCGGCGCTCGGACTCCGTCCCGAGGCCACCGGCGCCGGAAGCCTTCGTCACGGGCGAGGAGAACGAGGAGCAGCAGAGCGATGAGTGAACAACCGATCGAACAGAGAACAAATCCGCCGACCCGCTTCCTGCGGCGGCCGGAGGTGACGGCCCGCACGGGGCTCGGGCGGAGCACGATCAAGGTGCGGATGCGCGAGGGGTGCTTCCCCCGGCCGGTATTGCTGGGCTCGCGCGCCGTGGGCTGGATCGAGGAGGAGGTGGACGCGTGGATCCGCGAGCGGATCGCGGAAAGCCGGGGCGACGCGGAGGTGCCGCCCACTGACCCAAGGACAAAGGAAGATACATGAAGACGTTCTCGAGGACGGTGCGAGCGGCTGCGTGGGCCGCGCTGTGGATGCTCATGCCCGGTCAGCTCTGGGCGCAGGGGACGAGCCCGTGGGTGGAGGCGGTCAATGAGCTCCAGGCGCAGTTCACGGGTCCGATCGCGAGGGGGCTGTCGCTGATCGCGATCGTGGTGGGCGGGCTGATGTTCGCGTTCGGTGAGGGCGGTAGCAAGCGGACGCTGGCCGGGATCATCTTCGGTCTCGGGATGGCGATGGGCGCGGCGAACTTCCTGGCGTGGCTCTTCTGATGAGGGGCCTGAGGCGCTGGGCCGGCTATGCGGCGTTGAACCGTCCGCTGACGATTCTGGGGGTCGAGCGTAGGGGGTTCCTCCTCGTCGCGACGCTCGGGCTCGCGATGTGGAACGCGACGGCTTCGCTGGTGACGGGCGGCGTGGTGTTCGCGGTCGGCTTTGGGGCCGGATGGCTGGCCGGCCGCAAAGACCCGGACATGCTTGGCGTGCTCCGCGCCGGGACGCGTTATCCGGCCCGTTTCGACCCGGGCAAGTGGGCCGAAGAGCCGTGGCATCTCGTGATCCGGAGCGGGCGATGAGGATCTCCGCGGAGCTCCGGGACCACGAGGCGGCCGGCTCACTGGCCGAGGAGCTGCCCTACTGGGGCTGGCTCGAGGACGGCCGCACGTGCCTGACCCGCTCGGGCGAGCTGATCGCGGCCGGACGGCTAGCGCCTGCGGTGGTCGACGGGCGTTCGCCCGAGCAGATCGACCGCGTGCTGGGCCGCTGGCAGCGGTTGCTCTCGGGTTTGGACTCCGACACACGCCTCTACTTCTATCTACTCCGCCGCCCGGCCTCGCCCGAGGCTGCTGACGACGAGGGTTCCGGCATCGTAGCGGTGTCGCAGCGTAAGCGCGGCGCGTTTCTCTCGCGCCGCGTGCAGCGGCTCGGGGCCTACCTGGTCTGGTCGCACGATCCCCGGCTCCGGGCGGTCGCCGACGGGCCAACATCGGGAAGAGCCTCCCGTCTCAGGCAGTGGTGGCAGCGCCACCGGGCGAGCGCGCCCACCTACCTCGGTTCCGAGATCGAGGCCGCCGCCGCCCGCTTTCGCGCGACGGTGGACGCGGGCCGTGCACTCGTGGAGGAGCACACGCCGATCGAGATGCTCGAGCCCGCCGAAGCCTCGCGGTTTCTCTCCGAGCTGATCAACCGTCCGGGCACGGTGTGGGACGGCGCGACGGGGAGCGGTATGAACTGGCGGCTCGCCCTCTCGGAGCTCGAGGCGGAGCGTTCGCACCTGCGCCTCGACGGCGAGCCGGTGATCCTGTACTCGCTCCTGTCCCCGCCCGGCCAAGCCTACGCCAACCTGCTCCGGGAGCTCTACTGCCTGGACGCGGTGATGACGGTCTCGCTCGAGTGGCGGCCCTGGGCGATGGAGGCGGCCCGGCGCCGGATCCGTGGCACGCAGCGGCACTACTTCGCGCGCCGTTACTCGATGATGGCGCACGTGCAGGAGACGGAGGGCACGGCCGCCGCGATGGTCGACTCGGCCGCGGCCACGGAGTCGGACCGTCTGGGCGAGGCGCTGGTCGAGCTGGAAGCGGACGGGGTGAGCTACGGCGAGGCGACGCTGACCGTGGCGCTCCACGGCGAGCTGGGAAGCATCGAGCGGCTGGACGGCGACCTGCGTCGGCTGTTCGCCGCGCACGACGCGAAGGTGATCCGGGAGGGCTACGGCCAGCTGCCGGCCTGGTTCTCCCGGCTGCCGGCCCAGCCGCGTGGGCGGCAGGTGCGGAAGGTGTTCGTATCGGCCGGAGTGGCCGCGTGCCTGGCGCCGCTCTTCGGGCCGCCCAAGGGCCGGGCTAAGAGCAAACACCTTGGCCGTGAGTCGCTCGCGGTCTTGGAGACCCCGTGGCGCACGGCGTACCACTACGACCTGTTCGCCGGTGATGTGGGCCACACGTTGATGCTCGGCGCGACGGGCTCGGGCAAGAGCTTCACACTGAACTTCCTCCTGGTCGAAGCTCTCAGGTACGACCCGCGCGTCCTGATTCTGGACTTGGGCGGCTCGTACCGCTGGCTGACCCGGTTTCTCGGGGGCCGCTACCTGGAGCTCTCGCCAGGCGAGGCGGAGCCGACGCTCCGGCTTCAGCCGTTCGCGCTCCCGGCGGGCACGCGGACGTTCCAGTTCCTGACGGGCTGGGTGCTACGGCTGCTGAAGCTCGGCGGTTGGGAAGCGAGCGGAGCGGATACGAGCGAGATCCGGGCGCGCATTGAGGATCTGTATGCGTTCGAGCCGGAGCGGCGGACGCTGAGCGTCCTGGCAAGCTCGCTTCCGTCCGCGACGTGGCCGGCCTGGAGCCGCTGGACCCAAGGCGGCGCGTGGGGCGGCTACTTCGACAACCCGGCCGTCGGAGCGCCGGATCTCGAGTTCGCCGACTGGCAGGTGATCGATCTCGCCGGGGCGGTCGAGCATCCGGATCTCTGCGACGCGGCGCTCTCCTACCTGCTCGAGCGCATGCGCCTCGAGGTCGAGGACCCGTCCGAGGCGGCGCGCCTGAAGTTGATGGTCGTGGACGAGGCCTGGCGCTACCTGCAGGACCCGGCGGTGCTGAGCTACCTGGCCGAGGCGGCGAAGACGTGGCGGAAGAAGAACGCCGCGCTGATCCTCGCCACGCAGTCCGCCGTCGACGTGACGGCAACGCCCGGCGCTGCGGCGCTCCTCGAGTCGATCCCGACCAAGCTGTTCCTCGCGAACCCGGAGCTCCCCGACGAGGTCGGGGCGCTGTTCCGGCTGAACGACTCGGAGCTGGCGCAGGTCCGGGGCCTGATCCCCAAACGCGAGCTCTACCTCCGCCGCCCGGACGGGGCGGCGGTGCTCCGGCTCGAGGTCGATCCGGAGAGCTACTGGCTCTACACCTCGTCCGCATTGGACGCCGAGGAGAGGGCCCGTGCCGTCGAGCGCCACGGGCTCGCCCGGGCCATCGAGGTTCTCGCGAGCCGAGACGATCCCACCCCCACCCCCAACGCAAGGAGCTGATACGCCATGCGACCACCGACTACACCCATCGTTCTAACCGCGCTTCTCTTGGCTGCGCTCCCGGCCGGGGCTACCGCCCAGCAGGAGGACGACCAAGCGTTCCTCCGGGTGCCGGTCCCGGAGGAGGGGGAGGATCGGATCCACCGGCTCCGCACCCAAGTCCGTCACACGACGGTGATCGTGCTCCCCGCCGGTGAGAACATCCTGGATTTCGTGGTCGGCGACTCGGAGTACTGGCATCTGACGGGCGCCGCGAACGTCGCGTTCCTGAAGCCCCTCTCGGCGGACGCGGCGACGAATATCGCGCTCGTCTGCGAGTCCGGGCGCATCTACTCGTTCCTGGTGGCTGAGCAGAGCGACGGGCCGCCCCATCTGGTCGTTCGCGTAGAGTCTGGAGCAGAGGCGGCGCGGCTCTCCGGAGGCAGCGGCCGTCCCGCGTTCGTCGCGCGTAGCGAGGTCGCGGCCTATCAGCAGATGGCCGCCGAGGCGGCCGAGGCGGCTCGCAGCGCCCGGGAGGCGGCCGAGGCCGGCATCCTGGAGGCCCGGTCGCAGGCTGAGTCGGCGATCGAGGCGTTCCGTGCCGGCTATCCGGAGCGTCTCGCGTTCGAGTACCGGCTCGACGAGGACGCGGCCGACCGGCCGTTCCTGGTCGAGGCGATGTGGCACGACGGGCAGTTCACCTACCTGCGCTCGCATGCCCAGGAGTCGCCGGCCCTCTATGAGCTCCGGGACGGCGAACCGGCGCTCGTCGCCTACGACCTCAGTGAGGACGGCCTCTACATCGCTCGACACGTGTTGGGCGACGGATGGCTCCAGATCGGCGACAAGCGGGCTGCCTGGCGGTTCACGCCGCGGGAAGCGCTCCGATGAGCCGCTGGAAGCAGTGGGTCCGGCCCCCGGAAGGCGCGCTGCCGGGCGGCATCGTGACGAAGGCCGGCGTGGTGTTGATCGCCGTGCTCGTCGGTGGACTCCTGTTCTCGTGGGCGATGACGGGTCCCGAGGAAGATGCGCCCACTCTCGTAGCCCTGCCCGAGGCGCAGGCGGTCGACGACGGGATGGGCCGATCGCTCGAAGGCCGTATTCGCGCCGAGGCCGAGCGGCAGACTCTGGAGGCCGCCGCCCGGGCGCGCGCCGAGCTCGAGCGCCGGCAGGCTGCGGCCGCCGAAGAGATGGCTCGGCTCCAGACCGAGTCGGAGACGCCGAACACCGCAGCCTTGATCCCAGGCGTGAGCGCGGCCGAGTCGGAGCTTAGGGAGGCGCTTCGCCTGGAGGAGCTGGAGCGAAGAACCCGCTCGCTCCGTGCCCTTCCCGTGGCTCAGTCGTACCGGGATCCCAACGCGACCGCGGAGTCGTCCGAAGCCGGCACCGGCGATGCGGCCGACGCGGATGTGGCGCTCCTCGAGAACACGGTCCAAGCGGCGCTCGCCTCTTTCGAGCAGTCGGTCGGGGCGCTCGAGAACGAATTGGAAGCGGAGTTGGCGGCCGGGCAGCTCCTCTCCGGCTCCCCGGGACCTGCCGCACCGCCAAGCTCTCCTCGCACCCCCGGCACGGCTGAGCCCGGCCGGAGCGTGCAACCCGCCGACCCGCCGGGCTGGGAGCGGATCCACGAGGGCTCGTTCCTCGAAGGGGTGCTCCTCACGCAGCTCTCGGGCGATTTCCCGGGACCGGTGCTCGCCATGGTCTCGGTCCCGTTCTATTCGGCCGACCGCCAGCGGGTCCTGATCCCGCGCGGCACGCGCGTCGTCGGCACGGCCCGGGCCGTTCAGGACCCGGACCAGAGCCGGCTCGCCGTCGCGTTCCACCGGCTGCTGCTCCCCGACGGCAGCTGGATCGACCTCGAGTTCACCGGCCTGAACCAGGCGGGCGAGGGCGCCCTTCGGGACCAGGTCGATCGCCACTACTTCAGCACGTTCGCGGCCGCCGGAGCCATCGGCGTCGTAAGCGGACTCGCCCTGGCCGGCGGTTCGCCGTTCGGCCTGAGGACGGGCGTCGGCCAAGGCCTCGGCCAGAGCGCGACCTCGGTTCTCGACCGGTTCCTGAACCGGCTACCCACGATCACGATCCGCGCCGGCCATCGCCTGCGCATCTGGTTCACGTCCGACGTCCTGGTCCCCAGGTCCGGGACACGGCAATGACAAACAAGGAGCTCATCATGCGTCACCGCAGCCTTACCACCGTCCTCTTGGTCTCGGTCCTGATGCTCGCGAGCGCTGGGCCGGCCAACGCCCTCTTCGACATCGGCGGCGCGATTCAGCGTGCCCAGATGATCGCGAACCAAGTGACCCAGCTTGCGAACCAGCTCAGCCAGATGCGGACGATGACCCGCCAGCTCACCGAGCTCGAGGAGCAGCTCGACCACATGAAGGACGTCGCGCGCGGCGAGGTGGACGCTTTGGTCGAACCGTTCGCGGAGCTCGCGGCCGGATCCATCGGCCTCGTCGGCAACGACCTCGACTGGGGCTCCGAGTTCAGCGGCGCGGCCGGCGAGCTGGTCGACGCGGTGCGTGACATGGGGAGCGGAAGCTCGTTCACCGACGTCTGGCGGAGCGCCCAAGGGGTGGCCGACCAGGTGAGCGAGGCGGACATCCTCGAGCTGTTCCGTAACCGCCCGGCCGAGGCGTCGTCGCGCGCGGTGGAGGACTACCGCCAGGCCAAGGAGACCGCCGACCGGCAGAGGGTGCTCGACTACGCGATGATGGACGCCGCGGCCTCGCTCGCATCGACCGTCGAGAGCGCGCAGAGCTCGTTCGACGACCTGACCGCGAATGGGAACCTGTCCAACACGGCACTCCAGCAGGCGCAGGTCGCGGCCGCGCTGACCCAGGGCCGGATCAACGCCGCCGTGGCGCAGGTGCTCGCCTATCAGGCGGTCGAGCAGGCGAACCGGATGCAGCAGGCCGAGATCGACCGGCTCGAGCGGCTCGCCGAGTGGAGGGACGCGCGGCTCCGTACGAACGCGATGGCCGATGCGATGCGCACGGCCGCGCTGCAGAACCGCGACCGGCTCCGGGAGGGGCTCCTCTTCAAGGTCCCGTCGTTCTATATGGGCGGCCAAGTTTAGGCCCCGGGAGCGACCGTCATGCAACTTCCTCCCCCGCAGTCGATCGATCCGAACGTCCCGGCCCAGATCCCGGCGGATCAGCTCCAGGACTTCAAGGGGTTCCTCGACGTCGTGCTAGATACCGTGGTCGGCGGCGCCGCGCCCGACGTGCTGACGCTCGGCCACCAGCTGTGGGGCGGTCTCGCGGCGATCGTCGTCGCATGGAGCGGCCTCAAGATCGCGTTCAGCGGAACCTTCGAGCCCTGGGCCCTCGTGCGTGTCGTGCTCGGGATCGCGATCCCCCGGACGCTGCTCCATTACTACAGCGTCCCGATCCCGGGCGTGGGCTTCACGTTTCCGGCCATGGTGGCGGCCGGAGGGATCTGGCTCCAGAACCTGTTCATCTCCGACGTCGTGTCCGTCGGCTACACGGAGATGACCGCGCTGGTGCAGGCGTTCGCCGCACGGCTCGGCGCGGCATGGTCGGGCGGGAGCCTGATGACCCTCATGACCGAGGGCGTGAGCGTGTTCTTCTCGTCCCTCGTCGCGCTGATGATGGGCGTGCCGCTCGTGCTCGGCCTCGTCGCGCTCTTCTGCCTGACCTACGCGCAGGTGATCTGGGCGCAGGTGGCGCTCGCGATCGTGATCCTGCTCGGCCCCGTGTTCATCCCCTGGCTGCTGTTCGAGCCGCTCGCGTTCCTGTTCTGGGGATGGTTCCGCACGCTCATCGTCTACACACTCTACGGCGTCGTGGCGGGAGCCATTCTCCGTGTGTTCATGGGCGTGGGCATGGGCTACGTCACGACCTACACCGGCGCCTTGATGGGCACCGGCTCCTCCGACCCCGCGGAGCTCGGGCTGTGGGTCGTCGTCCTGCTACCGCTCGTCGTCTCCGGCCTGATGGCCGGCATGAAGGTGGGCGAGCTCGCCGCGATGCTCGTCTCAGGCTCCGGATCCGTCGGATCGGGGTTCATGGCGCTCGTGGTGCGCGGCGGCGGACGCCTCAGCGCTGCCGCGAACCCGGCCCGCCCCCCAGTCCCCGGAGGCTGAAGGAGACATCCATGAACCGAGAACACGATGCCGGCCGCGAGTACGCGGAAATTTGGGGCGCGCTGATCGAGTTGCTGCCCGAAGACGAGCGGATCGTCGCCATCGAGGACACGCTCGAGCTCAGGATCGAGCGCGCCAACTGCCTCCGCTTCGAGGCCGGGGCTGTCGGCACCGAGACCTCCGTACGGGTCCGCGACCTGGTGCGGCACGCGCTGCGCCACCGGCCCGACCACATCGTCGTCGGCGAGGTCAGGGGCGGCGAGGCCGCCGATCTGCTGCAGGCGCTCAACACCGGCCACGGCGGCTCGCTGACCACCATCCACGCGAACAACGCCCGCTCCGCGCTATCGCGCCTGGCGAGCTGCGCCATGCAGGCCGAAGGCGCGCTCCCCTGGGAGGTCACCTGCCGGGGCGTCGTGGACGGGATCTCGCTCGTGCTGCACACGACCCGGCAACGGGGCAGGCGCTTCGTCGAGGAGGCGCTCGAAGTGCGCGGCTACGACGCGGCCAAGGGCCGCTGGATCGCCGAACCGATCTGGAGCGGGGCCGACGAAGCCCCGCAAGAACAGCACCCACACACCGAGGAGGTGAACCCATGAAAGGCGACGAGAACATCGTTCGCGTCGAGACGCTCGACGGCTTCGACCGCGAACTCGCGCGCGACGGAGGCGAGGCGCTCGAGGTGCCGGCCTCGCTGGCCGAAGAGTACGGCCTCTTCCCCGAGGACGTGGGCAGCGAGGACGAGATCCGCGACGCCGGAGAGGATCCGCACGGCCCCGAGGAGGAAGAGCTATGAAACACGACGAATACCACCGCCAGTTCGCCGACGCCATCATCGAGCAGATCCGCCAGGGCACCGCGCCGTGGCAGAAGCCCTGGGGGCCGGGCGAGCGCGTGCTCCCCTCCAACGTCGATACGGGCCGCTCCTACAGGGGCGGCAACAGCCTGCATCTCGCCGCCGTGGCCCAGGAGCGCGGCTACGGCGACGTGCGCTGGGGCACCTACCGCCAGATCCAGGCCCGGGACGGACAGGTGCGCAAGGGCGAGCAGGGCACTCGCATCCTCTCGTTCCAGGACCACCGGAAGATCGCCGTCAACGACGAGCGCGGACGGCCCAAGAGGGACAACGAAGGCAAGCGCGTTTACCGCCACGAGCGCCTCAAGGCGCCCGTCGTCCGCCAGTACACCGTGTTCAACGCCGAGCAGGCCGACGGGCTCCCGGCCCGGCCCGCGCCAACGGCCGAGCCGCTCTGGAAGGTGCACCAGCAGGCCGAGCAGGTCCTCGAGGACGGAGGGGTGCCCGTCCGTCACGTGGCGGGCGACCGCGCGTTCTACAACCTGAACCGCGACGAGATCGTGCTCCCGGAGAGGGGACAGTTCCCCTCCGCGAACCACTACTACCAGACGGCGCTACACGAGCTGGGCCACAGCACCGGCCACCCGGAGCGCATGAACCGCGAGACGCTCACCCAAGGGATCTCTGAAGGGTTCGCCTCGCCGGCCTACGCGAAGGAGGAGCTCCGCGCGGAGATCAGTGCCATGATGACGGGCGAGCGCGTGGGCGTCGGCCATGACCCGAGCCGGGGCGCCGCGTACGTCGAGGGCTGGATCGCCGCACTCGAGGAGGACCCCCGCGAGATCCGCCGCGCCGCCGCCGACTCGCAGAAGATCTCCGACTTCGTGCTCTCGCGGCACCGCGAGCGCGAGGCCGCGCGCGAACCCGCGGCCGTGGCCGCGACCCGCGCGCCCGCGCCGGGGCGAATCGTCCATCCCGTGCCGCCGCTCCCCGTGCCGCAGCGGACCTTCGGGCCGCGCCGCTGACGGTCGGTGAGGAGCCAGGAGATGTTCGACCGCACGGTCGAACCGGACCCGCGGACCGCCGCGCCACCCAGCCGCAATCGCTACCGCATGCGGGACGGCCATCGCCGAGAATACGCCGCGAGCCGGGACCGCGGGTCCACCTCCTTCCCCGAACGGTGTGCGCGCGGGCTCGCCGATATCGGCGTCTACGGCGCCGTCTCGTACCGCGACCTGGCCGAGGCCCACTTCGGCGGACACCCCTACACCACCCGGCGGGCCGTGAACGCCTGGGTCCGCGAAGGGCTCGTCACCGAGACCACGGCCACCGGACCCAAGGGCAACCCGTTCAAGGTCCTGACGCTCACCCGCAGCGGCGTGGCCGAAGCTCGGAAGCGGGCCGCCGAACGGGGAATGGATCCCAGCCAGGAAATCCGGTTCGCACGCACCCGGCCTGCCGAGGCCGCGCACGACACCGCCGTCTACCGCGCCTGCATGAAGGAGAAACAGCGGCTGCTCGACCGGGGCGCAGCAGTGCGGCGCATCCGGCTCGACACCGAACTCAAGAGCGCCGTCGCGCGCGGCAGCGAGGCGGCGCGGCTGAAGGACGGCAAGCGGGCCGCCGATGCCGAACGGCACCGCACCGCCGGCGAACTCGGACTCCCCCTCGACGACGAAGGGCACGTGCTCTACCCGGACGCCCAGATCGAGTACGCCGATGCCGACGGGCGAGCTGGACGCGTCAACATCGAGGTCGCGTCCGGCAACTACCGCGAAGGGGCCATCAAGGCGAAAGCGGCGGCCGGGTTCGCGCTCCACGCCAACGGACCGGCCGCGGCGCGGCTGCTGCGCACGCTCGGCCTGGGCGGCGGCGGCGACCGCTCCTCGCTCCGGGGACCCGCCGACCGCGATCCGGCCGCAGTCGAACTCTGACTACGGGAGAGGCCCGCCATGCAACCCTGGAAAATCAGCGCCGGCCTCACCGCCGCCATCGCGGGGTCTGCCGTGCTGCTCGCCGGGCCGCGCCTCGAATACCTCGCGCCGTATTGGCCGCTCCTCCTCGCCGAACACGGCGTCTTGATCGCAGTGCACGCCGGGCTGGCACTCGCAGCCGTTGCGGCCGCCATCTACGCCGTCGCACGCGCCGCCGGGCTCGCCGACCTCGGCCGGCGCGTCGATCTCGCCGAGCGCTCCGTTCGGCGCGGCGAGGGCGACCCGGCCCTCACCGACGCGCTCCGCAGAGACGCCGAGGGCGACTGGGAATGAACGCGGAGACCGGGCGCGCGGCGGGCCGACGAGATCGACCCAAACGTGCGCGCACACCTCGCGGCGCGTCCGTCGAGACCCTGCCAGTCACCTGGCGGACGCAGGCCAAGGCGCTCCGCCGGTACGGGGGCGAGACGCCGGCCGTCGCGCTCGAAAGCTGCGCGGCCGAGCTCGAGGCCACGCTCAGGGAGAGGGACGAGACCACCCTCTCGCTGACGGAGGCAGCCAGGGAGAGCGGCTACTCCGCTGACCATCTCGGCCGCCTCGTGCGCGACGGCAGGATCCCCAACGCCGGAAGGCCCGGCGCGCCCAGGATCGCCCGCAGCCACCTGCCACGGAAGACCCAGGCGCCAGCCACACCGCTACTGGTGGAAAAGCACCGCCAAGGCGAAGTTTCCAACGTGCAGATCGTGCAGTCCATCATCGAGGGAGGAATCGAATGATGGCACGCACGAAACCTATCCGGCGCTCCTACGGCGCCGGCGAATGGGGCCGGAACCGGGTACGGGTCTTTCCCGATCCCAAGACCGGCCTGTTCCAGATCGAGTGGCGCGAGAACGGGCGCAGGCTCACAAGGTCGCTCAAGCATCGAGACTGGGCTCGCGCGAAGACGCAGGCGGACGAGTTCGCCGCTGGCTACCTCGGGCCGGAGATGCACCGCAAGGCCGAAGCCGAGCCCGAGCCGCTCACCCTGGAGACGCTTTTTGACATCTACGGTGAAGAGGTGACGCCCACCAAGACGAAGCCGTCCCAGAGGTACGACAGAGCCACAATGGGGATGTTCCTCGGTTGCTTCGGACGGAACCGCGACCCCGCCACGCTCTCCCAGCGCGACTGGGACCGGTTCATCCGGGAGCGGCGGGCGGGCAGAGCCGGCCGCAGCGGCAAGCCGGTGGCCGACCGGATGATCGAACGGGACCTCAAGTTCCTGCTCGCGGTCCTCAACTGGGCCGCGAGGTCGAGGGACGAGAGGGGAAGGCTCTTGCTCGAGTCCAACCCCCTCAGGGGCCTCAAGACGCCGAAAGAGAAGAATCCTACCCGGGTGCTGCTCACTGAGGCGGAATACGAGGCCATGCTTCGGGTGTCCGTGGAGGTGGACTGGCGCTTTCACGTTGCTCTGGTCCTCGCACACGAGACAGGACACCGCATCGGCGCCATCCGTCAGCTTCGATGCTCGGACATCGACCTTGAAGGCGGAGTGGTGCGCTGGCGCGCAGAGCACGACAAGTCGGGCTACGAGCACCGGACGCCGGTCACCGCCGAGGCGCTCGCCGCCTTGGAGGAGGCGCGAAAGAAGAATCCCGGGATCGGGGACGCGCCCGTGCTGCCCTCGCCTTGGGATCGCTCGAGGTGCGTGAGCTGTTCGTGGACGCAGCGCTGGTGGGAGAAGGCCGTAGCGCTCGCAGGGCTGGCATCCAAGCGTGGCCGCGGCTGGCACTCGCTCAGGCGGAAGTTTGCTTCCGACCTCATGGACCAGCCGCTCAAGGTGCTCTGCGAACTCGGCGGTTGGAAGGAGGCCAAGACGGTGCTGCAGTGCTACCAGCGGGCCGATGAGGCACAGCTCAGGAAGGCTCTGGAGAGCCGTCGCAGAGTTCGCGCCTGAGACCAATCAGCGGGAATCAATCAGCGGGAACCCGGTTGGGTATGCCCGTAAGTTCAATTACCCCAAGCAGATGTGAACCTGTCGGCTTCTGCCCACTCGACCGCATCAGGCCTGGCGAGCCATGTTTCCGCCACCGGACTCTACTGGTATCTTCAGGGGCATAAAGTGGACCGCGACATGATCAGGGAGACCTACTTGCCCGGCGGAACGGCCAGACCCGCAGCCGACGGTGGCGAGTAAGTTAGCCGCACGCGGCGCGGATCTTCATTGGGCGGCCGAGTCGCCCGAAGGGTTTCTCGAGGGGGGAATACCATGTCATCGTCACGAGTTCTCATGTCCATGCTGGTCGCTTGTGCCGCCACCTTGGTGTTCGGATGCACGACGGACTTGGGGGCCCCACCCGCCTCGGCCATGTCCATGGGCAATCCGATCACCGGCGAAGGTCTGCCGAACCCGGCCCCGAGCGTGATCTCGAACTGGGGCGAGCTACCCTCGGGCAGGGAGTGGGGATCGACCGCCGGCATCGACATCGACCGGACCGATGGGCACGTCTGGGCGTACGAGCGTTGCGGCGCCGGCAGCTTCGGATCCAGTGGTTGCGACACGAACCTCGTCGACCCGATCTTCAAGTTCGACCGGAACACAGGCGAGGTACTCGCGAACTTCGGCGCGGGACTCTTCGTGACCCCGCACGGGATCCACGCAGATAGCGACGGCAATGTGTGGGTGACCGACTTCGCGGGGAACCAGGCCGGGACCAAGGGCCACCAGGTCTTCAAGTTCAGCCCCACAGGTGAGGTGCTAATGACGCTCGGCACGGCAGGCCGGCCGGGAAGCGGACCGAACCAACTGAACCAGCCGAGTGACGTGATCACCGCGCCCGACGGGAGCATCTTCGTCGCGGATGGGCACAACGGAGGGAACGATGGGACCCCCCCGGAGGGCTCGACGGGCCGCATCCTCAAGTACACGGCCGACGGCACGTTCATCAAAGAGTGGGGACAGATCGGCACGCTGCACGGGGAGTTCCGCCAGCCGCACGCGTTGGCGTTCGACGCCCAGGGTCGTCTCTTCGTCGCCGACCGCGGTAACCACCGCATCGAGATCTTCGACCAGGAGGGCAACTACCTCGACTCCTTCTACACCTTCGGACGCATTAGCGGCCTTTACATAACGGAGGACCAAAAACTGTACGGGATCGACTCAACGTCGAGCCCGACCCGTCATGTGAACTGGGCGAACGGGGTACGCATCGGCACCGTCCACGAGGATTGGGTCAACGAGTTCATTCCAGCGCACCCGGCCGATGACCGACCATACCAGGGTGCGGCGGGTGAAGGGGTGGCGGTCGACGGGGACGGAAACGTCTACGCCGCGGAGGGCCCGAACTCGCTGCGGTGGGCCGGCGGGGCGTTTACCAAGTACGTCGCGCGACAATGAGGTAGCGGAGACGACGGGAGAGGGCGCCGTCTGCCAGCGGCGCGGAACGGAACGACTCCTCTCTGCCTCGACAGGTCTGTCGGCTTGCATCGCAAACTTCTTTTCGAGAATGGACCCCGAGGAGCAACCTCCCCTGGCCGACAATCATCCGAAGCTGGCGGCCACAGTGGGGAGCCCCCCTGGACCTATCAAGTTGGTCGCTGGCGCTCGGCCCGCTAGCGACGCGTGGCGAGGAAATGCTCTGCGCGATCCCGATCCTTCTGACGGTCTGCTCGAACGCAAGGTCACCGACGACATGCTCACTTGGCAGGCCTCCCGGGGCTAAGACAGCGGTCATCATCAGGACGGGTCGGCTCAACAAGACGACATTGACGCTCGTGCTTATGATCCGGAAGCACGACTGGAAGAATCGGGTATTGCTGCGGTTTGATGGGCGAGTACTCGAAGTTGTATCGCGACGGGGGATGCCGTAATGTCCCATTACTCAGTCGACCGGTGTCGGCCGGCGCACGTGTGGGACACGACGGGCAGGGCCGGTGAGTCAGGACACCGACCGGAAATCCGTTGTATTGGAACAGGTAGGCCACGATGAAACGCCGATCGTTCTTCGCCATGGGAGGAGGCGTGCTCGCCGGCTCCCTCCTGTGGAAACCGTCACTGGGTGCCCCGCAGTCGTCCGGCTCGTCCTCCACCGTTGAAACGAGCGCCGGCCGGATTCGAGGGCGGGTCCGGGACGCCGTACACATCTTCCAGGGCGTGCGATACGGGGCCGCACCGGTTGGCACGAGACGCTTCATGCCTCCGGAGCGGCCCGAAACGTGGACGGGCGTCCAGGACGCCCTCGACTACGGTCCGCGGGCGTACCAGCCGTTCAGACCGATGATCCCCGAAATCGGCGACGCCCTGACAGGCACGGGCCCCATGAGCGAGGACTGTCTCCGCCTGAACGTCTGGACGCCCGCGACTGGTGCCGGCAACCGTCCGGTGATGGTGTGGTTTCATGGAGGGGGCTTCCGGACCGGGTCGGGCAACTCTGTGTTCTACAACGGCGAGGCGCTGGCCAGGACGCACGATGTCGTGGTCGTCACCGTCACGCATCGTCTCAACGCATTCGGCTTCCTTCATCTCACGGAGCTCGGGGACAACCGGGTTCGTAACTCCGCCAACTTGGGGATGCAGGACATCGTGCTGGCCCTCAACTGGGTCCGCGACAACATCGCCAGGTTCGGCGGCAACCCCGGCAACGTGACCATCTTCGGTCAGTCCGGCGGTGGCGGCAAGACGAGCATCCTCCATGGCATGCCGTCGGCCACGGGCCTCTTCCATCGCGCCATCATCATGAGCACGCTCGCCGATACGGCGGTCACGGCACTCGAGCCGGACAGAGCCGTCGAGGCGGCAGAGCTAATGCTGTCGCGACTTGGGCTGAAGGCCACCGAGCTCGACGAGCTGCAGCGATTGTCGGCCGAACAGATCATTTCGGCGCTCAGCGGCGGCACAGGACGCGCGGGCGGGCAGCTCGGTGGCGGCCAGGCTCCGCCGGCGGGGGATCTTTCGCGGCGGTTCACACCCGTCGTGGACGGTCGTGTACTGACCATGCACCCCTTCGAGCCCGGCGCCTCGCCGCTCGCGGCTATGGTGCCTGTCATCTGCGGCTCGAACGAAACAGAGGGCGTGCCGTACGGCAATCCTGATGCTCCGTTCTGGACCAGCGAGCCGGAGGACCACGCCGGCTTGCGCGAGTACCTCAGAGGGCGGCTGCGGATCGACGACGGCGAGGCCGATCGGCTGATTGCCTTGTACCGGCAGAACAGGCCCGGCGACTCGTTCGGCGACCTCGCACTCGTGATGGCCGCCGACAACTCGCCGTTGCGACTGTCGTCGTACACGATTGCCGAGCGCAAGGCCGCGCAGGGAACCTCGTCGGTCTACATGTATTACTTCCGGTGGCGGTCACCGGTTCTGGGGGGCAAGCTCCGGTCCATGCACTGCATGGAACTCCCGTTCGTCTTCGACCATGTGGACGACGTGCAGTCCATGACCGGCACAGGTCGCGATCGGTACGCGCTTGCGCAGCAGATGAGTGAGGCGTGGGTCTCGTTTGCTCGCACGGGCGACCCCAACCACGAGAGCTTGCCGCACTGGCCGGCCTTCACCGAATCGGAGCGGGCCACGATGGTCTTCGACAATGACTGCCGCGCGGTGAACGACCCGTACGGAGACGAGCGGCGGGCGATGGAGGAAGTGAGAACTCGACGAGCCTGACGCGCCAGTATCATATTCGCGACCGCATCGAAGCACTACGCCCTACTCGTTCGCAGGCCTCGGCCGCGGCGACGTCCAGAGGTAGAAGCGCGGCTGGGTCGGACGTTCCACACCCCAATGCAACGAAGAGGAACCCGGTCCAAGCGCTGTTGGCCGGCCGGTACGCTCTCACAAAGAGCCGCAACGTTCGGTCGACTTCCACCGGCCGGTCGCTTGGCCGGCGGGACCTGACCGCTTCCACCAGGGCTCGTGCGGCTTCGCGGTGTCGGTTGGACATCCGCGGGACCACTTTGCCTCCGGGTGCCGCCTAGACGGAGTCGAGATCGGCGATGGAATCGGTCGAGACGGTGAGTTGGGCGTGTCGAGAATTGGTCTGCCATTCAGCGTACGTCTGGGTATGACAAGTCCCACAAAACTCAGCTCCTTGGTGCTCGCCGAGCTCGTAGCGGGGCTCGTTCATAAAGGCCACCGCCTCTGAATTCCTCTCCTTGAGGACGTAGGGGTCGGCGGTGCTCTCCAGTGTTGCTGAGATTCTGCCAGTTTCGGGGAGTTTGGGGTCCCGGTTGGGTCCCCCGGCCGGGCTCCGAGACCCGGAGCTGACTCACCTCTATTTTAGCGTTCTCCAGTTTCCAGGTATCTCATTCTGGACATAATCCCGATTCCATTTCCCAAATAATCGGCCGAGCTGACCTCCTCCATCCAGAAGGTGCCGCTTCCCCCGTCGATCCGCAGGCCCTGGTTGATGTGTCGAGCCCCTTCCGTAGGCGAGGCACCATGCCAGTGCTCCACCCCTGGAAGCGCGAATTCGATGCCACCGACATGGAGCTCCCGCATTCTTTGTCCGCGCTGCTGAAAGCGCCCCACTCCTTGCATCACGATGATGTATTGGCCTCCACCGTGGCAGTGCCAGAAGGAGCGGGAGCCCGGACCCCAATAACGGCCAGTGAGGGGCTCACCATTGGCTACTGCTTCCGGCGAGGGAACCCCCGATTCGCTCGTCCCCGTGACAAAGTTCTGCAACGGGCCCCCAGGGCAAGGAAGATCCTGCTGCGCTCCACCGGCGGCCAGCTCATTTGCTCGTGCGTCAGCCAACCGGGCAAAAACGAGGGAAAATGGCATCACTAAGATGCACAGCAGCAAGTAGAGTAAAGTACGACCGGACAGAGCGAACATTGCGAACCTCCTTCGAGAGAATCAGTGCGGGAGCCTGCACCTCACCTCGGGGGTCGACCTCGACCGTTCTCAACGTATTTCGGGGTTCGTTTCTCCGCCACCGTCAGTCAGATTCAGGATCTCAACAGCCAAGTAGGCCGGGATGGAGCCAAATCCGCGCGGCTTGCGGGCCCTTCGCCGGTCACGATACTCTGACCGAGCTGTCCGATGGGCGGTGTCCCCAGGATAGCAGCATATACGCATAGTGCCTGTGAGGTCGTTTAACTCGTGGCGAGTTAGGGCGTTAGAGGGTCGGTTGTTCCCCCGAGTGCTCGCTAGATTCGACCAGTTTCGGGGAGTTTGGGGTCTCAGTCAGGGTACCAAGACAGGCAGAACCTGTGGTACAGCCAGACGCCGTGACTGATGATCTCCGGAGGAAAACAGTAGCCGCGGTAGCCATTCGTATGCGTTATGATTCCGGAGTCTCGCTGGCACGAGCACAAGTTGACAACGCCTTTCGGCTGGATCCTACCTTCTGTCGTAGCGGACGAAGGCTCTCGGACCCACCTCGGCGCCGTAGACGACCGCCCCACCGTTGATCGCTGTGACGCCCTCGGCTGCGCTGCTGCCGCCCCGGGGGTCAGGATCCGGAATGAAAGAACTCACGACGCCGTCGCGAGCGCTGCCGATCCGGATTCCGCGCTCCCATCCGGCGTGAGCCAGGTCCATGCCATTGTCGGCGCCGTCCCTCGACTCGGAGTCCGCGACGAACAGGTTGTCTTCGGCGTCGATGAAAATCCCACTGGGGCGGCTGAACTGGTACCAGCAATCTAGATAGTTGCCGTCCTGGTCGTAGATCTGAATGCGGTTGTTATCGCGATCGCCAATGAACAGCCGGCCTTGTGAATCGATGTCTATCGCGTGGAGGCTCGAGAACTCACCCGTTCCGCATGGGCCGTTGCCCGGCTTGCCCCACTCTAAGATGAAGTTCCCGTTTCTGTCGAACTTCATGATGCGCTCGTTCGTGCCCTCGCCATGACCATCGGCAACGAAGATGTCGCCGTTACTCCCTACGACGACGTCGGACGGGGAGCTGAACTGGTTGGGGCCGTTCCCGGTCACTTTGAGCGTGCCGAGCTGCAGCAGGATCTCACCGCTCGGGCTGAGCTTCGTGACCTGCTGTCCAACGTCGCCGCCCGCACCGCGGCCGTCGGGCGGCAGCGGGTCGGTCACCCACACGTTGCCCTGCTGGTCCACGTGGATACCGTGTGGAAACGCAAACAAGTTGGCCCCCATACGGCCAATCAGGTTCCCGTTTGCGTCGTAGTGCATGAGGGGATCGAGGTCGGAGTCCACACAGCCATTGCTCCCGCATCGGTCGATAGCCCAGATGTCGTCTCGGCCCTTGGCGGCGTCGGCGCCGGCCGTGGAACCCCCAGGTGCGGCCGTCGGGCAGCGCCATGAGCTGCCTCTCCGAGAAGGGATTCGGCAGGTTGTTGGTCGGCGTCATGTTCGGGGTTGCTGTAGTCGTTCTGCTCGGTCGCCGGCGCCGCGCAGACAGTCAATGCTACAACCAGCAGCGGCAGCAGGCCCCAACTCATTCTTGTGTGCATCATCGAAACCTCGCTTACCTGTTCATGTTATAGAGACCTACTTCGCCGCTGCCCGTGCCGCTGCAGCTCTCTGATCCATATCGCTATGTATGTAGCTCGCAACATCGTGCAGCTCCTCGAGGGGCATTGTCAACTTGATGTGGCCAGAGTGAAGTCCAGGTAGGGGATCGGCCGGAATTTGCTCAGGCCGCCGTAGCCGCACTCCAATCTTTGAAAGAGCGAGCCCGTAGCAGTCGGTAGTTTTCTGAACGGAGATGATGGCGCCCGAGGTTGAACAAATTCTGGATGACGCCGTGGACTGACAGAAATCGCTGTGCTTGACCCGCCGACTTGAAGCGTCGCATCTGCCGCTCTCGTTGTCGCGTAGGCGGATGCGATACTTCAGACCGGTTGTTCGCGTAGTGGCCACTTCCCCCCAAGGCGGGCCTTCGCATATAGACGTGTGACTCCTGCTCAGAAGTACGCAAGAATTTCTTGAGAATGTTCAGAGAACGTTACTCGAAGGACGATTCCCACTAGGAAGATCGGTTCGGCAGGGTGGCCTCCACCTGAGCCTCCGTGACGGGGCCAAGAGTGGTGCTGTACATTGGGCTCGGTGCGTCTAGCCCTCTTTCACCCAACCGGAGGCTCTGCCCATGAACAAGCTCAATGAGCGGTTGGCGCTCATCGCAAATCTGTCTGTGGTCGCTGGAATCGTCTTCTTGGGGCTTGAACTTCAGCAGAACACCGAGGCCGTTGAGGCCCAAACTCGGGACTCAATTACTGAGAAGCAGATGATGTTCATCGAGTGGCTCGCTACTAACCGTGACCTCGCAGAAGTGGTTACGACGGCCGAAACAGCACCCGGCGAACTCGACCCAGTAGATCAGAGGGTGTGGGCGTGGTTCGTAGAGGGACTTCTCCGGGAATATGAAAACTCCCACTACCAGTTTGAACGCGGCCTGTTCACTGGCGAAGAGTACGATGCACGAGTCAACGCTTGGCGATTCGGGTTGGAGTTTCCGGCGTTTAGGGCCGTGTGGACTGAAGTACGACAGATGTACGCCCCCAGCTTCAGAGCCGAGATCGACCGCATCGTAGCCGGAGGTGGGCAACTAATCCTTCTCCGCATCACCGCCATACAACGCCAGCCCTGCCACTCGTGTTGCTCTAGATTCGCTGAGATCCTTGCCCCCTCGCACTCCTTAGACGCATGTTGTGCGGATCATGGTCAGCCCATCTGAAGGTCCTCTCAGGCGCTTCATCCGCGAGATCCACCGGAGGTCTCTGTGGCAGGTGCTGGGGATCTATCTCGTCGCGTCTTGGGCGGTGCTCCAGGTCGTGGACACGTTGGGTGGTGCGCTCAATCTGCCGGACTGGTTTCCGTCGTTTGCGTTGGCGCTCCTCATCATCGGCCTACCCATCGTTCTCGCCACTGCGTTCGTTCAGGAAGGCAGACCGGGTCATCAAGCGAAAGATGTAGCCACCCGCACTGCTGATGCTCCCCCTGGCGCGAGTCTTTTCACCTGGCGCAACGCTTTCGGGGGTGGCGTGCTGGCATTCGCGCTGCTTGGGTTTGTCGGAACCGGGTGGATTTTGTTCGGCGGAGGGCTCGGAGGCGGGTCAGACACGGGTGACTCACCAAACATCGAGCAGTCGGTCGCGGTCCTTCCCTTCGACAACATGAGCGGTGATCCAGACAACGAGTACTTCTCGGATGGAATTACCGAGGAGCTGCTCAACGCTCTCGCGCAGATCCCCGACCTCCGGGTTCCGGGTCGCACGTCGTCGTTTGCCTTCAAGGGTCAGAACCTCAGGAATCAGCAGATCGCGGATACGCTTGGGGTCGCACACATTTTAGAAGGAAGCGTCCGTCGATCCGGCGAAACAGTGGTGATCACGGCCCGACTCGTAGAGGCCCGGAGCGACGCACAACTGTGGTCGAACACGTTCCAGCGTGAGTTAGACGACATCTTCGCGATCCAGCGGGAGATCGCGACGGCCATCGCAGATCAGCTTCAGGTCACGCTCTCGGGGGACCAGCAGAGGCGACTCGTAACCGAGGCGACGGAGAGTACCGAAGCGCATGAGGCCTATTTGCGGGGTCGCTACTTCTGGAACCAGCGCACCCCGGCAACCCTCCAAACCGCGTTTACACAGTTTCAGCGGGCAATAGATCCCTCGTCCACAGGAAGCTGATGCTCTCGGTTTAGCTTCTCCCGGAGCGTCTCCCCTTCCACGTGAGAACGGGCTCTGGGACGCGGTAGGCTCATCCTGATTGTGCCCCTAGCACGCCGCCGACTCTTCCTGCATACCGGGCAGGTGCCCCCGGGGTCTCCAGGACCCCGAGGGCACAACCCCCTCATCTCACCGGACCGGCCGGCCCGGTTGGTAGCCGGACGGGTCGGTGGCGCCGTCAGGCCGTCAGCTCCCCAAAAAGACTCGGAGCTGCGCGTAGTAGTAGCCGCCGTTCATTCCGTACTGCGTGACTCGTCGGCTGTACGGGAAGTTCCCGCTGCTGATGTTCGCGTCCTTCTGGTGTTTGTCGGGGAACGTGTTGAAGATGTTGTTGGCGCCGACCTGGAGCGTGACACCGTTGGTGACCTCGTAGCCTGCGTTCGCGTCGAACAGGACCTTGGCTCCGAACTCCTCGTCGTTGGCGGTGTTGGTCGGCCGGTAGAATATCTTGCCGTAGTAATTCCCACTGAGCCCGACGTTGACCCTGCCGCGCGTCCAACGGGCGGACACCGAGCCCGCCTGGCGTGGAAGCGCCGTCTCGAGCCGGTTGAACTCCTCGCGGTTGAAGAGGACGTCCGCGATCGCATCGGTGCTCCCCATCGTGAACCTGTCTGCGATCGACTGCGGTACGTTGATCGACTTCACCTCCGTCTTGGTGAAGTTTGCCGAACCGGTAAGGTTGAGCGAGCCGTCCATCAACTGCGTCAAATAGTTGATGACCACGTCCACGCCCTTCGTCTCGGTGTCGACCGCGTTCACGAAGAACTGCGCCTGCGAGACGCCAAGCGACGCGAACGGCGCTAGAATGCCCGCCACGTCGCCTCCAATGGTGGCATCCGACGTGCTGAATCGGCTCGAGAGCACGATCCGGTCGTCGATATCGATGTAGTACAGGTCGCTGGTGATGGAGAGGTTGTTCATCGGTCGCCAGGTGAAGCCACCTGAAACGTTGATCGACGTCTCTTCCTTGAGATCCGGCACGCCGAAGGCTTTGGTTACCGGATCCTTGTTGCTCCCGGTGAGAACCCGCGCAGGCACGAGCTCGCTCGTTACCGGATCGATGACGAACTGCGTGCTCACGTTGTTGAACCAGAGCTGGTTGAGCGACGGTGCCCTGAATCCGTTGCTGACCGCTGCCCGCAGCGCGAAGTCCTCGGCGACCTCGAAGCGGGCCGCCACCTTCCCGTTGAAGGTGTTTCCGAAGTCACTGTAGTTCTCGAAGCGCCCGCCCACGTCGACCATGAACCGGTCGGACACCTGCGCCTCGAGCCCTCCGTACGCCGCGATGCTGTTTCGATTACGATTCACCTCGTTGGAGGGCTGGAAGCCGGGGAACACCTGCGAACCCGCTGCCTTGGGCTCTCCCGTCGAGATCGTGTCGAAGTCGACCCCCGGAACGGACCCGCCGTTCCCGAGGCTGTACGACTCGAACTGCCCCGCCCCGATCTCAAAGTTCTCGACACGGAACTCTCCGCCGAGCACCAGCGACAGGGACCTCAGCGTCCCACCCGTGTCGATGAGCCGGACCGCGTCTAAGTTTCCAGTGGTCTCCCGGTACGACAGCTTACCTGCGTCGAAGGAGATGGGACTGGCATCTCCCACCGAGGCGTTGTTCGTATTCTCGATATTGTACTGGAACGTGTTGCGGCCACTGGCCACGCTCAGATCGAAGTCCCACGCGGCCTTCCTACCGCGCAGGCCCACTGTGATGGCTCGGTCACCCACTTGCGTGTGGATCTCGGGAAGGAAGCCGTTCGGGTAGAGGGAGAAGACGACCCGTTCCTCCTGGATCGGCCGTCGATAGAATCCGGTCGCGATACCGTTGCGGTGTGTGATACCACCGAAGGTATAGAGCTCGGCGTCGCCGGAGAGGTTGAACGCGCCATTGAAGAAGGCGCTTCCGAAAATCGCTTCGCCCTGTCCCGTCCTCATGCTCAGTCCCTCGCGGGTCAGCCCGCGCGCGGCGATCTCCGCATCGTCCGCGGTCCTGTCGGTGAAGAAGAGGGCACCTTGATACGGATCCGAGCGATTCGTCGACTGACGGTTCAGGTATTCGCCGGTGACGTTGAAAAAGCCGCTCTCGCCGACGTCGAAGCCGAAGTTGGCGTCGGCGTTCACCTGCTCGCCGTCGCCCTCGCCCGTCACGCCTGTCTGAACGTTGCCGATCAACGCGTCGGTCTGACTCCTGAGAATGATGTTGACGACACCCGCGATGGCGTCCGAACCATACTGCGCCGCGGCGCCATCTCTCAGCACCTCGATCCGCTCGACCGCCGCTGTCGGGATCGCGTTCAAGTCGACACCGACGGTACCGCGACCGAACGTCCCGTTCACGTGCGTGAGCGCGCTGTGATGACGGCGCTTCCCGTTGATCAAGACGAGGACCTGGTCGGGTCCAAGACCCCGGAGGCTGGCCGGGTTCACATGATCGGACCCGTCCGAGATCGTCTGGTGAGAAGCGTTGAAGGACGGGATGATATCCCGGATCACCTGGTTCAACTCGGTGTGGGGCGACTGTGCGATCTCGGCCGCGGTGACCACGTCCACTGGCACCGTGGTCTCGACTGCCGAACGTTGAGTCCGCGCACCAGTGACCACGATCGCGTCAAGGAGTAGCCCGCCAACCTGGAGCGGGAAGTCGAGCGGCTGGGTTGCGCCCGCCGTGATGGTGACGGTCTGCTCGGAGGATTCGTACCCGATAAACTGCGCGCGAACCGTGTACGTCCCGGGGGGAAGCCGGAGGGTGTAGCCCCCGTTGGCGTTGGTCAGAGCTCCCCGTGCGGTGCCGACCACGAACACCTGTGCGCCGAGGAGTGACTCGTTATCGGCGGCGTCGGTGACGCGGCCGGTGATCGAGCCCTCCTGAGCTGTGGCCGGCGCCGCCGAGAGGACTGCCACAGCCAGTACCACAAGCCCGCAAAGGCCGAACCGTCTACTGCGTTCCATACGAGGGTACTTCATGTTGGGTCTCCTTTTTTCGAAAGTGATCGGAGGGGCTGGCGGGACTTCGCTCGCTAGCGGGCCTGGGAACAGCGGCGCGGGCGAGCGTGCGTAGGTGGACCAACGGGGACAACGAAGCGCTTCATCTCATTCCCTCCCCTCATTCGACCCCTCGGCATGCGAGGTCAGACCGAATTCTTCATCCCGTGCGCCCGGTGGATGCTCAAGCGACGCTGCCCCGTCGCTGAGCTCCGGCTGCCTGAACTTTATGGCCACAGCATATACGCCACCAGAGGCGCTCCGGAAGTAAGCCGGGGGTGAATGAAGGGTCAGCGGCGGAATCCCTGCGCTTCGATTCTCTCCTGATAACGCGCGCCGCGCAGGATGGTCTCCTCGTCGACCCGGCTGAACCGCTCGGTCACCTTCAGATTGTCCAATGCGTTGCTGAGTTCCCGTCAGGCAACCCGAGTTTTTGGGGTCCGACTTGGGGTACCAAAGCCACCTTTTCGCCACAAACTCCCAGAATCGGGATAGGGGAGGACCGGCGATCCCGGTCCTTCCCCTCCCACACCACCAGGCATGCGGGTCCGCACCTGGCGGTTCGGTGAGTTGAGGTCAGTACGGCGTGAGCCGGGGCACACCCAGCTCGTCGAAGTACGCCCCCGGCAAGGCCGTGTGCAGGGCGTGGTGCGCAGCCACGTGCCACCAGCTTCGCGCGAACCGAGCAGCTCGCCAGGCGAGGTTCTCGCTCACACCGCGAGCCCTCAACTCCCGGTACGCTGTCCTTCCTCGTTTCCACTGGCGTAATTGCAATGTACGCAGCCGGCGGTGGATCCATTGGTCCAGGTCTCGGAAAACCCCCGGTGTGTCCGCTAAGCCGAAGTATGCCTTCCACCCCAGCACGTAGCGCCGTAGCTCTTCCGCCACCTGTTGCAGGCTCCGCCCGCCGCTCCGGCTTGTAATCTGCCGGACTCGCTCTTTGAACTTCGTCAGGGCCTTCTTGCTGACCCGGCGCTTCACGACCTTCCCTGCCGCTACCCAGAAGCTGTAGCCCAGGAACTGTCGATCCCACACTCGCGCCACCGCGCTCTTTTCCTCGTTGACCTGAAGCCGAAGTTTCCCGTACAGGTGCCTCAGCGCCTGCATCACACGTTGTCCTGCCCGCCTCGACCGCACGTATACATTGCAGTCATCGGCGTACCGGACAAACGCGTGTCCGCGTAGCTCCAACTCCTGGTCCACTTCGTCCAGGAGCACGTTCGCCAGCAACGGCGACAACGGTCCGCCCTGAGGCGTCCCCATGTGCCGCTCCATCACCACCCCGTTCGCCATGACTCCGGCCTGTAGGTAGCGACGGAGGATCCGCAGCATCGCCTTATCCTCGATCCGCTTTGCCAGCCGCCCCATCAGCACGTCGTGGTTCACCCGGTCGAAAAACTTCTCCAGGTCCACATCCACCACCCATCGTCTCCCCTCCTGGATGTAGTGCTGCGCTTCGCGCACCGCATCGTGCGCTCGGCGCCCAGGCCGGAAGCCGTGGCTGTGCCGACTGAACGTCGGGTCGAACCTCGGTTGCATCACCTGCAGGATGGCTTGTTGGATGAACCGGTCCAGCACGGTCGGAATCCCCAACTCCCGGACCCCTCCCCCACTCTTCGGTATCTCCTGCCTTCGTACCGGCTTCGGTTGGTAGGTCCCCGCCAGCAACCGCTGTCGGATCTCCCCCCAGTGCCTGCGCAAGTACTCTGGCAGCTCCTCCACGTTCATCCCGTCGATGCCCGGACTGCCCTTATTCTGCCGCACGCGTTTCAACGCTCCTACGAGGTTGGCACGCCCGACCACCTCCTGCATCAGGAGATGCTCGCTTCCTGAGCGCTCGTCTCCATGGGCCACCGTTCCGGCTTCGCCACTCCCCTCTACCTTCGGGGCTTCACCCCTATCCTCCAGTGGGAGCCCCAGTTGCCTGGACTCCTGGCGCATGGCCTTGCCGAGGTCCACGGTCGTCACGCTCTCCTCTCCGTTCGGCCCTTCGTCCGACAAAGCTGGGTCCAAGCGCATCATGCACTTCGTCGGCCTACTATGGCCTCTGCTGACTTCTCGCTCCGCCGGCAGGCCCAACAGCGCAGTGCCGGCGTCACCCTTTCAGGCGTCAGGCGAGACCTCCCCGGGTAAGAACGATGACCTTCCCCGCACAATCGCCGGATCTACGCCGCTTCCCCTTGGTCGCAGGAGCTTCGCGGTCAGTGGTCCGCTCGCCCCGGTCCGCAGCGCCTCGTATCCGGTTCCTGTTCGTCGACTCACGGGTTCGTTTCACGCTTCGTTCAGCGTACGCCTCACGACGAACGCCTTGCGCTTCCCTTCGGTCCCTGCGACCAGGTTCCGGGAGGACTTTCACCTCCAAGTCATCGCCCATGCCGGGCCCACCACCAAAAAGCCGGAAGCCCAGATACTGCCTGGACCTCCGGCCAATGAGCCGGGTGGGTCTCGAACCCACGACCTACGGATTAAAAGATCGATAGCATCATATACGCAGAGTGCCCTTAAGGTCGTCTAAGTTATGGCGAGTTAGGGTGTTAGGGGGTCGGTTGTTCTCGCGAGTACTCCCGAGATTCGACCAGTTTCCGGGAGTTTGGGGTCCCAGTTGGGGTCCCATCACTTGGTCGGGTTGCGTTCCACCACGTGGCACGCGGAGCAAGATTTGATTCTCCGGAACGGAGCGTCGAAGGGCAGCGTTCTACAACTCGTATGCGTTCGGGGTTACCACCGGAACTCCAAGAGTCGAGATCACGATATCGCCCCCAACGATGAGTGGCTCAGCGTTCATATCCACCTTCTGACTGAACCCCTGTATTCTCCCCAGTCATCGCCGAAGGCCTCCGCCAACATTGCCTCCTCTGCTCGAACGAACAAACGATGCATAAGAACCGGAAACACGAACGCGGGAACCAGCGAGGTTGCCGTTCCCAGCAACATTGCGACACCAAGAAGCATCAGAGTCACGCCAACGTACATAGGGTTGCGGGTAACCGAGAAAGGAAACGAGGTCACCAACGTGGAGGATTGTTCGAACGGCTTGACGGTGGTGTGGTTTCGTTGGAATTGCCGATCGGCCACGACGTTCAGAAAGACGCCGAGCGCTAATGGAAGTGTACCGAAGAGCGCGGCGGGAAACGTCCAGTAGCGGTAAAGCGGCACGACGAAATGAAGTACACTCATCGCGATCAGGGAACCGAGAAAATATACTGGTGGAAGAACGTTCAGTTTCATGTGGCCCTAGTTGAGGTCGCGGTGCCCCGCTATACGAACGTTCGCTTCCAGCAGTCTACTCTTCGCTTACCGCCGAATGATCTTGCATGGTATCGAGGCCATGAGTCATGTCACGATGATAAGTGAGCTGAGATCGGCGAGCGAGTCGGTGGGCATTCCCGGTGCAGTGTCTCCTGTCCGACATCTTGGCGGGGCTTCGTCAGCGGTCAGAGTCAACGAACGTCACCCCGCACTCGCCTCGCCTACGCGTCGCGATCAAGCGAGCGCTGCCGGTATCCGTGTCGCCCACTCCGCGAACCGGGTCCAGCCTACTTCAGGATAGGACGAGCGGAGTCGGTCGATGTCTGCCTCGTATCCGACGCTGACGAACCACTCGTACATGAGGGCGAGGTCTTCGCTGAAGGACCGAATCCCATCGATCGGCACCTCGACCACGGAGATCGGCCTGCCCAGGATGCCGGCCAGCACGTCTGCCGACTCCCGCGAAGAGAGCTCGTCGCCCGCTATGTCGATCCTCTTCCCGGCAAACTCCTCTGGGTTGGCCAGAACATGAGCGGCAAACGCACCGATGTCCTCGGTGGCGATCTGCTGTAACCGGAGGTCCGCCGGGAGCGCGATCGCGTATGTGCCGTCCTTGAGGACGTTGAGCATGTCGGGGAAAAACAGGTTGTCCATGAAGTATACCGGAGCGATGACGGACCAGCGGAGATCGCTCGCCGCGAGATGTTTCTCGACCCCGTACTTGCTGTCAAAATGAGGGACTCCGGTAGCTTTGTCGGCCGAGGCGACTGAGCTGTATACGAAGTGGTCCACCCCTGCGGCGGCGGCCGCGTCGACGAGCGCCACACCCTGGGCCGTCTCGGCATCGACGCCCGCCTCGAACGGCGTGGTCATCGCAAAGACCGCATCCACACCCTCCAGCGCCGCGTTGAGGGACCCCGCGTCGGTGAACTCCGCACGCACCATCTCAGCACCCAGCCCGGTGAGTTGCTTAGCGGCATCGGATTCAATGTCACGCGTGATTCCCCGGACGCGGAATCCGCGCTCGAGGAGTAGGCGTGCAACCGATCCCCCTTGCTGCCCTGTGGCCCCGGTCACCAGCACCAATCGGCTGTCGGACATGATCGATACCTCCATTTAGTAGGCTCGAAGGCCGTGAGTGACCTCACTTGACCCGAGCCGAAAATAATACGACTATTCATTTATTGAATACACATTCATTGTGTGATCGACGATTGTCAAGTGGTCCGAACGAAACTGGTGAAGCCATGAAGCTTTCCGATGAGATCAAACAGGCGGAGTTCCCGGACGCGCACACGGAAGCCGTGCTGAACCTGCACTTCACCAGCCACTGGCTGTATCGGGTCTTTCAAGAGCAGCTCAAGGAATTCGATATCTCGAATGAGCAGTACAACATCCTGAGGATCCTTCGCGGCAATCGCGGGAGCACGTACAACCTGTGCGAAGTGCAAGAACGGATGCTGAACCGAACCGCGAACGCGACCCGCCTCGTGGAGAAGCTCCGCAAGCGGGGGTTGGTGAGCCGCCAGCCGAACGAGGAGGACCGGCGACGCGTAGATATCGCCATCACTCAGGAGGGGCTCAGCCTGCTCGCTGAGATGGACCAGCCGACTGAGGAGATGAACCGACGGACGGCAAAGGCCCTCACGAACGAAGAGGCGCGGACCCTGACTCAGCTCCTCGAGCGTCTGAGGGAGCGACTCGACATTGCCAAACTGAGGTGACGCCAAGCGTCGAAATCGTGCGACGTCAGATCCTCACACCATAGACTAAAACCAGAAGGCTCCAGTGGATTCGTTGTCGAGATTGCAGGTCATGCACCCTGGCTTCTTCGCCTCGCATTGGCGAGCGTCTCCCTCTGTCACGCAGGGGGAAGTTTCCTTGACCTTGACGCTGCCGCTCAGGGCGCTCGTGAGCGCTGGAATTAGGGGGGTTTCACCGCGTTGCTCATACTTCCCGCCCCCTCCACGGCGAACTCTCAGAACCGAACCCTCATCCCAACCGTGGCGACTTGCGTCTCCAAGAAGTTCTCGTAAAGCGCGGTGAAGCCCTGACCGTCGATGTCACGCTGAACGGCGAAGTCGTTGAGCATATCGGTGAAGGTGAACACGACCTCGGCACGCTCGTTCATGAGGGGCCACGTGGCGGCCAGGTCCAACGAGGAGCGCGCGCGCTCACTTCCTTGAGGCACGTTGCGAGCGGCGTAGTAGATGTAGCTCAACTGGACCTCCCCCGCCCCGGGTACCTGGATCCGGTTGTTGACCGTGAAGTCCCACGTGTCGTCCTTCGATGCGGCCAGTGAGAAGGGGCGGGGCGTCGGGAATAGCAGGACTGTCTCCAACGCGTCGATGTCGTTCGTGAACCCAGTTGACGCTGCCCGATACTCGCCAGGGTCCGGCGATCTGCTGCTCCAGGATCACCTCGACTCCAGTCTGCCTGGAGTTGCCTACGTTCTCGTAGATCCGGTTGACGATGTCATAGCTGAGGTTCGAGCTGTCGATCGCGAGTATCCGCAGGAACGCATCCGAGATGTCCCGATGGTATAGCGCCGTGCTGAGAGATCCGCCGGTCCAGGAGCGTGCGAGTCCGAGCTCGAAGACGTTGGTCAGCTGCGGCCTGAGAAACGGGTTTCCGACCTTCAGCAACTCCGGATCGTCGTACTTCGGAAAGATGCGCAACTCGGGCTCTCCGGGCCGGTCGATGCGCCGATTGTAGGCGGCGACGAGTCGATAGACGCCACCGAGCGCGTAGGTGATCTTGACGTTGGGGAAGAGCTCCAAGTAGTCGTACGCGTCGCTACCGGCGTAGTAGATGTTCTCGTCCGGAATCGTGTAGGAGACGTTGGTCTGCTCAATCCGTAGCCCGGCCTCGAGCGTGTATGCGGGCCTTGCACGCACCAGATTGGCATACGCCGCGAAGATGTCCTCCTCCCAGTCGGAGTAGTCGCCGAGACCGTCGTAGATTACGCTCTGCACACCACGGTCCACCAAGTACGTGATCGGCAGCCAGCGCCGTTGAAGCTTGGTGCCGAGCTCGATCCGACCGCTCGCCAGCGGACGGGTGTAATCGATGCTCAGCGGCAGGGTGTTCTCGACCGCCTCCAAGTGAGTCATGTCCGTGCCGACCCGAACGCTCGACTCCTCGTTGAGGAAATAGGCCTCGTCTTCCCAGCCGCGCGTGTACTGGAGATTGACGTCGAGCTCGTGTCCGGGCGTGGGGAACTCGCGCTTCCAGTTGAGGGTCGCGTTGGCGAAGCCCGTGGTCTCCTCCTCCGTCCAGAACCAGTAGCGCTCGCGCTGACCTGTCGAGGCCAGGATGAATGGAACCTGTGCGCGATCGGTGTGGGACTCGACGTCGTAGATCCCCGAGACCGTGAACGTGTTTGCGTTGCCGAGAAGGAGGTCGGAGCCCAGCCTCACGATGTAGTGTGTCTGTTCGCGATTCTCGGGAACCTGAGACTCGATGACGCGACCATCGTCGTAGAAGCGCGTCGTGAACTCGTTGTTCGGTAGATCGTCCTGCCGAAGGAGCTCACCCTGAGCAAAGGCTTGCACGCGCGCCGTGTTGTAGCTCAGGCTCAGGCTGGGGACGATCTTCCTGTTCCTGGAAAAGCTGCCGAGCTCGGTCGGAAGGTCGGGCCGCTGCTTGGTGAACTGGCCGAGGCCAAGCGACATGCTGAGGTCGGCGGAGAGGCCCAACTGTCGATCCTGCCTGTAGATGATGTTGATGATCCCTGCCATACCCGCAGCGTCGAAGCTCGCCGATGGATTGTTGATGATCTCGATGGCCTCGATGTTGGCGGCGGCCACGTTGTCGAGCCCGCGCTGACTACCGAACCCCGTCAGGCTCGACTGTCGGCCGTCGATGAGGATGGCGACCTGATCGCTGCCGCGAAGTGAGACCCTACCTTCCTGGTCGACCGTCACTCCCGGGAGGTTCCTCAACGCATCGAGCACCGAGCCAGTCGACTGAGTCGCCCCTTCGTCTAGCCGGAACACCTGCGTGTCGATCCCGGCTGCTCGGATCGCCTCTACGGTGACTGTGACCTCTTCCAGGCTACCCAAGCCGCGGAGGCGTATGTCGCCGAGGTCGTACGACGGATTGAGCTCGGACACGAGCACATCGACCTGCTCGGGGAAGAAGCCGGGGAATGACACGTGGATCGTATATCGGCCCGGTACCAGACCCCGAACGAAGAAGCGGCCATCCTCGCGGGCGAGCGCACCGGAGAGCGTATCACCGGACTCCGCGTTCTGCACCACCACCGTCGCCAGACCGATGGGAGAGCTAGCGGCGTCATCCAGCGTACGACCGGCCAGGGTCGCGCCCTCCTGAGCCAGAGATGCCGAGGGCAAGAGCAGGAGAGCAAGTAGCCTCAGCGACAGCCGCCACTGACGCGGCGCGTGCGCCCGTTTAATTGCCACCCTGATAAGGCGCGGGCGACCGATGGAAGTCCGGCCGTGGAGATTTGACATCGTAAATCCTTCTCGAGGCTCGAAGGTAACATACACGAAAGGCTGGCCAGCGCTGTTACAGGGTTCGTTACAGCTATTAACATATCTGCATGAAGACCATCGGCTCCCATCTGGCCACGCTGCTCGCGGGGGAAACCAAACTGCGCCGGCAGCTTGCGCCGTTCGTAAAATACGTGGTCCTCCTCGTCGCGGTCGTTGTGCTCTACGGTTGGTTGTTCCAAGTGATCATGGCGGGGGAGGGTCAGGACCACTCGTGGTTCACGGGAGTCTATTGGGCGCTCACCGTGATGAGCACGCTCGGCTTCGGTGATATCACGTTCGAGAGCGACCTGGGCCGCGCATTCAGCACCCTCGTGCTGCTGACCGGCATGGTGCTGCTCCTTATCATCCTCCCGTTTCTCTTCATCCGAGTTGTGTACGCCCCGTGGCTCGAGCAGCGGAGCCGCGGCCGCATCCGCTCGCTCCAGTTGGTGCCGGAAGGTCTCGCGGGTCACGTGCTGATTTGCGCCAACGATCCCATTGCGCCAGGGCTCATCCGCCACCTTCAACTGGCGGACGTGCCGGTCTATGTGATCGAGCCTGACGCCGACCTTGCGATGCACATGCAGGATGTCGGCGTGCCGGTGTTCACAGGCGAGATCGACTCCGTCGAGACCTATCGAGCCGCCGGAGCGGCACGGGCTCGCCTCGTCCTGGCCAACGCATCGGACACGGTCAACTCCAACATTGTGCTCACCGTGCGCGAGCTGTCCGATTCGGTGCCCGTCGTCGCGCTGGCCGAAGTGGAAGACTCGATCGACGTGCTGGAACTCAGCGGCGCCACGCACGTGCTGCCGCTCATCCACCAACTCGGCGAGCACCTCGCCAACCGGGTGAGCGCGGGGACGTCGCGCGCCAACGTGATCGGCAAGTTCCATCACCTGCAGCTAGCCGAGTTCCCGGTGCACAACACGCCGTTCCAGGGCCAGACCATTCGCGACACTCGGTTGCGCGAGTTTACCGGGGCCACGATCGTCGGCGTGTGGGAGCGTGGGCGGTTCCTGCCCTCGTCGCCGGATCTCGAACTCTCGCCGCTCAGCGTGCCGGTCGCGATCGGCACGCCCGAGCAGATCGCGGAGCTGGACGAAGTGCTCGTGATATACGACGCCAATCCGAATCCGGTGCTCATCGTCGGCGGCGGCAAGGTGGGGCGCGCCGCCGCTGCGGCCCTCAAGCGGCGGGAGATCCCCGTGCATATGGTGGAACGCAACCCGGAACTGGAGCCGCAAATCGCGAGCATTCCCGGCCGGTTGTTTCTGGGCGACGCCGCCGACCGGCGCGTACTTGACGCAGCGGGGATCGCCGAGACACCGTGCATCCTGCTCACGACGCACGACGATGCGATGAACGTCTACTTGACGGTGTACTGCCGGCGGCTCAATCCCAACGCGCGTATCCTCACCCGGGTCACGCACGAGCGGAACGTCGAGGCCATCCAGCGCGCCGGCGCCGACTTCGTCTTGAGCTACTCGTCCTTAGGGGTGCAGACGGTGTACTCGATCGTGCAGGGACGGGAGCTCATCGTGCTGGGCGAGGGCGTTGAGCTTTTCTACGTGCCGCTCCCGCAGTCGCTCGCCGACAAGACGCTCGCCGACGCCGGGATTGGCTCGCGCACCGGCCTGAACGTGATCGGCGTCCAGAAAGACGGGCAATTCGTCACGAATCTGCCGCCCGACCAGCGGCTAGTTGAGGGCTCGACGCTCGTCGCCCTGGGCAGCGCGGAGCAGCGGGAGCGCTTCAGCGCCCTCTACCACTAGCCGCAGGGCGAGGGCGGCAGTCAGGGGAGGAGGCCGGTTGGGAATGTCGGGAACTCCTCATTGTAGCGTGCGACCGCGTCCGTGGTCCCACAAATGTAGAGCGCGTCGTCGGGTGAGAGCCGGAGCGAAGCTGGGAAGTCCATGGCGACCTGGCCGTCCCGCTCCACCGCCACAACCGTGCAGCCTGTGCGCTCCCGAATCCGCTCCGCCACCGGGTTCTTCCCTTCGAGCCGCCCTGCGCCGACCCGCACGAGCTTGATACGAGGCTGAAGGGACACCGTCTCTCCCAGGACGTGGTGGGCGAGGAGTTGTCCCGCGACCTGGCTCACGGAGAGGGCGTAGTCCACGCCGGCACGCTGGATACGCGCCACGTTCTCGGCCAAGAAGACGCCAGCGATGATCGGCAGGTCCGGAGCATAGTCGCGGAGTACGGTAGCGGCGAAGACCGTCGCGCTGTCCGTGTCGAGCGCGAGTACGACGACCCGGGCCCCGGCGAGGGGCACACGCTCGAGCACGTCCGGGTCGATGATGTCACCCACTACGTGGACACCCAGGCGCTCCACCGGATCGACGACGTACACTTCCTCTTCCACGGCGGTGAGAATCTCCGCGAGCTTCCGCCCGACGTCCCCGAAACCGATCACCACGATCACTCCCTCCTCGATGATGGGCCGGGCCAGCTCGCTGAGCTTCTCGATGCTCTCCGGAGTTCCCGCGACGACCAGGATCGTGCCGGGGCGGATGGTCTCATCCGCGGCCGGGGGCTGGTGCAGTGCCGCATCCCGCCACTGCCCGACGACGTTGGCCCCAGTGCGGGTGCGGAGCCCGACTTCGGCAAGCGTGGTATCCGCCAGTGGGCTGGCATCGTGGACCCGTAGCTCCGCCACCTCGAGGAGCCTGCTCAGTGGCCGGACTCCTGTGACCCGCGGGGTGATCCTGGCGCTGGCCCGGGAGCTCAGGACGGCGGCGAGCACGTGGGTAGGGGCGAACGTGACGTTGACCCCAGCCAGCAGCATCGGGGCGCGTCGGCGAGGGTCCTCGATCATCGCGACGATCGGGCCTTTGTACCCCACCTCGCGGGCGCTGAGCGCGAGCAGCGCGTTGGCATCGTCCTGACCATTCAGGACCAGGGCATGGGCGCGGGCCAGTGGTCGGAGGTCCAACTCCTGTTCCGCCAGCCTGGCGTGCACCACCTGCTGCCCGTGTCCGTGGAGGCGGCGCGCCGCCGCTTCGTCCTCCTCGATCACGACGGAAGCCGTGCCGCGGCGCTCGAGCTCGCTCAGCAGGGAATCCACCTCCGGCCCGTATCCGTAGACCACCACACCGCCGTCCACGTTCGGTAGCGCGAAGGGCAGCCGTTCCTCGAAGGGCTCCACTAGCGGAGGAGCGCTGAACTTATCCGGAAGCAGTACGCCGAGGGCGCCCCCCTCGAGGCGCGCTGCCCTGCCCTCGAGCAGCACCGAGCAGCCCTTCAGCGCGAGCGGCGTGAACAGGTTCAGAACGAACATGGTGAAGATCAGCACCGAGAAGATGGACGGGTCGATGGCGCCCTGGGCCAGAGCCAGCGCGGCGAGGATCATCGCCAACTCGGCACGCCCGCACATGCCCACACCCACGGTAAGGGCTTCCCGCGCCGGCAACCCCATGCGCAGCGCCATGCTCCCCGCGCTCGCGATCTGACCGACGATCACCGCCGCGGTGAGCAGTATCAGGAACGCCACGCCCGAAGGGCTGATGTCGAAGGTGATGGAGAAGCCCAGCGACATGAAGAAGATCGGTCCGAGGAACGAGTAGGCGATCCCGTAGGAGCGATCCGCCACGATCCGGACCAGGTTCGGGTGCGCCACCTTCTCCTCGAAGAACAAGCCGGCCAGATAGGCCCCCAGGATCATGTGCAGCCCGATGGCTTCGGCGAACAGGCCCGCGGCGATGGCCACGAGCAGCACGAAGGTGAAGCCTTTGCCTCCCTCGCTTCGGAAGGGCAGCGTGAAGCGCGGGTACGCGAACCGACCGAGCAGCACGGCCAGGCCGAAGAAGACCACTACCTTCGCCAGCGTGACAACGATGTCCATGGGCTCGAACGACCCGCCCGACAGCACCCCGATCACGAGGCCGAAGAACACCAGGGTCAGCAGGTCGTCGATCACGCAGCTCGCGACGATCACCCGGGCCACCCGCGTATCTGCTAGCCCCAGGTCCTTGAGGGTCTTCAACGTGATCACCACAGCTGTGGCTGTCATGGTGAGACCGACGAACACGGCACCTACCGGATCCAGTCCGAACGCGGTCGCCACGCCGAAGCTGACCCCGAACGGCACGATCGCGCCCACTAGAGCAACCCCGAGCGAGCGCTTCAGAGCACCGAAGAATTCGGTGGGCTGGGTCTCCACACCGGCGTGGAACATGAGGAAGAAGATCCCGATCTCGGCCAGGAGCGTGATCGCCTGACTGGGCTCGATGAGGCCGAAGACAGCCGGTCCCACCAGCACCCCGACGATGAGCTCGCCCATGATCGTGGGCAGCCCCAGCGGGCGCAGCGTGACCGCGACCAGCCAGATGCCTGCCAGGAGGATCAGCAGATCGAGGGCGACGTCATGCATGCGGCGAATCTAGCACAGGCGTGCCCGCCGGCTACGGCGACGTCCGTCAAGTCGAGGCGAGCCAGGGGGTCCAATGGGCGCTCATGGCGACAGCGCAGATGCCACCACCATGAACAGTGTCGAAGCGCTCAGGCTTTTTCTGTTACAGCGAAGCCCCGCAGGTCTCAAGCGCGAGATCCCATCAACGCTTTGGCGTGAGAGGCAGCACCCGTCGAATTGGCTCGCAAATCTCACGGCTGGTGTGCACTGTGAAAGGCAAGGGCGCATCCGCCGTAGTGCCATTTGGAGACCAATTAAATGACAAAAAGGCTCATACTATCTATTCCATTGTTCTCTTTTTTCATCATTTCTTGTGGTGATGACGGGGGCATTACTGATGCTGGGGGGTCAAGTAGTGAAATTGATGCTGCCTTTGCGCCTTCGACTTGCCCTGCAGTGACAGCTCCACAACTCGATGCATCCTACTACGCGGGCCCACTGACTGATACGCATTTTCACATGCCGGTACTGTCAGGCGGCCCCTCGCCAGGTCCGCAATTCCCAGAGCTCGGGGTAAACACTACAATAACTGAGATTGATTGCACCATAAGACATGAGGGTACGAGCAAAGTATTTACCTTCTTTTCTGTTCCATCAGATGCCCCGGGACAAGAGCTCGAGTTGGTAAGGCGCACTATGCAAACTTACCCGGCTCACTTCGTTCCGTTTATCAATGCTCACGGAAATAATTCGGCCTTGCCGACGGCAACATCAAGCGAACTGAGCAATATTTTGTCGATGCAACCCAATTTGTTTCAAGGTTACGGTGAAATCTCTCTCTCAGAGCGAACACCTGGTGTGGGTGATGATGTGCCCCCCGATGATCCTGTCTTTGATGGTATCTACCAGGTCGTAAGAGAACACAATCTGGCTGTGTATTTTCACCCTGGTCCTGGTCAGGAAACCAACCTTGCGAACGCGTTGAGAGATAATCCCGAACTAAATTTTCTCGTTCATGGAGAAGGGATAGAAAACGAAGTGGGTGCTTTGATGGCGCAGTACCCCAACGTCTACTTTACAGCTAACGATCTCTATGGGGATCAGTACTTGCTGCATCCTGGCGAGAGTACCGCCAGCTTTCTAGCCGCGTTAGATGATTATGGGCCGTTGCTTACACAAGACCTGGCGACATGGAAAGTCCTGATAGAAACACATCCAGATCAATTCTTGTGGGGTACGGACCGCGGTGGAATCGCCGTATGGACCTTGGATATAGAAGTAGGTGAGAAATTAGTCGATTATGCTCGAGCCTTTATCGGACAACTTGATCTATCGGTCCAGGAAAAATTTGCGTATCGGAATGCTGAAAATCTGTTAAACTGATGCCCCGTCGGCCTCTTCGAGCGACTGCGTTCGGACATGGGGAGTGGTACCCCACCTGGGGGGCACGTCAGGCTCCTGGAGCCTCACATGGGCTGGATGGAATTCATTATCTCGATGACACGGATCCTGGTTGGCGGGATGATCACGTCTACCTGGGTGCGCTCACCGGCGTGGCAGGAACACGCACGTCGGTCCCCTTTGGGTAGCAGATCTGCGGGCCATCCGTGTACGTGGCGATGTTGAGCAGCTCCTTGAAGGGGAGCATGTCTTCGTTGAAGTCCACTTGGCTCCAGACCCCGACGAAGTCGGGGTGTATACGGAGCACGTTGTTGTACCGCTCCTCGAGGGCGGTACGCTCCGTGGCCTCGAGGTGAACGACCCAGCAGCGTTGGTCCCGGTGGAACAGGAAGTTATTGAACACCCATGCCAATTCGAGATGGTTGGACCTGCCAATCTCGAGAGGATTCGTCGCGATCTGTTGACCTCTCATAACGGTGCTGCCCACCTCCAGGCCGGCCAAGAGAGAGATATGCTCGTACAAGAATACCCACCCCTCACCTTGTGGCGCGTCCGTGCTCAAGAGCAAACGGACAGCGTCTCCTGGAAACCCGTCGGTGGCAGCGTCCGCGGAGACGATTACGCCATCGCCGACTGCGTAGATCGCGGTGCCCTGGGCCGATACGAGGTCGATGCCCGAGTGCCCCAATTCGACCAAGTCGAGAGAGCTTCTTACAACCCCGAACGGGTTCACGATGGCCCCCTCAAGGAGGGCTGCGGCGGGCACGGGAAGGGCGAGATCGACCGGCGGCAGTCCCACCGGGTCGTTCGCGTCGGGGCCCGTGGGATCGCCCGATGTCAAACCGTCACCCCCGCACGCGAGAAACAGCACGGTCGCCGCAGCGAACGCGAATTGTCGCTCCACGTTCAAGCCGAAGGTCCTACTCCTCGGCCTCCTCGGAGTCCCCTCGGTTCCTACGGTCTCGTCGTCCATTCCAGTCCACTCCTGGCGTGTCTTGCTTCGGGAGCCGGCTCTTCAACAGTACCGCCTGCTGCGCAGCCCGTAACACCTTTTTCTGCCACGACGCCAGGACGGCGCGGCGAATACCGCCGTATCGGCGGGTGGCTTATTGCCCTCACGCTTTTCTTGTTACAGCAAAGCCCCGCAGGCCATAATACCAAGCGGGGCAGTCACTTACAGCAATGGCCTGGGTAGACTCGACCTACCGACCTCATGCTTATCAGATACGAGTCGAGCGCTCGTGGGCGCTGGTGAGCGCTGAAATCAGGGGGTTTTCACCAAATCTGCGCTGGCTGGCGCCAGTCATCGCTGGCCGCCGCCTCGGCGGACTGAGCCGGCTAGCCGAGCAGGGGTTCGATGAGTGCGATCAGTTCCTCCTCGCTCAAGTCGCCCGGGTTGTACCGCTGAACGATGCCATCGCGATCGACGAGGACGAGCGTCGGCGTCGTACTGACGCCGAAGTTGAGGAAGTTGTCTGCGCTAAGCGGTACAGCCATCCACGGCGGGATCGGATATTGCGCCGAGTAGTCGCCGTTGATATACGCCAGCTCCTCTTCGGGCGTCGCATTCTGCCCGCGGGAGATATAACCGTAGAGTTGGGTTGGTCCGACGATGACCAGTCCCCGGTCATGGTACTCTTCGTACAGTGCTCTCAGCACTGGCTCCTGCCGCTTGCAGTCCGGGCACCAATGGGCCCAGAAGAAGAACAGCACGACCTTGCCTTTTAGCTCACCCGGCGTTGGTGGCGGTGAACCGAGGTATTGATCGGCCTCGAGAACAGGAAACGGCTTCCCCTCCAAGCTGAGCAAGAGGAAGTTCTTCTGAATTCGGGTTTCGATCGACGTGCCCGCAAACTCTTGTCGCGCGGTACTCAGAAAATTGACAGCCCGGGCGCGGTCGCCCTGGGCGTCGTACGTGTGACCCAGCACTTCGATCCCGGCCCCAAGGGCGGTGGGTAGGAAACGTTCCGCGTCGAGCGGCCGCTCTTTCAACAGTGCGAGGCTGCCCTCGTACGCTTCGCTCGCGTACCGCTCCGCGAGGTCCCACCGCTCGGCGAAGCTCGCGCCACGCGCCATCCACGAGACCGCGGCAAGCCACTCTGGAGTCGGTTGCTCGCCATCGGCCCGTCTGGACTCGAGGAGACCTCTGGCCTCATCGACTTCTTCCGCCCAAGCCAGATCGCTCATCTGTGAAATGAGGCTGCGCGACTGGCCGACCAGGGCCAACGGCGAGACCAGGCAGATCAGCAGGGACGTTATGGTCAAGATTTTGAACTGTCTCATGGCACCCTCCGATCGGTGACTGTAGGCACCTCGGTTCGGGGAGTCAACGCGGCGGGACCTTCACCACCCGAAGTTGGTGCGGTGCGCCACTAGCGGCGTTCCGCCGGTTCGACGTTCATATGCCATTCGACGGCTTCAGTCGCCGGCGCGAAACAGACGCGGTCGTCGCATGCCTGGTATAGAAAGCTTCCGAGCACGATGATCTCGCCTGGTGAGACCTCTGTGTCCAGCGCCAGTCGCACCGCAATCGTGAACTCATGCTCGAAGACCGCCAGTGGCTCCTCCCACCCCTCCAGAAGGAAGTCGGTGGACGCCGGATAGGTAGTCTCCTCCACCGTGACGCCCTCGGGCAGCGTGAAGGTGAGAACAGTCGGAATGACGAAGGGGTCCCGCGGCTTGTCCGACTGCACGTGAATGTTCTCTGGGAGCTCGACCCTAAGTACGAGTGTCACGGTCTGGCCAGGCTCGATCGACTGCTGCTCGACCGTGGGCGTCAGCTCCGCCGTCGGTTGGCGGAACTGTGCGCTGGTTGAGACCCCACTCAGACCGAGCCCGGCAACCAGAAAGCCAAGGGGAACGACGACGGTGCGTGTCTTGGGCATGCTTCGACTCCCTCCCAAGCAACAAGAGTCCGAAAGGCCCGGCTCTAGGGCGTAGCCGTCCACCTCTCTGTGAGCTGGCTGTACGTTTCCCCGTTCCTCAGCCGAGTCGCCATTTCCCCTTCCAAGCGGCGCTCCGGGGTCCTCAAGACCTCGCCATTCTCCTTGAGCTCCCGGAGCAAGGTGTCGCAAAGCGCCGTTGCCGGACCGGACAGGAGATTGGCGTAGACGTTCACCTTGAGCCTTGTGTCGCGGACCTCTGGGAACGGGAGGCTGACGCCCAGGAGTGGGATCGGAACCTCACCCGCGATCCGATCAACCGTCTCGGGCGTCATCCTCCGTGGCATGTAGACATCCGCTCCCGCCTCGGCGTAAGCGTTGCCTCTACGGATGAGCGCGTCGAGGTCCGCCTCGTCGCTGCGGGCGATGATCACAAAGTCGGGGTCCGATCGGGCGTCGACCGCCGCACGGATGCGAACGGCCATCCGCTCTGGGGATTGGAGCGTGACCGCCGCTCCGCGTTGGTCAGCATGCTTCGGGTTGAGTGTGTCCTCGATGTGCAGGGCGGCGATTCCCGCCTTCTCATATTGCTGCACCGTGTGATACACGTTGAGCGCCGTCTCGCCGCCGTGATCGGCGTCGACGATGGCCGGGATGGAGACCTCGCGGGCGATGCGCCCGGCGATGTCGACCATTGCGGTCGGCGTGATCAAACCCCAGTCCGGGACCCCCAGGTACGTCCCGCACATCATGCTGCCGCCGATGTAGATGGCCTCGAAGCCGTGGGCCTCCGCGAGCTTGGCGCTGATCACGGTGTAGCCCTCCGGCGCCATCACCATGCCCTGCCTCCGCAGGAGGGCCCGGAGCTGTTGAGTCTTCGACAGCGGCGAAGCCTGTGACGGCGCCTGCGCAGATGCGGCCGCGGCGCCCGGTGTCAGCCCCATGGCGAAGGCGCCGCCAGCCAGCGTCCCTGTCTGCTGTATGAACTGCCTACGTGATGCCCTGTCCATGCCGTTCCTCCCAGTCAGTGCGGGCAGGTACGTCTGTACGGGGCCTTGGCCCCGTCACCCGCCGCTCCATTGGCGATCTCGAACAACCGGCTACGGGACCATAGCGCTTGGAGCGCGTTGCCACAATCAAGTCGGCGCCCACGAGTGGAAAGCGCTTGCCGAAGCGAAGATGCTCCCTACCACCCGATCACGTAGCTGTCCAACGTGGGGCTCACTCCTCCCACGAGGACTCCTGTCGCGAGACCCTGAGCAGCATCTACGATATGGTGGATTTAGAGGACATGAGGGCAGCCATGAAGCAAGCCGAGGAAGCCGTTTCGCGGCTCAATTGACAGCGGTAGTTGACAGCATAGGACCTGACACGCAGAAAAAGCGAAGCCCCCACCGAAGGTATGTGCAGTAGGGGCAACGATTCCCAACAATGGGCCTGGGTAGACTCGAACTACCGACCTCACGCTTATCAGATATGAGTCGAGCGCTCGTGGGCGCCAGCCAGCGCTGGAATCAGGGGTATTTCAGCGAATCTGCGCTCGTGGGCGCTCGTCAGCGCTGGTGGGCGATGATACAGCCAGTGTTACAGCCTTCTCTGCACCGAGCCAATCTACGCGCCAGTATCGTGCGGATCAGGTCGACTCCATGGCCGTCTCAAACCTGAACGTGCACAGCGACGTGCACCCACCGCCGATTCGTTCCAGCAACGGGGACATGGCGTCTCGGTAGGCTTGGTATCCATCGGGGGGCGCGCGTAACGAGGCCTCCCCGGGATGCACTACCGACGGCTGCTTCGAAGTGACTCGATCGCACCGCCGGCGCGCCCGCCCAGGATCTCCTTGATCAGGTACAGACTGTATCCCTGGACCTGCTTCAGCGTCGTCTTGGGAGGCATCGAGAGTTCGCCAGGATTCGTGAGCACATCCAGCAAGACAGGGCCGTCCGTCTCTAGCGCGGACGCCACTGCAGATCTGACTTCTCCTGGATCCTCCACGCGGATTCCTCGCGCCCCCATCGCCTCGGCGACCTTGGCGAAATTCGGATTCTCCAGCTGCGTCCCGAAATCAGGGAGCCCAGCCACGTTCTGCTCGAGCTTGACCATCGCGAGCGAGCTGTTGTTGTAGACCACCACCTTCACCGGAAGCCCCCCCTGCACCAGCGTGATGAAATCCCCCAACAGCATGGTGAACCCGCCATCTCCGGAGAGTGAGATCACCTGGCGATCGGGATAGCAGAGTTGAGCTCCGATCGCCTGGGGAAGGGCGTTGGCCATCGAGCCGTGGGTAAAAGAACCCAGCAGACGGCGCTCCCTGGTCATCTCCAAATACCGCGCTGCCCAGACCGTGCACATCCCTACATCCGCCGTGAACACCGCGTCGGGGTTGGCCAGCTCGCTCACGATGGTCGTCAGGTACTCGGGGTGGATCGGCTTCTCTTTCGTCGATTTCCGTACGTGCTTGTCCAGGCGTTTGCGTGCGGACACGTGTTGCTTGACCGCCTGATCCAGATGGCCGGAGTCTTCTTTCTTTGCCAGGAGGGGCAGGAGAGCCGTCAGCGTCTCCCTTACATCGGCTTGGACCCCTAGGGTCAGGCCGCAGCGGCGTCCCAGGCGCTGCCCGTCGATATCGACCTGGATGATGGTCTTTCCCTTGGGATACCAGTCGGCGTAGGGGAAATCCGTGCCCAGCATGAGGAGCACATCGCACCTCTCCAGCGCCTTGTAGCCGGGGCGGAGACCAATCAGGCCCGTCATTCCCACGTCATATGGATTGTCGTAGGCGACGTGCTCCTTGCCCCGTAGCGTGTGCACGATCGGAGCCTTGAGAGTGGCGGCCACCTCCAGCAGCTGACCGTGGGCGCCCGCGCACCCCGCGCCAGCGAGGATCGTAACCCTGGCCTTGCCGGTCAACAGACCCGCGAGCTCGGCCAGGGTGTCGTCACATGGCTGGCTGCGCGAGCAGTCCCCGGCGATGGGGTGCGCCAGATCCATGTCGGTCATCTCGGCCAGCGCGACATCTCCCGGCAGCACGACCACGGCGACCCCGCGCCGGGTGATTGCGGTCTGCATGGCAATCTGAAGCGTGCGGAGCATCTGCCTGGGGGAGGAGATCAGCTCACTATAATGACTGCAGTCGACGAAGAGCCGGTCGGGATGGGACTCCTGGAAGAATCCGGTCCCGATCTCGGTGGAGGGGATGTGGGCCGCCAGCGCCAACACTGGCGCCAGGCTGCGCTGCGCATCGTACAGCCCGTTGACGAGGTGAATACACCCGGGCCCGCTGCTGCCGGCGCACACGGCCAACCGACCGGTCAGCTGAGCTTCGGCCGCGGCGGCGAATGCAGCGGTTTCCTCGTGCCGCACGGACACCCACTCCACATCGGGATGACGGCGGACGGCTTCGGTGACTCCGTTGAGTGAATCGCCGACGATTCCGTACACCCGCTGCACTCCGGCTTGCGCGAGGGCGGAAACGATATATTGGGACACTGATGGTTTCTTCACAGGGGTGCTCCTTGGACAGGGGGACCTAGCTCTCGGCGGCCCTTAGCAGCTGTTCGATGTTATCGACCGTGCCGTTCGTCGTCACGTTCTCGCCGACGAAGGCCCTGGTGACCTGCTCTAGAAAGAACTCCCGCGCGATGATCTCCGTTACGGCAACTTTGGAGAAACCTCAAGTCCCCCCACCTAGCTGGCTGGTGAACACGTAGTCGTTCGTCTGCACCTGTGGCAGTTGGTGCAACCCGGTAGTCGCCCTTCCATGGCCATTCCGGTGGGCGCTCGATCCAACTCGCCGCTGGGGAGATGCTTGGTGAAAAACCAGTCGTTCACGTCGGGCTTGTAACCCCGCACCTTGAACATCGTCGTGACGGCGGCCAGGGTGCCGTCGGGCATATAATTCTCTTTCACGATGATGGCACCCGGCGCCATGCTTGACGCCCCCGAGCTCAGCGCCTGAAGAGCGGCGTCAGTGATGTTCCAGTCGATGATCGAACTCTCACTCGGTTCCGGCTTCGGTCGACTCGCAACTCCGGGGCCCTCAGCTTACAGTAAGGAACGAAGTCGCTCCCGCCGGTACCCAGCAGGCCCCTCCTGGGGCCAGACAAAGGAGGAAGCATGAACGTGAACTTCGGGCGCGCCGCGTTGGCCGGCATCATCGGGACAGTGATGATGACGGTCGTCGGTCTTTATGCAGCGCCCATGATGGGCATCCCCATGATGAACCCTGCGGAGATGCTTGCCGACCAAATGGGTGGGAGCGCGGTCATGGGATGGATCGCCCACTTCATGATCGGCGTGATCCTGGCTGAGGTGTACGCCGCGGTCGCGGGGTCCCTACCCGGGCCGGTGGTCGTTCGCGGCGCCCTTTTCGGCTTGGCTCCGTGGCTGCTCGCACAGGTGGCCCTCATGCCGATGATGGGGATGGGTTTTTTCTCCGGAGACATGAACATGGCGATGGGGGCGCTAATCGGTCACATCATCTACGGCGGCGTCGTGGGTGCCGTGTACGGTGAGCCCTCACAAGGTCCTGCGCCCGTGAGCGAAGCCGCTTAGGACCTACTCGGGGCGGCCGACGGATCGAGCGGGGGTCTCCCTGGAGAGGGTGGCCGAATAACCGGAGATACAAGAATGCCCCACCAGGATGTAGCGAAGCTCTCGTGCTGCGCGGGGTAGAACACCTTGACTCACGATGAGCCACTTTACCTGTGGAACCTGCAATATCCATCAGGGAACTGACCAAGTCGTACAGAGAGGAGCGAGCTTTCATGACGCACGACGGATCGATTCGAGTGGCGGTGGTGGGCGGTGCACGCACGCCGTTCGCCAGGGCGGCCACCGTGTTCCGCAAGTACTCGGCGCTCGACCTGGGCGTTCACGCGGTGGACGGCTTGCTGGCGAAGCAGAGTCTCGATCCACAGTCGGTTGGGGAACTGGCGTTCGGGATTACCGTCGTCGACCCGCGGATCCCTCACCTCACGAAGGACATTGTCTTCTCCAGCAAACTACCCTCCACTGTGCAGGCACTGACCCTCACGAACAACTGCATCACGGGAACGTCGGCAATTACCGCGATCGCCGACTCGATCGTTGCCGGCCGCGCCGAGATCGGGATCGCGGGCGGGGTAGAGTCGATGTCCAACCCGGCGCTGCTGTTCGGCAAACGGGCGAGTCGCATCTTCCTCGACGCCGCAGCGGCCAAGACACTCGGGCAGCGTCTCCGCCTCTTGGCCCGACTGCGCCCCGGGGACTTCAAGCCTCACGCTCCCGGCGTCAAGGAGCCGTCTACTGGCTTGTCGATGGGCGAGCACACCGAGCTCATGGTCAAGGAGTGGAAGATCCCGCGTGAGGAGCAGGACGAGATCGCGTATCGCAGTCACATGAACGCGCACCGAGCGATGGAAGACGGCCGCCTGAAGACCGAGATCCACCCCCTCGACGGGTTCGATCACGACCTGTTCATCAGGGCCGACACCTCGATGGAAAAGCTGGCCAAGCTGCCGCCGGTGTTCGATCGCGGTCCTACAGGGACGCTCACCGCGGGGAACTCGAGTCCACTGACGGACGGCGCGGCCGCGGTGTTGCTCATGTCGGAGGATCGAGCCCGCCACGAGGGTCACGAACCTCTCGCGTTTGTGAAGGATTTCGAGTACGCAGCGATCGACCCGAAGGACGGCCTGCTCATGGGTCCGGGCGTCGCGGTGCCGCGGCTCCTAAAGCGCACCGGCCTTACCCTCTCCGATCTGGACCTGATTGAGATGCACGAGGCGTTCGGCGGACAGGTCGCGTGCAACCTGCGCGCGTGGGGGCAGGGGTGGAAGGAGCCGGCGATCGGAACGGTCGATCAGGACAAGCTGAACCAACTCGGAAGCTCCATCGCGGTTGGCCATCCGTTTGCCGCCACGGGAGCCCGGATCGTCACGACGTTGGCTAACGAGATGAAGCGGCGTAACGTGCGGTACGGGCTCGTGAGCATCTGTGCGGCGGGTGCCCAGGCGTCGGCGATGATCCTGGAACGGGATGTGTAACGCCCAACCCACGATGACAAGGGGGAATGCTCGTGAGGAGCGCGCGGCTACAGAATCAAGACGTAGGATCGACGCCGATCGATGGGAGGCCCGGCGGATACGGTCGTCTCCTGGCCGGAGAGTACGTGCGGAGCACAGGGCCAAGCACGGATGCCGACTTCTTCTATCTACAGACCAAAATCAGCAGGTAGCGGAGTTCGGCCCACTCGAGCTGGAATGACGGCGGGATGGGGGCCGCGATCGTGAACGGTGAGGGGATCATTCGCTTTGCGGCCGCCGATCCGGACTATACGAAGCGGCCGGAGCCGACTGAGATACTGGCGTCACTCAGCGGGCTTTGAGTGGAACCCCAATGCAGCTCCACCAGACGTGGGGGCAGGAGGTGGTCATGTCGTCATGGCGGTGACACGCTACATGCAAAGAGAGAACTGGAGCTTCAGCCTAGACAGAGCTCGCTACCTGAAAGACGCTGGCGAAGTCCCTCGCGAAGTCCTCGTACGAACGAGGCGCATGTCCGGTAAGCTTCTCAAAGTCCCCGGTTACTTGGTTGCCGCCTCCCTCGCTGAACTTCTGGAAAAACTCGAGATTCGCGCCCACGATCCACTCTGGGAACCCCATCCCGAGGAGGAACTCCTTTGCAGCTTGAGGGGGCACATCGACGTACTTGACTGGCTTCCCGAGAGCCTTGGAAAGCGCGGCCGCCACGTCATGCATCGAGATCGCCGCCGGGCCGGTCAACTCGTAGCTATTGCCCTCATGGCCTGCTGAGGTAAGGACCTTTGCCGCCACTTCCGCAACATCGCGAGCGTCGATCATTCCTATCTTTCCGTCCTTCAGTGGCATATAAATCGCGCCTTCGGCCTTGACTGTTTCTGCCGCGATCATCGTGGTCTGCATAAACAAGTGCGGCTTCAGGATCGTATATGGCAGGCCCGACGACTTGAGGTCATTTTCGAGCTGGACTTGATGCCGCCCGACGCGCGACTCCTCGAACGGTGCGGGTATCATCCCCGAGGACCTGACGACATGGGGCTTCCCAGACCGTTTGGCGGCGGCGAGGCCACTACTGGCGAGTTCGTATTGGTCTTCACTCAAAGGGGTTAGCAAGTAAATCTTGGAGACACCGGCGAATGCCGTGTCCAGTGTCTCCGGCCTGCTGAGATCGCCGATGGCGAGCTCTACGCCGGCGTCTCTGAGCGCCCTCCCCTTCGACTCATTGCGAACAAGGGCGCGGACGTTGGCTCCGGCCTTCGTCAAGTTTTCGATGAGAACGGAGCCGACGTTGCCCGTCGCGCCCGTGACCAGAATCGTCCCGTTGGTTGCCATGGAGTGCCCTCCTCACATTGGGAAACCTGGCCTACATGAAGCAAGCGTTAAGCTAGCTTTTAGCCACTCCGTAGGCCAGCATGGCATCGGCGACCTTGATGAACGCCCCGATGTTCGCGCCCTGCACGTAGTCGATGTAGTCGCCGGAGGTTCGGCCGTACTCGGCGCAGCGGTCGTGGATGCCGGTCATGATGTCGCACAGGAGCTTCTGGAGCTCCTCTTCCTTCCACGTGACGCGCAGCGGACGCTCATCTCGAGGCCGGAGACGGCTCCAGGATCTCCTCCACGCTCGGTCCGACACTTCCGGGTCATAATCCGTCTGTACTTGCGGATGTACTCGGGCCGACTTCCCACTCCCCAATGATGGTGGTGTCCCTCACTGAGGTCTCGAAGAGCCGCCCCCTGATTTCCCGATAGGCTTCATCGTCGAAGAAGCGGTCTCGCGCCTGCCGATTCGGAAAGTAGATGATGATGACACGGTTGATCTCGTGTCCGGCTGAGCTTCTTAGAGTCTTGGCGATCGTGAAATCATACCGAAACCCACCGCCGATTCGCTCCAGCAACGGAAGCATTGCGTCTCGGTAGGCTTGATATCCATCGTTGTCCGCAACGTCCAACGCCATCAGTGTCTCTATCATGGACTCATCTCCAAGTCGCGTATTATCGAGAGTAATAATTACCTGTTGACACGCGGCGCTAGGCCCAGGCGCTCTCCCGGTCGACTCGATCCGAAGCTACGATCGAGAGCCAGTTAGTTTATCGACCTCCCGCTCCCCAAGTGTGAGGTCGGTAGTTTGAATTTCTCCAGGTCAACTTCGCAAGTATAAGCCCCGCTGTCTTTTACGGCCTGCAAGGCTTTGTTGTATCAGATGAGGCGTGAGGTCAATAGCACTGGCAGTAACACGAACGTGTTTCTTGGAGTGGCTCTCGGGAGTCCCTGCTTGGTGGGGACGCTTGCCGTGCCCTATGTCGAGCAACTGACTTTTAATCCGAGCGAATCCTTGCGCCCCGAACCGGATAACCCGGCAGTCGACGCCCACCGCACATCTTCATCGCCTATGGACGGGTGCGTGCGGATCGTGCAGACTCGGAGGCACCCTTCCTCTCCGACAACTTGAAGGAGACGAGACATGCATTGGCGATTGATCCCGATATTCGGGCTCGCCGTGGCCGTGGCGGCCTGCGGCGGTGACGATGAGCCGATCCAGGAGCAGCAGCCCCAGGAACAGGTCCAGCCACCGCCGCCGCCTGTCGCTCAAGCGACGCCGGCGCCCGAGCCCGAACCTGAGCCCGAGCCCGAACCCATCAGCGGTCCCCTCTACACCGTCCAGATGGGAGCTTTCCTGAATCCCGACTCTGCAGTCGTGCAGAGGGACCGGCTGGCCAACCTGGGTCTTCCAGCCTGGACCGCGGACCAGGAAGTGGAGGGCCGGCAGTTCCGTCGGGTGCGCATTGGAGCGGCATCGACCGGGTCGGAGGCTAGGCGTCTCGGCGAGATCCTGACAGAGAGATACGGGTGGTCGATCTGGGTCGCCTTGGTGACCTCGACAGGGTCCGTTCCCGATGGAGCCGTCGAGGCCACGCGGGACCTGATCGGCGGTTAGAACCCGGGTGGCCCTAGGTCGTAGACTCAGCGGCTGACCACAGCTCCGCAGACTCCCGGGTGCACCCGGCTCATTGGCTGGGAGGCTAGGAAGCATCTGGGCTCCCGGCTTTTTGGTGTCCGGGAGTTGGGGGCGAAAAGGGGCCCATGGGACCCCAAGTGGGACCCCAAAAACGTCTGCTACCCCGTCCCCGGCCGCGGCAGCCCCGGCGTCCCGAAGATGATCTCGGTGATCGCCTTGATGCTCCGATTGCCATACCGGAACGGCATGACGAGACGCAGGGGCGCTCCGTGTTGGGGATCGAGCGGCTCCTCGTTCATCATCCAGACGAGCATGACCTGCGGATGCCGCAACTCCTCCACGGACTCGTCCACGTAGTGGCCGTCCGACGCGGTCAAGCGGCAGTAGTGGGCGCCCGGAACGAGGCCGAGCATGTCCGCGAAGTCGGTGAAGCGAACCCCGGTCCACTTCACGATACCGGTGGGCTCCGGTGCACCGCACTGCATGAGGAAGGTGTGCGAAACCCTCGTCAGGGGTTCGAGGTCGCTGAACCGCATCGTCCCACGCTTGGTGCCAAGCCCGCGCGTGTCCACCCGGATCGCCATCCTCGTGTAGTCGTACTCGATCTCGGGCGCCCTGCGGTCCGACGTCCTCCACATGAGGCGGCCCCGGATCGGGCCGGCGGCCGACTCGGGATGCTCGGGGGCCGAGCCGTCGGGGTTCAGCGGGAGGTCCACCGGGAACGTGGCGCGCGGCTCGACGTCGATGAGTCGGTCCGGGAACTCCTGCTCCTGTCCGGCGACCTGAGCCGCCAACTCCTTAGGATCCAAGCCGCCGACCGACAGGCCAACGATTGCGGACCCGGATACGGCGATGGCGTCGCGTCTCGAGATCGTCATGCGGGACTCCTCCTCCGAGGGAACAGGCGCGGGCGTGCGCGCAATCAGAATACTCCGGCACGCTCGGCGGGGATAGTCCGACCTCACGGACTTTTCATGGAGATCTGATCGGGGGCGCGTGGCGCCCAAGACGGGGAGGATGATCACCGACATCCGCAAGCAGCTGGACAAGGTCGCCATGACGGCGGGTTGGCAGCCCGGCGAGATCAGGACCAAGATCTTTCGCCACACCTACTGCGCCGCGCGACTCCAGACGCTCGACCAGGGTTTTCCCATCTCCACGTACACCGTCGCCCGTGAGCTGGGGCACGGCGGTGACTCGTTGATCAAGCGCGTATATGGCCACTTGGGCAAGGTCCGACACCGCTCCGAACACGCCGAGTTCCGGATCGAGCAACACCGGGACCGCGAGGGCATTCGCGACCGGCTGCGGTGCCTGCGGATCGCCTAGGTCGGGGCCAACCAGGGACGGCAGTGTAACTGCCAGTGTTATTGCCCTCAGGCTTTTCTTGTTACAGCAAAACCCCGAAGGCCGTAAGACCTTGCGGGGCTTCTACTTAAAAAGTGGGCCTGGGTAGACTCGAACTACCGACCTCACGCTTATCAGGCGCCTTCGTAGGGGTCGGAATCACGGCAGGATGCCGGAAAACTCAGATGGATCGCGCGATTTGCCGCTTTCGCGAGTCCGAGATGTCGTGATCTGCTGCGTTCAATCGACAGGACAACCGACAGGACGCGAGACCGAGAACCGGCCACGGATCACCGGCTCCTAGATCGACGAAGTCGGACCGACTGGATGCGACCCCGGCGACCCCCTGAACCCCTCGGTGACCCCCTGAACCGAGACCGAAGTTGATGTTAGGATGCGGCTTTGGTCGCAACCATCAGGGAGGAGGTCAGAATGAGTAGGAGACGACACACGCCGGAGCAGATCATCACGGCATTGAGAGAGGCGGAGGTGGGTCTGGCGAACGGCAAAACGGTGGGGATGGTGAGCCGGGAGCTGGGGATCAGCGAGCAGACGTACTACCGGTGGCGCCAGGAGTTCGGGGGGATGAAGGTGGATCAAGCTCGACGCTTCAAGGAGCTGGAGAAGGAGAACGCACGGCTGAAGCGAGCGGTGGCGAACCTGACGGTGGACAAGCTGATCCTGGAGGAAGCGACCAAGGGAAACTTCTGAGCCCCGAGCGCCGACGGAGGTGCGTGGTGCATGTACGTCAGCGACTCGGGGCGAGTGAACGTCACGCGTGTCACGTACTGGGTCAGCCGCGCTCGACTCAGCGTCGGGTGAAGAAGGTGCGGGTCGACGAGTCGGCGCTACGCACGGACGTGATACGGTTGGCGAGCCGGTTCGGCAGGTACGGGTATCGACAGATCACGAACCTGCTACGCATCGAGGGCTGGGAGGTGAACCACAAGCGTGTGGAGCGTATCTGGAGGCAGGAGGGGCTGAAAGTGCCCAGACGGCAACCGAAACGGGGTCGGTTGTGGCTCAACGATGGCTCGTGCATCCGGCTCAGGCCACTGCACAAGAATCACGTGTGGTCCTACGACTTCGTAAGCACGAGGACCCATGACGGCCGTGCGCTGAAGCTTCTGACCGTGCTCGACGAGTACACGCGGCAGTGTCTGGCGATCAAGGTCGGTCGAAAGACTCGAGCTCACGACGTTCTCGAGGTGCTCACCGATCTCTTCGCTCGGCACGGTCCGCCCGAGCATCTGCGCTCGGACAACGGGCCAGAGTTCACGGCGAAACTGGTGCGGAGATGGCTGGCCAGGCTGCGGGTCCAGATCCTCTACATCGCGCCGGGCAGTCCGTGGGAGAACGGCTACAACGAGAGCTTCAACGGCAAGCTGAGGAACGAGTTCTTGAACGGAGAGATCTTTTACACACTGCCCGAGGCCGTCGTACTCGTCGAGCAGTGGCGGCGGGTGTACAATACCGTTCGACCCCACAGCGCCTGCGGCGGTCTACCCCCCGCTCCGGAAGCATTGAAACCATCACCTTGGTTCCTCAGAATGCCTCAGCTCCAGGGACCGCCAATGGCTTCAGGTCTAACATAGCAAGTGGTACCGCAGGAGGGGGTACGTCATCCTTGACGTGATCCGGAGCGATGAGGGGGCGAGGCGCGGTCCGGCGGAGGTGGGATCGCAGAAGACCCGTGCTCCGCGAAAAACCTCATCCGCCTTGCCCTTGCGAGGCCATTTGTGGGCTTGGATTCAAAGCTCAAATTCTTGGGGTGATTGCGCAAAAGGGTGCGTGCCATCTATGGTCAAAGCTTGACCCGATGGGGCCTTCCGGTCCCGCCGCCACAGTACACCGCCCACATAGGACGCCCGCTCCGACGACGAGACCGCCGCCTGGTTCTCGATGATGAAGGGGATGCCAATGACGCTGGTGAATTGGTGCATCAAGGCTTTGCTTCTTCGAGCCTGCGACGTTCTACACATCATCAATTTCCGTCGTGCCCATCGAGTGGCGGTCAACGAATCGCCGACGAATCAGTTCCTACCTCGTCTTGCCCTGCTGTCCAAAGTCGAAGGGATGCTGCTCCGTCACGTGATAAAGACCAAAGCTTCTAGGTCAGGCAGAAGACAACAGATTCCTCGCATAGAGATCGACATCCATCATGTTGACTACGACCACATCAAGAGAGAAACCGACGGCTACACGCGACCCGCCGTATTTACGAATTTGCTCAGCGATGCCCCTCGCCAATTGGATATTGAATACCTGACAGAGTTATGCGGCGACAAAACAGTCCAGGTAGTGAAAAGTGGCAAGGAGCAAATGATTCTGAACCAAGTCGAAATGACCACGATGAAATTCAGTGAATTTGCCGAGAGAATGCAGGAAGGTGAGGCACTCTACCTCAACAATAGTTCAGCGGTTTTTGACGACAACAAGCGGCTGCGACAAGACTTGATGATAGGTGACATAACCCGCCTATTCACGACACGTAAACCGAAACCCACCGCACAAATATTCATTGGAATCCAGGGCACGAGAACTGACCTGCATTGTGCGATGGCGCCCAACCTTTTCTACAATTCGTACGGCAAGAAGAACTGGGTCTTCATTGCCCCCAAGTACACGCATTTTCTGAGAAGCAACCTTTCCCGATCAGGTGTCTACGCGACCAGCGATTACAGCATATATGCGGATACCCTGCCGGAACACTTCAACGCCATTGAAGTGTTTGAGGCCACGTTGCAGCCGGGGGATGTGCTGTTCAACCCAGCTTTTTGGTGGCACTCGGTTTACAACGAAACCGATTACACGATAGGTGTAGCCACGCGGCTCTTCGATGGGACGATAGGTACCGCCTTACATTCGCTCAAACAGAATCGCCTGTTTTCTTTCGAAACTATCTTTTTGACAAGACCTTTCGGGAAGATATTCGCCCTGAGGCCAAAAGATGTTGAGGAGATTGTTCTGGATGGTATTCGAAAGAAGGCTTCATGACCCCAGCCCCCTCGCCTTGCGGCCAAGAGGGGACGCCGTTGCCCCGTCGTTATAGGCGGACACGTTGAGCCCACCCCAAAAGTCTCGGTGTGGGCGCGCGGCCGCTCTTGGACGTCCCAATGCCGAAGCTTTCCCCTTGCTCCCGGGCAACTGCCGCCGGACCGGGAGTGACGGAGGTCTCTCCATCTCGCGGGTGATGGTTTGCGCGCCGCGCACTGACCGCCGATGTTGCAGAGTCCGGCGCCCGCGGCCGTGCCGCGGCGAAATCGAGATTTTGCCTGGGGGGGGACCATGTCATCGTTACGACTCCTGATGTCCGTGTTCTTTAGTACCGCTATTCTCGCGGGGTGCACCGCGGAGGCCGGGCCACCGGCCGCGATGGCCGCTGCGGCGGCTAACCCCGTCACGGGTGAGGGACTCCCGAACCCGAACCCGACACGTATCGGGAGCTGGGCGACCCTGCCCGAGGGACGGGAGTGGGGCTCCACCGCCGGCCTCGACATCGACCCGACAGACGGACATGTCTGGGGGTACGAGCGCTGCGCATCGGGCTCGGCGGGTGGACCCGGCGTCAACTGCGACAACAACCCCGTGGACCCGATCTTCAAGTTCGACCGAAACAACGGGGAGATTCTCGCCAACTTCGGCGCCGGAATCTTCGTGACGCCCCACGGCATCTATGCGGACGATGAGGGCAACGTCTGGGTGACGGACTTCGCCGGCAACGCCGAGCGCACGAAGGGTCACCAGGTCCATAAGTTCAGCCCCACCGGCGAGCTGCTCATGAGCCTCGGTACCGCCGGCCAGCCCGGGAACGACCGGGATCACCTCTGGCAGCCTTGTGACGTGATCGTCGCTCCCGACGGTAGCATCTTCGTTGCGGACGGCCACAGCGGTCAGGGCATGGTCACGGATGACCAGTTGGCCGAAGGGAGAGCGGAGGGACTGACCGGCCGCATCGTCAAATACTCGCCCGAGGGTGAGTACATCATGGAATGGGGCGAGATCGGCACGGATCACGGTCAGTTCCGCACGCCACACGCCCTCGAGTTCGACTCTCAGGGCCGGCTCTGGGTCGCGGACCGCGGCAACCACCGCCTCGAGATCTTCGACCAGCAGGGCAACTACCTCGAATCGCGCTATCAGTACGGGCGCATCAGCGACCTCTTCATCACCGAGGACGAGATGGTGTACGCCATCGATTCCGAGTCCAACCGGCTCCGGCACATCAACTGGAGGAACGGCGTCCGCATTGGGCCCGTCGATCAGGACGCGCTCGTGGGCTACATTCCGCCGTGGGAGTCCGACAGCCGGCCGAACCATGGCGTAACGGGTGAGGGCGTGGGAGTGGACGAGGACGGCAACGTCTACGTGGCCGAGGGACCGGCCTCGCTCAGCGATGCGGGCTCCGCGTTCACGAAGTATGTGGTGGCCGGTATGTAAGTTGGGCGGCGCGCTTTCGGCGTGTCGATCGCGGTCAGGTCCCGTCGGGTCGGGTCCATGAACCGGACGGGGTGGTCCACCGCCCGGTTCATGGACCCTGCGATATCCGTCAGTTCCCGTTCGTGGGCGCCCAGTCTTCGAGCCCGTGTATCGCACGAACGAGAGCCGGCCAGTAGGAATGCCTGGTGGGATCTCAGCGCACCCGAAAGGCCTGCACTACCGCACCTTCACATACTTGCGTAAGCGGTGTGGACGCGGCTCGCCGGAAAAGATGCTTCCGTGCCGGTCCACGGTGAGGGACTCGGCCCCACTCCCCCCGGCAGTGATCGGCGGATTGTCGCCCGTGTCGAGGATGAAGTGCTCGACCCAACCGGTTTCCACGTCTCCGATCCTGATCCCCTTTTCCCAGCCCGGATTCTGAGTCATGTCCGACTCCGAGTCGGCCACGTAGATCTTGCCGTTGTCGTCGATCGCGATGTCGCTCGGCATGCCGAACTGCGTCCATCGATTTATGTAGTTGCCGTCCTGGTCGAAAATGACGATCCGCATGTTCTGCCGGTCGGCGACGAAGAGCCTTCCATTCGCGTCCATGGCAATGGCGTGGGGGCCGTAGAGCTGGCCCGGGCCGTGCCCGGTTTCTCCGAAGTCCTTGATGAACGTCCCGCCGCGGGAATACCTGACGATCCGGTTGTTACCATTCTGGTTGTGACCGTCCACAACGAAGATATCGCCATTGGGGGCGGTGACGACGTCGCTCGGTGCGATGAGGTGATCGGGTCCATCCCCCGGAACCCCCGCCTCGCCGAGGGTCATGAGGAGGTCGCCCTGCGGGGAAAACTTGAAGACCTGATGTCCGAAGACCCGTCCCGCCACCTGCGACGATTCCCCGCTTCCGGCTTCCGTGACCCAGACGTTTCCGTCCCGGTCCACGTGGAGCCCATGCGGCCATGAGAACATGCGGCTGCCGAACATCGTTACCACGTTGCCGTCTCGATCGAATTTGATGATCGGGTCCAGATCTGAGTCGTCACAGTAGGTCTGGCTACCGCGCGGCGTGCCGTCGTCACCGCACCTCACGATCGCCCAGAGGTGCTCTCCGTCGACATCGATCTCGATCCCACCGGGGGACCCCATCCCCCTCCCATTCGGCAACTTCGCCCACGGCTCTCCCATCAGGCCCGGGCCGCCTCCGGCCTGCAGACCGCCTGCCGGTCGGTACGGGTTCGGTCCCATCTGTGCCTGGACCTCCGCGTGAAGCACAGCGATCGCCACCACTGCCCCCAGCACCATTGTGGATACGCCATGAACTCTCTTCGACATGGTGGGACCTCCTCTTGAAGCAAAGCCGGGGCGGGTGTCCTGTAGAAGAACATCGGTTTCCCGGGCTGGCTCGCCCACTATAGAGGCGTGTCGAATGAGGCGCCAGACGTGAGCGGGGGGCCGGTCTCACACGATCGAGTGGCCGCAGAAGACCCTTGACCCCGCTTGCTCGGGAGTAAGGAATTTGTCACCAAGGCCTTATGCTGATTGAGCTCCTTTTTGGCCGTTTATTTGACACCCTCTCACGGCCCTCGGTAGATTGGGCCTCGACAACCTGAATACGCGGGCGAGGCATCTCGGAAGCCGGTGAGAATCCGGCACGGCCCCGCCACTGTGTTGGGCTCGGCGCATGTTGCGCCGGACAGGCCCCCTCAAGAACGTCACTGGAGCCGAGAGGCTCTGGGAAGGCGAGGGAGAGCCGCCCTAAGTCAGTAGACCTGCGCGCCCGCGTCGCCAAGCACTCTTCGAGGGGAAGAGATGCGGGTTTCTTCATTTTACCGGTCTACGATTCGCGGCGCCCGTCCTCGCCGGACGGGTGCTGTACCTTGGTGCGCTGGCCTAAGCGTACTCGCCGCGCTGGCCTTGCCAGGGACGGTCTCGGCGACCCAGTGGCCCGGCGAGCTGTCCGGGAAGATCGTGGATTCTCTCACGAGAACCCCGCTCGCTGCCGTTGAAGTCTTCGTCGAGCCGGGCGCCTCGAAGACCTCGACCGACGCTTCCGGCGGCTTCCGACTGAGGGGGCTCGAGCCGGGTTCCTATCGAATATCTCTACGCCGGCTAGGGTATGGCCGCACCCACCGAGATGTCGAAGTTGAGAATGGTGTGGTTACCCGGCTCGCGATGGAGCTCACGCCGATAGCCCTCGACGTCGACGGGATCACGGCCACGGTGGCTTCCGTCGGAGGAATCGTTCTCCTCCGTGAGGCGATCGTGGGATCGGGGGCCCGGACGGCCGGAGATGCCCTCCAAGCCGTTCCTGGCATCGTGGTTCAGGAGCGAACGAGGGGCGGCCCCCAGCTCGTCAGTGTGCGGGGCGCCAATCCCGACGCCGTTCTGGTCCTTCTGGATGGCGTCCCACTCAACGACCCCATCACGGGCGAGGCCGATCTCTCCACCGTTTCCGCCCGAGGTCTCAGGCGCGCGACGGTTCTTGCGGGCGCGCTCTCAGCCCGCTTCGGCCCTCGGGCAGCCGCTGGAGCGATCCTCCTCGAGACTTCCGGCGACGCGGAACCGGGGTTTGTGTCCACTTGGGCGGGGTCCCTCGGGCAGTTCGGCCTGGGTGCGGGAGGCGGTGGGGCGCTCTGGAATGGCCGCTGGCATGGCCGCTTGGAGGGTAGGGGACTCGACGGAGGGTTCGACTTCACCATCCCTGCGGAGGCAGGAGGTGGTGAGGCCTACCGAGGCAACGCCGATCTCACGACGTGGGGCGCGAGTACGGGTTGGTCGGGTCCGCTGCGGGAGGGCGACCTGAGGGTGACGGTGGGACTCGAGACCCTCGAGAGGGGACTTCCAGGAAGGAGCTTCGCCCCGTCATCGGACGCGCGACAAGATCTCGACCGGGCGCGTTTTTCCGCTGGTTGGAATGCGGGAGTGCTCGAGGACGGATCGTTGAACGTGCACACGTACGCCACTCGACAGACAACGCGCTTCCGCGACTCCGATCCCCCGTTCGGGGCTCCGTATGACGATCGCACCGTGCTCCAGGCGGTGGGGGCGTCGGTAGAGGGGGCGATCTCCGGACCCGGCGTACTACGGGCGATATCGGGCGGAGTCGATTGGGACATGCAGAGTGTGGAAGGCGATGCGCTGAGTTCGGACGCCCCCACACGCCGGACCGATCTCGGGTTGGGGGCCTCGGGCACGTGGTCGCCCTCGGAGGAGGCGTGGTCTGTGTCTTCGTCCATTCGCGGGCACTGGGTCGGACGGACCGATCGATGGCACGGTAACCATGACGTCGCGCTCAACGTCCCTCTCAACTCCCTTCTTCTTCGCGTAGCACACCGCAGTGCATTCAGCCCTCCAACACTCGGAGACCAGTTCTTCAGAGAGGGCGTGGGCGTGGAACCCAACCTCGACCTCCGTGCGGAGCGTGTGCCCTCCGAGTTCGCGGCGCAGGTGTCGTGGGCCGGGGGGGTGGGGGGGGCGGCTGCACGAGCCTCCACGGAGATCTACCGAGGCGATATGAAGGGGATGATCGTTTGGCTCCCCGACTTCCGTTTCGTTTGGAGTCCCGGGAACATGGACGTGCGAAGGTCTGGGGGCGAGGCAAGCTTGGAGTTGGAGTTACCCCGAGCGGGTCTGTCTATCGGGGGGAGCTTCAGCCTCACCCGCGCGACGTACGACCGAGCCGATTCCGATGACGTCCAGGTGGCGTATCGCCCTCGCTACGGGGCCACACTCAGTGCTGGATGGCAACGGGGCCCTTGGTCGATCCGTCTGGCCTCCCGCCATACAGGTGCTCGGTTCCCCGTCCCCGCGCCCGTTAACGAGCTGCCCGGCTTTTGGGTGACTGATTTCGACGTCGGACACCGCTGGCTTCTTGGCTCCTGGAGCACAGAAGGCCGTCTGAGGATCGAACGTCTCTTCAACGTCACCGACGCGCTGATCTTCGCCTATCCCGATCCGGGTCGAACGCTCCGTGTGGAGTTCCGGCTGGGGCCGAGTTTCTGATCACTTACCGGAGAACCTGACCTGATCACTTTAGCGGAAAACCTGAAATGAAGGATGAAGGACGTGTTTCGAGAGGTACGCTGTCCCGGGGGGGATGGGCAACGAGCGCGCCGCTCATAGGGGCTCTGCTCGTGGCGGCCTGCGCCGACGGCGGCACGGAGTCGCTGCCGCCCGAGAACGCCGAAGTGGGTGTAATACTGTCGAGCACGGATCTGAGCCTCACGATTTTCGAGGTCGAGAACCCGGGGCAGACTCGGACCGTCGGCCTCGGTCCAGACGGCAGCCCCGTCACCTTGGCCGTGAGGGGAAGTCTCGCGGCCGTTCCGCTCGGCGTCGTGCCGGCTGTTGCGGTCGTTGATCTGAAGGAGGGGCTGTTGGTCCGGACGGTCCGGCTCCCCCAGGGATCCGGCGCGACGGGCGCCGCGTTCCTGAACGATTCCATCGTACTGGCCGCGAATCCCAGTCTGAATTCGGTCACGCCGATCAACGTTCTGGCAGGCACCCGTGGGAGTGACATCGCCGTAGGCCGATTTCCACAGGCGGTCGTGGTCGAGGGCGGGCGGGCCTTCGTGTTGAACGCTGAGCTCGAGGCGTTTGTCCCCGATGGACCATCGACCGTCTCCGTCATCGACATCGAGAGTCTCCAGGTTACTTCCACCGTGATCCTGAGCGGAGAGAACGCGGCCGCGGGCGGCGTCGGCCCTGACGGGCGGCTCTACATCGTGGCCTCGGGGTCGTTTGCGTCGGCGAACGGGTCCCTCTCCGTGGTGGATCTGGTGGGGCTGACCGAGGTGGCGAACCACACCGGGTTCGGTGAGTTCCCTGGGAGCCTGGCGCTGGGCCCTTCCGCCAGGGCCTTCGTTGGGTCGTTCTCGTATGGTGTTGCGGTTTGGGATACCAGCCTGGACGCCTTCATCCGTGGACCGGCGGAGGCCTTGGCGCCCGGCGGCGTTCCCAGCACTTCAGGCGTCGGATTCGACGATGCGGGGAGGCTCTACACACTGACGCCCGATTGCGTGAACCCCTCCACGGCCAACCGGCACGACGACGTGTTCGAGGTCGACGTTGCCATTCCGGTCGGCATCTGCCCCTTCGCCATCGTCTTCACCTCGGTGGAGGCGGGAAGCTGAAGGCGGAGGCGGGGCGCTGAAGCCGGAGGCGGGGAGCCGGGGCTAATCCAATTCCGCCAGCGCCGCCAGGATGTCTTCGTTCGTGGGCCGGATCCGGAAGTTGATCTCGATGAACTTCCAGCGCACGACGCCCTGTTTGTCTATAACCAAAGTGGTGGGATGCGGGATCGCACGTCTCCGAGAATCATCGGGGTTGAAGACCCCGTAACGATCGATGACGGCGTTGTCCGGGTCGGCGAGCAGCGTGAAGTCGATTTGCGCCCCATACTCTTCCGCGACCCGGTCGATCATCAATTGTTGCTCCTCACGTTCATCCACCGATAGGGCCATGAGCTCCGTATTGTCTTTCTGCTCCTCAGACAGGAGGTCGCTCAGTTCGCCGAACTGACGGGCGCAAAACGGTCACCAGTACCCTCGGTAGAATTGGAGGACGACGTTCTTCTCACCACGGAAGTCCGAGAGGGTCGTCACCGTGCCCGCGTAGGTCATCAGCGAGAAGTCCGGGGCGATATCGCCGACCGCTACTCTTCCCGTGTCTACCGCAGGGAGGTCCAGACCGTCGTGCGGCCCGAGCCGGGTTTCGGACTCGGACCCCATGGCGAGCCACGTTCCTAGGGCCACCACGACCGCGACGCCCAAAATAGCCATCGCCTTCATGACACCGCTTCGGCCTTCGTCCATTCGACGGTCCTCCTCGACAGTGTCGATTCCCGGGTCACTTTCGCCCGAGAAGCGCAATCCCCTACGCCATCCCTCGGTTCCCGGTCACGACATTACCCCTCGGTTCCCGGTCACGACATTGCCGCATGCGACTCGATAGTGCAATAGACCCCGGGGGCACTTTTCAGTCTCCCGCGGAATATACAGGTCAGTGCAGTCGGTGTTCATCGGCTAGAGGAGTTGGTGTTCATCGGCTAGAGTGGTCGACGGACCACCATGATGCTCCCCGTCCCCGCTTTTGGCGAAAGATCCTGAAGCGTTTGGCCCGGAATCGGATGAATCGTATAACTATGACGTCCCTCCCTGCTTTCCTTGCGGTTCTACTTCCGGCCATCGTTTTCAATTCGCTCACCGCCCAAGGTGGATTCGGAAGTGCGGTCGAGGTCGTCGGCGATGATGTCCTCGTCCTCAAGCCCACGTACGGACAGGGACCGGGAGCAGCCCTCGTTTACGCTAGGGACCTCGGTGGCGCTTGGCAGATCGTGGATCAGCTTGGTGCGGAGGGGAGTGCGTCGAGCGGTGAGGGTCTGAGCCCGTCCATCGCCGTTTCGGGAGACCTGCTCTTCGTAGCGGCCGGCGACGCCGATGAGCGGTGGGGCGCGCATGTGTTCCAGCGCAACGCCCGGGGCTCATGGATAAGAATGCAGAGCCTCTCCGTCGTGGCGGATGTGGCCGGTGCTCCGACCCAATGGGATTATGCGGCCCTTGTGGAGATTCTCCGGCCTCCACTTCGGGCCGTCGACACCGATGGTGACCAGGCGCTCGTGGCTGCGATGGGCGGGCTCGGCGACGTGAGGGTCTTTTCACGAAACCTCGACTCCGGCTTGTGGACAGAGCGGGCTCGACTGGAACGTTCGGAGCCAGAGGGAGGCGACGAGTTCGGTGCGTCACTTATGATTCGGGGCGATGAGGCGATCGTGGGCGCACCCCGGCATGGGATATCGGGCGCGGCATACGTCTTTTCACGCGATCCCGCCTCGGGCGAATGGATGGAGGACGCGCTCATCTCGGCTCCCAGCCCGTTTCCTAACAGCGACTTTGGGGCTGCGGTCGCGATCGATGGGGACGCCCTGCTGATCGGCCACCCCGGAACGGCCGAATCACGCGGCATCGTCGTCGAGTACACATGGGACGAGGCACGCCAAAGGTGGACCGAGCAGGATCGCATAGCGCCGAGAGTGCGTACGATCGGCGATCGCTTCGGGTTTTCTCTCGCGTTTCGAGAGAATGAGTTGCTGGTTGGGGTGCCCGGGACCGATGAGGGTCGGGGTGGGGTTCACCGGTTCGTACGGAACCGCAGTGGGGACATCTGGCAGGCCGTCGAGATTTTTTCGGTGGGGAATGGCGAGTCGGGCTTCGCTCTCGGCTCGACGGTGGCGATTGGCCGCAACACGGCGGTCGCGGGCGCTCCAGGTGCCGATGGTGGAAGGGGCCGCGCCGCCGTCTTTTCGCGGCCGCCCAATGGGCGGTGGGGCGAGGGTGATTGGCTGAGTCTTCCCACAGAGCTTTCGACGATCACGGGTGGGGAAGTGACCTGCACCGACGGGCAGGCCGATCAGTTCGAGTGTAACGATGTGGATCTGCTCGCCTTCCTTCCCCTCTCCGAGTTGGGCCTTTCGCCGGGCAGTCGGAGTCTTGCCAACGGCATCACCGACGTGTGGGGATGGACGGATCCGCAGACCGAACGCGAGTATGCCCTGGTCGCGCGTACCGGCGGGGCCTCCGTCGTCGAGGTCACTGACCCCTCTCTACCCGTATATGTCGGTCTGTTGGCTGCGGAGGGTGGCACGGCCCAGGACATCAAGGTCTATGCGGACCACGCCTTCTTCATCGGAGCCGGCGAGACGGGGATGCCCGTGTTCGACCTCCGAAGACTCAGGAACGTGCGGGCCGTTCCGGTGACCCTTGCGCCAGACACTCGATACGATGGCATCGCCACCGCCCATAATCTCGTCATCGATACGCAGAGTGGATTCGCGTTTCCCGTCGGTGCCTCGGGTGGGGGTGACACGTGTGGAGGCGGTTTGCACATGATCGACATCCGGGACCCGGTCACGCCCACGTTCGTGGGCTGCTACACCGATACGGAGGGCCTCGTGTGGGCCGGCCGGACGCACGACGCTCAGTGTGTGGAGTACAGTGGGCCAGATGGCGATTTTCGGGGCCGCCAGATTTGCTTCGCCTCCAACGAGACCGCACTTCGGATCGTCGACCTCACCGAAAAGGACGATCCGGAGCCGATCGCTTCGGCCACATATCCGGGGATGGCCTACATCCACCAAGGCTGGCTGACCGAAGATCACCGCTACTACTACATGAACGACGAGCTCGACGAGCTCACGGGCCTGGCCGAGCGTACCCGCACGCTCATTTGGGACATCGCCGAGTTGGATGACCCGGTCCTCGTGGCCGAGCACTTCGGGTCCACGACAGCGACGGATCACAACCTGTACATCAAGGGGGACCGGATGTACCAGGCCAACTACCAGGCTGGCCTGCGCGTTCTGGACATCAGCGATCCGGAGCGTCCCGAAGAGGTCGGCTTCTTCGACACGACTCCATATGACGGGAATCCGCCGACGATGTCGGGTGCGTGGACGGCCTATCCGTTTTTTGAGAGCGGAACGGTCGTCGTGAGCAGCACGCAGGAAGGGCTCTTTCTATTACGGCCGATCCAGAGGCCTGTGTTCTAGACGGTACCCCGTTACCTGCTGATCTTGGTCTGCAGATCACGACCGGGCCGGCTCGATGCTCACCTTGATTTCACGCCACTTTCCCTGCCGGAAACGGACAACGGTGAGCCCGCATCGAGTCATGTGCCCCATGAGGATGGCAAGCCAGATGTACGTCGCCTGGAGTATCCCGGCCGCCTGAAGGACCGCACAGATGCCGATCGGGATGATGAGCTGCGAGACGAGTGATATGTAAAATGGACTCCGCGTGTCTCCTGTTCCCTGAAGCCCTCCGGTGTAGGCCAACGCGACGGTGATGAACAGGCCGGAGGCGCTCAAGATCGAGAGCAGACGGACGGCCATTTGAGCGACGAGCGGATCTTCCACACCGAAGAACCCGAGGAGAACGCGCGGTATCGCGAGGAAGAGAACGCCGACAGTCGAGGCAACCCCCAGCCCGAGCCAAGAGGCCACGTGCACCGCGTGGATCGTGCGCTCCGGTCGTCCGGCGCCCAGGTTCTGTCCGGAGATCGCCGCAGTGGCACCCAGCAGGCCCGCCGACGTCCAGGTGATCATCGAGAAGAGTTGGGTATAACTGATCACATAAGCAGCCTGGGCCTCACCGCTCTGGGGTAGCGATCCGATGTACGCGAGGAGCATGACCCCTCCGACGTTCATCGCCACACCTTGCAGACCTGTTGGAATCCCGAAACGGAACAGCTCACGAATGATCCCGAAGTCCGGCCTCCAGTCCATGCCGCGGCGAAAGCCCACGACCCATTTTCCGGCGAACAATAGGTAGATGGAGATGGCCGCCATCAGGCCCCCCGCGATCACGGTGCCCATGGCCGCTCCGGTGGTGCCGAACGCCGGGATCGGTCCCAACCCCGGAATGAGAATGACGTTCAGGGTGATGTTGAGCGTAGTGAGCATGATGCCGAGACGGAGCGGCGTGCGTGCGTCCCCTGCGGATCGGAGTGCACCTCCGACCATGAAGTAGACGATCATGCCGAAGCTGAACACGAACATGATGCGGAGATACAGGAGGGCCTCCGCTTGTACGTCGGGGGCGGCGTTCACGAGTCCGAGAAGCCACGGCGAGAGGAAATACCCGAGTGGAGCCAGGATCCCGATTGACATGACCGCGGCAGTGAAGAACGCCTGATATACGGTCCGGTTCACCTTGTCCGGCTCGTGGGCCCCCACAAACCGAGCGACCAGAACGCCCATGCCGGTGAAGAGGGAGCTGATGAACACCATTACGACTAGGAAGATTTGCCAGGCGACCCCAATGGCGGCGTTCCCGGTGTAGCCAACGAAGTGTCCGACCATGGCGTGGTCCACGATGCCCTGGAGCCCGCCGAGAACGTTCTGAAGCATGGTCGGCCAGGCGAGCTTCCAGACCACACCGGGGATAGGGCCCTCGACGATCGAGCGGTCGAACGGTTTTCCTGATGTCAGGGCCCCGTCGGGCATGGCTACCGGATCCCCCCGTGCGGGACTCGATAGCCGCCTACGAAATTCGGGCCGAAGATCGTCAACACACCCCCAAGAACATCGTGTCTTACCTCCGCGGCGGTGCGCCATCGGCGTTGCCGTGGCGCCATTATGGGTGGAACGTGCACGAGTCGCCAGGGAAGCCCTTGTTGGCTCCTCCCTTGACAGGGCGCTTCAGGCGATTAGCGTTGTTCTTTAGAAAGATGCGTGACAAAGCGGATGTGTTGTAAAAGGACGCATGTCATGATGCTCAAGAGGTGTTGTTGCCGATGTTCTTGTCCGAGCCCGGTGGGGTGTCGGGGAGACGTCGTATAGGCATACACACGACAAGATTCCCTGAAACGCCACCGGAGACATTCGGTGGCTTTTTTGTGGGTATCGTTTCCAGGATCAAAAGGCCACCGGGTTCTCCCGAGGGCCTTTTTTGTTCGAACCGGGTAGGACCGGGAACGGAAACTTAGGAAGAGGTATCCGAAGCGTGCGGTTCCATGAATTTCTCGAGGTGTTCGAGATGACTCCACGGATGGCCATGTGTTGTTGCTGTTGTTGTTGTTGTACGGTCACGCCTAGAGAGGGGCACGTTCCGACGAGTCGTTGACAAGAAACGAAGACTCATGCGAACGCCGCGGCCCCTCGAGGGTTGCGGCTTTTTTTTGGGTCGCACGGTGGAAGAAAAGCATGTTGAATTTGAAATCGGAAGGCAGCAGATGACTGCGGCGACAGCCGGCACCGAAGACGTGAGACGGATCAACGACTGGCTCGAGGGAGCACATCCTTCGGACGCCATTCGTTGGGCCGTCGAAACCGTAACGCCCGGGCGGCTGATTGTGGCGTCTTCGTTCGGCTCCACGGGGATGGTGAATCTTCATCTCCTCGCCGAGATCGCCCCGCAGGTGCCCGTCGCATTCGTGGATACGCTGTACCACTTCCCGGAGACACTCGAGCATGCCGAGCGTGTGAAGGCACACTATGGCCTCGACGTACGCGTCTATCGGCCCGCTGAGTCGCGCGCGGCGTTCGAGGAGAAGTACGGGGAGCGGTTGTGGCAACGTGACCTGGAGCTCTTTCATCGACTCACGCGGGTCGAGCCCATGAAACGGGCCCTCGATGGTGTGGAAGGATGGATCACCGGGCGCCGCCGCGACCAGTCGGCGAGCCGAGCCGATCTCGCCCATGTGCAGATTGGGGATCGCATCAAGGTCAATCCTGTGGCCTCTTGGTCGGCCGACGAGGTTTGGTTGTTTCTCCGCGCAAACGACGTGCCGTATAACCCGCTCCACGACATGGGCTACCTGAGCCTTGGCGACCAACCTCTGACCACGCCCGTTTCCGAGGAAGAGCATGAGCGGGCTGGCCGGTGGAGGGGGAGCGAACGTCTGGAATGCGGCATACATGGCTTGACGTAAGCCTCATGTGAAATACGACTCAAAGTCGCCGGCCGGCGACCTGAAAGCCCTTATAGGTTGGGAGCGAAAAGGGGAAACCCATGACTACCAATGGTAAAGGTGAGGCTTCGGAGCCACGGCAATGGAAGGCCAAGCTCGGATCGCTCCTTGGCGACAAGCTTTCGCGGGAGATCGACTCCTTCGAGGGACTTATCGAGCAGAAGCGGGCAGGAAAGCTCACCGATGAGGTATTCGCGGAGATGCGCCTGCGCCGCGGCGTCTACGGTCAGCGGTACGACAACGGCCAACGTCACGATGGATTGAACACCAGGGAGTTGGTATTCCCGAACCCGGACCTCACCAAGGGTCCGGGAACGCAGTGGGACGCCCCAGGCATGGTGCGCATCAAGAATCCGTTCGGTGCAATTACCGCCGATCAAATGGACGTGTTGGCGGAGGTCGCCGAGGAGTACGCGGACACGATCCTACATGTGACGACGCGGCAGGACATCCAGCTGCACTTCGTTCACCTTGAAGAGACGCCGGATCTGATGCGGCGGCTGGGCGCCGTGGGCATCACGACTCATGAGGCGTGCGGCAACGTCGTGAGAAACGTCACCGCTTGCCACCTCTCCGGGGTCTGCACGACACAGACGTTCGACGTCAGCCCCTACGCCGCAGCCGTCTCGGATTTCCTTCTCGGACATCCGGATGCTCAGGAGTTCGGGAGAAAGGTCAAGCCTGCGTTTTCGGGATGTGCGGATCGGCCGTGCGGACTCGTCAAGATGCACGACCTCGGTGGGATTGCCCGGGTCCGCGAGGTGGACGGAAAAGAGCAGCGCGGCTTCGAATTCTATGTCGGCGGAGGCTTGGGGGCGGTGCCGCACCAGGCGGAGTTGTTCGATGAATTTCTACCCGAAGAGGAGCTCCTTGCGACGTGCCAGTCGATCTCTCGAGTCTTTGCCCGTCTGGGAGAAAAGGATGTTCGGTCCCGCGCCCGTTTGAAGTTCCTCGTCGCGAAGCTCGGCATCGAGGAGTTTCGTCGTCTGGTGCTGGAGGATCGCGCAGGGCTTCCCGAAGATCCCCGTTGGACGGCGTACCTCGACGACGTTCACAAGGGCCACGATGGACCGCTCTGGCAGATCGAGAAGGGGAACGACTTCACGCCCGGCCCGGAGTTGGAAGCGTGGCTCGGTGCCAACGTGGCTTCGCAGAGGCAGCCAGGGTATAAGGTCGTAATGGTATACTTGCCTCTCGGTGATATCACGTCCGATCAGATGCGGGGCCTCGCCGACGTGGCTAGACGGTTTACCGGGGACGCGGTCCGGATGACGGTTGAACAGAATATGGCTCTCCGATGGGTACGTGAGAGTGACCTTCCCGCTCTGTATGAGGCCTTGGTGGATCTCGGTCTCGCCGACGCGCAGGCGGAAACCGTCTCGGACATCACGGCTTGCCCCGGAACGGACACGTGCAAACTCGGCATCTCCTCCTCACGTGGTTTGGGGCGCGTACTCATGGACCGCTTCAATGAGCGCGGTGAGGAATTGGATGAGGTGATACGCGGCCTGCGCATCAAGATCAGTGGGTGCTTCAACAGCTGCGGGCAGCATCACATGGCGGATATCGGTTTCTGGGGCGTGAGCCGGAAACGCAACGGGTACAACGTGCCTCACTTCCAGGTCGTGCTGGGAGGCCAGTGGGCTGAGAACGCGGGTTCCTATGGATTGGCCATCGTCGCGGTGCCGGCCCGGAACATCCCGGCCGCTACGGACAGGATCGCACAGCATTACGTGGATGAGCGCCAAGGGGATGAGAGCTTCCAGGCCTTCGTCACCCGCGTGGGCAAGGCCAGCCTCCGAACCCTTCTCGAGGATCTGATCGTGGTTCCCACCTACGAGGAAGACCGTAGCTTCTACTCGAACTGGGGGGACCCGAGGGAGTTCACGCTAGGCGACATGGGCATCGGTGAGTGTGCGGGCCAAGTCGTCTCGCCGGTCGAGTTTGGCCTCCAGGCCAGCGAGCGCGAGATCTTCGAGGCGCAGGACCGGCTGGATCAGGGGGATTCCTCAGGCGCGGCCGACATCGCCTACCGTGCGATGCTGATCGCCGCGAGGACCCTCGCGCGTGAGAAAGAGGCCGGTCTCAGCGAAGATCCGGAAGACGTAGTTGCCGCTTTCAAGACCCATCTCTTTGACCCGGGCCTTTTCCACGATCCTTACGCGGGAGGAAAGTTCGGAAACTATTTGCTCCGCATGCACGGCGAGGGCAGTAATGGGGTTGAAGCGACGCCTGAGCGGGCTCGCAAGCGGATTGAAGAGGCCCAGCTCTTTATCGAGGCGGCCCACTCTTACCATGGCCGCACCGTCGAGACGGCGTCGGTATGAGCACGCAGGTGGCTGCTGAACTCGAGTCTCGTGTGGTTTCAGAACCGCAAAGGGTGGGGGTGAAGGTCTTCGTCGAGGATCAGGAGTCGTTCGACCGAGCCCGGATGATCGAAGTCTTTCATAGTTGGATACAGGAGGACCGACTCCCGGGGACGCTCATCGATGTACACGATTACACGCATGTTCCGGCAGGCCCCGGGGTGCTTTTGGTCGCTCACCGGTGGCATCTGCGCACCGATGAGGCGGGTGGCCGAATCGGGTTCGAATACGAATTGAAGAGGGGCTGGTCAGGGACTCTGGCCGAGCGTTTGCGGGAGGCGATCGTGGGCGTGCTCGAGGCCGCTGCCGCACTGGAGCACGATACCGCCGGGGAAAACCCCGTGCGGTTCGCGACGCGTGAGATGGCCTTTCGTTTTACGGACCGTCTTGCCGTGCCCGCGACGGATGCCGCGTTCGATGTGGTTACTGGAGAACTCCATGAGGTTCTTGCGGACGTCTACGGTGGGGTGCCCGTGGAGTTTGAAAGAGTCGGTCACACGCGGGGGCCGCTGACGCTCCACATGAGGGTGAGCGGCGAGGGGAAGTGGAGTCTCGAGGAGCTCGTCAGCGGAGCTCGCACGACGGCGGAGTAGACGTATCAAGCCTATGACCGTGATTCTCGCCGCGCACGGCGCGGGCGACGGCTCGGAGGCCAATCGGGCGCTCCTGGAGCTGACGGACACCCTGCGGGTGCGGCGACCCGATGTTCGCTTCGGGTGTGCTTTTTGGAAGGGCACGCCGAGCTTCGAGGATGCAGCTCGGAGTTTGCGAGGGAAGCGGCCTGTGGTAGTGCCCATCATGGCCAGCGGTGGATACTACGCCCGGCAGCGCTTGCCGGAGGAGTTGGCGAAGGGGGATCCGTCGTGTTCGTTCATCATTGCCCCTCCGATCGGAACCCTTCCAGCGTTTTCCAACATCTTGGCGACCAGGGTGGGCGAGGCGGTGAAGGGCATGACGGCACGAGGACTGAGTCCGGCCGTCCTTCTCGTGGGACACGGCACCCCACGGGTCCGTTCGAGTGCGGACGCCGCTTGGCGGCTCCGGGACGAACTGGCTCTAACCTTTCCACAGACGGAGATTCTCACCGCCTTTCTCGATGGATCTCCTCACCTTTCGGACGTCGCCGACGCACTCGGCGATCGCCCGCTCGTGGCGGCTCCCTTGCTCATGGGGGGTGGGCCGCACGTTCTCGTGGATCTTGCCGGTGCCTTGACCGCCCCTCGAACTTCCTCGGGGATCGACACCATGACGGAGACCCTAAAGGTCCTTCCGCCGATATTGGAGTGGCCGGAGTTGGGCTCGCTCACTCTCGAGGCGATCGATTCGACGTCGCGGATTCGTGCCTCGCTCAGCCCGAGCCCTCGTGCAGGGTATGCGCGCGGCCGCCCGCCCGCCCGCCGGACATCGTCGCTCGGTTCTGTCACTCGCCCACGCTCGGGCCGGGAGGCTGGAGGCCAGGTACGCTCGCCCGTGTCTTTGTCTCTGTCGCTGCGAGCGGGGTCGCCCTCGGTCCCTTGACCGGTCGGGTGTGGCTGGTCGGTGCTGGGCCCGGAGACGCGGGGCTCATCACGGTTCGCGGCGGGGAGCTTCTCGGGCGTGCCGATGTGGTCGTTTATGATCGGCTCGCCGGTGCTGAGCTCTTGACCCTCACCAGGCCCGATGCCGAGCTGATCGACGTCTTCAAGGCGCCCGGTCAGCACACGGTGCCCCAGGACCGGATCCACGAAGTCCTGATCGAGCGGGCCAGGGCCGGGAAGGAGGTGGTTCGCCTGAAGGGCGGTGATCCTTTCGTCTACGGCCGGGGATGGGAGGAGATCGAAGCGTGCTATCTGGCCGGCGTCCCTTGTGAGGTGGTTCCTGGCGTGAGCAGTGCAACCGGCGTACCGACGCGGGCGGGCATCCCGCTCACCCTCCGTGGTCAGGCGAGTACCGTTAGTGTGGTGACGCCCAGCGTCGGAAAGGGCCTTCCGGACCGTGAGCTCCCCTACGAGGCGATGGCAAAAATGGACACGTCGGTGGTCCTCATGGGCGGCGCTCGATTGGAGGAGGTAACGCAGGGCCTGGTGACCGCCGGTCGGGACGGTGCGACTCCTGCTGCGGTCGTTCAGGAGGGGACGCTCCCAGGGGAGCGTCAGGTCCGCGGGACCCTTGCTACCATTGCGGGCCTAGTCCGGGAGGAGGGTCTGTTGGCTCCGATGGTGCTGATCGTGGGACCGGGAGCCGGGTTGCCCCGCCTCGACGGCAATACGCCGGCTCTGGGGTTCGGGCCCCTGGTCGGCCGCCGAGTGGTCGTGACCCGGCCGTCCTCGGCGAGCAGGCAGGTCATTTCCAGACTTCGAGGGCTCGGAGCGGAGGTGATCGATTCGCCACTGATCCGCATTGAGTATGTCGAGGCCGACCTCTCGGGGCCGCGCTCCGACCACGATTGGATCGTGTTCACATCGTTCCACGGGGTCGAGGGCTTCCTCCGCCAACTTGAACGCCAGGGACTCGATGCGCGCTTCTTCGGGGCGGCTCGGATCGCAGTGGTCGGTCCCAAGACGGCCGCTCGCTTCGAAGGGGTGGGGATCCGCGCCGACCTGATCCCGGAAGAATATCGGGCTCGGGCTCTTGTGGAGGCGATCGCGGCTGAGGCGAAGAGCGGACAGCGCGTACTCTTCCCATGTGGAACACTCGCGGTCGACGAGGTCTCCAACGGATTGGCTCGGGTGGGTTTGGAAGTGGAGACCCTCCACGTGTATGACACACTGCTCCAGCCGCCGAGTGACGCTGCGTTGGAAGCGTTTAGGAGAGGAGTGGATGCAGTACTTCTTTACAGCCCTTCGGCCGCGAAGTCGCTGGCCTCGTCCGGCGTCGATCTAGAGGGCGTGCAGATCTTTTGCGTGGGACCGACGACGGCGGATGCAGGGCGCTCCGTCGGTCTGCCCGTCTCCGGAGTGCCAGATATCTACGGTGACGAAGGGATGATCGAGTCCCTGCTCCAAATGGTCGGGCCTCTTCGTATGATGGACGGCTGAGCGGACTCCAGTGCCGTGTTCCAGAACTAGCGGTCGGTGTCGCTCTCGGCGGGACTCGTGTCCTCAGCGAAGAAGTCCGTGAACATGCCGCGGCCTTCATGCCCGGAAAAATCGCATACCGCCGTGTACTCACCCGGCTCGAGGTCGAGCGTCACCGTACGCCTCTCCCCCGGGGCCAGACGGCGCTCGGTCTCCCAGACCGTTGAGTCGGATTCGACCACTACGAACAGGAGGTTGTGTTCCTCGAACCCCCGGTTCACGAGTTTCAGGGTCACTGCACCAGCAGGGACGACGCGATTCATGAGGACCACGTACTCGTCGAGATCGATCTCCACGAGCGCCCTTTCAGGCTCCTCCTCCGCCACAGCGGCCGCAGAGTCTGGCTCGCTCGAGGGTAGAGATCCGTCCTCTCCGCACCCGGAGACGATCAATGCGCAGGCCGCAAGCAGAGAGATCAGGACCTGAGCAGTGCGCCTCTCGGATATGATGAACTCGGATGTCATTGGGCGCCGGATTAGAGGTGCCGCGGCGGCTCGAGGATACGATTCGACAACGATGATGGCCCCAGAAAATAGCGTCGGAGCCGAAAAAGCCAACGCCAGCGCTCGCGGTTCACTCCGTCTGGCCGTGTTCCTATCCTGGCCGCTCCCGACCCGTCACACGGTTACGGCCCGAATGTTGCTAAGTCAATATTGCTTATGCTCCAGAGAAGCATGGGCCTCTGCCGGGCGTCGCGGGAGGGAAAGCACCCGGAACGCAATCTGGAAGCGAACACGATACTCGTGCGGTTTCCTTCAATAGAATTTAGGTTCAAGAAGGATGTTGAGGGCCAGGCATAATCGGATCCGCCTCGGATTGCTACGTCCTGAATGACACAAGGGGAGTTGGTCATGACCGCAGCGTTGCGCACCTCGGCTATGTGTTCCGCCCTCCTGTTCTTGAATGTGGCCTCGGCAGCCGGCCAAATCGCGGCTAGAGCCAGCTACGTCGGTGATGGCTCCTTCGACCTTCCCACCTCGGGTCCCATGTCGCCTAGGGATCCTGTCGCCATTGCAGTCGCGCCTAGCGGGGCACTGCATATCGTGGACCAGGACGGACAGGTGGTGGTCTTCGATAGAACCGGTGCTCCGGCGCGCTCGTACGGGACAGGGCGTCTACGCGATCCACTGGCAGTCGCGTTCGACGAGTTGGGGCGTGCCTACGTGCTCGACGAGGGTTTGAAGCAGGTCCAGGTCTACAACGGGAGCGGTGAACAACAGCTTGTCATCGGAGGAAACAACCAGGGCGCCTCCGAGTTGGATGATCCAGCGGCGCTGGCGCTCGGTCCTCTAGGGTTCGTCTATGTTCTCGACAAGCGCGACCCCTCTGTCAAAGTGTTTTCCGGGGACGGTGCGTTCGTACGCGAAGTGGGCCTGGGTACGCTGATCGGAGATCCGATTGGGATCGCGGTCGGTGGAGACGGTCGAATTTTCGTCGCAGACCACGACCGCGGCGCGCAGATCTTCACCCTCCCCGCCTTTTCCGACGTGCCATGGCAGGGCGCGGGTGAGCCCGAGACGTTGTCGTTGGGAGCAGTCGAGGAAGCGGCGGCCATCGCGGTCGATGGATCTGGTACGCTCGTGGTCTTGGACGGGAGGCAGGGTCGTATCTGGGGCGGAAGCCGCCTCGATCCGACGGCTGCGCCAGAGAGCCGTGCGCTTTATGGAGGCGTCGGCGGAGGCAGGGGGTCCTTCCGTGAGGCGGTGGGACTGGCGTTCACGCCCGAACGGCATCTCGTCGTGTTGGACCACGACCTCCGAAAGGTTGAGCGCATAGCGCTTGCCGAAGGTGGGGATGCCCCCCCGCTGGAGTGGGACTACCCGATCCGAGTGAGCCAGCTGCCACCCGATCCGGTGGGTGCGGTCACAGGGATAAGGCCATCGAGTGATGGTACGGCCCGTTTCGTCATCGCCTCGCCCCAGGGTCGCGGGCTTCGTGTGGAGCGCGTCACATCCGAGCAGTATGAGGATCTGTTCGGTGACGTCTTCGAGTCCTATGTGATCCCGGAGACGGGTGGCCCAGAGACGTTGGTCATGGGGTTCGAGCGGACGGGTGCTATGGCGTTCAACGACTCACTACTCGTGGTTACGGAGCCGAATGACGATCGCTTCTCCGTATTCGACACCCGTAGTGGTAATAGTCTCGGAACGTTCGGCCGCGATTACGACGACGACCGGCGGCTCAACAGGCCAGTGGGAGTGGGGTTTTTCTCCAACGAAAGTCTAGTGGTCGCGGATCGGAACAACCATCGGGTCGCCGTATTCAGCGCGGACCTGACGTCGCTTCTGGCGTCCTTCCCGCTTCAGGAGGCGTGGGGCGTGGCTATTTCTCCGGATGATGAATTGTTCGCTTGGTCCGAAGATGGGTTGTCGGTCGTGAATATGCCGCTCGGCGGAGGTCCTCCCGAACCGATCGCGGCTGAGCTTCTAGCGGGTCCCGTGCGGGATATCAAATTCGACGTCCAGGGAAACATGTTCGTCCTCGAGCAGGAAACCAGCCGCGTGACGGTCCTGGATTCCGGTCTGGAGCAGGTGCTCGTCAGGCTGGGTGGCCGCGACTCGAGGTTCGAGGCGACGCATCTTTCGTTGGATGCCCGGGGGAACGTCTACCTCGCCAACCTGGAGGAGGGGCGAACTCTGGTTTACAGGTGGGATGCCCGCCTGCCCGAGTTGGAAACACTGCGGGTCGTACTGTCCACCGATGCTGTGGCCTTTTCCTGGGATCCGGTCGATTCCGACTATCTGTGGGGATACAGGCTTTCGGGTGCTCCCTCTCGCCAGGGCCCGTTCACGCAACTGGCTTCAACGACGGGGGGGACGTTCGACCTCACCTTGGCCGAGGATTTCGAGTACCGATGGCTTCGCGTGGACCCGGTGAGCATCGCTGGTACGGCGAGTTCGTCGGACCAGCCTCTTCCCCTGGCCCATTGGGTGACCCGGGAAGCCGGGGCACAAGAAGCCCATGCCGAAGTTCTGGAGGCGGTGACCAGGGCCGAATCGTTGACGGCTGAAGGAGTCCTGAGCTTGGCACCCGACGTTGCCCGAGAAGTTCAGTGGCACGGGTTCTCAACGGAGTTCCAGTTGGGGAGGTATGCCGAAGCCGTTGCCCGGGAGGAGGCGCTCGAGGGCTGGGAGGGCGAGGACCGTGGCTTCGAGCTCCACCGGCGCTTGGCGATCGCACACGCGAGCTTGGATCAGCACGCCCCGGCTCTGGCGAACGCTCGCCAAGCTCTCCAGGTCATTCCGTTGAGAGCGCGGTCGGGGGATGCTGGGGCCGAGTTGCAACATCTGGGTCTTGCCGCGGCGTTCGAGGCCGGGGCGTTTGAAGAGGTCGTAAGCTTCGGTGAGGAGCTACAAGGTCGGGTCGAACCCGATCGGGAGTTCCAATTTTTCGCGCGGTTGGCTGCGGGACATCTGGCCTTGGACAATCCGCAGCGTGCGCTCCAAATCGCGATGGCGGTGCTCGATGCCGACCGAGCCGGAAGGATCGTCGCGTACGATGAGGACCGTCCAGACCTATACTGGGTGGCGTTCCAGGCCTCCCTGGCCGTCGAAGACACCGAGCTCATGGAATTGTGGGCGGGGGAGTTCGCTCCGTACGTGACCGGCGACCGTAGGCGCCTGTACTTCGAGACGCTGAGTCGCTTCAGGGCATCGCAGGGCGAAGGCGTGCAAGCTCTCGCCAACTTCATGGAGCTGCTGGACACGGCCTCAGAGCCTGAGTTTTACACGGACTCTGCGACTGTTGCCCTTACGCTCGACATCTTCCGGGCGCTACAGGACGGCGATACCGAGGGGCGCTCTGCCGGGCTGACCTTCTTGGCGGCTTATGCGGCCAACTTGCCGAGCGAGGTCGAAGAGCTCCGGCTGGCCTACGAGGACTCGATTGCGGTGTTCACACCCCGTGAAGAAACACGGGCGAAGCTGGGAGACGGATTCCAGTACTGGAGCGAGGCCAACTTCGTGCAATTGATCCAGTTTTTTGAGCAGGCCCTCGAGTTGGGGGAGCTCACGGTTGAGCAGGAGACGATTTCGAGGGGCTTACTCGCCGGGGCCTACCAGAGTGCCGGTCGCAGCGAGGACGCCGAGTCGATCTACCGCGGAATCCTCGATATCGACCCGCTCTTCGACATCGAGGTCATGGTCCAACGGGTGGAAGAACTGTACGGCGTCACTGTCTTCGACCGGCAGGCGATGGAGGTGTTCAGGAATGTCCGGAGAATTCGGTAGGGTGGTCTATGTGCGACGAGGCTTGCACCGGTGGCTGTGGACAACACATGTTTACGGTGGTGTCCTCTAACCAAGCGCGGCCCGATGACCGAACCACCTGACGTTCCAACTCCGGACGCGGATCTGGAGGCTCCAGATCCGGAGGCAGCCCCGGACGATTCAGCATCTGACGATTCGGCTGTGGACGCTCCACCCTCGGTCGCGGCCGTCGATCGTCGCCTCGCCGCCATTCTTTTTGCGGATGTGGCGGGGTACACGACTCTTTCATCTCACGACGAGGACCTCGCACTCGCGTTGATCAAGTCATTCCAGCGTGTCTGCAAGAAGCTTGTGGGGGACAAGGGCGGCCGGGTTGTGAAGTTCCTCGGAGATGGAATGCTCGCGGAGTTCAACAGCTTGGACGCCGCCGTCAACGCGGCTCACGCTCTCCAGAACTCGTTCCCCTATTTGGATGAGGTCAGGGAGTCGCGTGTTTCCTTGAGAGTGGGTGTCCATCTGGGAGACATCGTCTTCGGCGAGGATGGCGACGTGTACGGGAGCGGAGTGAACGTCGCCTCCCGCATCGAGGGCCATGCTCCTCTTGCGGGCGTGGTCGTCTCGGACTCTGCCTACCAGCAGCTCCGCCACCGACGGCATTATGAGTTCTCATCCATCGGCGCAAAGGACCTAAAGGGCGTACCCGATCCGATGGAGTTATACGTCGTGCTCCTAGCGGGTGAGGAGCCCCCCGTGCCGCCGGTGCGTGTGCCGAGCAAGTCCGAATCATCAGAACGGCCCGCCAAGAGGCGTTGGGCAGCGGTGGTTCTTGCTCTCGCCGCCGCGACCGCCGCCGTCGCACTGGATCTCGGTGGTGTCCAGGCGCAGGCGGATCAGCTTCTCCAAGAACTTGGACTTCCCGCTGTGTTCACACGGGGGGTGTTCGCTCAATCGCCGGGATTTACGGCGATCGAGGGAGGCGCCGCCATCGATGGCGATATCACTGTGGGATTCACGGGGCTCATCAATCCGGCCACGGCCACGAGCTCGACCGTCCGGCTCCTCGGCCCGGACGGAGCGACCGTTCCGACTGAGGTCAGCGCATCCGAAGACGCCCTAGCGGTCGACATCGCGCCTCTGTCCCGGTTGGCTTACGCGACGCGCTATCGGATCGTCTTGACGGGCGCGCTTCGGTCTTCCTCGGGAGGGGACGTCCGCCCGCCTCGCGGCCCAGGGTCACCGGAAGATCTACTGTCCTTCTTGACCCAGCCACTGCCGCCGGAGCCGCCAGTCCTCGCGAGCACGGAGCCCGCGGATGGATCGACGGGCGCCGACGGCGAGGGGCCGGTGTTTGCCACGTTCAGCAAGCCGATGAATCCGCTGACGTTGGATTCGTCAAGTGTAATGCTGGTGACGGCAAGCGGAAGCCGGGTGGCAGTGGAGCTGGCGTGCTGTGGCGAGGATGACGGAACGCTTCGAGTCGAGCCTGTTGAGCCCATGACTCCCGGGGTCTATCGACTCGTGCTGGGAGACGGCATCACGGACGTGAAGGGGATTCCTATGCTACCTGATGCGTTCGGGTTTCGGGTAGGAGTCGAAGCCCGACCGGTCGCCCCGAGCGGACCTGGACGGTTGACGATACAGGTCGTCCCGGCATCGGTCGCGTCCCGGACTATCGTGTTCATCGACGGTGAAGAGTTGGGTCCGGCGCCCGTCGAGGGTCGAGTGGTTTCGGAAGGGGTTGCCCATCGGGTAGAGATTTTCGGTACGTCCGAGTTCTCCCCTCGGACCATCCGCATCTTCGATGCCAGCCAGACGCTGTCTCCCGCTCAGCGCCTCACTCTGACGGCGGAGGTCACACCGTTCGGGACGATCTCCATCGATTCCAGTCCGGGTGGAACGGTCTTCATCGACGGTGAAGAGCTCGGTCACACCGCTCTCGTGACCTATCCGGTGGCGGCCGGCCCGGTTCACACCCTGGAAATCCGTCCGCTCGACGTGGATGCGGCGAACCATGCATCATACCTCGCCGACTTCAGAGTGGAGCTCCTCGAGGACAAGTCCTTGGGCCGAGTCGCGCTCCCGGCGCGCTGATCCTTTGAATAATCATCGCGTGGGAGTGATAGATGTCGACTAGAGAAGACGTTCTTGCGGGATCAGGCCGGGCCTCACCGTATCCGGACAGTGCCCCCGAGCCCTGGAAGCCGGAGATCGTCGAGGTCATCTATGGCCTTCTTTAAGGGGACGACCTCAGCATCGACTCTCTCGTCGCGGCCCTCCAGAAGCTGGAGGAGCAGGAGGGCGCGGTCGTGTACGTCGAGTTGCTCTACCTGCTCACCCACATGCGTTTCGAGCCGGATGAGGCCCGGAAGCACTGGAAGGCGCTGATCCTCCACGGGAAAGAACTAGAGGATGCGGTTGGCTACGCGATGGATTTATCTGTCGCGCTGGTAAGCTACTTCGTGCAGGTGAGCCAGAAGCTGAAAAATCCCAAGGTCATCGAGCTCAAGCTCTTCGAAGAGACTCGCGACTCCGCGTACAAAGATGAACTCACGGGTCTCCACAACTTCCGGTTTTTCCAGGAGTTCCTTCGGTGGGAGGTGAAGCGCTGCGAGAGGAGCGGCGGCGAGTTTTCAATCGCGATGGGCGACCTCGACAACTTCAAGTCCTACAACGATCGATTCGGTCACGACGCCGGCAATGAAGCGCTAAAGGCCGTCGGTTACGCTCTCCAGGCGGTCGGGAGAGACCAGGACGTCGCGGCGCGGTATGGAGGCGAGGAATTCGTGCTCATCATGCCTGAAACGTCGAAGGAGGATGCGGGACAGGTAGCGGATCGGGTGTGCCGCTCGATCGCCGATCTAGAGTTGCCTCAATCCGGGCCAGGGGACGGGGTGACCATCAGTCTGGGGGTGGCGTCCTATCCGGTGGACGCCGTGGCGCCCGAAGCTCTTATTCGCTGTGCCGACCGGGCCATGTATACCGCCAAAGCGAAGGGGAAGAACCTGGCCCAATCCTACGGCGCCAATCGCCGCGCGCTCCGGAGGGTTGAAGTCGAGCTGGAGGGGGAGATCCGCGCCCTGAAGAAAGACGCCCTCCCGTTTTCCACGCTGAACATCAGTGAGCAGGGCCTGCGTCTCAGGGCGAAAGAGCCACTCGCATTGAACTCGATGGTCGAATTCGTTCTGAGCCTTCCTGACGGCGATCAGGAAGTAAAGGCCTACGCCCGAGTCGTTCGTGTGTACGGAAAAGAGGGTGATGCCTATCAGATGGCGCTCTCCATCATGGATATCGACAGCCGAGAATACTCCACGTTGGCAGCGTATTTGCATGCGCTAACACCCAAGGCGACGGATGAATTCAAGCCGGAATGAGTGCACGCCTCGGGCTACAGACTCCTACCCACGGCTGCGGCGACGGGCTCCAGACCCTCCATGAGCGCGTCGAATTCGTCGAACATGAGCGACTGATCGCCATCTGAGACTGCCTCCTCGGGTAGAGGATGCACCTCGATCAACAATCCGTCTGCTCCGGCGGCGACCGCCGCGTATGAGAGCGCGGCTACAAGATCGCGCCGGCCCGCAGCGTGACTCGGATCGGCGATCACGGGCAGATGCGTCTCCTTTTTGAGCACCGGGATGGCTGCCAGGTCGAAGGTGTTTCTCGTCGCGTCGGAAAAGGTCCTGATGCCTCGTTCACAAAGGATCACGTTCTTGTTTCCCTGTTTCATCACGTATTCTGCCGCCAAGAGCAGATCCTCCACGGTGGCCGCCATTCCACGTTTGAGCAGGATGGGCCGATGCAGTCTCCCCACTTCGGTAAGGAGGGTAAAGTTCTGCATGTTGCGAGCTCCGATTTGGAGCACGTCGGCGTATTCCGCGACCAGGTCCGCCTGCCGTGCATCCATGACCTCGGTCACAACGGGAAGGCCGGTCTCGGCACGCACGTCCGCGAGCATCTTGAGCCCCTCCTCGCCCAGGCCGTCGAACGAGTAGGGTGAACTGCGCGGCTTAAACGCTCCACCACGCAGCCCGACGGCCCCTGCCTTTTTTACGTGTCGGGCCGTCTCGCCGAGCATATCGAGGCCCTCCACCGAACACGGCCCCGCCACGACCGCCACAGGCGTGTCGCCGACGGCGGTGCCGCCCATCGGGACTCTGGTCGGTTCGGCGGCGAACTGGAGGCTCGCCAACTTGTAGGGCTTCATGACCGTGTGAACGGCCTCGACGCCCGGGATTGATAGGAGCGGGACGCCGGCCAGCACTTCCTCGTCTCCGATACATCCGACCACCGTACGGTGCTTTCCCCGGGACACGTGGGTCTGAAGCCCGAAGGCCTCCACCCGCTCCCGGATATGGTCCAGCTCTTCGTCGGTGACGTCGTGCCTCGTGATGATGATCATGATCGTATATCTCGAATTATTGGATCAGCAGAGAGAAAGAAGGCTCCCGATAAGTACGCCAGAGATGTCAGGCGCTTCAAGGTCCGACAGCCAACCCGCTTCTCAAGCGGGGCTCGATGCGCTGAGGGGTATGGTAGTTGTTCTCGGGTGTGCCCTAGATGGCCCACCACCGCATCGGGCGGTCGACACCCTCGAAGCAAATTGCTCCGACGTAAGCCGGGCCGACCTCGACGTCCCTGAACCGCCATCTGGAGGCGTCGTCCTCCGGCATCTCCGTGGCCAGGAGGCTTCCCGGACCCTCTCCAATGTAGTCGAGCGTAAAGCGATCCGCTCCGAAACTCAGGCCGGTTCCCCAGGCCTTCAGGTAGGCTTCCTTCCTGGTCCAGGCTCTGTAAAACGCCACCCGGTGGTCGTCGGACGGGAGCGCCCGCAGTGCGGCGCTCTCGGCTTGGGCGAAAAAGCGATCTGCGATGTCCGTGAACGATCGCCCCTCCCGCGCGAACTCGATATCAACGCCGATTCGGGCTCCCCAGGAGACGGCGGCGAGCCCCTTCAACTCAGAGTCGGACAGGTTGAATCGGGGCTCGTCGCGCTCAGCGAGTGTCGGTTTTCCGTGCTCCCCGTAGGCAAATCTCACATCCCGCGGGCGGATGCCCACGTAGCGAGCGAGTATGCGGCGTAGGTGCGCTCGTGCGGAGGCCTTCCGGTCCCGCTTCTCATCCACGACGATGCGCCGGACGGCCTGTGCTTCATCCGGAGTGAGGATCGCCCAGTCTTCGTCCTTGGCCTCGAGCTCGAAGAGCCAGATGTCGATGACACTCTCGTCGGCAGGTCGCCATTCCTGTGCCGGGCGCCAGGGCTCAGGCATGTGGACCTCTGTTCAGGCCAGCCTCAGGTCGGATTCCGGACCGTCGGTGACACCTCACAGTGGCTCTCGGTCCTGCTCATCGATCCACGCCTTCAGGCGGTTCATCCCTTCTTCCAGAGACACCCGCGGCTCGTACCCGAGATCCCGCCGTGCCGCGCTGATGTCGAACCAGCGTGCGTTCGTGAGTTGGCGCACCATCCAGCGGCTCATGCGGGGATCACCCTCCGCGCCCGAGAGTGCGTGGGCCTTCTCGAGGACCCAGCCCACCACGAGTGCCATTGGTAGTGATACACTCTTCCGAACGGGCGGGACACCGGAAGCCTCGAGTAGCCCGTTCACGAAATTCCAGATCTCCACGGGTTGACCAGAACTCACAAAATAAGCTCGGCCGCTGATCTGCCGTGCTTCCTCTCCGCCGCCCAGAAGCCTATCCGCAGCTAGCAAATGGGCCTGCACCGCGTCATCGACATAGGTGATATCCTGCCGCTTGGGCGGTCCCTTGATCCGTCGGAGCACGCCGCTCCTCCCCCGCTCGACCACGCGGGGGAGCAAGGAGGTGTCACCGGGACCCCAGATGAGTGGGGGGCGGAGCGCTACGGTTTTGAGTTCGTCGGAGGCGACGGAGAGAACCAGCTGCTCGGCTTCCGCCTTGGTCTGGCCGTAGTCCGCGTCGTAATGCGTGGGGTAGGCTAGCGACTCGTCGGCGCCATCTAGATCCGTGAGTCCCGATACCACGCTCGGTGTTGAAGTGTAGACGAGGGCCGGCACACCGCACTCTCGGCAAGCCGCGATCACGTTTTCGGTGCCCGTGACGTTGGTAACGTAGAAGTCGGCGTGCCGGCCTCCCGCTCCTACCTTCGCAGCGGCGTGGAAGACGGCGTCGACTCCATGGGTAGCGGCGATGACCGCTTCGCGGTCTGCAAGATCCCCCTGATGCTGCCCGATCCCGTAGCCGGCCAACTCCGGGTGGTCTCCGCGGGAAAAGCCTCTGACGTCATCTCCCCGGTCACGCAGGGTCCGGGCGATGGCTCCTCCCAGGAACCCGCCCGCTCCGGTCACGAGCGCCCTCATGCCAACTCCTTGCGGGCCCACACCGCCAGCTTCTCCCGGAATATCTTCGTGTTGTGGCGAACGTCTACGGGAAAGGAGGGGTGGTAGAGCACGATGCTGATCGCCCGTGTGTGTTCGTGGCTCCGGGCCATCTCGAGCAACTCTTCTGTGAGTCGGCCGTTTTTGATTTTAGCTTCCTGCACCCGTTCTACGCAGAGCAGGGGCATGGTGGTCTTGCCCTCACGTTTGACGCCCACCAAGGCACTCCGTCGAACGGCTGGATGTGTGTTGAACACGGCCTCACAGGGGATCGTGTACATCGTACCCGTTTCGGCCTCCACACGGTGGCCCTTGCGACCACACATCCAGAGTCTGCCCTGGTCGTCGAAGTAGCCGACATCGCCCATCCGGTGCCAGACGTCCCCATTTTCGGTGGGGATCTTGGCGAGCTTCGTCTCTTGTGCCCGCTTGTAGTAGGACGGTGTCACGACCGCTCCACGCACGACGATTTCACCGATCTCTCCGTGGGGGAGCTCGAGATCCTCGGTCCATATCTCGATCGGTCGATCATGGATCGGCACGATCCGCACGTCCATGCCAGGAATGGGGCGGCCCACGCACACCCCACCGCCCTGGTCCGTGAGCTGTCGTGTCTCCCGCAGGATGGTCCGGCTTCCGAGAAAAGACACCGGGAGGGACTCGGTCGCTCCGTACGAGGTCAGGACCTCGACCCCGTCCGGAAGACACTTTTGGAATCGCTCGAGTGCGGAGCTCGACGCCGGCGCGCCCGCCGAGATGGCTCTCCGAAGCGAGGTCAACTCGAGGCCCTGATCGGTGCAGTACCGCCCGAGTCTGTCGATGAGGGCCGGCGAGGCGAACAGATTGGTGCACGTGTAGTCTCGGAATGCCTCGAAGAGGCCCCCGGGATCGGCCTCTGCCGGGCGGCTCGCGTCCATGTTCGGGACCACCGAGGCCATGCCGAGGGCCGGACCGAACAGCGCGAAGAGCGGAAAGGTCGCCAGGTCGCGTTCCCCTGGTTGGATGCCGTATGCCTCTTTGAGCGTCTTCAGCTGTGCCGCGAAGACCCGGAAGGGCGTGACGACCCCCTTGGGCACCCCGGTGCTCCCGCTCGTGAAGAGGATTGCAGCGGTCTGTTCGGGGTCCGGCTCCAGGATCGGGAAGGGCTCGCGCGTCGCCTTCGCCTCCAACCTGCTCAGCGTATGCCCCCCCCAGAACAACCTGTGCCCTACGGTCACTCTGGTTCTTACGGTCGATTTTGCCCACCCCAGAACGACCCTCGCCGCATGTGCCTTGGGGACGCCGATGAAGGCCTCTGGTTCGGCTTCACCGAGGCATTCGCCGAGGTTCCTGATCCCCATGCCTGGATCCACCATGACCGGGATCGCGCCGATCTTGAGCATCGCAAAAGTCAACGAGAAGAAGTCCAGACTCGGCTCCACCATGAGCACGGTCCGAACGCCGACGTCGATTCCAACCCCCACAAGCGCATGAGCGATACGATCGGAGCGGCGATGCAGTTCGAGGGCGGTCAGCTCGGCATACCGGGCGGATCCGTCCGGGTTTCGCCCATCGGAGACGGCCACCGCAAGAGCATCCGGCTGGCTCCGGGCCAGATCGGCTAGGAAGGCGGCGACATTGGTGTGGTCGAGGGCGCCCCGCTCTATGGCCGCGTCGGAGCCGACAGGAGGCTGGGGTTCTGGTGCCGGACCGGCCCCAGCTCCGTTCATGCCGACCTGTCCGTCGGTCGGGTCTCGGAATGATCGTCTAGGTGAGTTCTGAGGCGGCTATCTGGATGATCTTCTGGCCGGGGGTCTTGATGACTTCCTGACTGACCGTCGACGAATTTGCGGACGAGCGGAGTGATTTCATCCCCGGCGTCCTCCAGGATGTAGTGACCGCAGTCTTCGAAGCGTTGGACATCGGCATTCGGGAATCGGTGGACCCACTCGTCCAGGAATTGGTGGCCGAAGACGAAATCCTTGAGGCCCCAACAAATCAACATCGGTTTGTCGGCCAGTCGGGTGAGCGCGTCGGCCGTTTCCCTCACGATTGGGTAGGCCCGATCGTTTTCCTTGAGCGGAATGTCCTGCACGAAGCGATGCACGGCGATGCGGTGCGCCCAGGTGTCGTACGGCTCGAGGTAACCTGCGGCGACCGCCTTGGACATCGGCCGGCGCGTCACACAGTACCTTACGGCACCCCGACAAAAGGCGTTGGCACCCCGGACGAGCAGGGCCCCGATCCCCCGAGTACGTGCCAGCGCGAGCAAGGCCGGCAGGTTCTCGGTGGCCGGTAGAGGAAATGCGGCCGTGTTCATGACGACCAGCCTCGCGATCCGATCCGGGTGTTGGACTGCCCAGGCCATCCCGATCACACCGCCCCAGTCGTGCACGACCAGAGTGATATCACGAAGGTCGAGCGAGTCGACGAGCATGCCGAGGTCCGCTACCCGTGTCGACAACGTGTAATCGTAGTGATCGTCGTCGGGCTTGTCGGAGCGCCCACATCCGATGTGATCCGGAGCGATCACGCGGTGACTCGTCTTCAAGTCCCTGATCAGATCCCGGTAGAAGAAGGACCAACTCGGGTTACCGTGCACCATGAGAACAGGGTCTCCCCGGCCCTCGTCCACGTAATGCATTCGGTGGCCACCGCCCTCGGACGTGCCGCCACCCTCGGGCGCACCGCCACCCTCGGGCGCACCGGCGCTCCCGGATGCGCCCCGGCCAGCCGAGCGACCACCGACCTCGATGTAGTGCGGATCGAACGGGTAGAGCCCGCTCACCAGTCCACTCCGAGCATCATGCAGTTGAGGCCGCTGCCGATACCGAGGAGTCCCACCTTGTGGCCGGGCTCCAGGAATCCGCGTTCGTCCGCCAGCGCGGCGGCAACGGGGAGGGCGGCTGTGCCGGTATTCCCGAGGTACTCATAGGTCACGAAGTCGTGTTCGGGAGATAGGCCCATGGTCCGAAGCATGACGTCCCGATGCGCTGAACCCACTTGGTGACACACCGTGCGGTCCACGTCCTGGACCGGCCACTGCATCTCCGCGAGGAACTTGTCCCACGTACGTGCCCCCAGTGCGACCCCGTGCTCGAGGACGGCTGCGGCGTCGGTGCTGGCGAACTCGCGGAGGCTCGCTTCGATCCCGTTCGCCTGTCCATCGGGATGGGTTTCCAGGCCCCATCGGCACAGCAGGTGATGCTCGGGGGCGTTTTCGACCACGCCTCCACGGAGGCGCCGCCGGTCGGACTCCCCGAAAGACCCGTCACTCAGAATCACCGCGACCGCGGCCGACCCGCCGGTGAGCGTGGCGATGGCGGTCCGGAACTCCTCCATCACCGGATTGTCGATCAACCGCTTGATCGTCGCATCGACGATGTCTCGCGCGGTCTCGCAGCTGACCACCATTCCCGCCCGGATCTGCCCCAACTCGATTCGGTTGGCGATGTCGAGTACCCCGTTCAACACACCGAGGCAGGCGTTGCTGACGTCGTAGACGTGTGCCGACGGGTCGATCAGCTGCCCCACACGCTGGAGGCCGGCCGCGACGTGGCACGCCGTGGCCGGCTCGAAGTGCTCACGGCACACACCCGCGTAGATCAACATGTCGAGGGCGCTCGCGGGTACAGGCGAGTCACGGAGCGCGTGCTCCGCCGCCGCGGTAGCTCCCTGGGACACCGAATAACCAGGCTCCCAATAGCGACGTTCTTGAATGCCGGTCATCTGGAAGAGCTGTCCCGGCTGGACATGCAGCTTCTGGTAGACCGGAGCGAGCCGATCTTCCAATTCGTCGGACGTAACCACACACGGAGCGAGCTCGTATCCGAAGCGGTCGACGACAACACGCGAATATCTCAAGCGATCACACCCAAGCTAAAGTCGTTCATCGTGTAGATCGTTCGGCCGTCCACCCTGAGAAACCCGTCGGCGCGCACCAGCTTGTGGATGTCGTCCACGTCCGTGATGCTGGCGAACACCTCTACCCGCTCGCAACCCGGAACGATCTGTCCGCGGTACGTCCAGCGGTGCCGCTGCCCCCTGTCCGCATCTCCTCCGGCCGCCTTCCCGCCGGCAGTCCCCCCTGCAGTCTCCCCAGCGGCCATCGTCGCGAATTCCGTGCTCTCTCCCAGGTCCCACCGGTCCGCGGCGTAGACCTTGAGCAACTGAATGAAAGCCTCGAGGCCCAGCGAGCCGGGCCAGACGGGATCTTGGTAGAAGTGGGCCTCGAAAAACCAAGCGCTCGGATCGACCGCGATCGAGCCGTGCACCCACCCGAGCCCGCAGGGGCCGCCGTCAGCCACGAGGAGGTCGATCTGATTGACCATGCGGAACCAGGGTTCGGGGAAGGGCGGGGTGTGCGGCATCACCAGGCTACCGCCTCTGTCCCTCTCGGCGAGGGTGGGCTCGTGAATCGGCGCGTCGCGGATACCTACCTGATCCGCCAAGGACTGATCGGAAAAGAAGCCGAAGTATGTGGAGCCCTCGTAGAGGGGCCCGACGCGCTCGCTATCCAGGGCCACAGTGTAATGCTGGATGACCATGCCACCCGATGCGGATACACCCGTCAGATTCACTCGCGTCGTGATCACGTCGGCGGCGGCCGTCAGGCGCGCCAGCTGGATCGCGTCTCCACCGAGGTTCCGGAATCGCAAATCATCCTCGGACGTCAGAGCCGAGCCCACGTAGGCGGCCAGCCATCCGCACGGCTGGAGCGCCACCTCGAGGAGGACGGAAAACGGCATTTCACGCTGGCGATTGCTCCCGAAGTACCAATGATCCGGACGCACGTCGAAGTGGGCGGTTGCGCTCGCGCCCGCCTGCATCACGAACGGCTCCCCCTCGACCGCCGAGATCCGATCCAGGAACTGGTACGGAGGGCGGGGCAGCCGTGCGATGCGGCGTTCTCCTTGGTCGAAGACACGGTACAGATCTCCGTACGCCTCGGAGGGTTTGCCGCTACCGAACGCGAGGATGCTTTGCTTGTCATAGAGGATCGGAGGGGACTCGATGCTAACAGGCGCCGCGTCTCGCCCCGGGCTTCGCTGGGCCCACATCCCTTCGAGCTTCTGCCGGTCCGTGCCGGTCAGACGGACAGACATGTCGCGGATCTCCACGATCAGTTTTCCATCGGCGTACATGAGGGCGTCGGCCATCACGTACGGCTCCGGCTGATAGCCCAGCTCACGCAGATGGATCTCGTACGTGACCCTCTTCGTGGAGGGGAGCACCTGGCCCCGGCACCGAAGTCGGCTCTTGACGCCGACGACGGGCTGCCACGTCGCGCTCTCATCCTCCGCGATCCAGCCCATGCGCAGGAGGAAGATGCGGAGCGTATGCAGGCAGCACTCGTACATCAAGGTGCCCGGCATCACCTGGTCGTCGGAGAAGTGGCACGTCAGGAACCAGTCGTCCGGACGGATATCCGCTTCCGCTACGATGCTGCCGATCCCGTACCGCCCTCCCCGGGGGTCGAGTGCGGTGACGCGGTGGACCAGCTGCATGCGTTCTCCCGGGATGGTAAGCGGCCGGGCGACACCCAGATCCGAAAAGTCCTCTCCGAACGCGCCAACCAGGTCACCCGCACGAAGCGCCGCCAGTCGTTCTTCGCCGAGGGCCTCCTTTGCCATCGGCGCTAACTCCTGCCAGTCGTCGGGCCTATTTCCAGTCACATCCTGCTCGTCGATGCCCCTCCGGACGATCCCTCTGCCTGCCTCGAGCTCACCCTGAGTGAAGAAACCCGCCGTTCCTTCGCGCATCGTCAGGAGCGGTCGGCCGTTCACCGTGGCGTCGAACTGGAAGCGGAAGAGCCAAGTATCGCCCTGCCGGAAAAATCGGAGAATACGAATGTCGTATTGGATGACCTGTCCGGGACGCGGAAGCGCGGAATGGAAGCTGACCACCGCGTCGAGAAGGCGATATACGGCCAGGCCCTTGGTCTGAGAGTCGATCCCGAGGTAACCCGACAGAAGAAGGTCGGCTTGGCCCGCCTCCACGGCGATGCACGTTGGGAGTCGCCCGCCGTCGAGATACCACCCGTCCTCGAGGACGTCATGCTCGGTCATGACGCGCCCGGATGTCATCGATTGGGGCTCCGCCTCGATATTCGTGATACGGTCGACGAGCATGAGCGGCTCGTCCGGAAGACGAACCCGGGTCGGATGATGGTCTACGTGAGCGAAGCGCTCCCCAAGGGCCCGGCCGATCGATCCGACGGCGAACTCCATGAGCTGGTCACGATCCATCGTGAACGTCGGGGCAGAGGGCTGGCTCGTTGAGACGGTCGTACCCGGAGCCCCACCGACGGCGAGGGCAGCACCATCGCCCGAGAGTGCCCGAATCAGTTCCTGCTGCCTGGCGTATTCTCCCTGAGCGAGCTCCTGCGTCCGTTGCGCAGCTCGCAGATAGGCCTCATGGGCCCGGATCGTGGCCTCGGAGGCCCGGACGGCTTCGCTCAGTTCAGCCGAAACGGCTCCCGAGTCCAATGGTATGACGCCCGAGTCGAATCGTATGGCTCCCGCCTCTAGCGCAAGAGGGACCTGGGGCGGGCCTTGCGGCGCGAGGGGCAAGGCCCCAAAGCTCGCCTGCCCGACGGAAATCCGAGTGAAAGGGCCTGACTCGTCCTCCGCCCGCCTCCCCTCCGGGTAGAGTTGCGCCAGATCGACCGGAACGCGCTCCGCGATGAGCATGCCGAGTGCCCGGAGGACCGCGGAGGGCTCATCCTGGGTGGAAGAGGAGAGCGAGCGTGCGCGGAACGGGACACCGTCGAGGATCTTGTGGATCATCCGGGTGCACGATCCGCCCGGGCCCATCTCCAAGAAAATTCTCACGCCATCGTCATACGCCTGGCGCACCGTCTTCGGGAAGTCCACTCCGTGGATCGCCTGGGCCAAGAGGGAGTCCGCCGCCCGGTCCTGATCCACCTCGTACACTTCGCCCCACGCCCCGCTGTAGAAACGCGTGTCCTCCGGCCGCCGCGTGTCCAACACATGGAGGTCGCGGTACTCCTCCGCTACCGCCTTGGCGACCTCGCAATGGACTGTGGTGACGCCTTCGAGGGAGTGGAAAGGACATCCGAGCATTTCAACGGCCCTCTGCACCGCCGACCGGTCGCCCCCGATCACGCATTCGTCCGGAGTGTTGACGATGAGCAAGTAGACTCGGTCGAGCTCCGCGATGACCTCCCGTGCCCGATCGGCGGGTGTCTCCACCACGCCCACGCTCCACTCCACCGCCGCGTCGTCAGCGACGCCCCAGGCTTTCCGCGCGGCGTTACAGCGTCCGGTCAAATCGCTGACGAACAACTCGCTGTCGGTCACACGTCGGAGCATCTCGTCCCGCTCATGCCAGGCACCCAGCGAGAACAGGCCGGCGGTTTCTCCGAGCGAGTAGCCTACGACCGCCTGGGGTCGGACGCCGAACCCCGCCATCAGGTCCGTCGTGATCGTGCCGAACGCGACCTGCGAGAGAACGACCGTCCTGGCGTCCTTGGTGTCGGATGCGCTTCCCCAGATCTCGGAGGCTTTGAGTTGCGACCTCAGTCGTTCGTTCGCGGGGTCCTGAGCACGCAGGATCTGGGGCCACTGGAGACAGAGCTCGCGTCCCATGCCTGCGTATTGGCTTCCTGAACCGGGGTACACGAAGGCCAACTCTCCCTTCGGTCCGAGGGGGTCCCGTGAGAAGGACACGCGGCCGGCGCTACGATCCGATGGGTCGTCGCCCCGCTGGAGCCGGTCTGCGGCGGAACGAGCCAGGCCCCCCAGCTCGCTGGCATCCCGGGCGATCAGGGTGATGGCGAGCGGGGCATCGGGGCGATTGGGGTGGTCTAGCCACCACTCCTTCGCGAGGCGGTGGATGGGCGCCGCCACCACCACCGGGGTGGTCGCCGCGTCGGTGAGGATCCGTAGACCCGCCACGATTTCCTCGGTGTCGTCTCCCTCGACGACGAAGAGCCCCTCACCCAGCGGAAGATCGCCCGGCCACGTGAGCGGCGCGTTGGCGGGGCTCTTCAGCGACTTGGCCGCGGCTCCCACTCCGGGCTCCTCCACGATTACGTGGGAGCACGAGCCGCCACGCGAGACCGCGAGGACCCCGGTCCGGCGCGGCCCGTCGACACGGTCGCGAACCCAGGGTGTGGGGTCGTCCAGTGCGGTGAGCGCACCGGCGCTGCCGCCCGGGGCGGCGGGCAGGACCTGCCGGTACAGCGAGAGCGTCGCACCCAGCACGGACATGAGGCCGGCCGCGGCTCCCGTGTGCCCCACATGGGCTTTCGTACAGCCGAGCACGGTGTCCGGGCCTAAAGCCTTGGAAAGCGCCGTCATTTCCGCCGGGTCCCAGCCTGCGATTCCCCAGCCGTGCGCCTCCACGTAGGGGATGTCTCCGGAGGCGACCTCGGCGTACTCGCAGCTTCTGTGAATCGCCGCCCTGATGGAACCATGCAGATCGGGAGAGTCCGAATCGGGCGCTGTCGAATCGCCGCCGGCGCTCCCGACCGCTCGGACGATCCCGTACACCCGGTCGCCGTCGCGCTCGGCGTCCGGAGGGCGCTTCAGCACGAGTGCCACGGCACCGTCGCTCGGCGTGGCCGATCCGTCCATGCTCGCGCGCGAGATCATGGCACGCACGTCGCCTGCCAAGTCTACTGCCCCAACGACGGCGCAATCGATGCGTCCCTGTTGGAGTGCGCGAGATGCGGCGTAAAGGGCGGAAAGCCCCGAAGTCTCTTCGCTCGATATCACGTAGCTGGGTCCGCCCAGTCCGAACTCTCGGGCGATCCGACTGGCCGCGATCGAACCAAGGCCGCCGATGGTGCGGTTCGCGTTGAGCGCGGGCGTGAGCGAGTCACACAGCTCGTCCACCCACTGGTCAAACTCCTCCCCGTGTGTGTGGCGTCCGAGCTGCGCCGCCCAATCGGCGGCACGCGACCGCACCGCCCAACGAAGGTGGTAGTTCGTCGTGTTGAGGTCGAGCTCGACCCCGATGAAGACGCCGGTCCGGAGGCGATCGACCCGGTTGAGGTCCGCGTCCGCGATCGCATGCTCCGCTATCTGAAGCATGAGCATCTGTTGGGGAAGGGCCTCTTCGACCTCCCGAGGCGGGATCTTGAAGCGACCAATTGGAATCTCGAGCTCCTCGATGAACCACCCGACGGGAGCATCCGGAAGACCCCAGTGATTGACCTTGGCCCGGGCGGGATGATCTTCGCCTCGGCCCATCAACCGGTCTGCGACCTCAACGACGTTTTTCCACGGGCCGACCCGGGCTCCCATTCCGACGATCGCCACGTCCGCCGCCCCCGTCTCGTGCGGCGCCGTGACCTCGCGAGCTGGCGTGGTGGCCTCGTGAGATGGCTCCGTGACGCTGACCGCCGATCGTCCCCGGGCCGGCTCCGTCGGCTCCTCGAGTAGGACGTGGGCGTTGGTCCCACCGAAGCCGAATCCGCTGACGGCCGCCCGCCGCGGATGAGCGGGGGGGGACGTCCACGGACCGGCCGCGGCGAGCACACGAAAGGGACTTCCATCCAGGTCGATCTTTTCCCCGGGCTGCTCGAAATTGGCGGTGGGTGGGAGAACCTGGTTCTCCATCGCCAGCACCGTTTTGAGAAGCCCGACGGCTCCGGCTCCCGTGAGCAGATGGCCCGTATTCGACTTGGCCGACCCGATCACACACCGGCCCGGCTCGTACTCCTCCTCTGTCCAGAGTGCCCGAAGGCTCGCGAACTCGACCGAATCTCCGACCGGCGTGCCCGTCGCGTGGCACTCGACCATATCCACTTGGCTGGGCATCCACCCGGCGGCTCGGTAAGCTCCCTGCATGGCGCGCAGTTGGCCCTCCTGGCTGGGAGCGAGGAGACTGCCCTCGACGTCGTTCGAAAGCCCAACGGCGTGTATGACTGCGCGGATTCGGTCGCCTTGCTGCCGGGCGTCCGACAAACGCTTCAGGACGAGGACGCCGGCACCCTCTCCCACCACCAGGCCGTCGCTCTTGCGGTCGAATGGAGAGCACCGGCCCGTTGGCGAGACGGCGAGCAGCTGCGAAAAGCCCATCTGCGTGTAGAGCGAATCCGGCCGAGACAGTCCGCCGGCGAGTACGGCGTCGAGGCGTCCCTGGCGCAGAGCGTCTACGGCGAGTTCCACCGTAAAGAGCGACGATGAGCAGGCGGCGTCGATGCAGAATCGATCGCCTCCGAATCCCAACCCTCTGGCAAGCATCGCCGCCGGGAGGCCCGCAACCCATCGGTTTATCGCGGACACCGGTGCCCGGGTCTCAGGGGGCATTGGCACACCCGCCGCTCGGAAGAGCTCTCGTTCGAAGCGCCGTCCGAGAATCCAATCGGCCATCGCCGAGGCCGAGGCGGTGGGAAGGACGATGTTGCCCAGCATCACGCCAACGCGGGCGGGATCGACCGCCTCCGTTACCGAATCCCGCCAAGCCTCCCGTCCCGCGTGAAGCGCGAGGTGCACCATGGGATCGAGAGATTCCACCAACTCTCGTGGGAGGTCGAATCCTTGGACGTCGAACTCGAAGTCGCGCACGAAGCAGGCACGCCGAGAGTGGACACGATCGGGCTGTGCTTGGTCCTTCGAATAGGCACGCTCGAGATCGAGGCACCAGCGGCCGGGAGGTGGATCGGAGGCCGTGTCCACCCCCGCCTCAACAACACTCCAGAATTCGTCGAGCGTTGCGGCGCCGGGGAGCACTCCTCCGAGTCCGACGATAGCGATCGGCTCGGGCATGCAGGTTACGCTTTCGTCGGTGCGCTCTCGTCGAGTCGGTTGTGACGGAACGCCTTGCTCAAGGAAGAGTCGACCACGGCTTCGTAGCCCTCGAGGCGGGCCAGCAAGCTTCCGTCATCGCCGATCCAATCGATATCGGAAACGACCTTGCCGTTCCGTCGTTCGTGCACGTCGATGACGATGCGCGCCCCCTCCTCGGGGAACGAGGGCACGAACTGGCGGTAGCGCGTGAATCGTGAGGGCAACGACAATTCACCCACACGGTCGGAAGTCCATACGATCATCGCCTGAAAACCACTGTCCAACGCGAGCGGATCGGCGATCCATCGGCTCCGCACGGGCTCCTCCATCCAGTCCTGCGGAGGCGGAGCCACCCTGCAGCGCGCCACCAGCCCGGCGTCCCCGCAACTCTCGACGTCCAGCAGTCCACGCATGGCGGGGCCATGGAAGAGCGTTTCGGCGTAGATCGCCTCGATCGACTGATCGAGGGCCGGCATGTCGGCGGAAACCCTTGCCGTACCGGCATCGGGTTGCTTGGCCGCCAATGCGACGGAAGCGCGCGCGTGTAGAACCCGGCGGCCGTTGCTGCCCCCGCTGCAGAGCTCCGCCACCACGAGGAATTCGTCGCCCCGCTTTTTCGCCTTGTCCGCGCAAACGCGGACCCGGAGGGATTCCTTGGGGTGAACGAGGACTCCTTTGAATACACGTAGGTCGTCGACTCCGACGAAGCGCAATCCTGGGTTTCCGTGGAGGGCGCCGTGGGCCAGCCATTCGAGGATCATGACGGCTGGAAGCACCGCACGGCCGGCGAGCACGTGCGACGTCATGAATTCATGTGTGTCCGTGGTGATCGTCCGCTCGAACACCGTAGGTAATTCCACGATGGACGCCTCAGCGGCGCCACTCTCTGCGCCACTCTCCGGCGCACCGATCCCTTGCTCGGTCGCCCGTGTCCCACTCCTGTCCGAGCCGTTCGCGGAGGTGTCAACGCCGTTCCCCCTCGAGACCGCGGGTGTTCCGACTTCGGGGATCTGCGATCCACTCCCGAGAATGAGAACCTCCGCCGGCCCGTCCGTGTCGGCGATCTCGTCGAGGAGGTAGGCCGCACCGCTATCCATGTCGATCACCTCGATCCCCTCGTCGGCGAAGATGGTCCTCAAGCCAGGGGTCACCATTCCTCCATCCCAGGGACCCCAATTGACCGACACGACGCGGCACCCGTCGCGCCGCGCCGCCTCCACCCGTGCCACCTTATTCATCACCTCGTTCCCTGCCGCGTAGTCGGCCTGTCCTCTGCGTCCGAAGCGTGCGGTCGAAGACGAGAACAGCACCATCGCCTTGAGAGGACTCTCGCCGATAGCCTTCAGCACCGAGCGGAGCCCGCCCACCTTGGTGCCGTAGACGCGGGCGAAGTCTTCGTCGCTCTTGTCTTCGATGCTTCGGTCGGCCAGGACGCCGGCCCCGTGCAGGAGTCCAGTGACAGGTCCGTATTCCTCGACGAGTGGCGCGATCGTGTGCCGGACCGCGTCGGCGTCTCGCACGTCGGCGGAACGGTACGCGACCTCGGAACCGGCCTTGGAGATCCGCTCGATCGTGCGGCGGATCTCCCTGCCCGCGCGGATGCGGTTGAACTTGGCCTGAACCTCCTGAGGCGTGATGCTCGGACCCACGTGGGTCAGGATCGCCCGTTTGATTTCGGCCTCGCTGTTGAGTCCGATGAGCCAATCGGGCTCTTTCTCGGGCTCGGGACTCCGCCCCATGAGGATGAGCCGCGGCTGCCCTGCCTCCGCCATCGCCACCGCGACCTCGGCGGTCACACCACGTGCTCCCCCGGTAATCAACACCGTGTCGTCCGAGCCGGGGAACGTTGTTCCCCCTCCGGGCTCGACCGATCGGCGCTCGAGGACCACGGTTTGGGGGCCGTCAGGACCCAGGCCGATCTCCACGGGTCCTTGGGAAAGCGCATGGCGCACGATCTCGGCGGCGAGACCCTCGCGGGCCGGATCGACGTCGATCGTCCGGCAATTGACATCGGTCCATTCCGCGGCCGCCGTTTTCAACATTCCTCCCCAAGCGCCACCGGTTGGATCGACATCCTCGGGCGGTGGGGCGTCGAGGGCGAAACCACCCCCGAGGGCTGTGACGCTGCACAGCAGAGCACCACCCTGAAGCGCCGCCCGACGGAGAACGGGCGCCATGGCTCGCATCCGTCCGAAGCCGAAGAGGATATCCTCGTCGGTGACCTGCGGGGGCACGACGACGATGAGTCCCGCCAGCTCGTCGGGCGGATCATGTCCCTTCTCGCTCAACTCGATCTCTTCCGCCGCGAACCCTTGAGCGCTCAACTCTTCCACGATCTGGCCCGAGAGCACATCGCCACTCTTCGTCACCCAGATCTTGGACCCCGCCGGAAGCCCGATGGGGTTACCCGTGCCCTGAACGGGGTGGAGGGTGGGAATGAAGCGTTCGACACCGTTGGAAGTGGAGAGACCCCGAATCCCACGGTCCACAACGTGCTCCGGGGGATCGGGCGAAGAAGAGGCCGGGATGGATGCGGCCTCACTGGACAGCAGATCGACGATCTGGCTCAGCGTTCGTAGCTCCCCCAGTTGATCCGGGGCAACGACAGGAGCTTCCGGAAGCACCTCCTGAAGCGCGGACAGAATCTCGACCCGCTTAATGGAATCGATACCGAGGTCGGCGTCCAGGTTCATCGAGACGTCGAGCATATCCACTGGGTAACCGGTTTTTTCGGCGACCAACTCCAGCAAGATCTCCGCGATATCTGGCGCGTCGCCGGCACCGTTCGACGTCTCCGCGACGACATCGTTCAACGTCTCCAGGACGACATCGTTCAACGTCTCCGCGGCGACACCGTTCGTCGTCTCCGTGATGGCACGGTTCTCCGTCTCCGCGATAACACCGTTCTCCGTCTCGGCGACGACACTGCTCACCTCCTCCGCGACGACATCGTCTGTCGGGGAGACGACGCCAGTTCCGTTCGAGGCATTACCACCACTCGTCGAGGTCTCGGCGGATCCATCCAAAAAGTCGACGATCTGGCCGAGTGTCTGGATTTCGCCGAGATGCTCCGGAGTGATGGCGGGGGCCTCGGGGAGACGCTCCTGCAATGCCGAAAGGATTTCGACCCGCTTGATCGAATCGATTCCGAGGTCGGCGTCCAATCCCATCGAGAGGTCGAGCATCTCCTCGGGGTAACCCGTTTTTTCGGAGACCACTTCGAGCAACGCCTCAGCCACTCCGGAAACGGCCTCGACGGACGCCTCCGGGCGTGCTTCCAAGAGTGCCTCGACGGGCGCTTCCAGGGGTGCGTCGGTGGGCGCTTCGAGGGGTGCCTCAGCCCCTTGATGCTGGATGATGGCTTGGATGGTCCGCTCCTGCGATTCCAGGAACTGTCGATGCACCTCGGCCGTCTGTTCTTGAAGCCGTACCAATGCGGCCAAGCTCTCTTGGCTCGCGCGCACCGCATCGGCGAGCACCTGTGGGTCGGACGTCACAGGGACGGCCGGCTCGACGGCCGGTAAGGGTGCCGAGGAGGCCTGCCCGGCAGCCGCGGGTGCGAGCGCCGGTGCCGCGGCCCTCGGGGGACGCTTGGGGCGTTCGGCCACGTGATTCGCTCCACTGATCTTCACGGTCAGGGCGGGTTTCTCTCGGGCCGCTTCGCGCCGCCAGGCCTCGAGGGCGCCCTCGTCCCACCGGTCGAGCGCGACGGCATGTCCGGACGCCGCAAACTGAGCTAGCATGCGGGCCAGATCGACCAGGCCCCGACGCTGTCCGGACGAGGCGTCCACCGCCACGACTGTGATCTCCTCGCCGGCCAAGATCTCCCCAATCAGCCCGGAGAGGCGGCGGCCGGGCCCGACCTCGACGAATGTGCGGATCCCGTCGTCGAACATTCTCTTCACGCCTTGCACGAAATCCACGGGCGAGACCAACTGCTTGGACAGCACCCTCCGTGCGCCGGCGAGAGTCGCCGGGTACTTCGTGCCGGTCGTGTTCGCATACACCGGCACCGCACTCTTCTTCAGCTTCACGCCTTTGAGCGCATCGGCAAACGGCGCTGCGGCCTCGGCCACCAAGGCACTGTGGAATGCTGCCGAAACGGGCAGTTTCTTACTCCGGAGGCGCTCGCCGGACAGAATCGCCTTTGCCCGATCGATCTCGTCGGTCACACCCGAGAGGACCACCTGACGAGGGCCGTTGTGGTTGGCTATCACCAAATCGAGATCGTGTTCCAGAACCAGGGCCTGGACTCGATCGGATTCGGTGGCGACGGCCAGCATGGAGCCATGATCGCCTTCGCCCAGGGTCATGAGCTCACCTCGGAGGCGAGAGAGCTCGTTCAACTCGGCGGGACCAATTCGGCCCGCGGCGCACAGGGCGACCAACTCGCCGTAGCTGTGCCCGATCGTGGCATCGGGGGCGAGTCCGAACTGCTCGAGCACCCGTAAGGCACCGAGACTCACAGCGCCGAGAGCCGGTTGCGCGGTCTGGGTGGCTCTGAGCTCGGCTTCCTGTTCGGCTCTGGCATCGTCCTCGAACGCGGGGTGCGGATAGAGCTTGTCGACGAGTCCCGGGGTAGCTTCCGCAGCGGTGGCGAGCGTGTCGGCGGCGGCAGGAAAACGGCAGATGATTTCACGCAACATGCCGACGTACTGGGCCCCTTGGCCGGGGAAGCAGGCCGCCCAAGTCCCCGTCGTCGAACCAGACCCGAAAAAGACTCCCTGTGGCAAGCTCCACGCGGACTGGGCGTCTTCCAGCCGGGCGAGCGCCAGGGCGATGAGGTCTGCCGGGGCCTTTCCGCCCCGCTCGACCACCATGAGCAAGCGGACCTCGTGCGAAGCATCGAAGTCTTCCCTCGTTTCGGCTGCCCGCCCCCGGATCTCCGCCCACTCCGATCCTACATCGAAGTCTTTCAGCCTCGACACAAGGGCCTCGCGGTTTTCGGCCGAGAAGGCGAAGATCTGATCCCGCCCGTCCCAATCCACCACGTTCGCCCGTGACTCGTACTCTTCGACTACGCAGTGGAAGTTGCTGCCGCCGAAGCCGAAGGCACTCACGCCCGCCCGACGGGGATGATCGCTCTCAGGCAGCCACGGACGCTTGCTCGTATTGACGTAGAAGGGCGTCTCCCCCGGAGTCACAGCCTTGTTGGGTTTCCCGACCTTGATCGTGGGCGGAAGAGTCTTGTGGTGCAGCGCCATCACAGCCTTGATGAGCCCCGCCGCTCCCGCCGCCGCTTTGGTGTGCCCGATCATCGACTTGACCGAGCCCAAGGCGCACCACGATCCCTCCCGGCCACTGTCCTCATAGACGCTGGCAAGGCCCCGTGCCTCGGTGGCGTCTCCAACGACGGTACCGGTGCCGTGCGCCTCGACGAGTCCCACCGTGTCCGGCGTCACACCCGCGTTTCGATACGCCGCGCGCAGCGCCCGCGCCTGGCCCTCGGGAGAAGGCGCGTAGACCGCCTGGCCCTTGCCGTCGCTGGAAGACCCGAGGCCTTTGATGACGGCGTAAATGCGGTCACCGTCCCGCTCGGCGTCCGCCAGTCGCTTGAGAGCCATGACGCCCACGCCCTCGCCGAGAATCGTCCCGTCCGCGTCCTGATCGAACGGCTGTGCGTTCCCCGACTCCGAAAGCGCTGGCGTCTTCGAGAAGCACATGTACATGAAGATGTCGTTGAACGTGTCCAGGCCACCGCTCAGGGCCATGTCGGCCCGACCGGCCTCGAGCTCGAGAGAGGCGAGGTGGACGGCGCTCAAGGACGAGGCGCATGCTGAGTCGACGATGCAGTTGGTTCCGTGCAGATCGAGCCGGTTGGCGATCCGGCCCGCCACGACATTGGCTAGAAGTCCGGGGAAGGAGTTCTCCTGCCACGGCACATATCCGTCCGCGATCCGAGCGATCACATCATCGCTGGTCTCCGGATCGACGCCTGCTTCGGCCAGAGCCTGCCGCCAAATCGGGTGGCCGAGGCGGGCTCCCAAAGGGATCACCAAGGGAAGCGTTCCGCTCACACCGAGGATCACGCTCGTGCGTTCACGGTCGAAGTCTCGGCCGTTGGCGCCGTAGCCGGCATCCCACAGCGCTTGTCGGGCGACGTGCATGCCGAGCAGCTGCGTGGAGTCGGTGGCCTCGAGGTCCCGTGGAGAAATCCCGAAGGCCATCGGGTCGAAGTCGACCGCGTCGAGGAACCCTCCGCGGCGTCCGTAGGTCATGTCCGGCGCCTTGGGGTCGGCGTCGAAATAGTCGCCCACACTCCAATGACTCGCCGGGACGTCCGTGATGGCATCGACCCCGTCCCGCACGTTGGCCCAGTACTCTTCCAGGCTGCTTGCGCCCGGGAATAGGCAGGACATGCCGACGATGGCTATGGGTGAGGGGGCCGCAGCCCGATCTTCATTCCGATCGCTCAAGTCAGCAGTTCCTCAAGTTCGCCTGGACCACGGGGCAGGACGTCCACGCTCGCAGCGGGAAGGTCGACCCCCTGGCTACGTAGAGCGGCGGCTCGAGTGATGACCGCTGCCCCATGTAACATGTTGTGCGCCACGATGACCGCGCGCCTGTTCTCCCAGGGATCGAGAACACTATCCCGAACCCATTCGTTGAACGCTCCCATGGCCGGGCCACACCAGACCTGGTAGTCCATTTCTCGCCCCGGCTCGCCACGGTTGGCCCACCGGGACGACATCCCGAGATACCACCGGAATACCAGCGCCATCCGATGCTTCGGATCGCGCTCGGCCCTCTCCGTCTGGGTGACGTCGCGCTGCTCCCAAAAACGTCGTGTCTCGTTCCAGATTTCCTCTAGTGGCTTACGAAAGAGCGTGTCTTCGAGGTTCTTCCGATCGTCGTCGGATATGTCCTCGAGCCCGCTGTGGGCCCGGTACAAATCATACAAACGATGTGCCCGCATGGGAAACATCGTGCCACGCTTGAGCACCTGCAACCTGACGCCCATCTCGAACATGTCGGCCGCCGGAGCCATCGTGACGTCGGCCTGCTCCGCCTTGGCCAACATCTGCCGCACCGTATCCGAGGTTCCGGCCTCTCGGCACGCCTGGTTGACCGATCCCGTAGCGACGTAGTCGGCACCCATGGCGAACGCTGCTGCCACGGAATGTGGCGTCGATATTCCTCCAGCGGAACCCACACGGAGGGGGAGGCCGTGGTCATACTCGGTCTGAATTCGATCGCGCAACGCCAGCATGGACGGGAGAAGGGCGATGGCCGGCCGATTGTCGGTGTGGCCACCGGAGTCCGCCTCGACGGTCAAGTCCTGCGCGACGGGGATCGATTGGGCCATCCGCGCTTGTTCCTCCGTGAGGTCTCCACGTGCGACGAGCTCGGCCAACATCTTGTCGGGCGGCGGAGCGAGGAACCTACGCGCCACTTCGACGCGCGAGACCTTCGCCACCAGTCGATTCGGAGTCACGACCCGCCCCGAGGCATCGGAATGAATGCCGTGCAGCCGGTAGCGAACGAGTGGGAGCGTCAGATCCATGTAGGCGGAAGCCGATACCCGAGTCACTCCACGGCGCACGTAGAGGTCGGCGACCGCCTCTTCGAGCAGCGGCTCGTAGGGACTGTGGATCAGGTTGAATCCCCAAGGGAGATCGCCCAAGCGCGTGGAGATCCGGTCGATGGCGTCCTCCACCGTATCCGGCCCCAAGCCAGCAGCTCCGAAGAAGGCGAGCATGCCGGCGCGGCCCATCGCCTCGACGAGTTCCACGGAGCCGACGCCGTTCGCCATGGCTCCGGCCACATAACAGAAGCGAACGCCGTGCTGGCTGGCGAAACTGGAGGAGCCGAAATTCTGGGGTCTGCAGGGGGGGCTCACAGCGAGGAGAGGCAGTCCGTGAACCTGGGGATCTGCGCCCAACTCGACGGATCCGCAGTCCGCGAGGGCAAACGCCTCTCCATGGTCCACGGCGTACAGCGGCCGTCCGACATGACGGAGGCCCAGAGCGAACTCCTCGGGAGTCGTGAGAAGGCGGTCCGCCGGCCCACTCCACGAGCCGATCGGCGTACTGGATTTGGTTTTCAGATTCGACATCGGGTGCGCCCTGACACGGGGCCTGGTGAGGGACCCCGGACTCGCTCAACGGGGCGATTCGGGTCCGCAGCGGCTGCCCAGCATCCGCTAATGTGTAGAAGCTCGTGGCGGATGTCGAGCTAGATGGGGCACCAAGATGTGAAAGCTCTGCCGAAGCCTTTACGGCTTGCCGCCCCACACGCCTAAGACGCATATTGACCGCCATGTCCGATGCCGTCTCCCGCTTGAACGCGGCTCTCGAAGGCCGCTACGCCATCGAGCGTGAGCTGGGCGAGGGCGGCATGGCCACGGTCTACCTGGCCGACGACCTCAAGCACGAGCGCAAGGTCGCGCTCAAGGTCTTGAAACCCGAGTTGGCTGCGGTCGTAGGTGCAGAGCGTTTCCTGGCCGAGATCAAGACGACGGCGAACCTGACTCACCCGCACATTCTGCCGCTCTTCGATTCTGGTGAGGCCGACGGCTTCCTTTTCTACGTGATGCCCCACATCCAAGGAGAATCACTCAGGGAGCGCATCGACCGCGAGAAGCAGCTCGGTGTGGAGGACGCACTGGCCATCACGCAGAAGGTCGCGGGTGCACTCGACTACGCACACGGAAACGGCGTTGTCCACCGCGACATCAAGCCGGGGAACATCCTGCTGAGTGCTCAGGGTGAACCCCTCGTCGCAGACTTCGGGATCGCGCTGGCTGTGGCTCAGGCGGGCGCTGGGCGCATCACCGAGACGGGACTCAGCCTGGGCACGCCCCACTACATGAGTCCCGAACAGGCCACGGGCGACCGGGACGTGGACCCACGGTCCGACGTTTACGCGCTCGGCTGCGTGCTGTACGAGATGCTCTCCGGGCAGCCGCCCTTCTCCGCCTCGACCGCCCAAGCGGTGCTGGTCAAGATTCTCACAGCGGACGCACCGTCGATCACGAGCGAGCGCAGGACCGTGCCACCCCATGTCGGCCATGCACTTGCGAGGGCTCTGGAGAAGCTGCCCGCCGATCGATTCACCAGCGCGGCTGAGTTCGCTGCGGCGCTGGCGGATGAGGGCTTCACGTACAAGGCACGGGCTCGGACGTCCGTAACGGCCTCGACCTCGGAGCCGGTAGCCACGCCCGCTACGATGCCTGGCCCCTGGAATCGGCTGACGATAGCAACGACGACACTCGCGGTTCTATTCGTGGCCCTCGCCGCCTGGGGCTGGCTCCGTCCGGGTCCTGAGCCGGGTGTCCCAACGCGAGCGGCAGTGACGGGCCTCGATCTGGTGACTCCTGGTGGCGGCTGGAGGCTGGCGATCTCACCCGATGGACGCTCGATCCTGAAAGTGGAGCAGGGTTCCATCCACATCCGTACTGCGAGCGACCCGGAGTGGAGCCAGCTTCCCAATACGGAGGGGGGTTTGAACCCGACCTTTTCGCCGAACGGGCAATCGGTCGCCTTCAACATCCAGGGCGTAAGAGGGATCTGGAAGGTCTCGATAAGCGGCGGGCCTGCCCTTCCGGTCACGACTTCCGGCGGTAGCGCACACTGGGGCTTTGACGACACCATCGTCTACAACTCTGGAGGTGCTCTCTACCGCGTCGGGTCGGCGGGAGGCGATCCCCAGGTCTTGCTGGAGTCCGATTCGGTGAGCGTCGCCCGATCGCATCTCCTGCCCAACGGAAGGGCGGTGGTATTCGGCACTGGTGGCCGTGCACAGGGGTCACGCATCTTGATCTTCGAGATCGAGACGGGTGCGGTCCGCGAGCTTATCCCTAGTGGGAACCAGCCGCGTTACGTGTCTACGGGCCACGTGATCTACGGACACGGTGACGGGGCGCTCATGGGCGTGCCCTTCGATGTCGAGACGCTTCAGGTGACGGGAGCCCCGGTGACATTGCTCCCCTCGCTGGCCGTGTCTCGCGTAGGGGCCTCGCAGTTCGCCGTATCGCAGACGGGCACGCTTGTATACCAGGCAGGTGGCTTTGCCTCAGGCCCATCGGTTACACCTGTATGGGTGGAAAGAGACGGCACGGCCCGCGAGATCCATCCCGGATGGAGCATGCCGGGAGACCCGGACTATTCCAGCCTCACCTTCTCCCCGAATGGGGATCGCCTTGCGATCTCGATATTGGACTCCGGGGGAACGACTGACCTGTGGGTGAAACAGTTGGAAACAGGGCCGCTGACCCGGATCACGACCGACGGCACGAGGAACCGTCGGCCCGTTTGGTCCCCGGACGGTCGGTCGCTGACCTTCCTCTCGAATCGTGAGGGACAGCAAGATGTCTGGACCAAGCGGGCGGACGGGAGTGGCTCGACGGACCTCGTGCTTAGCACGGCGACTGGCATCGAAGAGATTTCCTATTCCCATGATGGCACATGGCTGGTCTACCGCGAGCGGGGCGTCACGGGTGGCGTTGGCGTTGGGGTTGACATATTTGCCATTCGCGTCGGGACGGACAGCGTGCCGGTTCCAGTGGCGGTGAGCGAGTTTACGGAACGCTCACCTGCGCTCTCACCCGACGGTAGATGGGTGGCCTACGTCTCGGACGAGTCGGGCCAAAATGAGATATACGTCCGTCCCTTCCCCGATGCTGATTCGGGACTGAGGCTGGTATCCACGGCTGGAGGGGCCGAGCCGGTGTGGGCGCACGACGGGCGGGAATTGTTCTACCGGAACGGGGCTGACTCACTGGTAGCAGTACAGGTACGTACGGATTCGGTGTTCGGATGGGACAGTCAAGTCGTATTGTTTTCGATGGCTGAGTACCAGCGCGGCAACACGCACCCGATATACGATGTGAACCCCGACGACCAGCGCTTCGTGATGTTGAGGATGGGTAATGAGGGTGCGGCGAGCGCCGAAGCCTACCTCGTCACCAACTGGTTCGAGGAGCTTCGCCAGCGGATGGGTAATTGAAGGCTCAGATCCCCTGGCTTCGCGTCTTCGTGGAAGGCGTGGTGATCGTCGGCTGAGAGGCCCGTGACGCTTGCCGCCCCACACGCCTTAGACGCACATGAAGGCTCGTCTACTTCCGTCACCCGCCGACGTCTGAGGGGTTCGCTGGAGGGCTTCCCACGAGGGTGGACATGGAGCCCTGAGAGTGGCGAGCCCCTTTGATCTACATCGTCACGAACTGGTTCGAGGAGCTTTGGGAGGGATTTCGTTAGTGGATCCCATCGGTACGCGCTACATTCTCGTGATGAGTCGCGATACTACCCCGGAAGCAGCGAGCATCAGGTTCTCCGCTCTCGCGGAACTTTCTCCGGAGGAACGCCTCCATGAGGCGTTGTCGCTTAGTGACTTCGTGGCAGCATTGGCCAAAGCCGGCAGGACCGACCGAGCGAAAACCGAGGGTCGGACAGCCGATTCCAGGCTCGCACCACGGCATCGGTGACGCTCGAACATTTCCTTTCATTCGTCGTCCAGTCCCTGGACGCCTTTGAAATCCCGTTCATGTTGACTGGCTCATTGGCCGTGTCGTACCACGGATCGCCGCGTGCGACCCAGGACGTAGATCTGGTCATCGATGAGAGCGTCGAAGTTTTGCTGCAGTTCGCAGGGGCTCTTAGAGATGGCGGGTTCTATGTGAGCGACTATGCGGTCAAAGAGGCCGTGAGGATTCGCGGTCAATTCAACGCGATAGACCCGAACTCGGGGTGGAAGGCCGACTTCATCATCCGGAAGGACCGCCCCTTCAGTGTCGCCGAGTTCAACGACCGCCAAGCTCTTCGTTTCCTCGGGCTCGAATTGTCCGTCGTTGGGCCTGAGGACCTCATCGTGGCAAAACTAGAGTGGGCCAAGCTCGGCGATTCGGAGCGACAGATCAGGGATGTGACGGAGATCATGGCCGTTCAAGGTGATACCCTAGACCTGGCCCGTATTGAACGGTGGGTCGGAGAGTTGGCGCTCGAGGCCGAGTGGGCGCGATGCCGTGGCTGAGAGGCCCGTGCTCGCTCCATGACCCGCGGTTGCCCCCCCTGTCGAAGTCGTAGGTGCGGGGGCTCCTGACCGACCGTCGGGTAGGGGCTGGTGGAGCTCTGGGAGAGCGGGGGCCCCGGACAGCAGGGAGGGAAGGAGCCCACGGGCCTACGACCGAAGAGTCTACCCCGAGGCGTCGCTCTCCCTTCGCTCACCCAAGGATTTGCGTCGTGAAGGCGTTGAGCCCCAGCTGTGCGAGTGAGATCGTGGTCCAACCGGCTAGCGGGACGAATAGGGCGCTCGTTGGGGTGACGCGGCATTCGAAGCGCAGGAAGGTGAAGACGATTCCGATCCACAGCAGGCTGTGAATGCTGAGAAAGCTCAGCGCGTGGTATCCCATCGTGACCGTGGCTGACGGGCTCATGATCAGGGCCGCGAGTGAGTCGGGGACCACGGTGAGCTCCGGCACCGTGATATCGGGTCCGAGCAGATCAAGCCTCAATGTCTGGATGAGCATGCCGTACATCACCGCACCGAACCCCCACAGCGACGCGTGAAACAGGTCACGATACGAGATCTCCGCGGACAGAAGCATCGTGAACAGTTGAAGCACCAGAGCGGTGACCCCGACCCGCATCACGAGGAAGACCGGAGTCAACGCGTAGGCCACGCGTCCGAGCCGCCGGAAATCGTCCACCTGATCTTCGGGCATCACCATGCCGCTTCCCCCCGCGGCCAGACTCGCCAAGACCCGAGGGGTTAGCACCCGTTCATTGCTATAGAGGGCGAGCACCATCCAAATCGCTGCCATGAGCGCGAACGTCGGCCAGATGGAGCGGGCCGCGAGGCGGTCGGTGCCGCGATGACTGCAGTGATCAGCCGGAAGCGGCTGGTTCACGCCGCCCTCGAGTGCGTCACCGGTACTACGGCGCCGCACTCCAGGATGAAGCACTCGTCCGCCAGGGAGATCAGCTGTGGAACGTGTGAGACGAGCAACACTGCTCCGTCTCTGGCATGGGCCCTCACCAGGTGCACGGCAAGGGCGAAGGCTTGGGGATCAAGCGCGTTGAACCCCTCATCGACGATCAGGACCGAGGGTCTTCCGAGGAGGGCTCGAATGAGACCGATCATCTGGCGCTCTCCCGCGGAAAGTCGTCGGCCGTCCTCACCCACCTCGGTATCGAGGCCGCCGCCGAATCGACCTATGAATGAGGCGACCGACATCTTCCGGATGCGCTCCACCAGATCCTCGTGTGATAGGTCGGGGGCGGCCATCGCCAGATTGGCTCCGAGCGTGCCGTTGAAGATCTTCACGGCTTCGGGGACGAGTGCCACCCCTCGGCGATAGCTGTGAAGGTCGATCTCTTCGGCGGCCACGCCGTCTACCGTGAGCGTTCCTTCGGCGAGGGGGTAGCGCCTGGTGATGAGGTGGATCAGCGTACTTTTTCCGCTGCCGTTGGCTCCGCTCAGCCCCGTGATGCGCCCTCGGTGGAGCGTGAGATTCGTGCCCTGAAGGAGAGGCTCGTCGGGAGACCACTGGAACGTCGCGTTCTCCAGTCTCAGCTCCCGTTCCATCCGGAAGGGATTCACGCCGGGGTTCGGTTCGGGATCGGTGAGCAAGACGTCTTGCAGCCGCTGGGCCGCCGCCGATCCGGCCTGAAGGGTAAACAGGCCGTCGGTCACTCGCTGAAGACTCGGGAGGGCCCCGGCGGCCAGTGAATAGGCCGCGAACATTCTGCCGAGCAGCAGCTCCCCAGCGAGGACGAGCAGCGCGCCGGTGGTCAGCACGGCGGTGAGAAATACTCCACCGACCACCTCCAGCTTCGATACGGCGGCCGCTTGCGTGTAGCCGAGCCGCTCGACTTTGGATTGGAACATGCCGAAGAGGGCTAGTGTGGCCTGCGAGAAAATCTCTGTGGCCCCGCTCCTCCGAACCGCCTCGATCCCGTCGAGCGTGTCGATGTAGGAGCCTTGTAGCCGCCCGTATGCTCCGAGCGTCTCGTGGTGCTCATGATGGAGCCGCGCCACGACCGTACCGGCCACCAGGGCGTAGGGCAGCACCAGGAGGAGTGCGACCCACCCCATCTCGGCAGAAAAATAGAACACGATGCCGAGTGACAGTATGGTGACGAGGACATCGATGGTCGTGCTCCCCAGGATTTGAACGACCGCGCTTTGAACATGGGACGCGTCCTGGAGGCGGGCCACGACGTCCCCTCTCTTCCGGGTGTCGAAGAACCGGGATGGAAGGGAGAAGAGGCGCCCAATGAGCTCCTCGGCGATGGCCGTGGCCGCTCGTTTGCCGAGCCCGACCAGGAAGCGCTGACGCAGAAAACCCACCAACGCCCGGACCAGCTGTAGCCCGAGCAGGATCCCGCCTGCCGCGACGATCCGGCTCTCATAACCATCCGGAATGAAGTCGTCGACGAGCCGTTGGACCACGAATGCCGTCACGAGTCCCAGGGCCGTGTATACGAATCCGAGGAACACGGATTGTACGAGCCATCCCTGTGCTCCCCGGCAGTGGCGCAGGACCCAGGGGAACCAATGGGGGGGCGGTGCGAAGTGGAGCTCGGGGCCGGGGGCTAGGAGAAGCACCGCGCCCTGCACCCAGATTCGCTCAAATTCGGTGCGAGTGAGCCGCACGAGTCCACGCGCCGGGTCGGCCACCCTCACGCCGTGTTCACCGACTTCGTAGACCACCACGTAATGGGGGCCACCGTCGACGACGACGTGAGCGATGCAGGGCAGCTTCACACCCCTCAGAGCCTCGAAATCTCCGGTTGCGCCTCTCGCATCGAATCCGAGCGTCTCCGCGGCTTGGTAGAGCCCGAGAAGGCTTGTTCCGCTTGCGTTCGTCCCGGCGAGAGAGCGGAGGGGAGCCAGTCCGCCGTCACCGCCGTGGAATCGAAGGACCGCGAGGAGGCAGGCCGGGCCGCAGTCGACACGGTCGTACTGCCGGACCACCGGGTACCGGGGCACAAAGCCGAGGAAACGGGCCCCTGATCGGGTGGGTCCCCTCATCTGGCAGCGAGCTCGGCGTCGTCCTGTGAAGCGGTGAGCCTGAGAAAGATCTCCTCGAGGGTCTCGGCGCCGGAACGTGCGTGCGCTTCCTTGATTTCCGCCAGCGTTCCCTCCGCGACCAAGCTTCCGTGATCGAGGATCGCAATTCGATCGGTGAGGCGCTCCGCGATCTCCATGACATGCGTCGTGAACAGGACGAGTGCGCCTCGGTCCCGTGCGATCTGCATTTCGTCCTTGACCACGCGGGCGCTCGCCGCATCCAGTGCTCCGGTGGGCTCGTCGAAGACGAGGATGTTCGGCTGGTGCACCATGGCCGCCAGGAACGCGATCTTCTTACGCATGCCCATCGAGTATGTCCGGATCAACCGATCGGCGTCTTGGCTCATTTCGAGCGCGTCGAGGTTGTCGGTCAGCCAGTCATCGAGGTCCAGGGCGGCGTCGTAGAGCTGCCCCAGGAATTGGACGAACTCCCGGCCGGTCAGATAGTCGTACAACACCGGTTGTTCGGGCAGATACCCGATTCGGCGCCTCACCGACGCGATCTCGGGTGATTGCACGCTCACGCGGTTGATGCGCACGTCACCGGCCGTGGGCGTCTTCAGGCCCATGATGGTGTGGAGGGTCGTGGTCTTGCCGGCCCCATTGAGGCCGAGCAAGCCCACGATCTGACCCGCCTCGAGCGACAGGCTCAGATCGGCAACGGCGGTGATCGCTCCGAAGCGCTTGGTGAGCGCGTCCAGGCTGATATGAGGCATCTCGCTCATTTCAGCACTCCAGGCGAGGGAATCGGCGAAGAGCCAGCATCATCACGAGCCCCGTCAAGGCCATCCCGACGCCGGCCGTCGTCATGAGGGTCGGGGTGAACGCGCTGGACGGAAGCATCCCCGATCGTGTCATCCACCGAAGACCCGCGACGACTCCGGCACCGTAAAGTGAGACCGAAGTGAAGGTGTATCTCCCCATTCGCGAGGCCCCGGGCACTAGAACGTTCCGCCGCTCGAAGTCCGGGAAGAGAAAGGCCAATGAGACCGCGGATGCGGCCGCAAGCGCGGCTGTGAGACCCCCGATTCCTGCCGCGGCCGCGGGACCGGGGCGCATGTCCAGGGCTTGAGACAGCGCCCCGGCGGTGGCGCCATACACGAGTCCAGCGGGCACGACGGAAGCCAACACGGCGACCGTTTTGTAGCCCAGTAGATCAGAGGGCCGCAGGACGGGGCGAAGCAAAGCCAACGCGGGGCCCTCCGATCCCAGGGAGCCGAGTCCTCGGAGATACGCCGCCGCACAGACCAGGAGGACCACCAGACCCAGGACAAGGGCCTCGGCTGAGTCTTCCCCTATGAGGCCCTCCTCAAAGAGCCCCCACGCGAGGGCCGAAGCCAAGCCGACCGTACCGAGGAAGACGCCCTGCCGCCTGATGAACCCCTGAGGGGAACGGACCGGGCCGAGGAGGACGTCCTTCAAGAAGAATATTCGAGCGCCGTGAAGAGCTCGGTGGGCCGACGGACTCCTCCCGCCCCCGAAAACGCTCTTGAAGTGGCGGTCCACCAGGCCTTGGATTTCCCCGAGCACGATACGGCTCGGCGTCTGAATGAGAGGTGCCGCCGCGCCGAGTGCGATCGTTCCTGCCACCCCGATCCCGACCAACCCGCCCAATAGAGATGCAGGCCGCGCCGTCGACGCGGCCATGGCTGTGACAGGGACGTAGAATGGCCCGGCGCTCTCGAAGATCGATCGGAGCTCATCGATCCGATCCGGCGCGAAATCGAGCAGCAGCTGGGGGCCCCCCGCAATCATGACAAAGGCCAAAACACCTGGGAACGAGGTCATGTGGAAAATCCTTCGTCCCCATGTCGGTCGCCGCTCGAGCGCGCGGAGTGTGAGCCGGTACGCCACGGCCCCTAAGGCGAGGGTAACCACGACGTGCCCGATCAAATGGAGGAGCGTGCCCACGACGGGGTGTGCCGCTAGCCTGCTCACCAGAGGACCGTAGAACAAATAGAAGAGAGCCAGGAGCATGAGGGTCGTCGCGGTCACCATCTCCCCCCAGAGATGGAAGGCCGCTAGACCCTGCCTCGCGTAGGGGTAATGGGCGAGCGCGTCGTTGCGTCGGTCCACGATGAGGGAGCGCGCCGTCCGGGCGGCGACGAACAGGACGAGTGCCAGAATCATGAAGAGGTGGGCAGTCCACAGGACGACCCACCCGGCGTCCTCGCTCATGCTGGCCTGCCGGAGGGCACTCGAGACCAACAGGCTCTTCATCAAGAAGGGAGCAGCGACAATCGTTACGACGGCGAACTTGCCTTCGATCGTTGTGCGTACGGTGTGGGCGAATTCGCGCCATGCGATGCGAAGCTTGACCTCCGCGACCAGAAACAGGCTGCTACGCCCGACCCCAACGGGCTAAACGGCAAACGCGTTTCCGCAGGCCGCTATCGCTCCGCTATAGATGGTCCACCGTGTGAGCACGCTGGTGGTCGGTGTGACCGCGAACGCAGCGGCCACATACGCCCCGCAAAGAAACCCGCTGAAGAAGCCTCTGAAACCTATCCCACCCTCCGTGTCGGACATTTGACGTACCGTAAGCTCCCGCATGGATCTGATCCTCATGGCTGAGGTGAATGGCGGTGTCCGTTCGGGGCGTTACAGCGCGAAGTCGAAGAGACACGTGACTGGTGTGAACGTGTAGACGGCCGCGGCGGCGACGAGCTGCCCGGTAAAGGCGAAGCCCAAGAAGGCGCCCACCACCAGCCCACAGTATGCGCCTCTTCTCGGTCTTGGGATCGCCAACCCGTGGAGCGTCCGCATCGCGGCCGGCGTCAGAGTAGTCATCGTAGAACTCCCGGTTAGAGTGAGCGCAGTGAGCGATCACCCTAACCGGTGGGCATCATCGCTCTATCACCGTCGCCTGATCTCCGCCGCCCTGGCGTGAGCCTCGAGACCCTCTTGCCGGGCGAACCATGCCACGTCCTCGATCAAGTCCGGATCGAGATCCGAATAGGCCTGGATCCAGGTGCGCACCCGGAGAAAGTCCATGACGGAGAGCCCGCCCCGCGCTCTGGCGGTACCGCCGGTGGGAAGGACATGGTTGGGCCCCACGCCATAGTCGCCGAACACTTCCGCTGCGCGCTCGCCGATGAAGAGGGCGCCGTAGTGACGGAGTCGATCCGGCCAGGCTTCGGCGTTCGACACCGAGATTTGGAGATGCTCGGGTGCGATGTCGTCACAGGCCAGGCAGGCGTCCTCCTCGGTTTCGCACACGATGACGCCTCCGTTTGCGAGCGCCGCCTTCGCCGTGGACGCCGTGGGAAGATCCTCGAGTTGGCGCTTGAGCTCTCGCTCGACCAGAGAGGGTAACTCGGCGTCGAGCGAGATGAGGATCGGCACCGCATCGGGGTCATGCTCCGCTTGTGCCAGCAGATCCGACGCGACCCAAGCCGGGTCGGCCGCGGCGTCCGCGACGACCACCAGCTCCGAAGGACCGGCGAGCATATCGATCTGGACCCGTCCGGCGAGGAGTTGCTTCGCGGCCGTCACGTACAGATTCCCGGGGCCTACCACGACGTCGCTCGGGGGGATGGGGCCGACGCCGAACGCGAGGGCCGCGATCGCGTGCGCCCCGCCGGCGGCCAGGACTCCGTCGGCACCCGCGACTGCGGCGGCCGCCAGGGTGATCGGGGCTGGGCGTGGGCTCGCGACCCACACGGATTCGACACCCGCCGCGCGTGCGGTAACCACCGTCATGAGCAGTGAGGAGGGAAGGGGATAGCGGCCGCCGGGTGCGTAACACCCCGCGGCATGGACTGGATCGATACGGTGGCCGGCTCGCCCACCGGGCACGGTCCTGTCGACGGGAGCGAGTGCACGGCGCTGCGACAGGGCGAACGCCCGAATGCGATCGGCGATGCGCTCGAGGCGGTTTCGCTCGTCTCCGGGGAGCGCATCCAATCGACTCTTCAGAGCCTCCCCAGTCAGGTAGAGGGGGTCGTCCGGCGCACAGTCCTCGAAGCGAATGGCGTATGTTTTAAGCGCCTCTTCACCGCCGGAGCGCACTCGCTCCACGATGGCATCCGCCTTCGCGAGAACCTCTGCGGGCACGCCGCCCTTGTCTCGGGCTCGAAACTCTTCGGCCCGCCGGCGGGCGAGAAGGGGCTGGCTCATCGATTCTCTCCTTCGTCGGGCTTCGCTCCCTCGGACGTTGCGTCTTGGGAGCTTGCCTCGTCGGGCTTTGCCGTCATCGGACGCCGACGAACCCGTAGGCTGCGTTGGGCGAGTTCCCGGCGCAGCGTTTCGACGTCGGCGCCACGGCTCACGGCGGCGACGAGCGTGAAATAGAGTAGGTCGGCCGCCTCGTGGATCACCTCGGCCGCGTCCTCGGTGCGGGCATGATCAGTCCGGGTACCATCGCCATCCGCGGACCGGGATCCGGTCGCGTCGATCTGGAGCGCCTGGATCAGCTCCTCCGTCTCTTCGCGAAGCTTCGAAGCGAGAAGGGCGGGGTCTCCCATGAGTTTGGCCGTCCCCGACCCCTCCGGTGCCTCGTCACCACGACGTGCGATGACGTCCGACAGCGTGGAGAGCGTAAAGGGCGTAGGCCAACATCCGGGCGTTCCCGTGTGGCAGAAACCGGAGCCGTGCTGGCGAACCACGAAGCGGAGCGCGTCGCGGTCGCAGTCCAACTCCACGCGAACCAGCTCTTGGGTGGCCCCGGACGTCTCTCCCTTGATCCAGAGCGAATCCCGGGAGCGGGACCAGTAGATCCCCCGCCGCTCCCGCACCGCCGCCTCGAGGCTCTCACGCGTGCTCCAGACCAGCCCAAGGGCGTGCCCCTCCTCGTCGCACACCACGGTGGGCCAGAGTCGTTCGTCGATCGCCCTCACCAAGGGGGCGCCCACCGCCTCACCCAGGCTCACACGGTTGGTATAGAGGGCCATTCCCACCTGAGCGTCCGCACCCAATCGATCCAGCCGACCTATGTCCTCGGCGGTGGTGATTCCTCCTGCTGCCGTGATGCGGACGGTGCCGGCCGCCTCCACGGCCTGTGCGACCAGATCTTCGTTCCAGCCGGCCATCCCCCCTTCATGTTCCACCTGCGTGAGCAGGAAGCCGCCCACCACCGGCGCCAGCTCCGTAATCCGATCGATCACACTGTGCTCGGTCTGGGTCTGCCAACCCTCCACGACGACCTTGCCACCCTCGGCGTCGACGGCGGCGATCACCCGATCCCGAGGTAACTGCGAGCAGAATTCCACGGCCGCTGCGGTTCCGATGACGACATGCTCCGCTCCCGCGTCCAACCACGCCAGAGCCGCATCGATATCCCGGATCCCGCCACCGACGCGGCAGGGCGCCTGGCGGACCAAATCGCGCATGATCGGGGCGTTGGATCCCTTTCCCATGGCTGCATCCAAGTCGACCACTGCGACCTCTCCCGCCACGGAGAACTCCTCGAGGCGCTCGAACGGATCGCCGCCGTCCAGGACGAACTCCTTACCCTGGCGCAGCTGAACCGCGCGTCCGTCCATGAGGTCGATGCTCGGAATGATCATGGGCGCACCGCCAATCCTCGATCTGATACGAATTTCTTGATCTCTCCGACCGTGAGGTCACCGTCATGAAAGACCGATGCGGCCAAGACGGCGTCGGCACCCGTACGGAAAGCCGTGACCACGTCGTCCGGCGTGCCGATGCCGCCCGACGCGATGACCGGCACGTCTACCGCCTGACGCGTGGTTTCGAGCAATTCGACGTCGCAGCCCGCCCGCGTTCCGTCCCGGTCCCAGCTGGTGAGCAGGATCTCTCCGGCGCCGAGGTCGGTGCCCTGCCGTGCCCACTCGATCGCGTCGATACCCGTCGCCTCTCGCCCGCCCATCACGAGCGTGTCCCAACTGTCGCCCAAGCGGCGAGCGTCAATGGCCAGCACCACGCACTGTGTACCGAACGCCTGGCTCAAACGCTCCAGAAGGCTCGGATCCCGTGCGGCCGCCGTGTTGACGCTCACCTTGTCGGCGCCCGCTGCCAGGAGGCCCCGTGCGTCGTCTACCGTTCTGACACCGCCCCCGACCGTGAGCGGGATGTGGATGCGCCGCCGTACGGCGCGCACCGTTTCGCGCTGCGTGTCGCGCGCCTCGTGGGAGGCCCCGATGTCGAGAATGACGATCTCGTCCGCCCCTTGACGTTCATATTCACCCGCCTGGTCGGCCGGGTCGCCCGCGTCCCGGATGTTCTGGAAACGGATGCCCTTCACCACCCTTCCGTCCTTCACGTCGAGGCAGGGGACGATGCGGGGGGCCACTTCATGCCACACGTCGTGGTCCTCACGCTTGCCCTCGCCCTCGTCCGTGGCCGGGACCCCACTGAGCCAGTCCTGGATGAGCCTCATCCCGAACGGACCCGACAGCTCCGGGTGGAATTGACAGGCGAGCGTCCGTCCCTGGGCGAGCATCGAGACGAACGTCGCTCCGTGGGTCGTCCGGGCGGCCTGCCACCCGGCGGGAGGACTCGGCAAGTAGTACGAGTTGGCGAATGCCGCCGTGCCGCTCGGAAGGTCCGAGTCTTCCTCGGCGCTCACCTGATTCCATCCCAGGTGCGGTACGCGTACCGAGTCGGGCAAGCGCTGGAAGCGGCCGGAGACGATGCCGAGCCCGGGCGTGTCCGGGCTCTCGTCACTCCCGTCTCCGAGCATCTGCATGCCGAGGCAGACGGCGAGGAGAGGGGTCCCTCGCTCGTGAACCTGACGTACTGCCTCGTCGAGGCCATGGCGACGGAGCGTATCGAGGCCGGCGGAAAATCGCCCCACTCCGGGCAGGACCGCGTGGGTGGCTCGAAGCACGACCTCCGGATCCTCGGTGATCGTGTACTCGACGCCCAGGGCCGTCAGGGCGCTCTCGACGGCCGCGAGGTTGGCCACCCCCGAGTCGATGATCGCTACGTACCGCTCCTCGGACGTAGGTGCACGTGTTGCTGTCGAATCGGTCACGGGGAGACGCCCCCGATCGTGCCCTTCGTGGAGGGTATGTCGTCGAAGCCCGATGCACCCACCGCCGCCCGGAGCGCGAGTGCCACCGCCTTGAAGGCTGCCTCGGCCCTGTGGTGGTCGTTGTCGCCCTCGAGCACGTCGACGTGGAGGGTGAGGCCCGCCGCCGTGGCCAGGGAGCTCAGCACGTGCGGGATGTTTTCGCAGGACAGCTCACCCAGGCGCTCTCGCGTGAGGCCCAGGTCGACTCTGGCGAAGGGTCGCCCCGAAATGTCCACGACCGCGCGTGCCAACGCCTCGTCCAGGGGCGCATAGGCGTATCCGAAACGAGCGATTCCCACGCGGTCGCCCAGGGCCTCCTGAAGGGCGCTGCCCAGCGCCAGGCCGCAGTCCTCCGCGGTGTGGTGGTCATCGACCTGAAGATCTCCCTTGCAGCGGACCTCGACGTCGAACCGACCGTGGCGGCCAAGCGCGTCGAGCAGGTGGTCGAGAAAGCCGATGCCCGTTTGGACGTCCGACGAGCCTGTTCCATCCAGCTCGAGCGTGACGCTGACCTCGGTCTCGTTCGTCTTGCGGTCGATCGTGGCGTTTCGGGGAGTCATGTAAGCTTCTCCGAAGGGAGGATTGGAGTCATGGAAGCAGCTCCAGAAGGTCTTCGATAGTGGCCAGTACCGTGGCCGCTCCGGTTTCACGGAGGGCGGCGGTGCTGGCGTCCGGATCGGGTCCGGGTGCGACGACGCCGATGGGCACGGCGCCGGCTCCCGCTGCGGCTCTGATGTCATCGGGCGTGTCGCCCACCATCCAGGTGCGCTCCACGCCGAGGCGGGACGCGGCCGCTCGGACGGGCGCCGGGTCCGGCTTGAGGGGACCGTCTTCCATGCAAACCACCGCGGGGAAAAGGTCTGTAAGCCCCTCCTTGTCCAGGAACCATTCGGCTTCCTCGCGGGGGCGCCCGGTCACGATGGCTAGGGGCAGGCGGTCGGCGAGGCTCGCAAGGACGTCGCGGGCCACCAGGAGACGTTCGGACTCCCGGAGTCCCGGTGAGGTCGATGTGCCGAGGTAGGTCCTCTGGTACGCCTCCGTGACGTCGTCGAGCGACACTTCGACGCCTCGGCCCGCAAGGATGCGTTGGGTCAGCACCCAATCGTTGTTGGCGTCGCCGGCGAGGACCATCGTGGCCAACTCCTCTCGCGTGACCTCCACTCCGAAGGTTCCCGCCGTCTCGCGGACGCACCGCCGATAGGACTCCTCGACGTCCGCGATCACCCCGTCCAGGTCGAACAGGAGAGCCTCCGGTGCGAGGCAGGTTTCCAGGGCCTCGATCAGCCGCTGCAGCGGCTCTGCGTCGTCGGGCACTGTGATGCGGAGGGCGTTGGCAATCTCGGGGCGGTGCGGAAATCGCCGAACACGAACCCCGAGTGCGTTCAGGCCGTTGAATACGAAATCGGAGCGGGCGCCGAAGTCACCGAGGACGAAGTTGCCCTGAGCAGGGGTCGTTTCGATCCCCAGTCGGTTGAGCGTCTCCGTGAGGAGGGCCCGCCCTTCCCGGACCGCTGCAACGTGTGCCTTCAAAGCCGGCTCGCCCGTGGTCAACTGTCCTCGGACTGCGTCCAACGAAAGTCCTGCCACCGGGAAGGGACTCCCGACGTTCCGGAGTACGGTTGCGACGTCAGGCGACGCGACCGCGTAGCCGACCCTGCAGCCCGCCAATCCCCAGGCCTTCGAGAACGTGCGCACGCTGACGACGTTGTCGAAGCGTTGTGCGAGGGACGTGAGATCCTGATCCGAGTATTCGACGTAGGCGTGGTCGAGGATGACCATCGCCCCGAAGGCCGCTCCGGAGTCCACCCTGGACGCTGCCTCGGCGACCCGTTTGAGATCGCTTGCGGTGGCCGTACAGCCCGTTGGGTTGTTCGGGGAGATCATCGCAACGAGTGAGACGTCGTCGTTCAGGGCGGCGATGACTTCTTCGGTGGGAAAGGCGTCGGTCCATGGTACGGGAAGGATCTCCCCGCCGACGACGGCTGCGAATCGGTACATCATCTCGAAGGCGGGCACGGGAAGGACGAGGCGCCGAGCGGGCGCCAGATAGGCTCGGAATACGCGATCCAGCGCCTCGTCCGCACCGGCTGTCACGACGACACGTGCCGGATTCAAACCGAGGCGTTCGGCGATGTCGGACTCCAGGGGACGGGCGTCGGGGTAATCCCGGACCCTGGAAAGGTCCGCCGCCGCCAAATCCTCCAGGAGCCTGCGTGGTGGAGGATTCCCCTCGTTGCCGTCGAGCTTGAGAACCCCGGGCTCCGGCTGGGCCGGTCCCTCGTAGAGATCCCGGGGAATCCAAGTCGACGGGAGCGGTGATCCTCGGTCGGTCATGGGACGATCTGGGAGACTGACGTGACCACGACGTCGGTGCCGCCGGCGGCTTTGATGGCCGGGATGATCTCGGGAAGCTTTTCCCTCAACACGGCTGCTTTGACCGCGTATCCACTGTCTCCGAAGAGTGGGGCCACGGTGGCCTCACGCATGCACGGCAAGAGCGATACGACTTCCGTGAGACGATCCTCGGGGGCATTCACTTCGATCATGACCCGCCTTCGAGCGTCGAGCACGCTCCTGAGCAGTAGGCGCAGATCCTCGATACGCTCCCGCTTCACATCGTGCTCCATGGCCTGAGGACTCGCATACAGCCGTGTCGACGACGTGATCACCGTATCGACGATCTCAAGGTCGTTCGCCCGTAGTGTGCTGCCGGTTGCGGTGTTGTCGACGATGACGTCGGCGTCCTCGGGCGGAAAGACCTCGGTGGCGCCAAAGGAGCGTACGAATTCCGCGTCGAGGTCCCGACGTGCGATCCAGGCCCTGGCGAGCGTCTCGTACTCGGACGCGACCACGAGCGGCCGCCCGACCTCGTCGAGTCGGTCGAAGAGGCCCGTGGGCGCCGCCGCTACCACGCTCACGGGGTCGAGCCCGGTATCCAACAGTTCCACGACCTCGGCACCCAGCTCCTCGACCCAATCGGCTCCGGCGAATCCCACGTCCCGGCTCCCGAGCTCCAGCATCTCGACGATGTTCTGGTGCTTGAGGATCTTCGCCTCGCAGTCGGGAAGGGACACCTTGGGGCGATACCCACGGGCCGTGGGGGTTACTCGGATGCCGGCGTCGGCCAGCAGCGCGAGCACCGCGTCCTCCATGCGGCCTTTGGGTAGGGCGAGGCGCAGCGTATCCGCGCCCGCAGGGTCTCGTTTCTTGTTGTCTTGGCTCATAAAGGAGCTCCGTATGTGCGCCGGAACTCCGAGGAAGGCATAAATGAAAAACGCCGACCTCGGAGGCCGGCGTAAGGTGCGCTCAGGTCGTCAGATGATCTTCAACTCAGTTGCACAGCCCCAGCCAGCCGCCCGGGAACGGATGGTGATGGTGGTGCCGATGATGTCGAGTCGAAGTATTCATGGGGAGTACGTTAAATGCGGGAGCTCGGTGAGGTCAAGTGCGGGGGTGGGGCTGAAGGCTTCCAGACCTGAGAGGGGCCCCGCCGTGATCCTGCCGCTGCGGGGCCCCTCTGGGCTTCACCCGACTCCTAGGTGGAAGCCCACGCCACCTTGATCGGTGGGATCCTACATCGGCTCCGCTACACCAGCCGTCTGCGCCCCGGCACCAGCCGGCGCCCCTCCCGACAGCTTACCGTAGACGATTCCGATCACCGTCCATCCCACAATCAGGACGGCAGCGCTCGCTGCGCCTGCGGTGATCCCACGCGTGCCGTTCATCACATAGAGGACGTCCACCAGAAGAATCTGCGAAAGGGCGACGATCAAGCCCGAGCGGACCGGATTTCCAACGGAAACGTTCACCCAATCGAAGAACAGAATGAGGAGAACGGACCCGACGGCCAAGGACGCCCAATCCGGCATCATAGCCGCGGCCGGCGCATCATTCGCCAAGATGGGGCCGAAGAAGTACGTGACGCCCAGGTAGAAGATGATGTACGCCGCGACCAGCGCACCCAGAATTGGCTTCATTCGTTCGCTCATAGTCAATACTCCTTGAAGAGGACGAGAAGAACCAGCCAGCCACCTGAGAGCGGGTGATGATGGTAGTGCACATGATGTCGAGTTGAAATATTCATCGGGAATACGTCAAATGCGGGAGCGTGGTGAGGCCGGCCACGAGTAGAAGGCTTATCGTGGCTGCGACGGTCTCGATTACTTGATTGCCAGCCTCCTCCATACCCAAGCTCCTGGACTTACACCACCCGAAGTCAGGCCCGAGAAGAGGGCCGAGAGTGCACGGAAGGGCGACGACAATGCACTAATGACAGGCCGTGGCTGCCGAGTCACCCAATTGAGGGGCGCGTTTGTGGGTACGCAAGCAAGCGTCGGAAACATTTGGTGTGCCCCAGCCCCGAGCGCGCAACTCCGGTTGTGGTCTACGCACCGAACTGGCAAGAGCTGGTCGAGAACGATATGATTACGGTTTCAGTCCAACTAGAAGTGGGAGGGTTGAGTGATGTCGAGCGCCGTCAAATCTCCAACCTACGCCTTGGCAGGGGTCGCTCTCGGCCTGCTTGCGGTAGCCCTCGTGCCGGCGTACGCACAGGGCCAGAGTTCGAACATCCCCAGAACCTCGTCCGGGAGACCGGACATGAACGGTATCTGGCAGGCACTCGGTAACGCCCATTGGGATATCGAGCCACACCAGGCACGTGCGGCACTCCAGATGGTACCCGGCCCGGTGGTTCCCGTACCCGCTCAGGAGGTAGTCGCTTTCGGAGCGGTTGGGGCTGTGCCGCCGGGGATGGGCATCGTCGAAGGCGGCGAGATTCCGTACCTCACCAACGCGCGCGCGATCAGGGACGCGAACCGGGAGAATTGGGCGACGCGGGATCCTGCGGTGAAGTGCTACTTGCCTGGGGTGCCACGTGCCACCTACATGCCATTCCCATTCCAGATTTTTCAAAGTGAAAGCGCCTTCTTTATCACGTACGAGTTCGCGGGTGCGGACCGCAACATCTATCTGGAGGACCCGGGGCCGCCGCAGGTGGACTCCTGGATGGGTCAGTCCGTGGGCCATTGGGAGGGCGACACGTTCGTGGTCGAGGCGAACGGGTTCATCGGTCAGGCCTGGTTCGACCGTTCCGGAAACCACGCGAGCTATCAGTTGACGGTCGTTGAGCGCTACACGATGACGGGCCCCGACCATATGCTGTACGAAGCCACGATGGAGGACCCCAGCACCTTCTCCCGCCCGTGGACGATCAGCCTGCCGCTCTACCGGCACATCAATGCAGATGCCAGGGTCGGAGTATTCAAGTGCGTGGAGTTCGTAGAGGAGCTTCTGTATGGGCAGTACCGTAAGACACCGTGAGTGGCGCTAGGTATCAGGAGAGAGTGGAAGCAGACGAAGCTGGCTCAGAGCCGAGGTGACAATGATGAAAACGAAGCTGATGTACGGGACGTTGATTCTGGGCGCCGTCGCGCTAGTGGCCTATGCGGCCCCGGCGGTAGCCCACCACGCATTCGGCGCGGAATTCGACGCGGATGCCCCGATTCGCCTTCAGGGCAACATCGTGAGGGTCGAATGGGTGAATCCACATTCCTGGATTCACATCGAGGTCGAGAATGATGACGGTACGTCACAGGTCTGGATGGTCGAGGGAGGCACGCCCAACGTGCTTCAGCGACGAGGACTTCGTCGGGAGTGTCTGCCGATCGGCTCCGAGTTGATCGTCGATGGCTATCAGGCGAAGGACCACTCTCTTCCCCGGGCCAACGGCCGTGACGTCACGTTCACCGACGGCAGGAAGTTCTTCCTGGGGTCGTCCGGTACCGGCGCTCCTGAGGACGGTGCCGAGCGCAGGCCCCTCGCGGGGGCTGGGAGATGCTGACGGCGTAACCCCCAGGAGGCCAGATGAGCTCGTGCTTCACCGCGGCGCTCTTGGCGCCCTGTATTGTAGTTGCCGCGGTCGGTCTGGACTCGCCCGCAGAGGCGCAGGCTCCTTCCAGCACCTCCAGCGATTGGGTGGTGCCTCGGATGCCCGATGGCCATCCGGACCTCCAGGGTAACTGGAGCAGCGCGACGCTCACGCCCCTCGAGCGGCCGCGAGGTCAGGGCCCCGTCCTCAGCGCTGCCGAGGTCGATAGCCTTGAGGGAACGGCGGCGGGCTTCCTCGAGCGAGTGAGTCAGGCGAGCGATCCCGACCGCTTGGCCCCGCCGGTGGGTGGTGACGGCTCGACCGGAGCCGCTGGGGGCGTCGGTGGCTACAACGGTATTTATATCGATCGAGGCGACCGCGTGGCGGTGGTGAATGGCGAGGCCCGATCCTCACTCATCACGAGACCCACGGAGGGCCGCGTGCCTCCCCGGACGCCCGAGGGTGAGCAGCGGGCCACCGAATATCAGGATTTCAGGAGTCAGTTCGGCACGTACGACCACCCCGAGGTCCGCCCGCTCGGCGAACGGTGCATCGTGTCCTTCGGCACCAATGCCGGTCCCCCGATGCTCCCCAACGGGTTCTACAACAACAACTACACGATCGTGCAGACCGCCGACCACCTGGTGATCATCGCGGAGATGGTGCACGACGCACGGATCATCCGGATCGGCGACGGCCCACGCCTGCCCCCACACATACGCCCGTGGATGGGGGACTCCTGGGGCCATTGGGAGGGTGACGTGCTCGTGGTCGAGACCACCAATATCCATCCTCTGCAGCGGTTTCGCGGTAACTCGTCGGAACATCTGAAGGTGATCGAGCGGTTCAGCCGGGTCGACGAGGAGACCGTCCTGTATCAGTTCACCATCGACGACCCGACGACCTACACCGAGCCTTGGGGGGGCGACGTCCCCATGACAGCTCTGCACGACCGGCTCTACGAGTACGCCTGTCATGAGGGGAATTATGCCCTGTCGAACATATTGAGTGGTGCGCGCTATCAGGAGCGCATGGGAAAGGAAGCAACGGGCGCACGCGACTGAGCGGAGGTGAATCCGCAGTTCGAGGTGAGTCAGCACTTGTGGATTCACCTCAGGTGCTGAGGAATCTCTAGGATGACCCGGGGTGGTGTTGAGGGCAGATTTTTGAACGGGGAGGTGATCATGCGTTACGGTGCTTCGCTTCTAGCTCTTTGTGTAGCGATCGCGGTGTCGGGCCCGGTCTCGTTGTCGGCGGCCCAAAGCGCGTCCGGTGCCTCCACCGAGTGGGTCGTGCCCCGGACACCCGATGGCCATCCGGACCTCCAGGGCAACTGGAACAACGGGACCGTCACTCCGTTCGAACGTGCAGAGGGTGGAGGGCCGCTCTTCACCCCCGAGGAGGTCGCCCGACGGGAACAGCGGGCCGAGGACCAGGTGATCCGCGGCGCCGAGGCGAGCGACCCGGACCGTCCGCCGCCGCCGGCAGGCGGCGATATCGGCAGTTACAACGACGTCTATTTCGAGCGGGGTCTCCGGGTGGCGGTCATCAACGGAGAGCCCAGGAGCTCGCTGATCACGAATCCGCCGAACGGCCGCAGGCCGCCCCTCACGCCCGAGGGGGAGCGACTACGGCAGGAGCGCGAAGAGTTCGACAGCCAATTCGGCGAGGCGGACCACCCGGAGAATCTATCGCTGACCGTGCGCTGCCTCATGTTCGGCTCGAACGTCGGCCCGCCGATGGTCCCCAATGGCGCCTACAACAACAACTACACCATCGTGCAAACGGCGGATTACGTGGTGATCCACGCGGAGGTGGTCCACGACGCTCGGATCATCCGGATCGGCGACGGCCCGAGGTTGCCCGGTCACGTACGTCCGTGGATGGGCGACTCTTGGGGTCGGTGGGAGGATGATACGCTCGTTGTCGAGACGACCAATATGTATTCCCGCCATACGTTCCGTGGAATTCGACCGACGAAGGATCTGAAGGTGATCGAGCGGTTCACCAGGGTCGACCCGGAGACCATCCTGTACGAGTTCACGATCGACGACCCGACGACGTACACCGAGCCGTGGGGGGGCGAGATACCGATGAAGGCGGTAGATGTCCAGCTCTACGAGTACGCCTGTCATGAGGGGAACTACTCGCTTGCGGGCATACTGAGCGGTGCGCGTTATCAGGAGCGCATGGACGCCCAGAACCAGAACTAGCCAGGATAGGCCCTCGGGCCTTCTACGTCCTCGCCTTCGAGGCCCGGCCGGCGCTGGATCGGATTCTCTTGGCCCGTCAGCATCCACCCGGCTGGTTCTGGTTCGCCCGGGCTTCGGCTTCGTCTCTTGGGGCGTCGGGAACGGACGACCCGAGGAAGAACTTGCTGCCGTCGGGGAAGGCCACGTCGCGACCGTTCGCCCGCTTCACTGTGTGGTTCCTGGCCTGATAGCCGTTGACGATCAGCTTCGTGCCATAGGGCAGGCACTCACGCCTGAGCCCCCGGCTTACGAGCGCGTGCGGCGAGCCGCCCTCGACCCTCCACACTTCCTCGGACGGGTCGTCGGGGACGATCTCCGTCGTGCCCTGGACCATCCTCGACACCTCGACGTGGATCCACGTGTGAGGGTTTACCCACTCGAGCCTCACGACCCTGCCTTCGAGCTGAATGGGGGCCTCGCGGTCGAACTCCGCGCTGAACGTATGATGCGCCACGAGGGGCACCGCGACCAGGAGAACGGCGAGGGCGCCCATCATCAGAGTTGTCCGTGTCGTTCGCATCGAGACTACCTCGGTCAGGCTGGTTCTTCGGTGTTCCGGCCCTACGACTCCACGATAGCGTCGCCGATCATGGTGGCGATGTCGGGATGCTCCCACGGGCAGCTGTGGGGAATCTCCCGGCCCGGGTCGGCTGCACAGCCTGTCAAACCGTCACATTTCGAGGCGCTCGTCCTCGTCTCTGGAGGCCTGATCTATCGGGTCCTGGAGACACGGAGCTCTACCGAGGGAGTTCGGAATCCGTGAGACGCTCGCGTGGTTCGACCAGTACCTCGGCCCCGTCAACTAACCTAGCGTCGACCCGTCGCCCGGTGGATCAACGTGGCTTTGACGGCTCAGGTCACGGTGAGTACGGCCAGCCATAATACGGCCAGCCGAATCCCTCCGAGATCGTCCGCATGATCGTCCATGCGAGAAAAATGACCGCGAACCCCACTCCGAACACCAGAGCGAGGCGGCTGAAAGGTCTTTCTCCCGCCTTCCCCGCGAGTTCGCCCTTCACCCCCTCCCCCTGGGGCTCGTTGAGGCCGCTGTCTTCCACAGATCCCTCCGGCATGTGTCCTCCGCAACCCGTTACGAGAGCAGTCCGATCAGGCGCCCTTCCACGGCTATCCACGTCCAGAGGGCTATGGACACGAGCCCCACGACCTTGCCCCAGACCGGCCCCACCCTCGCCTCGTCCGCCATGGTCACCTTGTGTCGGAGCGTGAAGGTGAAGATCAACGTGACCAGAAGGAGCCGCATCTTCATCCAGAAGAACGGGCTGTAATACTCTCTGATGGGGAGGGACAGGACCTGCGGAATGCCGGTGAGCAGCATGCAGATGAGTGCTCCGATCAGCCACGGACGCGCATCTCGCGCGACTCTCGCCACCGGCTGCTGCGTCATCCCGCGGCCGAGCAGTCGCACGTCGACGATGAGCAGCGAGCCGAACAGGATGACCAGCGCCAGAATGTGCATCACGTTGATCAGCGGCGCAGCATATGATGAAGTGCTGATCCAGTCGCCGACCCGGAGGCCATCCAACCATTCGAAGAAAGGTAGTAGCATGAGATCGGAGGCCTACTCGTAGGTCCACCAGTCGTAGGCCGTCAATCGGCCGAAGGCCACGATACAGGCCCACATGGCCAGGGACAGCACGCCCGCCACCTTCGCTCTGCGAGGCGGGCCGGCGGTATCCCACTTGGCGACCGAGCGATAGGTCGTCAAGTGAAAGAGGAGTGCGTTCGCGCCAGCCAGCACGATCAACGCGATCTTGATCCAGTAGAGCACCTTCCCGAAGTAACGCATCGGCTGCATGTAGAGGAGCAGAAGTCCGGCGAGGGAGGTCACCGCCATACCCACCATCTGCCACGGAAAGAGCCGCGCCTGGACCTCAGAGAAGGGAGTGCCTCGGTACGCCACGCCGACGAGGCGTAGGTCCATCATCACCACGAGCCCGGCGAACATCGCCAGCGAGACGAGGTGGATCGTCAGCAAGACCGGGAAGGCGTAGAGCGACTCGCGCATGGCGATGCTGCTTGGGAATGCGTCCACCCACTCGAACCAGCTACGCAGACTCATGGGCTCATCCACAAGGCGAGGTGTGGCCAAGCGCCGCCGGTTCGGGCACCGACTACCAGGCGCTGATGTCAGACGTTTGGCAAACGGTCATGGCGTGCAGCGTGGTTCCGCATCGCGATACACCTCGTGGCAGAAATAACACGCGTCTGCGACGTTGTTGGTGGCGTCACTCGCGGCTTCTCGATCCCTGGCCCTGGCCGCGACCAGCATGACGTCGGCCGCGTCCTTCAGCCCCTCGGTGAACACGGCCCAATCGGCCTGTCCCAACGGCACCGGTCGACCGTTCTCGCACAAGCGTCCGGGAATCGTGATGAGGTTGGCCGCCTCGCCCAAGGCGATCGCCGCGTTCTCGACCACCTGCCACCCCGAGTAGATGCCCGCGAAGGTCGCCGTGGCGCCTCCCCCCGCGGCCACTGGCGGCGGATTGTCGGGATCGATCGACTGGACGTCGAACAGGATGTTGGAGTTCGTGAACAGGATGCCCCGCATCACCTGCGCAAGGGTGCCCATGGGTTCGGGAGCGGGCAGCCCTGCCGTGCCCGCGCTCGCGCACGCGACGACCAACACTACAAGAGCGGGGCCGACGAATCGCATAGCACACCTTTCGACGAAGACATAGTGAGAAGGCGTTGGAACGCCTCCAACAAACCGGCGGCGTCGGTGGTTGTCAATAGTCGCTCGACGACTCGAGCTTATGGGTCCGCGCTCGGCCGGAGCGTCTCGCTCGCGTAGATCGCGTGGCACCCGTTACAGACCCCATAGATCTCGGCACCTACGTCGAAAACGCCCTGTTCGTCTTGGGCCTCTGCAGCCTCGATCGCCCGACGCCCCACGCTGATCATCGCCTGCGAAAATGCGATCCACGCCGCCTCGTCCACCGCGCGATCCCCCATCATCATGAGGTTGCCGGACTCGGCGACCTGGTAAGCGGCGTTACGCACACCCTCCCACTCCTCTGGGGAGCTAGGGCGGATTTCGGTCGTGCCGCTCTCGTCGACAATCCACCCCACCGCGTCCCAGTAGACCTCGGCCGCCGGCTCAACGACCGTAATCATCAGGTCTAGGAGATTCGCGACCTCTGTGAAGGGCTGCTCGGCGTCGGGCGCGCAGCCATATAGGAAGACGGGCACGAGGAGCCAATGGTATTTTTTCGAGTTCATGAGCGGGAACCTAATTGGCATCGCGCCACTTCGCACCCGACCGAGGCTCCAGCAGGGAATTGCGACGATTACGGTTGCCTTCCATAGCTGGGCCGAAAGTGCTGGTGACAGGTGATGCACGACTGATAGAGTTGCTCGTTCAGCTCGCTGAGCGCTTCGACATCCCTGTCTTGTGCCGCCCTCAACGCCGCCTCACCGGCATCGAGCAACAGCCTGGCGTCCTCGATCCACTGCTCGCGTCCGCGGGCTCGGCTCGGCATCATCAGCAGGTTGGCCGACTCCGCCACCATGAGGGCTTGGCCCTCGAGTGTGCTCCATTCGGCCGTGCTGGTTGGGGTTCGCGTGAGGATGTAGAAGATGGCGTCCGAAGTCGGATAGATGAGGTGAACCATGAGCTCGCTCATAGTTCCGACCGGCTGCGGGCCGCCACCCGAATCGGGTACGGGCTGCTGTGCCGGAAGTGCTTGTGCGAGAGCGGCAACGACTAGTAGTACCAACGGTGATAAGCGCATTCTCATCCTTCCGCTCTCGAGTACGGCCAGGTCAGCGGGGCTCGGCTAAACCAATTGGGTAAGTCCACCAACGCCTAGAATAGATCTCTTTCGGTCCGGCTGCAAAGCACTGGGGAGGAATCCGATCCTCCGAATCTGGGTGGGGCGGGCTTCGTCCGTTGGCCCTCCCCCGCGCCGATACGTATCATGTGGTCGGCGTCCCGCTGCCTGAGCGACGTCGTCACGCAACTCTCAACAGGAGATGCAAGATGCCGGGTATCGCAAAGCTGATCGTCCTCCTCGCCCTCCTCACGTTCGTTCTTGCGGTAATAGGCGGTGCTTTCGCCGGCACGATCCTGGGGATCGGTGCCGAGGCCTTCTCCAGAGCGTGCACCAACCTCGCGCTCATGGCCATGGCCATGGTCATGGTGTTCAAGGAAGAGGCGTCGGCCGGCTAGGAACCGGCGGTCCTGAAATCCGACCTCCGCCCGCGCCACAGCCTTCGCGTCCCGAGAAACAGCCCGATCGCGCTCGAAGCCAGCCCGCCCAGGCTGAGCACGATGACACCGATGTCCCAGATGGGGCGGTTGTAGTACCAGAAGCCGAAGTCCAGGCTGTGAAAGCCGTGGTAGATCCAGCGTTCGACCCGATCGAGACGGTGGAGGCTCCTCGATAGTTGGCCGTTGGCGGGATCGATGTAGAGCCAGGTCTTGTCCGGGTCGTCGAACTGGACCCGCAGGATCGGCAACGGCGCCTGCTGGTCTCTCGAGTAGTGATAGGCGTCGTACTCTTCGAGGAGGCGGGCCTCGACCATCGGAGTATCCGGATACGTCTCACGCACCCGGCCCATCAAGGACTCCATCGCGAACGGCTCCGTTCGCACGCCGAGGGTTTTGGCTGCGACCAGCGCTGGTTCGTGATCAGCCCGGACCGGCGTTGTCCCCGCAGTTCCGGTCGGTGTGCTCCGGACCATGAAGTACGGCTCTCCCAAGATCCTGCTGTAGGTGATCTCCTTGATGCTCCGGCCCGGCAGGAGCGCATCCCAAGCGTCAACGTCGATCTGCGGAAAGGCGGAGGCATCGAGTGGTCCACCGACGAGGGCTTGCCGTAGCTCCACGGTCCTCAGCCCTTCTCCAGACGCCCAACCGAACGGCTCCATCGACAGCAGGCCACTGAAGACCCACGTCAGAGTGAGAATGCCAAACACCACTCCCGTGATGTAATGCCACCGCATCCACCCCGTATAGGGGATATAGGAGCCGATCCGCGACAGTCGGAACGGTGGTGTGAACTTGAACTGAAGGATCCCCAGTGTGATTCCCAGTGTCACGAGAACGCAGCCGAGCCCCGCCGTCCAGAGAATGGTCTTTGTCCACAGGTCCTGCCGGACGCGCAACGGGGTGAAGTAGAGCCAGTGAGGGATCGCCGCGACCCAGGCGAGCGCTCGGCTGGCCTGCGTGGTCAGAAGCGTCACTTCTCCTGACTCCGGCGACACGTAAAGCTGGGTACTAGCCTCGTCGTCGATGATCAGCTTGTGAAACGGGAGCTGTCCGCGCTGTGTGATGGTCCACTGGTCGGACTGCGTCAGAAGCGTCTCGTAGCGGACCCGCTCCGGGGCAACGTCCATGAATCGACCCGCCACCTCGCGCGCCTGATCGGGACCCACCCCCCGCATCAACTCTCCCGTGTCGGCAAAGACCGTCGCCGAGCTCCCATTTAATCGGTAGGCCGGCCGATCCATGACCATGAGGAGTGTGACTCCCTCCAGCGGATCGCTGAGCCCCGCCTGTTCGGCGGCTTCTCCCGGCCTCACCCGGACGGATTCAAAATCCAGCGGCTCCAGTCGCTCCAACCGCAGTTCATCCGTCAGGCTCGGCATCCCCCTCGCGTAGATCATGCCGATCCCGGAGGCGAACCAGACCACGAACAGTAGCCCGAGGGCAATGCCCAAGTACCGATGTGAGAGGATCAACCACTTCCGGAGCTGAGCCATCATGCGATCCTCATCCCTCCCTTTCTAGAATCATGCTCAACGGCCACGTCTGCGAGTGGCACAGTGAGCCCGGGGGTGGTACCGAGGCAAGGCGGATCCCCGTCATCGCTCGGTTGACAGTGATCCATCGCGGCGTCCATGTTCGGGTCGATCGAGCCGTTAGAAGCCGAAACGGCCGCCCTTCGAGCGCTGAGGGGCGTATGAACGCGTGAGGCCCTCCCGCCCAACTCGCAGGCAAAGCCACCTCTGAAGCGCTGGGAGAAGTACATGGCTCTCGATCGACGTGATCTCACCTCCGTGTCCGTCATCCGAACGCTGCTCTCGCTGGTCGTGCTCGCCGTTGGCAACCCCGTCGGGCTGGCCGCTCGGCCGTCACCGCAGCAACAGACCGCACAAGGTGTCATCATCGGTACGGTCTCCGAGCGAGGATCCCTACAGCCTATCGCTCAGGCCCTCGTTATCGTTTCCGGGACCGACCGCGCGGTGACGACGAACGCCAGTGGGCACCTCACAGGATCGCGAACCTGGCTCCGGGACCTCGCGAGCTTCTGGTGACCGCGCTGGGATATCTGCCCGTTGCCACTGAGGGGGTGGCGGTTGCCCTCGATTCCGAGACGCGTGTCGCCATCACCATGGAGAGTGAGCCTCTGGTTGTGGAACGACTCATCGTGACCGCGATGAAGACGGCCCAGAGCTCGGCGGAGGTCGCGGCGCTGATTACCGTAGTCGACCGCGAGGACGTCGAAGCGCGCGGTGATGTCGAGCTCGTGGATGCTCTCGAGAGTGCGCCCGGCCTCATGCACACCGCCCAGGCCAACGCATTCGAATCGATCGAACTCCGAGGAATGCCACGGGAGGGGAACGAGTTCGAGACCACCCTGCTGCTCATCGACGGCGTACCTCAGACAGATTCCAGGAACAGCGCCCGAGTCATCAACCTCCCCATCGATCACGCCGATGCCGTAGAAGTCGTTAACGGCCCCAACTCGGCGCTCTATGGGCGGACCGCCCTCGGCGGGGCGATCAACGTCATCACCGCTCAGCCCACCGCTCAGCCCCGACTCAGCGCGGAGCTACAGGCCGGAGACTTCGGCCATATTCGGGGCGCAGTCAGCGCGTCGGGGCCACTCCGGGATCGAGCTGGTTACTTCCTGTCCTGGTCCTCGAGTGAGAGCGACGGATTTTACTCGGGAGACTCCGCCTATGACGTCGACGAGACTTCGGTCTTCGCCAAGTTCACGATCGCGCCGGACGACAGGTCGGAAGCGTGGATCTCGGTCAACAGCGTCACGTCGGACAATTCGCTACCCACCAGCGTGCCGGTGGTCAATGGCGAACTGCTCAGCGACATCGAGCCGCGGTTCGACCTGCTCGCCAACATCAACCTGCCGACTGCCAACTATCACCAGGAGGAGCTGCGGCTGACCGCGCATTACACCCGAGACCTCGGCGGTGCGATCTCTTTTACGAACACCGCCTCTTTTCGGGACATCCAGTACAAGTTCGAGGAATCGGGCGACATCATCGGGGCACCGTTCGATCTCGCTGCCGGCACGCTCACCATGTATCCCTTCTCGCTCCAGTCCGACGAGGAGATCTTCTACGAGGAAGCCCGCTTCGCGTTTCAGCCGGCGGTGGAGAACGTCGACCATGAGCTGCTCGTGGGGGCGTCCTTCGAGTCGAATACGGGCTTCAGGCGCGGCGATCTCATCTTCACGGATGCGGGGACCTTCGGGATGCCCATCGACTTTCTCGACCCCACGCCGCCGCCACGGACCGATTGGGAGTTCTTCGAGTTCGGAGGAGATCGGTACCGCCTTCGGACATACAGCGCCTACTACCAGTACCAGATCGCACCCCTGCCTCGAATTCGGTTGACCGCCGCCGGCCGCTTCGATCGACTCGACCTCAAGAACCGGGAGACCTTCAGGGCGGGTCGGCCCAAGAGCGAAGAGACGTTCGATGCGTTCAGCCCGAAGTTCAGCGCCTTGTACGAACTTTTGGACGAGACCGAGACGGAGTCGTTGGGCAGGGTCAACCTGAACTTCTACGTCGCTTACTCCGAGGCCTTCAAACCTCCCAGAAGTCCCTCGGGACTCAATCCCCCCGGTGAAGACTCTAATCTGGAGCCTGAGGATATCACCAACTATGAAGTGGGTCTGAAGAGCTCGTTCGCGGACGGCCGGGCCAGCTTGCAAGCCACCTACTTCCAGATGGAACGAGACGGGATCGTCGTGAGCACGCAAAAGGGGCCGTTTTTTCGGGACAGCAACGCCGGAAAGCAGGACTTCGAGGGGCTGGAGCTGGCGGCGGCCTGGGCGCCCATGCCGAACCTCAGCTTCCACGGCAACGTGGCTTTCTATCAAAACCGCTTCGGCGAGTTCGTCATCCAAGAAGAATCCGAGCCCGATGTCGTGCTGACCGGAAACCGGCTGCCGGCCGTTCCGGACAGGATCTACAATTTGGGTGGCATCTACGAGCCGACCGACAACTTAGGGTTCACCCTGGGCTTCAAGTACGTCGGTGACCGTTTCTCCGACCAGAACAACGCTCTCCTTCTGGACTCCTATACGCTGTTCGATGGCAGCATATCCTGGTCGTCGGAGCCTGTGCGGTTCACGCTCTCTGGCCACAACGTGTTCGACGAAAGGTACTTTACCTCGGGGGGCTCGAACGCCGACTCGGTAAATCCCGCCGCGCCTCGTCAGCTGGTGTTCATCGTTTCGTACGTGTACAACTAGACCCGCTCCGGTAGACCCCCCCCCAGAGGCGGCTAGTTGATCACCGCCTGATACACCAGCCGCTTGAACTGCCGGCGGAACGTGATGTCACGATTCGGCCGAATCTGAATCATGAAGATACCGATGAGGTCTTCCTCGGGATCGACCCAGAAGGACGTCCCCTGCACGCCGTACCAGTAATAGTTCCCCACCGATCCGGGCATTCCGTCCATGCCCGCCTCGTTTTTCACAGTGAAGCCGAGCCCGAAGCCCCATCCGGGTGATAAGAATTCGGTGGGAACCCCGTCTGGCAGGTGATCGACGGTCATCAGCTCGATCGTCTTCCGACCGAGGATCCGAGCCCCGTCCAATTCCCCTCCATTGAGCAGCATCTGGGCGAACCTGGCATAGTCGTGCGCGGTGGAGACGAGTCCACCGCCCCCGGAGAACATCGTGGGGGGCCGCGTGAAGCGGAGCGTGTCACCGAGCGTGAGGGTCCGTTCCGCCCCCTCGTGTCCATAGCTGCGGGAGAAGCGGTCGCCCCCCCGATGCGACCCTCCTCGGCGTAGCTACGGAAAACGTCGTCGATTCGCTGGAGGCGCTCGGACGAAAGTCCGACCTCCTCGGGGGAGGCGAGTGGGAAGTCCTGCGCGGCGGCGGGGGCCGTGAAGAGGCTGAGCAGAGCGACAGTAAGGGTTACCGCGCGGATCATCTCAGGCCTCGGGGGGGGATCAGGGGAGTCGGCTCGGCCTTCTACAGAATCGCCCCTTCCGTAGTCAGGCGAATTCGATACAGACCCGTGCTCGCGGTCATGTAGAGCGTGCGCCCGTCATCGCCCCAGCCGGCGTTAGCCACCACCTCATCGAGTTGGATGGTGCCCAGGTGTGTGCCGTCGGGCGCGAACACCCAGACCCCGCCCGGCCCCGTCGCGAAGAGGTGCCCATCGAGGTCGATGGTCATGCCATCCGCGCCCCCCGGCGCCGTCTGATCGTTCACGTCGTAGAACACGCGCGGGTTCGACAGACCGTCATCGCCCACGTCATAGGCGTACCAGACCTTGTCGTTCGCATCGGAGTTTGCCACGTAGAGCGTCCTCTCATCGGGCGAGAGGGCGATACCGTTCGGGCGGGTCTGATCCGCAAAAAGCAGCTCGAGTTCGCCGTCGGGAGACAGCCGGTAGATGCCGTTGAAATCGAGCTCTCGCAACGGCGACTCGTCTTGGCCCTCCAGCCCATAGGGGGGATCGGTGAAATACAGCCAACCGTCCGTGCTGTAGACGGCGTCGTTAGGGCTGTTCAGCCGTCTTCCCTGGTAGTTGTCGACGATCGTTGTGCGCGTGCCATCTCGCTCGAGCCGTGAGATGAGGCGATTTCCGTGCTCGCAGATAATGAGTCGACCCTCCGCGTCGAGCGTCAGACCGTTGGAGCTGACTGACCCACGGCCAGCGAGGTCGCCCTCGAACACCGGGTCGATCAAGGGGCTCGCCCCCTCCGCCTCGGTCCACTGATAGAGGACGTTGGCCCGCACGTCGGAGAACAGGAGCCGCGATTCGTCCCGGATCCAAACCGGCCCTTCGGTGAAGACGAACCCGTCGGCCAATTTCTCGATTCGAGCGTCAATGGGAACGAGCGCGTCGAAACGCGGGTCGACGCGCAGGATGACCCCGGCGCCGGAGGTGGCCGGTTGATCTGGCGCCCCGCAGGCAGCCGCCACGAGGAGGGGGACCAACATGCCCGCGAGTCTCAGTCTCTTCATTGGAATCCCCTCAGGACACCGCAGCGGTGATCAGGCCTTCGAGCCCAATCGAATGAGCCGCGGTTAGGACACCTGTATGGTACGCACAAACAGCTCGTTGTTCTCCCAACGGGTCATCTTCATGCTGAGGTCCACCGGTTGCGTACGGCCGTCCTCATCGATGGCGCGTGAAACCACCGTGTGCTCGCCTGGTTCGAGTCCCTGGGTATCGAGCGTGAAGAACGTCCATGAATGAGGATCGTCCGGTCGATCCAGTGTGGCAGCACGCCAAGCTCCGTCGTCAATCCGGACCTCGACCCTATCCAGTGGCGTTCCGTCGCTCCAAGCCACGCCGAATACCCTGAACTGGTTGTTGGAGCGAGTCACCCTCGCGACTACCGACTTGACCCTCTGGTGCGTAACCGACGTCTCCACCCACTCGGTCCCTCCGTCCGTCTCCCGGCCCATGAGCGTGACGTAGTCCTTGGCCATAAAGCGTGTCATGAGACGATCGGCGCTCAACTCGATCCTCTGGAGCCATTTGACCTGGCAGACTCCGTACCAGCCGGGAACAATGAGGCGCACCGGAAAGCCGTGGACCACGGTCAGAGGCTCGCCGTTCATCTCGTAGGCAAGGATCGGGCCCGTTTCCGTCACGTGGTCGAGTGACATGGAGCGAGCGAAATTCTGTTCGTACTCGGCGCCTCGAATTTCCTCCATTCCTGTGTCGGCACCCCAAAAATAGGCCTCCCTCGAATCGGCCGTCGGCCCTGCTTCGGCGAGCAGTGGCATGAGCGCCGTTCCGGCCCAGATGGCGTTGCCCACCATGCCGTGGAACCGTCCTCGCGAATTTCCGGAGCATTCGAATACGGGATTGAGCTCGACTCTCGGCCGCGCCTTGAGCTGGTCGAGTGTCAGGGTGAGCGGCCGCTCGACAAGGCCGGTGACCCGGAGGCGGTAGGAGGCGGCGTCCAACTCGGGATACCCGTAATGGGCGACGGCGAAGAAGTCCTCGGTGGGAGTCACCCGTTCAGAGAGTTGCCTCAAGTCCTGGGCGGCTAGGTTCTGACCGGGGAACCCGCCGCCTGCCCCCCCTCGAAGCCCCGTAAAGTCCTCAGGCACGTCCGTGAACGGCACCACCCTGAACTCCTGCGAGAACCAGGTGGCCGGCCAACCAGCCACCGGAGTTACGGCAAGTCCAACCGTGACCAGCCCTCCTCGCCGCAGTAGCTCACGCCGGGTGACGTCGAAATTCATCGGGCTGGTCATGGCTTCTCCTTCACGGGAGGGGGTGATGCCTGCCGAGCAGGAAGATACTCAACCGCCACAATGCTCCGCATACGACGCAAAAACAAGTGGACGGCTCCGTGTTGACGACCTGGCCACCCACGTTGCGGCCGGCCGCTATTTCGGCTCCGGAACGAATCACCGGCCCGAGTCGCGCGATGATAACTAGTCTGATCATATTATTATGACTATCTTAGTCATATGGCTACCGTTTCAGTGTCAGTCCTCAAGGCTCGGCTCTCCGAGTTCCTCCGTCGAGTTCGGAGCGGCGACACGCTCGTGGTTACCGACCGAGGGTCCCCTGTGGCCATCGTCACGCCCCTGCCCAAAGGCGAGTATGAGAGCGCCATGGAGGCGCTCATAGAACAGGGATTGGTTCGGCCACCCAGCGCCGCGCTCCCCGACGATTTCTGGGGTCGGGCTCGGCCGAAGGATCCCTCCGGCCGGTGCGGGGCGGCCGCCTTGGAGGAGCGGGCTGAAGGCTGGTGATCTTCTGGGATACCTCAGCGTTGATCCCGCTGATCATCGACGAGCCGACGACGGCCCCGTTGCGAGCCGCCTTGGAGCGCGATCCGGCCATGGTCGTCTGGTGGGGGACACCGGTCGAGTGCGCCTCGTCGCTGGCGCGTGTGGGGCGGGACGGTGTCCTTTCCAACCGGGAAGTGGATGTGGCGCGGAGCCTTCTACAGACGCTCGCTTCGTCGTGGACTGAGGTGCTTCCCACGGACGGGGTACGCGAGCACGCCGGTCGCATCCTACTCCGCCATCCCTTACGGGCGGCAGACGCCCTGCAGATCGGGGCGGCCATGGTCTGGGCGGATGACCGACCCAGTGGGCACCCCTTCTGTACACGTGATGCCCGCCTTGCTGAGGCTGCGCGGTTGGAAGGGTTCAGGGTGGTGGATGCGGAGGATTGCCGTTGAGCCGGAAATCTGTCCCATCCAGACATGGACACATTTGGGAGCGCGATTCGACGTGGGTTGGACGATCTATGTGATGCGGAATGCTTAAGTCCGCCGGGTGTCTGTAAGGGCAACGAGCGCGTGAGCCCTACAGTCCCAGCACGTTCGCCCGAAGCTTCGTCAGTCCTTGCTCCTGCGCCCAGAGATCCAGCTCCACCGCGGCCAGTTCATCGACCAGCGGTATGGCGTCACCCTTCTCCCTTAGGTCCACCGTCTTGATATACCGGGAGCACGTCGTGCACGCGTCGACCCGGACGTGGGCAATGGACTCCGCTGTATGCACCGGAAGCTTGTCCGCCTCGATCTCACCGCAGTGAGGACACGTGAGGCGTTGAAAGCGCCACTCGGTCCCGCACATGGAGCACATCAGACTGCGCTGACCGACGGCGTCGGGGAGATCTCGGAGTACCGCCACCTGGGGTGTGCTGCCGCATGCAAAGCATACGTTCTGCTTCCAGTCCGTGGGCTGACTCGAGTCCGTCTTGGCGATTGACGTCACTACGGCCTCGAGGAAGGCACGGGCGTAAAAGAAGAATTCGTCCGCCTCTGTCTCAGTCTTTGTTTCTCCCTCTCCCTCTCCCTCTCCCTTCCTCCAGGCGGCAAGCGCCGCGCGAAGCGGCTCGAGCCGCCGGTCATCGTCTTGGGAGAGCAGCACCCGGGCGCCATCCTTGATCGTCTCGTTTCCGAACTCCGCGACCTTGGAGAGGAAATCGCCGAAGGAGAGGGCGAGTTCATCGAGGGGAAGCCTTTCCACGCGGAGCCATGGAAAGTCGCCCTCGTGTGACCGAACGAGCCCCAGCCAGTCCGCTACCGGCACAAGCTCGGCTACGCTCTCCTGCGCCTCGGTGAGTGCCACGTAGAACGTGAGCATCTCCTCCGCATGGGGAGCACGGTCGACAAGATCGATGGCCCGGGCGCGACGGGCACTCCAGGGATTCCCCACTTGGGGGCTGCCCATAGGTCTAGAGCCTGCCCATGGTGCCAGAGCCGTCGGGGCTCAGGGCCCGGATCGCTCCTTCTGCCAGAGGGGGTGGTGGAGCTTGGCCCACGCGCGCGACACGGATCCGTGAAGCATCCCGCCGAGCGTCCCCGGATAAGCGATGGTCCCGAGGTAGACGTGCACGATCAAGAGCAGGCCGCCGGCCACGGTGGAGAGGTAATGGACCAAGCGCATGGCGTTCACCACGCCTCCGTAGAATGGGCCCAGGCCCAGGGCACCGCCGGGCATCCACATGGGAATCCCGGTCACAACGTAGGCGATGCCGAGAAGGGCCATCGACCAGAAGAACAGCTTCTGACCACCGTTGTACTTGCCCGCCGGAGGCACGTTGTCTTTGTCGTGGACAGCATAGTGTTTCACGGCCTTAAGCCATGCCCGATCGCGGTCGTGCACCGCCATGTCCTTGGCCCACATGAGGAACATGACCGCCATCGAGCCGGTGAAGAGGACGCCCATCCACGGGTGAAGGACTCGAGCCGTCGATCCGCCGCCGACCAGGCTAGTGATCCAATAGAGCCGTGGGTGAGAGAAGGCCAGCCCGGTGAACAGGAGAAACACGAAGGAGAGGCCCGCCATCCAGTGCATGACCCTTTCGGCGTATGTGAACCGCTGAAGTTCACCGCGGTCGTTCATGCGTCGGTGCTTCTGTCGGCTTCGCCGGTTGCCGTCGGCCCCACCCCGCCGCCCGCTCTGGCACCCGCTCCGCCGCCTACGGGTGCTGGCCCAGACATCCCAGCGCCGTCGCCCGACCCGACCGCCTCCGCTTCGGGCTCCTGGGGTCCGAATCCAAGGTAGTGGAGCGCAGTGGCCAGGAGTCCGAGGCCGAGCGCGGAGGCGCCGAGCTGCCGTAGGCCCCCTAGGGCGGCGAGGGCTCCCGGGGCGGCCGTGGGATCAGCCGGTAGATCGTACTCGTCGAGCTGGTCCCCGTGCGGCACTACGTACATCATGTGCGTGCCGCCCACGCCGGCTGGGTCGTAGAGGGTGGCGTTCTCGAAGCCCCGCCCTTGCAGACCCTCCACCTTTTTCTCCGCCAGCCTGACCATGTCCTCTTTCGTGCCCCAGGAGATGGCGTTCGTGGGGCAGGTCTTCACACACGCCGGCTCCAGACCAGCCTCGACCCGATCGACGCACATGTTGCACTTGTAGACTTTCTTGGTGTCCGGATTGAACCGGGGGATGTCGAAGGGGCAACCCGATACGCACAGCTGACAGCCGATGCACTGTTCCTGGTTGAAGTCGACGATCCCGTTCTCGTACTGGACGATGGCCCCCGGAGCCGGGCACGCGTACAAGCAACCGGGCTCCTCGCAGTGAAGGCAGGCGTCCTTCTTGATCAGCCACTGGAGGTCATCCGCGACCTCGATCTCGTTGAAGCGCATGAGGAGCCACGTGTCCGGGCCGAGGTCACGGTGGCTCTGCATGCTCCCGAAGTTCTCCGTGGGCTCCACACCTAATTCGTTCCACTCCTTACACGCCACCTCGCACCCCTTGCAGCCGATACAGCGCGAGATGTCGATGAGCTTTGCGTACTCGGGTCCCGTTCGGGGAGCGGGCGCGCCGTCGGGCCCTCGCTCGAGCGAGTGGCCTGGTGTAGCTGAGATCCGCCTGACGCGGAGGCCGCCCTGAGAGGCCTGCGCGCCCTGGGTCAGCATGCCTTCGTCCGGGGCCATCAGGCTTTCTCCATGTTCACGAGGAAGGCCTTGAACTCAGGGCAGCTCGTGTTGGCGTCGCCGACGAAGGGCGTGAGGTTGTTGGCCATGGCGCCCGTAGTGATCCCTTTGAACCCCCAGTGCACTGGGATGCCTACGGTCCAGCACGTCTGGCCGTTTACGGTGAGGGGCTTGATCCGTTTCGTGACCACGGCCACTCCCTCCACCTCACCGCGCTTGGACCACACGCGGACCCGCTCGCCGTTCTCGATCCCTTTCTCCTCGGCGAGACCATAGGGGACTTCGACGAAGAAGTCCGGCATCAACTCAACGAGGTACGGGACGTGGGATGTGACGAAATGCTCGCGTTCCACGACGCGGTAGACCGTGCACGCGTACGGGTAGTCGTCCGTGCCGTTGGCGAGAGTCTCCTGGACACCGTCGTACCAATGGATCAGCGGGTTGGTCGGAACATCATCGTGCAGGATGTTGGGCGTGGGACTCTCCACCGGCTCGTAGTGTTCGGAGAACGGTCCGTCCACCAGATAGGTCGTGAACAGCCGAGCCACACCCTCCTCGGTCATGATGAACGCGCCCGCTTGATCGGGCGGCGTGGTCGGGCCGTAGTCGGGGACGTCGCCGATCCACCGCTCTCCCGTCCATCGGATTCCCGACCGGCTGACATCCCACGGTCTGCCCTCCCCGTCGGCCGAAGCCCGGTTGTAGAGCACACGCCGGTTCGCGGGCCAGCTGAACGCCCAGTCGTGATGAAAGCCCATGCCGGAGGGGTCGTCGGTCCCGCGCCGAGCCATCATGTTCCCCTCTTCCGTGAAGCTGCCCGTGTAGAGCCAGTTTCCCGACGTGGTCGTGCCGTCGTCGCGGAGTTGGCCGAAGGACGAGAGGAGCTCGCCCGTCCGGAGGTCGGACCCGTTGATCTCCTGTGCCAACTCCTCCAGGCGTGGCTCCCGCTGGTTCAGGTAGTTCCACTGGAGGTTGAGGATCGGCTCGTGGTAGGCGCCACCCTCGGCTTCGTACAGCTCCCGCACGCGCCAGAAGAGCTCGGAGAGGATCCAGGTGTCGGAGCGGACCCCGTCCGGTGCGTCGATGGCTTGCTCCTTCCACTGGGCCCAGCGGCCCGAGTTGGTGAAGGATCCCGCCCGCTCGACCCAGTGCGTGGCCGGAAGGTAGAGCACCTCGGTCTGGATCTCGGCGGGATCGACGTCCGGGGCCCGCCAGAACTCCGCGGAATCCAGCATGAACGGATCGATGACCACCTTCCACTGCAGGTTCGCCATGGCTCTCAGGAGGCGGGGCACATCCGGTCCGGCCAGGAGCGGATTGAAGCCCAAGGCCACGAGCCCCTCGAGCCTTCCCTTATGCGCCTGGTCCCACATGGAGAGCCACGTTGCGTCGCCCCCTGGCTTGCCCAGGTAGTGATATCCGAACTCATTCTGGGGCCCGACCGTATCGCCGAACCACGCCTTGAGCTGGGAGATCATGAACTTGGGATAGTTGCCCCAGTAGTTGACGGTGTCGGGCACCAGCGGTCTCGGCGTGGACTCCGTGAGATGGCTCGCCAGAGACGTCTGATCCGGAACAGGCACACTCAGGTAGCCGGGAAGAATGCCGGCGACGATGGCGTGGTCCGTTGCGCCCTGCACGTTGGCGTGACCCCTGAGCGCGTTGATACCCCCTCCCGGCCGGCCGATGTTGCCGAGGATGAGCTGGAGGATCGCCGCGGTGCGGATGATCTGGCTCCCGACGGTGTGCATGGTCCAGCCCACGGCGTACATGATCGTGCCGACCCGGTCGGCCGTCCCCGTCGAGCATACGATCTCCGCCATGGCGAGGAACTGCTCGGCGGAGCATCCCGCGATCTGCGCGACCACCTCGGGCGTATAGCGGCTGTAGTGGCTCTTCATGAGCTGGAAGACGCAGCGCGGGTCCTGGAGGGTCATGTCCCGCCGCACGAAGCCGTCCGAGCCGCGCTCATACTCCCAGGCCGTCCGGTCGTAGGCGCCCTGGGCCTGGTCGAATCCCGCGAAAAGACCATTCTCGAATCCGAAGCCCTCTTCCACGATGAACGAGGCGTTGGTGTGCAGCCGGACGTACTCCTCGTGGAAGAGCCCTTCGTCGAGGACCTTGTGAATCATCCCGCCCAGGACCGCGATGTCGGAGCCAGGGCGAATTTGCAGGTGATGATCGGCGACGGCGGAGGTGCGGGTATAACGGGGGTCGACCGTTATGATCCGGGCGCCGCGCTCATCCCTGGCCTCGAGCGCCCACTTGAACCCGCAGGGGTGGTTCTCCGCCGGGTTGGCGCCCATGACCAGCACCACGTCGGTGTTCTTGATGTCCGTCCAGTGGTTCGTCATGGCGCCCCGCCCGAACGTTGCGGCCAAACTGGCCACTGTGGGGCTGTGTCATATCCGGGCCTGGTGATCGATGTAGACCAACCCCATGGCGCGCATCGTCTTGGTGATGAAGTAGGCGTCCTCGTTGGCCACCGTGGCGCTTCCCACCCAGCCGATGCCCTCGCAGCGGTTGACCGTTCGGCCCTCCTCGTCCCGCTCCACGAACGAGGCGTCTCGCGAATCCTTGAACTTCCTGGCGAACCAGTCCATCGCGAAGTCCCAGGTGACATCGGTCCACTCCGAAGCGCCCGCCTCACGGTATTTGGGGCCCTTCTCGAGGCGCGGGCTCATGGCGAGCTGCATCTGGGCGGCCCCCTTCGGGCACAGTGTCCCACCGTTGATGGGGCTGTCCGCATCTCCCTCCACGTGGATGATGGAGTTCACCGTGTTGAGGCCGCCGCTCCCGTGGACGTACGCGATCGCCCCGCACCCGACGGCGCAGTATGGGCACACCGTCTTGAATTCGCGGGCGTTGGAGATCTTGAGCTCGCGGGCGGCCGCGTACGCGGGCTTCAAGTTGAAGCCCAACGCGTTGACGACGGTGGCCCCACTCGCGAGGGCGGAGACCTTGAGGAGGTCTCTTCGAGAGATGTCCGGCGTCATGGTCGAGAAACGTCCGGCGTCATGGTTGAGAGATGTCCATCGTCATCGTTTGGTCACTCGCGGGCATGGTGGATTCGAGCCTGCCGAGGAGGCTGGCTGATGATAATAGGAAGGGTGGGGTGGGGCGGCAAACGCGCGAGTCCGATCGGCCTCTCTATCCACCACGCATCCGCTTGGTGAGCTGGTCCCCGAGAGCGCTGGAAAGGAAGGGGGGGAGGCCCGTGCAGGACCTCCCCCCTTGTTGCTGCCAGCCCCCTTGTTGCTGCCAGCCCCTTGTCGCTGCCAGCTCCCTGTTGCCGCCAGGTCTTCGAGCGGTCGGCCCGCACGACTACATGCCGCCGCCGCCGACCGGGATGACCGCGCTGAAGCCGAACCCGAAATACTTCGTTCCAGAGTTGTCGCTGAAGCCCGTGACGAAATTAGCGCCCACGAAGCCACTGATGCTTCCGGGTGGGAAGCTGACGCCCGCCCCCCCGCCCGCGGCCAGGCTCGTGTCCGAGCCCTCCAAGAGGGGGGTATTGTCCGACTTGAACGAGTGGGTCATGGAGCCCAATCCCGCGTAGACGCCGGGCGATATCCCGTCGGGGTCCCCACCCTGCCAACCGACCAAAGCTACGCCACCGTACAGGTTCGTCTTGTCACCGTCGGTGTCGTGGCCGTTGCTACCGTAGTAGCCCTCGGCTCCCACCACGACGCCCATTTCACCCACAGGGACAAGCACCCCGCCGTGTCCCTGCCATCCCACCTTGGCGAAGTCGTTGTAGTCGCTCGTGGGAATCGTTGTGCCCCCGCCCAAGAACACGCTCGCTTGCGCGGACGAATCCGCAGGCGCCGACAGCGCGAAGAAGGCGGTGGCGGTTGCCACATTAAAGGAGGCGCTTCATGTGATTTTTCCCTTTCATCGGAAACTTGGCCTTAGGACTCCGTAGACTCCGGTCCTGTTCGGGACCAAGGATACTCTGGGAGGCGGGCGCCCGCCAGGGTTCTCTGAGCGCGAGGCGGGGCCCGGCCCGGACCTTCGCGGGCCATCTATCCCTAAGTCGGGAGCCGCTGTAGATTCACCTCCGTGAATTGCGTCCCGTGAATTAGGTGTGACGGTATCGCAAATCCTCGAGGATTGCCGGAAACAAGGAGAGGGAGGATGAGGAGGACGGACAGCCCGGTGCTTTCTCGATCGCTCGCGTGCTTGGCCGCAGCGGCTGCCTTGTTTGCGGTGGGGATTGGTGGGGCTCCGGCGGAGGTCACCGCCCAATCGACCGTGGCGGCGATTCCCGACTTGGTGGGGATGTGGGACGGCCGCGGCAGTGCGCGTCCGGTCAACGGACCGAACATGCCCTGGACGCCGGACAATTTCCCCGTGCTCAACGAGCGTGCGCTCGCCTATCAGGAGGTTTTCGATGAGGCGATCGCACCGAAGTACGATTGCGTTCCATCGGCGTCGCCGGCGCTCCAGTATGACCCCTATTTCATGGAAGTCGTGCAGTGGCCGGATCGGGTCATGTTCCGGTACGAGAAGGACGACCAGCTCCGAACTGTTTGGCTGGACGGGCGCGATCCGCCCCTAAACGGATACGGCGTCCAGGGTTTCTCGGTCGGTCGATACGAAGGCGACGCGCTCCTCGTCGAAACAACCCACTTCGTCTTCGATATCACGGGATTCGACGATTACAACGGGATCCCGTCGTCCCAGCTCAAGAAGGTGACCGAGAGGTACTGGCGCGAAGGAGAGGAGTTGCGCCTGACCCTGACCGTCGAGGATCCGATGTTCCTCAGGGAACCTGCGTCATACACGACCCGCTGGCTCCCGGCTCCCGAGGGCTACAGGCTCAATCCGTACGAATGTGATGCGGTAGATGCGCGTCGTGCAGTGAAGTACATGATCCCGAAGTACCGATAAGACCAATAAACCGATAAGGCTCGGATAAGATAGGCAACTTTTAGGAGACCGACCGGTGAAACCACTTCTCTGGATATCGTCACTCGCCGCCCTCGTGGTCCTCGGCCTCGTAATCACGGATTTCCCGGCTGAGGCGCACCATAGCAGCGCGCCGTTCTACGACCCCGACAGGAGCGTGGAGGCAGTTGGTTCCATCCTGAGATTCAATTTCCGGAACCCGCACTCGTTCCTCTACATCGAGGCGGAGAACGAAAATGGCGAGGTGGTGGAATGGGAAGTCGAGTTGGGTGGGGCCGTGAACATGTCCCGCCGTGGCTGGCACGCTGAGACTCTCAAGGCTGGTGACCCGATCAGGGCCGTTGGTCAGCCGTCACGAGCACCAGGGACCTACGGCATGTGCTGCGCGGACCTCAGTCGGCCGGACGGCAGCGAGATCGAACTCGTGCGTCTCGAGACCGGGGAGTTGCCGCTGCAGATGGTTGCGTTCGTTCCGTCAACGTCCGGAGGGTCGTGACGGCGATCACCGCCTAGCCGTTTTCGTGCCACCAGACCGACCGTTTCTGTAGACGAGTCGGGGAGCGAAGCGCCAGCCGCCGACAGGCAGTTTGATCCCACTGGCATGAGCTGAGGAGGACCGTTGTCTATCCGGCTATCAGGTCTCATCGTCGCGGCGACGTTAATGGGCGGGCCGGCGGCCTCTCAGGAGCTCCCGCCTGGCTATCTCGATCCGGCTCCCATACTGCGAGCCGCCGCCGAGGCCATCGGGGCCTCTAACCTGCGCTGCGTGGCGATCTCAGGGACCGCCTACGCGGGCATGGTGGGGCAGCAGAGGCTGAATGGGTTCGAGGTGGATTGGCCACGAGGCCGACCCCTGACGAACTACACGCGGACCATGAACTGGGATGCCGGAACCATGGTCGAGGAATTCGACCGTGAGCCGGGCCAAAACCCCGCTTCGTGGAAGCACGGGCTCGGGTGGCGAGGGGGGACGCCGATCCAACGAAATACCCACCAGCGCTTCGTGGTCAACGGAGAACATGCCTGGCACATCGATGGGCGGGGGGGCGAACCCATTCCGGTACCGCCCGAGGAGGCGGAGCGATGGCAGCTCGACATGTGGATCAACCCCCACGACTTCCTCAAGGCGGCAATGATGCCCGGTGCCGATCCCAAGGCGACCTGGCGATGGGAGCTGGGGGAGATGGGTCGGGACGGCGCGACCACGGTGCCCGAGAGGGTCACCATCGTCTCGATCACCGTCCTCGGGAAGTACAGAGTGGACGCCACCATCAACAGCGAGAATATGCTCCAGCGCATCCACACCTGGGTACCCGACCCCGTGCTCGGCGATATGAACTACGAGCACGAATTCACCAACGCGAGCTACGTGGACATCGGTGACGGCGTGCGCTTTCCCACGGGCTGGCATCAGCACGAGGGATGGGACGACAACTACCAGGCCCAGAGCGTCAACGCCGGACACAATGCGTTCGGCGGTACACTTGACGACATCCGTGCGAACGACTGCGACGACCCGGTCACGGTCCCGGACGTGGTGCGACAAGCCGAGTTCCCGACCGTGGTCACCACCCGGGAGCTGGCCAACGGTGTGTGGCTCCTCGGGGGGTCGTCACACAACAGCGTGGCCGTGGAGTTCGAAGATTACCTAGCGGTCGTGGAAGCTCCCGTGGACGAGCGGCGCAGCCTCGCCGTCATCGACGAGGTCGCGCGCCTCGCACCGAACAAGCCGATCCGGTTCCTGGTGAATACGCACCAGCACCACGACCACATCGGTGGTCTCCGGACGTACATGCACATCGGTGCCACGATCATCACACAATGGAAGAACTACGATTTCTACACGCGGGACGTGCTCAATTACGCACCCCGGACGCTCGCTCCCGATATGGTCTCGCTGTGGCCACCGACGGAACTCGCGGAGGGCTATCAGTACGAGACGGTGCGGGAGAACTACTGGCTCAACGACGGAGAGCGCTCGATGCATGTTTCCTACGTGCACCCGCTCGCGCACGTGGAGGGCATGCTGATCGCCTATCTCCCGACCGAGCGGATCCTGATCGAGGCCGATCTCTTCGACTCATCCGGTTCTGGCCTCCCCTCCCCGGCCGGGGTCACCCCGGCCAACCGGTCGCTCTTGGGCCACGTGCAGCGCCTCGGGCTCGACGTCGAGACGATCGTTCCGATCCACGGGTCGCCGGTGGCGTGGTCGGAGTTTGCGAGGATTGTCGGGGCGGCGCGATAGCGTCTCCAGTACCCCCCGACACTGCTCGTAATTACTTGACACAACCCCGAAAGCACCGTATCGGTGAGCCGGCTGGCGCGCTGCCCAGCACGCCGTTTGCCCATCGCGCCCTGGAGTGCGCGTGGGGTCGGCGGATCCCAGGAACAGAGGGCATTCATGATGCGGGACCGGAGTCGCTTTTTGCCGTCGATTTTTCCCTCGGGCTTGGCCCGATCACTTGCGCTGATCGGAATCCTGTTGGCTTCGACTTCAGCTTATGCTCAGGATCGGGGTACGCCCTTCGGGGAGTGGCGCTACTGGGGCGCTGATGCATGGAGCACACGGTACTCGCCCCTCGATCAAATCAACGCCGACAACTTCAATGACCTCGAGCAGGCCTGGGTCTGGCGAGGCGACAACTTCGGCCCCTCCCTCGATTACATTCTGCGTGCAACGCCGATCTACGCGAACGGAAAGCTTTATACCGTGGCTGGGCAGAGCCGTACGGTCTCGGCCCTCGACCCCGCCACCGGAGAGACGCTCTGGATCTACCGTGAGCCCCACACGACGCGGTGGGAGCGCTCGTCGAGAAAGAGCCACGGGAAGGGTGTGGCCTACACCGAGATCGATGGACGGGGCGTGATCTATCTCGTCACGCCGGCCTTTTTCCTGCACGCTCTGGACGCCGAAACGGGACGCCCGATCGAGGGCTTTGGTGCGCCCGTGCCCGTCGATGGATTCGAAGAGGGCGGCACGGTCGATCTGCTGAAGGATCTGGGCCACCCATGGACCCGGAGTATGGCATCCCCGACTCGATCGGGTATATCACGAATACTTCGCCCCCGATCGTCGTGAATGGAGTGGTGGTGATGGGGAACTCGAACTTGACGGGGCGCCTCGATACCCGCCGGGAGAACGTACCTGGAGACATCCTCGCATACGACGCCCGCACCGGAGAGCATCTCTGGAAGTTCAATGTCGTACCGCAACCCGGTGAGTTCGGACACGAAACGTGGGAGAACGACGCTTGGTCCTGGACTGGGAACGTCAACACGTGGCCGCCCCTTTCTGCCGATCCGGAACGGGGAATCATCTACATCACGACCGACGCGCCGACCAACGACTACTTCGGTGGCTTCCGGCCCGGCAACAATCTCTACGGAAACAGCATCGTGGCCCTGGACATCCGGACGGGCGAACGGATCTGGCACTTTCAGGCGATCCACCACGACGTTTGGGACCGGGATTTCCCCCTTCCTCCGAATCTCGTGGACCTCACCGTGGACGGTAGGGAGATTCCCGCACTGGTGCAGAGCTCCAAACAGGCCTTCGTTTACGCTTTCAATCGCGTGACCGGAGAGCCTATTTGGCCCATCGAGGAACAGCCGGTGCCTCAGTCCGACGTTCCGACCGAGCAGACTTCACCCACCCAGCCTATCCCCACCCGACCCGCTGCGTACGAGATGCAGGGGATCACCGAAGACGACCTCATCGACTTCACGCCGGCCATCAACTCATTGGCGCGTGAGATCGCGAGCGAGTGGCGCCTCGGTCCCATGTACAACCCGCCGCTCCACTCTGAGAACGCGGAGGGCAAGAAGGGAGCCGTGTTCTGCCCCGCGGCAGGAGGCGGGTCCAACATCGGGGGCGGTACCGTGATGGATCCGCAGAGCGGGATCATGTATGTGGCGTCCGTGAAGACCTGTAGCGCCTTCGTTTTGGTGCCGGGGGAGGTGAGGGATGCCGTAATGACGGGGCAGTCCGGTACAACTGTCGTCGAGTGGCATCACAACCCGGTGCCGGGGGGCTTCCGCGGTCCTGAGGGACTTCCGATGCTTAAACCCCCCTACGGGCGGATCACCGCCATCGATATGAATACCGGGGAACACCTGTGGTGGATTCCCAACGGGGACACGCCGGAGCGCATCAGGAATCACCCCATGCTTCAGGGCGTGGATCTTCCGAATACCGGTCAGGCGTCTCACGCGACGGCCATGGTTACGCAGAGTCTCCTCATCTATGGCGAAGGGCGGTCGGGGGAGCCGCGCATGCACGCTGTGGACAAGCGTACCGGGGAGCGGCTCGGCACGGTCCAGTTGCCAGCTACCACGGACACGGCCCCGATGACGTACCTGCACGAAGGCAGGCAGTACATCGTGACCGCCGTGTCCGGGCGCGGCCTCCCCGGATCTCTCGTCGCGCTACGCCTCCCTCTCCCCTGAGGCAGGTGGCTCGTTAGGCGATCAACGGCATTGCGATGTTCTAAGGAAAGGAGTGTCACGGATGAAGAAAGTTGCTCGTAGTCTGGCTTCGGGTGGTGTGTTCCTCGCGCTGACCGCTGCGGTCGGCTCCTGCGGTCCGGGGGGAGCTGATGACGAGATGGGGCCCGCGGCCGATGCCGGTGATGTCGAAATTACGTCGTACGTCGGAGCCGGCGTGCAGCTCGAGTTCGCCGGGACGGTAATCCACGTCGACCCTTGGAGCCGAGGCGACTACACCAACGCGAGGCCGGCCGACCTCATCCTGATCACCGATACACCGGGGGACCACCTCGACCCAGATCTGATCCAACGGCTTCGTAAGCCCGGGGCTCCGGTCGTACTTCCTTCTACTCCCGAGGATGCGAGGGACGAGGGAGGGCGCGAACGGGTTCTGCGAGTTCCCGACGCCATGATCATGAACAACGGCGATGTCGCTACGCTGGCGGGTGTGCCTGTGGAGGCCGTGCCTATGTACGATCTCCTCCCCGGCTCCCCGTTCCACGCGCGGGGTGAGGGCAACGGGTACGTCCTCAGCCTCGGCGGTCAGAGAATCTATCTCTCGGGAGTGACGGAGTGTGTCCCTGAGATCCAGACGCTCGAGGACATCGACATCGCTTTCATGCCGGTGAACCTACCCCATGGCCGGATGGTGCCGTCGGCTGCGGCGGATTGCGTGAAGATCATCAGGCCCGCGGTCGTTTACCCGTATCACAACCGTGAGCAGCCGGTCGACGAATTCGTCGAGGCTCTCCGAGGCGAGGCGGATATCGAGGTGCGCGTATTGGATTGGTATCCCTCCTAGAAGGTACCGCGGCGGGCCGACGTCCACGAACCCCCGGAGAATCGCCTCGGTTTTCCGGGGGTTTCCGTTGTAGCGTCTGAGAATTGCACTGCCATCCCCTTCGCCTCGGGCGAACGTCCCGGACCAGGGTTCGAATGTACGCTCGACTGCACTGAGGTCCGTGCCTACCTTGTCCGTCGCCCCGAAAACGTGATCGTCTGGCCTGTTCGACTGTCACAAGACCCTCAGAATCGAGCGAGAAGAAAAATGAGATTGCATGCGAGCCTCGTAGTGGCACTGGCGCTGGTGAGCGTGATCCCGCTACGGGCCCAGGAGCGGATCGGGAGTGTCCAGGAAGCGCTGAGCATCTCGGGTCGGCTGTCCGGCCGTGCGGGCCCGGCCGGGGTGAACTGGATCGACGAGGGTGGACGGTACTCGTACACGCTCGTGAACACCCAAACGCGCCGACCGGAGGTCCGAGCGTACGACCCGGAGTCGGGCAGCGACGAGCTGCTCTTCGATCCGGGGGTATTGACTGTACCGGGAGGGTCGGAACCGCTGCGGTACCGTTCGTTCGATTGGGCCCCGGATTCGCGGCACGTCGTCTTCCAGGCCGATTTCCGGCCGATCTACCGATACTCGGGCATCGCGGACTTTTACGTGTACGGAGTGGAGAACGAGTCGCTCGTGCTGGCGGCCGACGACGCGCGCACCGCGGAGCTGTCGCCGGACGGCGCTCTCCTCGGATACGAGCGGGGAGGTGACCTGTTCGTCTACGACATGGATGCCGAGCGGGAGCGTCGGCTGACGTCGAGCGGCAGCGACATCGTCTGGAACGGCGTGTTCGACTGGGTCTACGAGGAGGAGTTCGGCCTCACGCAGGCATGGACGTGGAGCCCCGACAGCCGGCGAATCGCGTACTGGCAGACGCACGTGGCGGACGTCCCCACCATCCAGATCACGGACTGGGAGGGCCAGTACCCGGAGTGGACGGTGATGCCCTTCCCGAAGGTCGGGCAGGACAACTCGGAAATGCGCATCGGTGTGGTGGACGTGGCCTCGGGCGAGACGCGCTGGATGGAAGTGGGTCTTGCCGGTGAGTACTACGTTCCGCGGATCTACTGGACGAGCGACCCGAATACGCTGGCCGTCGTCACCTTGAACCGCCACCAGAACGACCTCCGGCTGTACTTCTTCGATGTGCGCTCGGGTGAGCGGCGCCTCGTGATGGAGGAGCGGAGCGACGCGTGGATCGACGTGTTCGACTTCTTCGCCGGTGTGCAGCACTACTTCCTCTTTCCCGAGGGTTTGCGGGAGTTCTTTTGGATCAGCGACCGGGACGGCTACAACCACCTGTACCGTTATTCATACGACGGTGAGTTGCTGAACCAGGTGACGAGCGGCGAGTGGGTAGTGACACGCGTCGAGGGCATCGACGCCCAGACCGGTACGATCTATTACACAGGCACCGAGGAGAGCCCACTCCAGCGTCACCTCTACGCAGTCGACTTCGATGGCCGGAACAAGCAGCGGCTGACATCCGTTGCGGGTACCCACGGCATCGACATGTCCCCGAACATGGACTATTACATCGACACGTGGTCGAGCAGCAGTCGGCCACGGCAGGTCGAGCTCCGGAGCGGGCATCGCGGAGGCGAGCTGCTGACCACGCTGGAGGCCAACGCAGAGGTTGCGGAGTACGTCAGCTCCCACGCTTACTCACCCACCGAGCTGTTCAGCTTCACGACGTCCGACGGAGTCGAGCTCGACGGCTCGATGATCAGGCCGCCGAACTTCGACCCGTCGCAGCGACACCCGGTGGTGGTGTCGATCTATGGTGGCCCCGGATCCCAACAGGTGTCCGACCAGTGGGCAACGGACGGCTGGCAACAGTACCTCGCCCAGCAGGGCTACATCGTGGTCGGCCTCAACAACCGTGGGTCGGGCAACTACGGCCGTGACTTCATGGAGGTCGTGTATCGCGAGTTGGGCAAGTGGGAGGCGAACGACTTCGCAGAAGTGGCGCGATGGCTGGCGTCGCAACCGTGGGTCGACGGCGATCGCATGGCGATCCAGGGCACCAGTTACGGGGGCTTCATGTCGATCTCGACGTTGCTGAGGCACCCGGGGGTGTTCGTGTTGGGTATCGCCAACTCGCCCGCAACCGACTGGAGGCTCTACGACACGATCTACACCGAACGGTACATGGGCCTTCTCGGCGAGAACGAGGACGGGTACCAGGGGAGCTCGACCCTGAACTGGGTCGAAGCCCTCGAGGACCAGCTCCTCCTGGTCCATTCCGGAATGGACGAGAACGTGCAGCCGCAGCACACCATGCAGCTCCTGACGGCGCTCGCGCGGGCCGGCAAGGATGCGGAGTTCCGTTTCTTTCCTCCCGGTGCGCATGGAGCGGCCTTCGATTTCGCCAGCTACGTCACGATGATAGAGGTCTACACGAACGCGCTGTGCGAGCACATCGCCTCCAGCTGCACCCCGACGAACCTGAATCGATGACGCTCTGATGAGGGCTTCACACGGCCGTTGGACGAGCGCCGCCCTGTTCGCGGTGGTCGCCGGCGCTGCCTGCGGCAGCGCGGGGATGGGAGCGGAGACGTCCCCATCTCCGGTTGCCGCTTCGACTGCCGATCTGGAGGCGCTTTACCGCGCCCGCACGGACAGTGCCCTCGCGCGGTTCACCGAGGCCGATGTCCGCTTCATGACCGGCATGATCAGCCATCACGCCCAGGCGCTCGAGATGGCGGGTCTCGCCCCCACGCGCGGGGCCAGCCCGCCGGTGCAGATCCTGACGGCCCGCACCATCAACGCTCAGCAAGACGAGATCGTCGCGATGCAGCAGTGGCTACGGGATCGAGGGCAGCCGGTTCCCGAGGTTTACACCGACGGAGTTGGCTCTCCGGTGCGAGTTTCGGATGACGGGATGCTCATGCCGGGGATGCTGACGCGTCAGCAGATGGGGGAACTCGACGAGGCGAGGGGTGCGGACTTCGACCGGCTCTTTCTTACCTATATGATTCAACACCACGGAGGGGCCGTGACCATGGTTCACGACCTCTTCGCCACCGACGGAGCGGCGCTCGACGAGGCGGTCTTCAAGATCGCGTCCGACATCCAAGTGGATCAGGCGACCGAGATCGCGCGGATGGAGCGCATGCTACAGGAGTCGGCGGCGACCGGCCTGCGCCCTTGATCAAAGGCCATCACTCTAATTCCGGGATGTTCGTCATGACCAGCAAGCTCTTGGCCAACCCCAGCACCTCCTGGACGACCGTGCGCCGTTTCTTGGCACTCCCGATCGCTGCGGGCGTCCTTGTTATCGCTGGCTGCGCGTCTGGCTCCGCCACCTCGGGGACGGCCCCCACACCGCTCGCGCGAGTGGCGGCCGAAACTTCGCCGAGCCCGGACCCCCGTGTTGGCCTCGAACCTGGGCTCTTCGATGCCGAGGAGGCGATATGGAACTTGCGCTTGGTGTCGACTACACCTCCTCCGGAGGACTTCGTGGGCATCACGAACTCCGACCTCGCCTTCAAGGGCAACTACGCGTTCCAGGGCAACTACCACGGCATTCAGGTCTGGAATATCGAGGATCCCCGCCAGCCATTGCTCGTGACGGGTTATGTCTGCCCGGCGTCGCAAAGTGACGTCTCGGTCTACGGGGACCTCATGTTCGTGTCCGGCGAGGGGTTCGGCGGCCGACTTGACTGTGGCACGGAAGGCGTCGATGAGGCGGTGAGTCCGGAGCGTCTTCGTGGCATCCGGATTTTCGACATCAGCGACATCCGAAACCCCGAATACGTGGCTAACGTCCAGACCTGCCGTGGGTCGCATACGCACACGGTCCTGAAAGATCCGAACGACAACGAGAACGTGTACGTCTACGTCTCCGGCTCCGCTCCGGTGCGTCCCGCCGAGGAGCTTCCTGGATGCTCCGGCGCTCCGCTGGAAGAGGACGCGAATTCCGCCCTCTTCAGGATCGAAGTGATCAGGGTGCCGCTCGCCAATCCCGAGCAGGCCGCCATCGTGAGTTCGCCCCGGATCTTCACCGACCTCGTCGCGCCACCGGTCCATGGCCTGGCGCCTGATGATCTCGCTTCCATCGAAGAGGCGCGGGAGAGCGGTGCTTTCATCGTTGAGTTCCCCGATGAACCGCAGATACTGCCGGACCGCCAGGTCGCCGACCTGCTCTCCCAAGTCGTGGCCCAGCGCGGGGGTGACGGCGCGCCGACGGCGGCAGACAGCGCCGCCCTGAGAACTTTTCTCGATCAGGTAGCCGCTCGGGCGGCCGATGCCGGTCCCGGCACCGGTCCCACGCAGTGTCACGACATCACCGTGTATCCGGAAATTGGGTTGGCCGGTGGCGCCTGCGGGGGCTACGGGTTCCTCCTCGACATCAGCGATCCGGTCAATCCCGAGCGCATCGGGGAGGTCAGCGACGAGAACTTCGCCTACTGGCATTCGGCGACATTCAACAACGACGGCACGAAGGTCCTCTTCACGGACGAATGGGGTGGCGGCGGCGGGCCCAAGTGCCGCCCTTCCGATCCCAAAGAATGGGGTGCCGACGCGATCTTTACGCTGGAAAACGGACGGATGGAGTTCCAGAGCTACTACAAGCTGCCGGCACCCCAGACGCCGCAGGAAAACTGCGTGGCGCACAACGGTTCGCTCATCCCCATCCCGGGCCGCGATGTGATGGTGCAGGGATGGTATCAAGGAGGGATCTCGGTCTTCGACTGGACCGATCCTGCGAGCCCGGTCGAGATCGCGTTCCACGACCGCGGGCCCGTGGATCCTGACCGCATGCGGATGGGCGGGAGCTGGTCGGTCTATTGGTACAACGGTGTGATCGTGAACTCTGAGATCGCCCGTGGGCTCGACATCTTCGAGCTCACGCCGAGCCCGCTCCTTTCGCAGAACGAGATCGACGCTGCCGTGTCGGTCACGCTCGACCACCTGAACGCCCAGGGCCAGCCCCAGTTCGTCTGGCCGACCACGTTCGCCCTCGCGGGAGCGTACCTTGATCAACTCGAGCGATCCGGCGGGCTGTCGGCGTCACGGATCGAGTCCACACGGCGGGAGCTCACGGCCGCCCAGAGCGCCTCAGGGGCCGCCCGGCGGGAGGCGCTCGCCCGGATAGCCGACGAGTTGTCGTCCGAGTCCGGAGGGCCGCGGGACGCGGCCAAGGTGCGCATGCTGTCGGCTACCGTCCGGGAGTTGGCCTCGATGGGCGGGTAGCGTACCGGGGAGGATGGCAATGGCCGAGTCGGAGAAGGGAGTCATGCGGATATCGCTCGTGGGGGCATTGAGCTTGATCATCTTCGCCGGTTGTCAGGCTTCCTCCGGTGAGCCCGATTTCTCGGCCGTGTTCGATGGTTCGGGAGGACGTTGGATCGACCTCACCTACGCCCTATTCCGAAGAGACCATTTTTTGGCCTACGGCTGACGGATTCCGGCTGGATGAAGTTGCTTACGGCGAGACCGAGTTGGGCTATTTCTACAGCGCTTACAACATCTCGACGGCGGAGCACGGCGGAACCCATCTCGATGCGCCGATTCATTTCTCTCGGGGTGGGATGTCCACGGAACAGATCCCACTCGATCGACTGATCGCCCCGGCCGTGGTCGTGGACGTATCGGTCCGCGCCACCCCCGACTACCTGATCGAGGTCGGAGATCTGGAAGCGTGGGAGCAGGCCCACGGTCGCATTCCCGACGGCGCCATTCTGCTCCTACGGACGGGTTGGGGAGACCGCTGGCCGGACCGGCTCAGCTACTTGGGAACGGAGCGCACCGGGCCGGAGGCCGTCGCCGAGCTCCACTTCCCCGGTATCCATGCGGATGCGGCCCGCTGGATTGTCGATCAACGGAACGTCGCGGCGGTGGGCATCGACACACCGAGCATCGACTATGGTCAGTCTTCCGGGTTCGAGGCTCACGTGACCCTCTACAGCGCCAACATCCCCGGGTTCGAAAACGTGGCGAATTTGGAGGAGCTTCCCGAGGAGGGTGCCTTCGTGGTCGCGTTACCTATGAAGATCAGCGGCGGGAGTGGTGGTCCGCTTCGGATCGTGGCCTTCGTTCCCGCGGCGTCCGAGGAATCCTGACGGTGATCACGCCGGGGAAGGGTCTGTCGCGGGTCAAGGTCTCTCGCCTGGCCAACGGCCGGTTCACCACCCGGCAGGACGTCGTGACGGTCGAGGAGCCGCTGGAGATCCGCGTGGAGTTCACCCGGGACGGCGTCCGCGAGACCTCTGCTGTATCGGTCACGATGCGCACGCCGGGGGACGACTTCGAGCTGGCGGCAGGTTTCCTTTATGGTGAGGGGCTCGTGCGCCGCCGAGAGGATGTCACCGAGATCAGCTACTGCCAGACCGACGGGCCTCAGACCTACAACATCGTCGTCGTGGGGCTTCGACCTGGAGCCCCGTTCGATCCCGATACCCTTTCGAGAAATTTCTACATGAGCTCGAGCTGTGGGGTGTGCGGGAAGGCGTCTTTGGAGGCGGTAGAGGTCCGAGGGTGCGAGCAGATCCCGGACGAGGGCCTGAGGCTGGACCCCGCGATCCTGCGCGGCCTTCCGGAGAAGCTCCGAGCCCAGCAGGGGCTATTCGACCGCACGGGTGGCCTCCACGCGGCGGGCCGCTTCGACGAGGCCGGTGAGCTCGTATCGGTCTGCGAAGATGTCGGGCGGCACAATGCCGTCGACAAGGTCGTGGGTCAGGCTTTTCTGGCCGGGGAGCTCCCGTTGGGAAGGGCCGTTTTGGCGGTCTCGGGACGGACTTCATTCGAAATCATGCAGAAGGCCTTGGCGGCGGGCATACCGCTCGTCGTCGCTGTGGGGGCCCCCTCGAGTCTCGCGGTGGATCTGGCGCGGCGCTTCAACATGAGCCTGCTCGGCTTCACTCGCTCGGACGGCTTCAACGTATACGCGGGGGCCGAGCGGATCGCGGGATAACGGAGACCCGACTCAGCGTTGCACCAGGGCCGTTCTCCGAGACCGCCATAACGCCACGAAACCGAATGCTGCTGCCGAGGCCAGGAGTCCGAGCAGGCTACGGTCCAGCAATGGGTACACGTCGGAGAGGCCGGCGAGCTCGACGGAGATCAGTGTGACCACGCCGACGCCGCAGGCGGCCATCGCCTCGGGGACGCCCGCTAGGCGGGTGTAGAGACCCGCCACCAGAGGCACGAAGAGGCAGACCGCCATCAGGGCGTAAAAAACGCTTATAGCCGCGATGACGGAAGGCAAAACGAGTGCCAGGAGCACGCCCAACGCTCCGCCCCCGACGGCGGCCCCTCGCGCCACCTTCAGCACCTGAGCGTCACTGGCGTTCGGGCGGGCGAATCGCTTGTAAAGATCCTTGGAGAGGGACGTGGACAGCATGAAGAGGATGGCGTCGGCCGAACTGATTTCCGCTGATACCACCGCGGCCAGCCCGAGGCTCCCCACCATGGTCGGGAGCCCTGTCGTCAACACCACCATCAAGGCGTGTTCGATGTCGACCAGGCTCGGGTCGTAGACGCGGGCGATCATGCCGAACAACGGGGGTCCGATCGCGAACGCGAGAAGTGCCACCGCGGTCGCGCCTAAGCCGACGCGGATCGCTCGTTCATCCACCGCTCCGTAGGCTTTTTGGATCAGCCCCGGAGAAACGACGAAGTTGGGGGCCACGAGTGCCAGGTAGACCCAACCGGAGCTCCCCCCCTGCCAGAAGCTCATGTAGTCACTCGTCCCAGGGGCCGCGGCCACCACAGCGCTCCAGCCACCAGCGGCGATCAGGGCCCAGGGTACCGCGATCGCGAATCCCACGGTGATCACGACAAGCTGCACCATGTTTACCCACGCCGACGTGAGGAGGCCTCCGGCCGTGAAATAGACCGTCATCACAACGGCACCCGTGAGGACGCCGGCCAACTCGGGGACGCCCGCAACGAACTCCAGGATCTTGGCCAGGGCGATGAGCTGCGCGGCGAGGGCCGCGGGGGTCGCGACCCAGAGGAGGCTGGTGACTACAGCTCGTACCGACCCACCGTAGCGGTGCTCCAAGTAGTCGCCGACGGTGTAGAGCCCATGCTTCGTCGCGACTCGCCAGATCCTAGGGCCGATCCAAAAGGCCAGGATCATCGTACCCACCGCGGCCGACCCCACCCACCACCAGGCCGAGAGCCCGTCTCGATACCCGAGGCTAGCGGCCCCGACTGTGCTGGCGACACCGATGTTGGCCGCGAGGACGGTCGAAAAGAGAAGCGCGGCGCTCAGGCGGCGATTGGCCACGAAGAAGCCCCCGCTGCTCTCGACGCGACGGCCGATCCACACGCCGAGGCCGATGAGCCCCGCCGAGTATGCGAGTAGTAGAAAGAGGGTCGGATTCAAGGGCGACGGCTTGGAAAGGGGTCGCTCACCTGCCCATGCTGATGTCGCTTGCGGCGGGGATCCCCGGGATTCCGGTAGCGGCGCGCACGGCACGCAAGATCGCCTCGGCCATCACGTCGGCGGCCAAGGCTCCGATCCTCGATACCGACTCATCTCCGGAGAACGTGCCCATGGCCAAGGAGAATACCGTGTCCCCGTCCCCAGCCGTGTGGGCGGGATAGATCGTACGTGCCAGGCCATCCTGGGCCATTTGCGCGACCTTGGTGGTCTCGGCCTTTGTGAGCGTGGCGTTGGTCGCAACCACACCGATGGTCGTGTTGGCCCCACTTTGGGGCTCGATCGACGCTCCTGTCCGAAGCAGTATGCGTGCATCGGCGAGCCCGCGCCCATCCTCCGTACGAACACCCGCGACGACCGACCCGGTCGCCGGATCGATGATGTCCCCCGCCGCGTTGACCGCGACGATGGCCGCCACCGTGAGTCCGTCGTCCACGGTGATCGAGGCTGTTCCGACACCGCCCTTCATGGCGCGGGCCCGGCCACGCAGTTTACCGACCGTGGCCCCGGCACCGGCACCGACGTTGCCTTCGGCCGGAGTCTCGCTGCTGGCATCGGTCGCCGCACGATAACCACACTCAGCGTCGGGCCGGACACGCGGGTCGTCGCCCACCGGCAGGTCAAAGAGGATCGCGCCGGCCACGATCGGAACGACGTTAGGCCCGACCCGGTAGCCGATGTCCCGCTCGTCCAGATACCGCATGACTCCGCTTGCGGCGTCCAATCCGAAGGCGCTCCCGCCCGAGAGTACGACCGCGTGCACAACCTGCACGGTATTCACCGGATCGAGCAGAGCGATCTCTCTCGTGCCGGGGGCGCCGCCGCGGACGTCTACCCCTCCCACCGCCCCACCCTCGGCCAGCACCACGGTGCAACCGGTCGGACGCTCGCTAAGAGTAAAGTGCCCGACCTTGAGACCGGGAATCGCCGTGAGCCCCCACGCCAGTTCCTGAGCCTGGGAGGGCGCCGGAATACTCAGGAGGGCCAGTGTGGCACAGGCGGCGGCGAGGACCGCGGTTCCGACCAACACGTGCACGTAGGCGCCCAGGAGGCCCTCCATCCGGGCCGCCCATCGCACTGGGACGTTCGTCTTCATAGGGAATGATTACCGCCGACCACGCGAATGTTTCCCTCCAAATTGGGGGTGCTCCTGCCTGCAGAGCCTCCCCTGGAATCTCCCTTGCAACCTCTACAGCCCCACTGCCGCGAGTGCCGCTTTCACATTGTCCTCGTCGTCTTGGGCCGACGCTCCACTCGCGCCGACCGCTCCCACGGTATAACCGTCTCGCACGATCGGGACCGCACCCTGGAAGAATCGCAGCCGGCCGCCTGTGGCCTCGTTCATATTCTGATAGAGGGGAGAAGTCGATTGTGCAGCGAGGTCGGCGCTCGGCCGCCCGAAGATCGCGGCGCCCATGGCCTTACCGATCGCCGTGTCCATGGTCGTGGGGCGCGCATCCGGCATCCGGGCGGCAGCGATCAGGTCGCCCCGACCGTCGACCACGGCGATGCTGAGTCGAAGGTTCTTGCTGGCGGCATCTCTTTGAGCAGCCGCGATGATGCTTTGAGCTTCGTTGAGCGTGATTCGTTGTGGGCCGGCCTGCGCCGCGAGTCTCAGCGGTGCGCCGAGGCCTCCACCTACGAGCAGGATCGCGAGCAGGGCCCGCGCGATTCTTGTGATCCTGTTCATCGATTATTCTCCAGAGGGAATCGACGTGGTGACCTAGAAAACGGAAAGCGCGGAGCGCACCGCGTCTTCATCCACTTGAGATGCCGCGCCGCTGCAGCCCATAGCGCCGATCAATTCGCCATTTTTCATGATTGGTAGGGCGCCCTGGAACGCATAAAGCGGCCCCGGGATCGTCTCGTTGAAGCTCTGGAACGCGGGAGAGTTGCCGAAGTCCGCCATGTCTCCGCTCGGTTGCCCGAACAGCGCCGACATGCGTGCCTTGCCGCGCGCGACGTCGGTGGTGTAGAACCGAGCCCCGTCCATGCGGGCCAGCGCGATCATGTCTCCGCGGGAATCGACGACCGCGCAACTGAGACTGACTCCCAGCGCCTCCGCTGCCTCTTGGGCGGCCGCGAGCGCCGCCATCGCTTGGGCGGCCGAAGGGCCCGGAGGGGCGGTCGGTGCACCTCTTTGCTGCGCAGCCGCCGCTGTGGCGAAGAAAACGACGGCGAGAACGCTGCCCACCGGAACCGACCAACGATACTGACCTCTAAGCATTCTGACTCCTCCTAAAGACGGATTGTCAAACACACGGGCGTTTTAAAGTGCCAAAACGCAGGCTGATCGGATCGGGCTTGCCGGGCCCCCTATCGGTAATTGCCGAACTGGAGCTCCATCCCCCAGTCCTCTCCTCTGAGGAACGTCATGACCTGCTGAAGCTCATCCTTGGAGGGGCTCGTCACCCTCAATTCATCCGCTTGAATCTGGACTTGTACCTTCTTGAAACCGTGGCCCTTGACCGCCTTTACCATCTTCTTGGCGGTCTCCTGGTCGATCCCCTGTTTGAGGCCCACGGTCTGGCGGGCCCGCCCCAAGGATCCGATCTCAACGCCGCTTTGATCCAGGTTCTTCACCGGAACGCCTCGCCGCGAGAGCTTCTCACGGACAACCTGAAGGACGGCCGTCAGGCGATATTCGTCATCCGCCTCCAGCCTGATCGCCCCGCCGCTCCGGTCGAAATCCACCGTGCAGTCCGTGCCCTTGAAGTCGTAACGGGTGGCGATTTCCTTGCGAGCTTGATTCACTGCGTTGTCAACCTCCTGGAGATCGACGCCGGTGGAGACATCGAACGAACTCTTCTTGGCCATCGGGATCCTCGGTGCACCGTGACTGGAACGAAACCCGCAATCTGTCGTTCCGGCGCCGGATGGTCTACACTGCCGCCGAAACTCGTTTTACTGCCAACGATCACGTTGCTGCCGCCGATGCTCGTCACTTCCACCCAGGCCCGTCACCTACAAGGATCATGAGCGCAGATCTCGTCACGCACCAGTGCACCACACTCGTATTGGGTAGTGGTGTGGCTGGCCTGACCTATGCGCTCCGTGCGGCCCAATTCGGGCCGGTCCTCATACTGACCAAGAAGTTCCAGAGCGACTCCTCCACCAACCGAGCTCAGGGTGGGCTCGCGGCGGTCCTCGATCCCACGGACTCCTTCGATCTGCACGTAGCGGACACCCTCGAGGCGGGCGCGGGTCTGTGCCGGCGAGATGTGGTCGAGGTCGTGGTACGGGAAGGGCCCGCTCTCGTTCGCAGTCTGACGGAATTGGGAGCGACGTTCGCGCATACAGCCGACGATTCCGACGGACTGGATCTGGGCCTGGAGGGCGGGCACAGCCGACGACGAATCGTGCACTCGAAGGATCGCACGGGGCAGGAGATCGAGAGTACACTCCTCGCTGCCGTGGCGAAGCACCCGGAAATCACACTCCTAGAGCACCACCTCGCGCTCGATCTCTGGGTGGGCGCGGATGCCGCAGACCGCCGGTGTTATGGTGCGTCGTTCCTCGACCAGGAGACCGGAGCCACCGGGTTGGCTCGTGCGGAACAGACGATGCTTTCCACCGGGGGCTGTGGGAAGGTCTACCGGTATACGACCAACCCCGACATCGCCACTGCCGATGGCGTCGCGATGGCGGCTCGGGCCGGATGTTCGCTCGTGAACATGGAAATGGTCCAATTCCACCCGACCTGTCTTCATCATCCCGACGCGAAGAGCTTCCTGATCTCCGAGGCGGTGCGCGGGGAGGGTGCGGTCCTCCGAAACCTTGCCGGTGAGGAGTTCATGAACGACTGCCATCCCCTTGGCTCACTGGCCCCACGTGACGTGGTCGCCCGAGAGATCGACCGGGAGACCAAGCGCCGAGGCGATAAGTTCGCCGTCCTCGATGCGTCCAGCATCGGTGAGGAGCAATTTCGGGAGCGGTTTCCGGTGATCTCGGCACGACTCGAGACGTACGGAATCGTTGCGGGTCGGGACCCCATTCCGGTTGTTCCTGCGGCGCACTACATGTGCGGCGGGGTCGCCGTCGACCTGGATGGCCGTACGGAGATCGACGGCCTCTTCGCGTCGGGTGAGGTGGCGTTCACGGGTGTCCATGGAGCCAACCGGCTTGCGTCCAACTCACTGCTCGAGGCCTCGGTGCTGGCCGAACGGGCCGGAGCCATCGCGCCGCAGACCGCCGAGGGACCCGAACCGCCCCCACCACTCTCCCCGGGAACGGACCCGCCGCTGGCCGACCAGGGAGTGATCCTCGACCACGAGTGGGACGCCGTACGCAGCCTCATGCTGGACTACATGGGATTGGTCCGATCACGCGGGCGGCTGGATCGCGCCGTTTCCCGGTTGGCGGAAATGCGAGACTGGTCGGAGCACTTTTACCGGACGAACAAGCCGTCCTCGGACCTGGCCGAGCTTCGCAATATTTCGCTCGCCGGCCTGATCATGGCGATGTCGGCTCGCGCGAGAGAGGAGAGCCGGGGGCTGCACACACGCCTCGACTTTCCCGAGACCGACTCCGTGCCGTGTGACTCCTGGGGCCGTTTGGGGGAGCAGGGCGTGGAGGTGACGCTCCGGCCGCTCCCGTAGCTCGAGGGCGGCTCAGTTCGCCGCCGCCACCCCCAGCCCCGCCCCATACCCCTCGATCTCGATGACCTTCACGATCTCCTGACTCTCTGTGTCGATGACCACCACCGTGCCCGCGCGCGCGTTATCCGCCAGGTCGTAGCGGGGCGTGTACATGTGGCCATACTTACTGTGGCCCTCGGGCATCTCGAGATTCCGGCTGGCGACGTAGGCAAAGCGTCCATCCGGTGATACGGCGGCTCCGTGGGGCTGTGCGAGCCCGTTCCCCTCGATGACCTTGGCGAGGGTTCTCGTATTCATGTTGATTACGTTGACCGTGTTGTCCCAGTTGTTGCCCACGTAGACCCAGCGTCCGTCCGGTGTGAAGACCGGATGCCACGGAGCTGCGTTCACGGCGATCGTATCCACCGGGCTCATGTCGGGCTCCTTATCGAGATCGAACACGAACACCGTGGCCGTGAGCTCGGTCGTTCCCACCATCCATCGTCCGTCCGGCGACACTGCGAACCCGATGAATGTGTGAGGGCGGTCGCCCTCCAGCTCATAGAGTTCGACCGCTTCATCCTCGGGGTAAAGCGTAGCGATCTGATTGACCGCCAGGCTGGCTGTATAGACCGTGCCCTCACCTGGTCGAACGGCCAAGGCATGGGGCCTCGGGAGGAAGATGCCCACCTCTTCGAACGTCATGTCCGATCGGCGAATCACGCCGATGTCCTGCGGCGGTGACACGGCAGCCATCGAGCGGGCTGCGTAGAGGTTTTCGCCGTCGGGATCGAGCGCCAGAAGGCCCGGCCGGACGAAGTCGATCCGCTGCACCAACTCGTTGTTTCGGTCGAATTTGAGGATCTGGTTACTGGCGATGAGCGAAACGTACCAGTGAGAGCCATCCGGTTCGACCGCGAAGTGGTGGGGCCACGCGTTCTCGGGGAATCCCAGCGGCTGAAGATCCACCGTGCGGACCACCTGGTTCGTCTCCATGTCGATCACGGACACCACAGCTACACTCTGATTGGCGGCGTAGAGGAGGTGTCGCGCGTCGGCGAACGGGATCTCCCCGGCTTCCGACGGCGCACCTTCGTTGATCCACTCGCTCAGGAGCGCCACTTCGGTGTCGTTCAGGGTCTCCCCACCCACCTCGGCAGGATGCGGACCGCCCACGAGCTTGGTCGTCAACTCGACCAACAGAGAGCGAGCGGCGTCGAAGGGGATGACCGCCTCGCCGTGGTCAGAGCCCGCGAAGAGTGCCTCCCAGGAATCCAGGCGCAGACCTTGTGCCGCGTCGATGCCAGTGTGGCAGGATGTACACTTCTCGGCCAGAAGACGCTGGACCTCGCCATAAGGCACCGCCTGGGCGTCGTGGCTGATCCATGGCAGACGAGACGCGGCCAATGCAGCGGATGTGGTGGACCCGGCGGTCCCGGGGACCTCACGTCCTCCGAATGCCAGCGCCGAACTCAGGAACGCTAAACCGATCACAACGCCCGAGGTGGGCTCTCCGCACCCCAAATGGATCTCCTTTCCGACCAGAAGTGTCAAATTAGCCTATGGCCTTCGTTGACCACCCATCATACCGCCGTAGCGGCTTCGGTGTTCGCTGCGGGACCTGCGCTCTGCTGCTCGTGGCACTTCCGTGGATCGGAGGCGTTACACCCGGAGTGAGTCAGGGCTTCTACACGGAGGTCGCTGTAGCCGACGGTGCTGAGCTGGTGGGGACGGCCGTTTTCCGCGGGGAAGTTCCGGTGCCGCGGCGACTCCTCGTAACAAAGGACGAGGAGGTTTGCGGATTCGGGTACCTGGAGCGCACCGAGGTGGTGGTTGGAGAAAACCAGGGGCTTGCCGGCGTCGTGGTCGCGGTGGAGGGCGTCCAAGAGGGGAAGGCGTGGCCAGAGTCGCGGACCCGACACGTCCTCGATCAAAGGGACTGCGTTTTCCTGCCGCATCTCCTGGTGGTTCCCAAGGCGTCGGACGTGGACATCCTCAACAGCGACCCAGTCTTGCACAACGTTCACGCCTACGAGCTCGTAGACGGGTCGGGGAGATCCTTGTTCAACCTGGGCCAGCCTCCGTCCGAGGAAGTCATTGTCCAGCACCTTCGACCGAGGCTCGGCAATGTGGTGCGGCTGGAATGTGATGCTCACGACTTCATGCAGAGTTGGATTTACGCGGCTGACAGTCCTTATTGGGCGGTCACGCGAGAGGACGGGACCTTCGTCATCGATGACATCCCGCCCGGGGCGTATTCCATCACCGCATGGCATCCGTCCCTCGGTGTGCGGCAGCGGTGGGTGAGCTTGGGTCCGGGCGGAGCGGCAGAGATCGTTCTGGATTTCACGGAGGGGTAACGGCCCGGGCAGCCGATGGTTAGCCCGTGTACAGCGCCGGGGGTTACCGTTCTGCATCGAAACCGGTCACGACGAGAGGGGCGAGACTGCCGGATGGCCCAAGGATCGCGAGAGAGCAGGGTCGAAGAGCCGCTAGAATATCGGCCGGACGGACGCATCACCGGAAAGTCCTATGACCGAGAGCTCCTCAGGCTCCAGGAAGACCTGGTCGATCTACAGCAGTGGATCAAGCGAGAGGGCCTCAGGGTGGCCGTCATCTTCGAGGGCCGTGACGCCGCGGGGAAGGGCGGCGTCATCAAGCGGATCACGCAGAGACTCAATCATCGTATAGCCCGCGTCGTAGCCCTCGGGATCCCGACCGAGCGGGAGCGAAGCCAGTGGTACTTCCAGCGCTACGTCACTCACCTTCCCGCGGCGGGAGAGATGGTCCTATTCGATCGCAGTTGGTATAACCGGGCGGGCGTAGAGAGAGTCATGGGATTCTGTACCGAGGCCGAGTGCCGGGACTTTCTGCGGTCGTGTCCGGGGTTCGAGAGCATGCTGGTCCAGTCGGGGATCACCCTGATCAAGTACTGGTTCGCGATCAGCCCGGAGGAGCAGGAGCAGCGATTCAGGGATCGGCTGGACGATCCGAGGAAGCGTTGGAAAATTGGACCGATCGACATCGCCTCCCGCGCCCATTGGATCGATTACTCCCGTGCGAGGGACGAGATGCTCGAAAATACCGATACCGATGACGCCCCTTGGTACGTAGTCGGAGCGGACATCAAGCGTCACGCCCGCTTGAATTGTATCCACCACCTCTTACAGACGATTCCGTGGCAGGAAGTCCCGGATGAGCCGGTGGAGTTGCCGGATCTCCAGATGGACCCCGACTATCGGCTTCCCCCGACCGACGGTTGGCGGTGGGTCCCGGAGGTCTATGGGTCCCGAGCCACGGGTTCGGATTACGTCGAAGCGGATACGCCCCCAGTAGGTTGAGGGCTCCGCACGGCACGGGTCTTGCTACCTTGTCCGACCATTCCAACGGACGGCCGGGCCGGCAGCAACGCCCGCTCGCCGCTCGGTACGCGACGACGGACCGATAAGGAGTACTCATCCATGAAACTCCTCGTCTTGAGTGATCTGCACCGAGATCGAGACGCGGCCCGATCCCTGGTGGAGCGCTCCGGCGAGGCGGACGTCCTCGTGGGCGCCGGGGATTTCGCCGTCATGCGGCACGGCATCGACGACGTGATCGAGATTCTCCGCGAAGTCGACAAGCCCACCGTTCTTGTCCCTGGCAACGGTGAGTCCGACGTCGAGTTACAGGAGGCCTGTGCGGGGTGGGCCTCCGCTCATGTCCTCCACGGTGAGGTCGCCACATTGGAGGGGATCCCGTTCTACGGGATCGGAGGGGGCATTCCCGTGACGCCCTTCGGTGATTGGAGCTTCGATCTAACGGAGGACGAAGCGGATGCCATGCTGGCCGGATGCCCCGACGAGGGTGTGCTCGTCAGCCACTCCCCTCCTCATGGGCATGTGGATGAGGCCGGTGGCCGGCACCTCGGAAGCCAGGCCGTACTCGACGCGATCGAGCGGGCGTCTCCACGTTTGGTCGTGTGCGGACACATTCACGGATGCTGGGGGCAGCGCTCCACAGTGGGACGGGCCCTGGTGCTGAACGCGGGGCCCGAGGGACAGCTGCTGGAGCTGCCCGAATAAGCAGGTGCGACCGCTACTGATCGAGAACAATTGAAATCACGCAATCACGGACCGTCGGAATCAGGATCATCGGCGTGAACCACGGTTGGACTTTCTGTCTGATAAGCCTGCCGCAGGCTCGTCCCACACCATTTGCAGTGTCTCGCGTCGATGTCGTGGATGCGCTGGCCACACCCGGTGCATTCTGGGCCATCCTGCGAGCGCGAGGAGTGTACGATCTCGGCTGTCACGATCCCAGTCGGGACGGCGATGACGCGGTACCCCATGATCATCACGAGACTAGCAAGGATTTGGCCGAATGGTGTCTGAGGCGTGATGTCGCCGAAGCCTACGGTCGTGAGTGTGACGATTGCCCAGTAGACCCCACGGGGAATGCTCGTGAAGCCACGGTCGGGCCCCTCGATCAGGTACATGAGCGAGCCGACGATGACCGTGATCGTCACGATCGTGAGAACGAAGATGGTGATCTTGCGGCGGCTGGCCCTCATCGCCCGAGCCAAGACGTGGGCCTCCCCGACGTAGTGCGCCAGCTTCAGTATGCGGAAGACCCTGAGCACCCGCAGGATTCTCACGACCGTAATGACCTGCCCTCCGGGGACGAGCACTGAGACGTAAGTCGGAAGTACGGCTAGCAGGTCGATGACGCCCAAGAAGCTTTTCGCGTACGTGAGGGGGCGCCCGACGCACCAGAGGCGGGTTACATACTCGACGGTGAAGAGCAGCGTGAAGAACCACTCCGCTCCTCGGAGCAGGCGACCGTACTCCGCACGAAACGAGGTGACGCTCTCCAGCATGATCACGAGCACGCTGGTGAGGATGGCGAGGATTAAGAGGACGTCGAAAAGCCGGCCGGCTGGGGTATCGTGACCGAAGATGACCGCGAAAGTACGATGCCTGCGCGGTGAGGCCTCGATGGAGGGCCGGAGGTCGCCCGCTGCCCGCACGGTTCTCAGCCGAACTCCACGCGCCCGCCGCGGGCTCTAAACGACGACACTAGTCTTTCGAACTCCCTCAGCAGTTCGCCGTCCCCCTCCGACAGCCAGCGGTGCCCGGTCACGCGTAAGACATCGGCACCGTCCAGGTCGCGTTCCAGATTCGCGAAGAGCTCTTCGGTCGTCCGCTCATCGAAAGCCGTTGGTGGCTCGCCCTCCTCCGCCGGATCGAAATTTCCGTCCGATTGGCCGCCTGTGTCCGGCGGGCCGCCCGTCGCGCGCCTCTCGAGGTAATCCATGTAAAGCCGCTGGCAGGAGATTTCGACCGTACGGGTGTCCCGCTCGGTCCTGAACCGGAGAAAGTCACGCCGTTTCATCCGCCTACCTGGGCCCGCCTCGCTCATGCAGTTAGGAGTCATGGTCGATGACCTGAGGCAGTATGATAGTGCGACAGTTGAGGAGCAAGGAAGGACACTTGCCCGTTCAATATCTCTACCCTATGGTCCCAGTCGGCAGGGCTCACGAGCCCCTTTGGAACCGCCAGTGGCGGCGCTGGCCGGCGCCGCTCCACTTCCATCTGTTGAGGGAGATATTTCTATGTCGTATGCGAGTCGAGTGGGTTTGATGTTCGTTATGGTCGGAGCGGGTGTGGGTGCAACGGCGGCACCGATGCAAGCGCAGAATAGTGAGCCCAACCCATACCGCACGGTGCCCGGGGTGTGGGCGCCGCTGCCCGACGGACGGGATTGGGGTTCGACCAGCCTGGTGGAGGTCTCCCCGGACGGCGAAACGATCTGGGCCGTCGATCGCTGCGGAGAGAACAACTGTGTGGGTCACGACGACCTGGACGTCGTCTTCCAGTTCGACAAGATGGGTAACATCCTCAAGCAGTTCGGAGCCGGGATGTTCGTCTGGCCTCACGGGATCGATGTGGATGACGACGGCAACATCTGGATCGCGGATGCCCGGGGGAACGAGGACCTCATGCGGGGCAATCAGGTGATCAAGTTCAGCCCCGAGGGAGTGGTCTTGCTACGCCTGGGCACGGCGGGGGTGGGGGGGAGGACGCGGACCACGCTCAATGAGCCCAACGACGTGTTGGTGACGCCCAACGGAGACATCTTCGTGGCCGACGGGCATTCGGCCGCTGGAGGAAACAATCGCATTGTCAAGTACTCGAGCGATGGCAGGTATCTCATGGAGTGGGGCAAGGAGGGCTCCAACCCTGGGGAGTTCAGGACGCCCCACGCCCTCGCGATGGATGACGACGGCCTCCTCTACGTGGGAGACCGCAGCAACCGGCGGATCCAGGTGTTCGAGCAGGATGGCACCTTCGTTCGCGACTTCTATAACATGGGAAGGGCCAGCGGAATCGCGATCCGCAACAACAAGCTCTACGTGGCGGACTCGGAATCCACCTACCAACGCAACCCGGGATTCAGGCGCGGAATCCGCGTGATGGACCTCGACAGCGGCTACGTCATCGCCTTCATCCCCGATCCCGAGACCAACCCGGGCGGAACGAGCGCCGCCGAGGGCGTCGCGGTGGACAACGAGGGAAATGTCTACGGTGCGGAGGTCGGTCCCCGTGCACTTCGGAAGCACATGGCGCGGTAGAAGTCCTGACGACTTGCGGTGGCGCTGGCGATCGCGGCCCGCCGGGGATCGCTGCTCAAACTCCTTGCAATCTTCTGCAAGCTGGCACTTGATTTATAGGCGAGCCGAAGATTCGACCAGCGATAGGATGAGAGGAGCGCGTCGGTGATTGACGACGAAGAATCCGGACTGCCCGGAGCCGGAGATTCACTTGGCTTCGGACCCGAAGAATCCGAGCCGACCGTCGGCGATGAGGGTAAAGGGCACGGTGTAGACGAGGCCGACGCTCTCGTAGTAGACATGGGGGCGGCCGTCGACGCGGATGAAGATGCGACGAAGGAGGCGGCTAAGACCTCGTTCGACATGGAGGGGTTCGAGACCGGTGCCGGGTTCGACCTCGAGGACGTGCCGGATGGAGGTGACCAACACCTCGAGATGGAAGATCTTGTGGTGGACCGGGATTTCGGCGGATCATTGGATGTCCATCGCACCGTCTCGGATCGCGCCGTCTCCAGTCACGTCGATCTGAGAATCGCAGATCATGATGAGGCCTCCCTCTTACTGCCGACGCCCACCGACGACGACGCAAGGCCGAAGGCGAGACACCGTGGTCTTGAGGCACTGGAGCGGCGGCGAAAGCGGAGCAAGCGGGCGCGACGGCTCATGACTGTCTCGGCTGTCCTCGTTGTCGGTGGCGGGGGATTCGCGGCTTTCTACTGGGGTGTCGTTGAGATCCCTGGGATCACGCTTTCGGAGTGGTCCCGCTTCGCCGTCCGCGCTCCGGCGGCACCATCCGGCCCGCAACCGGAGACGCCAGTGATGAGCCACGTGATTCTTGTCGATACATGGCGCGAAGCCGAGACCCCGCGGGCATGGGCAGATGCGCTCCGCGAGCGGATGCCAGAGCTTCTCGGTTTTGTCACCCCGCTCTCGATCGACGGCGATCGCCAATACGTACTGCTGGTGGGTCCCGCATACAGCGCGGCCGAGGCGGAGGAGCTCAGGGCTCCCCTCGGCATAGCCTTTGATCTTCTGAACCCCGATCCCGAGAGCTGGGCCGTCCAGGAGGCCCCGTACTCCTTCCTTCTAGGTGAATACGAGACCCTGGGAGAGGCGAATGGCCGCGTACAGGCGCTCGCGGAGCTTTCTATACCGGCCTTTGTGCTTCGGGTCACCTACCCGTCCCAGGCCGGAGCGCTCCGCGTATACGCGGGTGCCTTCTCCGATGAGGTGCAGGCGCGAGCGATGAGACGGCTCCTGGGCGAAAACGATCTGGGTGACGCGTCCTTCACCGAGTTGCGGGGTCGGCTGCCTGGTTGAGACCCCACCCCGTTCGAGGACCCCTCAATCTCCTCGAAGTTGGAGCGGGCAGGCTGTTGAGGAAGTACGGTCAAGAGCCTTCGAGGCAACGTCTTTAGTGACTTCCTCAATCTGATATCGGGGAACCCCGAGGGCGCTTCGTTTGGTATATTCCCCCGGTGGATCCACGGGCGAATCGACCAGAGGCGCGATCGTCTCGTGGCATTGTTCTTCGAGACAGTTGGAGACGGAAAGAACCCAATGGCAGATCAAGATGTGATGGACTCCATGCCCGAAGCCCGACCCGCGCCTGGTATGAATGCGGACATCGAGATCATCCAGGCCAAGATCGAAGAAGAGAGCACCTTCGTGAGTCGCCTGCAGGACGAGGTGGCCCGAGTGATCGTAGGGCAGCGGTACATGGTGGAGCGGTTGCTCATAGGATTGTTGGCGGACGGCCATGTTCTTATGGAGGGCGTTCCGGGGCTGGCGAAGACGCTCACCGTCAGCACGCTGGCCAAGGCGATCAACACCTCGTTCCAACGAATTCAGTTCACGCCCGACCTCCTGCCAGCGGATCTGATCGGCACGTTGATCTACGACCCCAAATCCTCCGAATTTCAGACGAAGAAGGGTCCGATCTTCGCGAACGTCATCCTGGCCGACGAGATCAACCGCTCGCCAGCGAAGGTCCAGGCAGCGCTGCTCGAGGCGATGCAGGAACATCAGGTCACGATCGGTCAGAACACGTTCCCGCTCGACGACCCGTTCCTCGTTCTCGCCACGCAGAACCCGATCGAGCAGGAGGGCACATATCCGCTCCCCGAAGCGCAAGTCGACCGCTTCATGCTCAAGTTGTCGGTCGAGTATCCGAACAAGGACGAGGAGGTGGAGATCCTCCGCCGGGTTGCGGGTGGGCCGGCGCATGAAGTCTCCCCCATCATCACGCCCGACGAGATCCTTCGTGCGCGGAGCGCTGTCCAGATGATCTACATGGACAACCAGGTCGAGCGATACATCGTCGAGCTCGTCTTCGCGACGCGTGATCCGGCCGCACACGGTCTCGCTGACCTGGTGGACCTCATTCACTTCGGCGCTTCCCCCCGTGCGACCATCAATCTGGCCAAGGCCGCCCGCGCCCACGCGTTCCTCCGACGCCGGGGGTACGTGACACCTGAGGACGTCCGCGCGGTGGGTCTCGATGTGATGCGGCACCGGGTGCTCCTCACCTACGAGGCCGAGGCCGAGGAGGTCACGCCGGAGGACGTGGTGACGCGCGTGCTCGACAATATCGAGGTGCCATGAAGGTTATGGAAGTTCTTCCGCAGCCTTCTCGGAGTCGGTGGGGAGTATAGGTCGATGATCCCGCGGGAGATCCTCAAGAAGGTTCGTCGGGTCGAGATCAGGACCCGGGGTCTCGTGAACGAGATTTTCTCGGGTGAGTACCACTCGGTCTTCAAGGGACGGGGGATGAATTTCGCCGAGGTACGGGAGTATCAGTACGGCGACGATATCCGCAGCATCGATTGGAACGTGACGGCCCGCACAGGGCATCCCTTCGTGAAAGTGTTCGAAGAAGAGCGGGAGCTCACGGTCATGTTGGTCGTGGACGTAAGCGCATCCGGCGACTTCGGGACGCGCGAGCGGATGAAGGGTGAGGTGGCGGTGGAGATCTGCGCTTTGCTGGCATTCTCCGCCATCAAGAACAACGACAAAGTCGGCCTGATCATTTTCAGCGACCGCATCGAGAAGTTCGTGCCCCCCAGAAAGGGTCGTCCTCATGTGCTTCGCGTGCTGAGGGAGCTCTTCTACCACAAGCCCGAGGGACGTGGGACCGATGTCCGGGGTGCGCTCGAATATCTGACCCACGTGATCAAGCGTCGAGCGGTTGTGTTCCTCGTGTCGGACTTCAAGGCTCCCCGCTTCGAGAAGCCGCTCGCGGTAGCAGGAAGGCGGCACGACCTGATCGCCGTGCGTATGGGAGACGACCGGGAGACCTCACTTCCCCCACTTGGGTACGTTGAATTCGAGGACGCCGAGACCGGTGAGCTTCATACGGTGAATACGGCCGATCCTCGCTTTCGGGCGGAGTTCGCTGAGCGAACAGCCCGGGTGGAGGCTGAAATGGGACAGATCTTTCAGCACAGCCGAGTGGACGTCATCGACATCAAGACGGACCAGCCGTATGTGCAGCCCCTGATGCTCTTCTTCAAGGAGCGGGAGGGGCGCTTCCGATGAGCCTGCGGGTGGACACGACGTGCCTGATTGCACTCTTGATCGCTTTGGCCCCGGTACCGCTCCGAGCTCAGGTGCCCCGGATCTTCACCGAGTTGGACACGGCCTTGGTCTCGGTCGGGGACCGAATGGTCCTCACGGTGCGGGTGGAGCACGATCCGGCCAGCACCGTGGTCTGGCCGGATTCACTCGCCCTGGGCGCCGTCGAGGTGCTTGGCGCAGAGCTCTTTCCGCCAGCCAGTGAGGAGGGGCGTTCCATCACGGGCGCGAGTTTCACCCTGGCGGCATTCGAGCTCGGAGACCTCGAGATTCCGAGTTTCGACGTCCGGGTGGAGACGCCAGACGGGCCCTCGAATACGCTTTCGACGGACCGCTATTTGATCACGGTTCAGAGTGTGGGATTGGACGAGGGAGGGGACATTCGCGCCATCCGAGGGCCGCTCGGCCTCCCGTTGAACGTGATTTACGTTTTGCCTTGGATCCTTCTGCTGGTGCTCCTCGTTGGGCTCGCGTACTGGCTGTGGGTCAAACGCAGGCGTCCAGAGGCCAGCCCACGCCGCTCGGTCGTTATTCCTCGCTTTCCCCATGAGGACGCTTACGAAGCCCTCGATCGCCTCGAGGCCTCCGACCTTCTGGAGCGCGGAGAGATCAAGGAGTACCACATCCTGGCTTCTGAAATCATCCGGACATACGTCGAGGGCCGGTTCGGCGTGTACGCCCTGGAGATGACCACGGGAGAGGTCGTTGAGCGTCTTCGGTGCACGGATGTCCCTGAGGATGCGGTCCACGCCTTCGGGGGATTCGCCAGCCGCTGCGACCTCGTGAAATTCGCCAAGCTTCGGCCGGCGCCCGACGCCTGCCGGGACATCCTCGAGGCCGCTCGTGCTTTCGTGCATCGGACCCAGCCGCGCGTAGACCACCTCAACGGGGGCCCAGGCTCGGGAGGAGCCGCACCGGCAGGCAGCGATGCCAGCGATGCCGAGCTCTTCCCTGTGGGGGCCAGGCCGAACGCAGATGACCATGATGCGCTCGAGCCTGCGCCATCCCCGGCCCATAGCGAGGGGGGGTGATGTACCGCTTCGAGGATCCCCAATTTCTGATTCTCAGCCTGGCGATTCTGGCCCTGGTGTATGTATACGTAGGCAGGCGCCGTCTTCGCTCCGGAGCCATCAGATACTCGGACGTGGCGTCCCTCAAGCAGTCCGATGTTCGGCGCACAGGTCGGAATCGGCACGCGCTGTTCGTCCTGCGGGTGCTCGCGCTTGCGGCGCTCATCGTCGCGTTCTCCCGCCCGCAAACCGGGGTCACCGGCGAGACCGTGAATGCGGAGGGGATCGATATCGTTCTCGCGATCGACGTGTCGAGTTCAATGCTGGCCGAGGATCTGGAGCCCAACCGCTTGGAGGCCGCGAAGGCGGTGGCTGCGGAGTTCGTCGAGGGCCGACGCGACGACCGCATCGGTTTGGTCGTATTCGCCGGTGAGGCGTTTACACAGGTTCCTCTGACACTCGACTATTCGGTTGTCACCGACCTGCTCGGCCAGATGGAAGTTGGCATGATCGAAGATGGGACCGCGGTGGGCATGGGACTCGCTACAGCCGTCAAACGGCTCCAGGCCTCGGACGCCGCGTCGCAGGTGGTGGTGCTGCTCACGGATGGGCGGAGCAACATGGGCGAGATCGGCCCGGTGACCGCCGGCCAAATGGCGCAGGCGCTGGGTGTGAGGGTTTATTCGATCGGGGCGGGTAGCCAGGGCATGGCACGGATGCCGATCGACGATCGACTCCGGGGTCGCCGGTACGTCAATGTCGAGGTCGACATCGACGAGGCCTCACTTCAGGAGGTGGCGGAGACCACAGGTGGCCGGTACTTCCGCGCGACTGACCGGGAGAGCCTCAGCCGGATCTATGAGGAAATAGACGCCCTCGAGACCACGGAGATCGAAGTGCAGAACTTCACGAGCTACGGGGAGCTCTTCCATTATCCTCTCGCTGCGGGTCTGCTGCTCTTGCTCCTCGAGGTCGGCCTCGGCCAGACCGTCCTTCGTAAGTTGCCGTAACCGTTCAGGAGGGAGATTCGTACCGCCGTGTTCCGTTTCGTCTCGACCGAGATCCTCTTCGGGCTGCTCCTGGTCCCGGTTCTGGGAGCGTTCTTCTGGGGAACGCGGCAGGCGCGAAGACGGGCGCTCGCTCAGTTCGGAGATCTGGAGTTGGTGCGGAAGTTGAGCGCGACGCTCAGCCAAAGGGGGAGGGCGGCGAAGAGCATACTCATGCTTGTGGCGGTCGCCTCCCTCATCCTGGCCCTCGCTCGTCCACAGTTCGGGACTCGCGTCGAGACGGTGCGGAGTGAAGGACAGGACGTGATGGTGGCGCTCGACGTGTCTCGCTCGATGCTGGCCGAGGACGTGGCCCCGAACCGGTTGGAGCGAGCACGCTTGGATATCATGCGTATCCTTCAACGCCTGGACGGAGATCGTATCGGCCTCGTCGCTTTCGCAGGAAATGCCTTCGTTCAGAGCCCACTCACTGTGGATTACGGTGCGGCTGCCCTCTTCCTGAACGCCATGGGCCCCGATCTGATCCCCATCCAGGGAACCAACTTGGGCGAGGCGCTCACGGTGGCATTGGATGCATTCGAAGAGGGAAGTCGAGACAATCGGGTGCTCATCGTGGTCACGGACGGGGAGGACCACGAGGGTGAGATCGAAGGGGCGCTGGAGCGAGCCCTCGACGAGGGGGTACAGATTCACACGGTAGGAATCGGGTCGCTCGACGGGGTCCCGATCCCGGAATTCGACGCCTCGGGCATGCGAAGCGGGTTCGTCCGAGACGAAGGCGGCGCCGTGGTGACCACTAGGCTCGACGAGTCGACGCTGGAGCGTGTCGCACAGGCCACCGGAGGTCGATATTTTCCTGCGCTAGGGCCCGGTGCGAACTTGGATCCCTTGGTCGAGGAGATCACCGGTGCAGAGGGCCGCGAACTCGAAGCACGTGAGATCACGCAGTTCGATGAACAGTTCCAGGTCTTCTTGGGTCTTGCGCTGGTCCTACTGCTCGCGGAGGGTTTGATCCCCGAACGCCGGCGGAAAAAAGAGGCGTGGGCCGGGAGGTTTTCATGAACGAAAGACGGTTCTCGATGAGATGGCTGACTGGGCTTTTGGTGTCGGCGGCACTCATCGGCGCTCTGCCGAGCGGGATCACGGCACAACGGGGCCGTGCCGAGCTCAACGAGGGAAACCGCCTCTACGAAGAGGGCCGCTTCGGGGAGGCCCACGAAAAATACCTGGAGGCCCTGCGAGACGCGCCCGATTTTCCACTCGCCCTCTTCAACGATGGCAGCGCACTCTATGAATCCGAGGAATACGCTCGGGCTTTGGATGCGTACCTCGGAGCGATCGAGTCGGGCGACGCGGCGCTTGCCGCACCCGCTTGGTACAACCTGGGAAACGCCCTATACCGGCAGCAGAGGTTTCAGGAAAGTGCCGAAGCGTTCAAGGAGGCCCTCCGCATCGACCCCGCACAGATCGACTACAAGCACAACCTCGAGTTGGCGCTCGAGCAGCAGATGGAGCAGCCCGAGCAGGCCCCCGAGTCCGAGAACGACGATGAGAGCCAGCAGGACGAGGATCAGAGCCAGGATCAAGAGAATCCGGAAGGGGAGCAGAACCAGGAGCCGGAGGATCAAGAGCAGGAGCAGGATCCCGATGAGAATCCGAATCAAGATCCGCAGTCCGAAGAACCTCCGGAGGAGGAGCCGCCTGAGTCTGACCAGCAGCCCGAGCCTGCGCCCCATGAGATGACTGAGGAAGAGGCTCAACGGCTGCTTCAAGGGGTCCAGGAGGACCCTGGTGAAGTGAACCGTCGCCAAGCACCCTTACGTGGGCGGCGCCCCATAAAGCCCTGGTAGGCCGGACGATGCGTGGCTTGACAGTCGGATGACGATCGTCCTCGCGGTCATCGCCTCGAGTTTGGCCGCACCTTTGAAGCTCGCCGCCGTACAGCTCGAGGCTCATGCCTCGGTCTCCCCATCCGTTGTCCCCTTGAATGGCCAGTTCACGCTCGAGGTGGAGCTGAGGGGCACGAATCGGACGAACGTGGAGCCCTCGCTTCCGGATCTAGGAAGCTTCTCGCGGTACATCGGCCGGAACTCCTCCACGAGCATGCAGATGATCAACGGAGCAACGACCGTCTCCATAGTCATCCAATACCGATACCGGGCGATCCGGGAGGGCACGTTCGAGATCGGGGCGGTGGAGGTCGAAATCGGGGGCCAGGTGCTCCGGACGCAGCCGGTCACGTTGACTGTGTCCACATCGGGGGCTGCGGCCGGGCGTGGGGGTGAACCCGAAGACCCGTCCGGTATCGGTCCCGATGATCTCTTCATCGTGGCGGAAGTCGACAGGGCTCGAGCGTACCAGAACGAGCCCATCGAGGTGAGTTACAGACTTTTCACGCGCGTGAACGTGACCTCCTACAGCCTCGTTAGTCTGGGCGAGAGCGAGGGCTTTTGGGTGGAGGAGGTCCCCGGCCCACAGAGTCCTCCGGTCGAACAGAGGGTGCGCGCGGGACAGCCCTATACGACCGCCGTGATCCGACGGGTCGTCCTCTTTCCCGCGGGGCCGGGCACCAGGACGATCGAGTCAATGAGCGTCGAGGCCAGCGTGCGGGTTCGGCGGCAGGCCCGGAGCATTTTCGACGACTTCTTCGGAGGGGGTTCACTCTTCGGATCACAAGTACCGGCCGTGATCGTATCAGACCCTGTGGAAATCGAGGTCTTGCCCCTACCAGAGGAGGGGAGGCCTCAGAGCTTCACCGGGCTGGTAGGCCGGCTGGGTGTCAGCGCCTCGATCGATCGAGCGAGTGTGGAGACCAACGACGCGGTGACGCTCGAGGTGATCGTCGAGGGAGAGGGAAATCTTCGGAGTTTGGCGGCGCCCATCATCGACCTCCCCGGAGACTTCGAGGCCTTCCCGCCCGAGGTCACCGAGTCGATTGATCGCAGTGGTTCCCGTGTCCGCGGGAGCAGAACCTACCAATACGTGCTGATTCCGAGGTCGCCGGGAGAAAAGATCATCCCTCCTGTCGAGATGAGCTACTTCGACGCTGAGAGCGGCTTGTACGCCAGTTCCGCCTCGGAACCTCTCAGGCTCGAGGTGACGGGCGATGCCGTCATCGTGGCTGCGGGTGGACGTACCGGCGTGGAGACGCTGCGCGAGGACATTCGGTTCATCCAGATCGGCCCTCCGAGCCTTGGAACCGTGGGGGGCTCACTCACGGATACGTCAGGGTTCTGGATCGTGGCTTTGCTGCCTCTGGTTGCTCTGCTGGGGGCCTTGGGCCTACGAAGGCATTGGGACCGACTTGAGGGTGATGTGGCGTATGCGAGGGGACGGAGAGCCGGGCGGGTCGCCAAGAAGCGTCTCGGCCAGGCCCGCGTGGTGATGGCGGAAGGTGACGCCCGTGCGTTTTACGCCGAAGTCGAGAGGGCGTTGCGTGGGTTTCTCGCCGACAAGCTCAACGTCGCCGAGGCCGGATTCATGTCCGATGTCGCCGAGGCGGAGCTCCTTAGGCGTGGGGTTCCGGACGCAGCGACGAGGGGATACCTGGCTTGCCTGGGTGAGTGCGACCGTGCGCGCTTCGCCCCTCCAGGCTCCAGCGCAGAGGAGAAGTCGGGCTTCTTCGACCGGGCCGCAGAGGCGATGACCTCCGTGCAGGAGGCGCTCTCCTGATGCGTGCGATGGTGTTCGCTGTGATGGCGATCGCTGTGCTATCGGCTCCTCGTCCCACGGCCACTCAGGTGGAGTTCTACCAGGAGGGGAACCGCCTGTATCAAGAAGGGAACTTCGAGGACGCGCTCGCCAGCTACCTGCGACTGGTAGAGGCCGGATTCGAGAGCGGCGAGGTCTATTACAACATCGGCAACACGTATTTCAAGCTCGGTGATCTCGCCCAATCGATCCTGTATTACGAGCGTGCCCGCCGGCTACTCCCGGGGGATGAAGACGTTCAGGCCAACCTCGATCTCGCGCGCTCGTTGACCGTCGACGAGATCGAGCCACTCCCGCGATTCTGGCTCTTCAGTGCGGCGGAGTGGTGGGTCGACCTTCTGCCGAGGACATTCCTCATTGCGGTGGTTGCAGCGTCCTACCTGGTTGGGACGGGCGTCGTCCTCTTGCTCATCCTGAAGAAGGGAGCGCTCCTGGCGGTCTGGGGTCGGCGGATCGCACTCGCCTCCGGGGTCGTGTTTCTCTTGTTCGGACTGAACTTGGGCGTTCGGGAGTTCGAAATAGGGCGAGCCCAAGAGGCCATCGTATTCCAACTTCAGGTCGACGTGATGAGCGCCCCCCTGGACGACGAGACCCTCACAGTCTTCACCGTGCACGAAGGGACCAAGGTACGGATCGATCGCTTCTCCGAGGAGTGGGCCGAGGTCGTGTTGGAGGATGGCAGGGTGGGGTGGGTCCCCGTGGGGGTACTGGAGACGATTTAGTGGCGGGATAGTCGCTCGTTTTCTTGCTCCGCGTTTCACGGCGGCCCATGTTTCCCTCCGGCTTCGTCCCAACCTCCTCGGAGAGCTAAGCCACATTGTGGAAAGGAGGGCATCCATGAAAATGATGACCGAAGAAGCGCCGAGAATGGATCAGGATGGTCAGATCACACGCAGGGATCTTCTCCTTTCCTTCTTGGCTATGGTGATGTGGCGACCTCGGGCTGCGATGGGACAAGGTCCGCTCCAGGTGCACTCGGCCCAGTCGTATCTACCGGTCCGGGTCAGTACGCTGAACCATATCAGCTTTGGCTGTGCCGACCTGCAGCGCACGGTCGCGTGGTTCGAGAGGGTCCTGGGCATACCACGTTACGCTTTTCAAGACTACGGAGGCGGCGGATCGGGCCAAACCGTTCTCCGAGTCGGGAGCCGCGACGCCCCCGCCTACATGGCCTTGTCGCCGAGAGCGCCAGGCAGCACCCCCTCAACAACCCGGCGTCCACACTTCTGTTGGGGTATCGAGGATTTCAACGTCCACCAGATTTTTCAGGCCCTCGCCGAGATGCCGACTCTCGCGCGGTCGGTTCTCCGGGAAGGCACGACGATAAACGGGGTCAATTTCGACGGCTTTGACGGCGCTCCGCTCCAGTTCAATCCTGTAATCGCTTGCGGCGGAGTGGGCTTCTTGGGCGAGGTGTGCGACACTTCGGCCGTCGCCGTTCGACGGCGAGGCGACCCACCCGCGATCCAGGTACGTACGATGAACCACGTCAAGTATTACGTTACGGACCTCCAGAGCGCACTCGCATGGTATCAACGGCTGACCGACATGAAGATCGTGACGTACCAGGAACACGAAGGGGGACCGCGGACGGCTGGATACCAGGGACCCCCGATCCCCGTTCTCAGAGTTGGATCCGGACCTCAACATCTTGCCCTAGTCGAGGGCAGCGGCCCCGAGGCGTTCCGGCACCATGTCGGCTTTGGCGTGGAGGGGTTCGATCCCGATGAGGTCATGGCCCGGCTCGCCGAGCATGGAGTGACTGCCCACGTGAGAATGCGGGAGGGTACAACGCCGGAGATTCTGGTGGACGGGCCGGAGGGGGTTGGGATCCAGCTACAGGACGTGAGCTACTGCGGCGGCGGTGGTGTCCTTGGAAACGTTTGCGAGATGTCATGATGATGAATCCGATTCTTCCGGTGCGTCCATCTCCGCTACCGATGCTACTGCCGGCGGTGGGCCTTGTGTCGCTCTTGCTCTTGGCGCAGGGCTTCGTACCCACTGACCTCACCGCGGCGCAAGCTGCTGGGATGGACTTCAGCTCGCAGTACGAGGTGGATCTCGACTGGCCACAATTGCCGGCGGGGTGGAAGCTGGAGGATGCCTCCAGCTTTGCGGTGGATAGTGAAGACAACCTGTGGCTTCTACATCGGCCCAGAACCGTGTCGGACGAAGACATCGGTTCCGCTGCCCCCCCGATCGTGGTCTTTGACTCCGATGGGCAGGTGATCGATGCGTGGGGTGGGGACGGTCCGGGCTACCAGTGGCCGCAGCGGGAGCATTTCATTCATGTCGATGAGTCGGACAACGTCTGGCTCGGTGGCAATTACTGCACGGCCCGGGCACTACCGCGCCTGCAACCCGTCGACGATGATCAGATCCTCAAGTTCAGCTCTGAAGGCGAGTTCCTCCTGCAGATCGGCCGCGCCAGCGAAAGCCGTGGCAATGCAGACCGGGAGAATCTGAGTCAGGCCGCCGATGCAGCCGTCTATGCGGCCACCAACGAGGTCTTCGTGGCAGACGGCTATGGGAACCACAGGGTCGTCGTGTTCGATGCCACCACAGGGGCTTACAAACGTATGTGGGGTGCCTTTGGCAATCCACCCGAGGATGACTACCAATGCCCACCTCCGTCCCTGCGCAGCGTACCGGATGGCCCGGGACCCGATCAGTTCAGCATCGCGCACGCGATCAGGGTCAGTCACGACGGGATCGTTTACGTCGCCGATCGGGAAAATCGCCGGGTGCAGACGTTTACAACCGATGGCAGGTTCCTCAAGCAACTGGTTCGCGGCGCCGCACCCTTCGCGCGCAATCTGACGCTGTCGCCTGATCCGGATCAGCAATATCTGTATGTGGGCGGGGGCGGTGACATCGTTGTCGTCGATCGAGTATCACTGGAGATCTTAGGCAGCATCCAGGTGCCTGAAATGATCGGTGGTGGCCACCAGATCGCCGTAGATTCACGGAGGAACATCTACGTGGCCGGCGCCACTCGTGGCGTGCGGAGGATAGTCTTCACCGGGACGCAAAACTGATCCTCCAGTCCACGGTGTGTATCTGCGAGGGCCTCAGGGGTGAGTGAAAGGTCCCGCTAAAGCACTGGGCCTAAGGCCAGCCCCCCACCTGGGGGGCTACGAGGGTCGCCGAATCGGCATCCGGTAGGGGTCGAAATTTCTGCGTGCGGTTGTTCCCGATCTCCGAGACGTACAGGTTGCCTTCTTGGTCCACATGCATCTGGTGTGCACCGTCGAATTGCCCGGGAAGAGGTCCGGGCCCCCCGATGTCCAGAATGTACCGTCCGTCCAGGTCGTACTTGACGAGCCGGTTCGTTGTCCAGTCCGCGACCCATAGGTGGTCATCCTCAGTGACGATATGGGCGAGCACCGCTGATTCATGTCCGGTAGGCCACATCTCGAGGAAGTTGCCATTTTCGTCGAAGACCTGCATGCGGCTGTGCTCGCGATCCGCGACGAAGATCCGGCGGTCTCGACTGATCCCGATACTGTGGACCGACCAGAATTCGTAGGGACCCGGGTTGTCTGGATCGACTGGCGGTTGCCCCCAGTCCATCAGGAAGTTGCCGGCGGCGTCGAATTTGGCGACCCGTGTTCCCGCGTAGCCATCTGCAACGAAGAACGTTCCGTCGGGCAGCCAGCTGATGTCGGTCGGCCGGTTGAAGTTGTTCGGGCCGCGCCCGGGCACCCCTCTATCCAGGGCTCGGCGCCAGGGGGTAGCTCGATCTCGGCGCGCTGTCCAACCCAGACCTTGTCCGGGCTCTCCGCCCAGACGCCGGAAGCGGGACCCCCAGGTCCAACCATCGTGCTCCCCGGGATAGCTATCCGGCAGTCCCCGTGGCCAATCTAGGACCCCCTCGTAGTTGCCCATTCTCGGAACTCCGGACTCCCGTGTTCCGGACTCCGACAGAGGTATCGATTCCGACTGATCCGAGCCCGGGATGTCTCCGCAACTCGTGAGACCTGAGGTCACCAGTAGGAGCAGCCCCGTCCTGAGCGAGACGAATGGATCTGGTAGGAGCATCAAAGGCCTCCGTTTACGGAGGGGACTCGATAAGTGAGACACCTTATTCGCGCGGCTCTTCGACGAACTCCACGGTCGATTCATGCATGTAGCCCCGGTCCTCGTTTCGGTACCATCGCATTACGATCCCGGTCTCTCTGAGCTCCGGCGAGAGTTGGACCATGAGCCATTCGCCCTGCCGACCGATGACGGGCAGGACTGTATCCTCAGGAGCCATCCACAGGAGCTGCTGGCCTGACGAGGGGCCCATGTGCACGTTGGCGTGGCTCGTCGGGACCCGAACGTAGCCCTCGACCTCTTGGCTGGACCCCGCGACGGGCAGGGTGCTGAGCGACAGCGTCAGGGAAAGCGCGCAGACCGCCGCCCGGTAGTACCAGGAGAGTGACGCAAGGCTCATCATTGGGTCTGTGGCTGGACCGGTGGACATTGGAAGCGAACGGATGGCGTACCCTGCCGATATTCGGCCGGCCGCTAGTCGGTGTCAAGCGGTCGGCCCGGCCCTGGGTGACGCCGTGCCGTTACAGGAGGTGGTGGCTGGACAAAGGCCGAATTCGAGGAACGGGAAGCGGGGGGGGGGACCCCATCGGAAGGAGGGATTCACGCTCATTGCGGGTGGGTCGTCACTCGGATAGGCTGTAAACGCAGTGAACGGGATGGACCATCGTCTTTCGACGGTCACCCCAGTCGCCCACGATACGGGAGGCGTCGCATGCACCGATTGAATCAAGCTCGTGGGGGGCTGTTAACGGGCGTCCTCGTGGCGGTACTCGTTTTCCTCCCGGCGACGGCGGCGACAAACGGCAAGGCTGCGGCACAGGCGACCTTCGCCGAGGAGGGCGGGACGCTTCCGGACGGCACGTCGTACCTGATGCGGGTTCCGCCCAATTGGACCGGCACGGTGATCAGGGACCTGGACTATGCGTCGAGGGCCCGAAGCGGTGACCGCTGGCGAAACTACTCGTACCTGCTCGAGAGGGGTTACGCCATGATTGGAACCGGCCGTCATCCCCTTCGGGCGCTCCGGTGGGATCCGGCGGTCGAGATCGCAAATCTCGATCGGGTGCTCGACCTGTTCGACCGGCGCTTCCGCAGACCGGATCGAGTGATCCAGTTCGGATGCTCGGGCGGGGGGGCCGTCACGCTCAACATTGCGGAGGACTTTTCCCGCCGAATCGATGGGGCGGTCGCCATGGCCGCACATATTCCCGTGTGGCAGATGAATACGTTTCTCGACGGGTGGTTTGCCCTGAAGGCCCTGATCGCCCCTGATCTGCCGGTCACAGATCTCCCGTTCGAGGCTTTGGGTCAGATCCTGCCCGAGATTCCCCAGGCATGGCGCCGCGCGATCGATGCGGCGCAGCAGACTCCAGAAGGCCGAGCGCGGATCGCTTTGGCCTTCACTCTCGGCCAATGGCCGGCCTGGGCAAATCGGCTGACGCCGCAGCCGAATCTCGAGAATGCGGCCGAGCTCCAACACAGCATGTACCACGTTCTTTTCGAGATTGCCTCAGCTCCGGGCGGCAACAGCCGGATCAGGAAGGAGCTTGCCGCCCTCGGACAGCAGTTGTCCTGGAACACGGACGTTGACTACCGGGAGTTCTTCGAGAACGGCAACGAATTCTTCAAGGGAGCCGTCCGGCGGCTGTATCGGGAGGCCGGTCTGGATCTCGAGGCGGACCTCGAACGGGTCAATGCGTTCCCCCGCGTCTCGGCCTCCGACTACGCGCTGGAGTGGTGGAACACTCCAGGGCGGACAGCGAAAGGTAATCTGCAGGTTCCACTCCTCAGGATGCAGGAGATCGGTGACTCGCGGGTTCCGCCCAGTCTGGTCCAGGGCTACGACGATTTGGTTCGGGCGAACGGCAGAGATGATCTCTACCGAACGGCGTACGTCCTTTCACCGACTCACTGTGGTTACACGCCGGCCGAGGTCATGGCGGCAATCGAGACGTTGGAACGTCGCCTGGATCAAGGGCAGTGGATAAGCACGGACCCGGAGCAGATGAACACGCTGGCGAAGTCGCTCGATGAAAGTCCCGCGCGCTTCACCCACATCGACAGCTACGCTCAGAAGAAGTACAACCGGACGTGGGCTCCAGCCGAAGGATCTAGGGGACCGGACTAGTCCGGATTGGATCCGACGGGGCCTGACGTGGCCTTACGGGGTCCAAACAAAAGCGAAGGACGATTCGCAGTGTGCGCGTAGCTGGGTCAGCTGGCGACCCTCTCCCGGATCCACTCCAAGGCATCGTGCAGCCCCACCGCGACCTGTACCCTTGCCTCGCGTGAGGGCCGCGCCTAACCTGTACATCCCCTAGTCGATATCCCACCGACAGGAGACCAATCATGAAGCGTCGCACCTTCATTCGGTCCGGCCTCGGCGCAGCCGCCGCGGCGTCTCTTCCCTTTCCCGAGCGCCTCGAGGCGGCTTTTGCCGACGCGGTCTTTCGCCCGGCTCCTGCAGTTCCGGCCGATCTCCGGGCGATTACGGGGGACGGCAGGGAAATCACACTGGCTTCCGAGGCCGTCGCCGACCTCGCTGCGCGGCTGAGAGGTCGTGTGCTGGTGGCCGGTGACGATGGTTACGACGGGGCGCGTCGGATCCTCAACCCGTCTTTCGACAAGCGGCCCGCGTTGATTGCTCAGGTGACGGGTGCGGCGGATGTCCGAACCGCCGTCGACTTCGCGCGAGAAAACGAGGGGCTCTTGCTCGCGGTCAAGTGCGGGGGTCACAGCTACTCAGGGAAGTCCACGTACGACATGGGCATGATGATCGATCTGTCGCCCTTCCGGAACGTACGGGTCGATCCCGTCGCCCAAAGGGCCAGGGTAACGGGGGGGAGCCTATTGGGGCAGGTGGATCACGAGGCCATGGCCTATGATCTGGTGACCCCCATGGGCACGGTGTCGCACACGGGTGTGGGCGGGCTGGTGACCGGTGGTGGATTCGGGCGGCTGGCACGCCGATTCGGGCTGTCGGTGGACACCCTCCTGTCCGTGGATGTGGTCACGGCGGACGGCGACTTCCTGCGAGCGAGCGCCGAGGAAAATCCGGACCTGTTCTGGGGGGTGCGCGGAGGGGGCGGAAACTTCGGTATCGTCACTTCCTTCGAATTCGGGCTCCATCCTATGCAGCGGCAGGTTCTTTTTGGTCAGATCATGTATCCCATCTCGATGGTTCGTGATGTACTGACCCTGTACGGCGAGTACGGGCCCCAGGCACCCCGACGAGCTCCAATTGGACTGCGTGGTGGCCGTGCCTCCCGGTGGTGCACCAGGAGTCACGGGTTTCGGCATTTGCTACTCTGGGTCGCCGAGCCGAGCCGACCAAGTGCTCGCACCGCTTCGAAAGCTTGGGACCCCACTCGTGGACAACGTTCAGGGTATGGACTACGTCGCGGTACAAAGCTCTGGAGACGTTGAGGATTTCAGGGCGCGAGCATCGTACCTGAAAAGCGGCTTCGTCAGCGAAATCCCTGCGGGCCTGGTCTCAGCGATCGAGGACGGGTTCGAGGGGCATCCGGAGCGGCTGACTCGGCTCGTCTTCGTGCAGGGCGGAGGCGCGATCGCTCGAGTCCCCGATGAGGCGACGGCGTTCGCGCAACGCGAGGAATTGGCCAACTTGCTCTGCATCGTCGATTGGCCCAACCCCAGTGACGGTAGCGAGCACATCGCCTGGATCCGTGAGTTCTGGCCGGGCCTCGAGCCCTTCACGCGAGGGTTCTATACGAACGACCTCGACCCGGACGCCACGACCGAGGTCGTCAACGCCAACTTCCGCGACAACTTCAACCGGCTCGTGGCGGTAAAGAACCGGTACGATCCGAACAATCTATTCCGCTTGAACGCGAACGTGGAGCCGTCGGTGTGAGGGGTGTCGAAGGCACGAGCCAAGGCGTCTGTCGTCCTCGGAAACTCCGAAGTACTTTGGTGTATTGGTGTAGTCGTGTACGGAGAGGGTCTTCCCGTTGAATCATCGGGACACCCCGGCTCAAGGCATTAAGTTGGAGAGAAGAGATGAAATTTCCTCGTCGACCGATCTTCGCCGCGTTGGTGACCGCGGTGGTTTTAGGACTGACAGCATGCGTCGATCCCGTTCAACCAGATGCTCGCCCCGACCCCCCCGAGGACGACCCGAGTGATGACTTCAGAGCGGGTCAAATCTACTCCGGAAAGACGCTGGTCCGCCTGGCCTGACGGTCACGAATGGGGGTCCTCGGGGCGTCCCCCTCCCTCGTTTACCGTCCGCCCTTACGGGTTTCGATCAGGATCACCCCATCTGCCGCGTCACCATAATGGCTCGTAGCAGAGGGACCCCTGAGGATTCGAATGCCCGCTACTTCCTCGGCGGGGATACGCGCTAGAGCTTGAAGCCCACTGCTTTCCTCACTATTGACGCGGATCCCATCCACGTAAATTGCGGGGAAGCTGCTGAAAGTGATCGAATTGTTACCTCGAAGCCGGATCCTGGACCCGCCACGCACCGCGCCTTGGCTCAAGCTCGTACCCAAACCGGGGATCTTCTCGGCGAGTAGTTCAAACGCGGTCTTGGCGTCGTCGTTATTTGCTATGATAACATCGGCGGACGCGGGACGTGTCGATTGGCCCGCAGTCACCACAATCTCCGAAAGGCTCGCCCAAATGGGAGCGATCCTGACTTGAAAAACGCCCACCTCGGCCGGCGTTGGTATCACGCGCTCCACGAGCGAAGTATACCCACCCAACTCAACTCTCAGCGTCACTTCGCCGGTAGGAAGGTCTGAAAAGAAGAACCGTCCCTCTTCATCGGTCACGGCCTGGAAATCACCTTCAATCACCGTCACCGTCGCACCCTTCAGCGGCTCATCGTCCAACACACTCAATACGGTTCCGGCCATGGAGCCAAGGGCTTGCGCGTGGAGCGTGGAGCGTGGAAAAGAAAGCAGGATTCCACACAGCACCGTGAGGAGTATGATCGAAGCTTTTTGGAACGTAAGCGTAGCCATGTAGCCCTCCGACGGGCGCCGGGGCCCAGAACGATCACAAATGGGTCGGCTACCTGGGCCGCACGCATTGCACTTGAGAACTACCCCTCGCCGGGTCACCAGTTCCTGGGGCGCTACGTCTCGACCTGACCCTCGGGAGGGCCCCGGGTAGCACAAGTGAGTGCGCCCGAGGCCCCTCCTTCCCGTCCTACCCGCCAGTCTGCGCTCCTAGTCTTAATCGTCCAGCTGAGCCACATGCATACCCGCGATGCGGCCATAGACGACACTTGGACCAAGACCATGCATGCCGGTTCCGCCTTGGGACTCGCCGGCAGCATAGAGACCCGGGATGACTTCGCCCATCATGTCCAACACCTGGGCACTCGTGTTGGTACGAACGCCCGCGTAGCAATCGTGGACACAGGGAGTGGCCCAGGCCGCATAGAACGGGGGCTGTTGAATCTTGTACATCGGACGAGGCTTATGGAAGTCCTCATCGACACCGGAGTCAACGAAGGAATTATACCGCTCCACGGTCTCCCGCAGGGTGGCTCCAGCCATCGGCCGCCACTGGTACTTGTTGTCTATGCTGGCGGCGAGTTCTTCGAGGGTATCTGCCCTGAAGAAATAGCCGTCCGGATCCACGTATGGAGGCTCGACCACCCACTCCTCTCGCTCCACGCCCGCTGCATCGAAGATGGCCCAGATCGGCCCGCCCCCGTTCAGCTTTTTCAGATCGCCCGACCACTGCATCGCAGCGAAGAAATACTGATAGTCCCTAATACCCGCGGTCTCGTCGTAGAACCTCTTACCGCTTTCCCTCACGAGGATGAGGTTCTGAAAATCGCTTGCACGTATCCCGCTAGCCTTTTCACGGAAGAAGTTCGGGGCGTCAGGGGGAAACTCGAGACCGTGATAGTTCGATCTGGTAGCCAAGCGACCTTTCGAAAGCTGGCCATCCGACTCGTTCGTCTGGTTGGCCGTCCCCCAGAGTGACGCGCCGATCGCCATGGCGGCGATTTCCCCGTCGGCATTTTGAGGGGTCCAGCCGTCACCGTGTACCTGGTACTCCTCGGTCAGCCTCGGGTCGAACATCCTACGGAAGTTGATGTTGCTCGAATGGCCACCCGTGCAGAACACGATCCCTTTCCTTGTACGGATGTTCACGGTTCGGCCTGTTGGCTCGTAGTAGTCGTCCACTTCCATGGCAGTGAGGCCAATGACCCTTCCGGAGGTGGGCGTCTCCCGAATGAAGGTCCTCATCCGGTGCTGCATGAGGAACTCGACGCCCTTGGCCTTGGCAGTCTTTTCCAGCGGCCTCATCAGACCGGAACCGCGTTGGCCCGGTACGATGACCTCGCTTCTGACCGGCCACTCATGGGGGCGCGCACGCCTGGGAACCGTGTCCAGGCGGTCGATCCGCCCGTTGAACGGCGCCCAATCGACCCCCTGATCTGTCAGGAAGTCAAAAGTCGCAACACAACTCTCGACGTAGGTGCGTACGATCTCTCTGTCGTTGTAGCGGTTCATCGGGTGGTCGTCGATGCACCAGTCCTGGAAGATGTCATCTGGTGAATCCTCGATCCCCTCCGCCTTCTGCAGCCAGGTTCCACCACCGAGGTAGGCTGCTCCTCCGCTCAGGATCGCTCGTCCGCCGATGTCGAAATTCTGCTCGACCAACAGGACCGAGACTCCCTGGTCCCGGGCCGCAATCGCGGCTGGCAGCCCGGCGGCACCCGCACCGATGACCGCCACGTCGACCTCGCGGTCCCACGCGATTTCCTGTGCATCCGCCGGGCCGAGTCGGGCGAAAGCACCCGCGCCCACACCGACAACCGCGCTGTCCCTAAGGAACTCTCGCCTAGTCTTCTTCTTGTCCATGCTCACATCTCCCCCCTATGCCGGATGGGCACTCCTCTTTGGTAAACTAGCAAGCAGGCTCGTAAAACAGGACCATACTACGCATCACACTACCGCTCACCCCCTCGGCATGGCAAGTTACCCTCACCGAGGAAAGCGCTAGGGGGCAGGCTCGATGACAATCGTTGCCAGCTGAGCCATGTCGGGCTCGAGTTCCTGTTCCCCAGCGGGATACCCGTTGAACTCGAGAACATAAGAAACGATATCCACATATTCCTGATCAGATAGGGTCAGACGGGTCGGTGGCATCGTCTCCCGTATGATGAGGAACCGGTTGGCAATCGTCTTTCGCTGCCACCCGAACGTGAATGCGGGACCCGTCAGATTCACGGCGTAACCGTTCGCCACGAGTTCGGGGCCGTGGCACCCCGCGCAGCGGCTCCGATAAGCTTCTGCTCCCCTTCGGGCCTGCGCTTCGGAAAACACACCATCCCAAATAGACGGCGGAGTTTGCTGTACGCCGGGGGCGACTGGAGCGGGCCCGGCGGCGACTGGAGCGGGCCCGGCGGCGGCGGCCTGACCCGGTGGCGCGCAGCCCCAGAAGCCGGAACCGACGAGCGTGAGGAAGGAAAGAACCGTCACTCCCCTCATTTCGTCATCCTTTCGTCTTCAAGGGATAGCAGTGGCAGACCCGCACGTTTGCTCCGCCCCAGCACACACCGGCGCTCAGCGGAGCAACTCTGCGCCACGGCCAGCGATATACGTTCGGTATTATCCACATGCAAGTCCTAGCGATCGAGCCGTACTGAGATCCGCTAGTCGTCTTCCCAGCTGGACCGGTCGGGGAGAACCGCGGCCTCGACTCTGACGGTGAGGTCTTTGGACACCTCGAGAGCCGTCACGGGGGCTTCGTATCCGGTCTTCCAGATCAATAGTTCATAGCGGCCTCCGGCCACCGACACGATCGAGCGCCCGGACTCGCCGGTAGAGGTGCGATACGCGCCGAGGCTCACTGCTGCGTTCGGGACCGGGACGGACGATCCCGTCTCGACCACCTCGACCGTGAGCCGGTGCTCGGGTGGCTTCGTGGCCGCGAAACTGAACTTGGAAGATGCTTCCTGGTGAGGGAGCTCCAGATCCGCGGCGGAAAATCCGACCGACCAGCAAACCACCCCCTCGGCTACCGGAGCAACCAATTCTACTTCGGTCCAGTGTAGAGCGTCCGATCCGGCCCAAAACCCCTCTCCGAACTCCGCGGTCGTGAGTCTATCGCCCGACCTGTCGTAGATCTCGATTCTCCGGCCCTGCAGATCGCAACCCTCCGCGCACTTGGCCCCTATCTTGGCCATGAACGGCTCACCGATCACCGCTGGCGAAGGCAGGTCCCAGATCACGAGGCTGGTTGTGTGGGCCTCGGTGCTGAAGGGCAGGGGGAGAGAAGTCCCCGTATGCCCGGGGGGCTCACTCGTCTGAGGTCTAGACGCCACGCTCCACTCGTATTCGCCGACCTCCGAAGGAGCCCTTAGCGTAACCTCACCCGTCTCGTTGATCCCCTCGTCCCACGAAACGAGTTCGCTCGTTATGACCGGATCCTCGGGAGTCTCTACCACGACTTCCGTGCCCCGCAGGTCACACCCGAACGGACATTCGATTCGGACCTTGAAGGTCAGCTCGGCACCGGCTGCCACCTCCGACGGAAACCACTGGCTGATTTCCAGGTTGGGCTCATGCGCTGCAGACCCATCCGTCATGATCGGGCGTGCCGGTTCATCGTTCATATCCTCGCTTCAGGATTCCAGGGCGTCTGCGGGAGTGGCGCAAAGTGCTCCGACGTGTGGCCGCGGGCAACTCTCCGGGGCATGGGTACACGGCTCTTCGGACCCGCTACGGCAGTTCGGCAGTTGCTCCGACTGTCGCCATCGTCTACCCTGATCGTGCGAACGGTGCCACTATAGGAGCCGGCACCTAACGAGTGACACACAATCTTTTCAGGGGAGGCTCTGCGATGCGCCCTGGCGACGGAGTGAATGGCATGCTTAGGACCACTACCGTTCTTTTTCTTACGCTGTTCGTTTTGATCCCGGCTGCCGAGGCCTACGCGCAGTCGGGTCCTGTGATCCACCCGTATGGAGGTGCCGACGACTGGGCTCGGCTGCCCGATGGACGGACCTGGGGTGCCCCGACCGGCGTTGAGATGGACCCCGACCAGGAAAGCCTGTGGGTATTAGAACGATGCGGTGACTACAGTGGCCCTGGATGTTCCGAATCGGACCTTCCAGCGATTCTGAAGTTCAACTCCTCCGGGACGCTGCTCCAAAGCTTCGGAGCCGACATGTTCATCTTCCCGCACGGTCTCGCTGTCGACGACGAGGGCAATGTGTACGTGACGGACGGCCGTGGCGGAGACGGAAAGGGTCATACGGTCACCAAGTTCAGCCCAGATGGGGAGCTCCTGCTGACCCTGGGCCAGCCGGGTGTTGCGGGCGAAGGACGCAACACGTTCAATCGGCCGTCCGATGTCGCCATAGCGCCGAACGGGGACATCTTCGTGGCCGACGGACACACTGGAATGGATACGAACATGCGGATCGTGAAGTTCTCGAAGGATGGCGCGTTCATTAAGCAGTGGGGGCAAAAAGGGACGGCCCCCGGTGAGCTAGATGGTGCCCACGGTCTCGCCTTCGATTCCAGAGGACGATTGTTCGTGGCTGACCGAGGGAATGATCGAGTCCAGATCTTCGACCAGGATGGGGGCTTCGTCGACGTGTGGACGCAGTTCGGGTCGCCGAGCGGGCTCTTCATCAGCCCGGACGATATGCTTTATGTTGCCGACTTTGCCGAAGGCATCCGGATCGGAAGCGCGAGAGATGGGTCAGTGACGGCCTTCATCAAGGCTCCGGTGCCGGAATCCGGGACCTCGAGGGTGGCCGAGACCGTGGCGGCGGATGGGCAGGGCAACGTGTACGGGGGCGAGAACGCCGGAATGAAGCTGATGAAGTTCGTCACTACGCACTGACGAATGACGCCAGCGTCTCCGGCCGCTACGCAATTGTTCACATACTAAGGAACAATATTAACGGGGCGAGGGCGCCTCACTTACATCGCAGTTCTGGGCTTCATGCCCGTGAGGTTGAACTTCTGGACCCTCCGGTTCACAGGCTCGAGGGGTGTGACTTCCGTGACGTAGAGGTTGCCCCTCGAATCCACGTCCATGTGGTGAAGGGTGCCGAAGTCGCCCGGCGCCGATCCCCATTGCCCGAACGAATCCAGGATCTCCAGCGTTTCACGCTCGAGCACCATGACCCGCGCCTGACTGCGGTTTCCGACGTAGAGGAAACGCTGCTGAGGGTCCGCCGAAAACGCCGTGCTGGCAGCCGTCGTGCCGTTGCCGCATTCCGGCGCCAAGCATTCGCGGCCGATGAACACCTGTGATACGTAGTCGCCTTCGAGCGTGAAGACCTGCACGCGCTTGCCGGCACGATCGGAGACGTAGACGAGCCCGTCGTCGGATACCTTGGCCGCGTGCACCGGCTGGGAGAAGTGCGGGGGGCCCGAGCCCTCCTGCTCCAGAGCCCAGGCCGGGTCCGCCTCGAGGCCAGCGGTCACCTCGTTGCCGAAGGCCTCCCACATTCTCTTGAACTCCCCCGTGTCAGCGTCGAAGACGATGACGCGCCGGTTGCCGTACCCGTCGGCGACGAAGAGCTCGTTCGTCGGCGGATGAACCCAGACGTCCGCCGGCCGGCCCAGGTTCTGCGTGTCCAGGTTGCCCTGGCTCTCGCCGGGCCGACCGATCTGCATGACGAGCTCCCCGCCCATCGTGAGCTTGAGCACCTGGTCCTCCGCACCGTTACCCCCGACCCAGACATAGTCGTTGTGGTCCACGAAGATGCCGTGCTCCGACTGCGGCCAATGGTACTGTGGGTTCGGGCCGCCCCACCCCTGCACGTAGTTGCCTTCGGGGTCGAACTCGAGCACCGCCGGTGCGGCCATCGACGCCTCCTCGGGCCCCAGCGAGCCCGGCCGATGCAGCACCCACACGTGGTCCCTGCTGTCGACCGCCACGCTGGCCACCACGCCTAACACCCATCCGTTCGGAATCGTCGGCCAGTTCGGGTCGACCTCGAACACCGGCACCTCGCCACCCGCGGTCGCGGTCTCGCTACCGTCTCCACCGCCGCAGCCAAGAAAGATCACAAAGGTGATCGATGCCAAGAGACCCATTGCTTCCCGAACCGTCCACTTCATGACCGATCTCCCAGAAAAAGAGGATTTCAGCGTAAAGTAAGCGCTGTGCCTTGGACGCCACCAGTAGCGCGCCGGCGAAGTGTTCACGGACCCTCGAATGGCCGAACGCGGGTCGAGCACCCCGAATGGGAGGTGGTCTCAGCCCGTGCCCGAGGGCGGCTCTCGCATCGGAAGCCCCGGGGAGCCGAAGGTGATCTCAGAGATCGCTTTCACGTTGCGCGCCCCGTAGCGGAACGGGATGACGAGCCGGAGCGGCGCACCGTTGATCGGGGGGATCGGCCCGTCGTTCATCAGCCACGCCAGCATCACCTGTGGATGCATCATGGTGGGCATCTCTTCGTCGACCCAATAGCCGTCATGCGAAATGATTCGGCAGTAGTGCGCGGGCCGCTGAACCCCGATCATCTCTGCGAAGTCACTGAATCGGACGCCAGTCCACTTCACGATGCCGGTGGGCTCCGGCACGCCACACTGCAGCAGGGTCGTCATCGAATGGCGAGGCAAGTCCTCGAGATCGCTGAACCGGAGGGTCCCTCCCAATCGTGCGAACCCGCGCGAGTCGAGCCTGACCTCCAAGTTCCGGTAGTCGTAGTCGATCTGGGGGGCCTCTCCGCCCGTATAGCGCCAGATGGTGCCCGTGATTACCCCCGCGTCTTCCGGCGGGTGCTCGGGAGCGGATCCGTCGGGGTTGAGCGGAAGCGGGACCCGTTGGCGGAGTTCACCCTCCACGAGACGGTCCGGCCACTCCTGTTGGGGCGGGGCCTGCGCCAGCATGTCGTTTGCGCTCACCACCCCCACGGACAATCCCGCTACCGTCGTCCCGGAGACTCGAATCGCATCTCGCCGTGAGAGCTTCATGGCTGGTACCTCCCTATAGTTGGCGTGTCGGGCCCAAGGGTCGGGCGAGATGGACCGTTCACAGGCCGACAAGCGCACGGCCGCCTGAAAGAAAGGCCTCTCGGGGCGGTGCAAGTCGCAATATAACCAGCCGCTCCTAGGGCGCCAGCAATGACGGGAAACCCTTTCGCCACCTATCGGGCCAGGCCCAAAGGCTGCGGTGTCTGCTCTATCGAATGGCGGGGTTGACGTATCCCTCGGGCAAGACCTTGAGGGGGTCGGGTCTCACACTGAGGTAGGTCACGTGATCCGGAACTGCGATCCATCCGTGCAGCACACCCGCGGGAATCACGACGATGTCCCCCTCCGATACCGTCCGGATCTGGCCATTTCTCGATTCGCCTGTGAAGCTCGGACCGACCAGCACGGCGAGAAATGAGTCTGGGCCTGAGGGTTCGGTGGCATCGACGACTGTCCCGCCCGTTACCAGGGTCCCGGATCCGGAAACGATGTAATAGACCTCCGTAACCTGGGCATGAACGATCCCGCGGGGTGGTCCACCATCATTCTGTACTGCGTTTCGGTGAAGGATTCCGATTGCCACGTTCGTGTCGCCGAGGTCCACGATCTTCACCTGACGGTCGACACCGCCGTCCGGACTGTCACGTACCGCCTGCCATTCAGCCCGGGTGACGTCCGTGGCCGAGGTCGGGGCCTGGGCGCTTGTCACAGCAGGCGACAGCACAATCACAACACCCCCGAAGATCGCTATCCTTGCCTTCATGACTGCGCCTCGTGGAACGAGTTCGGCCCGGAAGTACCCCGTCTATCTCGAATCCGGGCTAGTGAAGAATGCCGTCCTGGTCGGATCTTGCGCCGCGCGGCCGTTCTCGATCATGGCTCCGACGCTCGAGAACACCGACACCAGATACGGAACGATGACCGTGAGACCCATCTTCAGGTAGCTGGTCCGCGTGAGCTCCCCGGCCAGAATCGCATCCCCGTGATTGATTCCGATGAGGATCGCGCCGACCACCAGGCAGAGCTTGAGACCCCTGAGGACCACGGACCCTCTGCATGTCAGAGCGCACCACTCCCGCATGGTGCGCGGATAAGCCTCGGGGAGGCCCTGCGAGTCGTGCTCTGGCATCGACGTTCGGCTCCGCGTATTTGTTCTCAGAGTAATCAACTGTCCCGTTCGGTGCGGCGCGTTCCGTGCGCAGCGCGCACGGGAAGCATGTTCCTTGAATCATCGGAGACGCGCAATGGTTCCAGACTTGCGGAGCATCGGTCGGGCATGACCCCTGAGGGAGCTCCCGAGGCTTCGGCCCTTCCGATGCGCGGCGAGATCGCCGTAAGCGTAGTGGACGGATTGCCCATGCCGGTGCTGGTCACGCGCATCACGGACGACACCGTCGTGCGACTCAACCCAGAATTCACGTCGGCTTACGGCCACACGACCGACGCTGTGACAGATCTCTCGGGCCGGCAACTACACTTCGTCGAGGAGGACCGTGACCGCACCTTCGAGCTGCACAACTCCGGCGGTATAGGGTCGGTCGAGGTACGGCTCCGATCCGCCGCCGGTGAATGCCGCTGGGCCCAAGCCGACGTGTCACGCTTCGAGATGGCCGGCGAAGATGTTCTGCTGACCACCTTCCACGACATCGGTGACCGGAAGCAGGCCGAGGCCCTGGTGGCCGAGATGGCGCACTTCCCCGCGATGAACCCCGGCCCGGTCGTCCGGCTCGACACGGACGGCACCATCCGCCGAAGCAACGAGGCAGCGAAAGCGCTCTTCGGTCCGGACGTCGAGGGAAGTTGTTTCTGGGAAGTTTGCCCCGGCTTCCCCGAGGATGCCCGTAGTCAAGCCGTGGCTGGCGGCGGGCTCGTTCAGGAAGACGTTCCGGTCGGAGACCGGTGGTTTCGCCTCACGGTCACGCACCCGTCGGACACGGATCAGATCTTCGTCTACGGGACCGAGGTGACCGTGGAGAAAGCCGCCGAGCAAGAGTTGGCCGAAAGAGCCCGTTTCCTGGCCATGAACCCAGGACCCGTCGCCAGGCTTTCGGCCGAAGGCACCGTCGTTCGGGCGAATCCCGCCGCGAGTCACCTCTTCGGAATGGAGAGCCTCGCGGGCCTGTCGTGGCTCGATCTGTGCCCAGGATTCGATGAAGCGCTTTGGGATAGGATCGCCGGAGGAAGTGAGCTGGTCCAACACGAAGCCGAGGTGGGTGACCGGTGTTATTCCTTCACGCTGCGTCACGAGCCTGTGGCGAATCAGGTCTTCGTGTACGGATCCGACATCACCGAGTTGAAGGCAGCCGAGCGGGCCCTCGCCGAGCTGGCTCGCTTCCCCGACATGAATCCCGGACCGGTATGTCGACTCGATCACCAGGGTCGGGTGCTGTTGGCGAATCGCGCTGCCGCCTCTGTGTTCGGAGGCGATGACCTGCCGGGACGGAGCTGGCTAGATTTGGTCCCGGCCGTCGATGACGACACATGGTCCCATGTGCTCTCCTCCGACGAACCCATCGCGGTCGAGTCCAAGATTGGTGAACGATACTTCGTTCTGACGCACGCCAAGGGGCCGGAGGGGCTGTTCGTCTTCGTTTACGGGTCGGACGTCACCCGGGAGAAGGCGGCGGAGGGCGCCCTCCGGCAGACCGAGAAGATGGCAACCCTGGGCACGCTGGCCGCCGGCGTCGCACACGAGCTCAACAACCCGGCGGCGGCGGCTCAGCGAGCGGCCGAGCAGCTCGAGTCGTCGTTCGCCGCGCTGCAGACGGCGCAGATGGAGTTGCGTGGCGCACGGCTTTCAGCAGAAGTCGAGCAGGTTCTGGTGGAGCTGAACGACAAAGTCCGGGAAGCCGCGACGTGCCCATGCCTTCTGACGCCACTACAGCGCTCCGACGCCGAGGCGGAGCTCGAGGATTGGCTCGAGGAGAACGGCGTCGAGGATCCGTGGGATATCTCGCCCGTCCTCGTCGAAGGGGGCGAAAGCGTCGATGATCTCGCCGCTCTGCTCGACCGCGTGGGGACAGCCAGCCTCGGGCTGGTCGTGTCATGGCAGGCGAATGCGCACCGCGTGTACCGGCTTCTGGAAGAGATCAAGCAGGGCTCGGGACGGGTCTCCGAGATCGTCGGTGCCATGAAGGCCTATTCCTATCTGGGTCAGGCTCCGGTCCAGAGCGTGGACGTCAACGAAGGGCTGCGAAACACACTCGTCATTCTTCGGAGCAAGCTGAAGGAGGGCGTCACGGTGAAGCAGGAGTTGGCTCCGGACCTCCCCGAGATCGAGGCACTCGGAAGTGAGCTGAATCAGGTGTGGACCAACCTGATCGACAATGCGGTCGATGCGATGGAGGGCCAAGGACAGATCCGTCTACGAACCGCTCACTCGGGAGACAGCGTCATCGTCGAGATCGAGGACAACGGACCCGGCATCCCTGAAGAGACCCAGTCTCGTGTGTTCGATGCGTTCTTTACGACCAAGCCACCCGGGAAGGGGACCGGTCTCGGCCTCAACACCACCTACAAGATCGTCGCCGACAAGCACGCAGGCTCGATTCGCCTCGACTCCGAGCCGGGCCGAACACGGTTCACCGTCGAGCTGCCACTGCGCTTTGTACGGCAAGCGGACGGAGAGGTGGCCGTATAGGGCCGTTACCGAGTATGATCCCAGTGAACTCTTCCCGACGCTACACCTGGACTCGGAGGAAAAGTCCCATGCGCCCGACTCACGTCCTCACCCTGGTGACGTTCCTCTTCTGTGCCGGAGGGGCGTACGCGCAGGAGCCCTTCGACCAGACCTTCAGGCCCGATGTGCCCGCGCCCGACCGCCTCAGGACCAACCGGACGTCTTACTCCGCGATCATGGACGTCCTGGCGCCGAGCCGGCCTGATGTAACGCAGGAGCAGCTCGATCAGCTCCGATCGATCCCTCTCGAGGCCATCTTTGGTGCAGTCGGCGAGTACCGCACGAATTATGCGCGAGGATTCGCGAACACCCGTCCCGGCGAACGGCTGGTGGGGCGGGCCCTGACGATGCGGTTCCTCCCCCCGCGACCGGACTTGGTCCGGGCAGCCAATGTCCTTGCCGAGGAGGGAGACTGGGATCGCAGATACTATTCGCGCGCGGCGGAGGAAGCCCAGCCCGGCGACGTCGTGGTCGCCGAGCTCGGGGGCACTGACGGCCACAATCTATTCGGTGACATGGGTGCCACGGGAATCCAGATGCGTGGAGCCGCCGGTGTCGTCATCGACGGTGGCATGCGCGACTTCGCCGGACTACAAGACGACCGATTCGAGGGCTTCCCGGTTCTACACCGTTTCTCGGACCTACAAACTACTTCCTGGCTCGGCGTGGAGTACAATGCACCGGTCAGGATCGGCGGCGTCACGGTGCTGCCCGGCGACATCGTGGTCGGGGACGGCGGCGGAGTCTTCTTTTTCCCGCCGGAGCTTGTCGGCGACGTGTTGGAGTATGCAGCTCAGAGCGAAGCCCGGGAGAAGTTCCAGCTCGAGCTGTTATTGGAGAAGCGCTATCGATTCCGAGACGTGTACCCGCTGTCGCCAACGTTGGCGGAGGAGTTCGAGAGAACACGCGGCCGTTAACCCCGAGGCCATTGCCTCGAGGGTGCCGCCCCCGTCAGGGAAGTAGGAGCCGCGGTGCGACGAAAGCCTCCCCGGAGGTAGCCGGCTTCCGCTTCAGCTCGCACCACCGTCGAGCGTGATGCCCTCCGCCGTCTCCTCATTCACGACCGCATCTCGATCCACCAACCCCCGGGAACGGAGCAGATGCCCAACGGCCAGCCAATACTCTTCGTTTGAAAGGCTCCGTGGCGCCTCGTACGGCATCGCGAGTCGCACGTAGTTGAAGAGGAGCTGGGCAGTGCGGTAAGAAGCGAGGACCCGGGGAGGGAGTGGCGAGCCGATTCCTCCTTCGAATTCGTGACAGGCTGCACAGCGCATCTGATAGAGCTCGGCGGCCAGCTCCCGCTCCCGGATTCTCCGCTCGAGTGTTCCGCGCGAAATGATGCCGGCTATCGCCGTGAGCAGGAGCACTCCGGCTGCCAAGGCCACTCCGGTTCGCCTGGACATCGGCTACGTCCCCACCGCGCGTCGAAGCTCGCCCGGCCGTCTAATTCACCGTGACCGGATGAGGAAGCACAATGTTCAGCAAGTATCCCCTGTCGTTGTAGGCGATCTGGTCGGGCTGGCTCTGTCCGGCTGCGTCGGTGGCGCGAGTGAGCAGCGTGTGACTGCCGGCGGGCGCGTCCCACTGGAACTGAAAGCGCTGCCAAGCATGAGGCAGCACTGGGTCCAGGATGCTGGCCGCCTGCCAGGTCGAGCCCGCGTCGGTGCTCCACTCGACGCGCCGAACAGGCCCGCTCGGGGAGTACGCGAAGCCCGAGATCAAATTCGAGCCTTGTGAGAGCTCCACGGGTCGTGGGAGAGCCAGGGCGCTCTTGACGACACCCGTGGTGATGGGACCCCCATCGGCGGGCGCGAACTCGTCGGCCGGCCAATCCTCACCGACGAGCACATACGAGGTCAAGTTGTTCCGCGACCAGATCTTCTCAGAGCTCACGACGATGCGACCCAGCCACTTGATGCTGCTACTCCCCACCCACCCGGGGACCACTACCCGGAGCGGAAAACCGTGATCGGCCGGCAGATCCACACCGTTCATGGTGTGAGCCAGAAGCGTCGTGGGGTCAAGCGCGCGCTCGATCGGCATCGGCCGACTGAACTCGCCCTCGTCGAGTCCTATCAGGTCGACATCGACGGCGTTCGTGCGGACTCCCGCCAGTGCGAGCACCGAGGCGAGCGTGGGCCCGCGCCACTCCGCACAGCTGATCCCACCGGTGCCCCACTGACCACCGGCGGCCGCCTGACCCACGACCGATCCCCAGAAGCTCCTCCAGTTACCCCCACATTCGACGTACGCCACAACGGACTGACTCGGCAGGGCGCGGAGGTCATCCATCGTGACCTCGACCACCCCGTCGATCGCGTCCCCTTCAACACGGAGCCGATACCCGGAGACGTCGATTCGGGGCGTGGGCGCGTGGTTGCGAACGAAGAACAGCTCGTTGGGGGTGATCACTCCGTCGAGCAGCTCGAGACGTGTCTCGAGGTTCGTGGGATGCTGTATGAAGGGCTCCGGGTTCTTCACCCAGGGTACGTCCGCGACCTCCAACTCAGAGCCTGAGGAGCCGGAGGAGTCCGGTGGTCGCTCACAGGCGGCGAACACGGCTCCCAAGCCTCCGACCGCAAAGACCTTCATGAGGTCGCGGCGCGAAATCCCCTCTCGCCGGGCACCTTCGATGAGTGCGGACAGCTGGCTTCGGGTGAGTGGGATCCGTGCGCTATGGGCAGCGGGCGAAGGCGGCGGAGACCGGCCCTCGAGTTCGGCGTTCGGGCGAGGAGCTGGATCGGACGTGGACGTGGACATGGGCGATAAGATGGGTAGGAGGTGCTCGATGCTGCAAGGATCGGATGAAGTTCGAGTGTACGCCGAACCTGAGTCATTCACTGGATGGACAGAGCGGGGGTTACTCCGGGATCAGTACGACCTGAACATCCATCACGTTGGTGCCAGTGGGACCGGTAACGATGAGGTCGTTCAGCGCTTCGAAAAAGGGGGTCGAGTCATTGTTGGTCAGCGCGGCTGCGGCGTCCAGCCCGAGCACCTCGGCACGAGCGAGCGTCGTCTGGTCCGCGAAAGCCCCAGCGGCGTGGCTCGCACCATCGATGCCGTCGGTCCCCATCGACGCCATCAGCAGTGGGCCCCGATCGTGTAGCGCGAGCGCAGCTCCCAATACGAGTTCTTGATTGCGCCCACCTCTTCCCGTACCGCGTACTTCGACGGTCGTCTCGCCGGACGTGATGAGAGATGCCGGGGGTGCGATCGGGCCCGCACCACCTTTGATCTCGAGACCTCGCTCAGCGAGCATGCGTCCAACGTCACTCGCTTCGCCGCTCAGCGTCGTCGTGAGGAGTCAACGCCAGTGAGACACTCTTGGAAATCAATTAGAGAGCAATCTCCTGTGTCGTGAGGGATGGGGTGGGAGGATTGATCCAGACGGCCTCCGGGAGTGGTTTAGGCTTCGGCTCACCGGAGACGAAGCGCTCGGGATGAGCGGCCCATGCCTCACGGAGCACGGCCTTCCTGCAGGCGATGATCCGATCGGCGTGACCGAAGTGGACCTGTTCGGGGGTCAGCATCGAGATGCCGCCATGGCGGTGCTCGGCATTATACCAACGGAAGAACGAGCGACAGAAGGTCTTGGCTTGCCCCTGATCCCCGAACCGGCCGGGAAACGAGGGATGGTACTTCAAGGTCTTGAACTGAGCCTCGGAGAACGGATTGTCATCCGAGACCTGGGGTCGGCCCAACGAGCGGGTCACGCCGAGATCGGCGAGTAGTTGAGCCGTGCATTGGCTCGTCATCGGAGCCCCTCGATCGGAATGCAGGGTCAGGAGGTGGGGCTGGACGCCATGCTTCAAGCAACTCTGCTGGATCAGCCGGCTGGCCAGGGCAGAGTTCTCCCGATCCGCCACCATCCATCCCACGACGTAGCGGCTGAAGATGTCCAGGATCACGTAGAGGTAGAAGTAACTCCACTTCTTCGGCCCCAGCAGCCGGGTGATATCCCAGGACCAGACCTGGTTCGGGCCCCTCGCCATCAACTCGGGCTTCTGGTATTTGGGATGACTCCGCTGCGCTCGACGCTCCTGAACCGGCACCTGGGAAGCCAGAACGCGATACATCGTACGCTCGCTGCACAGGTAGACGTCCTCGTCGAGCAGCGTCGCCACCACCTCGGCTGGGGACCGGTCCACGAACCGCTCCGAACACAGGGTGTCGAAAATCTTGTCCCGCTCCCTCTCACTTAAGGCCCGGGCGGGGGTCGGGCGGGGCTGCTGATGCCCGGTCGATGCACTCCGACGACGGTAGAACGTGGCTCGCGGCACCCTGAGCGTATCGCACGCGGGCTTCACCCCTACGTGCTTGGCTAGCTCCTGGGTCGCCTTCATGAGTTCGTCCCGTCCTCGAGGCTCAATCCCAGCAGCCCTGCAACTTTTCCCTGGACGTCGATGATCAAGTGCGCCTTCTGGAGCTCCTTCTCGAGGCGAGTGTTCTCGCGCTCCAGCTTGCGCACCTTCTCCTCCAGCGGATTGCGCTCGCGCTTACGGCCTCGTTTCTTCGACAGCGCTTTCAGGGACCCGCTATGCGCCGCCTTGCGCCATGTCGTCAGGTGCGACGAGTACAAGCCCTCCCGCCGTAGGAGTCGGCCAACCTCTCCGGGCTCCGTGCACCGGTCCGCTTCTTCGACGATCCGCAGCTTGTACGACGGAGCGAACCGCCGGCGCAGCGGCCTATCTACCACCTCCGAGTCCGCAGGAGCTGCCGCGCTTCGCTTACCGTCCCAGGTTGGTGGGGCTATTCCATTCTCTTTCATTCTCTCTCGGTGTCTCAGCATCCTCGGTTTCTCTGCCTTCGCCCTACTCTAATTCCTTAGCTGCTCCGTGTCTCACGTAAGTTGGCAGAGAGGGCGGAACGAGACCGATATCCCCGACGCACGGCTTCTAGAAGCGCAGCGTGAGCAGCCACTCGGTTGCTTCCCACGATGCGAACGTCCACGTCGGCGAAACACGGCACATCGGGTCCTGGCGACTCGGGGACTGCGCCCCGTGCCCCGGCCTCCAGATATTCGAGGGCCGAGGCGGGCATCCGGTCTCGAACCTGGCGACCCTCCAGGATGGCCAGAGCATCGGAGAATGTCGTCGGATCGGGTGACAGCGGCCCGGACGCGATGACGTCAGGGTGGTCCCCCAAAACGTCGGAAAGGATCAACCCCAACACCCTGGCCGGCGCGGCGATCTCCGCCATGCGGCCGCCTTTGAGTCGGTCGAGATGCTTCCGCACACAGTTGAGCTCATCGATCGTGGCTCCGGATCGGAGCAGCAGGTCGGTCGTTTCGCAGACATCTTGGAGTGAAACACCGGATGGGGGGAGGGTCATCAGCGCCGAGCCGCCACCTGAAATGAGGCAGAGCAACAAATCTCCCGCACCGAGCGTGTCGACGAGCTCGGCGACCGCTCGGGCACCTCGTTCGCTACCCTCGGTGGGGAAGGGGTGCCCACCACGAAAGGCGTGGAGCCTACCCAGTGTGCCCATGTCCACGTCGGGCGGGGTGATGACCACTCCGCCCGAGACCCGCAGTCCGAGACTCTCGCACGCCGCCTGCGCCATGGCCGCCGCCGCCTTGCCTACGGCGACGATGTGGACGGGATCATTGCCTGCGACGCTCTCTGGATGCCGTTCGAACGCGTCCGTGACCAGACGCGTGGGATCCACCGCCTGGATCGCCGCGTCGAGACACGCTCGTGCGTCCTCGCGAAGCCTCAGCCCGCCAGCATCAACCGGTACCGTGCGTCCGCTCTCGATAGCCGTCGCCCCTCATAGGTCTCGAGTTCACCACATTCGGTGCACGCTCGCGGCAAAGTATTGCGTATGCAAGGACGGCGCATTCTCACTCCAGTTCACTTGACGAAACGCCAACGATCCCGGGGCCGATGGCATTATGTTTGTAGGGTGAATCCTTCAGTGTCGACCGATTTGTCCCAGGTTTCCGACGAAGAATGGGCAGGCTGCCTCGGCGTCGTGCGCTCCATGCGGGTGGCCGTCTTCGTAGTGGCCTACAACGCGGAAGCCCACATCCGCGAGACGCTGCGTCGAATCCCCGCTGACCTGCTCCCCCATCTAGCGGCCATCTACGTCATAGACGACAAGAGCGTAGACCGCACGGTGGACGTGACCACCGGCCTCAAGGCGGAGGTACCTGGCCTGGAGGTGTTCACCACCCCGTTCAACCAGGGGTACGGGGGAAACCAAAAGCTCGGCTTCAGCTACGCGATTCGCCGACGGTTCGACGTTCTGGTGCTCCTTCATGGCGATGGACAGTATGCTCCCGAGGTCCTCCCCCGGATTCTGAGCCCGTTCTCGGACCCCGACACCGCCGCCGTCCTCGGCTCTCGCATGATGACGCGGGGAGCCGCCCGGCGCGGAGGCATGCCACTGTACAAGCGCCTGGGGAACCGGATCCTCACGACAATTGAGAACCGCCTCCTCAACGCGGATCTGACTGAGTTCCACTCGGGATACCGAGCCTATCGCGTCTCTGTGCTGGCTGAGATTCCGTTCCAATACAACACCGACAATTTCCATTTCGACACAGAGATCATCATCCAGCTCCTGGCCGGAGAGAAGAAGATCGTCGAGGTGCCCATCCCCACGTATTACGGGGACGAGATCTGCCACGTGGACGGCATCGCCTACGCCATGAACTGCATTTCCACGGTGATGCGGTCCCGGGCCAACAGGATCTACCTCGTCCACCATCCGAAATTCGACGTCTTCGACGACGGTGGGTACGTCTTCAAGACGGCTCCCGCCACCGTTCACCAGCACGTCTTGGCGCGCCCTTGGGAGTCGTCCACCAAGGTCCTCGAGCTGGGTGCCGGCCACGGCCGGGTGGGACAGGCCCTTCATGCGCAGGGCGCAGACGTGGTGGCCGTTGACTTGCTCAAGCCCGATGTGGACCTGCCCTTTCCCTATCTCGAGCTGGATCTCGATGGGGACTTCGCCGAGGAGACCACGGAGGCCTTGAAGGGAAAGGCCGATACCGTTGTGGCTCTCGACGTCATCGAGCATCTGCAGCGACCAGAAGAGAGCCTTCATGAGATCCGGAGGGCGATGAAGCCGGGAGGCACGTTGCTCGCCAGCACCGGCAACGTGGCATACGTCCTGGTGCGCATCATGCTCGCCCTGGGCTTCTTCAACTACGGGAAAAAGGGGATCCTGGATCTCACCCACACCCGGCTGTTCACCATCCGCTCCTTTTGTCGAACACTTGAGGGCGAGGGCTTCGAGGTGCTCGCTGTGAGAGGGTTCGGACCGCCCATCACGGATATGGTGGGCGCATCCGCCATCCTGCGTTTCCTCGACTCCATCGCCTCGCTCCTGGCCAGGATCTGGCCATCCCTGTTCGGCTACCAGTTCCTGGTCGAGGCACGCCGCCTGGACGACGTGGAGAGCATCTTGGACTCCACGATCTCGGACCGAGATATCTCGTGACAGAGCCAGGGCGACCCTCGGCCTCCTCCGTAGAACGGTACGGAGTCATTGCGGCTCTGCTACTGGTAGTCCTGGGCCTCTTCATCCGCGTGCCCGGCACTATGGAATGGTGGTTGAACCCCGACGAGGGCATCTACTTCTCCATCGCCACCCAGCCCACCCTCGCCGGCTTCTGGGAGGAGGTGGCGACGAACGCTCACCCGCCCCTGTACTACATGATCCTCCGGGCCGTGGGCTTCCTCACTACGGACTTCATCTGGTTCAGGGCTCTGTCATGGATCGGTGGCACCGCCGCCATCTTCGCCCTCTGGGAGTGCGGCCGCGAGATCGCCGGGAAGGATCCGGTGCGGAGGACCGTGACCGGCCTGGCGGCCGCTGCTCTGCTCGTGTTGTCCCCGCCTGCCGTCACACTCTCCCAGATCATGCGGCCCTACATGTTCCAGCTGGCGCTGGTGACCGGGGCGCTTGCCCTCCTGCTCCGGTATGGGCGGGCGCCGGAGCGCCGCACACTCCTGGCGTACATCGCGTTACTCGTGCCGGCGCTGCTCACGCACTACAGCTCGGTTCTGGCGCTTGGGGCCTTCGGCGGTGTAGCCCTCTACCTGATCCTCTCGACTGAGATGCCGGTTGGGGCCCGTCAGGACCTCGCTCTCGCCCATATGGTTCCCGCGGCTGTGGTGCTGGGTCTCTACTTCTTCCACCTGCGAGAACTCACGGCCTCGGTCATCGCCGAGCAGGCCCTCGAGGGTTGGTTGAGCTTCTACATGGTGGATTCGGTCCGCGAGGCGTGGCTTGCGTTCGTCGGCCTTCAGACCACTGTCGCCGGAAGGGGACTGGGGGGACCAGTCACCGTGTTGGCGATCGCCGCGTTCGCGGCAGCGGTGGCGCTCAGGGCGTGGCTTCCCGTCGTGATGGGGGGGTCCGCTTTGTCGGTGGGCCTGGTGGCCGCCACCGCCGGCATCTACCCCATGGGCTCGATTCGCCATTCTACTTGGATGCTCGCTTTCACCCTGCCAGCGCTGGCTTGGGCTGTCGGCTTCGTCCTCACTTCAGGGAGGAGGTGGGCCGTGGCCGCGTTGGTTGTCGTGGCCGTCCTGGTCGCCGCACGGGAGAGTGTGGGGATCGGAATGGGCGTCCCCGACAGCCCTTTCGCGGCGCCCGAGCGTGTGTTGAGGCGAGCGAACTTGATGGAGATGGTGGATCTCCTGGATCCGGAAGGCGCCCCGCGTCTGGTGGTCATGGACCTGCAGACGTACTACCTGCTCCTCCCCTTCTACTCCACGGAGCGGCAGGAGGCCTGGCACGGACCGGACGACCTGTTCTTCCACTTCCGGTACGGCGAGCGGGATGCGGTGGTGGTGCAGTGGTGGCTTCTGACAGCGGGGCCCGACGGTGCGCAGGACGGCAGCAACCTGAGCTTTTTGACCGATCGGGTGGACCACTCCAATCTCTCCCTGGGCATGGGATCGGCGCGGGAAGCGCAGGTGCTCGTGGGGGGTTGGCGATCCGCCGTCGTGGATCAACTTCTGGCCCTCCAAGACTCGGGCGTGGTCACCAACTATCGACTGGTTCCCGGGCTTTTCGCGTTCTTGGTGGACATGGAGCGGCTGAACGCACTTTAGGCCGCGCCGGAGATCCCGTGATGGATCGCGGGCGCGCCTAGTCGAATTCGGTTGCTAGAAGCCGTGCCCCGCTTCCGTCAACCGTCGTGTGTGCAAGATCCGCGACCTCGTACGTCCTCATCCACAAAGGACAGCAAACACTCGGTCGGGCTCGATGCCCGCCGAATCTCCGTACAGAGGTGACTCCGATGCGAAAACTACTCACCATGGCCGCGACTCTCACGGCGGTGACATTGCCTTCCGGCACCCAGCCCGTCGCGACTGAATCGACGGCGATCACGCAAGAATCTGCGACGCTCCGCTCCACGTCCGCCCAGCGTGACGCGGTGTCGATCACCGTATACAACCAGAACTTCGGGCTCGTGCGTGAGATCCGGACGCTCGACCTCGCTTCGGGTCGCATAGCCCTGGAATACGGTGACGTCGCATCCGGTATCCAGCCCGAGACGGTCCACATCCGCCCGCTCGGCGGCGGTGAGCTGCAGGTGCTCGAGCAGAACTACCAATTCGACCTGCTGAATCCCCAGAAGCTCCTCGAGAAGTACGTCGGCCGGACCGTGAACGTGTATCGCACCAATCCGCAGACCGGCGTGGACGAGGCGGTCGAGGCGGAGGTCCTGTCTGTAAACGGCGGGCCGATCCTGAGGATCGGCGGTGAGATCACGTTCAATTACCCCGGGCGCTTCGGATTTCCCGAGGTCCCCGACAACCTCATTGCGGAGCCCACGCTGTTGTGGCGGCTAGACGCGACGGGTGGCCAACAGCAGGTGGAGGTCTCGTATCTCACCAATAGCCTGAACTGGAAATCCGACTACGTCATGGTTCTCGACGAAGACGACGACGCGGCAGCGCTCACGGGTTGGGTGACACTCACGAACCAAAGCGGGACGGCGTACGAAAACGCACGGCTCCAGCTGGTCGCGGGCGACGTGCAGCGTGTGCAAGGCAACATGAGGCCCGAGTCCAGATCGAGGATGATGGCCGACGCGATGGCGATGCAGGAACGCGACGGCTTTACGGAGAACGCCTTCTTCGAGTACCACCTGTACACGCTCGGCCGCCCCGCGGACCTGCTGCACAACGAGCAGAAGCAGGTCACGCTCCTGGAATCCGACGACTTCGGCATCGAGAAGAAGCTCATCTTCCACGGTGCCACGCACTACTACCGGGGTCAGTACGGCCAGGTCGCGTCGAACCAGAAGGTCGGCGTCTTCCTCGACTTCGAAAACAGCGAGCGGAACGGTCTCGGCATGCCACTTCCGAAGGGCATCGTGCGCGTCTACAAGCGCGACCACACGGGTGCCCAGCAGTTCATCGGCGAGGATCTGATCGATCACACACCGCGCGACGAGGAATTGCGCATCAAGATGGGGGAGGCCTTCGACGTCGTCGGCGACCGCCGTCAGATGGACTATACAGTGATCTCGGGCTGCGTCTCGGAGAGCACGTGGCAGATCGATCTGAGGAACCACAAGGACGAATACGTCGAGGTCATGCTCGTCGAGCCCGTAGGCGGCGACTGGCAGATCCTGTCGTCGACGCATCCGTTCGAGCAGATCGATGCGTGGACGTTCACGCTGACGCCCGACGTCGAGGCGAACGGCGAGACCCGCGTCGAGTACCGCGTTCGTGTGAGGTGGTGCTGAGTCGTAGCTGAGAGGGCGGCTCACGCCGCTTACTCCTTGCAACCGCACTCAGAAGTTCGTTATGTCGACCAGGAGTACTCCGCCCATATGCCCCGTCCCATAACGGGTTGTGGCATCGAGGGCGCTGATGAACTCGACTCGGACGACCTGGTTCACGGCTATCCCGTACAGCGTTCCCACTCCTCCGTGCCGGAGTCCATATATGTAGACCACCGGCTCTGCGAGACCCCGGCGGCGAAGCCAAATCGGCCGGAGTTCCAGCAATGCGTCGTAGAGGGCTACCGCATTGGTGTCCCGTATCTGCTCTCCAGTGAGCACGTTCCGAGACGAACTCGCGGAGGAGTCTCCCCTTCCGGCACTGGCACCGGCACAACCGACTGGGACCGAGGCCAAGCCGAGCATGAGGCACACCTGCCCCAACCTCAGGCACTTTCGCATGCTGGTCATGCTTCTCATCCTCCCGCTACGGAGCAGGATACGAACTATGGAGCAGGATACGAATCGTGGAGCCGCACCTCGATATCGGTCAAAGAAAGCGAAGCCCCGTGCCCATGGACCGTATCGGTCCTTGGGCACGGGGCTCACATTGGCCGCCGCGATTACCGGTGCGACGTGCCCATCCCTACTTGCTATAGGTTGTCGTTCGCCAGTACCTCGAGGCGCGGAATCCTTACGCACGTACCACTATTAGCCGAGAGCGGTTCCCCGTACTCGTTGACGGTCTCCCAGTCGGTTCCGCCGTCGTTTTCGTCGGTCGTCAGCGGGAGCGTGGTCGGCGTCAGAAGGCCCGCCGCAGCCCAGCGGAGCTTGTCACCGGCCTGGTTACCCTGCATCCAGAGCTCCCTCCGTCGCTCCTCGACGCTCGTGGCCCTGTCTGCCGCATCAGTACCGCCGACATAGGTCGTCAGAGGCCACTTGGTGTCATCGATGAACTCGCCTAATCCGTCGTCCATCGAGCGCAATGTGTTGATGTGACCAACCCGGGTCGCGCCTGTCGTCACCTCGGCGAGCATGGTTATGGCTTCCCGCCACGAGGAGAACGTAATCTCCGAGTCTTCGTCAGGGTACTTCTCCTGTACCCGGTACTTGATGACCCCACGCGGCCCATCCTTCTCTATCCCGTCCCCCGTCAACGTGACGACAACCCTCGGATCGGGCTCGCCATCGTCGATGGTCAGCGTTCCGTCCGCCTTGATGGTCAGATCTAGATAGTCCCGGTGCGGCATCATGGAGCTGCTGTTGTTGTTCCGCTCGGCGAGCCTGTTGTTGCGCCGACCAGGGCTGAGGTCGTACGTCGCCTCCAACTCGAACCCCACCGGAATTCGTGCGTCAGACGCGTCCGTGAGCACGCCCGCCAAGTCGCCCTGGAAAAGCTTGGCCCTCGCCCGGCCGATCAAGGCGGCGCTGATGAGATCGTCCAACTCAGAAGACGCCGGCGCGGCGCTTGCGATGACCTGGTCGAAGCGGGCCTGCGCCTGGGCGGCCGCCGCCGAAGGCGACAATTCCGGCCCACCGAGCAAAGTCACCCCGCAGAACGTCTCCGCGAGCAGCTCGATCGAGTAACCCTCGTAGAGGCGCGCCGTCGCAATGAGGAGGTCCTTGTTGGTGGCAAGGTCCGCCTGGTCGAAGCCTTCGATGAGCTCGATCGCAAGTACCGCATCCTGGATGGGCACCTGATAAATGGTCCAGATCGGGCCCGTACCCGAGTCGCATGGGTCGGCGTACACTTCGCTGAGCGTAGCCCGGCTTCCGATGAGGGCATTCGGCCGGCCCCCGCTCGAGTTCAGCCATTCCTCCATCCACTGCCCTACCCACCAATGATCCACTAATCCACACTCGAAGTCGCCTATGACAGTGGCGACCAGCGTCTCCGCGAGCACCGGATTGTCGAGGGCATCCGCGGTTACCGATCCGGGCAGATCCACCTCCAGCAAGGAGTCGCACGCTCCCAGGGTGACCGCAAGAAGGGCCACCAGGACAAGGTCCGAAAACGATGTCGGGCGCTTGTGCGCCCGGCCTGCTGTTCGATTGTTGTTAGAGAACCACATCTCGACCTCCTATGAATCGCAGAATCGCAGCTTCTGAGTCTCGTTGATTGATCCCGGCTCTGAGCGCGCGTAAGAAACACCGTGCAGTGCCTCGGGAATCCCGAGACACTGCACGGCTAAGGCATTTTTCCTAGCGTCAGATCAGAACGTGAGAGTGACGCGGGCCGTCCACTGACTACCCACAGGCCAGCCCCCTCCGGATTCCCCGCCGAAGTCGTGGGTGTCGCGGGTTACTTCAGGATCCACCGGCCGCTCACGATAGACCCTCCGCTGCTCAAGCCACAGGCGTTTCCAGTTGCGAAGCCCGACCCGGACGTTCGCCGAGGAGGCACCCACCCTCGAAGCAAGGTTCTCGGACAGCCTGTAGGCCAACGCCACCTCGCGGAGCTTCAGGAAGCCCGCATCAGCGTACGAGAGGCCATTCCGGGTGACATCCCGATACGCCTGGGGGATGGCCTGGTCTTGGAGCCACACGAGCCGGGCGCTTGGGTGGCTCGTGAACCGGGCGCCCTGGTAGTCGTGGCTGATCGTGTGGCCGAACTGGCCGTCGATGTTCGCCGACAGGCGCAAATTCTCGAATATAGTGAGCGTCGTGTTCCAGTTCAGCAGCTTGGTGGGGTTGCTGTCACCCCAGACCAACAGCGGCGCGTCGTCGCAGGGAAGGCCAAGAGCGATGAGCTCGGCGGTGCTCATTCCGTCGACATCAGTGAATTCTAGACCACGCCTTCCCGAGCCCGGATCGCACAGGACGTTCGTCACAGGACCGTTCACGCCGTTGACGAACTCGGCGTGAATGACCCGCTTGTCGGACTGCGCGGCGATGGAGAAGCCTTCGTAGTGGGCCCTAGCCCGGCCCACCTGGATCCGTGTGATATCACCCATGTCATCGATTCTGTTTTGCTGGGTGGTGAAGGCGACATCCATATCCAACTGCAGTGGCCCCTCCCTAATGATCTGCGCATTCAGGGAGGTCTCGCTCCCCCAGTTGTGCACCTGCCCGATGTTCACCAGCTGGATCCCACCGGCGAAATCTCCCGCGGCTCCGGGCCAGAGCGAGGGCGAGAGCGTCTGTCCTACGATGGCGTCTAGGGTCTTCCGGTTGTAGTAGGTGAAGTCGACGGCGAATCTCGAGTCGGCCAATACAGCCTCGAAACCCACTTCGAACTCCGAGCCTGTCTCAGGACCGAGTGCGGAATTCCCGAACTGATCGGGCGTCAGGATCGGCTGCCCGCCCGGACCCGTCTCCGGGCTGTAGAGCCGCGTGGACGCAAAGGCGTCCGGCTGCTTCCCGGCCTCGCCCCACGCGCCCCTGAGCCGGAGCTGATCTACGAAGTCAATGTTCCAGAAGTCCTCCTCGGACACCACCCATGCGCCGCTGATCTTGGGGTACACGGCACGGTTGAAGTCCGTCCCGAACGCGCTGTTGTCGTCAAGACGGACGGCACCTGTGAGGAAGATCCGGTTGTCCCAATCGAGCTGTTCCTGGAAGTACACGCCAAACGTCGTGTTTTCCAGGAACGTCTCGCCTGCCTCGGTCACCGAAGCGGCTCCGACCGTCGCGAGCTCGGGGACGGCGAAGTTATCGCCAATGGTTTCAGTGAAGAACTCCTGCTTGTTGTAGTACTGCGCTCCGTACGAGGTGGCGGTCCCCAGGACGCCGTCCATAAAACGGAACGTGGCGGTTCCCGAAAAGTCCACCGTGTACACCGGCGCATCGAGCACTTCAAGCTCCCTCTCACCCAATTCTGCATCGCCCCACCATCTCTTGCCCTCCACCGCGTCTCTCGGAGTGAACGTCAATTCCCGCTCGTACACCTGGTCGACCCCGAAGGTAAGGCGATGGGTGAGCCACCCGAAGTTTTCCAGATCCGCCTGGATGCTCCAGGTGCTCCTCTTGCTGGTAATGCTGTGGTCATACCGCGTATTCTCGAGGCCATCGCACCAGGGCGTGTTCACACTCAACCGGCAATACCTCGCGGGTCCCCCGTCGCGCCATCCTCTCTTCGAGTCATCATCGAAGTCTTGAAGCCCGGTGGTGCCGTCGAAGAAGGTGGTCGGTCTCCCGCCGAAACCAAACTCCGCACCCCAGAAGCCCTCAGGGGGATGATATTCCCCCTGGAAGTAGGATCCGTTGAACAGAATGTTGAGATTGTCGTTCGCGGTTATCCCGATCGACGTCCGGAGCGCATTACGCTCGTCCGTGTTCCAGTAGACGTGGCCGTCCTGATCGGATCGGTTGATACCGAACGAATACCGGATCAGGTCAGTGCCGCCTCGGACCGAGAAGTTATAGCGCTGGATGAGCCCGCTCTGGTACGTTGCCGGGAGGCCCCTCGCAATGTCCTCTCGGGGATAGTTGATCCTTTTCAGCTGGCTTTCGTCCGCGCAGGGCAGGGCGGGACACAGGGCGGGAATGGGAGCCCATGCGTCGCGGCGATAGCTTTTCCACTGCGGAAACCAGTTTTGCCCGAGCTCCGTGCTGAACTCGAACACCGGCGCTCCGACCTGACCCCGCTTGGTGACGATCTGGATCACCCCGTCCGAGGCCTCGGTCCCGTACAGCGTGGCGGCCGCGGGGCCTTTGATGATTTCGATGCTCTCGATGTCGGCAGGGTCGAAATCGGCGAGCCTTGAAAGTGCGTAATAACGCGCTCTATTCGCGCGATTTTCGTTGAGCCGAACGCCGTCGACGAAGATGATGGGATCTCCGGCCACCCCGATGCTGGAATTCCCACGAATGCGAATTCTGGCCCCGCCGCCTGCGCTGGTCGAGGGCAACAACATGACCCCAGGGACCCTTCCTGAGAGCGCATGCTCCACATTGGAGACCGGAGCCACCGAGGTGAGGTCATCCATACTCACCTGAGCAACCACGTTCCCGATGGCGCGCCGCTGGGAGCCGCCCGCCGTTCCCGTCACCACGATCTCGTCGAGAGACAGAGCCTGAGATTCCAGCTGGAAATTGAGCTGCACCGTCTGGCCCGGTCCGAGTGTCACGGACTGCTCCTCGGGCACGAACCCGAGGCGCTGGATAGACACAGTGTGGGTGCCCGCCGGCACATTCTGAATCGAGTAGGTTCCGTTTCCCTCGGAGAGAGCTCCGAGGTCCAGAGCCGACACGAAGACCTGAGCGGCCGCAACTGCCTGGCCGCTCGAGGCATCCGTGACCCGCCCGGTAATCACCTGGGCGTCGGCGGTTACGGTTGAGGCCACCAGAGCCCCGACAAACAATAGGCCTAACCTTGGATACCGCATGCTGACCTCCCCTCCTTCATGGATGAGGACACTGTACCTCGACAAGCTACGTTTACTAGCCTGGATGGGAAAGGGGTGCCTACAACGAATTTACGTAGGTTAGCGACAAGGAATTTCGCGTCATGATGGAGGAGGTCTTCGACGTCGCCGGCGACCGCCGCCACATGGACTATACCGTGATCTCGGGCCACGTCTCGGAGAGCGCGTTGGTGGGGCCGGCATTGACCCCAAGCATCACGGGGAGAGGTTCACCCTGAGGTTGCGCATATCCATCCGATTGACCTCGTTGATGATCTTGGCGAACGCCTGAACCGCACTCTGGAGGCCCGATGCCGGCACGAGCTCTGCGGTGTCCATCGAGGTGTGGTAGAAGATCTGATCGATGATGTGGAGGCTCGGGGCCACGGGCCGGAACGCGCCCAACTCTCCCCCTGGGTTCTGCTCGGGCGCAGCGTACAGCGCCACCCCGAAGTCCTGGAAGGTTTTCCTCGCGAGGCGCTCGAGGTCGTCCGACCCGCCCACGAACCACCGGCGTGCGCCGATCGCGTTGGAATACACCAACCCGTCCGGCTCCGCGTAGCCTCTGCCCCCGCGACTCGCGGCATACGTCTGCGTCTGTGACAGGTGCTCCATGTTGATCACGAGCGCTGCCCTTTCGAGCGTGGGGGCCATGTTCTGGATCATCCACAGGTTCCCGGTGGGCACGCCGTCGAGTCCCTCACCGCCGTGATGGCAGCAGGTACCAGCGAAGAGAATCGTCCTTCGCCTCTCGGCTTGCGGCTTCGTGGCGAAGATAGTCCTCGTCCCGGGGGGGGCGGTTGAGGTTTTCGGGCGTCTGGGCGTGGAGGAGAGCCGTTCCGTTCATCAGGAATGCCAGCGTCAGCAGCACCAGGCGGGTAATGCCGTGGTCAGATCCTTTTCGACGGCTCATCTCAATCTCCTGGGGTCGCGTTGATTTTCGGGAGTCTACTGTTATGGGGGTCTATCATGGGCGTCTACTTATGAGCGTCCACTCAAGCGTCCACTCACTTGAACAACTCACTCGACTCACTCGACCCCCCCTCTCAGGGCGGTGAGCCTACGACGCACTATTACGACGCAGTATGTAGGATCGGGGAGCGTTGCAGCAAGGTGCCGGCTTCCGGATTCGGCCCCACGGATCCGGAGCCGATCCCCGAGCTCGAGTTCGATCCATCCGTACCCGACTGAGACGAGCCCGACCGACGAGCGTGCGCCTCGGCTCCTGCCATATCTGATCTTGACGCTGTGGTCTCGCGGAACTCATCTTGCTCGTCGGGAACCGAGGGCGCCGATCAGAGAAGCATGAAGCTGGCACCTTTCTTCTCTTCCGATCTTGTGTTCTCTTCCGATCTTGACCATGGCCAACAGTCCGAAGTCACGCTCCGCGGATCCCCCTTACCGGATCATCTTCATCGTTTGTGCGGTAATCACGGTCGGCGCGGGGGCTCTCCGGAGCCCGGACGTAGATGACGCACTTGAAGAGGACCTTCCCGGGCAGGCGACCGGGCAAGGGTTCACGACCTCGGTCACGTGCCAGTCATGCCATCCGGCTCAATACGACGCTTGGCACCGTTCCTACCATCGGACCATGACCCAAGTGGCGACGCCTTCCACGGTGCTGGCAACGTTCGATGACATCATCCTGGAGGACCGCGGGTTCCAGTATCGATTCGATGTCCGGGACGACGAAATCTGGGTTGAGATGCCCGATCCACTTTGGTTCGAGCAACCGCTCTGGTTCATGGAGCTCATCGACCCCAACTGGCCCGAGACGCCGCCGCGGATCGAGGGGCGGGTGGTGATGGCCACGGGCTCTCATCACATGCAAAACTACTGGATACGCAGACCGGACGGGGGAGAAGGATCCCTGGCCCCTGATGATGGAGCACTCATTCAGCTTCCTTGGATTTGGATGATCCAAGAGGAGAGATGGGTTCCGAATCAGGATTCGTTTATCAGCCCGCCGAGTACCTCCGTTCAGGGGCCCCTTCGCTGGAATGCGACCTGCTCTCAGTGCCACTCGGTCGCGACCGAGCCGCGGACTTCGGAGAGCTTCGACAGTTTCGACACGCGGACCGTGGAGTTGGGTATCGCATGTGAGGCCTGCCACGGTCCGGCCGAGCAACACGTCCGTTTCTATCAGTCGCCGGTGCGGCGTTACCTGCGGTACTTTCGCAAGTTGCAGGGGGAGGATCCCCCCGATCCGACGATCGCCAACCCGGCGAAGCTCGAGCCACGGCGTTCCGTCGAGACGTGCGCTCAATGTCACAGCTTCGGAGAGTGGCGAGACAAGGAGGGGTTCAGGAGGAGTGGAGTCCCGTTTCGTCCGGGAGATGAGCTGGCCGAGCACATGTCGGTGTTCCTCTACACGGAGGATCCCGAAGATCCACTGTTGCTGGAGTTTCTGGAGACCGAACCCGCCGCCTTCGAAGGCAGGTATTGGCGCGATGGAACGATTCGGGTCACGGGGCGGGAGTACAACGGGCACCTCGAATCCCCGGGTCACACCGACGACATGACGTGTCTATCGTGCCATTCGATGCACGAGTATGAGGCGCCGGACGGGCAACTGGATCCCGATGTGACCGGGAACCGATCGTGCCTGGGTTGCCATACGGACTATGCGGATGAGATCTCGGAGCACACTCGCCACCTTCCGGAGTCTTCTGGTAGCGAGTGCATGAATTGTCACATGCCGCATACGACATACGGCCTCTTTTCGGCGATACGCAGTCACCGCATCGACAGTCCCAGCGCTCAGGTCTCGCTGGAGAGTGGGCGCCCCAATGCATGCAATCTCTGCCACCTCGATGAGACGATGGAGTGGACCAACCAAACCCTCAACGAATGGTACGGGCAGCCTCTCGTGGAGATGGGCGAGGATGATCGATCGATCGCCGCCTCAATTCTCTGGGTTATGAAGGGGGACGCGGCCCAGCGGACGATCCTCGCTTGGCACCTGGGTTGGGATGCGGCTCGAGAGGCGTCCGGCCAGACCTGGATGGCTCCGTATCTAACGCAACTTCTCATGGATCCATATTCCGCGACCCGGCAGGTGGCGTATCGATCCATCGGGACCTTCCCGGGGTTTCAAGACTTCGAGTACGACTTTATCGCCTCGGGTTCGGAGCGTGAGGAAAAGGCCAGGGAAGCATTGCGGCGGTGGATCCAGGCCGGCGGAGCGGGGAGGGCTGGGGCCCATCTTCTGATCGACGAGGACGCTGCGATCGACTTTGACGAGTGGGAACGACTTCTCGCGGAACGGGACCAGAGGCCGTTGACGATCATCGAATGAGTGGCCAATCCGGCGCCTCGGGGCAAGGCTCCCCAGCCCTTGCGGATACCTCCCGATTGCATCTCCGGGTGGGATGGTGGTCCCTCCTCCTGTTCCTCACGCTCGGGCTGGTCCTGGAGACCCTGCACGGGTTCAAGGTCGGCTTTTACCTCGACGTCTCCAATAGCACGCGCCGCCTGGTATGGACCCTCGCGCACGCTCACGGCACCCTGCTCTCCGTTCTCAACCTGGTCTTCGCGATGTCGATCCGCCTGACGCCCGACTGGAAGACGTCCAGCCGAGTTCTCGCCTCGAGGTGTCTCCTGGGCGCGCTGGCTCTCATCCCCCTCGGCTTCTTTCTCGGAGGAGTGTTCATTTACGGAGGTGATCCCGGCGTCGGCGTAATTCTTGTGCCGCCCGGAGCCTTGCTCCTGTTTATCTCCGTGCTCTTGACCGCAAGGGCTTTCAGGGAATCGGCCGAGTAAGGGAATCGGCCGAGTAGAGGAGCCCGTTCGCGGACGACCGAGCGCCCTCGGCCCACAATCCGGAGCCGATCACTGCCCCGGCCGTCAGCGCGCAGCCCAGGTTCCCCGAGAACGTTACCGTGAGCATTGTGTACCGCTCGGCCGCGCCCGGACCGCCCACCTGCCATCCCATCCCTTCCATCAGCAGGTTAACGACGAGAAAGGCCAAGGCACCGGCCGATCCTGCACGCCACGCCAGGCTCAACCCAAGTCGAGGCTTTCGCAGACCGACGCCGAGCGCGAAGCCCGCCGTCGCCACGATCACGAATGCGGTAGGAACGAACAGGAGCGTGAAGATGCGGTGTACGGGCAGATGCGCGCCCCACTGCTCGGTGGCGATCGATTCCAGGGGCAGCAGCGCGGCGCCGGGTCTCACGCCAGCGTTGGGGGGTGAAGCGGGAGTCGATCGCCTGTGTTGCTAACGATGAGGATCACGGAATACGTTGCGTGAGCGTCGATGCGCCGGCCGAAGACACCGACCCCGTCCACCTAGCTCCGGATCCTACCCGTGTCGTCAATCCAGAAAGGATATCTCCTCCTCGCGGACATCTCCGGCTTCACGGCCTTTCTCGAGGGCACCGAACTGGATCATGCTCAGGGGGTCCTCGAGAACGTCATCCGCACAATCATCGGTCAGCTGACACCGGCTTTTCAACTTGCCGAGGTGGAGGGCGACGCGGTTTTCGTGTACGGGCTCGAGGAAGGAGTGTCGCGCGGGGAGCTCATCTTCGATCTGGTAGATGCCATACGGCGTTCCGTGACCTTCGCCAGACCATGAGCCGCAACGCCACGTGTCGCTGCCTGGCCTGCCAGTCCATCGATCATCTGGATCTGAAGTTCGTCACCCACTTCGGGGAGTTCGTCCTGCAGAATGTGGCCGGTAGGAGCAAGCCGCTCGGTTCCTCTGTGAACCTCGCTCACCGGCTGCTCAAGAACCACGTGACCGAGGAGACCGGATGGCACGCCTACGCTCTTTTCTCGGAGTCGAGCCTCGAGCGGATGGGCGTAGAGTCGAGCGGGATGCACGAGATCGTCGAAGAGTACGAGCATCTGGGCGAGACCAGAGTGCTCGGGCTCGATCTCGATGGTCGGTACGTCGACCTGGTGGAGGGCCGTCGTGTCCTCGTCGAAGCCGAGGACGCACATGTCTCCGTCTCGAGGAGGTTCGACGCTTCGCCCGCCATCACCTGGGACTGGTTCAATGACCCTGTCAAGCGATCCCGGTGGATGCCCGGGTCGGACTGGCAGCCGCTGGCTCGCCCCACTGGCCGCACCGGCCGTGGGACGCAGAATCACTGCACGATATCGAAGGTCGTCGAGCAGGTTCTGGATTGGCATCCGTTCGACTACTACACGGTCCGATTCAACCGAGGACCTCTTCGCATGCTGAGCACCGTGGAGTTCAAGCCGTCTGACGGTGGGACCGAGGTGCGTTGGAAGATGCTGGCCGAGGGACGCCTCCCACGTTTTCTGCTCGTGCGCGCCTGCCAGGCCATGGCGAGGTTCGGCATCGAGCTCGATGAAGCGCTCGACCGTCTCACTGCCCTCTTGTCCGAGCCTGACCGGGCGGACGTCGACGGCCAGGCTCCCACCTGATAGCTACCGATCACCGCACCTGATTAGCGCCGCTCACCTGATCGACCTAATATGCTCGACTGGGGTGGCGGATCTTCTGCGCTGGACCACGGGGGCCCGGCGACGTCGTCCGGGCCTCTGCAACAGGGAGGGGCGCTATGGAAGTCGACCGCCGAGCCTTCTTGGCCACGCTGGGCGTCGGGACGCTGGAATTCATGGATCCGGAGGATAAGGCAGAGGCGCTCGAGCACTACATGATGGACCTGCTCGAAAAGCCCGAAACGACGTCCGTGACGGCCGAAGAGGCCGAAGAGGCCGAGGAGCAGCAGGCCCAAACCCCCCGCGGCACCGGCAGACTTCTTCTCCCGCGGGCCGAACCGCTCGAGCCCATGCCGGACAACCCCACCTTCCTCGATTTCTTCCGACTTCGGCTCACGGGGGGCAACCATTGCCTCCAAAGCGCCACCCACGCGCTCGAGACCGGGCAGCCTGAACGCACCGTGATGGCTTGTTTGCTACACGATGGGGTTCAGGGGCTGATCAGGGCCGACCACGGTTGGTGGGGCGCCCAGCTCTACGAGCCGTACGTCGACGAGCGGATCAGCTGGGGCATCCGCTACCACGGGGCCCTCCGCTTCTACCCGGATGATACCGTGGGCTACGACTATCCGTTCGATCTCTACAACCGGATCTTCGGCGAGGATTACGTACCACCCGACTACATCCGGCGAGCCTACGAGGAGGCGCGCCGCCACCGATGGTATATGGAATCTCGCCTTATCACGGTGAACGATTTGTACGGCTTCCAAGAGGGTGTTGAGCTCTCCATCGACCCATTCGTCGACATCATCGGGCGAAACTTCAAGAGTCCGGCGGAAGGGCTCGGCTACGACAACAGTCCGTCCGCGCACATGTGGCGTACCATCGCCAACCCGGACAAGCCTCTCTGAGCGCTGCCGTTGGGGCTTCGGTCGGCCATGCTCGTGACCGTTCTGGCCGCCTGGGCTCTGACATTGATCGCCCCGGTCTCGTCCTCGGCTCAGGACACACCCGAGGAGTGGCTGACCCTACTCGAGAGGGTGGTGCCCGAAGCCGATCGGTTCACGGACCGGCAGGGCCAGCCACCCGTCTTCGAGGCGTACCGAAGTGACCCCGTATCCGGACAGGAGACCCTGGTCGGTTACGCCTTCCTCACCTCTGATCTGCCGCCCGAACAGATGGGATTCAACGGGCCCATCGAGGTACTCGTCGGGATGGACCTGAGAGGTGTACTCACCGGGATCGTCGTGGTCCGCTATGTCGAATCGCTCCGGAGCAGCCGCGGTGACTTCCTCGCAACCCCTGGATTCCAGGAGCAGTTCACCGGGAAGAGTATTCTGGACGCGTTTCAGGTACGGCGGGATGTGGATGGCATCACGGGCGCAACGATCACCGTCGATGCCACGTCCCGAGGAATACGGAACGCGGCCCGAGAGGTGGCTTTGGCGTACCGTCTTGGATCGGTGTCCTCCGCCACGGAGGCGCCCCTTTTGGACCCGGTGTCGGTTGCGCTGGGTGAACTCGAGCGGCTGTCCTGGACGCAGATGCTCTTTCGGGGGCTGGTGCAGCAGATCCTCGTCCTGGACGAAGAGCGGACCGCTGCCGATGTCACCCTAGTCTATCTTAGGGACGAGGCGGTCGCGGAGCTCCTGATCGGGTCGGAGATGTTGGCTCAGGCGCTAGAGCGGGCGGGGCCCCTTGCCCAGGAGCGGCATCTCGTTCTGGCCGGCGTGGACGGGCCCTCGGCCGGGGCTCTCAACCTCGGGCGGCTCTCGATTGTGCAGGGCGGTGACACCCTGGGTCTGGCGCCGCCCGGGGTCCTCCTATTCGGCCCGCCCCGGGCGGGAAAGCTCGACGGTCAGGTTCGGATGTTGAGGGTTCTCCTACTCGACCCGGCTGTGGACATGACGCGGCCCTTCACCTTCGTCTTGGACCTCCGCCCTGGGTTCGGCCTGTTCTCCGTGGACTACCCGGGGGAGAGGCGGCTTGCCGTCGACGAAAGGGAGACTGTCCTCTCACGGCGACTCACCGGAACGTGGGCACGTGTGGCGGTGCTCCTTGCTGTACTTCTCGCGATCGTCACGTTTCGGTTGAGGCGGCAATGGTCGCGTTAGGTCGCTAGCCGCTCGGGCCGGAGTGGCGGAACGGTAGACGCGACGGCTTCGGGCCCTAAGTTTGCTGGACTGAACGATCACTTCGAGACCCCAACGATCGGAGTATGACCCTTGAGAGCACCAGCCGCTCCGCTCGCCTTCATGGCCTTACTGGCCGCTCTTCCTGCGTCATCCGCAACGGCGCAAACCATCGAGCCCGAATACCTCGAGGAGATGGAGATCCTGACGGCTCAACAGCCGGTGCGAAATGCACTGAGTCGGGTGGAGGATCTCGACCCGTGGGGCATGGACCTCCTGATCGAGCTCACCGAAATCCCAGCCCCACCCTTTATGGAGGAGGCGCGCGCAGCGCGGTTCGCCGAGCTTCTCCGAGAAGCGGGAGCCGACAGTGTGTGGGTCGATGCTGAGGGGAACGCCGTCGGGTTGAGGCGCGGACGCGGCGGGGGGCGCACCGTGGCATTCGGCGCTCACTTGGATACGGTCTTCCCCGAGGGAACCGACGTCGCAGTACGAATGCGGGGCGACACGCTCTACGCCCCGGGCGTGGGCGACGACACTAGAGGCCTCGTCGTGGTACTCACCGTCTTGAGAGCGATGGAGGAGGCCAACGTCGAAACGTCCGACGACGTGCTCTTCATCGGCACCGTGGGAGAGGAAGGCTTGGGCGACCTCCGCGGCATGAAGCACCTCTTCCGGGAAGGGGCCGACCCGATCGATGTGTGGATCTCCATCGATGGCGGCGGGCTGGACCGCCTGGTGACCCGAGGATTGGGCTCGATTCGCTACCGCGTGACGTTCGCAGGGCCCGGCGGCCACTCGTGGGGCGCGTTCGGGATGGCCAATCCTGCGCACGCCCTGAGCAGGGCAGTCGGTTTTTTCCAGGACGCGGCAGACACGCTGACGCGCACCGGACCCCCGACGAGTTACAACGTGGGGCGGATCGGAGGAGGAACGTCGGTCAATGCCATTCCGGCCGAGTCGTGGATGGAAGTCGACATGCGGTCGGAGAGTCCCGAGAGCCTGGTGCGCATCGAGCGGGCCTTCACAGACGCGATGAACCGTGGCTTGGAGGGTGAGAATGCGTTGCGCCGGGAAGGCCCGGCGCTCGAGGTGGAGTTGGACCGGATCGGAAACCGGCCCTCGGGTGAGCTGCCCCCGTCCACTCCCGTGATCCAACGCTCGGCCGCCGCTACGGCCCAGTTCGATGTCTCTACCAGGCTGGCACGCTCCTCCACGGACTCTAACATCCCCATCGCTCTAGGGATTCCGGCCGTCACTCTGAGCCGAGGCGGCACGGGCGGCAGCAGTCACGCCCCCGGTGAGTGGTGGATCAACGAGGACGGCCATCTGGCCATACAACGCGCGCTGTTGGTCGTCGTCTCGGAGGCGGGTTTGGCCGGCATCATCCATTGAAAGTCATCCGATCACGCTCAGGGGCTTCCTCGAGGAGTCGATCATGCGAATGCCGACAATGATGTTGACTTCTTCTTCTTCTTCTTCCCCGCTGTTCGCTGACACACGCCAAACACCCACGCTCAGCTTTCGGAACCAGAGCATCCCATCCGGTCCTCAGGCGGTTTGACAGCATGGCGAGTCGACAGATATGATCAAGCGTTGCGCTTGAATGACTCGTGGCAGCAGGGTTTCAACTTGCGAGGCCGCGAGTATAATGCAACACGCACCTGCCGTCCCCTTGCACGAGGTCGAATTTGATACGAATCCAAACCTGTAATAAATTGGGGGGGGCTTTTAGGCCGAGTTCCCGAGCCGGGAGTGGGAGACCTAAACAGAGCGGCAGCTGTAATATGAAGGCACGGTATTTTTTCGGCGGGGGTTTGATTGCATGGCTCCTGCTTGCGAGCTGGACACCCCTCGAGGCACAAACGCGACCAGGTCGCGCAAGAAGTGAGCCGCAGGACCCAGCGACAGGGCTCACAGTAGTTGGTAGGAGCCCATTTTATTCTCCCTTTCCTCATGCGAACGTGTTGAGCCATGGACAGGCTGTCATTCCTCTTTTTGAAGGCTGGACCCGTAAGCCGGGTACTGGCACGATCCTTCTCAGCTACAGCTACTTCAATATGAATTATGACGAGACCTTCGATATCCCGATCGGGCCCGACAACTTCATCGAGCCGAGTGAATTCAACGGCGGCCAGCCGACGCATTTTTATCCGGCACCCGAGGACAACGGTCGCAGGCACAGGGACCAGAGCGTTTTCGTCGTAAGGGTGCCGGATGATTATCGGGGGGACGTCGTTTGGACATTACGCAACGGGGGCCAGACATATTCCGTTCCGGGGCGAGCGACGATAGAGGGCTATGCGATAGACGACACGGTGAGTCTCACGAACGCACCGGTCGCTGCGGGGCTCAAATTCGACCCGTCCGGCCCGGAGACAAAAGGCCGGCGCGGCATCACCCTGGGTCCGCTCACCGTAGCTGTGGGGGCTCCCTTACCGCTGAGAGTCTTCGTCGAGCCGGAGCCTGCGGGGACGGAGGAGGGAGCGCGCCCGCCGCAAGGGAACGCACCGGAGCATGCGGAGAGTATGATCGTGACGTGGTATCACCACCAGGGGGCTGGCCAGGTGACTTTCAGCGAGCGAGAGACCGTGCTGGAGGGAGCCGACCCGGGCGAGGTGACCACGTTTGCGACATTTGAGGAGCCTGGAGAGTATATGCTGCGCGTTACGGCAATAGAGAATCTTGCCGGATTGGTGCAGCATTGCTGTTGGACGAATGCGTATGTAAGGGTCACGGTCACACCATAAGCGACAGGAGCGACACATGAGCAAGAAGAGAACACACCACTGGATGGGGTCAAGCATCCGGGTAGCAACGCCGCTGTTGGCTGTGGCCGCCCTGCTGTCCCTTCCCGGGCAGGCGGTCTCGCAGGCGGCGGACAATTCGGTCACCTACGCGAGGGACGTGGCCCCGATCCTCCAGAATAGCTGTCAGATGTGCCATCAGCCGGGCGGGATCGCGCCGATGTCGCTGATGACGTATGAGCAGGCGGCACAATGGGCGCCACTGATCAAGGAGCGCGTCGAGAGCCGCTTCATGCCCCCTTGGCACATCGACCGGACGGTGGGGATCCAGGAGTTCAAGGACGATCTCTCTCTGAGCGACGAGCAAATCGCGACGATCAGCCGCTGGGCCGATGCGGGCGCGCCGCTGGGCGACCCGGCGGACATGCCACCGCCCGTGAAGTGGCCGGATGCGACGGTGTGGCAGCTCGAGGAGGAGTTCGGACGCCCGCCCGATCTGATCATTCGTTCCGATCCTTATACGGTGCGAGCCACTGGGCTGGACCAGTGGTGGCAGCCGACAGTCACGGTGGAGGGACTCGATAAGCCGCGCTATGCCAGGGCCATCGAGACCAAGCCCTCCCCCGGGAGCCGTCCGGTCACGCATCATGGCAATTCGAACATTTCGAAGTTCGCAATCGGGAAGCCCTATGACGTCTTTCCCCCGAACGTAGGCCGGATCATCGAGCCAGGGCTCGAGGTCGGATTCAACATCCACTACGTCCCGGACGGGATCGAGGCAGTGGAAGACGCATTTCTTGAGGTCGGCATGTGGTTCTGGCCGGAGGATGCAGAGCCGCGGCTCAAGTCCATTCGAAAGAGCTTCACCTCCATCCGGAACATCGAGGGACCAGCGGCCCAGGAGATCGTGATTCCGCCCCACGGACAAATAGTGACGCAGGGCGTCACCGTGCTACAGAAACCGGGCATGATCTACAGCGTCCGGGGACATCAGCATACACATGGTGCGGGGCAGTTGATCGAGGCGATCTATCCGGATGGTCGTGTCCAGATTCTGAGCCGGACCGGCTGGCAGTTTAACTGGCATATCACCTACACGTATGAGGATCATGTGATGCCGCTGCTGCCCACGGGTACGGTCATTATGGTGACCGCTTGGTATGACAACACTGAGCGACCGGGGAACCCGGATCCGGACCAGTGGGTGATTTTTGGCAGGCGTAGCGCCGACGATATGTCTCACATGCATATCGGGTTCGTCTCGATGGAGGAGGAGGACTACGAGTGGATGCTCCAGGAGAGGGAAAAGCTTCTGGAGCAGAGGCAGCAGCAGGTGGCCCAGCAGGGTGGGCAGTAGATCGGCATAGGGGACACACAGCCGGGGGTGTGATCCCGGCTGTGTGTCCCCATTCCAGATAAGGGCTGGCGACATGCTTTGAATATATGTACAGCCCGTTGAAGCCTAGCGCCGATTACCATCACTCGGACGAGCGGCTCCGCGTTTGCGGGAAGGTCAGGCTTTCATGACTCAGGTGGACGAGGAAAAGACCGTCGTCTTTCGTGGGGGACTCTGACAGCGCCTAAGTCGATCGGTTCGGTTGACGATTCGGATCTGCCTCCAAACATCTCTGTAGCTTTGGAGTTCTTGTTGATACCCGGAGCGCCCTACCTCCGGTTCTGGATGAACATTGTCTTTGCCTTGATGAACGCTTTGTACATTCCCTTGAGAGAAGAAGACATGAAGAGGAAGATATGGCTGGGTGCCTGCGTGATGGCGTTGGGCGTCGTGGCATGCGGAGGAGGGGTTGATGACGCCGGCGAAGCCACGGACGTGGGTGAGCTGATGGCACCCTCGTTCCTGGTTGATCCCTCTTGGCCGATAATCCCGAACGATTGGGTGTTTGGGATCACGTCTGGCCTGGGAATGGACGCGGATGACAACGTCTGGGTTCTCACTCGCCCACGGACGGTCGATCCTGAAGAAGTGGACAGAGCAGCACCACCGGTCATGGTGTTCGACACGGACGGCAACCTCATCAATAGCTGGGGCGGGGAGGGGCAGGGCTACGAATGGCCCGCCACGGAGCACGGAATCTATGTGGATCACGACAACTACGTCTGGATCGCCGGTAGCGGTGCGGGGGACGATCAGATTCTGAAGTTCACGACCGATGGTGAGTTCGTCATGCAGATCGGACGGGCCAACCAAAGCCGGGGCAACACGGACACGCTCAACGTGAACCGAGCTGCCGATCTGGACGTCTATGCGCTGACGAACGAGCTCTTCGTCGCGGACGGATACGGGAACAGGCGCATCATCGTCTTCGACGCGGAGACCGGGGAATACAAGCGGATGTGGGGTGCCTACGGCAACGCTCCGACCGACCCGGCCGAAGGCGAAATGTTGGACGAGTCACGACCCGAGCAGTTCAATAACGTGCATGGGGTGCAGGTCTCGGACGACGGACTCGTGTACGTGGCCGACCGACGCAATATGCGGTTTCAGGTGTTTACGGTGGACGGTGACTACATAAGGGAGGTCTTCATCGGGCGGACCGAGCTGGATCCAGAAGTCCTCGCCGCGCGTGCCAACGAGAGGGCGCATGGAAGGCCCATTCCGGAGCTTTACACGGCGGTCGCCACCGCCCACATGTCGGCTAGCAGAATCGGCTTCTCGGCGGACCCAGAGCAACGATACCTGTACCTGGCCGAACGAAGCAACCACGAGGTGGTGGTGTTCGATCGCGAGACGTTGGAGCCCCTCGCCCACTTCGGGCAAGTTGGCGACCGGCCCGGAGAGTTCTACGTTCTTCACGACATGGTTGCCGATCCGGCGGGCAATCTCTACACCGCGGAAGTCAACGTAGGCAGACGAGCGCAGAAGTTCAATTTCCAGGGCCTGGAACCGGTCTCTGCTGAGATGATGGAGGGGTTGGGTGGGCCCCTCTATCCGGATGGGATGTGAGCTCTAGCCGGCGGGGGCGCCACTGGGCACTGGGTCAGTCCCGCGCGTCCATGAGGCTGTCTCGTTGAAGGGGGGATGGACGTCCTCATAGCGACCGTGACGTTCCGGCTGAAGCGACAACGGTCCGTGCGTTAGGTTGCTAGCCCGCTAACCCGCCCAGCCGGATCGCCCAGCATCAACGATCGAGCGTCATGCGACTCCCTGAGATTTCGACGATCCCCACGCGGTTCGTGCTGGACTGATGGATGAGGAGATTTCCCTCCCGCGTCACCCACATATTCCTGACGATGCCGACGCCAGAGGGGAGGGCCCAACTCTGGAACTGCTCTGTCTTCGGGTCGAAACGGACGAGCGCGTCCGGCCTCATACCCGCCTCGTTGTACCAGATAACGTCGTCCACGACGGCAAACGCATACGGATGTGAATCCGCCCCGCTTGGGGAGGGCCACTCCTTGATCTCACCTGTCTCCGGGTTGAGCCGGCCGATGCGGCCCATGGTGGAGTTCCCGTACCAGATCATGTCGTCGCTCGTAATATCGAGCCGCCGGATCCTCGAACGCTCGTTCGGCACCTCGTAATAGCGGACCTCCATCGTCTCCGGATCGAGCGCCCCAATCTTGTTCGTGCCGTTGAACGCGACCCAAACCGTCCCTTTCGAGTCCACCTTGATCCCATATGGGCGCGGCTCCGACGAGATTTCCGTGACCTCCCCCGTCTTCGGGTTCAGGCGGCCGAGCATCCCGGCCTGCTGGGCCGTGAAGTAGAGCATCCCGTTCGGGTGGAAGACCCCGGAGTGGGGATCTCGGGCCTCCGTCTTGTACTCGGTGATCTCACCGGTCCGAGGATCGAGCCTGCCGACGGTGGCGTTGCTGTTCCCCGTGTACCAGATGTTGCCGGCCTCATCGGGAACGATCGTGTGTGGGCGTGCCGTCTCCGGGAGCAGAAATTCCTCCATCTCGCCTGTCGCGGGATCGAGCCGTCCCGCGAGGCTGGCCCACATCCCCGTCCACCAGATCGAGCCGTCGGGTGCCTCGGCCGGGTCACGTGAGCGCTGCCCCAGCGTGGGAACGATCCATTCCGTGATCTTGATGGTTTCGTCGCCCGCCATCAGAACGGGGCGCCGGTCAGCCCGGTCGGGAAAATGCGCCGCTAGATACTCTGCCACTCGGGTGGCCTGAGCGTCCGGTAGCTTAATCATCGTGGCGAACACATCCTGCCACCCTTGGGGCGTGTCGTACCCGGCGGAGCCGGTGATCTGGTTGACGCCGTGGCACCGGGTGCAAACGTCCTCTACCAGGGCCCTGCCCTCTCCGTCGGGGAGAGAAGCCGGGCTCTGTTGGGCCACGGCCGGGAGGCTTAGGCCTAGCAGAGCGACCAGAACGCAAATCACGAGCGGACTCTTCGACATGTCTCCCCCTCTTTGGGCAGGACGTTGAGCATCGGCTGCGAGCTAATCTACTTCCGCTATCCCCACCCCACCATCACACTCGATTGGGTGGCGGGCTTCTCTTCTCCCCCACCACCGAAGTCCTTGGACTCGACTTACTCGAGAATGGGGCGCCCCCGCTCCCGCAGGATGAACATTCCCTCCTTACCACTGTTGACGATGATGATTCCGCTCTCGAAAAACGGGTAGTTGCTCCAAGAGCCATCGAATCCCGGCGAGTCGGAAGGTCCTGGAACGGTGTCGAAGGACCCCACCACCTCGGGGTTTTCCCGGTCAGAGATATCCAGGATGCGGAGCCCGCTCACGTAGTTGGACTGGTACATCAGATCGCCCCGGATGTAGAGATTGTGGTCCGACGATGCGTTGTCGGCGAAGTACTCCCTGGCCAGAATCGGATCGTCCAGATCGGCGATGTCCCAGATCAGCGTACGTGTCTGATCGACGCTGCCCCCGATCTCGTCGAGCTCATCGTTCATGTAAAAGTAGCGGTGGTCTTCATCGAGCCAGCCCTGATGGGCGTACGCCACGTTGGGATACGTGGCAGTCGAGAGTGAGACCGGGCTGGCCTTGTCCGTGACGTCGGCGATGCTCAACGCCGTCTCGTTAGAGCCGAAGCAGATCTCCCGGCCCTCGTGCTCAGCGTCCGGGCCGTGGTAGATGACGCACTGGGCGTCGTGGCTGTAGCCCGTGCCCTGACGCCCCGTGCCCATTGCTTGAAAACATCCGGCAAAGAGTGGACTTCGCGGGTCCTGGATGTTGATCATGTGGAGGCCGCCGCCGCAGGTTTCACCTCCCTCCCCCGCCCCCACTGCGTAGGCGAAGCCGGTGTCTTCGTTGATCACGATGTTGTGAGCACTCGCGATCTGGCCGTAATGAGCGTCCTCGTCGAAAGTGACCGGGTCGCCCCTGACGTCCCTCAGCTTGGTGAGGTCAAAGATCTGTATCCCATGCGGACCCGCGCCATCGGCCACGATGAAGGCATGGTCTCTGTAGACCTTGATGTCCCTCCAGACATCCGCTCTCGAGCCGTCTGTCAGCGGCAAATTTCCGACGTACCTGGGATTCATGGGGTCACTGACGTCTACGAACGAGGTGCCATCGTAGCGGCCGACGAGCGCATATTCTCGGCCCGAGTCGGGGTCGGTCCATCCCCAGACGTCGTTCACCTCGACTCCGCGCCCCCCTCCGAGGTCGGCAACGGACAAGAATGACAGCATGTCCAGGTCGCTGCAGCTGAATGCGCCCGCCCCCCCGCCCTCGCAGTCCACTCGGCCGCCGGTGATCGAAGCCATGGCCGGGGGTGACTCGGTGAATACTTTCCCGACCTCCGACCATATGCCGCCTTGACGCTCGAAGATCGCAACCGAACCGAGGTCGAAGTCGTCCCCGACGACTCCCACCGCGGCGAGGTCGCCCTGTACCGCGACGGTACCACCGAACTGATCACCCGGTCCCAGCTCCGACCCGGTGAGCTTGCTGGCCCCGGTCCAGTCTCCCGAAGGGCTGCGAGACAACACATAAGCCCGCCCCTCGAAGTTGGCCGCGCCAGGAGCGCCGAACCATGTCTCTTCGAGTCCGAGGTGCATGGCTGTCCCAAACTGTGTGCCCGGATTCCCTCCGTCGAACGGCCTTAGGGTACGGCCGACCTGCCATTCCCCTGTCGATTCGTCGTAGGAGAACTCGAATACCACACCCACACCGACCTCGTGCGTGGAGGCGGCGACCAGTGCAACACCGCCGATGAGTCCCACGGCCGCGCCGAAACGGCTGTTCGGAGCGATTCCCGGCCCAGCGAGCTTACTCTGCTCCGACCAGTCCCGGGTGGCTGGATCACGCCTGAACACGTAAACCGCTCCAGTACCGTTGGCCTGCGCTGCCGTGCCGATCAGAGCCAAGTCACCATGCACCGCGATGGACATACCGAACAGGTCATTCGGCAAGACGTCGCTGCCCGTCAGCTTGTCGGTCTCGCTCCACTGCCCCGTTGCGGGGTCCCGTTCGAAAACGTAAACCGCACCACGGCCCTCCGAGTTGGCCCACGAAGCCGTTAGGAAATGGTCACCGTCGGCCGCTGAGATTCGGCCGATGAAATTCCCTTCGACGTTGTCACTCACGGTCAGGGTCTGTGTCTCACGCCATTGGCCGCTTCCGTCCTTCCCAAACACGTAGATCGCCTGGAGAATGGTCGAGCCGACCAGGAGTTGGTCCCCGGAGAGCGTAACGGTTCTGCCGAAATGGTCCCCGACGGCAGAGTTGGATGCCTCGATTCGTTGGACCTCGGTCCAGGCTCCGTCAGAATCTTTTCGGTAGACGTAGACGTACCCAGGGGCCGCCTCACTCAGTGACTCCCCGACGATCACTTCACCGTCTCCGACGGCTAAGGAATGTCCGTATCCCTGCCCGGCGAGGGGCGTCGTCATTAGAAAGCCTAGGGCCAGAAAGACCCACTTCACTCTCGATTTCCGCACAGTTCCCACCCGTCAGAAAGTTTTCGACAATGATGCCACGGCGTGACGATCGACGACACCGTCTTACCCCAAAGTCCGCAGACAGTACGTTAGCGGGATCGTCCGTGTTGCGGGACCACGAGTACCAGTCCACGGCGAACAGGCCTCCCCCCCTTGCCACTTGCCTCTTGTTTTTGCAAAGTGTGAGCGCATTCACTCAAGGGGACATCAATGAAAAATCTTCTCGCTCATGCTGCATTGGTGGTGTTGCTCACAGGATGCGCATCCACGCAGGAGAGCGCGCCCGCAAGCGCGGCCGCTCCGACGGCGGCTGCGCCGGCTGCCGCTGCCGCTCCGGCTGCAGAGACTTCATCGGGGGGCGCCTTCTATACGGCCGCGCAGGCTAGCCGCGGCCAGGGACTTTTCCGAGACAATTGCATCAGCTGCCATGCGTCTTCCGAGTTCGCGGGATCAAGTTTCGAGCGACGCTGGACCAACCGGGCGATCGGGGACATCTATGAGTTCGTTCTCTACTCCATGCCCGACGACAACCCGGGGGGTCTACCCGAGCAGACCTACGTCGACATTATCGCCTACCTGCTTCAGATGAACGACTTTCCAGCGGGCGAGACCGAACTGCCGAGGTCGATGGACCAGCTGAGGCAGATGATCATGTGGGGGGACGCCGGGGGCGGGGAACAGTAACGTTCGGCGAGGACTAGAGGCACGGCCGCACGCCACTTCTTCGGCGGCGTTTTAGAGCAAGACGTCTCTCAGGGCTGAGATCTCGGGAGGAATCGGCGTCACGTGACGCTCGGCGTCAAGGCAGGCGGCCAGGCGCTCCGGTACGGGCACGCTGCTCCCGATCGCTGGCTCCACGGCCTCGCGAAACTTTACGGGATGGGCGGTGCAGAGCACCACGTAGGGTCCCCCCCCGAACGCTCGACGCCCTGCCTCGACGCCCAGGTAACCCACCGCGGAGTGAGGGTCCAGGACGTAGCCCGTTCTCCGGTACACCGCTGTGATGCAGCCCCGGGTCTCGTCGTCGTCGTGAACGCTTCCGACCAAGTCGTTCCGGAGGCGATCGACGTCCCCGTCATATAGGGCGAGGATGCGATCAAGGTTGCTCGGATCACCCACGTCCATGGCATTCGAGATGGTGGGAGTGGAGGGGCGCGGACGGACCACTCCGGTCCGCAAGTACTCTGGGACCACGTCGTTCACGTTGGTCACCGCCACGAACCCTCGGCTCGTCAAGCCGAGCCTCTTGGCCATCAACCCTGCCGTCAGGTTCCCGAAATTTCCGGACGGAACCGAAAACAGTGGAGCCGACCCCGTGGGCAACTGTGCCGCTGCGTGGAAGTAATAGAAAATCTGCGGAAGTAGGCGGCCGATATTGATCGAATTCGCCGAGCTGAGGTGGACGGCGTCACTGAGCGTGGGGTCCGAAAAAGCGGATTTTACCAGGCGTTGGCAGTCGTCGAACGTGCCATCGACTTCGAGCACATGCACGTTTCCTCCGAGGGTCGTGAACTGTCGTTCCTGGAGAGGGGTGACTTTATCCTTGGGGAACAGGATCACGGTCCGTATGCCCGGCACACCGAAGAACGCCTGGGCCACGGCGCTCCCGGTGTCTCCCGATGTGGCCGCCAGAATGGTGAGCGGGACTCCGTCCTCACGGATCAAGTAGCCCATGAGCTGCGCCATGAAACGCGCGCCGACATCCTTGAACGCCAGGGTCGGTCCGTGGAAGAGTTCGAGCAGGTACACGTCTTCCGTGGAGCCGTCATCATTCGTAGGCCCGTCATCACTCAGAGCGACGAGCGGCACCTCGAAGTCCAGGGCAGTGTCGACGATGCGGTCGAGATCGGAAGGGGGGATCGTCGAGCCGAGGAGGAGCCGTGCCACCATGCGCGAGACGGCCGAGAAGGACTGGCCGCGCAACTCGGTCAGAATCGAGACGTCGATCGGGTCCATCCGCTCCGGCAGGTAAAGCCCCCCGTCCGGCGCGAGTCCTTGAATGAGTGCGGTACGGAGGTCAGCGGCTGGACTTTCCCCGCCGGTGCTGACGAACCTCACGCCGCTGTCTCGATCACGTGGGCGCCCGTATTGGCTACCTCGGAAACGTGGGTATCGGCGCCCTCGAGGCCGACCCCGGCGAAGGCATTGGCCATGGCCGCTGCCACGGATTGGGCCTCGCTCATTGTCCGGCAGAGGGCGAACATCGAGGGCCCCGAGCCGGACAGTCCCGCTCCGAGTGCGCCTGCCTCGACGCCGGCGGCGCGGACGGCGTCGAACCCAGGAATGAAGCGACTCCTATGCGGCTCCGCCACGCGGTCCACGAGTGAGCGCGCGATGAGATCCCAGTCCTCTTCGTACAGTCCCACGACCAGTGCGGAACAGTCCGCCCACTGTCTTACGGCTTGGCTCAGCGGGAGCGCGTCGGGTAGGAGGCCCCTCATCTCGTTCGTCTCGAGCTCCATATCGGGATGGACCAGGGCCACGGAGAGGCCGGTGGGGACGGGGAGTGGAATGGCGATCCCGGATTCCTCGGGCCGGACCATGACGATTCCGCCGTGAAGCGCCGGGGCGATGTTGTCCGGGTGGGTGTCTCGCTTCGGTCCCCGCTCACCCTCCGAGGCGCAGCGGAGCAGCGCCTTGGGCGACAGTCCCGTTTGGAGGAGTGCATCCGCGGCGACAACGGCCGCTACGGCACTGGCGGCGCTGCCTCCCATCCCGCCCGAAATGGGTAGACCCTTCCAAACCTCGATCTCGACGCCCTGGTCCTCCATCCCACTTTCTGCCAGGACGGCGAGAGTGGCGAGGCCGGCCACGTTCAGAGCCGTTTCGGTCGGCAGGCGTCCCTCATCACCGTGAACTGCGGAAATCACCACGCCCGGCTCATTCCGCAGTCTGGCTTCCACCTCGTCTCCGGGCTCCCCCAAAGCGAGGCCGAAGATATCGAAGCCACAGATGATGTTGCCGACCGTGGCGGGCGCGAAGGCGCGAGCGGTTGCGGTGTTCGACATCATGACTCGGCCAGGGCTCTGAGGATGTCCGCGAATACTCCGGCGGCCGTCACGTCGGGCCCCGCACCCGGACCCCGGACGACCAGTGGTGTGTTCGCATAGCGCGTTGAGATGATGGTCACGAGGTTCTCACTGTTGGAGAGGCTCCAGCACGGGTGCCCGGGCGCGACCTCTGTCAACCGAACGGAGGCCTGACCGTCATCGACAGACGCGAGGTAGCGGAGGGCACGTCCGGCCGCAATGGCCTGCTCGCGGCGCTCCGCGAAGTGCGCATTCACGTCCCGGAGGCGCTTCCAGAACTCGTCCACGTTGATGTCGGCCCATCCCTCGCCAGGCAGAAGTGGCTCGATCTCCACATCGTCCAACTCGAAGGAAAACCCGGCCATCCGCCCCAGAATCACTAGCTTGCGGGCCACGTCACGGCCGCCCAGGTCCTCACGCGGATCCGGCTCCGTAAAGCCCAGGTCATCGGCCTCTTTGAGGGCTTCGCTGAACGGGGTTCCGGCCATCAGGCGGTCGCAGATGAATCCCAGCGTTCCCGAAAGGACCCCCTCCACCCGCTCGATCTCATCGCCCGTCGCCACCAGGTCTTCGATCGTCTTGAGCACGGGCAGTCCCGCTCCGACGGTGGTCTCGAAGAAGAGGCCCATCCCCTGTGCGCCAAGGCGCTGGAGCGTCTCGAACCTCTCCATCGCTCCCGAAAACGCAATCTTGTTCGCACTCACGACCGCGACCCCCTCTCTGAGGAGGGATTCATAGTCCTCGACCACATCCGTACTTGCCGTGGCGTCGACGAAGACGCGGCACGGGTGATCGGAGCGAACTGCGGCCTCGACCATGTCCGCTCCGGTACTCATCTCCGCCTCGCTCACGCCGCGCCAATCACTCAGGTCCAGCCCCGTTTGTTTGAGTGCCGCCCCCTTGCTTCGGGAAAGACCGGCGAGAACGACCTCCACCCCATCCTCGCGTAGCTTCTCGGTCTGCGCATCGATCTGGTCCAGCAGCGCGGCTCCGACCCGCCCAGCTCCGGTCACATATAGGCGCAGGCTACGGCCCGGTGGCCGGAAAACGGCTCGGTGGATGGCCCGCAACGCGCGTTCCTCATCGTCCTGCGTCACGACAAAGGAAATGTTGAGCTCCGAGCTCCCCTGGGCGATGGCTCGCACGTTGACGCGGTGATGGCCGAGCACGTCGAAGATGCGGCCGGCGATCCCGGGCGACTCGCGCATGGCCTCTCCTACGGCTGCCAGGATCGAGCAGCGCCGCTCCACCACCAGGTCGTCCACGAGGTCTGCCTGGCGCTCCAACGCGAACGCCTTATGGATCGCGGCGACCGCCTGATCCAGCTTGCCCGGCTCGACCGCGAAGCAGATGGAGCGCTCACTCGATGCCTGGGTGATCAGGATGATGCTGATTCCCACGCGAGCCAGAGCGCCGAACAGGCGCTCGGCGGTGCCTGTGGATCCCGGGAGGCCCGTGCCTTCGAGTCGGAGCAGGGAGACGTCGTTGATCGAAGCGATGCCTCGCACCGGGAATCCCAGCGTATTGGGGGGGCCCTCACGTACCTCGGTGCCTTCGAACTCGCGGTTCAGAGTGTTCCGAATGAGGACGCGAAGGCCCTTCTCCCGAGCCGGCTGTACGGCCGCCGGATGCATCACCTTGGCACCCCAATGGGAGAGTTCCATGAGCTCGTCGTAGCTGAGGCTCTCCAGGGAAAAAGCCTCCTGCACGATGCGTGGATCGGCGCTCATGACCCCGTTCACGTCAGTCCAGATCTCTACCGCCTCCGCGTCGAGGATTGCCCCGAGCAGTGTAGCCGTGTAGTCCGACCCGCCTCGGCCCAGAGTCGTGGTCTCACCCTCGGCCGTCCCTGCGATGAAGCCGGTCACGACCTGAAGGGCGGAGGCCTGCTCGAAGTGCGGCACCACACGTTCACGCGTGGCCGCCATGGCCACAGAAGCAGCACCGAAGTTGGCGTCGGTCACGATAAGGCCAGTGGTGTCGCAGGCCTCGGCCTCTGTACCCCGAGCCCGAAGGGCCCCCGCCACGAGGATTGTGGAGAGCCGCTCGCCGACGCTCAAAACGCCGTCCTGCGTGCGGGCCGTGCACTCCTTGACGAGCGAGACGCCTTGGAGAAGCTCCTCGAGGCCGGACAGGATCGAATCGATTGACTCGGCAACGTGACTCCGATCCCTGGGGGCGGTGAGCTCCTTCACGCTCTCCAGGTGGAGATCGCGGATCTCCTCCAACTTTTTGGCGTAGCTCGCGTCTCCCCCCGTTGCCAACTCCGATGCGGCCACCAACTCGTCGGTGACATGGCCTAACGCGGAAACCACCGCGATGGTTGGACTCTTCTCGGATTGGGCCGCGATGATCGACGCCACCTCCCGCACCCGGTCGGAGTTTCCGAGTGAGGTGCCCCCAAACTTTAGGACGTGCAGTCCTACCGAGGGTCGCTCGGAGGAAGTGCTCATGATGGAGGCCTGTTGGAGAAGTAGGCCTCTGAAGCTTGCCGGGTGGGCTGGCGGTCCGCAAACTGCGTCACGAATCCCCGGTGGTCGTGGGTGGAGAGGTCAAGGGTCGGCATGGATTCAGGATCGTCGGGTCGAGAGTCAAAACGAAAGATTGGAGTTTGCTCATCATGAGTAGATACGTGACCGAGTTTGTGGGGACCTTCTTCTTAGTCCTCACGATCGGATTGACGGTAATGAACGGTACGCCCCTGGCTCCTCTAGCCATCGGCTCGGTGTTGATGGTGATGGTGTACATGGGCGGACATATCTCCGGGGCGCACTATAACCCCGCCGTGAGCGTGGCGATTCTGATTCGCGGCAAAATGGAGGCTCGTGATCTGGTCCCGTACGTACTCGCACAACTCAGCGGCGCGATCTTGGCGAGCCTGACCGTGATGTTCATCGTGGGCGACACCTTTGCTCCTGCACCGGCCCCAGAGGCTGGTCTCGTCGTGGTCCTTCTGTGTGAGGCTCTGTTCACTTTCGCCTTGTCGCTCGTGATATTGAATGTGGCGACCGACGATGCTACCGCCGGCAATTCGTACTATGGCCTCGCCATCGGATTCACCGTCATGGTGGGCGCCCTCGCTGTCGGAGCCACGTCGGGGGGCGTCTTCAATCCGGCCGTCGGCACGGGGCCCATCCTTGTCGACGTCGTCGCGGGCGATGGGATCTTCGACCACCTGTGGATCTATTGGGCCGGCCCCGTCCTCGGGGGGATAGCCGCTGCTGGTGCCTTCGACCTACAACACGTCAAGTAGCTCATTCCTTCCCTCGCCCGGGAACGAGCTCCACGAGCTTCTTCACGCGGTTTGCCCGAAAGAGACGCGGACGGGTAGGGAGGTGGTACCTGACGCCATGTAAATCTCCTTTAGAAGGCTGTTGAAGAAGCTCAGTGGGCCGCGTTGCGGATGCCGCGGCCCCAGATTCCGGAAACGCCAGTCGTGTTCAGGCACGAGGAATATAGCCCCGATCGAGGGCTCTCGGGGGCTTGCCTCGGAGTCGAGTACACACTCGCGATCACCCCTCAGTTCCCTTCGGAGTCCGGATCTTCGAAATTCAATGATATTCGGACGCGACTTGTGGTGGAGAGAACGATCATGGGCCAGACGACCGCTACGAAAATTACGTATGCGACTCTGAGCGGAGAGGGGCTCGACGAAGTCCACGCGGCGCTCGACGCAGCGATCGAACGCTCCCCCGAGTCCTTCGGAGCGGAACATCCCATGATCATTGGCGGAGATCGCGTGGCGGCCGATGAACAGTTCGAAGACCTGAGTCCGATAGACGATCGGATCATCCTGGGCCGCTTCCAGAGCGGTACGGAAAAGAATGTGCAAGACGCCGTCGCCGCGGCACGAGGGGCGCTTCTCGACTGGAGTCTCCTTCCCTGGGAGGAACGTGTGGCTCGCATGCGCGGTGTCGCCGAGGCCATCCGGGAGCACCGTTGGGAGCTATCCGCCATTCTGGGATACGAGGTCGGGAAGAATCGGCTGGAGTGCGTGGGAGAGGTCGAGGAGTGTTCGGACTTCGTCGACTACTACTGTGACCGCATGGAGGAGCATGACGGTTTCATCACTCCCATGGAAGGGTCGAGCGCCGGTCAGATGAATGTCAGTGTGCTCCGCCCCTACGGTGTTTGGGCGGTGCTTTCCCCGTTCAACTTTCCCATGGCGTTGACCGCCGGCCCCGTGGCTGCCGCGCTGATCACTGGCAACACGGTCGTAGCCAAGCCGTCGCCCATCACCCCACTCGCTGTGGCGCGCTTTGCCGAAATCATCCTGGGGTGCGATCTACCTCCGGGGGCGTTCAATTTTGTGACGGGTGGGAACGAAACCGTATCCCGCGAGCTGGTGTTGGGCCCCGGAATAGACGGGGTGGTGTTCACGGGTTCCTACCAGGTCGGGATGCAACTCATGGGCGAGGACGCGAAACGCGCTCTGCCCCGGCCCTTCATGGCGGAGATGGGTGGAAAGAACCCGGCGCTCGTCATGCGGTCGGCCGATCTCGATAAGGCTACGGATGGTGTCAAAGCGTCCGCTTTTGGTCTGCAAGGACAGAAGTGCTCCGCGTGCTCGCGCGTGTATGTTGAGGGTCCCGTCCGCAAGGCGTTCACGGAGGCGCTCGTCGAGAAGACGCTGAACGTCCACATCGGCAATCCGTTGGAGAAGGATGTGTGGCTCGGACCGGTGATCAGCGAAGCCGCCTATGAGCGCTATCGTGCGGCTGTGGCTCAGGCCGTGGAGGACGGTGGACGTGTCCTGACCGGAGGCGAGCGTCTGTCCGGAGGCCTCTTCGACCACGGGTTCTATGTGGAGCCGACCCTGATCGACGGCCTTCCGTTCGATCACGAGTTGTTCCATACCGAACTCTTCCTGCCGATCACGGTGATTGGCGAGGTCGATGGCCTCGAGCAGGCTCTGGACCTCGCGAACGGGACAGAGTATGGACTGACGGCCGGTATCTTCTCCGAGGACGAGTCGGAAATCCAAGGGTTTTTTGACGGAATCGAGGCGGGAACCATCTACGCGAACCGTCGGGCGGGGGCGACGGCGGGTGCGTGGCCGGGAGTCAACCCGTTCGGCGGGTGGAAGGGGAGCGCTTCCACCGGGGCAGGGGCGGGTGGACCGCATTATCTCCAACAGTTCATGCGGGAACAGAGTCGCGTTCGGGTCCCTTGATCGAGATTTCGACTAGCGTCCGTTTCTTTCTTGTGCCGAGTTTGCGCGGCCTTGCAGAATTACTGACTTTGAAACCCCTATGGGTATCACAGAAATTGCTGACTACCCGAGCAGGCATTTACGGTGTTACTGACTTTGACCCCCAAGTGGGAATAAGGATGGCGACATGAGTGAACAGGCGGAGCAAGCCCGATTTTTCGAGGCGTCTGACGCGGACCCCTCCCTTCTCAGTGACCGACGGGTGGCGATCATCGGATTTGGAAGTCAGGGGCACGCCCACGCGTTGAACCTGCGTGACGGTGGGGTGTCGGTGGTCGTAGGACTCTACGAGGGAAGCCCGTCCGCGGATGCGGCTCGCGAGCAGGGCTTTGAAGTCAAGACGGTGGCCGAGGCCGCGAAGTGGGCCGACATCATAGCGATCCTGATTCCGGATACGAAGCAGGCGGCGGTCTATCACACCGACATCGAGCCCAACCTGTCTGAGGGGGACATCCTCGTGTTCGCGCATGGATTCAACATCCATTACGGTGAGATCACCCCACCCGAGGGCGTCGACACGATTCTGATCGCGCCCAAGTCGCCCGGCGCGATGGTGAGGAGGGAGTACGTGGCCGGTCAGGGGGTACCTGCGCTCGTGGCGGTGCATCAGGACGCGAGCGGGAAGGCTCTCGATTTCGCACTAGCCTATGCGGCCGGTCTCGGTTCGACTCGCACCGGTGTTCTCCAGACCACATTCGGTGCCGAAACCGAGACGGATCTCTTCGGCGAGCAGGCGGTGTTGTGTGGTGGCCTCAGCGAACTCGTCAAAGCCGGATTCGAGACGCTGGTCGACGCGGGGTACGATCCGCGTCTCGCATACTTCGAGTGCCTGCACGAGATGAAGCTGATCATTGATCTCGCGTACGCGAAGGGACTTTCGGGAATGCGGGCCGAGATCAGCGACACGGCGGAGTGGGGGGATTACGAGAGCGGTGGCCGGGTGATCGGGGAGCCCAGCCGGACCGCCATGCGCGAGGTTCTCGACGAAATCCAATCCGGCGCGTTCGCCAAGAAGTGGATCGAGGAAGCGCGTTGCGGCGCGCCGCATTTTGAACGCCGCCGGCGTGAGGAGCGTCAACACATTCTCGAAACCACGGGAGACGCGCTTCGCGCGCGCATGTCCTGGCTATGAGCAAGCGGGGGCAGGCCAGCCCACTTCCGGAACGCACGGAGTGGATTTGGCGCGACGGGGAGATCATCCCGTGGGACGATGCGCAACTCCACGTGATGAGCCACGTGGTACACTACGGTTCGTCCGTCTTCGAGGGGATCCGGTTCTACAGCACGCCGGCGGGACCGGCCGCGTTTCGGCTCTCCGACCACATGCGGCGCTTCGTGAATTCGGCGCGCATCTACCGGATGGATCTCGGCCTGAGCATAGATCAGCTCGCCAACGCATGCCGCGAGGTCGTGAGTCGAAACGGCTTGGAAGCGGGGTACCTTCGCCCGGTGGCGGTCCGGGGCCTGGGAGCGTTGGGACTTCATCCCGGAAAGAGCCCAGTCGAGACGTACATCGTTACGTGGCCCTGGGGCCAATACCTCGGGACGGAGGCTCTCCAACAGGGCGTGGACGTCTGCGTCTCGAGTTGGAGCCGACCGGCACCCAACACACTACCGACGCTCGCCAAGGCCGGTGGAAACTACGTGATAAGCCAACTCATGCGATTGGAGGCGGAGGAAAACGGGTACGCCGAGGCGATCGGCCTCGGCCCCGACGGACTCGTGAGCGAGGGGAGCGGCCAGAACCTCTTCCTGGTGGACGCCGGCGTTCTCTACACGCCACCGGTCGACGGCACGCTCTTGAATGGCATCACGCGGGACTCGGTCCTGAAGTTGGCGGCGAACCTCGGTATCCAGTCGCGCGAGCAATCCATCCCCAGGGAGATGCTGTACACCTCCGACGAGCTGTTCTTCACAGGGACCGCGTCGGAGATCACCCCGGTGCGCAGCGTCGATCGAATCGAGATCGGCAACGGCGGAGTGGGCCCGGTGACACAGACGCTCCAGAAGGAATACCTCGGGATCGCCACCGGTGAACGCCCCGATCGCTACGGCTGGCTCGAGCCGATCAAGCAACCCGCCGGCGAGGTCGTTCTGTGAGCGATGGTCCGCTGAAACTGCCGCTCATCAGCCATCAGCTCGTTCTGGGGCGCGACCGTGCGGCGGCCCGTGCCATGCTCCGCGCCGTGGGACTCCGTGACGATGATTTCGGCCGCCCACTGATCGGGATCGCCAACACGTGGACCGACACGACGCCCTGTAATGCCCATCTTCGAGATCTGGGCGAGTGGGTCAAAGAGGGCGTTCGCGAGGCCGGTGGCGTTGCGCTCGAGTTCAACACCATCGCCGTGTCCGACGGAATTACGATGGGTACTTCGGGGATGACGGCCTCCCTGGTGAGCCGGGAAGTCGTGGCGGACTCGATCGAGTTGGTGGGCCGGGCGTACTTCTTCGACGGTTTGGTGACGCTCTCGGGCTGTGATAAGACGATCCCGGGAACGGTGATGGCGATGGCGCGCCTGAATCGGCCGTCTCTCATGCTTTATGGGGGTTCGATCCAACCGGGGCAACACGACGGCCACGACGTCACGATTCAGGACGTCTTCGAGGGTATCGGTGCCTGTGCGGCCGGCCGGATCACGGAGGAGGAGTTGAGTTCGTTGGAGCGGGACGCGTGCCCGGGCCCGGGTGCGTGTGGAGGCCAGTTCACGGCCAACACCATGGCCACCGTGTTCGAGGCCATGGGTGTGTCGCCGATGGGGAGTGGCTCCGTTCCAGCCATCGACCCCGCCAAGGAGGATGTCGCGCGGGCGTGTGGCCGGCGGGCCGTGGAGCTGGTCGAGTCCGGGCTGAAGGTGGGCGACCTCATCACGAGGAAGAGTCTGGAGAACGGGATTGCGGCTGCGGTGGCGACCGGTGGATCGACCAACTCCGTTCTACACCTCCTCGCGCTGGCGCACGAGGCCGGCGTGGAACTGGGGATTCGTGACTTCGACGAGATCAGCGCTCGGACGCCGCTCATCGCCGACCTGAAGCCCGGTGGGCGATTCGTCGCCACCGATCTCCATCAGGCCGGGGGCGTGGCGTTGGTACTGCGGCGCCTTCTCGAGGCTGGGCTTCTTCACGGCGATGCCATGACCGTGACCGGACGCACATTGGAGGAGGAAGTGGAGGATTGCACCGAGGCGCCCGGCCAGGAGGTCGTCCGGTCCCTCGACGATCCGCTGAAGCCGCAGGGTGGCCTGGTCGTGCTCCACGGCAACCTCGCGCCGGATGGATGCGTGCTGAAGATCGCCGGGACCGCTCGGACTTCTCACAAGGGTCCCGCCCGTGTGTTCGAGGGTGAGGAGCCCGCATTCGAGGCGGTACAGAACGGCGAGATCCGTGAGGGCGACGTCGTGGTGATCCGTTGTGAGGGGCCGCGCGGTGGCCCCGGGATGAGGGAAATGCTGGCGGTCACGGCCGCCCTCGCCGGCGCGGGCCTCGGCGAGTCCGTCGGCTTGCTGACGGACGGGCGCTTTTCCGGGGCGACGCACGGCTTGATGGCCGGGCACGTCGCGCCCGAGGCGGTTGCGGGTGGGCCCATCGCGGGGGTGCGGGATGGAGACGAGATCACCCTCGATATCGAAAACCGTGCGATTACGGTGGATGTCGATGATGGGGAGCTGAGCCGGCGGGCGGCAGAGTGGACGCCCATCGATCGGAGGATCGAGCCGGGTGTGATGGCCAAGTACACGAAGCTGGTGTCGTCCGCGGCGACGGGGGCGACGACGAGCTAGCGGATTTGCAGGTTACCGGGTCAACAGCAATCGTCTGCTAGGTGGCGCGAGAGGATGCGTCATCTAAGACAGACTCGGGGAGCGAACCGGCGCGCCGCATCAAGGCTGCGAGTAATATTCCGTACCCAATCCACGTTCCTGCCAACAAGGTCGTAAAGAGTACGACTAGGGGCGCCGAGACCAGGCCACGCAAATCGTCCGCCGCAGCTAGGAAGAACGGGTACCAAAACCACAATGCTAAGGCGGTCCCACCATTCAGACCGGGAGCTGACTGAAAACCGGGTATGGATCGCCAAACGGCGGTGAGCAGCGTCCCGTAGGCCCCTCCCAACAGCATAAAGATCAACAGCACTATGAGAGTGCCCGGCACTGTGAAGCTGGTTGTTGTGCCTACTGCTAACGCCACTAACCGCATCGCCACGCGCAGTGCCAATCCCAGCATTAATCCAGCGACCAAGCCGGGGACCAGCCCCGGCATAACTCCCTGGAGCCAGTCGATCAAACGGCCGCGCCGGTTCTCTAGGGCAAGCACGGCAATCGCCAGGGGAATTGGTCCGAAGATGGTGACCACTGTGTCGGCGAGATCCCCACCGAAATCGACACGCAGCAGCACGACCCACGCGACGTACGCGACTAGTAGAGTCGTAACTTTCAGACCATTCCGGCGCACACCCGCCTCCATGTCACATGGTGCGACGAGCCACCTAACTGCCCCTCCCATCCTCGAACGCCCGAATCTCACTCTCGAGCGTGAGCGTAAGCCCGATGTCGTCCAGGCCGCTCATGAGGCAGTGACGCCGAAAGGGGTCGATGGAAAAGCCGGCGGTCCAGCCGCTTCTGTCCCGGACCTCTTGGGTTTCCAGGTCTACGGCGACTTCGTAGCCGTCCCCGGCCAGTGCCGCCGTCATGATGTGGGCCACGTCGGCATCGTCGAGTTCGATGGGCAGGAGACCGTTCTGGTAGCAGTTGTTCTTGAAGATGTCGGCGAAACCAGTTGAGATGACTGCCCGAAATCCATAGTCCAACAGGGCCCACGGGGCGTGCTCCCGAGAGGACCCGCAACCGAAGTTCCGCCCCGCGACCAGAACTGTGCCTCCCTCGTATTCTGGCCGGTTGAGAGTGAACTCCGGGTTCGGGGAGCCGTCTTCCAGCCTCCGCCAGTCGTAGAAGAGGAACTGTCCATATCCAGTCCGCTCGATCCGCTTCAGAAACTGCTTGGGGATGATCTGGTCGGTATCGACGTCCAGGCGATCCAACGGCGTGACCTTGCCCGTATGCGATGTGAACGGATCCATCGCTACACCCACTCCCGTATGTCTACGAAATGTCCCGCCACGGCCGCCGCGGCAGCCATCGCGGGGCTCACGAGGTGTGTCCGCCCTCCGCGACCCTGCCGTCCTTCGAAGTTACGGTTCGAGGTGGAGGCGCATCGCTCGCCGGGGGCCAGGATGTCGGGGTTCATTCCAAGACACATCGAGCATCCCGCTTCACGCCAATCGAATCCCGCGTCTCGGAAGACCTGGTCCAAACCCTCCTCTTCGGCCATTCGCTTAACGGCAGCCGAGCCCGGAACGACCATTGCCTTGACCCTTTCGTGCACCCGTTTGCCGTCCACGATGCCCGCCGCGGTCCGGAGGTCCTCGATTCGTGAATTCGTGCAGGACCCCACGAAGACGCGGTCGATTTCGATCTCCTGGATCGGTGTCCCCGGCTCGAGAGCCATGTACTCGAGCGCCCGCTCCATCGCCTCACGGTCATCCGGGGACACTTCTGGTGCCCGATCCGGCACCGCACCGGTGACCCCCACCGACATGCCCGGATTGGTGCCCCACGTCACGAAGGGCTCCAATGACGTGGCGTCGATCTCCACCGTTTCGTCAAAAACAGCTCCCGCGTCGGTTCGGAACGCGGCCCATTGAGTAGCCGCCTCGTCGAATGCCTTCCCCTGGGGAGCCCTCGGCCGGCCCCGAAGATAACGCACGGTCTTCTCGTCGGGTGCGATCATCCCGGCCTGTGCGCCGGCCTCGATCGACATGTTGCACACGGTCATGCGGGCTTCCATCGAAAGGGCGCGCAGGGCTTCCCCCGTGTACTCGATTACGTGCCCAGTGCCCCCACCCACCCCGATCTGGTGGATGATCGCCAGAATCAGATCCTTGGCCGTGACACCGTGAGGAAGATCGCCGTTCACTCGGATCTCCATCGATTTCGGACGGGACATCAGCAGGCACTGTGTCGCCAACACATGTTCCACCTGGGACGTGCCGATCCCGAAGGCCAGCGCTCCGAAGGCACCGTGGGTGGATGTATGGCTGTCCCCGCAGACGATGGTCTGGCCGGGTTGCGTGAACCCCATCTCGGGTCCCATCACGTGCACGATGCCCTGATGTGGGCTGTCGATGTCGTGGAGCGTGATGCCAAACTCGTCGGTGTTCTTACGCAAGACCTCGATCTGGGTCCGGGCCAGGTCGTCCACGATCGGAAGGGACCGGTCGGTGGTCGGCACATTGTGGTCCACGGTCGCCACGCAAAGTTCAGGCCGGCGCACTCGGCGTCCCGCGAGCCGAAGCCCCTCGAACGCCTGGGGTGAGGTGACTTCGTGGATGAGGTGCAGGTCGACGTACAGCAGGTCCGGCCGGTCGGCCTGGCTGTGGACGAGGTGCGCATCCCAGATCTTGTCGAGCATGGTTCTAGGCATCGACGCTCACCTCGGCGTTCGAGATCACCGCCGTGACGGCCCTCCCCATCTCTTCCGTCCCAACGGCGGTCTCGCCGTCTTGAACCAGGTCCCTCGTACGTAGCCCGTCTTCGAGCACCTGTGCCACGGCACCCTCAATGGCCGCGGACTCCGCATCGAGCGAGTAGACGTGGCGGAGCAGGAGCGCGGCCGAGAGAATCATCGCGAGCGGGTTGGCGGTCCCCGTCCCCACAATGTCGGGAGCGGACCCGTGTATCGGCTCGAAGATGCCGCCACCGCTGCCGGTGCTCGCAGAGGCCAGCAGGCCGATGGATCCGACGACCGCGGCGGCCTCATCGCTGAGCACGTCCCCGAAGAGGTTGGGCGTCAGCACGACATCGAAGCTCGACGGGTTCAGCACGAGCTCCATCGCCGCGCGATCCACCAGCATGTGGCCACACTCGACGTCCGGATATTCCTCGGCGATCTCGTCGACCACCCGGCGCCAGAGTCGGGAGCTGTGCAGCACGTTGGCCTTATCGACGGAGAGCACGCTCTTCTTACGTCCCCGCGCCGTTTCGAAGGCCACCCGCGCGATGCGGGCCACTTCGTCCTGATGGTACTTCATGGTGTCCACGGCGGCCCGTCCCTCCTCGAGGGGGCCACGCGGCTCGCCGTAGTAGAGCCCGCCGGCCAATTCGCGGACGATGACCAGGTCGGTACCGGCCACGGTCTCCGGGCGCAGCGGAGAGGCCGAAGTCAGGGCGGGCAAGAGCCGAACCGGACGGAGATTGGCGTAGCACCCCATCTCCTTACGAAGGGCCAGGAGCGCGGCCTCCGGACGCAACTCCACGGGTACGCCCTCGGAGCGCGGATCCCCGACCGCCCCGAGCAGTACGGCGTCGGCGCTGCGGCAGGCCTCCAATGTCTGGTCCGGGAGGGGATGCCCACTCCGCTCGTATGCGGCGAACCCCACGTCCCGGACGTCGGCGATGAACTCATGGCCGAAGCGCTTTGCCGTCGCTCGCAGGACCGGGAGAGATGCCTCGATGACCTCGGGACCGATCCCGTCTCCACCCAGGACGGCGATCCGCCACCTCACGCCAGACCTCCCAGCGAGCTTTCCGTCTCCACGTCCATCCCTTCGAGAGCCTTGGCCTGTTCAGCCTTGTTGAGCACGTTGATGTACGCCCGGGCGGCGGCGTCCACGACGTCGGTCGAGGCGCCCCGGCCGGCGAACGTCCGCCCGCCGATACGAGCATGAAGGTTGACCTCTCCGATCGCATCCCGGCCCGGCGTGGCGGCCACGATCTCGAAGTCTATGATCTCCACCGTTGCGTCGATCAATTCGTCGATGGCGGAGAAGGCAGCGGCGATGGGTCCGTCGCCCTTGCCGGACGCCTCCCTCGGCGGTCCGTCCCGGTGCGACACCCTGACGCGTGCGGTGGACCACTTGCCCCCGCAGTTCACGTCCAGCTCTTGGAGACGGAACGACTCTGGCGTGTCCTTCATGGCCCCGTGGTGCAGGATGACCAGGAGGTCCTCGTCGAGAATCGACTTCTTCTGGTCCGCAACGAGAGTGAACAGCTTGTAGGCTCGATCGAGCTCGTCATCCTCCAGGTCGTAGCCGAGCTCCTCGTATCGGTTGCGGAGACCGTGCCGCCCGGAGTGTTTTCCCAGGACCAATCGTGTTCCGGGAGCACCGACCATTTCCGGAGTCATGATCTCGTACGTCATGCGCTCCTTCAGCATGCCGTGCTGATGGATGCCCGCTTCATGGGAAAACGCGTTGCGACCCACGATCGCCTTGTTGGGCTGTGGGTGGATGCCCGTGATGTGGGACAGCAGCTGGCTGGCCTTGTAGAGAACCGTCGTGTCGATGTCCGTGTGGTGCTCTGTCAGATCCTTCCGGACCCGGAGCGCCATGACGATTTCCTCGAGGGAGGCATTACCGGCTCTCTCGCCAATCCCGTTGATGGTGCATTCGACTTGGCGAACGCCCGCGTCCAAGGCAGCCAGCGAATTGGCCACGGCGAGGCCGAGATCGTCGTGGCAATGCACGCTGACGATCGTATTCTCCAGACCCTTCGCGTCTCGGAACAGGGTCTCGATCAAGGACCGATATTCACTGGGCAGCGTATATCCGACTGTGTCGGGGATGTTGATCGTCGTGGCACCGGCTTCGACCGCTGCCTGAACTACCTGGCAGAGGAAGGTCACGTCGGTACGGGTGGCGTCCTCGGCGCTGAATTCCACGTCGTCCACCATCTTCTTGGCACGCTCGACGCCCTCGACCACCCGCTCCAGGCACTCCTCACGCCCGATCTCCAGCTTGTGTTTCAGGTGGATGTCCGACGTGGCCAGAAAGACGTGGATTCTGGGCTTGTCCGCCCCCGCAACGGCGGCCCCGGCACGATCGACGTCCAAGGGGTGCGCGCGGGCAAGAGCTGCGATCACCGGGCGCCGGATCTCTTTGACGATGGCGCGTACGCCCTCGAAGTCGTCGTCGGAGGCCACGGGAAATCCCGCTTCGATGACATCCACGCCGAGCTCGTCGAGCTGGGTCGCCATCCTGAGCTTTTCGGGCGTGGACATCGTGGCTCCGGGCGACTGTTCGCCATCCCTCAGTGTCGTATCGAAAATGGTGATTTTGGCCATGATCTTGCTATCCTGCTGCGAGTCTCATATCGAAATAAAAACGGGCCCCTCGTTGTTGAGAGGGCCCGCGCGTCGCCGCGTTCGATCTCGTTTCCGTCAGGCTGTACCGATTACCAGAGACCGAAGCCCTCTCCCCAAAGGAGCAAGCTCCGTAAGTCGAAGGATTTCAAGGCTAGAGAGATTTCTGAACATGGTCGCTGCGTGCTTCATTGAAAGAGAGTCTCCTGAGGAGACAAGCGTAAGGGTTTAGATAGAGGAAAGAGCCTGTCGCTGTCAAGCCTTCGAGCCTCTGTTCCGCCCCCGGCAGCGGACTTCCCCACGTCGATCCCGTGGACGGTCATGCGTGAGACCTCGTTGTGCTATACTGTGGCCGACGCTTCACTTTGCCATCGTTTCGGACGCCGTTCCGCACGATCTGTCCAAGTCTCGAACGGCCCGCACAGCTCCGGAAATCCGTTACGAATGGGGACATTGCGGCGACTTTGATCCGCGGAGAGTGAATGAAAATAGGACTGGTTGGGTTTGCCGGCTCCGGCAAGACGACCGTCTTCAATACGATGACGGGTATGGACGTGCCGGTGGGGTTCGGCGGGGAACTGCGACTCGGCGTCGTTCGAGTTCCGGACGAGCGGATCGACGAGCTGTCGGCCATCTTCTCCCGTAAGAAAACGACCTATGCCGAGATTAGCTTTTGTGACATTCCCGGCGAGCACGGGGCCGAAAAGAAGGGGCTCTCTGCCCGAGGGCTTCAGCAGATCCGCGACCAGGAGGCGCTTTGCTTGGTCCTCCGTGACTTCGTGAACCCCGCGATCGAGGGTGAGCCGGAGCCAGCAGCGGACCTCGAAGCATTCCATACGGAATGTGTGTTCGCCGATCTCGAAATTGTCGATCGTAGGCTCGAGCGGGCAAAGAAGGAGCCTGCCGAGCCGCACGAGGTTGCGGCGTTCGAGGTGATGAAGTCGACACTCGAGGAGGAGCGCCCGTTACGGCTGCTTCCTCGGGAGGAACTGAATCCCGCCTATTTGCGGGGCTACGGGCTGCTCACGGACCGTCCGCTGCTTGTGGCTCTGAACCGCGGCGAGACCGAAGCCGCGGAGCCGATGCCCGAAGGGATCGCCGCTCGCCTCGGGGAGCTGGATGCGGCAGGCATGGTGTTGTCGGCGAGCGTGGAGGCCGAGATTGCGGGGCTCGACTCGGGGGATCAGGCCGCGTTTCTGGAAGATCTCGGCCTAAGTGAGCCGGCGCTGGCACGCTTCATCCGAACAGCGTACGGCCTGTTGGACCTCATTTCCTTTTTTACGGTCGGAGGGGACGAGGTGAGGGCCTGGACCATCCGGCGCGGCACACACGCACGGCCTGCGGCGGGCCGTATTCACTCCGATCTGGAGCGTGGCTTCATCCGGGCGGAGGTGATTCCCTATGAGACCTTCATGGAGTTCGGATCCGAACAGGCGGTGAAGGAGGCCGGGCGACTCCAAGTCGAAGGGAAAGACTACGTCGTGTCCGACGGCGACATCATGCACGTGCGCTTCAACGTCTGAGGGACTCCATGCCGCTCCCGGGCGCCAGCGAGAACTCCGGACGGCCCGAGTCAGCGATTTCGTGGCTCGATTGTTGCACTGAATAAGGGGGCTTTGTGTTAAGAGGTGGTTTCAGGACAGATGTAAGGGAGAGTTTGAGGAATGAGATTCAAGATGTTTGCTGTTGTGGGAATGGGCGCCGCGGTCTTTCTCGCGTCCTGTGGAGATAGCCTGACCGACCCTGCCATCGAGCGGAATGACCCCGGAACCGGGACCGGAACGCTCGACATCCGCGCGGACGTCGATGCCTACGACCAGGCCGGTGGCTTTGTCACCGAGTTCTCAGTCCGGGTTCGCGATGGGATGGGCGAGCTGGTGACGGGAGCTACGGTCACCATTACGAACGCCGGATTTGGCGTAGTCACGCTCCTCGACGCCGGCGCATCAGGGGACTACGTAGCAGAGAGCAACACCTTCCATGAGGGTGACTTTGAGCTCAGTGTCGTGAGCGGTACGGACGTTGTAGGGGGCGTCGTGTTGGGTGGGCCAGGAATCCATACGATAACTGAGCCTACGGTGGACTCGACGGTTTCAGCGGACCAGGATCTGACGGTGCGTTGGGACGTGCCTTCGCAGGCCAGGAGTGCTGAAATTGAGACGAGGGACTACGGGCCTGTGCTACTGCCGGACACGGGTGCCGTGATCATTCCGGGTGCATCGAACCCGGCCAGGGTAGATCAGCGTATCCGAGTCTTCCGCTTCAATGAGGTGGATATCGCCGGGGGCCTTTTCGGGTCCAGGATGCGGGTAGAGGTCCGCCAGTCTGTCGATCCCCTGATCGTCGAGTAGGTCGATCGCGCCGTGGGTTAACGCTCCCCGGGGCCACCAATCTCCTTGTGGACTAGCGGAGACCGAGGTCGGGGAGATTGCTGTCCGTTAGGGTGAACACCTGCCCGTCGCCCGGGAGCGATACCGCCGTGCTCTTCGTACCTCCGACCAGGAAGCCCGTCCGCGTGTCATAGTACCATTCACCACGCAGCGCCCCACCGATCCCGACACTGGCTGTCACCACGCCGACCTCCCAGTTTTCCCACCGTCGAACCTCACTAACTCGCGTGCCGTGTGCGCTACCGCCCTCGCGTACCTCGTTCGGTGGCACCCACAGCGGTCCCAGCGAGCCTAGCTCGAAGACAAGACCATCGGTGGTTCGCATACGTGTATCGACGACGTTGCTCGGCGCGGACGATGGCTGGGCCGATTCGTACATCCCGTCCTCGCCCAGGTAGGAGATGCTTGTGCCGAATCGGCCGCCGCCCGCGGGGGAGAAAGTCAGCCGCATCTCCATGCCGGCGTTGTCGTAGACCAAGAAGGTGCCCGCGCTTATCGGCGCTTGTTCACGCGCTATAACACTCCAGGCCGCCGCGATCGCGAGTGCCAAAAGCGCCACACCGAGCTTGTTCCTCACCAGCAACCGTCCCTTCATCGGAGCGCAAACTGCTCAAGCACTTGTCGGCGAAGGGGCCGCGAGGGGACCTGGTGTCGCTTCTAGTACCTACTCTACGTTACAACAACCCGGTCTCGAGTAGGTCAAGGTTATACCCCACCAAGAGTGTGGCACCCGTCCTGATGGTCGGCGCTCTCAGCTTTCCCGAGCGGCCGAGGAGCATGCCGAGCAGCTCGGCGTCCGCGGGCCGATCCCGTGACAGATCGAAGTGGAGGATCTTCGTTCCCTTGGCCACGTGGAGGTGTTCGATGCCCTCGAGAACGGTCAGCGCAGCCTCGCCGATTACCGGCTCCTTCGTCGCGCTCTGAACCACACCGTCAGGGATGGCGTTCTTCGCAAGAAACTCCTGCGTGCGCTTGCAGCTCTGTCATCCGGGGCGGTAATACTGCCAGTCGAGCGTCCGGGGAGATGGCGTCATGGATCTGTCCTCGCGTGAAGAAGAAGCGAGCAGATTACTTCCGGGTCTCTCCCGAATTCGCCCGAGCAGGTTCGATCAAAGATCCAACGGCCAAATCGAGGATGTGCCCCTCACGGTCTCTCAGCTGTATAGGAATGCTACGCCCCGGGGCCCCCAGCATCCGTAGACCCACATGGAAATGGAGATGCGGTCGGCCCGCGAAGCCGGTTGCGCCGCTCCAGCCCAGCACATCCCCCTCGCCCACGGCGTCACCGACTGACACTGGAATTCCGGCGGTGAGATGACCGTAGGAAGCCATAGTACCGTCGCGATGCGCCACCACTACCAGATTGGCCCGCTCCAGAAGGTTCGGATCCGCCCGGCCCTCTGTAAACCCGTCTTGCAGGTAGAGCACGGTTCCCGCACGGGCCGCAAGAACCGGCGTGCCCTCCGGCATCAGAAAGTCGAGGGAGTAGCTCATGTCGCCCAAGTGTGACCCAGCTCCGCCGAAACCTTGGCTCAACTCTCGACGAGAGTCTCCACCGAACGGTACCGCGTAAAGGTGATCGGCGTCCGGCTGGGTGGAGCTGGAACCTAGGTCGATCCCGATCGTTACCCTCGGACGGGCTGCTTCAGTCTGAACGATCTGGCGGAGGCGGACCAGGATCGTTGTCGATTCCGGTGGCACCACCCGCTCGATTGGAAGATCCGCGCCGGCGCGTAGGTTCCCCGGGGACCGGAAGGTCAGCACGATTGTGGCTGGCACCGGTTCCCGATTCACAGCCTGATAGGCTCGGCCTGAGGGGGTGTTCACGGACGTGACGCACACCCGCCACGCACAGTTTCCCGGGGTTCGGGTGCCCGCACCGCGCGTAGCTGGCGCACACGCGACGAGCAGCATCAAGATCAGCACGGGCGGGCGCATCTCGTTCATCGCATTTGACGATCTGGTTTCAGTCAGATTCCAACTCAGCGGCGGCACCGAGATCTGTAATGTGCAGACGGCGAGTGAAGTGCGCGAGCCTCTCGATCTTTCCGCGTCCGTAACCGGATTAGGTGAAACGCCGACTCCAGAGCGTGCACCAGCTCCGCGACTGGAGTAAACTGTCCCCCCGGAATTCCGGGAAGGACGAAGGTCGTTGCCGGAGCGAGGCAGATTATTGAAATCTCATACTCGGGAGATTCCTGTGGAACTCGGAGATACAGTTGCGCTGGTGACCGGTGGCAGCGAGGGGATCGGCCGTGCCATTGCCGAAGCGCTGAAGAGTGAGGATAGCAGAGTCACCATTACAGGCCGTCGTGAAGATGCCGTTCGCGACGCCGCCCAGGAGCTGGGACTGGATTGGATAGTGGGCGACGTGGGGAACGAGGCGGATGCGGTCCGCACCGTGAGTTCCGTGATCGAAAAGCATGGGCGGCTCGATATTTTGGTCAACAACGCCGGTTATGGCCTCTTCAAACCCTTGGTTGACACGACGCTCGAAGAGTTGGAGGGCATGTTCCAGACTAACGTGTTCGGCCCATTCCTCATGGCGCGAGAAGCGGCTCGGCAGTTCATCAAGCAAGGTAGTGGCGAGATGATTAACATATCCTCTACCTCAGGCCTCAAGGGGAGCGGCGGGCGCACCGCTTACGGTTCCTCGAAGTTTGCCTTGCGTGGTATGACGGAATGTTGGCGCGATGAGCTTCGACGTCACAACGTGCGAGTCATGTTGGTGAACCCGAGCGAAGTCATGACCAACTTTGCGGAAAAAGCGGGTGTCGAGCGGGAGATTTCCGACAAGAAACTGCGGCCTCAGGAAATCGCCACCGCGATCCTTGGAGCGCTCAAAGTGGATCACCGGGGCTTCATTCCGGAATTCTCAGTGTTTGCGACGAATCCTTTTTGAGGATCGGTCGTCCTTGTCGGTTATTGGATCTCGGTCGATGAGTGGCGTGCCTCTACCGCCTATTCGCTCGCGTGCATGGCGAGGTGGGTGAGCTTCGGTTCCATTGTCGAGAGGGACTCTTGCGTATCCCGCTCCCCCTACGCAAGCTTCGCCGGCTCTTCCGAGGAGAAAGATAATGAGCAAAGCGACGATCGAGAGTCTGAGCGAGCAGGTGCGCGGAGAGGTCATCAACGAAAACGATGACCGTTACGAAGAGGCGCGCAGGGTCTACAACGGGATGATCGACAAGCGCCCGATGGCGATCGTCCGTGCTTCGGACCAGGCGGATGTCATATCCGTCGTCCGGTTCGCCGGGGAGACCGGCGCGGACCTGTCGATCCGAGGTGGCTCGCACAGCGTGCCCGGGTTCGGAACGAACGACGGCGGCGTGGTCCTCGACCTGTCGTCGATGCGGGGGACGCGCGTCAATCCGGGGAACAAGTCCGTCCGCGCCCAGGGCGGCTGCCAATGGGGCGACCTCGACTACGCGACCCACCCGTTCGGTCTGGCCACCGTGGGCGGCGTCGTGTCGACGACCGGCATCGGCGGTCTCACCCTCGGCGGCGGCATCGGGTACCTCACGCGCGGGCACGGGCTGTCGATCGACAATCTCATCTCCGCCGACGTCGTGACCGCGAACGGTGAGCTCGTGCACGCGAGCGAAGACGACAACGCCGACCTCTTCTGGGCGCTTCGCGGTGGCGGCGGCAACTTCGGTGTCGTCACCGACTTCGAGTTCCGCTTGCACCCGGTCAGCGTGGTCCACGGCGGTCCGATCTTCTTCCAGGCGGCGCGGGCGCGAGACGTCCTGCAAGCCTATGGGACCTACATCGCCGACGCGCCGAGGGAGCTCGGCGCGATCTTCGGATGGCAGATCGCTCCGCCGCTCCCGTTCATCCCGGAAGACCGCCACGGCGAGACCATGTGCGTCATCGTCGCCTGCTGGGCGGGGCCCCTGGAGCAGGGAGAGGCGGCCTTCAAGCCACTAATGGATGCCGCTCCGGTCGTGGCTCACGGCGTCGGCCCCGTGCCGTACCCGGCGCTCAACTCGGCCTTCGATGCGCTCCTCCCCCCGGGCCTGCAGCACTACTGGAAGGCGAACTTCGTGGAGGAGCTGAGCGACGATCTCATCGACGTACACCTCGAGCACGGCCCCAAGGTGCCGGTGGTCGAGTCGACGATGCACATCCATGCGATCAACGGCGCCGTCCATGACGTGGAGGCCGACGCGACCGCGTTCGGAAACCGCGACGCCAACTTCTCCACGGTCATTGCCGGCATGTGGCCCGAGCCGAAGGACAACGAGGCCAACACCAAGTGGGTGCGGGACTACTACGTGGCCACGGCGCCGCTCTCGCGCGAGGGCGGCTATATCAACTTCCAGTCGGCCGAGGACGCGGACAACGCCGAGAAGAACTACGGCGCCACCTACACGCGGCTCGCCGACATCAAGAAGAAGTACGACCCGGACAACCTTTTCCGGATGAACCAGAACATCCCGCCCGCGGGCTAGCTCACGGTGTCGCGTGTGGAAGGCAATCACACGCTCGATGGCAGTCAGATTGGCTGTAAACTCCGCCTGGGGCGCACCTAGGACGTCGCCCTCTTCGAGCCGCAACTTGCGCGGCTAATGTGGTGACCGCGGGCGTAGCGTGCGAGCCTGATGCCTAGATGGCCCGCCCTAGCGTCTCAGTTACTCTCGATCCTACCCCGCGCCGATTCGAGTTCTCCCACAGCGTCCGTTGTTACGCTCGCCTTCGCCAGACCATGGGGTGGCATTCCGCTGTACACGCACTCGTACTCCCCGGCGCGGACTCGGTACGTCTCGTGCCAGATACCCACGTCGCCACGACTCCCGCCGATGCGCTTGTTGAAGTCGACCCAAGCTGGCCAGTGCAGTTGGTCGGCGCTCCGGGCGTAGGACTCTAAATCGTCAAAGGTTCGCCAGTACTGCACAATTACGCCGAAGCTCATGATATGGCCGAGGAACCCTGAGTCAGGACGCTGCTGAAGCTCGCGGATCATTCTGGGCATCGCACGGAAGACGGGGAGCCACTTGTGGATCTTCCAGGGCTTGTTGATTCGCATCCCGATGAGGAAGACGACAAAGTCACCTTCGATCTCAGCTGTCACACGTTTCGGAACAACCTTCGGCATAGATCCCGTCCCACTGTCAGGGCATATAGATAGGCCATCTAACGTCTCTGCGATTCTGCTGAGCGTCCAAGATGCCCTCCGCGAGCGAAGCGCGCGAGCCTGAAAGCCTACCGCGACTGCAGCAATCGCTATCGGTAGACGTCGCGCCGATGACCGATCTTGACCACCGTGACAACGCATTCATTATCGTCGACAACGTAGAGAATCCGGAACTGGCCCTGGCGGACTCGGTAACGATCCTGGCCCGTGAGTTTCTCGCACCCCTGAGGTCGCGGATCGTCCTTCAACGTGTAGATCTGGTCGACGATCCGCGTGCGATCCGATTTTCGGCCCACTGCCTCGAGCTCTTTCGCCGCGGAGGGCTTGATGAAAAGCTCATAGCTTTCCACTGCGCCTCAAGTCCTTGACGACGCTCTCGAACGAGACGTTGGGTTCAGAGGTTCTGGATTCGAACGCCTCCAAATCGGTGACGTCTTCCGAGAGGCTCTCGCGAACCGCCATGTTGACGAGTTCCGAAAAGCTTTGATCGGTCTCTGCCGCCTTCAGGCGGAGGGCACGATGAATCGACGGGTCAAAATAGACTGTGGTGCGGCGTGTATCTTCGCTCATGCTCGCAATATGACTCCACAACGTCATAGCGTCAAGACGTCACATGGCTGTGCCGCGCAGGCGCTGACATGGGAGGAGTCGAGCAGGCGACAGTCAGTTCGGCCGATAGCTCCGACTGAATCCGTTACGGCTGTTCGTCACCGTGAAGGCCCCGTCGCGCCGCGCCGAGACCTTGATCCAGTTCGCCTCGCCCATGTGTACAGCTGGGGCCTCCGGCGGTCCCGTTCCAACCTGCAGGTTCGCGATGAAACGCTCGGGCATGTTGTATTCGTCGCCGGCAGCCACGGAGTAGTGATTCTGCCATAGGTGTTCAAGGCTTGTCGCGGCTTGGAGGATCTGGAAGGTCTGGACGGCACCCCCCTTGCGCGGTCCGTTGTTCATGATGGCGGCCCGGGGCTGCAGCGCATGGACGAGCGCCTCCGAGCCCGAAGTGTCGGAGCCATGGTGCGACACGAGGTAGAGATCCACCGTGCCAACCTTGTTGTCCGGGCACATCAGCGTGTGTTCCTTGTTCCACGTCAGATCGCCCATGATGATCGTGCGGAATTCTCCGAAGCTGACGACCGCACTCACCGACCGTTGGTCTTCCGCGTCGCCCCCCCGGCTCGTGATGTCGTCCCCGTGGAACATGAAGCCGTCGCAGAAGGGATTCGTGTCGCCGGCGTTCGGTAGCGGAGTGGTCAGAACCGTGCCGTGGGACGCGATGATTCGGACGTCCAATCCCGCGACCGGAACGGGGTCGCCAGGTGTCACCACCCGGTGCGTTCCGCCGTTCCGGAGATTCACGTAGGTCTGAAAGCCCGCTCTGGCGCGGTTTCCCTGGTCGACGGTTGTACCATGGTCAAGGAATTGCAGAATTGGGAGTCTGTCCGCGAGTTGCGCCGCACCACCCATGTGGTCTGTGTGGAAGTGGGTCACGATCAAGTAGTTGATTCGGGTCACGCCTGCCTGCTCGGCAGCCGAAGCGATACGGTCAGCGTCTCGCCCATTAAGGCCCGGCCACCCGGTATCGACGAGCATCGACTCACCCGACGGCGCTACGAACAGCGTGGCTGCCCCTCCCTCCACGTCGATCACGTAGATCTCCATGATGTCATCCGGCCGATTCTGCGCGACCGCTGACCACGGGGTCACCACGAAACAGACCAGCAACTTCAGCATGCTGGCCGTCTTCAGCCGGCTACAGACCTCACCGACAAGACGCCTGAGAGGGCCTTCAGTTGGGTTCACCATGGGATCCAAAGCCACTAGCGATGGTTCGGCCGGAAGATATGTCACGTATTCACGACTCCTGACGCGTACCCGAGACCGATCCGCGTTGCCCTCTAACGGATATGTTTTTCTGCTGCGCGTCAATCGGCTTCCGGTTGTGCGCTTGCGCTTGAGGCATCGACGGGAACGGATGAGGGGATTGAGCCCTCAACACTCGGTCAACCTCCTGGGCACCTCGATATCTGGCTGCACCGGGCCGACAGGCACCAGCACGGTGTCCTCCGGCTCCTGTGTGGGCTGAGGGGGTTCCTGGGCCCCCAACCGAGGCGGCCCGAGCAGGGCAAGCAGCACGAGGATTGCCACGGCGGAAATGGGTAATCTCTCCAGTGAGGTTTCTTCAACCATAGACCAACGCTCGTGGACCTGAGAACCAACGCCAGCTTGATACCCGGCGCCAGCGAAAACGACTGCTCGAGACTGAATCCGGCTTCACTTCGTTAATAGCGGAGGAGGCGGTGGCGCAAGCCCTTCGGTTCTTGGTCATCCGCCTGATTCCCATATATTGGCTCTGCGTAAGAACGTTGGCGTGAGCCCACCGAAGGACCGGGAAGCTGCACGCCTGTCCGAAACCCCGGAGCCATGAACCCGGCGAACACCGCTGCGATTGCACAGGCGCGAGTGCTGGCTGTGACCGCTCCCGCCACTGGTGCCGATCCGATGCGCTTTCTTCGGCGTGCCGGCGGTGGGCCTCGGGGGTTTTGGGCGCGGTCCGATGGCTGGATCGCCCACGCGGGGGCTCTGGCGACGGTGACTGCCGAGGGGGCTCACCCGGGAGGACCGTTCTCCGGGGTCGAGACGAACGCCATGGACCTCTTCGCTCCCGGCTCCGCAGGGGGCGTGGGCGACGCCCCTGGAGTGAGGTTTTTTGGCGGCTTCGCGTTTCGCCCAGAATATGCGACGGAAGATCTTTGGGCGGGATTTCCGCCGGCCCTCTTCCACGTTCCGGCGCTCGAACTCCAGAGGGTTTCGGGAGAAGACCCTGTCTTGACCGTGCGGATCCTGGTCGACCCGGAGCGCAACGGGGCCGAATCGATTCTGACCCGTCTACTGACACATGCGGGGCGGCTTTCCCGAGAGCTCGCGGAGCCGGCGGGGGAAGGGTGTGGCGATTCCGGTGGATCCGTGGAGGCGTCCTCGCCTCTCGTTCCCTTCACTCGAGCCGAATCCGAGCGTGCGGGCTGGGACGCCGCCGTGACGGATGCCCTGGCGGCGATCGACGAGGGGCGAGTCTCAAAGGTCGTTCTCGCTCGAACCCTCGATGTGATCACTCAGGGCCGCCTGGATCCGATCGAAGTCGTCCATCATCTGTGGACGGGAAACGGTGCCAGTCACGTATTCTACTTCGAACCGGAGGACGGATGCGCATTTCTCGGCGCTGCGCCGGAAACCGTGACCACGCTCTCGGGTGGCCATTTCCATGCCACGGCGGTCGCGGGCACGGTGGCACGTGGGGAGACGGCAAGCGAGCAGAAGCGCTTGGCGGAACAGCTGCTGGCCAGTGAGAAAGAGTGCGTCGAGCAGCGCATCGCCCTCGAAGACATGGTCGCTCGGCTAGGCCCGCTGGCCGAGGAAATCCGCGCGCAGCCGGAGCCGCACGTGCTTACGCTAGCCCGGCTTCAGCACCTCGAGACAGAGATCCGGGCTCGGCTTCCCGAGGGCACGTCGGCCCTCACGGTGCTCGAAGCGCTCCACCCCACGCCGGCCGTGTGCGGCCTTCCTCGGGACGCTGCGTTGGAGTTCCTCGGGAAAGAAGAGCCTTTCGAGCGCGGTTGGTACGCGGGCCCGGTGGGATGGTTCGATCTGGACGGGAACGGCGTGTTCGTACCGGCGCTTCGCTGTGCGGTGGTCCAGGACCTCCGGTGGAGACTTTTTGCTGGGGCAGGAATCGTGGAGGGCTCTGATCCCCGCCTCGAATGGGACGAAACGAGCATCAAGTTCGAGCCAATGTTGAGGGCCCTCGCGGCGAGCGGAGCACGATGACCGACCCGGCGGTCACGACCGCCTGGGTCAGGGCCTTCACCGATGAGTTGGTTCGCGGGGGCGTCGAACATGTCTGCATCGCCCCCGGGTCCAGATCGACACCGCTGGTTATGGCGTGTGCGAGGGAAGATGGGATCAGGACGTGGGTCCATCTGGATGAGCGGTGCGCCGGGTTTTTCGCCCTTGGACTCGGGAAGGCCACTCGGCGTCCGGCGGCTGTGATCACGACGTCCGGGACCGCCACCGCAAACCTTTTCCCCGCAGTGATCGAGGCGTCAGAGGCTGGAGTGCCCTTGCTTGTGCTCACCGCGGACCGACCGCATCGGCTCCGGGGGACCGACGCGAACCAGACGATCGACCAGTCCGGCCTTTACGGGTCGTTCGTCAGGGAGAGCCTCGATGCCGGCGAGCCCTCGGCGGATGATTTCCTGGGCGTGCGATCGCTCACGCGCAAGGCCGTCGCCGCGACGTTGGGGATGGATCCCGGCCCCGTCCATGTGAATTTTCCGCTCGACAAGCCTCTGGAGCCAGCCGAACTCACTGCGGAGCGGGCAGCGAATCTCCGTGAGAGGGATCCCGTCGGACTGGACGGGCACCCGGATGGCATGCCCGTAGCTCCGGTTGATGAGGGGGGCGGAGCCGGCCCCGCCGAGGACGATGTGCGCGCGGTTGCGGTCGCCTTGGCGGAGGGCTCGCGTGGGTTGATCGTCGTGGGGCCGGTTGCCGATCCCGAGGCCGTAGGGCCGGCCGTCGGGGAGCTGGCCCGTGCCACCGGATTTCCCGTGCTCGGCGATCCTCTCTCCGGTGCCCGTTTCAGCGGGGACTGCGTGGAGCACGCCGTGACGGCCTACGACCTCTTTCTTCAGAACCCATTGCCACGGGACCAGTCCGGGCCCGAGGCATCGTCTGGGCTCGAGTCATCGTCTCCCCGCGGAGATCTTCGAGAGACACTCAAGCCCGACGTTGCCATCCGCATCGGGGGCGCACCGGTGTCCGCTTCGCTCCTGGATTTCCTGGGCGAGCTCGTGGATGTGCCCCAGGTGAGAGTCACGTCGGGACATCGCTGGAAGGATCATCTCGGCGTAGCCTCGCTCAACGTACGCGCGGAGGAGGCGCCCTTCATCCAGGCCGTGACGAATACACTGCGTACGTCGGGAGCACCTCCGTCATGGTGCGAGCAGTGGAGACGGATCGATCAGGCCGCGAAGCAGGCGGTCTGTGATTTTCGGACCTCCGAAGCCGGCGAGCCCGGCGAGGGTGCCGTCTTGGCCACCGTTGTCTCCGGGGTCCCGGAGGGCACGACGCTGTTCGTGTCCAATTCCATGCCGGTCCGGGATCTGGACGCGTTCGGCGGGGGAGGGAAGGCTCTTCGCGTATACGGCAACCGGGGAGCCAGCGGAATCGACGGGATCGTGTCCACTGTGGGAGGGATGGCCGCGGCGGGTGAAGGGCGGTCGCCGATCGTCGCCATCGTGGGAGATGTCGCCTTCTACCACGACATGAACGGACTCCTCGCCGTCGCCAAATATCGGCTGGACATCGTGTTCGTCGTGATCAACAACGACGGTGGGGGCATCTTCCATATGCTCCCCATCCGGGATCACGAGCCCGAATTCACGAGGTATTTTGCGACTCCGCATGGGCTCGATTTTCGCCATGTGGCCGATCTGTATGGGATCTCCTACCGCTGCGTGGACCATCCGAACGATGCGGCAGACGCGCTCGGGGACGTCCTCGCGTGTGCAGGACCGCGAATCTTGGAGGTTCGAAGCGATCGCGACCAGAACCAGCACGCCCGCCAAGCGGTCGTCGAGGCCGTGCGCCAAGCCGTTGGGACGCTATTGTAACGCATCGGTGTTCGAGCCGAGCGCCCTCATGCTCGTCGTGGCTGCCGGGTTACGAGACGATCGAGCGCAACGAGATCAATGGCCGAGACACTTCTGCGACACTACACATAGGCGGGGCGAGACCATGAGCGAGCCGCAGTGGGAAGTCGTCAAGGAATACGAGGACATCACGTACAAGAAGGCGGAGGGGGTGGCCCGTATAGCCATCAATCGCCCTCGGGTGCGGAATGCCTTCCGGCCAGAGACGCTGTTGGAGCTGCAGGAGGCGTTCAGGAACGCCGGAGAGGACATACGCATCGGGGTCGTGCTGTTCACTGGGGAGGGACCGGCGGAGGACGGCGGGTACGCGTTCTGCTCCGGGGGAGACCAGAGGGTACGCGGTGATGGGGGTTACGTAGGGCGCGACGGTGTGCCGCGCCTCAACGTACTGGAGCTCCAGCGCTACATCCGGAGTATGCCCAAACCCGTCATCTGCCTGGTGGCGGGGTACGCGATCGGTGGCGGCCACGTGTTGCACGTCGTATGCGACCTCACGCTCGCTGCCGACAACGCCGTCTTTGGCCAGACGGGTCCCAAGGTCGGTAGCTTCGACGGCGGCTTCGGCTCGTCTTTCCTGGCGCGCATGGTGGGTCAGAAGAAGGCACGGGAGATCTGGTACTTGTGCCGTCAATACAGTGCCGAAGAGGCGCTCGAGATGGGCATGGTCAATGCCGTGGTGCCGGTGGACGAGCTCGAGGCGGAGGGCTGGAAATGGGCTCAGGAGATCCTCGAGAAGAGCCCGCTGGCGATCCGCGTGCTCAAGTCCGCGTTCAACGCCGACGTCGATGGGCAGGCTGGAATTCAGGAACTCGCCGGGAACGCAACGCTCCTCTTCTACATGACGGAAGAAGCGAAGGAGGCGAAGAACGCCTATCTGGAGAAGCGCGAACCGGATTTCAGCAAATTCCCATGGTTGCCCTGGTAGGGACGTGACGTCCCGATGCCCTCCCTGATGCTGTCGCCGATGCGCTACCCCACGCGCTACCCGACGCGCTACCCGATGCCGCCCCGGATGCGATCCCTCCCGTGATGGCTGTCTCCCACTGGATTCAGGCCGCGCGACCCAAGACACTGACCGCCGCCGCCGCTCCAGTGTTCGTCGGAGCCGGCTTGGCGGATGCGCACGAGACCTTCGCTCTACTCCCGGTGGTAGCGGCTCTTGCCGGGGCTATTCTCATCCAGATCGGGACCAACTTCGCTAACGACTATTACGACTTCATGCGGGGGGGCGATCCACCGAACCGGGTCGGCCCGGTGCGTGTGACGCAGGCGGGGCTCATTCCCGCTGAGCACGTGTGGCGCGGTATGGTATTGGTGCTTGCCGCCGCCGCTGCGGTCGGCGTCTACCTGGTGTTCGTGGGCGGGTGGCCGATCGTGTGGATCGGTCTCGCGTCGCTCCTGTGTGCGGTCGCCTACACCGGCGGACCCTATCCGCTCGCTTATCACGGCCTGGGCGATCCGTTCGTTTTCGTATTCTTCGGTCTTATCGCAGTCGGCGGGACGTACTGGGTGCAGGCGCTTGTCGTCACCGGGGATGTGCTCGTGGCAGGGGCCGGTATGGGCGCGCTGAGTACGGCGATTCTGGTGGCCAACAACATCAGGGATCTCGAAACGGACGCCTCGTCCGGTAAACGTACCCTGGCCGTTCGGTTGGGCCGAAATGGGAGCCGGGTTGAGTACGCTTTCCTTATGGCGTTCGGGTTCACCATTCCGGTGCTGGGTGTGGGCTTGTACCAGTGGCCCCCGGCGGCGCTGATCGCCCTCGTTGCGGGGGCGGCCTCCGTCTCGCCGGTGACCCTCATCATGGCCACGGACGACCCAAGAGAGTTGATCCCAGCGCTGGCGGGCACCGCCCGTGTGGTTGGGCTTTACGGCGTGCTCTTGGCCGCGGGATTGGCATTCGGGTGAGTGATCCACTCCGGGCGGTGGCGCAAGCCCGCCCCGACGCCCCCGCGCTGGACGACGGCGGACGCGTGTGGACGTACGCCGAACTGGACGCCTCGGTGGGCCGCATGGCCCGCCGCCTCGCACCCCTCGGGGCGGGGCCCGGCTCAACCGTTGCGCTTGTGGCCCACCCGAACGCGTCATCCATCCAGGCTGTTTGGGCTGTCCCACGAACCGGCGCCGTCCTAGCGCCGCTCGATCCTCGGCTGGGCGCGGTCTCGATGGAACGGGCGCTCGACATGATCGGGCCCGACCTGATCCTCAGCACGCAAGATGACGTCCACGACGCGGCGCTCGACGCGGATTGGGTCACGACGCTCGACGATCTGCCCAAGCCGGCGGACGCCACGCCCGAACTCCCACCCAAGCCGGGCCCTTTCGCCCTCCTCTGGACGTCGGGCACGTCCCGTGATGCCAACGCGGTCCCGATCCATTCGTCGGCCCTCGATGCGAGCGCCCGCGCGTCTGTCGCGCGCTTGGGCCTCACCGAAGCGGACCGCTGGTACGCTTCTTTGTCCCTTGGCCACGTCGGTGGGCTCGCGCTCGTGCACCGGGTGGCCCACGTTGGATGCACGCTCCTGGTGCGGGGGCGGTTTTCCTCCGAGGTGCTGGGGGAGTTGATCGACCGGGACGCTCTGACTCACGCCTCGGTCGTTCCCACCATGCTGAGGCGGCTTCTCGAGGTGCGTGGAGGGGAGCCCGTCCCCTCGACGCTGCGTTGCCTTCTGGTCGGTGGCGCGGCGGCGGGTGCCACACTGGTTACCGAAGTTCTCGAAATGGGATATCCGATCGCCCTGACCTACGGCCTGACGGAGGCCTGTTCCCAGGTGGCCACCGCCTCTCCGGACCTTGTCGTGGAGAAGCCGGGCACGGTCGGTCCTCCGATGGACGGCCTCGAGGTCCGGATTCTGGAGGATGGAGAGCTCTGCGTAAGAGGCGACACGGTCTCGCCCGGTGCGGCGGACGGGGAGGGGTGGCTCGCGACGGGCGATCTAGGATGGCTCGACGGTGATGGCCATCTCTGGATTTCCGGCCGGATCAGCGATCGAATCGTGACCGGAGGGGCGACCGTCGATCCACGATCGGTGGAGGCGGTGCTCGAGGGCCTACCGGGCGTCGCCAGCGCTGCAGTTACGGGCGTTCCGGACGAGGTTTGGGGCGAAACGGTCGTGGCGCTCATCGTAGCCGACCCCGAGGTGGAGGAGGATCTGGATACGTTGATGGCGCGGGCCCGGGAACGGCTTTCCGCCTCTGAGTTACCGAGGCGCGTAGAGTTCACTGACACCCTCCCGGTCAACGTGAACGGGAAGATCGATCGGGGCAGGGTGCGAGCGGTTTTTTCGGGCGTCTCGCAGGCCTGACTGCGCTTGACTGGGGTTGATAGCCGACCATCTTTGGCCGACGATCTTACGCGCCGTGTCGGGTTTCGAGGATCCCCGTTAGGGAGCGTGTCACGCGACCGAGTTAGATGAGCTTACTGCAAGAATATCGCTGGCGGGGCATGCTGCAGGACTCCACCGAGGGAGTGGAAGCCGCCCTCGCCGAGGGTCCTGTAACGGCCTACATCGGCTTCGATCCCACTGCGGGCAGCCTTCACGTGGGCAATCTCATGCCCATCATGGGCCTCGTGCACCTTCAGAGGGCCGGGCATCATCCGCTTGTGCTCATGGGTGGCGGGACCGGGCTCATTGGAGACCCCTCCGGAAAGACTGAGGAGCGCCAACTCCTCACCAAAGAAGAAGCGGCTGAAAACCTCGAGGCAATCCGGCGGCAGCTGGAGCACTTCCTGGAATTCGGCGGCCTCAACAACCCGGCTCGGACCATCAACAATCTGGACTGGCTCGGCGAGATCTCGATGGTCGACTTCCTACGAGACGTCGGGAAGCACTTTTCCGTGAACGCGCTTCTCAAGAAAGAGTCTATCCGGCGGCGCGTGGAGAGCGAAGAGACGGGGATTTCCTACACGGAGTTCAGCTACGCGCTCCTACAGGCGTACGACTTCGTGGCGTTGAACGAGCGGTACGGATGCACACTCCAAATGGGCGGCAGCGACCAGTGGGGAAACATCACGGCGGGCATCGATTTGGTCCGCCGTATGCGAGGAGAGAAGGCGTACGGCATTACGTATCCCCTCCTGACGGGCGCCGGTGGGCACAAGTTCGGTAAGACCGAGGCCGGTGGCGTCTGGCTCGACCCGGCACTCACGTCGCCCTACCGGTTCTATCAGTTTTGGATGACGGCCGATGACCGCGACGTCGTTCGGCATCTCCGGTGCTTCACGCTGCTGGGTCCCGATGAGATCTCCGAACTCGAATCGATCCACGCCGAGCGGCCGCATGAGCGCGGCGCCCACCGTGCGCTCGCCGAGGAGGTGACACGGCGAGTTCACGGAGACGATAGTCTTGCGAGTGCCCAACGTGCGACGAACGTGCTTTTCGGTGGCGAGATTGCAGGCCTCGGGGCAGATGAGCTCGCGGACGTCTTCTCGGATGTTCCGTCGAGCGAGATCACGCGGGCCGGGCTGGAGGGGGACGGTACCGGCGTTCTGGACTTGTTCGCGGACGCGGGCGTGTGCAAGTCCCGCGGAGAGGCCAGGCGTTCCGTCGAGGGTGGAGGTCTTTCCATCAACAACGTCAGAGTCGAAGACGTTGAGGCGGCTGTCACCCGCTCAGATGCGATCGAAGGGAGGTTCTTGATTCTGCGGAAGGGCAAGAAGAACTATCATATGGTGCGTGTCGTGTAGCGCAGCGATGGTAGGACGCACCCACCAAGAAAAACCGCCCCATCCGGCTGAGCCAGGCGGGGCGGTTCTGATGAGTGTATGGAGGTCTAGAACACGGTCTGCCAGGAAGCGACAAGATTCCGATGAGCCGACATCTGCGGCCCATTCAGGTCTTCGTGGACCGGGTAGTAGAACTCGATCGAGAGCCGGTGTCCCGCGGCCCTGCCGTCGCGGAGGTAAACGTTGAGTCCTATCGGGACCGTTATCCGTTCTCCGCCCTGGGCGAACGGGTTCGCTAGAGGGTCGACGGTCCCGTCCGTGCGTGCGTCGAATCCCGAGATCGCAGATATCTGTTCATAACTTCCTCTGAGGGAAACGCTTGCCCACCCGGTGAGGTTGTAGGCGCCCCACACCGAGAAGTTGAACTCATCACCGAGACGGTAGTCCTTACCGTTGTCCACGACGCGGATTACGGAGTTGATCTGGGCTCCGACGGAGGCAACTTCATTCTGCACTAGAAACGTTCCGCCGACCAGGACGTCGGGACTACCCGAGCCGCCCTGCATCGTGTAGGGTAGGACCCCCCGAGGATCGGTGGCCGTGGCACCCCTCTTCCCGATCTTCCCCGTTGGCACTGTGCCTCCAAGGGTAAGGCTCAGCCGATACCCGTCTAATTCGAGAACATCGAACAACCCTCGAAGGCTGATGTCACCCAGGAACTGGGACGAACTCTCGAAGAACCCCGTGTCCGTCTCGTTGAACATCTCGTTTCTGACCCACGGCATCGAGAATTCCACCGTGGCGAGACCGAACCCGAAGCGGACGTCGAGCTCTCCCGTCCAGCGGTCGTGCGTCAGCGGAGCGACCGTGAAGAAGTCTCGGACCTCATCGGCGGACACGTCCTGGGTGCCGATGAGCGTACCTCTGAATTTCTCCGCAGAGTACCGGTAGCCAACGTAGAGCTCCCCTGCGGAGAGTGTGAAGTCCGACTTGACCCCGGCGGGAGCATGCCCGTCGGGGCGATCCGTCGTCCATACGTAGGCTTGGTCTTGCGCCAGAACGGGCATCGCCACCAGTAAGCCGGTGAGGAGTACTCCGGTGGCTATGATCTTGCGATCCATGAGATCCTTCCTCGGGGAGTTGGAACCAGTCTGCAGGTGAAAGATGTGGTTGTGGGGCCGCCGGAACAAGTGTTTTTTCTCACGCCAGATGGGACGTTCATCGGTGATTCTCGAAGCCAACTCTTGACCCTGCAGGGCCTCTCGTGCAAGCTCTTGCCATGAACGAGTCCCAACCACTAGTTGGCGTCGTTATGGGGTCTAAGTCGGATTGGGCGACCATGCGGCGTGCGTCGGAGACGCTCGAAACGCTCGGCATCGCCCATGAAGTCCGAGTGATCTCCGGCCACCGCACACCCGACCTTTGCATCGAGTATGCTGCCGCCGCCGAAGAGCGCGGTCTCGAGGTGATTATCACCGGAGCGGGGGGGGCGGCCCACCTCGGGGGAATGATGGCTGCGAAGACCCTCGTCCCGGTCCTGGGCGTGCCGATGAAGGCTTGGGCACTGGACGGATTGGATTCGCTGTTGTCGATCGTGCAGATGCCGGCAGGCATCCCGGTCGGGACACTCGCCATCGGCAAGGCAGGGGCGGCCAACGCCGCGCTGCTCGCCGCTGCAATACTAGGGAATAAATACCCCGAGGTCCGAGAAGCCGTCCGTACTTACCGGGCGGGCCGTACGCAGCAGGTCTTGGATGAAGGCGACCCGCGCGAGAACGACTGAGGGGGACCCGACGCTAGCTCTCGATCGGACTCTGGGGGTTGTTTCCGTACTCTCCCCACGACCCGTCGTAGTTGCGTACGTTCGGATAACCCAGGAGCTCACTCAGGACGAACCATGTGTGAGCGCCCCGGACGCCACTCTGGCAGTAGGTGATGATCTGCTTGTCGGATGTGAAGCCCGCTCCACCATACAAGGCTGCCAGTTCAGCGACGGACTTGAACGTCCCATTCGAATTCACCGCCGCCGTCCATTCCATGTTGATCGAGCCCGGGATGTGGCCACCCCGTTCCGCCCTGACATCTAGACCCAGGTGCTCACCCGGGCTCCTCGTGTCACAGAAGAGCGTCGTCGGATCATCGGTATGGTCTACGACGTACTGCCAGGTCGTGCGGATCTCCGGGTCGGCCGGACCCGCTTGATAGTCGGATGGCTCGTACTCGGTAGTTTCCGTGCTCAACGCCCGCCCGTCCGCAGTCCAACTGCGGGTCCCACCGTTGTAGATGCGGACGTCGGGGTGCTGATAGTACTTCAAGACCCAATAGGCTCTGGCTGCCTGGAGATTGTTTTGGCGGTCGTACAGGACCACGGTCTGATCCCGTCCGACACCCGTGCCGGAGATGGCTGCCGACACCTGGGCCGCCGTGGCGATCTGGCCGCGAACGGGATCGTCGGGGTTCGACAACCGGCCCATCGACAGAAAGGATGCCCCGGGAAGGTGCCCCTCCCCGAAGGCCTCCGCGTTTCCACCGACCTCCAGCATACGCACGCTGGAGTCCTCCGTACGCGCTTCGATCCATTCCGTATCGACCAGGACGTCGTTGGCGTAGGCCCGCTCGGTCGCGTCACCGCCCTCGCTCGCGCAGGAGGCCGACACGGCGCTCAGGAGCATGATCCAGAGAAGCTTCGTTAGTGCCGTTCGATGGTTGCTCATGCTTCCTCCTCCACTTGCGTGCGTGTAATCGTGATACGCCACTCCGACGCGCCGGCCTCTTCGATGTCGGTTCGGAACCCGAGGCGGGCGGCCTGTGTTGGGATCGTCTCCAGCGCCGGCGCATGATCGGTGACCACCACCAACTCGCTCTCGTCTCCGGGCAGTTTCTTCAAGGCCCTGACGGTCCGCATCATCGGATAGGGGCAGATCTCGCCTCTTACGTCCAGCTTTGTGGGCGTCATCGCTTCATCGCTTACCTGGGCTCTGCTCGGTGCATCAGGCTCGCACTCTATTGGATTCTCTGAATGATCAAAGTGCCGATCCAGGCGCCAATCGCAAGGAACCCCCCGAACACCCATCCGTTCACCGCCAGCGACGGGATTGCCGAGAAGAAGGCCCCTACGGTGCATCCCATACCGATTCCGGAACCATACCCCATGATCACCCCGCCTCCGAGTGACTGACCGTACCGCATAGGGCGCCTCGGAACTCGAAGCTTGAATTCTCCGGCACCGAGAGCGGCGGCGAAAGAGCCGAAGAACATTCCCACGACCAGGAAAAGCATATGGTTGAAGAAATTTCCGTCCGAGGGCACCAGAACGCAGCCGGGCAGCGACTCTACGCCGGCCAGGGGTCCGGGCGCGGCGTTGACGAGCGAGGCCATCCCGATGGACCAGCGTGACACCTCTCCAGTAAAGCCCCAGGGCTCTTGGGTCATGAAGAGCAAAACGTTGAGGCCGCCCAGAACGGCCCCCGCGGGAAGCACGGGCCAGGCTTGCACGAACAACCGTCGCGCCGCCGACTTGAGATCCTCGCCGACGCTCTCGGGCTGTGGACGGGCTTCCGGCAGCGAGGGGACGACCATGCCGGCTCGGTGCTCGATCGAAAGGACCCACACGTAGACGGCGGCCAGCGCCAGCAACGTGACGACCAGTGCTCCCGGGTGTCCCACCAAGTGAGGCAGCCAAAAGCGCGGAGCCGCCTCGATGTGCGCTTCCCACCACCAATTCCACGTGTGCGCCGATAACAGCAGCCCACCCGTAACCCCCGCGAACGCCACCCAAGAGGCTACGTATCCCTCTCCCATTCGGTAGATGCTGCCTGAAACGCATCCGCCGGCGAGCACCATCCCTACGCCGAATAGGAGCCCGCCGAAGACCGTGTGGATTCCGAGTGGCAGCACGTTGGCCGAGGGAGGATAGATGCCCAGAGAGGTCCGGGGCACCTGGCGGCCCATGATGAGCCCGAACCCGACGGCGCCCACCGCGAGGCCCATGAGAACCCCCTTCATGTTGCGGGCGTGTCCCAGCAGGAAGATGTCTCGGAATGCCGACGCAAAGCAGAAACGCCCTCGCTGAAGGACGAATCCGAACGCGAGCCCGAACATCCAGAACATTGAAAACTCGGTGTCCACAGCGTGAGCCGTCAGGTACACCCCGGCCGCCGTCGCCCAGGCGATCAGCGCGAGGGCCGAGTTTTTGGTCGCGGCGGGGCCCACGGTTGTCTTCATGCCATTCTTCTCCGTCATCCCTCGCTAGCTCGGCCGGACGTGCCTCTCATGTCCCAATCCTGCCACGAACCGTCGTACAACCGAACTCGGGGGAAGCCGGCGTTCCGTAGCACGACGTAGGTGTGCGCCGCCCGCATTCCCGATCTACAGTAGACGACGACCTCGTCGGACGGACGCATTCCGAGCGCGATGAGCTCCGACCGAAGCTCGCCTGCGTCTCGGGAACAGTCCCACGATCCGTCGGGGACTGCGTTGAACCAATCCCAGGATATTGCTCCGGGCAAGTGCCCCTGATCGAACTCGACGGGCGACCGCGTGTCCAGCAGGACGGCGTTTCCGCGAGCCACACCGGCGGCGATCCATTCGTAATCGGCGGCCAGGTCGGGGTTCAGGCGCACCTCGAAGGCGTCCGTTTCCCCTGCCGTCGGACCGGATGACGTTAGCCCAACTGTCATGGGCCGCCCCTCCTCCTGCCATCGGTCCCAACCACCGTTCAGCACGCCGGCCGCCCGCTTCCCGTAGTGATGCAGGGCCCAGATGAGCCGGGCCGACGGCAAGCCCCAGTGGTCGTCGTACGCCACAACGGTGTCCTGGTTGGAGATCCCGAGTCGTGTGATGACGCCCTCAAACTCGGCGGGGGGCAATAGGACGTTGTCGCAACCGTCCAGATTGCGACCGAGGTCTTCGAGATCCAACTGGACGGCCCCGGGGATGTGCCCGCCGGCGTACGCGTCCTGATCCCGGAGATCCGCGATCCGCAGATGCGCATCATCGATTTGGTCCTCCAACCAATTGGGATCCACGAGGAGCCCCGGAAGAACTGGACCTGTCTCGGGCTCGTCCTGCGCTTGGGTGGTGGTGGTCAATGAGATTTCCGTGCCGGAGGAAGAAAGCCCCTTGGGGCTCCCGAATCCCCGGAGGCTAGCCTGCCAGAGACACTTTTACAAAACCACACTACATTACGTTTCACGATGACATTACGCCCCGTCGATGCCCGACCTGCAATCTTCGCTCCGCCCGACCGCGGCCGGGACTGAACCCGGCGCGCCGGTGTCTTGCCGACATCGGATTCCGTAGTCCTGCCCGCTCCTCGGGTTCTCGTCATCTTCGGACTTGCTGCTCTTGTGTTACACACTCATCGCCCAAGGAGAGCGACATGCCCAGGGTCGAAATCCCGGCCGAGGAGGTCTTCCCGGTCTTGAAGGAAAACATCCTCGTGGACGGGTTCCACCTGGTCATCGATCTCGAGAAGTCCCACGGTGCGGTCATCGTCGATGCATTGGAAGGGAAGGAATATCTGGATTGCTATGGGTACTTCGCCACCCTCCCGGTGGGTCACAATCATCCCAAGTTGAGGGACGAGGGATTTCGGGAGTCCCTGATGACGGCGGCGCTGTCAAATCCATCGAACAGTGATACCTACTCCCGGGAGTTTGCGGCTTTCGTCAAATCATTCCGAGATTTGGCCGTTCCGGCCGAATTCCGATACCTCTTTTTCGTGGCTGGTGGTGGGCTCGCGGTGGAGAACAGCATGAAGGCGGCCTTCGACTGGAAAGCTCAGAAGAACCGGGCGCGTGGCGTCTCGGGTGGAGCGGACAAGATTCTCCACTTCCGGGATGCCTTCCATGGCCGGACTGGCTATACGCTTTCGGTCACGAATACGGATCCGACCAAGACGGATGATTTCCCGCAGTTCGACTGGCCACGGATTTCCAGCCCGTATATCGACTTTCCGATAGACGAAGAAGCCGTTGCGGCCAAGGAGCAATCGGCATGTGGCGAGATCGAATCCGCTTTCGAGCATGATCCGGACGGCATAGCCGCAATCCTCATCGAGCCCATCCAGGCGGAGGGTGGGGACCATCACTTTCGCCCCGAGTTCTTCGCCAGGCTCAGGGTATACGCGGATCGGCATGAGGCGCTACTGATCTTCGATGAGGTTCAGACGGGTTTGGGCGCGACCGGGACGATGTGGGCGTACGAACAGAGTGGCGTCGTGCCCGACCTCATCTCATTCGGAAAGAAGACACAAGTTTGCGGCATGATGAGCACGCGGCGCATCGACGAAATCGAGTCAAACGTCTTCCACGTGTCGAGCCGGATCAACTCCACTTGGGGGGGTAACCTCACCGACATGGTCCGTTGTGTTCGCTACCTGGAGATCATCCACGAGGACGGTCTTTTGGAAAACGCCGCTCGTGTAGGTGCCACCCTCAACGAGGGGCTGGAAGCCCTGGCCGGGGAATTCGAGAGCGTCTCGAATGTGCGGGGTAGGGGGCTGCTGGTGGCCTTCGACTTGCCAGACGGAGACGTGCGTGGCCGGGTCGTGCAGGGATGCTGGGACCGAGGCCTCGCGATCCTCTCGTGCGGACCGCGGTCCATTCGCCTCCGGCCACCTCTGGTGTTTTCCGAGGCCCAGGCCGCCGAGGTCTTGGGGACGCTCCGGGAGGTTTTGGGCGACCTGCGCTAGAACTGGGCCGAGGCCCGAGGGTCACGCAGTTGGTAGCCTCCTTAGTAGTCCTACATTTTGGTAGGAAAAAGCGACCGTCCCACCGTCTCGTATGATGGAGACGTTCCCATTTTCTGTGGCTCGATGTCTCTAGGTGGTTGTCCGTCAACTGGATAACACGTCTTGCCCTCGGGTTTGTGATTCTTGGCACGAGACTCGCATTTGTGTCGCTCCGATTGGTTCTGGAGCAGCCCGAATGGTGGACGTCGCCGCTCGTTACGCTCCATCACGTTTCGAGGAGAGTAACGAATGAAATTGAGCATAGGTGCGGTGGTGTTGGTGGCCGCCTTGGTTACCCCGCTCGTCGGCGTAGCCCAGGACGCGGAGTTATCGGCGAACGTGGGCTTTGCCTCCGATTATCTCTACCGCGGAATCCCTCAGGCGGCGTCCTCCGCCAGTGCGGGCCTAGACTTGGCTGTCAGTAAAGTATATCTGGGCACTTGGGCGGCGGGTGTGGCACCCGGTAACGAGGTCGATGTCTACGCCGGTGTTGGCCATGAGGTGGATGACTTCAGCGTCAGCGTCGGTGGCACGGGGTATTTCTACACGGACGACGCCTTCGACAACACCTACCTGGAGGGGAACTTAAACATTGGCTACGGACCGCTTTCCGGTGAGTTTTCCTACGGCAGCCATAGGACAGAACCTGACGCCCATGATTACTGGTTCCTTGCCGTCACCGTGGAAGAAAGAGGGCTCTACGCCACCTTCGGCATGTTCGGTGACGATGCTGACGGGGCCAACCATGACGGTGAGTATTACGAGGCCGGATACGTCCTATCGGTAGGGGATTTCGACTTAACGGCGTCTTGGATCTACAGCACCGACGATATCCTCGGAACTCCCGATGTCGATGACCACACCATCGTTTTTGGCATCAGCCATACGTTCGATATCGACGTCAACTGACGGTAGCATTGGCCGGGGCTGCTCCGATCCATTACTGGATCGAGCAGCCCCGCTCCTACCTTTATCGCTCTTACCTTTAATAGGGAGTAACGGCCCCGTCGACCCTATGCACGCCCACACGCTGTGCGCCAGCCCCTACATTTATGTAGCTTGATGCGTTCACACCCGCTCGGCCCTCTGAGGGCCCCCGTTGTTAGCCGGGAGCAGGCGGGCTCTGCGGTCCGTGCTTTAGTATGTAGGAGAGGGTCGATGTTGGCGAATTCCATCGGACAATCCCGGTCGCTGTCGCTTCTTCACGAAGCCAGCACCGTCCTCGACGAGGCTTCGGACTTGAGTACGTCCATGAAGCCGATTCTCGAGGCACTTTCACGCCATATGGATGTGGAGTGCGCGACGCTCACCGTCCTGAACCGCCGGACTTCCGAGATCTTGGTTCACGAGGCGATCGGCCTCTCCGCCGACCAGCGAGAGCGTGGGAGATACCGCTTGGGTGAGGGGATCACGGGGCGTGTCGTCCAGACCGGCGAGCCCGTTGTCGTACCCTCCATCGCCGCCGAGCCGCTTTTCCTGGGCCGCACTCGTCCTTTACAGGATCGCCCAGAGAGCGAGTTGGCCTTCGTCTGCGTACCGGTTCGGCTTGGGAATGAGACGATCGGGGCCCTGAGCGCCGAGCGGCCGTACAGGCTCGATAACTCTTTCGACGAGGACATCCGCATCCTTTCGATCCTCGCCTCTCTCATTGCCCACGTCGTACGCCTCGGCCAGTTCGACGAGGAAGAGAAGGCGTTGATGGAGGAGAACCAGCGCCTGCGGAGGGAGCTTGCCGACCGTTACCAGCCGTCCAACATCGTGGGCAATTCGCGCGAAATGGCGCCGGTGTACGAAATGATCGGCCAGGTCGCCCAAAGCGATGCTACGGTGCTGATCCGGGGTGAAAGTGGCACAGGAAAGGAACTCATCGCGCAGGCGGTTCACTACGGGAGTCGACGGTCGGAGGGCCCCTTCGTACGGGTCAACTGCGCTGCGCTTCCGGAGAGCCTCATCGAGAGTGAACTCTTCGGCCACGAGAAAGGTGCCTTCAGCGGTGCGGTGCAGCAGAGAGAGGGGCGGTTCGAACGTGCGTCGGGAGGAACCATTTTCCTCGATGAAATCGGTGACCTCACGGGTGCGATCCAACTCCGGCTTCTCCGGGTCCTACAGGAGCGGGAGTTCGAGCGGGTCGGTAGCAGTACGGTGTTGAAGACCGACGTCCGCGTTGTCGCGGCGAGCAACCGTCCCCTCGAGCGGGACATGGAGGTGGGTCGGTTCCGGGCCGATCTCTACTATCGCCTCAACGTGTTTCCGATTCATGTGCCGCCGCTGCGGGAGCGCCGTACCGACATCATTCTCTTGGCGGATCACTTCATCGAGAAGTACGGGCGGAGGCACGAGCGGTCCATCGTACGGCTGTCCACGCCCGCGATCGATCTCTTCATGGCCTATCATTGGCCGGGAAATGTCAGAGAGCTGGAGAACGCCATCGAGCGGGCGGTATTGCTTGCCGATGGACCGGTCATCCACGCTCGCTTGCTCCCGCCCAGCCTTCAGATGGCCAAGGTCGACGAGGAGCGGTCCGGACCCCTCAACGTGCAGCTGGACGTGCTGGAAAAAGAGCTGATCATCGACGCCCTCAAGGTGAAAAAGGGCAACCGCGCGGCCGCCGCCCGGCAGCTGGGCATTACCGAGCGGATCATGGGCCTTCGTGTCGAGAAATACGGATTGACCTGATCCCTCCGAACTCGTGCCTACATTCTTGTGGGTTCACCTCCTGGTCCTACCGCAGCGTAGGATTTCCCGTCCCTAAAACGCTCCTCTGAAGCCCCCAAAAATGGGAATTCCCCTTATAAATAAAGGGTTGTCTCCAGTTTTGAGTATCATGGCATACGCCTTGCCAATGGCGGTTGCATGTGCTGCGTGCGCGTCTTGGTGCATGCAGTTGCCCCGGGGACCGACTGGAGGAAAGACCACCCATGCAGCTCTCACGCAAATCACTAGTCATTCTTTTCGTTCTTCCGCTGCTGTACGCGGCGGTAGCGCCCGCTTCGGCGGCGGCCCAGGCGGAGGGCGCGATCTCGGGAGCCGACACTAGTTGGATGCTGATCTCGACGGCGCTGGTTCTCCTCATGACCCCGGGGCTCGCCTTTTTCTATGGTGGCCTCGTGAACTCCAGGAACGCCCTGAACACGATGATGATGAGCTTCGTCGCGCTCGGCGTGTCAGCGGTGCTCTGGGCGGTGCTGGCGTACTCGCTCGCCTTCGGGGGCGGGACCATGCTCGTGGGTGACTTCTCGATGGCGATGCTGCGCGGAGTCGGTACCGAGCCCAACGGGACGATCCCCCACATACTCTTCATGGCGTTCCAGGCAACTTTCGCCATCATCACCGCGGCGCTCATTTCCGGCGCTCTGATCGGCCGTATGCGCTTCGTGCCTTACGTGGCCTTCATCGCGATCTGGGGCCTCGTGGTCTATGCCCCCGTAGCGCACTGGGTCTGGGGTGGCGGATGGTTGGGCGAGCTGGGCGCGCTGGACTTCGCGGGCGGAACGGTCGTGCATGTGAACGCGGGGGTTGCCGCGCTCGTGGCTGCCCTCGTGTTGGGAAGCCGACACGAGTACGCACGAACCGCACTGCTGCCTCACAACGTTCCATTTGTGCTCCTTGGCGCGGGGCTCCTCTGGTTCGGGTGGTTCGGATTCAATGGTGGGAGCGCGCTTGCCTCGGACGGCATCGCGGCGCTGGCCTTCGTGAATACTCTTCTGGCCCCCGCCGCGGCGCTCGTCGTCTGGGCGCTGCTGGATCACTTCCGTACGGGGAACGTCACCGCGGTGGGCGTAGCGACCGCAATCGTTGTCGGATTGGTGGCGATCACGCCGGCGTCGGGGTTCATCTCTCCGGCATATGCGCTCGTGCTGGGCGCCATCTCGGCCGTTCCCAGCTACTTTGTCCTTCAATGGCGTACGCGCACCCGCCTGGATGACTCCCTCGACGTGTTCGCGGCGCACGGGATAGGCGGCATCAGCGGCGCGATCCTCACCGGGGTCTTCGCCAGCGCCGCGATAAACGGCGCGTACGACGGGCTCCTTTTTGGCAATCCCGCCCAAGTCGGCATACAGGTGGTCGCCATTCTCGCCGTCGCCGTGTACTGCGGAGCCATGACCTTCGTCATCCTGAAGGTGATCGGACTCGTTGCCCCGCTTCGGCCTTCTGAGAAAGAGGAAGCCCGTGGCATGGACCTCCTGAACCACGGAGAGGAAGCGTACGCAAGTAGCGGCGGGGCCGTCCTCCTCCTGGACGAGGAGATGAATGGGGGGTCGGGCGCGGAGTCCTCGCCCAGCACGCCGCCGACGGCCTCCACGGCTTCTGCGCACTCGGACACAGTCTGAACCCCACACAGAGAGGAAACCCAGATGAAGTTGATCAAGGCCATCATTCGCCCGGAAAAGCTGAACGATGTGATGAAGGCGCTATTCCAGGCGGATGTGCGGGGAATCACTGTGTCCCGGGTCCAGGGCCACGGAGGTGAGACCACTCCGGTGGCGACCTACCGGGGAACGACGGTCATGATGGAGCTGCAGGAGAAAGTTCTGCTGGACATCGGCGTATCGGACGGGTTCACTGACACGGTCGTGGAGGCGATCCTGCGTTCTGCGCGCACGGACGAGGTTGGAGACGGGAAGATCTTCGTGTGTCCGGTGGATCAGGTCCACCGGATCCGAACCGGGGATCGGGATACGGCGGCGGTCACGCCAGTGGGCTAGGGGACGTCAGGGGCACAGGCAGGCTGCGGCATGGGGTCTCCCATAGCATCCCGACGCATCGATGGCTTTCAACGGGGCGCTGGCCGGCCTCGTGGGGATCACCACGGGTGCGGACGCGATCAGCGTAACGGGCTCGGCGATCATCGGAGCGGTTGCCGGTGTGATCGTGGCCTTCTCGGTGATGTTGTTCAACCGAAGATGGACGATCCGGTGGGAACGATCTCGGTGCATCCGACGTGCGGGATCTGGGGAACCCTGGCGGTGGGCGTTTTCAGGCTCCTTACATTCTTGTGGGTTCGCCTCCTGGTCCTACCGCAGCGTAGGATTTTCCCTGCGTTAGAGAACGATCCTCCGAAGTCCCCAAGTTCGAAAAACTCCTTACATATAAAGGGTTTTCTCCGGTTTTGGAATTCTGGCACACGCTTTGCCAGCGGCGCAACCTATAGCGTGTCTCAACGCATGCAGTTGTCCACGGGACCGGATGGAGGAAAGACCACCCATGCAACTTTCACGTAAATCATTACTGATTCTTCCGCTGCTTCTTGCAGCGGTAGCGCCCGTACCGGCGGCGGCCCAAACCGCGGCGGACGCGATGTTCACGGTCAACAACACGTGGATGATGGTTGCCACCTTCTTGGTATTCATCATGCACCTGGGGTTTTCGACCCTGGAGATAGGACTGACCCAGTCGAAGAACACCGTGAACATTCTGTTCAAGAACGTGAGCATCATCGCGATCGGATTGCTCACCTACGCCATCGTGGGCTTCAACCTGATGTACCCTGGAGAGTTTTCAATCGGGAGCTTCTTCGGGTTCGCTGGCTTCGGCATCGGGACGGACGCCGCCGGTCTCACTTCGCAGTACAGTGAGGGTTACACCTACTGGACGGACTTCCTTTTCCAGGGGATGTTCGCGGCGACAGCGGCCACGATCGTCTCCGGGGCCGTCGCCGAGCGCATCAGACTGGCCTCATTCCTCGTGTTCGCCACCCTTTATGTAGGGCTGGTATACCCGTTCGTCGGCTCTTGGAAATGGGGGGGGGGATGGCTCGACGAGATGGGCTTCTACGACTTCGCCGGGTCGACGCTCGTGCACTCGGTCGGGGGATGGGCCGCACTGGTCGGTGTGTTCCTGCTTGGACCCCGCCTCGGGAAGTACGTGAACGGTGACATTCACCCGATCCCGGGTCACAACATCCCCCTGGCCGCTATCGGGATGTTCCTGCTCTGGCTCGGCTGGTTCGGCTTCAACGGCGGGTCCGTGCTCAGCGCTGATCCGGGGCTCGTATCTCTGGTCTTGGTGACGACCTGTCTTGCCGCCAGCGCGGGGATCGTTTCGGCCATGTTGACGACCTGGACCGTCCATAAGTATCCCGACGCGTCGATGGTTCTCAACGGGGCGCTGGCCGGCCTCGTGGGGATCACCGCGGGTGCGGACGTGGTCAGCGCAATGGACTCGGTTATCATCGGATCGGTTGCCGGTGTGCTGGTGGTCTTCTCGGTGATGTTCTTCGACCGAATCAAGATGGATGATCCGGTCGGAGCAATCTCGGTGCACCTCACGTGCGGGATCTGGGGAACGCTGGCTGTGGGCATATTCGGCGCTGACCACTCGTTCGTCACACAACTCATCGGGGTCTTGGCATACGGTGCTACCTGCCTCGTGGCCGCGTCTATCATCTTCTCCTTGGTCAAGGCGACGATGGGACTCCGCGTGTCCGCGGCAGACGAACGCCGGGGGCTGGACTTGGCGGAGCACAATATGGAAGCGTATCCCGACTACCAGATCACGATCACTCGCTGACGAGCCCCTGGCTTAATACGAACGGAGCAAATTGATGAAACTCGTAATCGCATACATACAGCCTCATGCTCTTCATGACGTGAAGACGGCGTTGACTGAGGTAGGCGTTGGGAGAATGTCGGTCGTCAACGCCCAGGGTGCTGGACAGCAGGGCGGGTATACAGAGACCTACCGCGGCGCGGAGTTCGAGATCCTACTTCGAAAGAAGGTCCGCCTGGAGATCGCCGTGAACGACGAGTTCCTGGAACGCACGCGGGAGGCGATCATCGGGGGTGCGCGGACCGGAAGCTTCGGAGATGGTGTGATCTTCGTGGTAGAATTGGCCGAGTGCTACCGGATCCGCACCGGGGAGTCGGGGAGCCCGGCCGTCGGATAGGACGTCTCTGAGGGGACGGACACTCGGTTGGGGGGGGCTCTACGCCGTTCGGCAGAAAAGCCCGACCTACCCAAGCCAAACCCACCTGCAGGCGGTGACGGCTAGGGTCCCTCCCCCCGGACGGCATGCGCGTCGTCGAGCGCTTCAATGCGCCACTTGTTGGAGATCGCGAAAAGACTAATTTACCCGGCGAGGCCGCACCTTCCTGGTGGATGAGAAGGAGAAAACGTCCATCGCTGCGCCCGTTCGGGCCTCCCAACTCACAAAGGTTCTCCAAGGCCGCCCCTTATGCTTGACGAGATTCGGGAGAAGATCGGGCAGGAGATCGAGCAACTCGCTCACGAGCTCAACGTTCTCATTCCGCAAAGAATCGAGAAGGCTGTGGAATTGGGTGACCTCAGGGAAAACGCTGAGTACAAGTCGGCCCTCGAACGGCAGCAATTCGTGCAGGTCCGGATCGGGCATCTGACTCACCGTTTATCGGAGTTGTCGAAGATCGATGTGGATGCGATGCCCGCCGATCGTGTCGGCTTCGGGTCTCGTGTCGAGATCCACGACTTAGCCGTGGATGAAGTGTCCAACTTCACCATCGTGGCCGGCGATTTCATGGACCTGGACGGCGAACAGGTTTCCATGGCGTCTCCGATCGGCCAAGGGCTCATGGGCGCACGTAAGGGCGAGGAGGTGACCATCGAGCTTCCCGTGGGCGAGCGGCGTTTCAAGGTCCTCGATCTCGTTACGCTGCCCCAGCAGCTAGAGGTCGGCAGGGGGTAGAGCCAGAGTTCAGATGGAGGATCAATGACCAACACCGAGTCGACGATGGCGGCACTGGGTATGGCGGCTCCGGACTTCGCTTTGCCGGGCCCGGGTGGACGAACGGTGGTGCTCGGTGACTTCGCCGACGCACCCGGCCTACTGGTGGTGTTCATGTGCAACCACTGCCCGTTCGTGAAACACATACGGGAAGAGCTGACGCGATCCGCGAAGCGGTACCAGGGGCAGGGCTTGGCCGTCGTCGCCATCAGCTCCAACGACGTCGAGGCGTTTCCCCAGGACGGCCCCGAAGCGATGGCCCGTGAAGTCGACGAATTCGGGTATACGTTCCCATATCTCTTCGATGAGACCCAGTCGGTTGCCAAGGCCTACAAGGCGGCTTGCACGCCGGACTTCTTCCTGTTCGACGCCGAACGTCGTCTCGTGTACCGAGGGCAGTTCGACGGCAGTCGGCCCGGCAACGATGTCCCGGTCACCGGAGCCGATCTCGGAGCTGCGGTTGAGGCTCTCTTGAAGGGCGAGTCCATTCCCTCGGACCAACGCCCCAGTATCGGGTGCAACATCAAGTGGAAGGTGGGGAACGAGCCGGATTACTTCGGCTGACGAGGGCCGGATCCGTTTCCGGGGACCCGGGAAAGAGAAACACGCCGCCGGGGTAACCACCCCCGACGGCGCGTTTTTTTTGTCTGCCGCAACCCGGCGCGAAGGCCGCTACCGGTGCGGACAGCCGAAGCCGTTTCGGCTCCTACATACCGAAGCAGCGATCGCTTGCCCTCGCCAGGTTGGGCAAACTACTTGGACTAGACAATTGATCACCTCCTCAATCTCGAGTTCACTTTGGGCTTGTCGCCGGCGGGCTCTCAGACCCGCGGTCCGCTTCCCTGCCCCCTCACTGGAGGCTGAGAGCGGCCCAGGCCAGTGTCCCGGCCAAGGCCAAGGTATCGTTCAGTGTGGGTGAGATCAAGGGAGGTTCGGCGCCACCCGGCACCCGCCTCAATTACCGTTTTCCACTACATTTCTACTACATATAGTACGACTCAGGCTCGTCGGTACGACCACTGGAATAGCCACGCGCTAGCCAAGACAGCCACCGTAATCCACAGGCTGCCCCACACGACGGTATGTATCCCCGTGAGTTCACCGAGCATGGCGGCGTCCGACCGGAGCTCCGGCCGATCGAGCACGTCACTCTTGATGTCGAGGATGGCGTAGAGGCAACTCGTGAGGCCCAACATCAGAAGGATTCCTTGGTTGACGGCGGCCGGGAGCCGGCGCGCCCCGATCAAGAGGACGGAGCCGAAGGCGAGGCCGAACCAGAAGCCGAAAGTACTACGGACGTAGGCGAGTGTCAGGCTGATTACGAGAAGGCCCACCGCGCCCGTGATCCATCGGCTGTTGATACGTTTCAACTGGCCAGCGGAGATCAGGAGTCCGCCCCAAGCCAGGCTTCCGAGGTATCCCGCCGAAAGGGTCAAAAACGCACTCCCCCCCGGGCAATAGCAGGCTCCGCCTTGATCGGGGTCCAGTACAATTCGTTCGATCGTGCCACCCGTGGCGACCGCCGTCGCCGCATGGCTGATCTCGTGGAGAAGGACTACGAAAACCTTGAGTGGGTATACGACCGGAGTGTTCCACAGATACCAAATGGCGCTGAAGTAGGCAGCGAACCCAATCAAGAATGTGATCTTTCGTGTGGTCTGTGCCGTCATTCTCTCTCCTACGGCCGGAGTGGTACGAGTGTTTCGGTCTCACCGGCCTCCCTCAGGGTGATTGGGTAGGCCGCCCGGAGCAAGGGAGCCACGTCGCGCAGCTCGGCGCGGGCGATCGTGGCAAGTTGCTCGGTAGCCCCCAGCGCCGCGCGAGCTGCCTCTTTCACCTGGGCGTCTGTGAGACCCGGAGCGAATCCCAGGGCTACGCTCCACTGAAGCGTTCGATCCTCGAAATCTCGGGTGATGGCCGCCAGGTCCGCCTCGGGGACGACCACGATTGTGGAAGCTCGTGCGTCCTCGATCGAGACGCCCTCCACCGCGTCCTCCGTGTACCCCATCAATGCGAAGACCCTTGCCACGACCTCCGGACGAGCCTCCTCGAACGGAACGACTTGACGGTCCTCGAGGTGGAGGACGTGAAACCCGTACTGTGTTTCGGTGACCGGACTGATCTCTCCCGGCTCCAAAGCAAGGGCGGCGTTCCAAAATTCGGAGACCCAAGAGCCCTCACGCCCGGGCTGCAGCAACCCCTGACGGCCCTCGGCCCCCGGCTCTTCGGAAAGCGCTGCCGCCACCTCCCCGAACGGCTCCCCCGCCTCGAGGCGCACGATGGCGGCCTCCGCCTTTCTCCGGGCGCCTTCCCGATGTGAGCTGGGGCGCCAGCGCTCTGAAAAGAAGAGGACGTGGCGCACAGTCAATTCGAGGACGGGGTTGGTGAGGTAGTGGGCTCGGAGCTGTTCATCATCCACCCCGGTCTCAGCCAGGACTTTTTCGGCTACGAACTGCCGCAGGAGCGCGGCGTCTCTCGCTTGCTCGAGCATCGGAGCCAAGCTCGAAGGCAGTTCCTCCCGCGCGACGGCCAGCCCAAACGCGGTGATCCCCGCGAGCTGGGCACGGCGTGCATCACTCAGTCCAAGGAGCTCGGTCTCGGCAAAGGTCACGTCCCCGACAACCATGGCCGGAGGCTCGGTGGCGCAGGCCGCCATCACGAGGAGTGTCAAGCTTGTCAGGAGTCGCTGGTGCAGGGCTGCCTCCGGCGGCGAATGGTGCGATTTTCGGGATGGGACACGTTACAGCCTCCGGCTACGCTGAGCACTCCCCCGTTCGGAACAGCTCTTGTCTCCGGGCCCTGTGCCCTCCACCATTTTTGACGTAACGTTACATGTTGATGAGTTGCGGTGCCACGGCCCCGTCGGCGCTTCCCGCGGTGCCTCGTTGTCGGAGTTCCTAACTCAATGGCCTTCTAGAGGGAAAGTGGCAGGATCCGAACCGACCGAACGCGCGCTGCTGATCTCCCATCTCCATGACCAGTTCTGGTCGGAGGAGTATTATCAGGCGGCCGGACTCGTCCGGCAGTGGAGTGGTGGCGGGAATGGAGACTGGGCGGCGGATCTTTTCCGCGAGTTGGATCGTTTGGGAGCCCTGCCAGAGGAGCGGCGACTGATCGTGCAGCGCACGAATGCCGCCCGTCGCTTGATCAAGTCCTACTTCCGGAAAACCCAGCAGTTCTGCGACCGTGGGTTTCTGGAGCCGGAGGATCTTAGGAGTCACCTTACGATGGCTCAACGTCTCGAGATGCTCTTCGAGATCATCGAGCTGTTCGAGGGGGCTCGGAAGCCGGACTACAACCGGGAGATGTTCGACTTTTACGACGAGCTGCATCGAGGTAAACTGGAGCGTCCGGGGCGGTAAGCGCTCGTGATCGCCGCTGCCTTCGAGGCAGATCACGAGGAATGGAGGAGCGCTCGCCGTGACCGACAGGCACCGTTTTTTTTCATGGCATGAGACACAGCTCGTCACGAGATTTCATCTATGACGAGAAAGAGGTTGGGTCAATAGGTGTGTAAATGTTTCAGGCGGCGTTTTTCCGCTGTTGGGTTGAGACGGGCTTTCCGTCTTCGAACTTTCTTCCTTCAAATACGTCCTTGAGGAGGTGAGGAGCGTCGAGCCTTCTGAAGCGCTTCTCCGCCACCAAGAGCAGCTTCCAGATCAGCGCCGTAGCGCTCTCGACCCGCTTGAAGCGCTTCGCCGCCGTTGTCCTGAGCCGTACTGCGGCAAAGGGGCTCTCGACCACGTTCGTCGTGCGTAGATGCTTCCAGTGGTCCTCGGGGAAGTCGTAGAACGCCACCATCCGCTCCCAGTCGTCCTCGAGTACATCCACCGCCTTCGGATACCACGGTCTGTAGCGCCTGGCGAACGCCTCACGGGCCTTCAGCGCCTCGGACCGCCTCGGTGCGTAGACCACGGTCCTGAGAAGGTCCTTCGCCTCGCTCTGCTCCCGCTGAGGCAGCCGGTCCAGCACGTTCCTCATCTTGTGGTTCCAGCACCGTTGCTCGCCCGCCTCAGGCCATACCTGCCGTACTGCGCCCCAGATCGCCGCGTTGCCGTCCGCCATCAAAAGCCGGGGCGCCTCGATGCCGCGTGCCTTCAGATCCCGCAACACCTCGGACCAGGACTCGACCGACTCTCGGTAGCCCGATCTCAGGGCCAACACCTCCTTCGTACCATCTCGCATCGCACCGAGAACCACCAGCAGCGCTGCCTTGTCCCGCTCGAGCCCCGCCTTCACGTAGATCCCGTCCGCCCAGACGTAGACGACCTCACGGTCGGCCAGCGAGCGCTTCGACCATTCCTCGAATTTCCTTGTCCATCCCGCCCGCAGCCGCCAAATCGAAGACTTCGACAACGGGGCCCCCTCGCCCAGCAGGCCCCGCATCGCCAGCTCGAAGTCTCCCTCCGCCAGCCCGTGCAGATACAGCTCCGGAAGCAGAGCACCCACCTCCTTCGTCCGTCGTGCGAACAACGGCAACACCCGACTCTCGAACCGCTCCTCAATGCCTCGAACCCGGGGCCGTCGGAGCATGATCGTGCCCGAGCTCATCGCCAGCCGCCGAGCCTTGCCGTAGCCGTTGCGGTAGCCTGGCGCCGGGTCTACGACCGTCTTCCGCTCCGACTTCTCCCGGCCGAGCAACTCCGTCACTTCCTCCTCCAGAATCCGCTGGACCATCTCCTGGGCCTTCTCACGAACCAGCGCTTCCAAGCACTCCCACGTCGGCGTGCTGGACTCACTCTCGGGTCCCACCATATTCTTCCTCACGAGGCATCGTTCCTTTCCCCCGGGCGCTCACCCGGGATTCGCTGGTTAACTTCTTACTACCTAGCGGAAAGGTACGTCGCCTCTTTTTTTACACACCCTTCTATGGGGCTGGCGGTCAAGACGCACCTTCCCCACGCGCCGTCGGCTCATTTTTTGACCGTCGGCGTCCGCATGGTTTGGATTGCCCGGTCGACGACTCAGGGTGGGGAGGGGTGCGCTCGCAGGGTCCGCATCGCAGTCCGGAAGACGTTCACAGCCGTCGCGTTCTCCGCTCTGGAGCGGGAACCATCCTTCTATCTGGGACTCTGTGGCCCATCGCTTCGTTCGGCTCTCCAGGGGTGCATAGCCTTTGAGTGGGGGCTTGGGCTCTCTGCCCCGGCCCACGGTGTGTATGGATGCTGTCCCCTGTAACCGGTTCGCTTCCGTTTCGTCGGACCCCATGTTGTGACCGCTTTCGACCCCACGCTCGCCGATCCCAGGCCGGTTTACTCCGTCGCTTCCAGTCTCTTGGGGTCGTACGCTTCGCCCGTGCGCCACACCGCTAGCACGATCGAGGCGAGCTGACGCGCGATCGTCAGCTTCGCCAGATTCGGCTTCGTGCCCCCCTCCAGGAGTCGCTCGTAGTGGCGGTACAAGGGCTCGTCCTCGGCCCGACCGATCACCGTCGTCGCTGCGCCCTTGAACACACGCTTCAGCGTGTGGTTGAAGTTCCGATTCAGCCCCCGCGTCTGCTGTACCGGTTCCCTTACCCACCGCCCACCCGGACCCCGCACCCAGTCCGACGAGCTCCGCATCACGACGCCCAGTCCGCAGTACGCCCAGAACCTGCTCCGGCTCTGGAACCGGTACGGCGTCACCACCACCGGCAGGAGCTCCGCCGTCCGGATCGGACCCAGACCCGGGCACGTCTTCAGCACATGCCACTCTCGATGCTTGCGTGCTTCCGCCAGCAACGCCTTCTCGGCCTTCGCCCTCAATGCCACGAGTGCGTCGTGCTCCTCGTACAGCAACCCGGCCGTCGTCCTGCTCGCTTCCGGCAGCTTGGCCAACCACTCCTCCCGGTCGCGCTTTAAGTAGACCGAGCGCCCCGCGCCGTAGGCCACTCCTCTCGAGCGCAGCACGCTCTTGAGCCGGTTCTTCACCCGCACCGTGTCGCCGACCAAGAAGTCGTAGCTCTTCGCCCGTTCCCCCAGCCGCCTGAACTGGCCCCGGTTCTTGTAGACCGTCGTCTCCAGTGATCCGATCCGCAGCTTCTCCGCCAGGGCAAACGCGTCCAGCTTGTCGGTCTTCGGGCCCCGGCTCTTGCCGACCCCCGCCACCGTCAGCTCCTCCACGTGCGGCTTCAGCACCTCGTACAGCCACCCCGACAGCGTCCCTTCTTCCAGGCATAAGTGCCGGTTCCTCGGAATCCCTCGCAGCACCTCGATCAGCGCCCGCGCGTTCGTCTCCACCACCTGCGAGCCCAAGCGCTTGCCGCTGGGGCCTACAATCCCCAGCGTGCAGCTCGACGCGTGTGCGTCGAGTCCGATATACCTCTCCATGGGCATCCTCCTCTTGGGTAGGACGGGTTGGGTTGCTTGCTTGCGCGAATAATGATGAACGCGCACCCGTTCCCGGAGGAGAACGCCTCTTCGTCTTCGGGCTGCTTCGCTGCTGATCGGTACCGGTAGCGGTCGCCATGCCCCTATGATGCCTTTGATCCTAGCTCGGCAGCACAGGCTAGGGCCCCTCCCCTCGTGACGGCAAGGCGCCGAACTATAACGCCAGAGGGTATACTTTTCCCGCGACCAATTGATGCCGCTTGGCGGTCGCGCCGGCGACGTCACTAGGTCCTTGGCCGGGGTCTTCGTTGGCGGATTGCGACCTCGAGACCGGCCGGAGCCTCAACATCGCGCCGCCGGGCTGGCAGAAGACGTTCGGTCCGCTGCGCGACGCCTTCAACGCCGCACACGGCTGGAGCCGGCCGGATGACCCGGCGCGGGCACGGGTGCAGCAACCCGGGCACCGCGCATATGTCGAGGCGGCCCAGCTGCGGGCCGGCCTCGCGCTCGAGCCCTCCCCCCGCGACCTGATCCGGGACTACCTGCTCCAGCGTGTCGAGCACGGCACCGTACAGAACCAGGCCGATGTCGTCGCAGCCTTGCAGGAGGCGGGCCTGGAGGTGCCGCGCCAGGGCAGGGACTACCTGACGGCCCTTGATCCAAGGACCGGAGACCGGTGGCGGCTGAAAGGAGAGCTGTACGCACATGACTTCCAACGCGAACGACTTGACCGCGCGGTTGCGGAGACGGCTGGAGAGCGAACGCCAGGCGATCGAGGAACTGACGACGAGCGAGCTCGAGCGGCTCGGCGCGAACTCCAGGCGCGTTGCGAACAACGCGCTGCGTACCATCGAACGCGATACGGCGGTGGCGACCGGGCGGATGCACACGCTCCTGCTCAAGGCCTGGCTCCGGCCGCTGGTCGTCGGCCTGAGCCTCTGGCTCGGCATCTGCGGCGGGAGCTGGGCGACGGTGCAATGGCTGTCGACACGCATCCAAGCCCGGATCCAGACGGTGGCCGCCCTCGACCTGGAGATCGAGGAGGCCCGCCGGACCCTGGAGCGGCTCGAGGCGACCACCTGGAGGATCACGCTTCGGGACGAGGGGGAGCGATTCGTGGTGCTGCCGGCCGGCGCGCTTGCCTATCCGCCTTGGACCGTGGACACTCGGCCGGCCGTGAAGCTGTCGAACGAGTGAAGGAGCTCTATGACCGCGTATGTTAGAACGGCAGTTGACGAAGGCCTTGCGGGCGTCGTCCGCGCAGTACGAGCAGGCGCAGCGGCAGCACGCCGCGCAGGTCGAGACCTTGCGGCGGCAGGTCGAACAGCTCAGCGCGCAAGTGACGCACTTGGCCCAGGACTACAGGACACTCGCCGAGACGTTACGCGGGCGCTGGAGCTGATGCGCCAGCGTGGGCGAGAGCGGGATTATGGGCCGAGCCGCTAATGGTTCTAGGCAGCGGAATCGGCTGGGCGCTCGAGGATCAGCGGAAGTCTTTCGGTGGGCTCGGCGCGGCCTCGGGTTCTAGCAGGCTGCGGAAAATCGGGCCGACAGGAATGCATTCAGGTCGTGGAATGCACCCCAGAGGGCTGACGAGCCCCTTTGTGGAGCCCGTTTTCGGGCTCCGAGCGGCTTCGGTCCCTTTCGCAAGAAGTCTGGTGGCCGAGTCGCGGAGTGGAGAGCCGGCTGGACTTTGCAGCCCCCACCGCGGTCATGGGATTGAGAGGCGGATGCCCTACGAGGTCTTCAAGGCAGGAATCCCGGCCAAGTCTTCAGCCCGGAACCGGAAGAAGCCGACCAGAAAGGAGGTCAAGCCAGCCGTATAGACCCTGACGTCGGCGAGGCCGTGTGTCAGGTGATTACCGTGTGTACACCCTGCGATCAGCTGCAATTCCTATATGCCAAGGAATATCACTCTAGACCAATCCCTTGATGACATCAACTCAATACACGTCCCTTCTTCTCCATCCTCTGCGACACTGTGAAACAAGTAGACGTCAATCTCAAATTGCCTCGTTTTCGGCTCCATCCCGATCGGATAGTCATATGATATCTCGACTTCCATTTTGGCTTTTCCTTTGGCCAATATGCTCTTCATTTGATGTGGAATCAACAACGTGCTTGCTGGCTTCGTTATCAACTCACTTTCAATCACTCTTGCGTCGTGTACCGTGAGGTGGTCCTACTTCGTTGGACAGTCCGAGGGCGATCTTAAGGTGGATTCCGATGGTCTCCAAAGCCCTCGGGGTCCCGCTTGAGGCTGGGTGTTCTCCTTCGAGCCCGGTTTGAATATAACCTCCGCCTTCCCGTCGGGACTGGTTCCCGATGGGAAGACGGAGGGAAGGGCCGCGCGTAGATCCCGTGACGATCGCAGGCGTCGTTGCGCCGGTTGGGTGGCGTCGCGCCGGATCGTCCTCACCACACCTCCGCGCCTTCGCGATAGGCCTCGCCCGGCGTCCGTCCGCCCAGCGACGAGTGCGGGCGTGCTTCGTTGTAGAAGTCGATCCACGAGCCGATGATGCGTTGGGCGTCGGGCCCGTCCCGGAGCTCGTAGAGGTACACCGCCTCGTACTTCAGCGACCGCCACAGCCGCTCGATGAAGATGTTGTCGAGGAAGCGGCCCCGGCCGTCCATCGAGAAGCGCACGCCCGCACCCAGCACCCGGTCGGCGAACGCCTCGCTGGTGAACTGGGAGCCCTGATCCGTATTGAGGATCTCCGGAGCCCTCCAGCCCAGCGCGTCGTCCAGCGCCTGGACGCAGAACGACGCGTCCATCGTGTTCGACAGCCGCCAGGCGAGCACGTGCCGGGTCGCCCAGTCCATCACAGCCACCAGGTAGAAAAACCCTTGCGTCACCGGGACATAGGTGATGTCCGCGCACCACACGTGGTCCGCCCGCGAGATCGTGAGGCCCCGCAGCAGATAGGGGAAGACCCGGTGCTCCGGACTCGCCACGCTCGTGCGCGGCCGCCGGTAGGTCGCCTCCATCCCCATCAGGCGCATGAGCCGCCGGATCCGGTGCCGGCCCGCGGCAACGCCCTCGCGGCGCAGATGCCGCATCAGCTGCCGGCTCCCGTAGAACGGATACGCCGTGTGGAGCCCGTCCATGCGCCGCATGAGCGCCAGGTCCTCGGCGCTCTCCCCCTTCGGCCGGTAGTACTGCGACGACCGGCTCACGCCCAGCAGCGCGCACTGCCTCGAAAGACTCAGCGGTCCGTCCCGCTCGATCATCCGCCCCCGCTCCGCCCGGCTCAGCGCTTGAGCCCGCGCCGAAAAAAATCCCGCTCGACCGTGAGCTCCCCGATCTTGGCGTGCAGGTCCCGGATCTTCGCCTCGTGCTCCAGGGCGGCCTTGCGGCCCGCGCCCCCGGCAAACACCTCCGGCAGCCCTTCGAGCAGCTGCCGCTTCCATGTGGTCACCTGGTTCGGATGAAGCTCGTGCCGCGCCGCGATCGCCTGCACGCTGTCCCGCTCGCGCAGCGCCTCGAGCGCTACCCGTGCCTTGAACTCCGCCGTGAACCGCCGTCTCTTCCTGGCCATCTCGGTGCCTCCTCTTCCGCTCTGGAATCCACCTTAACGACCTGTCCAAAAAACCGGGACCACCTCAATTTACCGAATTGGATCATCGTGTTGGAGTCAACAAATACCGTTTGCCCTTTTTCGTACATTGTCTTCTAACCTCTCCATCGGCCTGTGAGGTAGGGCATCGCCCATTGGACAGATGGACGTCCGAAGCTAATCGGGCGCGTCCACCGGAGCCCCGAATAGAGCGATAGTGTGATAGGCCGCGTCGTCTTGATCAATGTTCCTTCCGATCACTATTACCGTCTGGACGTGATCGGACTCCAATGCGGTGGCCGCCGCGTGTTTCATAAACCACCGCCGGTCTTTCGCGTTTTCATTCTTGAACAAGAAGGCCCCACGAGCCTTACGTTGTCTGAGCGGTTCGCCGGTCGTCACCAAGGCATCCCGTTAAGGCTGAACTATCCGGGGGCGTCTCTTTGGAGGCGAAGATAGGGTATCCGAACGAACGCCGAAAGTCCCATCCGACCGACCCGCTCCTAGCGATCGGCAACGATCGGAACCAGACCGCCGCTGGGCGAACACGCACGCCGCAGCGGAGCGCGGGCCTCCCTGGGGGATCGAAGGGGCACAGCCCCTCGCCAGCCCCTGCCGGGGACCCGCGAAGCGTGGCCCCAAAGGGTAAGCTGGCTCATGACCTCTAACCGGTCATGTGCCAGCGCCTCAACGGATCGGTTCGGCCTCCGGGTCTCGACGCTTGCCAGCGAGATAGTCGGCCCAGGCCTCCATGACCTCGCGCCTCCGGTCCAGCAGGTCGGAACGGGCGTAGGCGGCCTCGACCTTGTTCTTCACGACATGGGCCAGCGCCGCTTCGGCCACCTCGCGCGCCACGCCCGTCTCCGAACACCAGTCGCGGAACGAGGACCTCATCCCGTGAGGCGTTCCCTCGATGCCGAGACCCCGGAGCAAGCCGCTGAACAGCGAGGCGTTGATGCCTCCTCCCTTCGCGCCCCGGAAGACGATCTCGCCGTCGTCGTGGCGCTTCCGGGCTTCCTCAAGGATCTCCAAGGCCCGCCTCGACAGGGGAACCCGGTGCTCGCGCTTCGCCTTCATGCGGCTGGCGGGAATGGTCCAGACATCGTGATCGAACTCGTCCCACGTCGCGCCCCGGACCTCGTTCGAGCGAGTCGCGGTCAGGACCATGAACTCGAGCGCCAGCCGGACACCGGCATGGGACCCCGAGTTGCGGACCTTGACCAGCGCCGCCGACACCTCGCCATGCGGGAGCGCCTGGTGATGCCGGGTGGCGTTGCCGTTCCGCGGCAGCGCGGCGGCGATGGCGTCACCCGCCGGGTTGTCCGACCGGTAGCCCTTCGCGACGGCCCACTTCATCACCGCGCCGATCCGCTGACGCACGACCCTCGCCGCTGCGGGCTTGCTTGACCAGATGGGCTGTAGGATCGCGAGCACGTCGGCCGTCGCGACCTCGCTCACGCGCTTTCGGCCGATGCGCGGATGGGCGTAGTCCCTCAGCGTCTGCCGCCACTGTCCGGCGATGCGGGAAGGGCTCTTCCAGGTCGGCGAGTGGATCACGATCACCTTCTCGACGGCCGCCTCGAAGGTGGGAACCCCGGCGGCTCTCGGATCGTGGCCCCAATGGAGCGCGCGCCTGTTCTCCAGCGCCTCCTCCCTCGCTTCCTTGAGCGTCACGACCGGATACGAGCCCAGTCCGAGATTGGTGGGCTTCCCTCCCGCTCGAACGCGCTGGCCCCAGGACTTGGAGACGCGCCCCGACTTCATTCGGTGGACGCGGAGGTACAGCCCGAGTCCGCCGCGCCCCCCGTCGCCGTAGCGTCCCGGCGTCGTCACCCGTGCCACGAAGACAGCCGTAAGCGGTCGTTTACGCATGTATGGTGTCCTACTTGTGTATCACATATCGACGGATACACCATGGTACAACACGGTACGAATCGGCGCAAGAGGGAGTCTGTGAACACGGTCCATACGTGCTGTATAGCGTTGATATAACCCGAGTTATGGTACATTATGGGACAGCATGGGATGAAATGGACGATCATACTACGCTACTTGAGCGGGAAGTAGCGCCGGAGGTTCCCGGCCGCTCCCCGGTAGAGCCGCGAGGGCAGGAGCCGGCGCTCGATGCCGAGGGCCTCGAACGCGGCGACCTTCTCGGCTTCGGTGGCCAGCCAAGGCAAGCCGGGATGCTCGATCACGTAGTCGAGCGAGAGCAGGCACCGCATGAGTACGGCGGGCGAGGCGTCGCGGCGGTGGCGGATGTGCTCGGCTCCGAGCGCCCGGTAGATCCGCCGGGAGAAGATGCGGCACACGCGGCCGATCCCCCGGATGCCGGGCACGGTGTCCTCGGCGGCCAGGCCCTGCGCGATCAGCGCGTGGACGACGCGCCGCACCTGTTCCGGGTGTGCATCGAGGAATCGCGCGCACTGGACGCGGGTGAACGCGCCGCTGTGGAGGCAGACGAACGCGATCCACCCGGCCTTTTCTCCCGTCCAGCCGAATGGCGCGAGCGCCTCTTCGCTTCCCTGGAGGTGAACGATCGCATCGCTCACCGCCGACTTGAACTGCTGCTTCCGCGCCTCCATGGCCACAACGGTGAAGACCCGCATGCAAGGAAGTCAACTCTTAGGAAATCTCCTAAATGACTGTAACGGCTAGAGATAGCCAGTACGGTACACGAGCTGTTGGATGGCTCCGCCAGTGGCATGGCAGACACACCCTCCGCAGTGCTCGCCAGAGGTTCCCGTCAAGGGTCTTAGGGCTCGACCGGGACGTCGGCCCGGGCACGGCCGACTTGGCGTCGCCCACACGGAAGTGACAGGTTTCACATGCCGGGGCGCGGGGCGGTCGCCGAGCGGCGTGCCGTGCCTGCCGCGGCAACGGATCAAGGGCTTCGAGAGCGTCGCTCCGAACAGGACTTTGTGGCTCGATTTGTGACGCGGAGAGAGAAAGCCATGAAGAGCCTGCCCGAGCGCATCATGGAACACGCCGAGGCCACGCCGATCTGCCCGGCGGCCCTGCTTCACCTCGGCCAAAGGGCCGCGGTGGGTCAGGCGCTCTCTCGCCTGGCCCGTTCAGGCCGGCTCATGCGGATCCGCCAAGGGGTCTACATGCGCCCGATCGAGACCCGCTTGGGGCGGTGTGCGCCGGGCACCGAGAAGTCACTCCTGGCGCTCTCGGAGCTCTGGGGCGAGACGATCGTCTCGAACGGAGGCGGCGCGGCCAACTGGCTTGGTTTGACGACGCAGAATCCCGTCCGCTCGGTCTATCTCACCTCCGGCCGCAGTCGGCGATTGCGCTTCGGCAAGCATCCCGTCGAGCTGCGCCACGCTCCGCGCTGGCAGTTGGCGGCTCCGCACAGGATGGCGGGAGTGGTGATCCGTGCCCTGGCATGGCTCGGCCCCGAAGAGGTCGAAGACAGCCTCGACGCGATCCTGCCCAAGCTCTCGGAGGAAGACCTCGAGGAGCTTGCGGTCGCGCGGGGCGTCATGCCGGTGTGGATGGCGGAGCCGCTGACCACGCGTCTGGCGCATGGCTGAAGCACTGTTTCAGCGCCTGGCGGCCGAAGAGCGCCGTCATGCCTTGCGTGCCGCTCAAGCCGAATGCCCGCACCCGAGCGCTGCCCGCACGCGGTCCCGGCGGCCTGGGCGGCGTACCTCGCCGGCAGGAGGTCGCAAGCCATAGGTTGCAGCGACCCGCGGGCGAGCCGCGTGGTGGATCGCCGCAGTCCGGGACCACTCCTACGTGCTGGCGACCTGGGGTTGGCGCTGTGGCGGCGAGTCGGAGAGCGGCGGCAACATGAGCGGCTATGCGGTGATGCCACACGAACGTATTGGAGAAGGTTGCGAATGGCGAACTTTATCGGCCTCGACCTAGCCTGGACGAGCCACAAAGAAACCGGCATCTGTTGGTTCGAGGGAGAAACACCAACTGACCTGATCTGTACGCGCATCGGAGCCGACGTGCGCAGCGTCGAGAGCCTCGCGGATGAGGTAGCTGCGGTTGAAGGATCGGCCATCGTGGCGATCGACGCGCCCGTCCTCTATACGGCCGAACGGTGGGTAGAGAGAGAGATTGCGCGCCGCTTCGGACGATACAAGGCGTCCCCTCATCAAGCGCACTACGCTGTGAGGCAAGGACGAACGGCCGGCATCTGCCTCGGTGAGGCGCTCGCGGTGCGCGGCTTTACCCGTAACCCGCAAGCACTACTCCGCGGAAAGCACGACGGTCGCGTCGTGGTCGAGGTCTATCCCCACACGATTCATGTGCGCCTCTTCGAGATCGCCGAGCGGATTCCCTACAAGCCCAAGACTGGGCGTAGCGTCGGTTTTCGTCGGGACGCCATGCGGCAGTATCAGGAGTACTTGAGGACACTCATCGCAAGCGAGACGCCCCGCGTCCTAGAGAATCCCCAGGTCGAGCACGCCCTATCACCAGAAACCGCCGCGATGGCGAGAGGCACCGCCCTGAAACGCCTCGACGACACGCTCGACGGGCTTACATGCGCCCTTGCCGCGTGGCTAGCGTGGCATGACCCCTTCGGCTGGGAGTTGATTGGAGACGCAAATGGCTACATCGTCGCGCCGCGCGACCGAACGGCGCAAAACCTACTTCGCGCGTAAGGAGCGCAAGCACGGGGCCGGGCGCACCGGCGGCGGGGTTCGGTGGGCGGCGCACCCCGCCCGCCCGCTGCTGCGGCAGCGGCGCGGCAAGCTGGGGGGTGTAAGGGGGGCGGAGCATCCCCTTGCCAGACCGCAGTGTTAAACACTGCGTGGGCTGGCTTACGTGCCTTACGTGCGCCGAACAAACTGGCTCCCGTGCCTCCCGTGCGCCGAACAAACTCATCCACCGACGCCTGCAGCCCTGGGCCGTCAAAATCTGCATACCACTACATTGAGGAGCCCCATTCGGGCGGTGTCAACCGCGTGAAACGAGGCGATATTCCAAGAGGTCCAGCCACGTACTAGAGCCGGACCAGCCTCCGCCAATGGGTTCTTGAGCCGCTCCTGGAGGACCGCTTGAACCAGCGGGTGGCCTCGGTCGTGATCGGCAGCAGCAGCGACCGCGTCGCTCCGGCCCGTAACTGTGATCACTAAGGAGTGGCCGGAATGGTGAGTCCGGGAACTACCATGAGTTGTATTGTCACCTGAGAGGTTGTAGGTTACAGTTTGATGCATGATACTTGGCTTTCGCCACAGAGGCCTCGAGCGTTTGTTCGAGAAGGGAGACCGGAGGCGGATTGCGCCTACACTGGTCACCAAGGTCGAGCGTGTCCTTGCCCGCTTGGACGCGGCGGGCAAGCCTGAGGACATGAACTTGCCGGGTTTTGGGCTCCACTCACTGAAAGGTGAACGCGCGGGCTACTGGGCGGTGACGGTATCCGCCAACTGGCGTGTGGTCTTCCGCTTCGACGGGCGGGACGTTAGGAATGTGGACTTGACTGACTATCATTAGGAGGATCGGGACGTGCCGATGAAGAATCCACCTCATCCGGGTCTTTCAGTGCGCTATGATTGTCTGGAGCCGTTGGGTCTCAGTGTGACAGAGGCAGCGCAGAAGCTCGGGGTCAGCCGCAAGCAGCTTTCGGAACTTGTCAACTGCCGTTCGGGCATATCTCCCGAAATGGCAATCCGCCTGGACAAGGCGTTTGGGGGTGGTGCCGAGACTTGGTATCGCCTTCAATCGGCCTACGATCTAGCGCAGGCAATGAAGAAGGCTGGACGGATCCACGTGGAGCGGATATCGGCTGCTGTGTGATCAGTCGCCCCGTCCCGTCGTCATCATAGCGAACGTGGCGCTGCCGGAAGAGTTCAAGAGCGGTGGGCCACCCTCCCGGCCACCGCCTCATCAAAAAGAGCGCGCGCTTTGGTGAATCACGTGCCGCAATTCGTTGACCTAGCGTTCCGGCTCAGGGGAACCGAGCTACCCGTAGATCACGGCTACCTCCTTTTTGCCGCGATCTCAAGGCGCCTTGCGGCCCTCCACGAGGCTTCTGACTGGGGTGTCCATCCGGTTCGCGGCACACCCTTGGGGAACGGCGCGCTCGCCCTTTCCGATGGCAGCCGCCTAGTGATGCGGTTGCCGACCGACGAAATCGCACTGGCCATCCCACTGGCGGGGAAACAACTGGACATTGGCGGACGGGCCTACCAAGTGGGAGTGCCCGAGATTCGTCCCCTTCGGCCAGCCTCGCACCTGTTCTCGCGTTTAGTCACGATCAAGGGGTTTGAGGATGCGTCGGACCAATTTGCGGAGGCGTGCAAGCGTCAACTCGAAGTCCTGAGTGTGCAGGACTCTCGAGTAAGGGTGAAGAAGCGTCGCGTAATGGATGTGAAGGGTTACACGGTCGTTGGCTATTCGGTGCGACTGTCGGGTCTGAGCGAAGCGGATTCGGTGCTCATCCAAGAATGCGGGCTTGGTGGGAAGCGGAAGATGGGCGCAGGGGTCTTCGTGCCGATTCGTCCGAAGCATGCCTGAGATCCATCCTTTCGCGGTGCTCCTTGCCAAGTCGCGTCCCACGGTGTCGGGAGAGACTGTCACAATCACCGACCACTGCGTCGAAGTGGCGGATTCCGCGGAAGCGATCGTCGACGCGACCGGTTCCCAGCTTGCGGTGTTCTTCGGGCTGGACGACACGGACGAGGCCCGACTCGGATCGCTGCTCCGCATTGCCGCGCTGATACACGATGTAGGGAAGGCCGGAGGATCATTCCAGCGCCAGATGCAGGAGGATGTGCGCGAGATTCATCCGTTCAGGCACGAGGCGCTTTCCGTCGCCGTGTGCATGGAGCCTAACGGTCTAGGGTCTTGGATCGGGCACATGCTTCGCGACACTCGTGCCAGGGCGGCTGTGCTCACCGCTGTGATGGGTCATCACGTTCGCGCATCACCTTCAGCACCCGAGGCGCGGACTCCGCGTGACGAGGTCGTGTATCTCGACCATCCCTCTCTCTCTCGCCTGTGGCAGCAACTCGCGAGTTGCACGGGGGCCGAGACAACTCCCGAGCCTGACAGACTCAACCTCCCCAGAGCCGTGTGGGAGGATCTGCTCTTCGAATACATCATGTTCGTGCAGGGTGCTGTGCGCGCGGAACCGCAAGATGTGCCGAGCCGGCTTGTGCCGCTTGCTGCCTGTTGCAAGGCGGTTCTGATCGCGGCGGACACGGTCGGCTCGGCTCGGATCAGAGGGAGAGACAGTGCCGCCGGGTGGGCCAAACACGTGCTTTCCGAGGGACTGACTGTTAGTGAACTCAACCAGATCGTGGATGCACGCTTGGGAGACCATTCACCCTACCCGTTTCAGGAGATCGTGGCGGCGTCCGACGAGCGGGTGACGCTCGTCGAGGCCGGGTGTGGCAACGGAAAGACTCTTGCCGCCTACATGTGGGGGCGGCGGCACGCAGCCGGGCAGAGACTCGTGTTCTGCTATCCCACGACTGGCACGACGTCAGCCGGGTTTCAAGACTACCTCCTCGCCCAGACTGACCTTGAGCGTGCGCTCATGCACAGCCGCGCATCGGCGGACATCGAACAGATCCTCGATAACGGTGCGGCGGATGATGAACGGGATTCGCTTTGGGTCGCCGATGTGTTGGACCTCTGGGGAAAGAAGGTCGTGGCGTGTACGGTGGATTCGGTGCTCTCACTTCTCGCGTGCTGGCGACCCGCTCTTGCCGCCATCCCTGTCTTCGCGCAGTCAGCATTCGTGTTCGATGAGGTGCACAGCTACGACGAGCACCTCTTCGGCGCGTTCCTCGCGTTTCTTCGCTGCACCCAAGCGTCCTGCCTCGTGATGACCGCGAGCCTTTCCGATGCACGCAGGGCTGCCATCGAACAAGCGTGTGGCAAGGCGCTGGAGCCAATCCGGGGAGAACCCGCCATGGAGAATGCGGTGCGCTACCGGGTCGCTCGGGTACGCTCGGAAGAGGTTCCCGGGCGTATGGAACAGGCCCGCAAGAGCGGGGGCAGAGTCTTGTATGTCGCGAATACGGTCGCGCGTGCGACCGCGGCGTTCGACCGTCTGGGTCCAGAGTGGGGTCCGCGGGCCCGGCTCTACCACAGTCGTTTCAAGTACGAAGACCGAGTGCGCATCCAAGATGAAGTGCTGGAGCTCTTTAGGAGCCCCGGCCCGGCATTCGTGGCTGCCACGCAGGTGTGCGAGATGTCGCTCGACATCAGCGCCACCCTCTTGATCTCAGAGTTGGCCCCATTCCCGTCACTCGTGCAGCGGCTGGGTCGCCTGAACCGTCGTTGTCGAGAGCCGGACAAAGCTTGCCCCGCGCTGATCGTCGAGCCGCCGGACCCGCAGCCGTACGACAAGGAGGCCTTGTTGCGGGCAGCGGAGGAGCTCGAGCCTCTGGATGACCAGGAGTTGTCTCAGCGCAACCTCGCGGATGTGCTTGCCGGGATGCAGGACGGTTCCTACGCGGAGCGCCTTATGCCCTTGCTCAGCCCGGATGACCTTGCCGGTACCGAGCCTGGAATGCTGCGCGATGGCTCGGTTTCGTTCCCCGTGGTTCGAGAAGAGGACCTTCCAAGCTCGTGGAACGGCGTCACGCGGGCCGAACTGATCCGACTCACCATCCCGATGCTTGTGCCCAAGAGCCACGACATCAGGCGCTGGCCCCGTCTTCGTGGTATGGCTGTGGCGCCGGAGGGGAGCATCCACTACGACCCGATGAAGGGGGCACGATGGCAGAACTGACCTGGTCTGTTGGAGAGCCTGGCCTCACCGCATTCGACCGATGCGGGATCGGAGCGATGGCTGCTTCGATCTATGCCGCGAGTAGGCTGGAGGTCGATTTGACCCCGCTGGAGGCATCCTTCGCTAGCGACGTCGTGGTGCTTCGTTGGCCCGATGACGTGCCCCCTCGCGATGCGCTCGTGAAGCTTATTGAGTTCGCCTGGCAGACTCGGCAGCCGACTAGCCAGGAAGGGCTCGGGGTGCTTTACCTCCCCGCTGTTCACCGGGGTTCCGCCAGAGATGCCTACCCGGACCGATTGCTAGAGAACAATGGCATCCTCTCAACGTTTCTCCAGCACGGGAAATCTCAGTCGAAGACGACGTGGACACGGAAGCGAGTCGAGTTCGAGGACGAAAGGTCCATCGAAGTCCGATTCCGGGAGCCTAAGACGAAACTGAAATATGTCTCCGCCTTCCGGAATGAACTCTTCGACCAGAATGGCGAGACGAAATCGCGGGTCGAGTTCGCTCAGTTCATCATGCCGGGTGGGACCGCACGACACGGCGGTGAGAAGTCTTGGACCGGCTCGGCCATCCAGGCCATTCCTCTCTTCTTCGCTCCGATTGGGTGCTTCTTCTTCAGAGCACAGAAGTTCTCTTGGGTGATTGTGGTTCCTGACGTCTCTGACCTGGCAGCGTTCGCATCGGTGCGTCCGCTTGTGCGCATCGGCTGGAAGGAAGCGGAGGTTCGGAGCCTTGAGGACGCCGGACTTGGAGTCGCGGTTGCCTATCGAACCCAAAGTGCGAAGCGGCATCTCGTGCTCAGGGGACTCGAGGTTCTGAGGGTTGGCCGTGTCGCATGGAATAGGCAGCAGAGGGTCCGCTCAAGCTTCTGCCGGCTGCATCCTGGAATGGAACAACTAGACGAGTTCGAGACGGTCCTTCGACACCTGCCAAACCGTTACCGGGCCCGAAAAGACGGAGAAGGTAACTTCATCTCAGTGCCGACCCCGCGAGGCAGGATCTCGGCCAACCTCGCGCATGGCCGCTACTGGTACCATTCTCTATTCGATATCCCGAAAGAAGATCGCGAGGAAGTGAAGAAATTGAGCCAAAAGAACGAGTCGGAGGAACGAGCCTGGTTCCGACTTGTCGGTTACAAACGAAGAGCCCTGACCGCTATCGCGGAGGAGTTGCCAATGGACGCGAATCGAGAGCTAGATCGACTTTTCCGTTATGCCATGCATGAGGCGATGGCGCGCCGGTTCGGACAGGAAGCGGAATACGCCAAGCGCGGTGCAAGATCGGTGCAGGACCGATGGGAAGACTTTCGCGAATCCTCCCGGCGATTGCTCTCGAGATCCAATACCCGCTCTACCCTGCGGACGGCGCTCGCGGGATTTTTTGCCGACGCCGGAGGCAGCCAAACGCTCCGGGAAAACGCTCAGGCTATTTGGGCATTCATCGACTCACCTGCCACATGGCGTCGAGCTCGGGATCTCGCACTGTTCTCCTTAGTGACCTACCAGGGTAAGGCGGAGAAGGAAGAGGGCGAAGAGGCGGGGCACGTCGAGTAGAGCAACTGCAACCAGCGAGAACTGAAACCAGGAGCGGAGATCCACCATGGCCCACCATCTTTTTGGTACCGTCCTGACACCACACGGGATCGCGTCCAACAATCGGGGCGAGAACGCCGGCAACGTGACCACGTTGCAAAAGGTCATCAAGGACGATGGCCTTTTCACGACCGTGAGCGCGGAGGCGATTCGCTATGCGATTCGCGAAGCGTTCACCGAAGCAGGCAAGACCGTAAACCGGCGCATCGCCTCCGACGGCAGCGAGTGGAGGGACCCGAAGTTTGAGGATTGGAAGTCGTACCTGGACGACGACCTGCTGGGCTTCATGTTGCCGGACAAGGAGACCGTGAAGCGTCGCGGGCGATTGGAAATCACCCGCGCACTCAGCACTCGCCCCTGGCCGGGCGACGTCGTCTTCAATGCGGCAGCGGTCGGCGCGCAGTCGTCGGGGAACACCAACCCGATCCCTTACGGGACCGAGATTCACGCAACGCGCTACCAATACTCGTTCGCCCTCACACCTGAAGCCCTGGAGGATTGCACGCGCGCCATCGATGCGCTGGAGAGTATTCGCGACCTTCACCGGGTGGCAGGTAACCACAGCCGCTATCTCTACGATTTCTCGCCCGACGCAATTGTGCTGCGCTGGACGCACGACCCGGCTCCTCGGCTCATGTACTGCTTTGAGCAGGATGAGCTTGGTACGATCACCGCCGATTCGCTCCTGTCACGCATTCGCTCGGGGGACATCGATGGCAGCGAAGTCGTGGTCGGGGGTCCCGCAGCTCTTACGCTGCGGGATAGTCTCGCTGCCTCGGGCGTCACCTGCACCGAGGGCGTGAAGGATGCTTTTCACGAAGCCGAGGCAAGACTGCGGCGCGACCTGGGACTGTAGGGATGGACGCGTTTGTCGTCAGGGCGTCCGTTCCGATCGTCTCGTTTCGTCCGCATCTGTCGAGGGACTACCAGGACACATATCCGGTCCCGCCGCCCGCCACGGTGTTCGGAATGCTGCTTTCGCTTTGTGGTGTCACGGATGGAGCGCACTCCGACTACCGAGGAACTGGGATCGCGATCATGGTGGACCGTGTCCGTGAGTCGTCGCGCGTGCTTCGGAAGCTCCGGCGCGACCCGGTCGGCGGTCGGCACCACGGAATAGCCAGCTACCGACCCGACTACCAAGAGGTGATCCTCGGACTCGAAGCGTGGATCGCAGTAAGGCAAGGCGATGCGGTACATGACCTCTCGAGCTCCGTCAGGGACGCTCTAGAGCATCCTGAGGGCGTGGACCGGTACGGCGCACTATCGCTAGGCGAGAGCACGTTCTTGGTGGACGAGATCGCAGTCTGCCGTACTGCTCCACCACTAGGCGTCTCGCTCCACCCGCATGAAGCTGGGTCGCTCACCCTCCCCGTCTGGGTCGATTGTGAAGACCCGTCCGCAACCAGGCTTCGACGATTCAGCCTTGTGGAGCGCGCGTTCAACGAGGAAGACTATGTCCGCCTCACGCCAGGAGGTTGAGGGGGAAGGAAGTGGGGTCCAGGGGCTCCGCTCAAATCCACCGGCAGATTCGGTCGAACTGGTGCCCGTGATGGCTCTTCACGCGCTCGCCTACTGCCCTCGCCTATTCTATCTCGAGAATGTCGAAGGGCAGCGAGTGGCCAACGCCCGCGTCTACGCGGGCCGAGAACTCCATGCCTCACTTGAGCGCAAGCACAAAGATTCGATGCACGTCGTTTCGGCCCGCTTGGGACTCCAAGGGCGCGTCGATTTCATTCGGTCGGAGAAGGAGGATCTGATCCCTGTCGAGGTTAAGCGTGGCAGAGCTAGACGAACCGAAGCCGGACTCGCTGGGTGGCCGTCTGACGTACTACAGGTCGGCGCCTATGCCATGCTTCTGGAGGACCTTCGGAAGACCTCCGTTCGGCATGCACGCATCCACTACGCACGCGATAGTGCCTGGGTTCACGTAGCCGTTACAGATGACCTCCGTAACGACGTGCGGAAAGCCATCGCCGAAGCGCGGAGGCTCAGCGCGTCCTCAAGGCGCCCACCGGTAGCCGAGAACCGCAACCTCTGCACGCATTGCAGCCTCTCTGGCGTCTGCTTGCCGGATGAGGAAAGGCCGACCGACCATCGGTCATTACCGGCTCCTCCAGACGATGACCGTCAGATAGTGCATGTCACCGAGCCGGGATCGCGGGTCGGAAGAGCCGCGCTATGTCTGAGGGTCCAGGCACTCGATGGCATCGTCACGGACCTTCCGATCGCGCAGGTGAGCTCTATGGTGTTACACGGCAACGTCCAGCTCACATCCCAGGGGGGGGTATCGAAGGGTGTGGCGATTGACACTATGTAACGGTGTCTTCTGGCATTTACACGCTCTCGGGTGCGTGAACAAGCGAATGTCCAAGCAATTCCGGGAAGATCCGTCATCCTCTAGAGGACATTGGGACCGGGTCCTTCCCGCACAAGATGAGGTCCATGAAAACCACCCCGGAAAGCCGCCCCCCGCTTATGTCCAGCCGAGAGCGGTGAGAACCTCTGTGATGCCGAAAGGCATTGAGCACACGCCAGATAGGAGACCCGACGGTGCTACGACGGCTATGTGAGAACCTCTGTGATGCCGAAAGGCGTTGAGCACACACCGATGAACTCGTTGCCGCCGCCGCCCCGCAGCGTGAGAACCTCTGTGATGCCGAAAGGCGTTGAGCACTAGTCAGCCTGAGCCAGCATATTGCACCGGGGATCGAGGTGAGAACCTCTGTGATGCCGAAAGGCGTTGAGCACATGATGTTACGGCCGACGGAGAGATGCCCCGAGTTCACTTGTGAGAACCTCTGTGATGCCGAAAGGCGTTGAGCACATAGACTCGCTGGCGCTTGCGTCGGAGCCGGTTCCTGTGAGAACCTCTGTGATGCCGAAAGGCGTTGAGCACGCCGTCTGGACGGTCACCTCCTCGCTGGGTGCCGGTGAGAACCTCTGTGATGCCGAAAGGCGTTGAGCACAACTTCGGGGACGCAACCAACCCGTTCAGTAGAAAGTGAGAACCTCTGTGATGCCGAAAGGCGTTGAGCACCTCGACGAGGGGATGGTGATCGCGTACTACGACGTGTGAGAACCTCTGTGATGCCGAAAGGCGTTGAGCACCCGAACTGGTCCGCGCACCGGACACGCCATTCCTGTGAGAACGAGGTTGGGTCAATAGGTGTGTAAACGTATCAGGCGGCATTCTTCCGCTGTTGGGTTGAGACGGGCTTTCCGTCTTCGAACTTCCTTCCTTCAAACACGTCCTTGAGGAGGTGAGGAGCGTCGAGCCTTCGGAACCGCTTCTCGGCCACCAAGAGCAACTTCCAGATCAGCGCCGTAGCGCTCTCGATCCGCTTGAATCGCTTCGCCGCCGTCGTCCTGAGCCGTAGCGCAGCGAACGGGCTCTCGACCACGTTCGTCGTGCGTAGATGCTTCCAGTGGTCCTCGGGGAAGTCGTAGAACGCCACCATCCGCTCCCAGTCGTCCTCGAGTACGTCCACCGCCTTCGGATACCACGGCCTGTAGCGCCTGGCGAACACTTCGCGGGCCTTCACAGCCTCGGACCGCCTCGGTGCGTAGACCACGGCCCTTGAGAAGATCCTTCGCCTCGCTCTGCTCCCGCTGCGGCAGCCGGTCCAGCACGTTCCTCATCTTGTGGTTCCAGCACCGTTGCTCGCCCGCCTCAGGCCATACCTGCCGTACTGCGCCCCAGATCGCCGCGTTACCGTCCGCCATCAGAAGCCGGGGCACCTCGATGCCGCGTGCCTTCAGATCCCGCAACACCTCGGACCAGGACTCGACCGACTCTCGGTAGCCCGATCTCAGGGCCAACACCTCCTTCGTCCCGTCTCGCATCGCGCCCAGCACCACCAGCAGCGCCGCCTTGTCCCGCTCGAGCCCTGCCTTCACGTAGATCCCGTCCGCCCATACGTAGACGACCTCACGGACCTCCAGGCGATGCTGGCTCCATTCCTCGAACTCCGCCGCAGTCTCCGGATCGAAGACTTCGACAGCGGGGCCCCCTCGCCTAGCAGTCCCCGCATCGCCAGCTCGAAGTCTCCCTCCGCCAGTCCGTGCAGATACAGCTCCGGAAGCAGAGCGCCCAGCTCCTTCGTCCGTCTCGCGAACAACGGCAGCACCCGACTCTCGAACCGCTCCTCGACGCCCCGAACCCGAGGGCGTCGGAGTGTGATCGTGCCCGAGCTCATCGCCAACCGCCTCGGCTTGCCATATCCGTTGCGGTAGCCCTCGGCCGAGTCCACCGTACTCCTGCGCTCGGACTTCTCCCGGCCTAACAACTCCCGTGACTCTTCCTCCTCCATGATCTGTTGGATGAACTCCTGCGCCTTCTCCCTAACCATCCCCTCGAGCGTCTCCCACATCGGCCTGCTGGACGCACCCCGGGGTCCCGCGATATCCTCTCTCATGAGGCGACGTTCCTTTCCCCGGGCTGTCACCCGGGCTCGCTGGTTTAAATCTCAGCGCAAAGGTACGTCGCCTCTCTTTTACTCACCCTTTGATCCTAGCTCGTGAGAACCTCTGTGATGCCGAAAGGCGTTGAGCACCACATCTGGCAGGGGCACAATGTCACCCGCTGGGGAGTGAGAACCTCTGTGATGCCGAAAGGCGTTGAGCACATGTCGTCTTCGTTGTCCAGAATGGACGCGACCTGGTGAGAACCTCTGTGATGCCGAAAGGCGTTGAGTGTCAACGCCGGTTGAAAATGTCACACTTCGGAGGGAGGTGACGGGCCTCTAGGACGTCGTGTTCTCCTTTCGTTTTCTTCTCCTCGGCCTTGGGTGTGAAGAGCTCGACTCCGAAGGAGGCGAGTGAAGGGCTTTGGAGAGTTCGGTGTGGTGACGCATCCGGTAGCTGTTGCCGCGGATGTTGACGATGTGTCTACTCTGGATATAGCGTAAACAGCCACCATTATTGATGTTACGGGGTGTACACAGGATTGGCTTACCTCATTCCTTACCCCTTCCCGAACGGGAATCCAATCGACCGCATCGGAGGACTTTGGACCCGAGGACGGGTTCCGGTCGATCACCGTCGTAGGGGGGCGGGCGCGTCTTCGTACCGCCTCGGCCATGTCCGCTTGGGTCCTCCCGCGGTGTTGGGATCGCGCCGGCGCACCCCCAAGTGGTGATACATTCATGGCATTGCGTCAAGCGCCCGAGGGGAGGCGTGTTGGCCCATGTGAACCGCGAAGCGCAAGCGGAGAGTCGTTGAGGTGATCGCGAACGAGTTCATTGCGAAGTGGCACGCGTCGGAGTTGAAGGAGCGCTCGGCGGCGCAGGAGCACTTCATCGACCTGTGCCGGCTGCTCGGGGAACCGACCCCTGCGGAGGCGGACCCCAAGGGGGACCGCTACTGCTTCGAGCGCGGCGCGCTGAAGGACTCCGGCGGCGGGAGCTGGGCGGATGTGTGGAAGCGCCACTGCTTCGCCTGGGAGTACAAGGGGAAGCACGCGAACCTCGACGCCGCGTTCGACCAGTTGCGGCAGTACGCGCTCGCGCTGGAGAACCCGCCGTTGCTGATCGTCTCGGACATGAGACGGTTCCGGATCCGGACGAACTGGACCAACTCGGTCAGCAAGACGCACGAGTTCGCGCTTGACGATCTCGTGGACGGCGCGGTACGCGACAAGCTCAAGTGGGCCATGTCCGACCCTGAGCGGCTGCGGCCGGGCGAGACCCGTCAGACGCTGACGGAACGGGCTGCCAAGCACTTCGCGCGGCTCGCGCAGTCGCTCAGGGACCAAGGCCACGGCCCCGAGGACGTGGCGCACTTCGTGAACCGCCTCGTGTTCTGCATGTTCGCCGAGGACGTGGGCCTGCTCCCCAACGACATGTTCACCCGCATGCTGAGGCGGGCGCGCCGGGAGCCGGAGAAGTTCGCGGACTTGGCGCGGAAGCTGTTCGGCGCGATGTCCACGGGGGGCGAGGTCGGGTTCGAGGACGTGGATTGGTTCAACGGCGGGCTGTTCGAGGACGATGCCGCCCTCCCCATGGACAAGGGGCAGATCGAGACGACGCTGGCGGCCTCCGGACTGGACTGGTCCAGCATCGATCCCTCGATCCTGGGCACGCTGTTCGAGCGGGGCCTTGACCCCGACAAGCGTTCGCAACTCGGGGCGCACTACACGGACCGGGACAAGATCATGCGGATCATCGATCCGGTGATCGTTCGCCCCCTGCTGGCCGAGTGGAAGACCGCGAAAGCTGGGATTGCCAAGAGGATCAAGCGCGCGAACTCCGCGAAGTCAAAGGGTGCGGAGACGCGGAACCGCAGGCAGGCGGAGAACGCGCTCGGCACGTTTCTGGAACGGCTGCGCAACTTCACCGTGCTCGACCCGGCCTGCGGCTCGGGCAACTTCCTCTACCTCGCGCTCCACGCTCTCCACGACATGGAGCACCAAGTCCAGTTGGAGGCCGAGGCGCTGGGTCTCCAGCGCGGCTTCCCTTCGGTCGGCCCCGCCAACGTGAAGGGGATCGAGTTGAACGCCTACGCGGCGGAACTGGCGCGGGTGTCGGTGTGGATCGGCGAGATCCAGTGGATGCGGAGGAACGGGTTTCCGGGCGCGCGGGAGCCGATCCTCGACCCATTGGAAACGATCGAGTGCCGCGACGCGATACTGACGGCCGACGGCGGGGAACCGGAGTGGCCCGAGGCGGATGTGGTCATCGGCAACCCGCCCTTCCTTGGCGGCAAGCTCCTCATCTCGAACCTCGGCGAGGAATACGTATCGACCCTGTTCCGGGTGTACGAGCGCCGGGTGCCCCGCGAGGCCGATCTGGTCTGCTACTGGTTCGTGAAGGCCGGTGAACGCTTGGGCGGCAAGACCTCGAAGCGGGTCGGCTTGGTCGCGACCAACTCGATCAGGGGCGGCGCGAACCGCCGGGCGCTCGAACGGGCAGCGCACGGTCGGCCGATCGTCGACGCGTGGAGCGACGAGCCGTGGGTGATCGACGGTGCCGCCGTCCGCGTCTCGCTGGTGTGCTTCTCGGAGGCGGACGGCGAACTCGCGCCGGACCGCCGCCTCGACGGCGAGACCGTTGACGAGATCTACACGGACCTCACGGCCCGACGAGGAGGCGCAGGCATCGACCTGACCAAGGCGAGGCGGCTCGCCCGGAACGCGGGCGTGGCCTTCATGGGCGACACCAAGGGCGGGCCGTTCGACGTTCCCGGAGACTTGGCGCGCGAGTGGCTGCGGGAGCCCGCGAACCCCAACGGCCGCCCCAACTCGGACGTGCTCAAGCCGTGGATGAATGGCATGGCCGTTACCCGGCGGCCCGCCGACAAATGGATCGTCGATTTCGGGTGGGAGATGGAGGAGGGAGACGCCACCCTGTACGAGTCTCCGTTCCAGCACATTCGCGAACACGTCCACCCGATGCGGCAGAGAAACCGGATCGAAGAACACCGTCTCCGGTGGTGGCGGCATCTTCGACCGAGGCAGGAACTTCGAGAGGCGCTTGGCGGCCTGTCCCGCTACATCGCCACGCCGCGCGTGTCCAAACACCGCCTCTTCGTCTGGTTCGACATCCGGATCTGCCCCGACAGCGCCCTGATCGCCATCGCCCGCGAGGACGACGCCACGTTCGGCATCCTGCACAGCCGGTTCCACGAGGCTTGGTCGCTACGCATGGGCACTTGGCTTGGCAAGGGCAACGATCCGCGCTACACGCCCACGACCACCTTCGAGACCTTCCCCTTCCCGGATGGACTCTCGCCCGACATCCCCGCCAGCGATTACAAGGCCGCTCCACGCGCCCGGGCCATTGCCTCGGCGGCTCGGCGGCTCGTCGAACTCCGAGACCGCTGGCTCAACCCGCCCGAGTGGGTCGAATGGGTCGCGGAACCCGTCCGAGGCTATCCCCCGCGCCCGATCCCGCGCGACAAGAAGGCGGCGACCGCGCTCAAGAAGCGGACGCTGACCAACCTCTACAACGCGCGACCGCAATGGCTCGCCGATGCGCATGCCCAACTCGACGCCGCCGTGGCCGCCGCCTACGGCTGGTCCGGCGACATCACCGACGACGTGGCGCTACGCGAACTGCTCGCACGGAACCGGCGCTGATCTCGCCATCGAGAGCCAGCCGCCGGGGGCGGTCCAACGCGGAGGGCGACGTGTGCCGTCCGCCCCACGAACCGAGCCCCAAGCTCGGAATAGAAGGGGGGTTCGAAGGGGGGAGCGGAGCCACCCCTCGCCAGCCCCGTGTACCCACACGGGGTATGCTGGCTTAGCCACCTAAGAGTGGCTCAAGCCAGCCCTGCGGACGCCTCCGCAACGCCTGTCCGGGCACCGCCCGGAACAACGCCCGCCGAGCCGTCGCGGGCAAGCTCCTCCGCCTCTCGGTCGTCAGCCTCACGGACGGGGAGGGCGACGGGGGACCCGTCAACTCCTTGGCGATGGCCGCGCCCTTTGCCGCGCCGCCGCTTTCCGCCCTACCCGTACCCCTCGGGGACCGGCGATCGTCGATCCTCGGCCATCCTACGGCCCGTAGGATAACCCGAAATGCCCCTGAGCCGCCCCGAAACGGCCTCTGAGCCCGTCGCGGAGGCGGAGGCACGTAAAGGTCAGGTCTCGGTGCCCGCTCTCCGGCCCGCGAGATACTCCGCCCAGTCATCCATGAGCCGACGACGCCGCTCGAACAGGTCCGTGCGCCGGTACGCGGCCTCCACCTTGTTCTGGACGACGTGCGCCAGCGCCGCCTCGACCACCTCGCGGGGATGGTCCGTTTCCTCGGCGGCCCAATCCCGGAACGAAGACCGGAAGCCGTGCGGGACGGCCGCGATCTCCTGCTGCTGGAGCAGTTGGCGCAGCTGCCGGTCGGCGAGCGGCTGGCCGCCCTTCCGCGTGAAGACCAACGAACCGGACCTATCGTCCCGCTTCCGCGTCCCTTCGAGAAGCTCCAACGCCCGGCGGCACAACGGCACGCGGTGCTCCCGCTTCGCCTTCATGCGCGCTTCTGGAACCGTCCACACTCCCTCCGCCAAGTCGATCTCCGACCACTCGGCCCAACGGACCTCGCCCCATCTCGCCGCCGTCAGCACCAGGAACTCGAACGCCAGCTTGGAAACCGGCATCGCATGCGAGGCCCACACCTTGTCCAGCGCCGACGCCACCTCGCGATGCGGCAAGGCTCGCATGTGCCGCACCATCGTCTCCTGCGACCCGAGGAACGACGCCACGCGGTCGGCGGGGTTGTCGGTCCGGAACTCCATCGCCACGGCCCACTCCAGTACCGTGCGGATGCGCTGGCGCAGCACGCGGGCCGTGGGTGCCCTCGTGTGCCAGATCGGACCGAGGATCTCGAGCATGTCGCCGCTCGTCACCTCCGTGATGAGCGTCCGACCGATGCGCGGGAATGCGTAGCGCCTCAGGCTCGCCATCCAGTCATGGGCCTGCCTCGGGTTGCGCCAACCGGACCGCTTCTGCTCCACGACGCGCTCGGCGGCTTCGGCAAACGTCGGCATCCCTTGGGCGCGGCGCTTCTCGGCGAGCGGATCGCCGCCCTCGCGGGCCAGCTTGCGGTTCGCCCGCGCCTTCTCCCGTGCTTCGGCGAGCGAGACCAGAGCCACGCCTCCGAGTCCGAAGTCCCGCCGCCGTCCGCGGATGACGAGCCGCTGGACCCAGCTTCGGGCTCCGCTCGGCTGGACGAAGAGGTAGAGCCCGTTGCCGTCGCAATATCTGCCCGGCGGTGCGGAGGGCACGAACGCGGCCGAGAGCCGCTTGTGCGGATGGCGGCCCTTGGGCTTGGTCTTGCGGCGCGGAGCGGGTGCATGGCTTACTTCATTCATTCCACCCTCGCGAGAGGTCGGGCGTCCTGCCGCCAGCATTGTCCTCATCCAGGCCCCCCCCAGCTCGCGGGCTCTCGGTCGCCGCGCAGGCGCGGACGGTGCTGGTGCAAGGAGGCGGCGGAAGTTTCCAATTCCCGGGCGCGTCTCACAGAAATCACCGCGCTCAACCTACCTCCGATAGAGGCGAGGCCAACATTCCCCAGAATCCTCGCTGCCTCCTCCGCTAAAAAGGGGCGCTAAAGGGGGCGCTAAAAGGTCTTGTTGAGCCTTGCCGTGAAGAGTCAGACCTGGTTCATCTAGTAACACTATCAATTTATCAGCGTAGTTCTCCTTCATCTGGGAGAACCATATCAGAAATGAGAAAAACCAGATGAATCCACTACTGCGTTCGTCGAAATTGACAGACGCTCGATGCCTCTCGTTCACAATCCGGGTACTGAAGATCCATTATCCGTCATTAAATGGCGATGGGTCTTGATTACGTGCCATATCACATCGAAACTCAACTCGTAGGTGTTTGTTTTGACTCCAGTACTCGAAAATCTCGTCTGATAGTCGATTGGATATCGCCTCCAACTTCATGATGAGTTGCTCGGACTTATGTGCGTCAGCGATCTCCTCAGCGGTACTGTTCACTAGTGCTAAGAGAGCCTGAAAAATTCGCAATTCGAACGTGAAGTCGTCTTGTTGTCCGCGTCTTATAAGATCATTTATGGCAACCTTTCCGGGAAGTCTTTCGTAGTCTCGGAAGTAGACAAACTTTGGTAATGCCCGACTAAGAACGTTGGCCACCGCTAAGCTTATAGAGCGTTGTTGATATCTTTCGTTTAGGCGTACTAACAGTTCTTGATGTTTTTCCGTCGGTTCTCTGATTTCCTCCAAGGCGGTGGCGAGCTGCATCAGAGTATCAACGTTGCCTACCGATGCTCTCTCAGAAGCATTAAATCGTGCGGACTGAATTAAGTTATCAACAGTTTTACTTTCATCTGCTGCAACACGCCAATACCGAATGTTACCGTACCCTTTGTTTATTGTGACAGTGGAATTGTCCAGCAGCGAGACCTCTGGTAGCTCGTCCTTTATGATCCCAAAATCTTTGCTCTCAATGTCCCACGTGGTGGTCAAAACATCGGCTGACTCTTGGTTCTGCTTACCTTCGTCAGTGAGCGCGAATCGCCGCGGGTAGTCCTCTTGGACGAATCTGGCGGTACTGTCTACGGGATTCAGCTTGTACAAAGCTTCCAACAAGGCGGATTTGCCAGCCTCATTCTTCCCAACCAAACAGGTTACACGGTCGATGCGGACCACTCGTCGCGGGACCCATCCACAGATGACCCTCGGCATCTAAAGAGAGTGGCCCAGAATCATCCCAGACGGTCCCGGCTCCACCGCGTTGCTCCCTAACTGGTGGTCGACGACCTGATGCGAGCTTTCCGGTACGGCGGATCCCGTTCCCTGGCGTCTCTTCGAGCCGCAGGAGTCGCTCGTGCTTCGTTGTCAGGCGTGCGCCGTCCAGATGAGGTCACGCGCGCCGACGTGATCGAGATCCTCACTCCGATCTGGCACACCAAGGCGCCCACGGCCCAGTGTGTACATCACCGCACCCGAACTGTGTTAGAATGGGCCGTGGCGATGGAGCTACGTGCCCTTCGGTTCTTGACGCTCGCCAGCCAGGTAGCTCGCCCAGTCCTCCATGAGTCGGCGCCGCCGGTCGAACAGGTCCGTGCGCCGATAGGCGGCCTCGACCTTGTTCTGGACGACATGCGCCAGCGCCGCCTCCACGACCTCGCGGGGATGATCCGTATCTTCGGCCGCCCAGTCCCGGAAACTCGACCGGAACCCGTGCGGCACAGCCGCGATCTTTAACTCCCTGAGCAGTTCCGACAGCGCTGTGGTCGCAATGGGGTTTCTGCGCAGGCCTGGAAACACGAGCGGGCTGCCGCGATCGAGCGCCCGCGCCTCCTCGAGGATCTCCAGCGCACGCCGGCACAGCGGGACCCGGTGCTCGCGCGCCGCCTTCGTGCGTCGGGCCGGGATGATCCACGCACCCTCGCCCCGGTCGATCTCCGTCCAGAGCGCCCCACGCACCTCGCCGGAGCGTGTCGCCGTCAGCACCAGGAACTCGAATGCCAGCTTCACGACCGGCCGCGCGTTCGACCTCCGCACCGTCTCGATCGCCGCCGACACCTGGCCGTGCGGCAACGCCCGCATGTGTCGAACGACGCCCCCCTGCGAACCGAGCACCGGGCCGATCCGGTCGCACGGGTTGTCGGGCCTGAGACCCATCGCCACCGCCCACTCCATGACCGCGCGGATGCGCTGGCGCAACTTCCGGGCCGTGGGCGGCATGTCGTGCCAGATCGGAGCGAGGATCTCGATCACGTCGGCGCTCGTCACCTCCGAAATTGGCATCTTCCCGATGCGAGGAACAGCGTAGCGCTCCAGGCTGCTCAGCCAGAGCTGCGCATGCTGGGGGGAGCGCCAGCCCGGCCGCAGCTGGTTCCAGACCTGCCGGGTCGCGTCCGCGAAGGTGGGCGTCGACTCGACCCGCCGCTTCTCCGACAGGGGATCGCCTCGCTCGCGGGCGAGCTTCCGGTTGGCGAACGCCTTCTCTCGGGCTTCCTTCAGCGAGACCAGGGGGAATCCGCCGAGCCCGAGCTCGGTTCGGCGGCCGCGGATCGTGAGGCGCTGGATCCAGCCCCGGCTGCCCGAGGGCCGCACATCGAGATAGAGGCCCTGGCCGTCACAATAGCGTCCGGCCTGGCTCACGTTGCGCACGAAGGCAGGCGTCAGGGCGTTGTTGGGATGCCGTCTGCGCGGCTTGCGTTGCGGGGGTCGCTTGGGGGGTGTCATACCTACCAATATATCCACCACAGATTAGCGGATGCAAGGGTATGGAGCGGATCGGTATGGGACAGGAGAGATCCTTATGCATCGTGATAAGTCAATATAAACAAGTCAGTTATATGCGTTATGGGACTTGGCTGGACGAGATGGCTATTCCCAATATGGCTGCCCTCCGGGAAGGGGGTTCAGGGGGCGAGCCCCCCACCTCCCGGGCCGTCTCCGCGGAGCACGCCGCAAACGGGGGAGCAGGGGCATGATGGCTGTCCCGACTCCATCTGGCCATTGACACGAAGAAAAGCACCCTGAGGCAGTCGAGCGTGGCGTTAGAGGCGGTCGGCCTCGTGAACGAAGCTAGTCTTAGCTTTCGGAAGCTCCTTGAGCCTTTTGAATAGGTCTGTCTCGGTCATTCTAGTTGGCCAATCCAGCCTTGCCTTGATGAGAATTCTATCGTCGTCAGGCCTTTCCACGGAAATTGCTTCTAGCGCCAACAGGCTGGTCAAGTCGCGCCATAGACCCCGAATCGGGAACTTGAGGCTGGCATAGTGTAACGCAGTCTCCCGATGCAGATGCCTCACGTCGATCTCTTCTTCGTCTCCCCGTAGAAGCACCCGTATTATCTCAAGCTGACGTTCGGCTATAACCCGCTTCTTCGGAGTTTTGAGGTGGGCGTACAGGCTCTGAGCCAGATTCAAATACAACTCCTTCTGAATTTCCCTCTGGATCCTGGAAAGCAGCTGCTGGCTCTGTTGGGCAACACCCGTGAGGGCGAAAGAGAGGAAAGCCGTAAGGTCATGCCCGGCTCTACGTACTTCCGCGAGCGTGCTTAGATACTGTGCTTGCTCGTGGTAGTAGTAATTCGACATCGCAATAAAGGACGTATCACGTAACCCGATGCGCTGGAGCATCAAGGCCTCAAGCGCTCGCGCGGTCCGTCCGTTGCCGTCGAGAAACGGATGCATGGCAGCTAGGTGATAGTGAGCCGCGATGGCCCGAATTATCGGATCATGTTCCCGATATTCCTGCCGTATCGCCCGGGTGAAGTCCGCGAACGTATCCTCGCAAACTGTTCCGCCTTCCGCACCTCGGTGGCGAGGCAATCCAAACACAACGTTCTGCTCGGCTGTTCGGAGTCGACCCGGCTCGCATCGGTCATCATCCGCTCCGGTCACGATCTTCCGATGAATTTCCTTGATCAAATCGCCGTCAATAGGCCGATCAGAGGGAATGCTTGGAATCCACCGATAAGTTTCCACTGCGGCGCGTGCCTGTCGCTGTGACCGCGTCAACAGTTCGGCAGGCGTCTCCTGCATGGCCGCATCGAGTTCGCCTTCAGTGAACTCAGCACCCTCGATACGAGAAGTTCCTGCCACCTCCCGCTTCAGTTCGATCTCTTGAAGTGCTTCCACCCATCGGCGTTGATAGGGAACCGTGCACAACGACATGACAGCCGCCTTGGCGTCCGTCAACTGTCGAATGAGGTGCCTACCCTCGTAGCGGATCCAACTCTCTGGTCGTTCGTACTTGATCGCAGACATGAAAGAGAATGTCGCACGGATTTATTTCCTGGTCAAGTGCAAACCTAATTTGTGATATAAACTACTATACGACAATAGTTTATATCAACTGTAGCAGAAGGTTGTTGCACCTTATATTACAAGATCTATTTCCTGCACTATTGCGCTCTGGCCAAGGGGACACTGCGTCCCCCTTGAACCCCCAACTTCCCGCGCCGCTGCCGGGGCAGCGAGCGGTGGGTGCCGCCATCGCGAACCGCGTCGCCGGTGCGATCCCCGCGGACCGCCTCAGCGTCACCGGCGCAGCTCGCGCCCACGCTCGGCGGAGCACGCCGCCTATCGGCACGAGGCCGCGGCGGCAGGCGGTGACACGGTCGCTGACGTGGACCGTGCTGGGTCATTGAGGCGCGAGCGGAGCCGCATGGCCAGGCTCCATCGGGCGCGACCGGACACGGCTCGCACGCTGGGCGAGCATGCGCATTCCCGTGCGGATCTGTTGTTATCATTGAACTTACGGATTCGGCCGACGCCATTCCCGCCGATTGATTCCCGCCGATTGGGAATCAGGCCCGAACTCTCCGGCGGTCCGCGAGCGCCTGCCTCAGCTGTCCCTCGTCGGCTCTCTGATAGCACTGGAGGACGGTCTTGGCCGTCTTCCAGCCGCCGAGTTCGCACAGCACCTTGAGCGGCTGGTCCATGAGGTCGGACGCGAATTTCCGCCTCAGCGAGTGCCAGCCTCGGCCCCGCTTCGGTTCCAGCGCCGCGAGCTTCTGGGCTCTCTGCCACCAGAAGCTCGGCAGCGACCGGCCCACGCACCGCGAGGCATCCGTCGGGGCGGGCAGCACCGGCCCGTCCCCGGTCCCGGCGCTCATCGCTCGCGCTTCCTCCAAAGCGGCCAACGCCTCGTCGGTCACGGGCGTGGTGTGCTCGTAGCCCGTCTTCTCGTGCTTCGCCCGCCACCGCACCGCTTCGCCCTCGGAGTCGATATCGGACCACCGGAGCTTGCGGATGGCGCCGATGCGGTGCCCGGTCTCGTGCGCGAGTACGAGCGCGACATGGAACCGCCAGTCCACCTCCCGGGACACCCTCAACAACGCCTGATACTCCTGTTCGGTGAGGACGACCCGGGTGGGGTTCTTCTCCCTGGGCTTCCTGAGGCCCTTCAGCGGGTTGGAGTCGAGGAGCAGGCGGCCCCGCTCGTCCCTCGACCTCGCCGCCCAGTTGAGCACGGCCATCAGGAACGTCAGGTCCCATGCGATCGTCCGATTGGACACGGACTTGCCCGAGATGCCGATCCTTCCCGCGCGCCGCTCCCGGATGAACCGGTCCCAGTCGCGCTGGGAGAGTGTGGACGGGTCGCGGTCCCTGCCGAAGAACTGGAGGAACATCCCGGTCGCGGTCCTGTCGCTCTGCTGTGTCCCCTCGGCCTTGGTGGGCGTCACCTCTTCACCGTAGATGTCAAAAAGCGTGCCCAGCTTGAGCGGCTCGGGCTCGGCTTTCGCGCTCCCGTTCACCTCCGGCCCCGCGAAGCCTGCGGCGAATTCGTCCGCCTGCCGCTTGGCCCGCGACCAGTCGCGGTGCTTGAGCGACCTCGTGAGCCTGCGCCCGTTCTCCCGCCACTCGATCTGGTACAAGCCGGTCTTGGGATCGGGGAAGACCCTCACCCGGTTCCGGCCCCATTCGCCGGCGCCATAGCTGCGCCGGACTCGTTTCGTGCGTGCCATCATTCGATTCCTTTTTCGATGATGGACTGCACGATCTGCGCGTTTGAAACGTCGCGTCGGCGGGGCTTCTCCGCCAGTCGCGGCTCGGCCGGCCCTGCGCCCTGTTCAGCCGCTCGGAAGGCGTTGGCCCGGACCCGAATCGGTGCGCCCGATGCCGATCCACGAGTGCCCATGGCACTTTGGGGGTGGCCGGACACGAAATCGCGCCTGCGATGGGACACGCCGCCGCTGCCCCATGTCGCTTGCGCGCTTGCGGTTGCACCACGGCCAGCGGAACGCCGATGCCGATCCGCGTTCCTTGGCCGTGGATGGGAGCGACCCCCCATCTCGGCATGCCTCGATCGGCATCGGGGAGGATGGCGATGTGCATCCCCATCGTCCCCTCCGCTGCGGGGTCGCTCCCAGCCAGCAGTCCTTGCAGGAAGGCCATCGAGCGCCGCTTCGAGAAGACGGACTACTGCGCGAGGGAATGCCAAGGGCCGTCCAGCCCGCTCGTCCCGGCGTCCGTTGTTGTCGGCCCGTTTTCCCGTGCCGTGCCCGGGAACGGTGCCGCGGGCGCCGCCCGATGCTCCTCGGCTCGACGGACGAGCGGTCGTCGCGCGGATGAATCGCCGCCGTCGAAGCGGCGGCCAACCGCCTTCCCGCAGGGATATTTCGAGGGGAGCGACCCCAGCAGGGGCGGGGGCGGGCGTTTGAAAGCGCGCACGCCCCCACGCCCGAACCAAGCCCCTGTGGCCCTGGGGTCGCTCCCCTCCACGGCCCGAGCGGCCAGTACGCCACGGCCGACCGCGCGGCGGAGCCGCAAGACGTTGCCGCGCCAGCGGATCAGCAGACCAGCCGGTGTGCATCACCGCAGAGCCAAAGTGTGCATTGACCCTCCGTTGTCTCATGCACACTCCAGTACGGCTCCAAGTCGGAGCGCAGGCTACCGTCCAACCCGCCTCCGGCGAACTGCACTCCTTGCCCGGCGCTGCCGCCGTGCTCCGCCCGCAACCCGGTCGGCTGCCACGTCCGCCTCCAAGATGGAATGGGGGATGACGATGGCGGCTAAGTCGGAGTCCAAACGGCTGGTCGGCCAATCGGTCGGACGCTCCACGGCAGGCACTACCGCGTCCATGGCGATCAAGTTTCGACGGGCCGGCCGAGCTGCTGCCGCGCGAGAGAGACGTAATGCCATCGTGACCGGAGCTCCGGATGGTGGGCAGCGCCCGGAGCGCCAGCTCGATGGCAATCAAGTGGGCGACGACCTCGACGGCCCGCTTGCGGGAGCGCGCCCTGGCGGGCCACTCGGCACGCTCCGCCTCGCTCGCGCGTCCAGCGCTCACGATGCGCCGTTGCCGGTGGGGGGGTCAGAGGGGGGCACAGCCCCCCGCCAGCCCCGCTCGGGGACCCGCGAAGCGTGGCCCCAGGGGGTATGCTGGCTCCCCGGCATTAGCGGCGTCCGACAAGCCCTGCGGTGACCTGTCCCAAGGTCGTCGCTGGCCGCCGCCCACGCGGCGGCGGAGCACCCCCGCGAGCGCTCCGGGGAACCTGTTCAACAAGCCTCGCGAAGCGCGGTCGGCGGTGAGATGGGAGGCCAGCGATGCCGGGCCGTCCATGTACCCCAGAAACCGGAGCGGCGACTGATCACGCCGACGCCCCCGTCGATGGACACGGGCATCAGTTCGGCCGCGGGGTGGATCAACCTGACTACGCGTCTCCTCCGTTTCGCCTCGTTTGGTCGTGCTGCCCTTCACGCTTCGGTGATCCGAAGGGCAATACTTTACGGATTTCATCCGCAATTGGTTTCATCCTGGCTGGCCGTGCCCTTTAGTCCGAGGCGCGGCGTTGAGAGGAAATCGACTTGCGCGGCGGGGAGTGGACGATCCCGGTGGAACCGCTGAAGAGCCGCTGTGAGCACCAGGGTGCCGCTGTCAGCGCGGGCGCCGGCTCGCGTCGAACCTGCCAACACCGCCGGTCTCACGTACCGCTCTTCCGGCCCCGTTTGTCGCCGGACAAGAGTCTCCACACCCTACACGGAGAAGCCCGATTCCGGCTGTGTCAACACCGTGAATCGGGGCCACTTCCCAAGCGTTCCAGCGCCGTCCCGGTGCCGACTCGGCCTCCGCCAGCGGCACCTCCATCACCTCCCGACGAGCGTAGGGCCAGAGCTTCGCTCGCGGACTCGGGTGGGCCTTCGAGGAGGCGCGCTTGAGCGCGGCGGGAGCTAGTTTGAATGCACGGCCGGATCACTGTCAGACGAGGATTCGACAATACTAAGGACTGCACTGCTGGGCCAAGCTGACTCGGGGCTATTGGGCTTGGGAGGTTACGGATGACGATGGTCCGGCCCTTCGAGGGGAGCCTGTTCGCCGAGGACTTCCTTCGAGAAGCGATCGCCGAGCTTCCGGACTGGCGGGACGTAGCCGACGCGGGGCTCGCAGACCTTGAAGCCGCGTTGCGTGGCCTCTTCAATCGGTTCCCGACGGATCTGTCGCCCAACGAGAGCCAGACCGAGGATGACCTGATCTGGCCGGTGCTGGCGCGGCTCGGCTGGACTGCCAGCCTCAGGCAGCAGAACCTCTCGGCGCACGGACGCCAAGACGTGCCGGATGGCTTGTTGTTCGCCGACGGCTCCTCGAAGGACCGGGCGAACCGCTTCGCCGAGGAATGGAAGCGCTACGAGTACGGCTTGGCGGTCGTCGAGTCGAAACGGTGGCTTCGACCGCTGGACCGTCGCTCCGGGCGGCGGGGTGAGGAGTCCGCGCCCTCGACGCAGATGCTGCGCTACCTCCGCCGCATCGACGACCTGACCATTGGGAAGATCCGTTGGGGCATCCTGACGAACGGCGCTCGCTGGCGTCTCTACTACGCCGGCGCGCGCTCGGTCGCCGAACAGTTCTTCGAGCTTGATCTGGCGGCGGTCCTCGGGTATCCGGACGACGGGCAGGAGGTGCTCGGGACGGATGAAAGGGCGCACTGGCTGAAGGTGTTCTGGCTGGTGTTCCGGCGGGATGCCTTTCTTCCCGGCGCGGCCGACGAGCGAACGTTTCACGAACGGGCGATCGAGGAAGGCCGCTTCCATCAGGAACGGGTCGCCGGCAGTCTGTCGGCGCTGGTCTTCGAGAACGTGTTCCCGGACCTCGTCCGGGCACTCGCCGAGGCGGACACCGAGGTCCCGTTGCCCGAGGTGCGGGACACGGCGCTGGTCCTGCTCTACAGGCTCCTCTTCGTCCTCTACGCCGAAGACCGGGATCTCCTGCCCGTCCGCGACAGCCGCTACGACGACTACGCGCTCCGCGAGCAGGTACGCGGTAGCATTGGCCGCCGGAAGGACCAGGGCGACGTGTTCTCGGTCACGGCGGCCCGCTACTGGTCGGCGTTCGACGACCTGTGCCGCGCCATTGATGCGGGTGACGCCTCCATCGGCTTGCCGCCCTACAACGGTGGACTGTTCGACCGGGAGCGCACGCCCCTGCTTTCGCGCGTTCGGCTGGGTGACGCGGTGATGGCCGATGTGATCGACGCGCTGTCTTTCGAGCGCAATGGCCCGACGCGCCGGTACATCAACTACCGGGATCTCGGGGTTCAGCAACTCGGCTCGATCTACGAGCGGCTGCTCGAACGGGAGGTCGTCCGCGACGGCGGGAACATCGTCGTCCGTCCTTGTATGTCGACGAATCGACATGTTCGGAGACAGAGTAAGGTGCGACAGCCCGTTCCATCTAGGGTCTTGAAGACCGTACGTTAGCTGGGGCGTCGCACCGTAGCCCGCGATTCGTCGGATCTCGAACAGTTGCCAGGGCCTATGAGCCCGCATCGTGCAAGGCCGGGAGTGTACGAATCGCCGCCACTAGCTTGGAGGTTCGTATGGAGTTGCCCCCTGTCTTCGCGGGAGTCGACGTCTCGAAGGCCCAACTCGATGTCGCCCTGACCGGGTCAGACGAGACGTGGACCGTCCCGAATGCTCCTGATGGGATCGCCCAGTTGGTCCAGCGTCTGGATGAGAGGCCGCCCACGCTCGTGGTGTTGGAGGCTACCGGTGGCTTCGAGGTCGCCGCGGCTGCAGCTCTCGCAGCCGCTGAGATCCCAGTCGTCATCGCGAACCCCCGGCAGGTGCGTGATTTCGCGAAGTCCACGGGCCAACTCGCCAAGACCGACGCGATCGACGCCCACATCCTCGCGCTCTTCGCCGAACGAGTCCGCCCCCAGGTCCGTCCCTTACCCGATGACGCTGCCCGTGCCCTCGACGCGATCGTGGGCCGTAGGCGCCAGATCATCGATATGATCACGGCCGAGAACAATCGACTGGGCTTCGCGCTACCTGCGGTCCAGAAGGGCATCAAGAAGCATATCCGCTGGCTCGAGCGTCAGCTCTCCGACATCGACTCTGACCTCGACGATCTGATCCGAAACAGTCCCGTCTGGCGAGCCAAGAGCGATCTCTTGCGCGAGGTACCCGGCGTCGGCCCGAACCTCGCTCGTACCCTCATCGCTGAACTCCCCGAGCTCGGTCGACTCTCCAACAAGCAGATCGCTGCTCTGGTCGGAGTCGCCCCACTCGCTAGGGACAGCGGCCTCTTCCGAGGGAAGCGCATGATCTGGGGTGGACGCGCTCCTGTTCGATCTGCCCTCTTCATGAGCAGCTTGAGCGCTTCGAAATGGAACCCTGTCATCCGGGTGTTCTATCGCCGGCTACGCGACCGCGGGAAGTCTCCCAAGGTGGCCCACGTCGCCTGCATGAGGAAGCTGCTCATCATCCTCAACGCCATGATCCGCGACGGTCGGAAGTGGGACCCAGCGATCCCCATCGATCAGCTCCGTTTCCAACACAGTTGCTAACGTGTTCGCGCGCAAGGACTCGGGCAGCTACTACACGCCCGACGATCTGGTTGACCTGATCGTGCGGGAGACGGTCGGGCCGCTGGCGGACGCGCGCATGAAGCATTTCGCCGCCAAGGTGGAGGAGATCGCGTCAAACAAGATGCCGGAGGACCACCGTATCGGTCGCCTGAAGCGGCTAGACCCGGCAGAGAAGCTGCTGGAGCTGAAGGTCTGCGATCCGGCGATGGGCTCTGGACACTTCCTCGTCAACCTCGTGGACTACCTTGCCGATCGCGTTATCGAGGCGATGGCCGAGGCCGAAGCTCTCGTGGACGGATACCTCTCGCCGTTGCTGGAGCGGATCGACGGGATCCGCAACACGATCATGGACAACGCGGAGGACAGGGGCTGGACATTCGATCCGGCCCAACTCGACGACCGGCACATCGTCCGCCGCATGGTGCTGAAGCGCTGCGTCTACGGAGTGGACAAGAATCCGATGGCGGTGGAACTGACCAAGGTCTCGCTGTGGCTCCATACGTTCACCGTCGGCGCCCCGCTGAGCTTTCTGGATCATCACCTCCGCTGCGGCGACAGCCTGTTCGGCGCGTGGGTGGAGCCCGCCGTGCGCAGGACGGACGAGAAGAGCAGCCTGTTCCTGAGGGGAACGCTCGTGCGGGCCACGCGCGCGGCTGCGCCGATGCAGATCATAGAGGGGTTGACGGACGCCGAGATCGCCGAGGCGCACCGTTCGGCCGACATCTTCGCCGAAGTCTCGGAGATGACCGCTCCCCTGCACGCCTTCATGTCGCTTCTTCACGCCTTCGACTGGCTGGGCCTCCGAAAGCGTGAGGTCAAGGCCGCGTTTCTCAAATGGTTGGATGGTGTGTTCGGCGATCAGATGGGCGTCGCCCAGGGGGAGCAAACTGATTCGTCGGATGCCGACCTTCCCTTTCTGATGGATGCCTTGGGACTGGTAGCCAGTGAGCGTTTCCTGAACTGGCAGGTGGCGTTCCCCGGCGTGTGGTCGGACTGGGAAGCCGCGGAGTTGACCGGCGGCTTCGACGCGGTGATCGGCAACCCGCCATGGGACCGGATGAAGCTCCAGCAGGTCGAATGGTTCGCGTCCCGCCGGCGCGAGATCGCCATGGCGCCCCGCGCTGCCGACCGGAAACGCATGATCGCCGAACTCCAGAAGGCGAAAGACCCGTTGGCCGGGGACTTCCAGCTTGCGAGCGAACAAGCCGCCGCGGGCGCGCGGGTGGCCCGCGGCTCGGGCAGCTATCCGCTGTTGGCACGCGGCGACCTGAACCTTTACTCGCTGTTCGTCGAACGGGCCATGACGCTCGTCAAGCCCGACGGCATGGTCGGGCTGCTCGTGCCGTCCGGCATCGCGTCGGACAAGATGGCGGCCCCGTTCTTCAAGAGCGTGGCCACCGAGGGCAGACTCAAGGCCCTCTACGATTTCGAGAACCGGCGGACGCGCTACGACGTGCCGCCTTTCTTCCCAGACGTGGACAGCCGGTTCAAGTTCTGCGCCTTCGTCGCCAGCCCGGCACCGGGGAATGAACCGGCCCGCTGTGCGTTCTTTCTGCAAGACGTTTCGGAGACCGGAGACCCGGAGCGGTGCTTCCCCCTCTCGGCCGCCGACTTCGCCCGGGTCAATCCGAACACGGGCACGGCTCCCATCTTCCGCTCGCGCCGCGACGCGGAACTCACGACGGCGATCTACGACCGCTTGCCGGTGCTGGTGGACCGCTCGTCGGGCGAGGCCGTGAAGGCGTGGCCGGTGAAGTACTCGACGATGTTCCACATGACCAACGACTCCGACCAGTTCCGCACCCGGTCGGAACTGGAGGATAAGGAAGGCGCGTGGCCGGTCGGCGGCAACCGATACCAGAGCCGGTCCGGCGAATGGGTGCCGCTCTACGAGGGCAAGATGGTGCAGGCGTTCGACCACCGGGCCGCCAGCATCGTCATCAACCCGAAGAACCTTCACCGCCCCGCCCAGCCGAAACCGGCCACCCCGGAGCAGCATCGGGACCCGAACTGGCTGCCCGACCCGCAATACTGGGTGCTCCGTGGCAAGACGTCGTTCCCGACAGCCTCATACCTGCTGGGATTCAAGGACGTCACCGCGCCAACGAACGTTCGCTCGATGATCGCCGCTCTGATACCGGGCTCCGGAGTAGGGAACACGCTCCCCATCGTTTCGGCAGACTGGTACGGCGGGGCCGACGTAACGTGCCTCTTGGCGAACTTCAACGCCGTGCTATTCGACTACGTGGCGCGTCAGAAGATCCAGGGCCAGCATCTGAACTGGTTCATCGTCGAGCAACTTCCCGTCGTACCACCGGAGCGGTACGGGGCCGTGAGCTTCGGACCCAAGACGGCGCAGGAGATCGTCCGCGAGGCCGTGCTGGAACTCTCCTATACGGCACACGACATGGCTCCGTTTGCCCACGAGTTGGGCCACGTGGACGAGGCGGGTGAGGTACTGCCGCCCTTCCGTTGGGACGACGGCAGGCGCCTCCACCTCCGCGCCAAGCTGGATGCGCTCTATTTCCACCTGTACGGGGTGACGGACCGGGAGGATATACGCTACATCTACTCGACCTTTCCCATCGTCGAACGCGAAGAGACAGCCGCATATGGGACCTACCGGTCCCGCGATCTGGCCCTCGCATGGATGAACGCGCTCGCCGCTGGTCATTCAGACGTGGTGGTCGCTCCGTGACCCTATTCCTCCAACCAATGATTGAGGCCGTCGCGACCCTCCTGGCCGCAGTGCTGCGACCCCTCAGAACGGCCAGGATCTCAAGATCCAGGAGGCGCAAGAAGCCTCCGCGCAACTACGAATACCACGACCTGGGCAATGGCGACTACGTGTTCAGGTACACCGGCAAGAAGCACCATCCACGTTATCGGTGCGTCAACTGCGATGAGGTCTTGCAACTTCGGTCCCGAAAGGGAATCGCTTCGGCAGCACCCTCCGTCACGTTCGGTACCGGTACGTCAACTACCTTGTGTGTATGAACGATCATCCGTCCCCGTGCCAGCCAACTTCAAGTTCTGACTGACCGAAACACCTTCCTTGAGAAAGACTGCACCCGATCCGCATGACGAGGCAGTCGCCGCACTCATGGCGAACGCAGCAAGTGGTGAGTTGCACGAAATCAGAAGCATTGCCGCGCGCCTCGGCAGGCTGCTGAAGCGTCTTGAGAAGTTCAGCTTCCCTCTCGTTGCGGCCCCCTTGGCCGGACTGCTGACCCGCCCGGAGAATCACTGCGCGACCGCCCGGATTGAAGCCTTGATCCATCTGGCGGCGCTGGCCTGCTGCGGGAACAAGGAGCCCCGGCCGCGACACTTGCGGCAGTGGTTGAACGGGATGGTCTCGGACGATCCCATTTGTCAGCTTGAGGTTCCCGTCGAAGATGTCTTCGTCTCGAACGTGGGAACGTGGGGAAACTCCCGGTTGTTCGGGGGTCGCTGGCCAAACAACTCAGATCATGTGCAGGCCTGCGTCGAAGCGCTGCTCCACCTCCATGAACGTCCTTGGGCGATGCAAACACTGCGGCATGTCATGGCCCTGCTGCGAGTGAGCGAGGCGGTTGCTGATCGCGCTGGGATTGCGCGGAATACTCGCACGAAAGGCAGGCCGAGGGAGACGATTGCCGTCAATGCTTCAGCGGTGGCCGAATCGAATGGTCATGTCCGCTTCAGTGACGATGAGTTGGTCGCCATCGGTGTCCGTCGTGCGGACCTCAACCCGTTCCTGTTCCAAAGAGAGCATGCGCGGTTGCTCGCCGGGCAGTCGATCGGCCACACGGCGTTGGAACGATGGCCATTGGTGCGGTTCAGGGGCCAGACGACGGTGGCGCTTCCGACAGGCATCGGGGCAGCGATCAGGCGCTTCGTGATTGAGCAGGCTACAGCGGCGGGGGACCTGCGGCTGTTTCAATCGACCTGCCACCTGGAGCAGTTCATCGAGGCGTTCCTATTGGGAAGGCCAGACTGGGGCATCGAATACGTGAGGATGCTCGAGCGTGATCCAGACGATGGCATGAGGGAGTTCGTCGGAGCCTTCGATGAGGACGCGTATGTCCATGTAGTCTTTGTTCCCGATGATTTCGAGGAGATCGCCAGGGAGGGACTAGCAAGCGTTCACAGGCTTGAGGACGCCGTCTGGGAAAGAATCCATGACCGGGCGGCTGAGCTTGCCCGCGAAGACCGTTGCCGGAGAGGCCTGACGGTGCTGGTTCATGGCGGCATCGGCCGTGAGTTTGCGCCGGTATGGGGAGATCTTCCAGACGGCTGGCATCAGCTTTGCATATCTGCGCCTGATTTCATGCTCTTGGGAAGCGAAACGGACTTCACCGCGATGCGGGCCTGGAAGCTTCTCCAGATGGTCGACGAATTGGAAGCAGCGGGCGTCGTCTTTCCGAATCTGCGCGGTTTCTTGAACTTGGCGGCCTTCGCGGATCACGTTGGGTTTGAGCTCGTGCCGGAGAACTTTAGCCCGGGTCCGATGCTCCTGCACAGCGACTTTATCTTGCCGCTGCGCCACAAGGTGCGCACTGCGCTCGATCGACACGCTTCGGTGGGTCCCGATGGCAACTCATGGGTGGATGTCCAGCGCGATCCGACAGGCGAATATTTCGACGAGGCACGGGGTCGCCTGGTATTCCTCAGTCGCAGGCATTGGGCTCACGGAGAACCTCTGGCCTGCGTAGAATCCGCCTCGCGACCATGGTGGGTCCAATGCAGCCAGCTTCCGGAAGCCGGATGGCACCTCGATGTCGCGTTCGGCGTTCTGGCGATGGTCCTCGGCTGGCTGGTCCGCTTGGTCCCCCTGCTCGAAGACCGGAACACCACGCTGCCGTCCGGTCCTGTAGCCATTAGGGTCCGTTTCCCAGACATCGAGACGTTCGATCAACGGGGCATTCAGATGCCGGAGGCACCAGTAGCACCTGCGGTGGCTGTAGAAGGCGGAGGGATCGCCATCGACTGCACGTCGCAGTACTTACGTTGCTTTCTAAGCGCGGGCAATCTCGGCGACCGCCTGATGATTGAGTCGTTGGTGCGAGGCGTGGATTCGCTGTGCGGCAACCAGGCTGTTTCCGATGCTGACCTGGAGGAATGGGTGGGCGACATGGTCGGATCCGAAAGCGCCCGTTTCCTCAAGATGACACCGAGCAGCACGCCGGAAGATGCGATCTATGACGTTGCCGCGCTTCCGAAGTTGCGCCTCTTGATGCCGGAAGATTGGGCTTGGAGCCGTTTCGAGCTTGGGCGCCGGGCCGGATACCAGGGCAAACCAGGCCCCATTCCGTCGGCCCGTGCCGTCGCGCTTCTCAATGATGCGGTGGTTGAGCTTTGGCAGCGCATCAGATCGCGGCTCGTCGATCTCTCCCGAGAAAGCGTGATCGAACGATCGCTCTTGAATTACGTCGCGGCCCGGAAGGAGCATCGGGATTGGCTGCGGTCGACGGCGGCGCAACTCGCCCTCTACGACCATGCGCAGGTCAGGGGTGCCGCGAACGAGCACGTCCTTCGCCGGGATACCGCCGGTCTGGCTTGCCGGATCATTGCGGAGATGGCGCTGTGCACATCGCCGTACGGTACCGGATCACCCTGCTCGGGGACGGACCTCGACCTTCTGGTTGCGGAGGTTGCGACGCTTCTGGAATGTGCCGGGCAAAGCGACGCGTTGCACTACGGTTTAGCGACGCACCCGCCGGTCATGCACCCGAATGGTTCCTTCGGATTCGACGAGTCAACCGCAGCGGCGACAGGTCTGCTGATAACCGAACATTGGCAGCGAACATTTCGGGATGCGGCGACGGATGACGAAGTCGACGGTATGAGCGCAGGCGAGGATGGAGTGGCAGACCCGGAGTTCCCATCCGCCTTTCTCGCCGAGTTTGGCCTGAGCCCAGAACAGTACGGGACGTTTGTCCATCGACTCACGGTGGAAGCCTTGGAGGCGAACGGCGCCCATTTGCGGCTCAGGAGAAGCGAAGTCGTCCAGCGGCTACGACATGTCGGCGTGATGAATCCGGAGCGTGTATTCGAAGCATTTGCGCTTGTTCCTAGATCTCGGTGGAATGAGGATGATCCTGACAACGCCAGGGCAAGAGACTGGTGGCCGTGGCGATACAACCGCCGTCTGTCCATCATGCGCCGTCCGCTCGTCCAATTGTCGATGGAGGCCGATCCCTTCGTGACCGTGGTGCCTTCGATACTTGCTGGGACGTTGCGCTACCTACACCAAGCGGCATTCGGCGAACTTCCAGGGACCCTCTTTGACAGTCCAGAGATGGGCGCCTGTATAGGAAGAGCGGCAGATAGGAATGGGCATGAGTTCGCGCGCAGGGTAGCCGAACGGCTCGGCGAGTTGCGGTGGAAGACGAAGGGGGAAGTGAGGCTCACGCGATTCGGAGGCGGCCAGTCGCTCGGAGATGTGGATGTCTTGGCATGGCAACCGGCTACCGGGCTGGTGTACGCTGTCGAGTGCAAGAGCCTCCGTTGCGACCGCACCTGCGGCGAGATCGGGGAGCGCTTGAAAGAGTACTCTGCCGGAACTGTTGACGGGAAACGCACGCCATTGCAGAGGCACCTCGACCGTGTTTCGTTTCTTGAAGCCAATCGCCAACGGCTTGCGGACTTCGTAGGTGTTCCCGTAGACCGATTGCAGTTGCGGTCGGCGCTGGTGACAGAGCAACTCGCTCCGATGCAGTTTTCCGGAAAGGCGCGAGATGTGTTGGATCTCGTGACGGATTACGAGTTGCTGGAACAAGCGCTTCCCCAATAGGGCGCGCGAAGGGTCAAACGACCGAGGCCGTCGAGCCCGCAGGCTTCAGGGCGGGCGGACTGCGGATCGCGGTCACAGTCCCGGGCGCGACTGATCGCCCGACTCGCGGACGCGGCCGGCCTGTTTATCTTTGATCTCTTGAGCTCCTCGAAACTTCATTTGAAAGATAGAACGCCGGATGACCGAGTCCGAAGAACTTTTTCGCCGCTTCTGCAAGTCTCAAGGCTGGCGGGTCGAGAGGATTGACGAGCACTCCGTGGCGGAGGGCAGCAAGGTGCCCGATTTCCGCCTCCAGTTGGGGGATAGTGCTGGTATCGTAGTGGAGGTCAAGCAATTCGATCCGAATCCGGAGGAACAGGAAGCAGCACAAGGAAGGGGGTCAGGCGTGCTAGGCGGCAAACCGGGACATCGGCTGCGTCAGGTGATCCCGAAGGCCAACAATCAGCTAAAGGCGCTTGGACAGTCTGACCCGGGAATGGTGGTCGTGTACAACCGTACCCCATGCACACTACACGACGACCCCTACGCCGTGCTCACCGCCATGCGCGGTCTGGATGTCATCGAGTACTACGTTCCGACAGATCAGGGCTCGCCTATCGTTCCTATCCGCGAACGACCAGGTCCCGGCAAGAAGCTGACTCCCGAGATGAACACATCGGTGTCCTGCATCGCCGTGCTGCGCGAGTTCTTCGATGGCGTCGCGATTCCTTTCGGTCTGTCCGGGCCGGAATCACCGGACACGGCAGGAGACCCCGAGTATGCTTTGGCTGTGTACCACAACCCGTTCGCCAAGCATCCACTGGACCCAGGGCGTCTGGTCGGCTCGCGTGTGTCACACTACCGGATGAAAGAGGACCAGTCCTCATGGGAACCCTCTCCCTTGTAGGCCGCCGCGATGATCCTTCGACCGCCGACAAGAGCACTCTAAGCTAGTCCGGATTCCCGCTGATCAACCCTGTTTTTCCCGCCATCATGATCTGACGGAAACGGATATAGCCCAACGGCAAGAGTGGCAGATCGTGCAGTCCTGATTAGACTTACGTGATCTCCTGCCGTGATTCGGGCCTTCGGTACTCCGCTGGGCGAGCACGCACGCCGCAGCGGAGCGCGGGCGTCCTTCGGGATCGAAGGGGCGGAGCCCCTCGCCAGCCCCTTTGTGGGTACAAAGGGTATGCTGGCTTAAGCACGTTAGTCCGCGCCTGCGGTGCCGTCACAGCGGCCGGGAACGCACACGCCCGGGGGTTGTTGGTGCGCGTTCGCTTTGGCCGTTTCGTTCAGCCGGAAGCATCGCTGACCCAGCGCGGCTTGGTGTAGTCCCAACACCCGGAACGCTTCGTATACGGGATCCACAAGCCCCAGCCTCTCCCCACGTAGGTCTGGATCAGTCCACTGACTGCGGCCCCGACACCGCAGCCTGGCACCAGTCTATGACTCCAGATGGTGCCTGCTCGACTGGCCCGCTACTATCTGAACATGAGCGGAGAAATCGTCGCCATCATCCCGGTAGGGGTCGGGCTCGCGGGGTTGACCTTCACGGGTCACGCCAGGATCGAGGCTCGCCTAGCCGCACTGGAAGCCCATCGTAGGAGACCTGCGGGAGCGGGTCGCTCGGATCGAGGCGAAAATAGCGCCCACGTCCGGCGTTCCCGGCCCTGCCGAGCTCTCCCTGCCGCAGGACTAGCCGACTGAGACGGGCACGAGGAGGAAAGAACCCATGCGCCTATCCCTGCTCGCTCTGGCCATCCTTGCGCTCGCCGCGCCGCTGGCGGGCCAAACGACAGTCGAGGAGATTCGTGCTGCGATGGCTGCGAGGGCTGCCGACCACGCCCGCTTCGCGCTGTTCACCGAGTGCGCGCCGGTGTATCTCAACGTGTCCGCGATGGACCGCTCGATAGAAGGCTCCTACGACGAGAGAATAGCGGCATGGAGGATACTCGGGGAGCGCGCCGCGAGGCTGGCGGAAAGCCGCCTACGGGGAGCCAGGCTGTATGCGGGCGTGGGGGACTCTGACCCTTACCAGCCAACAACGCTGCCCCGGTTGAATGTGAGCATGGTGTTTGGCAATGGGCCGTTCACGAATGGAGTAGTGGTGCAAATCGGCGTTGTAACTCTCGAGAAGACTTTCTACGACCCCGCAAGCGGGATGAGTGCGCCGCATGGGGTGTTTAGGCTCGAGAGTATGCATGGGCTCCCGCGCCACCTTATGCAGGAGCGCCTGTCGGAGATCCTAGACGAGTTCATCCTGCAGTACCTGCGGGTGAACGAGGGCTACTGTTGACTCTGCATCCCGGTCGGAAAAAGCCCGCGGCTACTGTACTCCCCTAGAGCTCGCCGCTGGATTGCCCTCAGAATTGCCCCGGTTTCGGATGGCCTAGACCCCTCCCGGCGTCGAAAAGTCGGCTCTGACGGCCTCTAAGGGTTCGGGACGGCATCATCTGGGCACGATACATCGACGAACGTGGAACCCTTATGCTGTGCGATCGTCAGTTGCCAGCGGTCGTCGCAGAGCTCACACCAGCCCTCGCTCATCCGCACTGACGGGCTTCGTCCGCCGACCGCCCTCGGGAGGTCCACCGGCCCCGGCGGCCCGGCACCCTCGCTCCACCCGGCCGCGGAGGAGCCTCGATGGCTGGAACACGGCGAGCAGCGACCGCTTCGAGAAGCGTGCCTCATCCCCCGAGATGCGGCCGCCGTCGAACTTGAGTTGCCGGAAGTCGCTATGGGACGAGGCCGGGTCCCACAGGACGGCCGAACGACCGAACGGCGAACGGAACTGCTCCATGGGATTCCGCTACCCGCCGCGAAAAGGGTGATCTCAAGGGTGATCGACGGGGGACAAGCGACACCATAAACTGTTATGCCACATGGTGTTATTATCCATAACACATCCGACTGGTACTCGTCGCAGATGAACACTGCGGGCCGGAGGTAGCGTCCGGGCCGGCGGGCGGCCTCTGCGGGCCGCCGGAGCAGCGCCTGCATCCAGGCGTTCTTGAGCAGCACGCCGATGGCGCGGCCGAGCGCCGGGTTCGCGCCCGCAGGCATGTTGAGGGCCACGACCCGGCCCCCTTCGATCAGCTCCGTGAGCGGCGGCAGCCGGCGGCGGGGGCCCGACATGGGCCGGACGGCCGCGGCGTCCTCGCCGGGCGCACCGTCACCTATATGTATAGATGTAGATTCATCCGGCTCCGGAGGCGGCGGACAGAACACTCCGGCCACGCCGGACTGATCGAACAGCGACAGGAAGACCGAGATGCCTTCCACGATGGAGGTGCGGAGCTTGGCATCGAGTGCCACCCAGTCGTTCAGGTACCAGCGCTCGATCGCCTCCACCTGCTCCCTGAGTTCGCTGCCCGCACCGCCCTCGCTCTCCTCGGTCTCGAACGGGATCTCGAGCTCGGCGAGCCGATCCCGGAGGACCGGTAGGCTGGCTCCTGACAGGTAACGGGTCATGAGCCAGCGCCTCAGCAGACCGGATCGGCCTCAGCGGACCGGCGCTCGCCGACCAGGTACGCAGCCCAGGCCTCCATGACCTCGCGCCTCCGGTCCAGCAGGTCGGAACGGGCGTAGGCGGCCTCGACCTTGTTCTTCACGACATGGGCCAGCGCCGCTTCGGCCACCTCGCGCGCCACGCCCGTCTCCGAACACCAGTCGCGGAACGAGGACCTCATCCCGTGAGGCGTTCCCTCGATGCCGAGACCCCGGAGCAAGCCGCTGAACAGCGAGGCGTTGATGCCTCCTCCCTTCGCGCCCCGGAAGACGATCTCGCCGTCGTCGTGGCGCTTCCGGGCTTCCTCAAGGATCTCCAAGGCCCGCCTCGACAGGGGAACCCGGTGCTCGCGCTTCGCCTTCATGCGGCTGGCGGGAATGGTCCAGACATCGTGATCGAACTCGTCCCACGTCGCGCCCCGGACCTCGTTCGAGCGAGTCGCGGTCAGGACCATGAACTCGAGCGCCAGCCGGACACCGGCATGGGACCCCGAGTTGCGGACCTTGACCAGCGCCGCCGACACCTCGCCATGCGGGAGCGCCTGGTGATGCCGGGTGGCGTTGCCGTTCCGCGGCAGCGCGGCGGCGATGGCGTCACCCGCCGGGTTGTCCGACCGGTAGCCCTTCGCGACGGCCCACTTCATCACCGCGCCGATCCGCTGACGCACGACCCTCGCCGCTGCGGGCTTGCTTGACCAGATGGGCTGTAGGATCGCGAGCACGTCGGCCGTCGCGACCTCGCTCACGCGCTTTCGGCCGATGCGCGGATGGGCGTAGTCCCTCAGCGTCTGCCGCCACTGTCCGGCGATGCGGGAAGGGCTCTTCCAGGTCGGCGAGTGGATCACGATCACCTTCTCGACGGCCGCCTCGAAGGTGGGAACCCCGGCGGCTCTCGGATCGTGGCCCCAATGGAGCGCGCGCCTGTTCTCCAGCGCCTCCTCCCTCGCTTCCTTGAGCGTCACGACCGGATACGAGCCCAGTCCGAGATTGGTGGGCTTCCCTCCCGCTCGAACGCGCTGGCCCCAGGACTTGGAGACGCGCCCCGACTTCATTCGGTGGACGCGGAGGTACAGCCCGAGTCCGCCGCGCCCCCCGTCGCCGTAGCGTCCCGGCGTCGTCACCCGTGCCACGAAGACAGCCGTAAGCGGTCGTTTACGCATGTATGGTGTCCTACTTGTGTATCACATATCGACGGATACACCATGGTACAACACGGTACGAATCGGCGCAAGAGGGAGTCTGTGAACACGGTCCATACGTGCTGTATAGCGTTGATATAACCCGAGTTATGGTACATTATGGGACAGCATGGGATGAAATGGACGATCATACTACGCTACTTGAGCGGGAAGTAGCGCCGCGTCTCGCCTGCGGCGCCCCGGTACACCCGGACGGGCAGGATGCTGCGCTCGATGCCGAGCGCCTCGAAGGCGGCGACCTTCTCCGGCTCGGTCGGGAGCCAAGGCAGGCGGGAATGATCAAGCACATAGTCGAGCGAGAGCAGGCGCCGCATCAGCACTTCCGTGGAGGTGATCCGGCGGCGGCGGCGGTTCCCGGCGCCGAGCGCCCGGTAGATCCGGCGCGCGTGGATTCGGCACACTCGACCGATGCCGTCGATGCCGGGCGGATCCTCTTCGACGGCCACGCCCTGCGCGACGAGGACGCGGACGGCGCGGCGCACCTTTTCGTGGTGGCAACCCAGAAAGCTCGTCCACTGAGCCCGAGTGAACACGCCGCCATGGAGACAGGCCAAGGCGATCCACTCGGCCTGACGGCCCGCCCAGCCAAATCCCTCGAGTGCCCGTTCGCGTCCCCGCAGGTGGACGATGGCTCCGCTCGCCGCCGAGTTGAACTGCTGCTTCAGCGTCTTCATGCCCCTAACGGTGAGGAGCCGTTTGCAAGGAAGTCAACCCGTAGAAAACCTCCTAAATGCCTGTGGCGTTCAGAGACGTTCAGTACGGTACAGGGGCTGTTGGACACCGCCGCCAGCGGCTTGCCAAACGCCCCGTCGGCCTTCGCCGAAGGCTCCGTCAATGGGTGCGGATCTCGACCGGACGTCGGCCTGCGCACGAACGATGCTGGGAATATTCGAACCGGAGTGCCGTGTTCCGGGTCTGCGGCAGTCCGCAGCCGCGTTACTGCGGCAGATAGCTTGGGCGGGCCTATCTGGACGGGTCACAGCCGAAGCCCTCCCCCGCTGCTTCGGCGGCGTCCGCCGGGCTGGCTCGGAGCACCTTACGGTGCAAGAGCCAGCCTACCCTTTGGGGCCACGCTTCGCGGGTCCCCGGCAGGGGCTGGCGAGGGGTGGCTCCGCCCCCCTTCGATCCCCTGGACGCCCGCGCTCCGGCGGAGGTCACGGGCGGCTGGCTCGCCCCCCGTCCCTCTTGCCGGTGCGTCCTGAGTCGCGCGCCACACGAAGGACATATGGCGGCAGGCAGCTGCTGGGGTCGGTTGAGGGGACGCGGACTAGGAGAGGCCACTAGAGGTCTCGTCGGCCAAATCAATGGGGAACTCGCCGAGGACACACGAGCAAAGTCTGCGCTCCGAACAGCCCTGCAGGCTCACCGTGGAAAACTAGGCAATGTTGATCCCAAAGCGCTGGCCGCGTAGTGGTCGGACCGCACCGACGCGTGGCATGTCAATATCCGTCGGGACGACCCCTCACTCGCCGAGCAGGTACTTGAAGCCGAGCATCATCGACCAGGGATTGATGCCACTGATTTCAGTGTCGTTCATTATAGGAAACGGATGCACCTCGTAAGGACTCGTGTCCACAAGGTCGTGGACCCAGCTGTAGGACGCCTTCAGGCCGAGCAGGAGCTTGTCGCCCAAACGATAGTCGGCACCGGCAAAGAGCTGCTTCGCAAGCCCGCTGTCGGACAGATCAACGTCCTGCAGACTGTTGTACTCCGCCGCGGGACGACCGTCGCACGGCGGATTGATGCAGGAATATTCGCTGCTGAAATACAGCCCGGACAATTCGATGAAGGACAGGCCCAGTCCGGCGCCCAGGTAAAGCATGACCCGGCTTTCTGCGAACGCGAAGTCGTGATAGGCGTTCAGGGACAGCGTGCGCGCACCCAGAGCATCGACCCTGGTTGTGTTGGCCGACGTATAGTTGCTGTCTTCGTTAGGCAGGATCGGAGATCCATCCAGAAAGGTAATGTCGGTGAACTCTTGCTCGACGTTGTTCGATCGCTGGGAGACCGACACCTCCACGCGCACGTCGCCGAAATTTCGACCGACGGCGACTTCAAAAGCAGTACCGAGATCCGAGGGAAGGTCGTAAAACCAGCGGTAGCCATCGGGCGTGCCGCTGCAAAGGTCATTCGGGTAACAGATATTGTCCCGGTTATGGCCCGCCTGCTTCATGACGGGATTCCAGTTCGTCCCGCCGCTCGCGCTCACGTACCACCCGTAAGACCCCGGCTGTTGACCCGCACCTTGTTCCGCTCCGCCGAGCAGGGTGCAGATCGCAAGCGTGGCTCCGAAGGCATGTAACTGCCAGGACAAAGGCATTTGAGTCACCTCCAGTTGAGTCCGATGGCCTTCATTTGAGGATACCGCCTCCCAAGGACCCCGATCAACGGATCCCACACTATCGAGCCGGTAACGGAAGATTCCAATCGCCCCACGCGGGGGGTAGCCCAGGAAATGGCCCGCCTCCGCGTGGCAGATTCATGGCGACGAGCACATGGCTCATCCCCACCACGGCGGCTGCGCTGGCAAGGCCGAGCTGGTCTTGGCTCCTCGCGTAGCAACGGGGAGCCAAAGCTTCCGCCGTGAAGCGGTGGAGTAGAAGGCGGCCTCATTCTGCCTCGTCACGGCTTCGCTTGAAGTCCATCGGAGACTGATAGTCGATTGGAGCTGGCGCAAGTGGCAAGTCTAAGAGGGCCGTGGCGCAATCGGCGGAGGCGCGCAGCACCTTCTGGGCTTGATCCAGTTTCGTGGACGGTTTAACTCGGCTGCCAGCCGAGCCGAGCGTCGAGTGTCGGCACTGCTGTCTTAATCGCCATCGTCGGCTCAGGTTCGACGAACGTGCGCATTGACGATCCCCGGGCCGCCGAGCTCGCCAGCTAAGATCCATGGTTGTAGTCTGCACCCACGACACATGGACAGGAGACCCACACCGCACACGGCGCAATTCCGGGAACTTGCTCAGGGCCCGGTCAACGACGGCAAGAGCCTCAGCTCGATCCATGCTCGGACTCTAGTTGGGATTCATGTACCAAAAATATGGACTCCTACCGTGGTGGAGCGAGGGGTTTCGGATAACTAGGCTGCTTTCCTAGGAGGTCGCAGGCTGGGTACCCTGTTGCTGCAACTGACCTAGTATCACCTGATGAATACGATCATCCTTGACCGCAGACAGGAAGACCCTCGCCCATTCTGCATTCGTGGAGAGACTGTTCGCCGCTACGACGAGGTCCGCCCGAAAGACAACGGGGCAGGCATTCCAGAGGAGCATAAACGCCTCACGACTCAGCTCCCCTTGGGCACTCAGAAGCTTGGCTACCTCGGTTGCTGCGAGCCACGAATCGAAAGGTGACGTGGTCAGCGCCTCCAGTTGCGAGACGACCCACTCCGGCAACTGATCCGCAACGGAGGTTAAGACCCGGGCAGCCCACGCCACCTCCCACTCCGTGCGGAACCGCCCGGCTTTCAAGGTCTTGCTCGCCTGCGCGGCGACCTTCTTGGGTTCTGTTCCCGCCAGCGCGAGGAGATACGAGCATACAACCTCCGATTTCTCGGGATATGAAATGAGGATATCGCCTGCTGCCCCCAGCGCTTTGGGAGAGCGCCCCGCTGCCAACCTGACCAATGAAGCGACAATCCTCTGATGAAAGGCATCGCTAGCAAGAGCGTTGGGTTTACCGGGTCTCCGCTCCCACGTTTCTGCGAAAAGGTCCTCGGCAATCTCGACCGCATTCGGCTCGAGTGACGGCCGCAACTGGTCAATAACTTCCTGCAATGACACGTTCCCATGATAGAAGAAATCCCACCCGAGCTGTTCCATGTCAGCAAGATCGATGGCCGTGTCTAGCGCATCCGGATCATCCTCTAGCGTTGCGAGTTTCTTGCTGAGGACCTTGCTTCGCACATCGGCAATCGACTTCTCAATTGACTGGACGGCATCCTTATAGGTTGATGCCTTCAGCACTCTCGTCTTGTGTCCACTTAGGAGCAGGCCCGCGCTCCGCACGCATGCTTCAAGGGTGTATAAGGCACCGCGAGCATCGTCATAGCCTTTCATCGCGACGCGGAAGTCGTCCCCATGTCGCGTGTAAGCGAATCCATTACGTATCATCGCCAAATCCAGCTCTGCTAGATAAGCTGTGGCGAGCGGGTCTGAAGCATCGAGCCCCTGAGGTAGGCCACGGGAGCCGCCCATCACTCTCGTCAGGAAATGGGATAGCGCCTCGACTTCAGCTCGCTTGCCAGTGGCTCGGATCAATCGCTCGGCCAAGCGCCTATGGTCCACCGATTCGTAGAAGCCCGAGACGTCAGCGAGGACCACATACTTGCATGAATCGGTGAGCGGCGAGTGCTCGAACTTGAGCCAGCTCTTGTTACGCTGTAGACCTCGGGGCCAGAAGACGATTTCTTCGCCGAGAAGGTAACTGTCGATCCGCGAACGTAGCGTAGCCACCAAGGCTGCATAGACGACTCGGTCGTTGAGCGTCAGTAGGGCCGCGGGACGCGTCGCAGATGTGGATTTCGGCACCCTGACGGTATATGCAGGAGCCGGATCATATCTCCCGCGTTCGAGGTCGCGTATCAGAGCCTGAAGAAACCTGTTGCCAACCTCCCCGCCTACCTTGTCCTCAGCTCGCGGCAGCAGCAGATCGTTTCTTTCCGATCCATTAGTCAATGCGGCGGCTAGATCGAGCTGGTCAACAACATTTTGATAGGGTGTCGGCATTCGAAGGAATGTGGAGGATGACATCATATCCGCGATCGTGAGATTCATCGGCGGGTTGCGCAATCTCCGACATGTCGGCGATCCGCTCCCGCCCCAACGTCCCAGCCAGGCAGGCTGACCGACCTCGCCTGACTCCCCCATACTATAACGTCCATGTGCTGTGCGACGGCCTTGCGCTGCCGGAAAAGAGTGGGTCCTGCACGTGGGGTAACTCCCACCGGATCGAGATGCGCCTAGCCGCTCGCCCATGCCCCTACCACCGCAGGTCCTGCTGGCGAGCATCGGCGGCTACCCCCAGCGCGGTGGACACGATCCTGTCTATGCCGCTCGCGTCTAAGCTTGGCCAAGCCGAAAAAGCACCCTCGTGGGATCCTCGGGATCTATGGGTCGTGCGATGTCGCGTATTGACCTGCCCCGAAAATCAGAACGCGTATTTCATAACCAGAGTGACACCAATCGAGCTCAAGTCCTCGGTCTCAATGGTATAGACGACGGCGTTAGTTCCCGAGCCATTGTCAGAGCTATGACTGCGCAACTGATCCCATTCGTTACTGTCACTAAACTTGGCGTGCTTGATCCAGCGTCCCTTGACTCCGATAGAAGCGTCGTCGGTCAGCATATAGTCCACTCCCACCATTGCTTGGTAGCCCAATATTGTATCGTGAAGCGTGTGACTGGCCGTTGTGGTCGTACCAGCGATTCTCTCATGCAGAGCCTGGCGGTCGACCGCTTCGTTGCCTCTGCCGTTGTAGGTAGCTTCGTCCGCCGTCTTGATGGCGTCAGGGTCTAGGTTTCGCGAAAAGAATCCGGCATAGTCTAGGCCGGCCATGCCGAGACCCACGCCGCCTCCGACATATGGACGGAGTTGTCCGGAAACCGGCAGGTCATAGTAGATGTTACCGACCAAACTGTTTATGTTGACACTTCCTATGCGTTCCTCCCCGCGGACGAGTTCCTGGTCCGATTTGTCCTGAACGTCCGCTCCTCCTCCACCGAGCACTGAGGTCGCATTGTACTGCATGCCAGACCGAAAATATTCCACTTCAATTCTTGCCCCGATGTCGGTCTTAAAACCCAGAGCGACGCCGGAGATTATTCCGGTTGAACTACCGAAGCTGTTGATCCAAGTGGACGCTGCGGACGAGCATTCTCCGGGCTCAGTAATTCCCGGTGGCGAGAAGTGGTTGGCGGGATCCAGGTGCCTGTCGCAGAGAGTTGGAAAATCAGTATCGCTACCTAGGGTACCCAAGGAATTTCCGATCCCAAGGCCCGACTCAGTACTCACGTATAGCTGTTGGGCCTCCGATACACACGGAAGCATCAATGAGACCAAAAAGCACGAGACAACAGATATGAGCCGATTCATGTCATGCTCCTCTTCTTAACGGACAACATAGAGTCCACACCGTCAAGGCTAGACTCTGACGATATATCCTGACTCTCTCCCTTGTTCTTCGATTGCCGAAACAGCTCCCCACACGCCCGTCGAGCTCACCTGGATTCCCTTGAGCAGCAACTCGTTTCCCCAGCTCCTGAGCCAGACGTAGCAGGCTCAGCTTCCGACGCGCCATCTTCTCCTTCTGGACGGTGGTCATCTTTCCCTCGTGGCTTGAGTGGACTTGGCAACTCTCAAGTAACCACGGCAAGGGCGGTTGGCCACCGTCCTCTTTTCCCCGGCCAAACTGTCGCCTTCAGCGCCTTGGCGGCGATGAGGAGCACCCGCATGCCCGCGCTGCTGATGAAATCGAGACGGCTGAAGTCGACGACCACGCGGATGGGGGCGCGAAAACCGAGGTTGTTCCAGAGACATGTGAAGGCCTTGCTCTCGGCCTGTTCTCTGGGGTATCCTCTTCCGCCTGGGTACAGGGATCGGAGTTGCTGCTTCATGCCCTCCACAAGGAGTTTGACCATCCAGATGGGCTGCTCCTCCTTGGCAGCGAACGCGAAGTTATAATACAGCGCCATAAGGCCTCTTCGTTGTGTGCGCCGCGCTCTGCCTGGCGGTGAGCGCTGTCATACTTCTATCGGATCCGCCTCGGCCGACGCCGAGCCGGGCGGCCAGTCATGCCGCAACCAGCGTGCGAGCGCCTTGCCGGGATCAGCGATCTCCTCGATCGAGCCGTACCACGCGGCTTCCCAGCCGACCGCGGGCAGGCCGGTGAACAACATCAGATTGAGCGGGTAGACCTCGCTGTCGGTGCATCGGCGAAAATCGTCTCTGAACAGGAACACCGGCTTCTCCCACGCGATCGCTAGGCCAAGCTCCACCATGACGCCCTCATCCGGCGGACAGCCGTTGACCACGGCGAACAGTCCATCGGCCTCGCGCACGTCCCGCAGATCGGCCTGCCCGATCCGATACGCCCAGCCCGCACTCGCCCGGTGAATCTGGTTGTTACGGGCGAACGGCTCCCACACGTCGGCTCCCATCGACTCCAGCGCCCCCACAAGCTCGGGTAACGGTCCGCCGCGCTGTTGCGCGGAGAAGCCGTAGGGGTTCGCCAAATAAAGGGTTCTCTTCGCCGTCATGTGCGTGGGCGCGGTGGTCATCTGCCGCCTTATTGTAGAGGCACCAGCCACGGGTGTCGAGGGAGCCTGTGAGCGCGTGTCGCCCCGCTGGCGGGTGGCACCCAGTCTTCCGACATGCACCTGCGTCCGGGCTAGGCGCGTGCCCGTGTGCGGCCGCGTCGGCCCGCCACGTCGCCATGTGTGCCGCGATCGCGTCCCGTCCCGTCCGTGTGGCCGTCGGCTGGACAGGACGCCGGGCCGAATGGATCGCCCTCGACGAGACGGCGAAGGGAAAGGGCGCTTCACTCGTGGGGCGCGGCCCACTGCTGCGGGGCCGGATGATCCTCGAGCACTGGGTGCGTGCACGCGCATCCGACGCCTCCAGCTCGTCCGACTCGGTTCAGGCAGCCAAGCGCGAGATCACCCGGATCGAGCGTGCCATCCTAGAGGGGGATGACCACACGCTCGACGAGTACGGGGATCTCCAGGCGGGGCTTGAGCGGATCGTCGAGCTGAAGGAGCTGCAGCGCACGCTGCGCTCCCGAGCGACGATCGATTGCTTCGCCACCTGGCGCTCGACCCGCCTCCCCGGAGGGTGGTCATGAATGTTGCTCGGCGAGAGTCCGTGCCGATCGGGGAGCGCACATCAGACAATTGGGGGCGTGTGCGCCGGGAGGCGGTTCCCCGGCAAGCACGCGCTCTTTCTTATATCGTTGACTGTCTTGCGGTTACGGGCGGGCCGCTTGCGCGGCCACCCGCCTCCGAGGGTCTCGGGGATAAGAGGGAGCGCCCCCCCCGATCGGCGTGCCCCGATCGGCACCGCGGCGGGTTGGCATGTGCACAGCCATGCCACCCCCCGCTCGGGGGTCGCTCCCGCACCATAGTCCTTGCAGGAAGGCTGTACAGCGCCGCGAAGAGACGGCGGATCACCAGTTCGTCGGCGGCCGAGAGCCGGTGTGGCCTGCGCCCTCGTCCAAGGGACCGGGCGCTGCGCTGCGGACCGCGCCGACCTTGGGGGGCGGCTCAGCTGCCGGGAAGGGCGAGCCCTGAGTTGGCGTTCCGGATTCCCAGGGCCGTAGGGATGCGGGCGGCCCCGGCGCCGTGAGTCCCCGGCTCGATCTCCTCCCCGACCCGAAGCTGGTCCAGATAGTCGGCCCACGCCTGCATCATCACGCGCCGCTCGGGCAGGAACGCCGTCCGGTTGTAGGCCCGGCCGTTGGGATCCCTGACCGCGTGTGCCAGCTGGTGCTCGATGAAGTCGGGCCGGAAGCCGAGCACCTCGTCCAGAATGGTGCGCGCCATCGCCCGGAACCCGTGCATCGTCATCCGGTCCCGCGGGATGTCCAACGCCCGGAACGCGCTCCAGAGCGTGCCACGGCTCATCGGCAGCTCCCGGTATGGAAAACGCGCGTTCGGAAAGACGTAGCGGTGGTGCCCCGTCATGGGATGAACCTCGCGCAGGATCGCGACCGCCTGACGCGCCAAGGGCACTACGTGCGGCCTGCCGGTCTTCGTCACCGTGTAGCGCCACTCGGCCCCCTCAAGGTCGATGCCGACCCACTCCGCCGTGACCAACTCGCCGAGGCGTACGAACACCAGCGGTGCGAGACGGAGCACGCATCGAACGGGCAGCGTCCCGGAGTAGCCGTCTAACTGCCGGAGCAACGGACCGACCTCCATCGGGTCGGTGATCGCCGCGAAGTGCTTCGTCTTGACGGGTGGCAGCGCCCCGCGCAGGTCCGACGACACGTCCCGCTCTGCACGTCCCGTCGCCACCGCGTAGCGCAGGACCCTCCCGCAGACCTGGAAGACGGTGTGCGCCTTCCTCAGGTGGCCGCGTGCCTCGACACGGCGGACCACGGCCAGCAGGTCCGGCGCCGTGAGTTGGGCGACCGGACTCGCGCCGATGTAGGGGAAGACCTCCCGCACAAGCTCGCTCTCGAGCCGCCGAACCCAACCCGTGGACCAGTTGGGCGAGTGCTTGGCGAGCCATTCGGAGGCCACCGCCTCGAAGCTGTTCCTGGCCCACTGTCGCCTCGACTGCTTCTGGGCCTTGCGGTAGGCGCTCGGGTCGATGTCCCGTGCCAGAAGCTTGCGGGCCTCGTCCCTCCGCCGCCGGGCGAGCTTCAGTGAGACCTCGGGATAGATGCCCATGGAGATCCGCTTCTCCTTCTCGGCGAAGCGGTACTTGAAGCGCCAAGCCTTGGTGCCGCGCGGGGCGATTTCGAGGTAGAGGCCGCGGCTGTCGTAGAGCTTGCGGGGCTTCTCGCGAGGCTTGGCCTTCCGAATGGCGGTGTCGGTCAGGGGCATGTGGGGGCATCGGTTGACGGTAACAGAGATATGCCCCGGAATAATGCCCCATAATCGTCGCGGCTGTCAAGGGGTGGGAGCGGATCGATCTGGAGTATGGAAATCTCTTAAACCATTAGTTACCACCGCTTATCTGGACATTACGGAACGTCATCGGACGTCAATCGACGCAAAACGGCAATCTGTCCAACACGGCACTCCAGCAGGCGCAGGTCGCGGCCGCGCTGACCCAGGGCCGGATCAACGCCGCCGTGGCGCAGGTGCTCGCCTATCAGGCGGTCGAGCAGGCGAACCGGATGCAGCAGGCCGAGATCGACCGGCTCGAGCGGCTCGCCGAGTGGAGGGACGCGCGGCTCCGTACGAACGCGATGGCCGATGCGATGCGCACGGCCGCGCTGCAGAACCGCGACCGGCTCCGGGAGGGGCTCCTGTTCAAGGTCCCGTCGTTCTATATGGGCGGCCAAGCATAGGCCCCGGGAGCGACAGCCATGCAGCTTCCTCCCCCGCAGTCGATCGATCCGAACGTCCCGGCCCAGATCCCGGCGGATCAGCTCCAGGACTTCAAGGGGTTCCTCGACGTCGTGCTAGATACCGTGGTCGGCGGCGCCGCGCCCGACGTGCTGACGCTCGGCCACCAGCTGTGGGGCGGTCTCGCGGCGATCGTCGTCGCATGGAGCGGCCTCAAGATCGCGTTCAGCGGAACCTTCGAGCCCTGGGCCCTCGTGCGTGTCGTGCTCGGGATCGCGATCCCCCGGACGCTGCTCCATTACTACAGCGTCCCGATCCCGGGCGTGGGCTTCACGTTCCCGGCCATGGTGGCGGCCGGAGGGATCTGGCTCCAGAACCTGTTCATCTCCGACGTCGTGTCCGTCGGCTACACGGAGATGACCGCGCTGGTGCAGGCGTTCGCCGCACGGCTCGGCGCGGCATGGTCGGGCGGGAGCCTGATGACCCTCATGACCGAGGGCGTGAGCGTGTTCTTCTCGTCCCTCGTCGCGCTGATGATGGGCGTGCCGCTCGTGCTCGGCCTCGTCGCGCTCTTCTGCCTGACCTACGCGCAGGTGATCTGGGCGCAGGTGGCGCTCGCGATCGTGATCCTGCTCGGCCCCGTGTTCATCCCCTGGCTGCTGTTCGAGCCGCTCGCGTTCCTGTTCTGGGGATGGTTCCGCACGCTCATCGTCTACACACTCTACGGCGTCGTGGCGGGAGCCATTCTCCGTGTGTTCATGGGCGTGGGCATGGGCTACGTCACGACCTACACCGGCGCCTTGATGGGCACCGGCTCCTCCGACCCCGCGGAGCTGGGGCTGTGGGTCGTCGTCCTCCTACCGCTCGTCGTCTCCGGCCTGATGGCCGGCATGAAGGTGGGCGAGCTCGCCGCGATGCTCGTCTCCGGGTCCGGATCCGTCGGGTCGGGCATGATGGCGCTCGTGGTGCGCGGCGGCGGACGCCTCAGCGCTGCCGCGAACCCGGCCCGCCCCCCAGTCCCCGGAGGCTGAAGGAGACGTCCATGAACCGAGAACACGATGCCGGCCGCGAATACGCGGAGATCTGGGGCGAGACCGTCGAGGCGAACCGGAAGCTCCGGACGCTGGCGACCATCCTCGCCGCCGCGTGTCTCGCGCTCGCCGTGCTCCTGCTCCTCCGGGTCGCGACCGTGCAGCCGCCTCGCCCGATCGTGGTCCGGGTCGACGAGGTCGGCCGCGCCGAGGCCGTAGCCTACGAGGCCGCCACGGCGCAGGCGGATCCGCTCGATCCCACGACCAAGTATTTCCTCAACCGGTTCATCTCCGACTTCTACTCCAGGCGCCAGGCGACGGTCGAGGAGCACTGGACCCGGAGCCTGCGGTTCCTCTCGACCGAGCTGGCGAACGCCGCGTTCACGCGCGACGGCGCCGAGGTCGCCGCCATGGCGGCCGGCACCGCCGACACCGAGCTCCAGGTCGAGCAGGTCGTGCTCCGCATCCACCCCGCACCGGAGGCGCCGCACGGCGCGACCGCCGACTTCGACCTGATCCACCTCAGGCAGGGGCAGGAGACCCGGCGCGAGCGCTGGTCGATCACGCTCCGGTTCACGTTCCTCACCGTCATCCCCTCCGAGCTCGTCGTCTACAACCCGATGGGCATCCTCATCACCTACCTCCAGGCCGACCGTGCCCTGGTCACGGAGCAGCCCAGGTGATCGCCCATCTGCGGGAGCGCGAACAGGCGCTCGAGCCGTTCGGGTGGACGGGACGCCAGGCCGAGTGGATCGCGCTGGCCTGTCTGCACAGCGGCGTGTTCACCCGCGCCCAGCTCTCTGCCTATCTACGGATCGATCGCTGGCAGGCTCTTCGGTTCGTCCGGGCCATGTCGGAGCGAAGGCTGGCAGCCGACGAGACACTGGAAGGCCGGAAAGTCTGCCGGATCTGCGGGCGCGGGATCTACCGCGCGCTCGGGGCCGAGGACATCCGCCACCGCCGGACCGCTTCCGATGAAGTGCTCCTGCGGCGCCTGCTCTCGCTCGACTACGTGCTCGAGCACACCGACTTGTCGTGGCTGGCCACCGAAGCCGAGAAGGTCGCCGCGTTCGAGGCCCTCGGCATCGAGCGCCGGCTCCTGCCCTCGCGGCTCTACCGGGGAGCGGCCGGGAACCTCCGGCGCTACTTCCCGCTCAAGCTGCCCGTCGCGCTTGATGGCCAGGGCGCGGTGTTCGTCTACGCCGATCCGGGCCACGAGACCGCCGCGGGCCTCCGCTCCTGGGGCCGCGCCCACCGGGAACTCTGGGGCGCGCTCCGGGAGCGGGGCCGACCGGTAGAGTCCGTCGCGGTCGTCCTGGGCGGCAGGGAGTTCGAGCGGGCGGAGAAGGTCCTCGGCAACTGGACCGCGCCGGCCCGGTCCCCCGGCCGGTCCAAAGCATCCGCGACCGGCCGTCGGATCCGCCGCGAAATCGACCGGATCGAGCAGGCCATCCGCGGCATGGACGAGAGCGTGATCCAAGCGTACGGCAGTCTCCAGGGCTGCCTGGCGCGGATCGTCGAACTCAGGGCCGCGCTCCCGACCGCGCCCTCGGAAGCGATGATCGACGGCTTCACGGTCTGGCGTTCCCCCCGGCTTTCCGGGGGCCTGTTTTGAGCGCCGCCCGCGGGCGCCGATGCCGATCCGTGCGTGTCCGGTTCACTTCGCGGGTGACCGGACACGAAATCGCCGGTCGGACGGACACGGCATCGGCCGTCCAGGTCGCTGGCGCTCCGGCGGTTGTGCCACGGCCAGCGGGGCGGCGTTGCCGATCCGCGTTCCTTGGCCGTGGCTGGGAGCGACCCCCCATCTCGGCATGCCTCGATCGGCATCGGGGAGGATGGCGATGGGCATCCCCATCCTCCCCTCCGCTGCGGGGTCGCTCCCAGCCAGCAGTCCCTCCGGGAAGGGTGTCGGACCGATGAGGCCCTGGACGCTGGTCATCATCGGGGTGGCCCTGACGGCGGCCACGGTCCGCGCGTTCCTTGCGCCGTTCCCGGGCATCGGCGGGAACCCCGCGCTGGACCTCATCGCCTACCACGATCCGGGCCTGCACACGGTGATCCGCGTCTGGTACTACGCGGTGCCGGCCGTCGCCTTGCTGCTCGCCGGCAGCGTCTGCCTCTCGGTCTCGAGGGTCTGGCTCGAGCCGCGTACCCGGCGCGGCGCCCGCGGGAAGCTCCCCGCCTGGCCCACCTCGGCCACCGACGAGGCGCCCTCGCTCGTGATCGGCGAACTGCATCATCCGACCGTGGCGCGCGAGAGCGAGCGGCCCTCCTGGCTCGTCGTCCCCGAGAAGGGGCTCTACACCGGCATCCTCATCGTGGGTGCCGTCGGCACCGGCAAGACCACCGCCTGCATGTATCCGTTCGCGCAGCAGCTCCTCTCCTGGCGGGCCGACGATCCTGGCCGCAGGGCGGGCGCGCTCGTGCTCGAGGTAAAGGGGGATTTCTGCCACCAGGTCCGCGGCATCCTCGAGGACGCCGGGCGCGGCGAGGACTACCTCGAAATCGGGCTCGACGGCTCCTGGCAGTGGAACCCGCTCGACGATCCGCTGCTCGACTCCTACTCGCTGGCCTACGGCGTGGCGTCCCTCATCAACCAGCTCTTCGGCAAGAGCCGAGAACCGTTCTGGCAGCAGGCGTACACGAACCTCGTGCGCTGGATTGTCGAGTTGCACCGGCTCCTGCCGGGGGGCTGGGTCACGCTCCGGGACATCTACCGCTGCACCGTGGACGCGGAGTTGTTCGCGGGGAAGATCGGCGAGGCCCGCGAGATGGCCGACCGGATCTCTCCGGTGGACGCCGTCATCTCCAGCGACGACATGATCGCCCATGCGGAGGCGCTCAAGAAGTGGGACTGGGCACCGGTGCCCGGCACTGAACAGGTGCGCTGCCGGATGGACGCGGAGCTTCGGGCGCAGCTCGCGAAGCACGAAGTCGCATGCGAGGTGGAAGCGGCCGGGGGAGGCGCGGGCGGCGAGTTCAGGCAGCAGGTCGAGGCCATCGAGCGGTGGTACCTGCACGACTGGACGGTGCTCGACGCCAAGCTCCGCACCTCGATCGTCGAGGGCATCAGCGTCTTCCTGTCGCTCTTCGACCAGCCCGAGGTCGCCGGCGTGTTCTGCCCTCCGCCGCCCACCACTCCTTGCACCGGAAGTGAGAGAGACGCGGGCGCGGGGGAGAAAGCCGACGGTCACGCGCCCGCCCACGCCCTGCCCGGACTCCGCCGCCGGCTGCCGCCGCTCGCCGATCTGATCGAAAACGGACGGGTCCTCGCGCTCAACATGCCCGCGGGCGCTAACCCCGCGCTCGCCCGCGCGATCGGCGTGCTCCTCAAGAACGCCTGGATGCAGGCGCTGCTCCGACGGCCCGCCGAGGCCGCCCGGCGTCCCGACCGCTACCTCCGGCCCGCCGTGTTCATCTGCGACGAATACCAGGCGTTCGCCACCGTCGGGCAGGACGACCCTTCGGGCGACGAGAAGGCGTTCGCGCTCACGCGCCAGTGCCGCTGCATCCCGATCGTCGCCACGCAGTCGATCTCCTCGCTCCGCTCCGTGCTGCCCTCGGGCGAGGCCTGGCGCACGCTCGTCCAGACGCTCCGCACCCGGATCTTCCTCTCGCTGTCCGACGAGGCGTCGGCGCGGGTCGCGTCCGAGATGTGCGGCACCGTCATGAAGACGCAGCCCTCCTACACGTTCACCGAGAACACGGGCAGGCCCGAGTTCTCGCTCCTCTCCGGGCGCGCCGGAGGCGGACGCGGCACGATCGGCGCGAGCAAGTCGTTCAGGCAGGCCCGCGAGCCGGTGTTCACGCCGCGCGAGTTCTCGCTGCTCGCGAACTACCAGGCGATCTGCCTGCCGTATGACGGGGTCGTGTCGCTCCCCGCGCGGCGCGTCTACCTCAAGCCGCACTACCTGCCGAGGGAGACCGGCTACTGGCGGCTCCGCGAGGAGGGCCGGATATGAAGCGCGCGAGCGGCGTCGGCCACCTCACTCCGTTCCTTCCGGGCCTGGAGACCCTGCTCGAGGACGCGGAGGTCTCCGAGATCATGATCAACGGACCCGGCAACGTCTGGGTCGAGCGGGCGGGGAAGCTCGAGCCCCACGACGCGCCCGGACTCACCGCCGCCTGGCTCCACCGCGCCGCGATCCACATCGCCCGGCCGCTCGGGCTCGATCCCGCCGCGCGGCCCATCCTCGACGCCCGGCTCGGCGACGGGTCGCGGGTCGCCATCTGCACCCCGCCCGCAGCTGCCGAGGTGGCCATCACCATACGTCGGTTCGGGGGGCGGGCGTTCTCGCCCGAAGATCTCGTGCGCCTGGGTTCGCTGCCGGAGGCGGTCTTGCGCGAAGCCAAGAGGGTGCTCCGCGCCCGCAGGAACATCCTCGTCTCCGGGGGGACCGGCTCGGGGAAGACCACTCTGCTGAACGCGCTGATCGAACTGCTCCCCGAGGACGAGCGGATCGTCGCGATCGAGGACACGCTCGAGCTCAGGATCGACCGCGCGAACTGCCTCCGCTTCGAGGCCGGTGCGGTCGGCACCGAGACGCCGGTATCGATCCGTGACCTGGTGCGCCACGCGCTCCGGCACCGGCCCGACCACATCGTCGTCGGCGAGGTCAGGGGCGCCGAGGCCGCCGATCTCCTCCAGGCGCTCAACACCGGCCACGGCGGCTCGCTCACCACCGTGCACGCGAACAACGCCCGCTCCGCTCTCTCGCGCCTGGCCAGCTGCGCCATGCAGGGCGAAGGGGCGCTCCCCTGGGAGGTCACCTGCCGGGGCGTCGTCGACGGCATCGCGCTCGTGCTCCACATCACCCGGCAACGAGGCAGGACGGTTCGTCGAGGAGGCCATCCAGGTCCAGGGCTACGACGCGGCCACCGGCCACTGGGTCACCGAACCGATATCGAGCGGGGTCGAGGAACCCCCCCAAAGCAGCACCCACCAACCCAAGGAGGTGAACCCATGACGAACGGTGAGACGACCATCCGCGTCGAGACGTTCGAAGACTTCGACCGGGAACTCGCGCGCGACGGAGGCGAGACGCTCGAGGTCCCGGCCTACCTGGCCGAGCAGTACGGCCTTTTCCCCGAGGAGGTCGGGAGCGAGGAAGACATCCTGGACGCCGGCGCCGATCCGTACTGGGAGGAGGACGACCGATGAAGCACGACGAGTATCACCGCAAGTTCGCCGACCGGGTCATCGAGCAGATCAAGCAGGGCACCGCGCCGTGGCAGAAGCCGTGGGCGCCGGGCGAGCGCGTGCTCCCCGCGAACGTGGACACCGACCGCTCCTATCGCGGCGGCAACAGCCTGCACCTCGCCGCCGTCCAGCAGGAGCGCGGCTACGGCGACGTGCGCTGGGGCACCTACCGCCAGATCCAGGCCCGGGGCGGACAGGTCAGGAAGGGCGAGACCGGCACCCGCATCCTCTCCTTCCAGGACAAGAAGCGGACCCAAGTCACCGACGAGCGCGGACGGCCCAGGAGGGACGGCGAGGGCAAGCGCGTCTACCGCTACGAGCGGCTCAAGGCGCCCTTCGTCCGCCAGTACACCGTGTTCAACGCCGAGCAGGCCGACGGGCTGCCCGCACGGTCCACCCCGACGCCCGAGCCGCTCTGGAAGACCCACCAGGAGGCCGAACGGGTGCTCGAGGACGGCGGGGTGCCGATACGCCACGTCGCGGGCGACCGCGCCTTCTACCACCTGAACCGCGACGAGGTCGTGCTGCCCGATCGCGGACAGTTCCCCTCCGCCAACCACTACTACCAGACCGCGCTCCACGAGCTGGGCCACAGCACCGGCCACCCTGAGCGGATGAACCGCGAGACGCTCGTCGAAGGGATCAAGACCGGGTTCGGATCGCCCGACTACGCGAAGGAGGAGCTCCGGGCGGAGATCAGCGCGATGATGACCGGAGAGCGCGTCGGCGTCGGCCACGATCCGAGCCGGGGCGCCGCGTACGTCGAGGGCTGGATCGCCGCGCTCGAGGAAGACCCGCGTGAGATCCGGCGCGCCGCCGCCGACGCGCAGAAGATCTCGGACTTCGTGCTCGTTCGGCACATCGAGCGCGAGGCCGTGCGCGAGCCCGTGGCAGTGGCCGCGTCCCGCGCGCCTGGACCCCAGCGGACCCAAGTACCCGTGCCCCCGCTCCCCGTGCCCGAGCGCAGCTCCGGGCCGAGCCGCTGAGCAACCGATGAGAGGCAGGGAGATGTTCGACCGCACGGTCGAGGAGGACCCCCGTTCCGCCGCGCCACCCAGCCGCGAGAAGCAACGCATGCGGAACGGCCATCGTCGAGAATACGCCGCGAGCCGGGACGGCGGGTCCATCTCCTTCCCCGAACGGTGCGCCCGCGGACTTGCCGATATCGGCGTCTACGGCGCCGTCTCCTACCGCGACCTCGCCGAGGCCCGCTTCGGCGGCCATCCCCACACCACCAAGCGGGCCGTGAACGCCTGGATCCGCGACGGTCTCGTCACCGAGACCCGGGCCACCGGACCCAAGGGCAATCCCTTCAAGGTCCTCTCCCTCACCCGCAAGGGCGTGGCCAAGGCCCGGAAACTCGCTGCCGAACGCGAGATGGATCCCGCACAGCAGATCCGGATCGCACGCACCAGGCCCGCCGACGCCGCGCACGACACCGCCGTCTACCGCGCCTGCTGGAAGGAACGGCAGCGCCTCGTGGAACAGGGAGCCACCGTCAAGCGCGTCCGGCTCGACGCCGAACTCAAGAGCGCCGTCGCGCGAGCGAGCGAGGCCGCCCGGCTCAAGGACGGCAAGCGGGCCGCCGATGCCGAACGGCACAGGATCGCCCAAGAGCTCGGCCTCCCCCTCGACGACGAGGGCCGCGTGCTCCACCCGGACGCGCAGATCGAGTACACGGACGCCGAAGGCCGGACCGGACGCGTCAACATCGAGGCCGTCTCCGGCAACTACCGCGAAGGGGCCGTCCGGGCCAAGGCCGCCGCCGGGTTCGCGCTCCACGCCAACGGGCCGGCCGCCGGGAAACTCCTCGGCAAGCTCGGCCTGGGCGGCGACGGCGGCTCCTGGCTGCGCGGACCAGCCGACCGCAACCCGGCCGCCGTCGAACTCTGACGACCCGGAGGACTTCAGCCCATGCAACCCTGGAAGATCAGCGCGGGACTTACCGCCGCAATCGCCGGTTCGGCCATGATCCTCGCCGGGCCGCGCCTCGAATACCTGTCGCCGTTCTGGCCGGCCATCCTCGCCGATTACGGCGTCCTGCTCTCCCTTCACCTCGCGTTCGCGCTCGCAACCGTCGCGGCCGCCATCTACGCCGTCGCCCGCGCCACCGGGCTCGCCGACCTCGGGCGGCGCGTCGATCTCGCCGAACGGTCCGTCCGGCGCGGCGAGGGGGATACGGGCCTCACCGAAGCGCTCCGCAGGAACGCCGAAGGCGACTGGGACTGAACGCGCATGAGAGAGCGAACGTCCGTCGAGACACTGCCCGCCAACTGGCGCAGGCACGCCAAGGCGCTCCGGCGCTACGGGGGCGAGACTCCGGCCACCGCGCTCGAAAGCTGCGCCGCCGAACTCGAAGCCACGCTCGTCGAAAGGGACGAGACCACCTTCTCGCTCGTCGAGGCGGCCACGGAGAGCGGCTACTCCGCCGACCATCTCGGCCGCCTGGTCCGCGACGGCCGGATCCCCAACGCCGGACGCCCCGGCGCACCGAGGATCGCCCGCGGGCACCTGCCACGGAAGGCTCACGCGCCAACGGAGCCGCGACTGGCGGAGAAGCCCCGCCGACGCGACGTTTCAAACGCGCAGATCGTGCAGTCCATCATCGAAAAAGGAATCGAATGATGGCACGCACGAAACGAGTCCGGCGCGGCTACAGCGCCGGCGAATGGGGCCGGAACCGGGTGAGGGTGTTCCCCGATCCCAAGACCGGCTTGTACCAGATCGAGTGGCGCGACAACGGGCGCAGGCTCACCAGGTCGCTGAAGCACCGCGACTGGAGGCAGGCGAGGAGGCAGGCGGACGAGTTCGCCGCCGGGTTCGCCGGACCGGAGCTGAACGGCAAGAAGAACGCCGAGCCCGAGCCGCTCACCCTGGGAACGCTTTTTGACATCTACGGTGAAGAGGTGACGCCCACCAAGGGCCTGAGTTCGCGGCAGCACGACCGGACCGCGGCGAAGATGTTCCTCGGGTTCCTGGGAAGGAGCCGCGACCCGGCGACCTTGTCGCAGCGCGACTGGGACCGATTCATCCGGGCGCGCAGGGCGGGAAGCGTAGGCCCCAGCGGGAGGCCCGTGTCGGATCGGATGATCGAATACGACCTGAGGTACCTGATCTCGGTCCTCAACTGGGCCTCGAGGTCGAGGGACGAGCGGGGCCGCCTGCTCCTCGAGTCGAACCCGCTCAGGGGCCTGAAGATGCCCATGGAGAAGAACCCCACCCGGGTCGTTCTTTCCGAACACGAGTACCAAGCGCTTCTGAAGGTGTCCCAAGAGGTGGATTGGCGGTTCCATCTCGCGCTCGTGCTCGCGCACGAGACCGGACACCGCATCGGAGCCATCCGCAAGCTCCGGTGGTCCGACATCGACTTGGCACGCGAAACCATCCGGTGGCGCAGCGAGCACGAGAAGACCGGCTACGAGCACCGAACGCCGGTGACCGCTGAAGCAATCGCAGCCTTGGAGTCGGCGCGGGGGCGGAACCCCGTGACCGGCAGCGCTCCGGTGTTGCCCTCGTCGAGGGACCCCTCGGTGAGTGTCGGCTCCTGGATCTCCCGCGGTTGGTGGAAGAGGGCCGAAGGGCTCGCAGGTCTGGAGCCGAAACGCGGACGGGGCTGGCACTCGCTGAGGCGCAAGTTCGCGTCCGATCTCATGGACCAGCCCCTCAAGGTCCTCTGCGAACTCGGCGGATGGAAGACGGCCAAGACCGTCCTCCAGTGTTATCAGCGGGCGGACGAGGGACAACTCAGGGCGGCGCTCGCAAACCGCCGGAGAGTTCGGACCTGAGCCCAATTGGCGGGAATCAAACAGCGGGAATCCGACCGGTAAATCTCGTAAGTTCAATGATCACAACAGATCCGAATCCGAAAGCGGATGCTGGATCATCGAACTGTACCGGCTCTTGCCGGGGGGCTGGGTCACGCTCCAAGACATCTACCGCTGCACGGTGGATGCGGAACTGTTCGGCCGCAAGATCGGCGAGGCTCGCGAGCTGGCCGACCGGCTCTGCCCGGTGCGGGCCACCGTCGCGACCAAGGATCTCGCCGCTCACAAGGAACCCCTCGGGGACTGGGGCTGGGAGCCGGTGCCCGGCTCGGACAAGGCGGCTTGCCAGCTCGACCCCGCACTCCGGGACCGGCTCAAGGAACTCAAGGTCGCATACGAGACGGAGGAGAGCGGGGGCGGAGCGGGGAGCGAGTTCCGTGAGCAGGTCGAGGCCATCGAGCGGTGGTATCTGCATGACTGGACGGCGCTCGACGCCAAGCTCCGCACGTCGATCGTCGAGGGCATCAGCGTGTTCCTCTCGCTCTTCGACCAGCCGCAGGTCGCCGGCGTGTTCTGCCCGCCGCCTCCCGAGCCGGATGCGCCCACACATATATATAAGGACACACCGGACGAGGATGCGGCGGCCGTCCGGCCCGTGCCGGGCCTCCGGCGCCGGCTGCCGCCGCTCAGCGAGCTGATCGAGGGCGGCAAGGTCCTCGCGCTCAACATGCCCGCGGGCGCGAACCCCGCGCTCGCCCGCGCCATCGGCGTGCTGCTCAAGAACGCCTGGATGCAGGCGCTGCTCCGGCGGCCCGCCGAGCTCGCACGCCGGCCCGGCCGCTACCTCCGGCCCGCCGTGTTCATCTGCGACGAGTACCAGTCCGATAAACTATATGTCATAACTCTATATTCCATAATTAGTTATGATGTCGCTTTCTCCCCATCGATCACCCCTGCGATCACCCTTTGCACGGCGGATAGCAGAATCCCATGGAGCAGTACCGTTCGCCGTTCGGTCGTTCGGCCGTCCCGTGGGACCCGGCCTCGTCCCATAGCGACTCCCGGCAACTCAAGTTCGACAGCGGCCGCATCTCGGGGATGAGACACGCCTCTCAAAATGGCCGGCCCGCAGGGCGGCTGTCCAGTGAAGCAACCGGCAACCCGAAAGCCGCGACCACATCGCGCGTCCCTGCAAGTTATCATGATGAGCGACGGGACCCTGGCCACACTTCGGGCGAGGAGAAGGGGATTATGACCAAGGCAGACCTGGTCGAGCAGGTCGCCGATGCGGTTGGACCGCGAGTCACCAAGAGGGACTGCGGGCTGGTGGTCGACGCCTTCCTCGACGCTGTGAAGGACGCGCTTGCGCACGGGGAGGGCATCGAGCTCCGGGGCTTCGGCACCTTCAAGGTGCGGCACCGCAAGGGCCGCAAGGCCCGCAACCCCAGGACCGGCAAACCTGTGGAGGTCCCGCCCCGCGCGGTGCCCGTCTTCCAACCGTCGAGACACCTCCGCAGGCAGGTGGACCGAGGCCACAGCTCGTCCGTCACGGGGGAGCCCTTGGAGGCCGTTGGCAAGCCGTAGCCTGCCCGCCACGACCGCGTCGCTGGCCGTGGGTGGAAGCGCTGGCTCACGCCCCTTAAGGTGCGTAAGCCAGCCCACGCAATGTCAAACATTGCGATCTGGCGAGGGGGGCGCTTTGCCCCCCTTCGATCCCCCAGGAGGCCGCGGTCCGCCGAAGCGGTCCACGTCCGCGTGTGCGCCATGGCCTGCCGCAGCGGTGCCGACAGCGCCAGCGACAGTCGCTGCGGCCCGTCGGCCGGCGAGCTCGACCGGCGACGGTGACGGTGCGACGATCGGGCACGGCCCCCGATTTGTTGTACACTTTGAAGCGTTGGATTTCAATGGGAGGTGTCAGGATGTCGGGGAGCGGACGGAGGTACGCGCCTGAGTTCAAGGCGGGCGGATCGTGAGCGGCGACGGATCGGTCAGTCACTCGGCGGCGAGCTTGCGAGAGACGCTCGGGCTTCCGGCGTCCACGGTGCGGGCAACGGTCGAGGCGACCGGCACGGTCCTGCACGTGACGGTGCCCGAGGGCGACCGCCTGACCGTCGATATGTACGGCGATGCGGATGGTGCGCTGATGATGACCGGCCCCGGACACGGCCACGCAATCCGCAGCGGCTCCGGCCACGGCCGCGCGATCCGCAACGGCCTCGGGGACGGCGATGCGATCCGCGAAGGCTCCGGGAACGGCCGCGCAATCCGCGAAGGCTTCGGGGACGGCGATGCGATCCGCGAAGGCTCCGGCCACGGCCACGCGTTCCGCGGCGGCTCCGGCCATGGCCACGCGATCCGCGACGGCTCCGGGGACGGCCACGCGGTCCACGACGGCTCCGGGGACGGCGATGCGACCCGCAGCGGCACTGGGAACGGCCACGCAGACCGCGGCGACGACGGGAACGGCCGCGCAATCCGCAACGGCTCCGGACACGGGGGAGGAGGCGTGATCGTCCTAAGGCTGCCCACACTCGCGGCCGTTCTAGCGGTGCCGTTCACGCTCGCTCTCATCCTCGCTTTCATCGCCCTCGTTTCGTGGGGGCTGGCCGAGTTCGTCCTGAGGCTGCCCACGCTCGCGGAAGACGATCTGGTGGCTGCGCTCGCGGGAGGCGTTTCGGGAGTCGCGCTGTCGGTCCTGTTCTGGCTCGCCTTCATCGCCTTCATGACGTGGGTGCTGCAACGTCTCTTTATGGTCGCCTTCATGTTCTGCATGTGGTGGCCGGAACGCCCCTCGAAGGCGGGCGGATCGTGAGTGGGGGTGAACGGGCGGCAACCAACAGGGTCGCGGGCGTGCGGAGACGACGCTCACGGTGACCGAAGGGGACCCGGGGACGCAGCTCTACCTGATCCGACGAAAGCGCGGGAGAGTCGCGCACCTGTGGGACGACCCGGACACGCGGTGCAGGATGGTCTCGACCGGCGGGCTGAACGTGAAGCGGTATACCGTTCTCAATAGCCCCCACGGTCGGGACGCACCGGGGGAAGGGGGGCGGAGCCCCCGACTGCGCGCTCCGCCGGAGCGCGGACCTGTCGGGGGTCGAAGGGGCGGAGCCCCTCGCCAGCCCTTGCCGGGGACCCGCGAAGCGTGGCCCCAAGGGGTATGCTGGCTCTTGACCCTTAAGGGGTCATGAGCCAGCCGTGGATCGGCCTCGGATCGGGCCTCAACGGATCGCCCCTCGGCGGCTGGGCACCGGCCTACGCGTGTCGACGCTCGCCAGCCAGGTAGCCCGCCCACTGCTCCATCAGGACGCGGCGGCGCTCGAACAGGTCCGAGCGGGCGTAGGCGGCCTCCACCCTGTTGCGGACCGCGTGCGCCAGCGCCGCCTCCATGACCGCGTGCGGCGCGTCGGTGCGCTCCGCCGTCCAGTCCCGGAAGCTGGAGCGGAAGCCGTGCGGCACGGCCGCGATCCCGAGCGCCTTGAGCAGGCCCGCGAACTCGAAGCTCGGCAGCACCAGCCCCCGCACGGACGGGAACACCCACTCCGAACGAGGCGCGTGCGCCTTCGCCTCGGCCAGGATCTCCCTCGCCCGCGCCGACAGCGGCACCCGGTGCTCCCGCCGGCTCTTCATCCGCTCCGCCGGGATCGTCCACACTCCGCCCTCCAGGTCGACCTCCTCCCAGCGAGCCCCACGCACCTCGCCCGACCGGCAGGCCGTCAGCACCAGAAACTCGAAGCCCAGCTGCACCGTCACCCTTGCCTCGGATCGCTGGATCGCGTCAATCGCCCCGGCCACTTCCCCGTAGGGTAGCGCCTTGTAGTGCTTCTGGACGCGCGGAGGCCTCGGCAGCGCGGCGCCGATCGCATCGCCCGCGGGGTTGTCCATGCGGTAGCCCTGCGCGATCGCCCACCGCATCACCGTCGAAATCCGCTGGCGGACCCGCTTGGCCGTCTGGTGCTTCCCGTTCCAGACCGGAAGCAGCACCCCCATGACGTCGGCGGGCGCGATCCGGTCCACCCGCTTCCCCCCGATCCCGGGAAACGCATAGGCGCGCAGCGTCGCCATCCACTGGCCCGCGTGCCTGTCGGTCCAGGTCGGACGGTGCATGGCGAAGACCTTGGCCGCCGCCCGCTCGAACGTCGGCACTGAACTGTGCCGCTTCGTCCTCGGATCGCCGCCCGCGCGGGCCACCTTGCGGTTGGCCAGCGCCGCGTCCCGCGCCTCGGCCAGCGTCACGAGGCGGACCGAACCGAGCCCCAACTCCCTGCGCTTGCCGTGAATGAACAGTCGCTGGACCCACTGCTTGTAGCCGGACGGCTTGACCCGTAGCACGAGGCCGTGCTCGTCCCAATACAGCCCCGGTTCCTGGACGCTCCGCACGAAGGCGGCAGTGAGTTTCTTGCCGTGTCTGCCCATGTGGTCACCCTTTTGCGATCACCCTGTGGATCACCCTTTCAGTCTTGGAACATAGCAGCCGTACTGAGATGGCAATATAACGTAAGTATATCCCCTACAACCACTTCACTTGTCTTATGGGACTTCCTAGAACCTAGATGGACAGTGCGTGGAAGGAGTACCAGGCGTTCGCGACCGTCGGCCAGGACGACCCCGCTGGCGACGAGAAGGCGTTCGCGCTCACCCGGCAGTGCCGCTGCGTCCCGATCGTCGCCACGCAGTCGATCTCCTCGCTCCGCTCCGTGCTGCCCGGAGGCGAGGCCTGGCGCACGCTCCTCCAGACGCTCCGCACCCGGATCTTCCTGTCCTTGAGCGACGAGTCGTCGGCCCGGATCGCGTCCGAGATGTGCGGCAGCGTCATGAAGACGCAGCCCTCCTACACGTTCACCGAGACCACGGGCAGGCCCGAGTTCTCGCTCTTGTCCGGGCGAGCCGGAGGGGGCCGCGGCACGATCGGCGCGAGCAAGTCGTTCCGGCAGCAGAGGGAGCCCGTGTTCACGCCCCGGGACTTCAGCCTGCTCGCCAACTATCAGGCGATCTGCCTGCCATACGACGGCACGAAGTCGCTCCCTGCCCGGCGCGTCTACCTGAAACCCCACTACCTGCCGAGGGACGTGGGCTACTGGCGGCTCCGCGAGGAGGGACGGATATGAAGCGCGCAAGCGGGATCGGGCACCTGAAGCCGTTCCTTCCGGGCCTGGAGACGCTCCTTGAGCACCCGGAGGTCTCCGAGATCATGATCAACGGACCCGGCAACGTCTGGATCGAGCGAGGCGGCCGACTCGAGCCCCACGAGGCGCCGGCACTCACCGCCGCCTGGCTCCACCGCGCCGCGATCCACATCGCCCGGCCGCTCGGCCTCGATCCCGCCACACGGCCCATCCTCGATGCCCGTCTCGAGGACGGCTCAAGGGTCGCCATCTGCACGCCGCCCGCGAGTCCCGAGGTCGCCATCACCATACGCCGGTTCGGGGGCCGCGCGTTCTCGGCTCAGGACCTGGTGCGCATGGGCTCGCTGCCGGAGACGGTCCTCGGGGCCGCCCGGTCGGCCCTCTTGGCCCGCAGGAACATCCTGGTCTCCGGAGGCACGGGCTCGGGCAAGACGACGCTCCTGAACGCGCTGATCGAGTTGCTGCCCGAAGACGAGCGGATCGTCGCCATCGAGGACACGCTCGAGCTCAGGATCGAGCGCGCCAACTGCCTCCGCTTCGAGGCCGGGGCTGTCGGCACCGAGACCTCCGTACGGGTCCGCGACCTGGTGCGGCACGCGCTGCGCCACCGGCCCGACCACATCGTCGTCGGCGAGGTCAGGGGCGGCGAGGCCGCCGATCTGCTGCAGGCGCTCAACACCGGCCACGGCGGCTCGCTGACCACCATCCACGCGAACAACGCCCGCTCCGCGCTCTCGCGCCTAGCGAGCTGCGCCATGCAGGCCGAAGGCGCGCTTCCCTGGGAGGTCACCTGCCGGGGCGTCGTGGACGGGATCGCACTTGTGCTGCACACGGCCCGGCAACGGGGCAGGCGCTTCGTCGAGGAGGCGCTCGAAGTGCGCGGCTACGACGCGGCCAAGGGCCGCTGGATCGCCGAACCGATCTGGAGCGGGGCCGACGAAGCCCCGCAAGAACAGCACCCACACACCAAGGAGGTGAACCCATGAAAGGCGACGAGAACATCGTTCGCGTCGAGACGCTCGACGGCTTCGACCGCGAGCTCGCGCGCGACGGAGGCGAGGCGCTCGAGGTGCCGGCTTCGCTGGCCGAAGAGTACGGCCTCTTCTCCGAGGACGTGGGCAGCGAGGACGAGATCCGCGACGCCGCAGAGGATCCGCACGGCCCCGAGGAGGAAGAGCTATGAAACACGACGAATATCACCGCCAGTTCGCCGACGCCATCATCGAGCAGATCCGCCAGGGCACCGCGCTCTGGCAGAAGCCCTGGGGGCCGGGCGAGCGCGTGCTCCCCTCCAACGTCGATACGGGCCGCTCCTACAGGGGCGGGAACAGCCTGCATCTCGCCGCCGTGGCCCAGGAGCGCGGCTACGGCGACGTGCGCTGGGGCACCTACCGCCAGATCCAAGCCCGGGACGGACAGGTGCGCAAGGGCGAGCAGGGCACTCGCATCCTCTCGTTCCAGGACCACCGGAAGTTCGCCGTCAACGACGAGCGCGGGCGGCCCAAGAGGGACAACGAAGGCAAGCGCGTTTACCGCCACGAGCGCCTGCCCACGCCCGTCGTCCGCCAGTACACCGTGTTCAACGCCGAGCAGGCCGACGGGCTGCCCGCGCGCGCCAACCCCACCGCCGAGCCGCTCTGGAAGGTCCACCAGGAGGCCGAACGCGTCCTCGAGGACAGCGGGGTCCCCGTCCGTCACGTGGCGGGCGACCGGGCGTTCTACAACCTGAACCGCGACGAGATCGTGCTGCCCGAGCGTGGACAGTTCCCCTCCGCCAACCACTACTACCAGACCGCGCTACACGAGCTGGGGCACAGCACCGGCCACCCGGAACGCATGAACCGCGAGACGCTCACCCAAGGGATCTCTGAAGGGTTCGCCTCGCCGGCCTATGCGAAGGAGGAGCTCCGCGCCGAAATCAGTGCCATGATGACGGGCGAGCGCGCGGGCGTCGGCCATGACCCGAGCCGGGGCGCCGCGTACGTCGAGGGCTGGATCGCCGCACTCGAGGAGGACCCCCGCGAGATCCGCCGCGCCGCCGCCGACTCGCAGAAGATCTCCGACTTCGTGCTCTCGCGGCACCGCGAGCGCGAGGCCGTGCGCGAACCCGCGGCCGTGGCCGCGACCCGCGCGCCCGCGCCGGGGCGAATCGTCCATCCCGTGCCGCCGCTCCCCGTGCCGCAGCGGACCTTCGGGCCGCGCCGCTGACGGTCGGTGAGGAGCCAGGAGATGTTCGACCGCACGGTCGAACCGGACCCGCGGACCGCCGCGCCACCCAGCCGCAATCGCTACCGCATGCGGGACGGCCATCGCCGAGAATACGCCGCGAGCAGGGACCGCGGGTCCACCTCCTTCCCCGAACGGTGCGCGCGCGGGCTCGCCGACATCGGCGTCTACGGCGCCGTCTCGTACCGCGATCTGGCCGAGGCCCACTTCGGCGGACACCCCTACACCACCCGGCGGGCCGTGAACGCCTGGGTACGGGAAGGGCTCGTCACCGAGACCACGGCCACCGGACCCAAGGGCAACCCGTTCAAGGTCCTGACGCTCACCCGCAGCGGCGTGGCCGAAGCTCGGAAGCGGGCAGCCGAACGGGGAATCGATCCCAGCCAGGAAATCCGGTTCGCCCGCACCCGGCCTGCCGAGGCCGCGCACGACACCGCCGTCTACCGCGCCTGCATGAAGGAGAAACAGCGGCTGCTCGACCGGGGCGCAGCAGTGCGGCGCATCCGGCTCGACACCGAACTCAAGAGCGCCGTCGCGCGCGGCAGCGAGGCGGCGCGGCTGAAGGACGGCAAGCGGGCCGCCGATGCCGAACGGCACCGCACCGCCGGCGAACTCGGACTCCCCCTCGACGACGAAGGGCACGTGCTCTACCCGGACGCCCAGATCGAGTACGCCGATGCCGACGGGCGAGCTGGACGCGTCAACATCGAGGTCGCGTCCGGCAACTACCGCGAAGGGGCCATCAAGGCGAAAGCGGCGGCCGGGTTCGCGCTCCACGCCAACGGACCGGCCGCGGCGCGGCTGCTGCGCACGCTCGGCCTGGGCGGCGGCGGCGACCGCTCCTCGCTCCGGGGACCCGCCGACCGCGATCCGGCCGCAGTCGAACTCTGACTACGGGAGAGGCCCGCCATGCAACCCTGGAAAATCAGCGCCGGCCTCACCGCCGCCATCGCGGGGTCTGCCGTGCTGCTCGCCGGGCCGCGCCTCGAATACCTCGCGCCGTATTGGCCGCTCCTCCTCGCCGAACACGGCGTCTTGATCGCAGTGCACGCCGGGCTGGCACTCGCAGCCGTTGCGGCCGCCATCTACGCCGTCGCACGCGCCGCCGGGCTCGCCGACCTCGGCCGGCGCGTCGATCTCGCCGAGCGCTCCGTTCGGCGCGGCGAGGGCGACCCGGCCCTCACCGACGCGCTCCGCAGAGACGCCGAGGGCGACTGGGAATGAACGCGGAGACCGGGCGCGCGGCGGGCCGACGAGATCGACCCAAACGTGCGCGCACACCTCGCGGCGCGTCCGTCGAGACCCTGCCAGTCACCTGGCGGACGCAGGCCAAGGCGCTCCGCCGGTACGGGGGCGAGACGCCGGCCGTCGCGCTCGAAAGCTGCGCGGCCGAGCTCGAGGCCACGCTCAGGGAGAGGGACGAGACCACCCTCTCGCTGACGGAGGCAGCCAGGGAGAGCGGCTACTCCGCTGACCATCTCGGCCGCCTCGTGCGCGACGGCAGGATCCCCAACGCCGGAAGACCCGGCGCGCCCAGGATCGCCCGCTCGATCCTGCCACGGAAGACCCAGGCGCCAGCCACACCGCGACTGGTGGAAAAGCATCGCCGAGGCGAAGTTTCCAACGCGCAGATCGTGCAGTCCATCATCGAGAGAGGAATCGAATGATGGCACGCACGAAACCTATCCGGCGCTCCTACGGCGCCGGCGAATGGGGCCGGAACCGGGTACGGGTCTTTCCCGATCCCAAGACCGGCTTGTTCCAGATCGAGTGGCGCGAGAACGGGCGCAGGCTCACAAGGTCGCTGAAGCACCGCGACTGGGCTCGCGCGAAGCGGCAGGCGGACGAGTTCGCCGCTGGCTACCTCGGGCCGGAGCTCCACCGCAAGGCGGACGCCGAGCCCGAGCCACTCACCCTGGAGACGCTTTTTGACATCTACGGTGAAGAGGTGACGCCCACCAAGACGAAGCCGTCCCAGAGGTACGACAGAGCCACAATGGGGACGTTCCTCGGATGCTTCGGACGGAAGCGCGACCCCGCCACGCTGTCCCAGCGCGACTGGGACCGGTTCATCCGGGAGCGGCTGGCGGGCAGAGCCGGCCGCAGCGGCAAGCCGGTGGCCAACCGGACGATCGAACGGGACCTCAAGTTCCTGCTCTCGGTCCTCAACTGGGCCGCGAGGTCGAGGGACGAGAGGGGAAGGCTCTTGCTCGAGTCCAACCCCCTCAGGGGCCTCAAGACGCCGAAGGAGAAGAATCCTATCCGGGTGCTGCTCACTGAGGCGGAATACGAGGCCATGCTTCGGGTGTCCGTGGAGGTGGACTGGCGCTTTCACGTCGCTCTCGTGCTCGCGCACGAGACGGGACACCGCATCGGTGCCATCCGTCAGTTGCGATGGTCCGACATCGACATGGAAGCTCGTGTCATCCGGTGGCGAGGCGAGCATGAGAAGACCGGCTACGAGCACCGGACCCCGGTGAGTGCCGAAGCGCTCGGCGTCCTCGAAGAGGCGCGGTGGCGGAACCCCGGGATCGGGGACCTTCCGGTGTTGCCCGCGCCCAAGGATGGCTCGATGTGCGTGGGCCAGTGGCCGATCCGCGACTGGTGGGAGAAGGCCGAGGTGCTCGCAGGGCTGGAACCCAAGCGTGGGCGCGGCTGGCACTCACTGAGGCGGAAGTTCGCCTCCGACCTCATGGACCAGCCGCTCAAGGTCCTCTGCCAACTCGGCGGCTGGAAGACGGCCCAGACAGTGCTCCAGTGCTACCAGCGGGCCGACGAGGACCAGCTCAGGAAGGCCCTCGACGACCGCCCGAGGGCCTGCTCTTAGCCCAAATAGCGGGAATCAAATAGCGGGAATCGGACTAACGATTCCCGTAAGTCCTTTGGGCGTAGCAGGATACGAACCTGCGACCTGATGCACATCAGACAACGGGGTGCATGTGCACCGAAACGCCATTTCCATGTGCGCGCCAGCGCTCCCGTATGTGGCTGCCTGTCTTACAGTTGCGGCACGGCCGCCGGAGCGGCGACACCGCTCCGGAGCTTTCGGCCGAAGAAGGGAGCGACCCCCCCCTTCGGGATGCCTCGATCGGCATCGGGGAGGGTTGGCATGTGCACGCCCATGCCACCCTCCGCCGGGGGTCGCTCCCCTCCAGCAATCCCTAGCGGGAAGGCCATCAAGCGCCGCTGCGAGCGCGGCGTATCAACGAATCCGGCCGCCGGTCGCGGCTTTTCACCAGCTAGGTGGCTCGGCAAGTCGTCCCAGTGAGGTCGGCGTCGGCGCTCGACCAAGCCCGAAACTGCCCCGAGGTGGTTGAGGTTGCCGCCGATGCGCGCGACCTGCCGGCCGCGTGCGCGCGATGGCCTGCCGGAGCGCGGGCGTCCAGGGGATCGAAGGGGGCGGAGCCACCCTCGCCAGCCCCTGCCGGGGACCCGCGAAGCGTGGCCCCAAAGGGTAGGCTGGCTCATGACTGCTAACGGGTCGTGAGCCAGCCTTCGCGCCCCCGCTCTTCAGCGCCTGACGGACTCGTCCGCCGACACTGCGAGCGCGGCGGATCAGCGAGCCGGTCCGGCCTCCGGGTCGCGACTCTTGTCGGCCGCTACGGGTGGCTCAGGGCGCTGTAGAACAGTCATAACCGTATAGAATATAACTGTTTATAGCACTTACTGGATCCCTACGGACATCGGCAGACTATGAGTGAGTATTGATGCCGGATCCACAGGCGCGGCATCTACCGTGCGCTCGGCGCCGGGGACAGACGCCGGCGCCGGATCACCTCCAGGGAAGTGCTCATGCTACGCCTCCTCGCGTTCGACTACGTGCTCGATCATCCCCAACTGCCTTGGCTCCCGACCGAGCCGGAGAAGGTGGCCGCCTTCGAGGCGCTCAGCGTCGAGCGCAGGCTCCTGCCCCGGCGGGTCTACCGGGGAGCGGCCGGGAACCTCCGGCGCTACTTCCCGCTCCGGCTCCCGGTCGCGCTTGACGCCGAGCACGCCGTCTTCGTCTACGTCGATCCGGGCCACGAGACCGCGACGGCGCTCCGCTCCTGGGGTGCCGCGCACCGCGAACTCTGGGAGGCGCTTTGGGATCGCGGTCGCGGGATCGAAGTCGTGGTCGTCGTCCGGACAACGGACGAGCGGGGCCGGGCGGAGACGGTGCTCGCCAACTGGGCGCGAGATCCCCACCCCTCCGAATTCGACCACGAAATCGGCCGCGAGATCGACCGGATCGACCGGGCCATCATCAAGGGGGATGTCCCGGTCCTGATGGAGTACCTCCTGGAGCCTGGGGAGAGGGCCTCGGAGTCTGGGGAGATTGAGGAAGGCCGGCTCAGGCCGGATCGCCTCCGGGGCCGGCGGCTGATAGGCCAGAGAGCTATGCGGTCGGATGGTGTTGTACTCCCGCCGCCACTGCTCGATGAGCACCTGTGCCTCCTCCAGAGAATAGAAGATCTCGCGCTTCAGCACCTCGTCGCCGAGCGTTCCGTTGAAGCTCCGCGCGCTCGCTTCGCGCATATCACGGGCGAGCCAGATAAATTCCCTGCGCGGCTTCGACGGCTCGGTTCCCGTACCGGCTTCCTAATCGTCATTCTGTTGCAAGCAGCTAGACCCGGAACAGCAACCGCGCTTCCGAACCGATGGTGTCGTAACGTTCAACGAACTCGGCGAACTTCTCGCGGTTCGCTACTCCCAGGACTGGCCGGACCGGGGCGGGATCTCTCGATCAAATCTCCCTGAGTTCAGGGTCACTTTCCCCAGGAAGCTCCGATCAACCTACCATCGATAGGTCAATTTCCCGTAGTAGAAGGCGCCGTTGAAGCCCCACGGCGTGTATTCGCTGTACTTCTCGCCGACGGACATCGCCCGCGCGCTCTCGTCCGGGTAGGTGTTGAACGCATTCTGCGTGCCGACGGCCAACGTTGCGCCGCCGACGAGGTCGATGCTCCCTTCCAAGTCGACGATCGGCTTGCCATCGAAGAAGCCCTGCTCGATGCCTCCCGACGGCAGGTAGACCTCGGCGAAGCCGCTGTCGTAGTCGTACCAGCCGCCGAAGTAGTTCAGCCGGCCGATAATGCTCACCCGCCCGACTTGCTGGGTCAGACCGACGTTCCAGCGGATGCGCGGCAAGGCGTAGGCGAACTCGGCCATCCGCCGGTCGTTGAGCAGCCCCTTCTCGTTGTCGGTCACCTCGGTGTCGGTGTAGTTGAAGATGGCGCTGATCACGGTGTTGCCGCGCAGCGCGAGCGGTGTGAAGGTCGATACCAGATCGATACCTTGCGACGCCGTCGCGAACGCGTTGGTGAAGAACCGGAACCGCCGTAGGTCGCGAGCGGCGTCGACGCCTTCGGCCAGCAGGGTGTCGATCTCGTCGGCGGTCAGGGTGAAGTTGCTCGTGATCCCGATCCGGTCCGATACGTTGATGCGGAAGTAGTCGGCCGTGAAGGTGAACTGGCCGTTATCGAAGACGACGCCGGCGGTGTAGTTGATTGACTTCTCTGGGGCGAGCGGCTGGCCGCCGCGCAGTGCTGCCAACGGCGAGGTAGACGGGATGGAGCCGTTGTTCACCAGATCCCCGAGCGCCGGGTCAAAGATGGTCGAGATGTTGAAGCCGTTCTGCTGTCCCGGTGTCGGGGCGCGGAACCCGCTGCTCACGCTGGCGCGCACGAAGTGGAAGCGGCCGGAGAGCTTGCTATTCATCGTCGTGCCGAAGTCATCGAAGTGCTCGATGCGAACGGCGGAGCCGACGGTCCAGTCGCGCTCGATCCCATTCAACTCGATGTCGCCGTAGAGCGCGACGTTGCTGCGGCCCCAGGTCCCGGCGGCCATCGGCCCGTAACCGAAGAATCCGTTGGATCCGGCCGAGAAACCCTGTCCCCGGCCGTAGGGGCCGACCGTCCACGATGCCGGATCGCCCACGGTGGTCTGGTACTGCTCGTTCCGCCATTCCGCCCCGGCCGCGATGTTCACCATGTCGGTCGCGGCGTAGGAGAAGTCGGCGTTGAGACCGACGTCGCGCTGCCGGTTACTGCCGAGGTTGAACGTGGTCGGCGTGTCGGGGCCGAGTGAGGCGTTAACGGTGTTCTGGATGAAGAGGTCGGTCTCGTGTGCGCCGAGCGATGCGCTCACATCCCAGTTGAACCCCTCGGCCGTAAAGCCGCGCACGCCGACGACCACGGACATGTCCTGCGCCTCGCCCCCGAAGCTGGGCGTGAAACCGCCGGGAAATCGCTCGCGGAACGAGAAGCAGTTCGGGTCGTCGAACACCCGCTGCAGGGCGACCGGATCGGCCACGTTGTTGGTGATGGCCACCGTTGGGCAGTTGGCCGACCCCGTCCCGTTCGCCATCAGCACGTCGCCGATCAGCAGGCTCTGGCCGCTGTCGAGGCTGAAGACGCCGCCCCGCGTGTTCGGATTCCGGAAGAAGAAGCCGCCGGTCACCTTCTTGCTGGCGTAGTTGGTATGGCCGTAGACCTGCACGCCGGCGGCGGCGGTGTATCTGAAGTTCCCGAACAGCTTCAAATCGTCGTCGATGTCTGGCGAGCCCCAGACCTGCGGCGTGTCGGACATCACGCTTGTGTTGCCGGCGGCGATGAGCGCGATTGCATCGCTGCGGGGCGCGCTGCGGTTGGTCGGGTTCGAGCCGCCGTACTCCAGGCTGAGGTTGGCGAAGCCGCGGGTGCCCAGCGGCAGACCGACGTTGGCGGCCACGTTCATCGCCTCGCCGTCGCCGTCACCGAACGTGCCGGCGCCGTACTCCAAGGAGCCGCCGGATGCGGCGTCCTTGAGTTGGAAGTTCAGCACGCCGGCGATGGCGTCCGAGCCGTACTGCGCGGCCGCGCCGTCCCGCAGCACTTCTACCTGCCGCAGGGCGATGGCCGGAATGGCCGAGATGTCGGGTCCCTGCGACCCGAAAGCCACGCCGTTGCCGCCGTGCCAGTCGATAATCGAAGAGCGGTGGCGACGCTTGCCGTTGACAAGGACCAGGGTATGGTCCGGAGCCAGGTTGCGCAGCATCGCCGGCCGAACGACGGTGGAGGCGTCGCTGATCGGCTGGGTGTTGACGCTGAATGACGGAACCACCGTTCGGAGCTGGTCCTGCAGGTTGACCGTTCCCTGGCTAGTGAGGTCGGTAGTCGAGACCACGTCCACGGGGACGGGAGATTCGGTCACCGTCCTGGGCGGCGCCCGGCTGCCGACCACGACCAAGCCTGCGAGCTGAACTGCCTCCTCCTCAAGCGTCACATCCAGCTGGGTGGTCTCGCCGTTGGCGATCGTGACCTGCTGGGTCACCGATCGATAACCGATTACGTTGAACACGACATCGTGACTACCAGCCGGCAGGTTGGGAATATCGTAGGTGCCGGTGGCCCCACTGATGGATCCCCTACTCAGTTCGGGCAGGCTCACCTGCACACCAGCGACGGGCGTGCCCGTCGCAGAGGATGTTACGGTTCCACTGAGCGTGCCCTGCGCCGTTAGCGCGCCCGCTTGGACGAGGGCCAACAAAAGACTTGCAGCCGCTGCTGTTCGTAGCACTGTGGAGCCCTCCCGTGGATGATATGTACCAGGCTGGACGCCCGGCGATGGCCCGCACGTGCGCGTGTGCACCGTAATGCAGGCGCGGCAGGCAAGCAACACCGGCGGGGCGCTGGCCGACGTCGTACGTCAACACATCGCCGTCGGGATCCTCCGCCGTCACTTGGCCGAGATCGACCGGCAGCTGGCGGCCGTCCCGATTCTCCGGCAACTCGAAGCGATCGACCGGCTGCTCGAACGCCGCCGGCCGGTTGACAACCTTCTGCTTCGTTGTGACGAGCCCCGACGCCCTCGGCGACGTGAGCGGCGAGCCGGGCCGAGGCTTCCGAAGGCTGGATTCTCCGAGGGGTAGGGGTAGGGCGAAGCGCGCTCCTTGTCGGTGTGCGCGCAAGTGTCGATGTCCCGCCCTGCCATGCCTGGACTGGATCGTCAACATCCGTGACCGCACCACCCGCCCTGATCGGTCCACCAAGAGCCCCCACGCATGGCGGTATACGAGAATCGTGCCTCTGGGAACCAAGGTGGCCCGAGAGGCTGAGCAGGCGAAGTTCATGCACCTTGAAGCAGCACCAAAGTCGAGGCGGCCCGTCGGCGCACGGACCAGTTCGGGCATCGGCGCCGCTTCACGGACGACTGTAGAGCGCATGCGGCCGGTGAGAGCAGACCCAGAGGCCAGACCCATCAATCCGCCCGTCGGCGGCACTCTTATGGCCTTCCCGCCAGGGATGCTTAGATCGGGAGCGACCCCTGGGGAGGGCGGGAACCAGCGTGTGAAAACACACCTGGCCCCGCGCCCGTAGCAGGCCCTCGGCCTGGGGGGTCGCTCCCCTCCACGTCGGTGCTGCCCAGTGCGGCACCGGCGACCGGGTGGCGACGAACGCAACTCCAAGCGACCGCACGGGATAGGTGAATCCGGCGTGTGCGCATCTTCAGGGGTGCATTGTGTGCATCGACCCCCAACGTCTCATGCACGCTCCAGTACGGCACAAGTCGTAGGCTTCTCATCGGAATCGCGCCCCCACGAGCCGGACCGTCCGCCATGTGTCGGTGCGGTGCATCAGCCCCCGCCCAGCCTGTCTGCGAGCGCGCTTCTCGAGCGCCACCATTCGCCTGAGTGCGCCCTGTAGATCGCCGCACACCTCCTTGATCCACAGGTCATTCCCCTTGAGGACGGCCTGCTTGATCCGGTCGATCTCGAGGCTGATCTCCGCGTCGAACTCGGAAGGGCGGGGGTCTCGCGCCCAGTTGGCGAGCACCGTCTCCGCCCGGCTCCGCTCCTGCCAAGTCCGGGCGGCAGGGACGACTTCGATCCTTACACCGCGATCCCACAGCGCCTTCCATAGCTCGCGGTGTGCTGCGCCCCAGGAGCGGAGCGCCGCCGCGGTTTCGTGGCCCGGATCGGCGTAGACGAAGACGGCGCGTTCGGCGTCCAGCGCGACCGGCAGCCTTAGTGGGAAGTAGCGCCGGAGGTACCCGGCTGCTCCCCGATAGACTCGCTAGGGCAGGAATCGGCGTTCGATGCCGAGTGCCTCGACGGCCCGGACCTTCTCAGGCTCGGTCGGGAGCCATGGCAGTTGGGGATGCGCGAGCACGTAATCCAACGAGAGGAGGCGGCGCATGAGCACTTCTCTCGACGTGATCCGGCGTCGGCGGATGTCCCCCACGCCGAGCGCCCAGTAGATCCGGCGCCCGTGGATCCGGCACACGCGGTCGACGCTGGCGATGCCAGGCACGGTCTCTTCGGTGGCCACGCTCTGTGCAACGAGGGTATGGACGCCGCGAGCGCCTCGGCGATCTCCCGGTGGCTGCGCCCGAGCTCGTACTCCAGGCGCGGCACTTCTCGAATGCTCCGCATGGACAACCTTTTCTGCGACACCTTCTTCCTCCTCTCCTCAAGGGACCTCTGCGAGGATGGAAGAGTGGGTCGCTACCGAAGGTTCCCGAACGCCGCTACTCGTCACTCTAGGGTGGAAGGCATCCGTCGGAATCGGTGGACGGCATGCCTCGGAATCAACACCTTCCGCTACACCTACATGCTTGCGACGAGAATGCGCGACGACATGATCGACGAGGGACATGGGAAAGCACTCGAAGAACTCGTCAAGTCCACGCACGAGCTTTAGGATTCGCTGCTCGGCCGCGCGCCGGATTCACCACAAGCCCTACGCTCCGACTCCGAGACGCCCGGCAAAGTCCTTTCAAAGGACCAGCATCGGTGACTGGAATCCATCTCGTGAACCCACGCCGATCAAGCCGGGATTTCCGGTCAAATTCGACGAGATCTCATCCGACGGGGCTCGCCAAATCGATCGCATCGACTTGCAGACAGAAAAGCGTCCGTGGAGAACGCGACGTTTCGGAATGGCCTATCGAATACTATACCGATCCGACGACTCCGAACGTCCCGGTTATTATCCGCCCTGCTGCGGTATCGAAAAGGCGCATCCCGTCAAGGTGTCTTCAGGGGACGGACAGCTCGTTGCGGGGAGCCAGTGAAATGCCGATCTCCTTTACACCGATCAGGAACGGCAAGCAGTGGGCCGGCCATGATTGGTCGATAGACAACGACGACGAACTCGCCGAGCTTGTGGCACGCATTGCACTCGGCCAATACCGTCATGTAGAGCTGGTCCTCGCCGCAACCGATTTCACTGAGGCTGTGCCGGCACCGACGGCGCTGGAGGGAGCTCGCCAGCTTCTCTCGGTGCCGCAAGGCACGGATCCCTATCACCGCGATGGCTGGTTGTTTCAGGTCATCGCCTGGATCGCCGCACGCATTCAAAACGAGACCTCCCTGATCGCGCCGCCTCATATGCAGCATGCGGAGAAAGGATTTGACGGACTTCATGTGCACATCGACCAAGAGACGCAAACAGTCCAATCTGTCGTTATCTGCGAGGAGAAAGCCACCATCAACCCGAGAAACACGATCCGCGACCAAGTCTGGAAGGAGTTTGCCGCCTTGGAGACTGGAACCCACGACAATCTCCTGACGGCAAAGGTCAGTACGCTTTTGGGGACTAGACCCGAGCTCGATCCCGATCAGGCGGTTCAGGAAATTCTTTGGAACCAAGCGCGGGCGTTCCGCGTTGCGATAACCGTCGATGACCGTTACAGCGATATGCATGGCCGCAAGCGTCTCTTCAGGGGCTACTCCAACGTTGTTTCCGGCAGTGTCTCGCGCCGACGCGCAGAGACCCTTCATCTCGACGATTTGCGTTCCTGGATGACACGCATAGCGAAAAAGGCACTGAAAGCAACGGCGCAGATGGTGGACGCCGATGTTTGACCCGTCAACAGCCGAGCTTATCCGGAGGACGCCACCTCTTGAGGGACTCGACAGGGCTAGCTTGCCCGACCAGTTGTCCGAGTTCTACGCGCAAATCGTCACGGCGCGATTGCGATTGCGGGCCGGTGAATTCGTCGATAACAGGGAGCTTGCGGAGCTGGTTGCCAGGGCTCGCCGCCTCGCGTTCACCAACGAAGCGCTGGTATCCGTGTCCCCGGATCGACATAATCGCGCGGCGGCGGCGTTCGTGGCGGCGACAGCGCACCAACTTGTCTTCAACGCCGAACGCATTCGCGCGCCGGAGGCCCAACGATCGTATCTGGATGCGCGAAGCGTATCGCCGGACATAGCCGCGATGCTGCTGTTTCTCGTCGCCGAAGCTTCGGCAGACGCCTTAGAAATGGCGCTTCAGGTTGAATCGGAGACGGACAACCCTGTAGAACACGCTCTGATCGCGGCCCTGCGGGCTCTCGCTCAGGGCCGTCCAGACATGGCAGTGGAGACTGATCTGCCGCCAAGGACTACGGTGCGACAGCGCGGCGCGGCGGCTGACACTGCTGTCTCAGCCCTATTTTTTACCATCCTTGAGGGTGTACGGGCGCTCGCGCTTCAAATGCTTCGGTCACAGGCACCGGCTTCGGGCGGGAATCCGCTTGAGATTTTCGAGAAGGTCAGATCCCTCTGCACCTATGATGTCGATTTCGATGCCGGCGGCTTGGGTCATGGACCGGTGAGTGTTTTTCCCGGCCCCAGTCATCTGGCGTCCCTACTTCTCGCTGTTGCCGGCGATATGTCGCGTGGCGCCGTGGTGGCACTTCCAGCGCCGGGTGGAGTCGATCCCAACCAGTGGCAGGCATACGTTGAGCGGGTCGCACGAAGGCGGCCGGTTCTTTGGCGTAATCACCGCGAAGCGATTGATAGCGGCTATCTTGACCCTGGAGTATCCGCGGCCGTCGGTTTTCCTACGGGGGCAGGAAAATCGACTCTTGCTGAGTTGAAGATCGGCACAACGCTTTTATCCCACCGGTCGGTGGTCTTTCTGGCCCCGACGCATGCCCTTGTAGACCAGACCAGAAACTCACTCGCGCACGCTTTCCCGGCGGCAAACGTACGGATCGAGTTTCTCTACCAAACCGGTTTTCCATCGGTCGAGGACAAACCGCCGGACATTCTTGTCATGACACCTGAAGCCTGCCTGGCACGAATGAGCTTCGATGCTTCGATCCTCGCCGAGGCCGGCCTCCTAGTGTTTGATGAATGTCACCTCCTGCATCCAAACGAAGCTCCATCAGACCGCCGGGCGCTGGATGCGATGCTCTGCATGCTGAATTTCGCTCGACTCGCACCAGAAGCCGACTTCCTGTTGCTCTCGGCAATGATGAAGAACAGCGAAGAGATCGCCGAGTGGATCGAGGATTTGACAGAACGCAGATGCCTATCCCTATCCCTGTCCTGGAAGCCTACCCGGCAATTGCGAGGCAGCGTCGTCTATCAGGACCAGGAGGTCGCCAATCTGCGCTCCACGCTCCACCGCCTCCGGAAAGGTGCCCGGACCAAGACCATCCCGCAGTCGGCCAAACGAGCGGTGCCGGCGCAGCCGTTCGGGTTGTTCAGCCTGAAGCAGACCTGGGCCACGAGGGAACGGAACGACTATGCTTTCTTGCCGCTCCTTGAGGAAAAACCGCTGCTCGGTATCAACTCGTTCTGGAAATTGACCCCGAATTCCGGCGTGGTGTCTTCAGCGATCGCTGGGGCGGCCGCAAAATCCGGCATCAAGACGCTGGTCTTTTTTCAGACTATCCGAAACGCCAACAGCGCCGCGAACAAGATCTCCGCGCTTCTCGGTTCCACGAATATTGCTCTCTCGGATGAAGAACGAAGACTTTACCATACTGCATGCCGAGAACTGGGCGGGGCTGCACATCTCTATCTCGGCGTAAGTAAGAATCGCGTCGCGGCACGCGCGGCCGTTCATCATGGGTTGCTACTGCCCGAGGAACGCCGACTCGTCGAAGCGCTCTACGAGCGTGCGGATGGCATTGACGTCCTAACCGCAACGTCAACCGTAGCCCAAGGGATGAATCTGCCGAGCGAGCTTGTCATCATCGCAGAGGACAGTAGGTTCGACCAGGATACGGAGCGACGCGAAATCCTCAAGGCCCAGGAACTTCTCAACGCCGCCGGCCGCGCGGGTCGGGCCGGCCACAACGCGAACGGCATCGTCCTCGTCGTTCCCGGCAAGATTGTGGGATTTAACTACGATGATGCGACGATTGGGTCGCACTGGGAAAATCTGCATCAGATATTTGGGCAGTCCGACCAATGCGTCGAAATTGACGATCCACTGACCGCCGTGCTCGATCACGTTCACGCGAATCTGGCCGATGCAGGCGTGTTGGAGCGGTACTGCGTTGCCAAGATGGCTGGCGGCGGGGCAATCGACGAATCCGCCGAACGCCTCTCATGGTCCGTCAAGCGGTCACTCGCCGGGTTTCGAGCTCGCCAGCGTGAAGAACATGCCTGGCTCGAATCGCGAATCGAGGCGGCGACGGAGCTCCTGGGGCACCATGTAACCGAGACCGACGATGAGGCAACTTACCGCGGAATCGCGGCCACAGTCGGTCTCTCGTTGGATGTCGTTAACAGCCTTGCCCAACGTCTCGCCTCCGCCGGTCCCTCGGCAGATGCCTCAGTCACCGAATGGGGGCGCTGCTGCTTCGCTTGGCTGGCCGACGTCCCGAATCTTCTCGATCAAGTAATTCGTCACGAGGATCTCGACAGTTTGTTTGGAAAGCCGTTCAACCAGATGGAGAAGCGTGAAGAGCGGATTAACTACGCTGTACCGAGATTGAAACAACTTACTCGCCTCTGGATGAATGGGCGTCCGCTTCGAGAGCTTGAAATCGCACTCGGCGTGGAGCCGACGAAGCTCAAGACTTGCGATGGCGCACGGAAATTCATCATAAGAATTGTTCCCAGTCTTGCTTATGCGTTCAGCTTGCCCGCCCTCCTGAAACAACATGCCGCATCGCCGGACGGAAGCGAGGCTGGTGTTGTCCCGCCGCAGCTCGCCGAGCTAGCGCATTGTGTGAGGCACGGCTTCGATACCCACGAGAAAGCTGCGCTTAACCAACACCTTCGTAACGAACGCCTTTCGCGCGTGCTGGTACACGAACGCTTCAGCGCGATCCAGCCTCATCTCACTGCCGCACCCCTCAAAGAAACCTGGGCGGACACCCTTGCACGAGTAGAGGCGGCTATCTTGCAAATCGGAAAGCAGTAGTATCGGAATATAGTGAGTACGTTTGGAAGGGTTAGAGATTACGGCCTAACAGCTCGTACAAGACCTCCTACCCTAGCGCTAACAGCATTGCGCCGATTCATCGTGCCGTATCGGTGAAATGCTGAACTTCTTCGGCCTTAAGCTTCCGCCCGAGGACCTCACGTTCCCGGTAGGAGAGCCACTTCTTGAGCACCTGGTAGCCTCCGAGCCTGTAGCGCCAGACGGCGGCGGGGATGTTACGCCAGAAGGCCTCACCGTTCAGATAAATAATGTCGAAGGTAGTATTACCGAGGGCGGAAATGGCGTCTGACATGGCCATGCGTTCCGCCGATGTGTAAGTACGCTCGACGATGCGGCCCCATAGCGCGGGGGTGACCTGCCCCCAAGAGCGGTACCACATCCTATGTTAGTCCCAGCACCTGTGGAGGGCCGTGAAGGACGGGCATCCTCAGGAACCAGGGCGGACTCAGGCTAATGATCGCGCTGAAGGAGCGGGCTCGCAGGCAGGCAGGCCGGGGGCTGATCCACCGCACCACCACTTGGCAGTCGGCCCGGCTCGCGCGGGCGCGGTTCCGATGAGGAAGCCGACGCGCCACGCCAGGACTACGATGTGCAAGACACGTCAGGGGTCGATGCACACATGGCCCCGGTCGCGATTCACACGGTCATGGCTTGCTATCCCTTGTGCCTGCTTGCAGTTGCGCACGGCGCGGCGCGGCCGGCTGCCCCGAACGGGGCAGCACCGACCGGGAAGGGAGCGACCCCCCTCAGAGACGCCCTGGTGCGGGCGTGGGGCCGGTCGTGTTCTCACACGCCCTGCCCCCGCCCTCGGCGGGTCGCTCCCTGGTCCATCCATCCCTACGGGAAGGTTGTCACAGCGATGCTGAGGCCGGCGACGCTCGTCCTCATGGGCCTCGCTTCGGCGGCCGCGATCGCCCACGCCTTGTGGGCGCCCTTTCCCGCCAGCGGCGGCAATCCCGTGCTCGACCTCATCGCCTACCATGATCCGGGCTTCCACACGGTGATCCGCGTCTGGTACTACGCGGCCCCGGCCGTCGCCGTCGTGCTCGCCGGGAGCGTGTGCCTCTCGGTCTGGAGGGTGTGGCTTCAGCCGCGTGCAAGGGGCGGCGGCCGGGGCGGGCTGCCCGCCTGGCCCACCTCGCCCGAGGACGACGCACCCTCGCTCGTGATCGGCGAGCTCCACCATCCCGTCGTTCCGCGCGAGAGCGAGCGGCCCTCCTGGCTCGTCGTTCCCGAGACGGGGCTGTATACGGGCGTGCTCGTCGTCGGCGCCGTCGGCTCCGGCAAGACCACCGCCTGCATGTACCCGTTCGCCCAGCAGCTCCTCTCGTGGCAAGCCGACCGGGCCGGGCGCCGGGCCAGTGCCCTGGTGCTCGAGGTCAAGGGCGACTTCTGCTACAGCGTGCGCCGCATCCTCGACGACGCCGGGCGCGGCGGCGACTACCTCGAGATCGGGCTCGACGGCTCGTTGCAGTGGAACCCGCTCGACGATCCGCTGCTCGACTCCTACTCGCTCGCCTACGGCGTCGCCTCCCTCATCAACCAGCTCTTCGGCAAGAGCCGAGAACCGTTCTGGCAGCAAGCCTATACGAATCTCGTGCGCTGGATCAGCGAACTGTACCGGCGCATCCATTGACGTGCAGTAATGCTCCTTAGTGTACACATAAACATTGATATATAATGAGTTGGGAGATTTACCATACTCCGGAACGTCCAGTGCCACCCCTTGACAGCCACGTCATTTATGGGGCATGTTTTGGGGCAGATTCCTGAAACTTCAATCGGTGCCCCGACATGCCGCTGACCGACACCGCCATCCGAAAGGCCAAGCCCCGCGACAAGCCGCGCAAGCTCTACGACAGCCGCGGCCTGTACCTCGAGATCGCCCCGCGCGGCACCAAGGCCTGGCGCTTCAAGTACCGTTTCGCCGACAAGGAGAAGCGGATCTCGATGGGCATCTATCCCGAGGTCTCGCTGAAGCTCGCCCGCGAGCGGCGCGACGATTCCCGCAAGCTGCTGGCCCGGGACATCGACCCGAGCGCCTACCGGAAGGCGCAGAAGCAGTCGAAGCGGCAATGGGCCAGAAACAGCTTTGAGGCCGTGGCCGCTGAATGGCTCGCCAAGCACTCGCCGAACTGGTGCGCGAGCTACGCTCGGCGACTCGAGCGCGATCTGGGTAGGGACATCTTCCCTCGGATCGGAGAGAAGCCGGTCGCGGAGCTCACGGCACCGGAGCTGCTGGCCGCGCTGCGCCGCATCGAAGCCCGCGGCACCCTGGACACGGCGCATCGCACGCTTCAGGTCTGTGGGCGGGTGCTGCGCTATGCGGTGGCAACGGGCCGAGCGGAGCGGGACGTGTCGGGGGACCTGCGCGGAGCCTTCCCTCCGGTGAAGCGGAAGCACTTCCCGGCGATCACCGACCCGAAGGAGGTCGGCCCGCTTCTCCGGCTCCTGGACGGCTACCCGGGCACGCTGCCGGTGCGGTGCGCGCTGCGTCTGGTGCCGCTGCTCTTCGTGCGGCCCGGCGAGTTGCGCAAGGCCGAATGGGCCGACATCGACCTCGATGGAGCCGAGTGGCGCTACACGGCGACCAAGACCGACACGCCGCATGTGGTCCCACTGGCGCGTCAGGCGGTCGAGATCCTTCGCGAGTTGCATCCCGTGACGGGGCACCACCGCTACGTGTTCCCGAATGCGCGCTATCGGCAACGCGACCGGACGATGAGCAACACCACCTTTTGGGGGGCGTTCCGGGCCTTGGACATCCCGACGGACCGGATGACGCCGCATGGCTTCCGGGCGATGGCGCGCACCATCTTGGACGAGGTGCTGGGCTTCCGGCCCGACTTCATCGAGCACCAGCTGGCCCACCGGGTCAGGGACCCCAACGGCCGGGCCTACAACCGCACGGCGTTCCTGCCCGAGCGTAGACACATGATGCAGGCCTGGGCCGACTATCTGGACCGGCTCAGGGCCGGGGAAGAGATCGAGGCGACTCACGGAACCGGGGCTTTCCGAAATACCAACGTCGCCGGGGATCCCGGAACACCAACTCACGGCCCGCCGTTCCCGGTAGCTGGAGCCGTGCCTCCCACGGTCGGCCCTGTCCCCAGCTCCCCGCCCGGGTCCTTCGCGGTAGCGCCGACACACCGGCTGGACGGTCGGCGAACTGGGTGATCCGCCGCCTGGCAGCGGCGTTGAAAACCCTTCCCGGAGGGATATCTGGACGGGAGCGACCCCGCCGGGGAGGGTGGCAGGTGCGTGCACATGTCCACCCTCCCCGATGCCGTACCAGGCATCCCGAAGGGGGGGTCGCTCCCCTCCACGTCCGTGCTGCCCAGTGCGGCACCGGCGACCGGGTGGCAGCGACCGCAACTCCAAGCGCCCGCACGGGATAGGTGAATCCGGCGTCTGCGCATCTTCAGGGGTGCATTGTGTGCATCGACCCCCAACGTCTCATGCACGCTCCAGTACGGCACAAGGCGTGGGCTTCTCATCGGAAGCGTGCCCCCGCAAGCCGAACCGTCCGCCAGGTGTCGGTGCGTTGCATCAGCCCCCGCCCTGCCTGCCTGCGCGCCCGCTTCGTCAGCGCGACGCTGCGCTTCATCGCGGCCTGCAAGCCTCCGTACTCCATCAGGACCGGGACATCCCCCTTGATGATGGCCTGGTCGATAAGGTCGATCTCGCGGCCGATCCCGTGGTCGAATTCGGAGGGGCGGGGATCGCGCGCCCAGTTGGCGAGCACGGTCTCCGCCCGGCTGTCCTCCTCCGGTGTCCGGACGATGGCCACGACCTCGACGGATCGGCCGCGATCCCAGAGCGCCTTCCAGAGTTCGCGGTGCGCCGCGCCCCAGGAGCGGAGTGCCGTCGCTGTCTCGTGGCCCGGATCGAGGTAGACGAAAACGGCGCGCCGGGCGTCCAGCGCGACCGGCAGCCGGAGCGGGAAGTAGCGCCGGAGGTTCCCGGCCGCTCCCCGGTAGACCCGTTGGGGCAGGAGCGGGCGCTCGATGCCGAGCGCCTCGAAGGCGGCCACCTTCTCCGGCTCGGTCGCGAGCCAAGGCAGGCGGGAATGATCAAGCACATAGTCGAGCGAGAGCAGGCGCCGCATCAGCACTTCCGTGGAGGTGATCCGGCGGCGGCGGCGGTTCCCGGCGCCGAGCGCCCGGTAGATCCGGCGCGCGTGGATTCGGCACACTCGACCGATGCCGTCGATGCCGGGCGGATCCTCTTCGACGGCCACGCCCTGCGCGACGAGGACGCGGACGGCGCGGCGCACCTTTTCGTGGTGGCAACCCAGAAAGCTCGTCCACTGAGCCCGAGTGAACACGCCGCCATGGAGACAGGCCAAGGCGATCCACTCGGCCTGACGGCCCGCCCAGCCAAATCCCTCGAGTGCCCGTTCGCGTCCCCGCAGGTGGACGATGGCTCCGCTCGCCGCCGAGTTGAACTGCTGCTTCAGCGTCTTCATGCCCCTAACGGTGAGGAGCCGTTTGCAAGGAAGTCAACCCGTAGAAAACCTCCTAAATGCCTGTGGCGTTCAGAGACGTTCAGTACGGTACAGGGGCTGTTGGACACCGCCGCCAGCGGCTTGCCAAACGCCCCGTCGGCCTTCGCCGAAGGCTCCGTCAATGGGTGCGGATCTCGACCGGACGTCGGCCTGCGCACGAACGATGCTGGGAATCTTCGAACCGGAGTGCCGTGTTCCGGGTCTGCGGCAGTCCGCAGCCGCGTTACTGCGGCAGATAGCTTGGGCAGGCCTATCTGGACGGGTCACAGCCGAAGCCCTTCCCCGCTGCTTCGGCGGCGTCCGCCGGGCTGGCTCGGAGCACCTTACGGTGCAAGAGCCAGCCTAGCCTTTGGGGCCACGCTTCGCGCGTCCCCGGCAGGGGCTGGCAAGGGGTGGCTCCGCCCCCCTTCGATCCCCCGGATGCCCGCGCTCCAGCGGAGTTCGCGGGCGGGGGGCTCGCCCCCCGTCCCTCTTGCCGGTGCGTCCTGAGTCGCGCGCCACACGAAGGACATATGGCGGCAGGCAGCTGCTGGGGTCGGTTGAGGGGACGCGGACTAGGAGAGGCCACTAGAGGTCTCGTCGGCCAAATCAATGGGGAACTCGCCGAGAACACACGAGCAAAGTCTGCGCTCCGAACAGCCCTGCAGGCTCACCGTGGAAAACTAGGCAATGTTGATCCCAAAGCGCTGGCCGCGTAGTGGTCGGACCGCACCGACGCGTGGCATGTCAATATCCGTCGGGACGACCCCTCACTCGCCGAGCAGGTACTTGAAGCCGAGCATCATCGACCAGGGATTGATGCGACTGATTTCGGTGTCGTTCATTATAGGAAGCGGATGCACCTCGTAAGGACTCGTGTCCTCAAGGTCGTCGACCCAGCTGTAGGACGCCTTCAGGCCGAGTAGGAGCTTGTCGCCCAAACGATAGTCGGCACCGGCAAAGAGCTGCTTGGAAAGACCGCTGTCGGACAGATCGACGTCCTGCAGACTGTTGTACTCCGCCGCGGGACGACCGTCGCACGGCGGATTGATGCAGGAATATTCGCTGCTGAAATACAGCCCGGACAATTCGATGAAGGACAGGCCCAGTCCGGCGCCCAGGTAAAGCATGACCCGGCTTTCTGCGAACGCGAAGTCGTGATAGGCGTTCAGGGACAGCGTGCGCGCACCCAGAGCATCGACCCTGGTTGTGTTGGCCGACGTATAGTTGCTGTCTTCGTTAGGCAGGATCGGAGATCCATCCAGAAAGGTAATGTCGGTGAACTCTTGCTCGACGTTGTTCGATCGCTGGGAGACCGACACCTCCACGCGCACGTCGCCGAAATTTCGACCGACGGCGACTTCAAAAGCAGTACCGAGATCCGAGGGAAGGTCGTAAAACCAGCGGTAGCCATCGGGCGTGCCGCTGCAAAGGTCATTCGGGTAACAGATATTGTCCCGGTTATGGCCCGCCTGCTTCATCACGGGATTCCAGTTCGTCCCGCCGCTCGCGCTCACGTACCACCCGTAAGACCCCGGCTGTTGACCCGCACCTTGTTCCGCTCGTCCGAGCAGGGTGCAGATCGCAAGCGTGGCTCCGAAGGCGTGTAACTGCCAGGACAAAGGCATTTGAGTCACCTCCAGTTGAGTCCGATGGCCTTCATTTGAGGATACCGCCTCCCAAGGACCCCGATCAAGGGATCGCGCTAGAAACGGCGGCCAGAAAATCAAAACTTGAACCAGGTAAAATGGCCGGACGGCCTAGATTAGATCAGAAAAAAATAGGGGCCCGGAAGGGCTGAATAATAAGAAGAGAAAACTGGTAGGAATCAAAAAGTAAGAAACAAAAACACATCAATGAAATAGAAGCTCGTCTCTCCAGCAGCATAATCGATAGGCTTACCTCCGCAGTTTCGGCGAGTCTAAACCTCGCAAAGCAGCCCATCCGCGTCAACGCCGTCGGGTGTGGTGACTCCCCTAAACCGCACCGCGATGGTCGCGCAGATCCCTGATCGCCGAGTAGGGTCACGCGGCGGAGAAGCCGCATAAAGTTTCCGCGTCGGTGCCACAGAGGACCCGTGCCGACAACACGCTGAGAAGTCCGGTGCGCTCCCGCTGGAGGACGCAGCATTCTGACGAAGAAGGATATATTTCGGCGCCTCGTCTGATCCAGAAGAAACCCCCCAGGACCGAAAGGCTTGGGGGGGCTGCTTGTCTCAGTGGGCCTGGGTAGACTCGAACTACCGACCTCACGCTATCAGGCGCCTGAGTCGGGGTCGGGATCACGGCAAGATGACTGAAAAACCTAGATGGATCGCGCGATTTGCCGCCTTCGCGAATTCCTGGATGTCGTGATCTGCCGGGTTCAATCGACAGGACAACCGACAGGACCGACGGCCCCACTTTACTCTCCCCCTTTTTTGACCGGGCATCCGGTCGTTCGCTATGCCCGAGTAGGCCACGCCTGCCTCGTGCGACTCTCAAGGAACGTCTTCGTCAGCTCGCCTCTGCCCTGCCCTCCGACGACTGATAGCGTTGTGCTTATGCTGTGACAAACCCTATTTTCCGTGACATGCATTCCCAGAATCCCCGGCTGGGTAACTGGCCGGGGCTACTCAACAATGCGCCCTTGACATAATGCCTCGGGATAATAAAATCTCAATCTGTTTTACCTTGGACAAGGAAGATGACATGTCGAATGGCACTTTTGTTTTCGTATGCACCGACCTCGACAATCATTTCCACGATGGAGATGCGGTCAACCAATCGCGGTTCGGAATTCTGAGCGACGCGGGGTCTGCCACAGTCGACAGGCTCGGGGTGGACTCGGATACGAAGCACAGCACCAAGGTGACTCTCACTACGATTCTTGACGCTCCAGCGAAGTATCTCCAGGGCTTACGCTTGACGTCTGACCCACGTGTTCCGTTGTTTCCCATGGGAAACGTTTCAGCCCAAACGCTAACGACAGCTGCGATCGCCACCATTCTCGAGGACGCACGTCAAAATTCGGTCTGCATCGGGCGAAATGACATCCCGCGCGTGAAGGAAATATTGACCGAAAAAGGGGTCAAGTCGTCTGATGTGACAGCCGTCGGGATCACAACAACCTTTCTATATAATACGCAGCGGGTCACCGAGATAGTCGAAGCCGTTAGAGCTGAATTGCCGAACTCTCCGGTCGTTCTCGGCGGGGCAGGGATAACTCTAAATCCCGGGTGGTTCTCAAGGAGTGGAGCTGACTTCGCCATCCGGGCCGATGCGGAGGTCGCACTGCCGGCTCTCCTCCGCTGCCTCGACCAGGGGCGCGACGTGGATGACGTCCCCAATCTTATGTGGCGCAACTCGCAAGGCTTACCGGTATCCAATCAGACCGACCCCAACTTCAATCTCAAGGACGCACCCACACCACGTTGGAATCTCGTTGGTGCGAGACAGTGGCCCGATCTGATTTTCTACGAGTCACAAAGAGGTTGCCCATTTTCTTGCAAGTTCTGCAGCTACCCCAATCAATCGGAGAAGTGGCGGTACAAGAGCGCCGAACAACTGCTCAGAGAATTTCAATATTATCAGGAGCAAGGAGTTCAAAATATCGCGTGTCTAGACTCGACAATGCTGAGCCCCATTTCTCGAATGCGCAAATTTGCGAAATTGCTAATTAAGGAGAAGTCCACTGTTCTTTGGTCCTGCTTCGCCCATCCAGCCCAGCTTCAAAATGCAGAACTGGTTCACATGCTCTACGAGGCTGGTTGCCGGCGGATGTCGATAGGATTGGAGTCAGGTTCAACCATCGTGCTCGACGCGATGGCCAAGTGCAGCACACGGGAGAAAATGTTTGTTGCGGTGCAAAATGTGCACGAAGCTGGCATCTATGCGTCCGGAAATTTCTTTGTGGGCTTCCCAGGTGAAACACGCGAGACGGCCGAAGAAACACTATCGTTCGTCTTGGAGGCGAAGATAGACTCGTGCAATATCCAGGTGTTTCAGGTGCGAGATGAGACAATTCCGATCCTGAACGAGGCCGAAGTCTACAACCTTGAGTTTCGTCGGGACCGGGACGGAAGAATTCATGGATGGAAGCACAAGGGAATGAGTAGCGAGGAGGCGACGGACATCGTCTCGGAATGGGAAGCTCACGTGTCGAGTCGGAAGCCGAGCACGATCAATTTCATGGTTGCAGCCTCACTTGGAGTCTCAGGATCACTCCTTTACGATCGACGGATTAATCGAGTCTTGAAAGAAGCGGAACGGGCCTTTTCCTTTCATCCAGAGACAGCGTTCGGCGGCGCAACAGCGAAAAAATCCTTGGACACCTACGAGTATCACGCGAAAAATGCACGGGAGCTATTGCGGAGCGAGATCTCCCAGGGTCTTTGGACTCCGTTGAAAGAGACCGGCAATGGCACTCCACACATCGACATGGCGGCTCCCAAAGGGGACCTCTGGCGGTGATTTCGGCCACTCAGAGTTGATCGGGGCTGTCGACGCGGAAGTCGCGCTCGACGAGATCCGGTGCGGGCCGGGCGTCCCGGTTTCGCTTTGTCGTGCGCCACTTCTTGCGACGTGTGGCGCCCTGTAGGCCGTCGAGTCGCATCAGGCGCCGCACGCGCTTGTGGTTCACCGCCCAGCCGTCGTCTCGAAGCTCGGCGTACATCCGAGGCTGGCCGTAGGTCTTTCGGCTAAACGCGTGGATCTCACGGATCCGGTCGAGTAACTGCTCGTTTGCGAGCGCTCGACTCGACGGAGGACGATGCTTCCATGCGTAATAGCCGCTGGGCGAGACACCCAGCACTCGGCACATCTTCGTCACGTCGAACTCGGCCTGGTTGGCTCTCATGAACTCGAACGCTTCGGAGGCAGTCGCTCTATCCAACTGAGCTACGGTGACAAAGTGTTGTAGTGCAATCGTTTACGTGTCGTCAATCCTATTAGTTTATAACGATGTATGGGAACTTATATGAGACAATTTCAGCTCTCCGAGTTGCCGACTTCGTGTCAGTTTTGGTGCTTCGGCACCTTCCTTCAACAGCAAACTTACCCACCCAAGGCCGGATGGTGAAGTGGACCGAACAATTCCCTCCTTGCGTCGAATCCCTTGCCACCTAGGTCTTCCCCCCTCACAGTAAAGAGCGTCTTCAAGAGGGTTCTAAGTGCCTCAGATTGTTTTGTCCGAACCCATTTGGGACAATCTCATCGGAGGTGACGGGGAAGCAGCTTGGATAGCCGACCTCGACCGTAAGGTAGCGATAGCTGATGAGGTCACGCAGGACATATTGAACTCTGACGGCGATTGTTTCGAGCTGCCTTGATACTTGGAGGTCGTTCAGGAGGTGGGAGACGCCCGCAAACGGACTGAGCCCCCCTTAGGATATATGCAAGCCATCGCGTAAGAGGTTGAGGTGACAGGTCAGTGAGGATGTGCAAGTCGTGAGTGGGCGTCGGATTGTCTTGGCGATCATTGTGGCCACGCTGACCATATCAGGGTCTCTCATTGTCTGGTCCAACACGGTCTTAGGGAGGGAGCTTTCTCCGCAGCAAGGCGTGCGCTTCGTCCTGACCGTGGGACTCTGTGTCTTTCTCTATCGTGGTGCTAATTGGGCTCGCTTGGTGGCAGTTATTCTCTACGTTAACCTCCTGCCTGAACGGCCCGCAGACGAAGTCATTTCTTACCACTTCCGCACCATTCGTGCTGCCCTTGAGGAGCGTCACGGTCCCGCCAAAGTCATACCGTTGCGACGTGCGGGTCCTGACAGGTCGGAGCAGACAGCGATGGTTTATTGGGTGAACCCACGTCAAGTTACCATGTTGTCCATGGGTCTGCTCTCTGACGGGCTTCCGGAAAGTGTACCCGCCCTCGGTGTATCAGTCGCAGATCCAAACAGGGACCGTCCCTCGGCACAACTGCTGGATCTTCACTCGGACAGTGGGTCAGACTAAAAGCCTTGAGTGTGGCTCTCTCAGTGGAGAGGTCTTTTCCATCCATCCCACCGCCCGATCATCACCCCAAGTTTGACCGTATGGTGAGTCTTCTCACCTTTGAGATTGTGTTTGGACCGCACCCCAGTATCTGAGGTGGTCCCGGTTTTTTGGACAGGTCGTTAAGGTGGATTCCAGAGCGGAAGAGGAGGCACCGAGATGGCCAGGAAGAGACGGCGGTTCACGGCGGAGTTCAAGGCACGGGTAGCGCTCGAGGCGCTGCGCGAGCGGGACAGCGTGCAGGCGATCGCGGCGCGGCACGAGCTTCATCCGAACCAGGTGACCACATGGAAGCGGCAGCTGCTCGAAGGGCTGCCGGAGGTGTTTGCCGGGGGCGCGGGCCGCAAGGCCGCCCTGGAGCACGAGGCGAAGATCCGGGACCTGCACGCCAAGATCGGGGAGCTCACGGTCGAGCGGGATTTTTTTCGGCGCGGGCTCAAGCGCTGAGCCGGGCGGAGCGGGGGCGGATGATCGAGCGGGACGGACCGCTGAGTCTTTCGAGGCAGTGCGCGCTGCTGGGCGTGAGCCGGTCGTCGCAGTACTACCGGCCGAAGGGGGAGAGCGCCGAGGACCTGGCGCTCATGCGGCGCATGGACGGGCTCCACACGGCGTATCCGTTCTACGGGAGCCGGCAGCTGATGCGGCATCTGCGCCGCGAGGGCGTTGCCGCGGGCCGGCACCGGATCCGGCGGCTCATGCGCCTGATGGGGATGGAGGCGACCTACCGGCGGCCGCGCACGAGCGTGGCGAGTCCGGAGCACCGGGTCTTCCCCTATCTGCTGCGGGGCCTCACGATCTCGCGGGCGGACCACGTGTGGTGCGCGGACATCACCTATGTCCCGGTGACGCAAGGGTTTTTCTACCTGGTGGCTGTGATGGACTGGGCGACCCGGCACGTGCTCGCCTGGCGGCTGTCGAACACGATGGACGCGTCGTTCTGCGTCCAGGCGCTGGACGACGCGCTGGGCTGGAGGGCTCCGGAGATCCTCAATACGGATCAGGGCTCCCAGTTCACCAGCGAGGCGTTCGCCGACCGGGTGCTGGGTGCGGGCGTGCGCTTCTCGATGGACGGCCGGGGCCGCTTCCTCGACAACATCTTCATCGAGCGGCTGTGGCGGTCGCTGAAGTACGAGGCGGTGTACCTCTACGAGCTCCGGGACGGGCCCGACGCCCAACGCATCATCGGCTCGTGGATCGACTTCTACAACGAAGCGCGCCCGCACTCGTCGCTGGGCGGACGGACGCCGGGCGAGGCCTATCGCGAAGGCGCGGAGGTGTGGTGAGGACGATCCGGCGCGACGCCACCCAACCGGCGCAACGACGCCTGCGATCGTCGCGGGATCTACGCGCGGCCCTTCCCTCCGTCTTCCCATCGGGAACCAGTCCCGACGGGAAGGCGAAGGTTATATTCAAACCGGGCTCGAAGGAGAACACCCAGCCTCAAGCGGAACCCCGAAGGGCTTTGGAGACCATCGGAATCCACCTTAAGATCGCCCTCGGACTGTCCAACGAAGTGGGACCACCTCAATCCTCTGGATCGAGTCAATCCCAAAGCTAGTTGAAACTCGAGTGACCTCCGGACGCTCAGGCTGCGGCATGAGTCTGGCTATCGGGATGGATGATCCCGAGTTCCTTCTGAATCGCTGCACGGAGCGACGGGAGGTGGCGATAGCCGAGTAGCCTCCTGAGCCGAGGCTCGATGTCGATGAGCGCGGCGGCGAGCCAGCGCTGCTTATGGTTCGAGTTTCTCCATCGGTCGACTCTCCCACAGCGCTGTTCGGCTTGAGCGTTCACGGATTCGAGAACGTTGGTCGTCTTCAGCGAACGGCCAACCAGCGGGAACACGCCGAGTCGATGCAGGGTCAACGTCTCCTCGAACCCTTCGTCCAGGCTCGCAACCGCCGACTGGTTGAGCTCGTCCAGCTCAGCCCGCATCGCTTTCAGGTCCCGCTTCGCCTCCTCGTAGGTGGGCCGCTCGTAGGCTCGCTGCAGACGTCCACGCCAGGCCTTCTGCTCGGTGCGTAGCAGGTACGAGACCACATTCTCTCGCTTGTGCCATTGGCAGCGCTGGATAAGCACCTGGCCCCGGAACACCGTCGTCACTGCCGACTTCAGCCCCTTGGCGCCGTCGATCACGACCAGCGCTCCGGCCGACAGATCGAGTCCCCGATCCTTCAGGGAGCGCAGAAAGCTCGTGATCACCCGGGCGTTCTCCGTTTCCGTCTGCACGAATCCCGCAAACACCTTGTCTCCCCCTATCGTCACGGCTAACGCGACGACGATTTCGTCATTGGCAAACGTCTTGCCGTCCAGGAAGAGCGCCACGACGTCGAGCTCCGTAAGCTCACGTTCCTGAAACGCCTTCAGCTGCCTGGCGGTCGCCTTCTTGAACTCCCGCGACACCGTCGACTTCGACAGCCCGATCGCCCCCGGCACTGCCTCCACCGCGGCCTCGTAGTCACGACACGAGATCCCAAGCAGGACCTTGCGGAACAACCCCTCGTCCACCTCGCCCGCCGCCCAGTGCAAGCGCTCGTACGACTCCAGACGCGCCTCTCCCTCCAGACCTCGCACCCGAGGGACCCGGACCGGAGCCTGTCAACGCCAGTGAGACACTCTTGGGAATTAATTAGAGAGCAATCTCCTGTGTTGTGAGGGAGGGGGTTGGAGGATTGATCCAGACGGCCTCCGGGAGCGGTTTGGGCTTCGGCTCACCGGAGACGAAGCGGTCGGGATGAGCGGCCCAGGCCTCGCGTAGCACGGCCTCCCTGCCGGCGATGACCTGATCTGCATTCCCGAAGTGGACCTGTTCGGGGGTCAGCATCGAGATACCACCATGGTGGTGCTCGGCGTTGTACCAGCGGAAGAACGAGCGACAGAAGGTTTTGGCCTGGCCCTGATCCTCGAACCGTCCAGGAAACGAGGGATGGTACTTCAAGGTCTTGAACTGGGCCTCGGAGAACGGATTGTCATCCGACACCTGAGGTCGGCTCAGCGAGCGGGTCACCCCGAGATCGGCGAGGAGCTGAGCCGTGCATTGGCTCGTCATCGGAGCTCCTCGATCCGAGTGCAAGGTCAGGACCTGGGGCTGGACGCCATGCTTCAGGCAACTCTGCTGGATCAGGCGCCCGGCCAAGGCCGAGCTCTCCCGATCCGCCACCATCCATCCCACGATGTAGCGGCTGAAGATGTCCATGATGACGTAGAGGTAGAAGTAGCTCCACTTCCTCGGCCCCAACAGCCGTGTGATATCCCAGGACCAGACCTGGCCCGGGCCCGTCGCCATCAACTCGGGTTTCTGGTATTCGGGATGACTCCGCTGCGCTCGGCGCTCTCGAACTGGCACTTGGGAGGCCAGAACGCGATACATCGTACGTTCGCTGCACAGGCAGACGTCTTCGTCGAGCAGGGTCGCCATAACCTCGGCCGGGGACCGGTCCACGAATCGCTCCGAACACAGCGTGTCGAAGACCTTGTCTCGTTCCTTCTCGCTCAAGGCCCGGGCTGGGGTCGGGCGGGGCTGCTGATGCCCGGCAATCGACCGCTTCGATCGACGCGCAGCGGTGATATGCCTTCAGCCGTGAGTTGGTGATCGACTTCCTCCACGACCTCGACCACGCGTGGCGAGTCGCGCGCAACCGCCCTGGTTTCTCGCTAGCGGTCGTCTTGACGTTGGCGCTCGGCATCGGTGCCAATACGGCTGTCGTCGGGGTGATTTACACGGTTGTGCTCAGTCCTCTCCCGTACGAGGACTCGGACGGACTCTGCCTCCGACACCTGGTTCGCCGTGACCCGTTCCGGCATGTCGCCGGCTGTGTAATTCAGCGAGTTGCCCGATAGGCCGCGACGTCCTCGAGCACCTCGATCTGGGCGCGCCAATGCATGAACTTCGCTGGCGAAGCTGCCCCGCCCACATTGCCGGTCTCCCTATTGCTGTTCAACACTCGGACCAAGCGGCCCGGCTGGGCAAACGGGATGGGTTTGAGCACGACGGCGTTTACCACCGAAAAGATCGCCGTGTTGGCTCCGATGCCGAGCGTCAGCGCCGCAACAGCGGTTAGCGTGAAGCCCGGGCTCTCGCGGAACATCTTGAGAGCGTGTTTCAGATCCTGGAGGAAGGATTGCATTTGATGGCTTCCAGCCTGTCGCCGAGTGAGCTGACCGTGGAGCAGTATATGGAAGAAACGCGCACTCTTGAAAAGGTTCCCCTCAGCTGGGGGGATCGTGCGGCAGGGCCAGCGTCGCCACGGGCTCAGCGGGGGCAAGGTCCAGGGGAATGGTGAGGCGGGCCCTGGCCCCCTTCCCGTCGGGAGAATTTTCGAGCGTCAGCGTGCCCCCGTGGCCCTCGGCAATCTGCCGGCAGAGGGCCAGGCCGATCCCGCTCCCGCCGGGTTTGGTCGTGTAAAACGGTACGAACAGGTTCCCGATGTCCACCGGCAGCCCCGGGCCCTCGTCCGCGACCACCACATGCAGCTGATTGCCTACTACGGACCACGACAGTTCGACTCCGCCCGCCGTTTCGAGGGCGGCGTCGACGGCATTTCGCACGAGGTTGATCAGGAGCTGCTCTAGCTGGTCTGCGTCCGCCTGGACGGTGAGGTCCGGCCCGGGATGCACGCAGATCTCCACTCTGGTTTCGATCGCTACGATCCGTCGCACTAGTGCGTTCACCTCGACGGCAGCGAGCTGGGGTTCAGGAAGTCGCGCGAGCTGCGCGTACGAAGCCATGAACCGACCCAATGACTCCACCCGACTGGCGATCACCTTGAGGCCGCTTTCCACGTCCTCGTCGAGATCGGGAGGCAGGGATCCCCGCCGCGTCAAACTCTTTAGGCTTCCGGCGATCGACTTGATGGGCGCCAAGGAGTTGTTGATCTCATGACTCAGCACCCGGATGATCCGTTTCCAGGCCTGGCGTTCCTCTTCTCGGAGCGCCCGGCTCAGATCCGAAAGGATGATCAGCCGCAACGGATGGCCCTCTTGGCGTACCACCGTTCGCCGGAGCTCCCATCGCCCCGTCCCCCCGGGATGAGTCAGCTCGAGCGTGCGCGGCGCGACTCCGCTGAGCGTCTCCTGAAGTCTGAGTTCGGCGGCGGACGTGCCGATCACTCGCTTGCTCGGTTGACCGAGCAGCGCCTCACCCGCTCGGTTCAGGAGCCGGAGGGTTTCGTTTTCATCGAAGGCGAACACCGCCAGGTCGACTTCCTCCAGCACTTTTCGGAGCAGAGCCGTGGCCTCGACCGCTCCGAGACGCTGCTCCCGAAGGACCTCCTCGAGCGCGTTCGCTTCGCTATACGTGAGGGCGAGCGCACCCCTCGATCCCGCTCCCCTGACCCGAATCGAGAAGTCCCCTTCCCGTAGGGCTGCGAGCATGTTGGAAAGAGTCTGCAGGGGACGCACAACCCTCGCTCGCAGCGCGTAGGTGAAGCCGGCCCAACCCCCGAGGATAAAGACCGTAGCCGTCCATTGGAGTCCGGTGGAGTACGGACCCGTCCAAAGGAACGCGAGTGAGATGGCGATTCCCGGGAGCGCCGCGAAGAGGGACAGCACGACGATGCGATAGTCGTGGGGAATCCGCTCCCACCATCCGCTCATCTGGTGCTTTTCACCCCCGGATCACTCCGACTCGCTCCCGATTCCGTACCGTTGGAGCCGCCGGTACAAGGCGCTACGGCTGAGTCCCAGTTCACTCGCGGCGCGGGAGACGTTGCCGTCATTACGGTCTATCGCCCTCTCGATCAGAATCTTCTCCGCCTCGTCCAGCGTGAGCTGCTCCATCTGGGCACCCCCGTCGGCTCGCGGGGTCAGCCCGAGGTCCTCCGAATGGATGAGGTCTCCCTGCGCCATGAGGACAGCGCGCTCAACCGCGTGCTGGAGCTCACGGACGTTTCCCGGCCACGAGTGCCCGAGCAGGGCCTGTATCGCATTTTCGGCGAAACCACTGACCACGTTTCTATAGCGAGCGCGATGACGTTCGAGAAAATGCAGTGCGAGTGTCACGATGTCTTCGCTCCGCTCTCTCAGTGGAGGCAGGTGGATTTCCACCGTATTCAGGCGATAGAGTAGATCCTCCCGGAACTCGCCGCCGGCCACGATCTCGGTGAGATCCGCATTGGTCGCCGCAAGAATGCGGATGTCCACCTTCCTGATCTTGGACGAGCCCACGCGCTGGATTTCCCCGGTCTCGAGTACGCGCAGAAGCTTCGCCTGTTGTTGCAAGGAGATATTCGAGATCTCGTCGAGGAAGAGCGTCCCCTGGTGCGCCAACTCGAAGCATCCGATTCGATCCGCCTTGGCGTCCGTGAACGCTCCCTTCACGTGCCCGAACAACTCGCTCTCGAACACACCCTCTGAAAAACCGCCCGCGTTGATCGCCACGAGTGTATTCTTCACACGCCCCGATACCGCATGAATCCAACGCGCCACGACTTCCTTTCCGGTGCCATGCTCGCCGGTGATCAACACGTTGGCCTCGGAGGGTCCCACCCTCTCCATTACCCTCAGAACGGGCTTCATGATCTTGGATTCCGCGATGAAGTCCGGCGCGTCCGTGCCACGAAGCCAACGGTTTTCGTCCTCCAGGTGCTGACCCCGGCGGAGAGCCCTTCCCAACTCGACCTGGGTCCTGAGTGTCTTCAGTAGCCGCTCATTGTCCCACGGTTTCTCGACGTAGTCCCGTGCCCCCCGCCGCATCGCCTCTACCGCCCCATCTACACTTCCCCAGGCCGTCATGACCAACACCGGGAGGGTGGCATCGAGGCTCCGAATCTGAGTGAGGAGGTCCATCCCCTCTCCGCCGGAAGTCGTATCCCGCGCATAGTTGAGGTCCATCAGGACCGCGTCGAAGTCTGCCTGCTCGATGCTGGAAAGAATGAGCGGGGGCGAGTTCGCGGTCGCGATCTCGAAGCCCTCGGCCTTGAGGAGAATTCGGAGCGCTTCCAGAACGTCCGCTTGGTCGTCCGCGACCAGGATACGCCCGGTGTCCGTCGTGCTCATCGCCTACCGCCTCTCATTCGATCGTAAGCCGCTCGTCCTCGCGGGCTACTCGTCGACGATCCAGCCGTCCTTGAGCTGAATGATGCGTTGCCCGTACGCCGCGTAATCCTCGTTGTGTGTGACCTGAATGATCGTGGTTCCCTCACGGTTCAGCTCGGCGAGTAGATCCATGATCATGCGGCCCTGGCTCGAATGCAGGCTTCCGGTCGGTTCGTCGGCCAGGATGACCTTCGGCTCGGCGATGACCGCTCGGGCCACGGCGACGAGCTGCTGTTGGCCCCCGGAGAGCTGCGATGGATAGAGATCCTTTTTGCCGACGATCTGAAACCGGTCGAGGGAGTCGGCAACGATGGCCTGTCGCTCCTTCCGCTTCACGTTTCGGTACGAGAGCGGAATTTCCAGGTTCTCGTAGACCGTGAGATCGTCCAGCAGATGGTACTGCTGGAAGACGAACCCCACATAGCGCTTGTTGAGTTCGATACGGGCTCGAGGCTTCATGGCGTGCGCCGGCTCACCCGCGAGCCAGTACTCGCCCCGCCAATCCCCGTCCAACATGCCCAAGATCGACAGCAGCGTCGATTTTCCAGCACCCGAGGGCCCCATGATCGTGATAAAGTCACCGGCTTCCACCTCGAGATCGATCCGCCGGAGGCCGAAGGTCTCACCCGCGCCGGTGTTGTAGGACTTCTCGAGGCCTTTCGTCTGGATCAGCGCCATGGTCCCAACGGGTTGTATGCCGCTCTCAATCGCCGATCGGACGCCTTCAATATGACACGTGTCTTTATCTTAGAGACGGTTCTCACCGAGACACGCGTCCCAAAATCGGACACCCGTAGACTCCCGTCAACGGACCGCAGAAGCCCTCGGAACAAGAAGGGGACGGCCCGAAGGCGGCCCCCTCGACACCGCTCTGCCTGCCGGGCCCCTCCCCTAGACGTCGAAGCCGCTCTCCTCCAGCTCCTGCGCATGCTCGACCCGCTGGGCATCCTCCTCGTCCACCACCTGGCCGTCGAAGAGGTGCACCGAACGATCGGCCACAGTCGCGTAACGAGGATCGTGCGTCACCATGCAGATCGTCGCCCCCTCGTCGTGCAGTTCTTTCATGAGGTCCATCACGGCGCTCCCGTTCTTCGAGTCGAGGTTACCCGTCGGCTCGTCCGCCAGCAGGATGAGTGGCTTGCCAACGATGGCCCTTGCCACTGCCACACGCTGTTGCTGACCACCGGAGAGCTGACTCGGATAGTGGTTCATGCGGTGCGCCATGCCGACCCGTTCGAGAGCCGTATGCACACGCTCCTTGCGCTCGCCTCCAGCCATCCCGCGGTAGGTGAGCGGAAGCTCCACATTTTCGTAGACCGTGAGGTCTCCGATCAGGTTGAACACCTGGAAGATGAACCCGATCGCCTGGTTGCGGATCTTCGCCCGCTGTGAGGCCGTGAGATTGGCCGCAGGCTCACCGTCGAGCAGATAGTCCCCACCGGTCGGGGAGTCCAGCAGTCCGAGGATCGACAGCAGCGTTGTCTTGCCGCAACCCGACGGCCCCGCGATCGAAACGAATTCACCCGCCTTGATGTCCAGGTGGATGTCGGATAACGCGTGGGTTTCCACCTCCTCGGTGTAGAACACCTTGCTTAGGCCCTGAAGATCGATCAGCGTGGACGCGTTTCCTTGCTCTAACGTGTTTTCCATCATCCCTCCCTTGGAAACCCACAGATGCTACGGCGAATGTGAACGGCCGGAACGCCGGCCACCCTCCTAGTGCTGTGTAGCCAAAGTCTCTTTCGCTTTGCTGACCTTGGCGATGATGGATTGTGCAGAGGCGGTCCAGACAAAGGGTGTGGGGTTATCGTTTCTGCGATCGATGTAGTGGTTGATCGCCTCGATTAGTTGGTCCACGCTGGTGACGGCGAGGCGCTTGAGCTGACGAGTCGTGAGTTCGCTGAAGAAGCGCTCGACGAGATTGAGCCAAGAGGATGAAGTGGGAATGAAGTGGAAGTGGACCCGAGGGTGTTTGTCGAGCCACGCCCTGACGGCCGGATGCTTGTGGGTGGCGTAGTTGTCGAGAATCACGTGGATGTCGAGTTCGGAAGCCACGCTGCGCTCGATCTTGCGGAGGAACCGCAGAAACTCCTGATGCCGGTGGCGCGGCAAGCACTCGTGGACGACCTCCCCGGTGGCTACGTCGAGGGCAGCAAAGAGTGTCGTCGTGCCGTGACGTTTGTAGTCATGGGTCATGGTTCCAGCGCGCCCCTTCTTGAGGGGAAGACCTGGCTGGGTGCGGTCGAGGGCTTGGATCTGGCTCTTCTCGTCGAAAGCGAAGACAACGGCCCGCTCCGGGGGATCGACGTAGAGACCCACCACGTCGCGCAACTTTTCAACGAAGTGAGGATCAGTGGACAGCTTGAAGTACTCGATGCGGTGGGGCTGTAGTCCATGAGCCCGCCAGATCCGCGAGATGGTGGTCGGATGGACGCCCACTTCCTTGGCCATGAGACGGCAACTCCAGTGCGTGGCGTCTGCGGGCTTCTCCTCGAGGGTCTTGCGGACAATCTCCGCTTCGTCGTCCGGAGTGATCTTGCGGGGTCGACCCGAGCGTGGTCGGTCCTCGAGCAGCTCTTCAACGCCACCTGCCTCGTACCGGTCGAGCCACTGCGTGACCGTCGGCCTCGATACGCCCACACCTCCCGGCAGATCGCCGACCACGACCGTCCCTCGGCAGAGCAGAGAACGATGTTGGCCCTTTCGACCACGCGTTGCGGTGTGGTCCGTTTGTTCACCAATCGCTCCAAGCGCCTGCGTTCTCCTCGGCGCAACCGAATCCTACGCACTGGAAGTCCCATGCGAGGAATCTACCGCATGTATCTATTAGGCATAAGATTTCTGCTACACTACACTAGTTCCTCAAACGGAGCCGATCGAATCCGTCCCAGCTGGACATGTCCGACAGGATCACGATGTCCCCCTCCTGCAGTCCGTCTATCACTGCGATCTCGTTGACCGAGCTGGCCCCCAACATCACGCTCACGCGTTCCGCGAACTGACCGTCCTCGACCAACTTGAACATGCCCACCCGCTGATTCGCTTGGCCGTATGCGGGACGTCCGACGTACGTCACGTCGTCCAGCCGCTGGATCACCACGTTGCCGTCGATGCTCAGGTCCGGACGAGCGCTTCGCGGAAGGTCGGCAGGAAGCGCAACGTCGATGGTCACGGTGCCGTTCTGTACCGAAGGATCGATGCGCACGACTTGCCCCACAATAGTGTCGTTTCGCGTGTCGATGTACGCGACCTGACCCGCTGTGATGTCTTGGGCCTGTGTCTGGGGAATCCGGACCTCGGCCTTGAGGCGCCCCGGCTGCACGACCCTGGCCAGCGTCCCGCCCGACTGAACCCACTGGCCTTCGTCGAGCGGCAACTCCGCCAGAACCCCGGAAACGCCTGCCGTCACCTCCATTGAAGCCACTCGATCACGGTTGAACTCGACGATGTCGGACAAACTGCTGATGTTGATCAGTTGGGCCTCCACCTGATCGACGGCCGAGGCAGCGAGCAACTCCACCTGCTCCTCTTCAATCCGCACTCGCTCCTGTACCTCCTCCACCGCGTCCCGGGTCCTGGCCAACTCGGTCGCGGCGACCAACTCGGGATTCGTATCGTAAAGACGCTGGTTGGTGGCGTGCTCCCGCTGGGCATTTCCATATTGGGTGCGCATCTGGGCCAGGAGCCCGGCCTGGGTGAGGCGCTGCGTCTCCAGGGTCGAGCGTGTTTGAATCAGGGTCGCTTCGGCCGTGTTGAGCGCCTGTTGGGCTTGAAGCAATGCGACGTCTACGTCCGGATTGCTCATCCGGATGATCACCGTGTTTTCCTCGATCACGGTTCCGGGCAAGACGACGATTTGCTCCACACGCCCGGCCGTCAGAGCGGTGACCCAGCGCATTTGCTCAGGCACGAGCGTACCGGGTCCGCGAACCTGGCGCACCATGGTTCCGTGCATAACCGTGTCCATCCAAACGGTCGCCGCATCGACGCTGGGCGCCGCGGGTTGAAGATTCCTCAACGCCCCGATAATCAGGATCGCCGCCACGGCCGCGACCGACCACTGGATGATCCGTTTTCTCGTTTTCGGCTTGGGATCGCGGGCAATGTCCACGAAGACCTCGCTCCTTATAAGTTTCGGCCGGAACGACCATAGCCGCCCAGCCTACGTTTCGCTTCTCTACTCTTCGGGGCAGAGCCCCTGGCCCACCGCATTTTCGAGATTCACCAGCTCGAGATGGAAGGCGTATAAACTGTCCAGATAAGCGCGTTCCCCATCCGCCATTGTACGTTCGGCGTCGAGCAAGACAAGGAAAGGATCGGCACCCAAAGCGTATCGCTGGCGGGACAGCTCCAGCTGTTCGGCGGCCACCTCCCGATTCCGCTCCTCTACTTGCACCACAGTGTAGGCGGTCATCAGAGCGTCGTACGCGGACGTCACGGCGGTCCTGAGCCGTAGTTCTTCCGCCCGGCGAGAATGCTCGGCGTCCTCCAGTGCATTGGTGGCCTGAGACACTTGCCGCTCCCTGCTGAACCCGTTGAAAATCGGAATACTCACACTCAACGTTGCCCGGAATGGCTGGCTCGTGAAGTTGAAGGGGAAGACATTGTTCGCGTCGAGAATCGCCTGTCGGCCCTTGTCGCTGAGTGTCAGCGCCGAACAATCCTCGGGAAACCCTGCCAGAGGCGAACTCAGCCCCGCTGATATGGCGTTGAACGTATTACAGTTCTCGATGGACCGGGCAACGCCCGTTTCGGCAGCCGCGACGTTGAATTCCCCGTTCTCGATCTCCTGCGTAAACCCGTCCCAAGAGCCCGTCAGAGAAACGTTGGGAAAATATTGGCCACGGGTTTGCCGCAGGTTGGCGCGCCGAGCGCCTTCGTTGGCCACGAACGCGTTGAGCCGGGGGTGGGACTTCAGGGCGATCGAGATCAACTCCGTACTCGTCCACGAGGGGCGAAACACTTCGAATTCGCTCACCAGCTCCACGTCGGCGCCAAGATTGAGGCCGATGGTCTCTAAGAGCCCGAGCGTTCCTACGCGCTGGGCCGACTCCGCCCATAGCAGGGCAACGGAGTCCCTTCCCAACTGGACCTGCGCCCGCCTGGCGTCCGTGACGATGGCTGCCTGGGCATCGACGCGTGCCTGTGCGATTTCGAGATTCTCCATCGAGCTCTCGACCTGTCGGCGGGCGACTTCGACTTGGTCTCGCGCCCGCAACGCCGTCATGTATTGGAGCGTGACCACGGATCCCATCGTAAATTCCGCCGCGTTCGTAAGCCAGCGGGCAGCGTTCCGATCCGCTTTAGCGCTGCTGAAACCGAACAGCGTGTTCCCGTTCAGCGTGTACGTCGCTCGAAGTTGATAGAAGGACGTGTATTGCGCCCCCTGCTCAACCCCACCCGTGTTGATCGTCCCAATCCGCGACAAGCCCGGAGACCGGTACCGTGCCTGCCCGAAAGCCGTGACCGACGGAATGAAGAGATTGCTCGTGGCTTCTCTCACGGCCCAATCGGCCTGAGCCTCGTCGTTCTGCGTCGTGAGGAAGGTGGGGTTGTTCTCACGGGCGAAGTCGATCGCTTCGTCCAACGTGAGGCGTACCGTTTCCTGCCCCAGCGCCATTGTGACTGTGGCCAAAAGTGAAGCCGCCGTCATGGTCAACGCTCTGTTCACTTGCTCTTCCCCCATTCCAGCATTCGCGTCACCCTCGATCTCCGTCGAACGCTCACATGTTTCATAGCGCACGCTTCGATTCGGCCCCGCGTCACTGTATCAGTCTGTAGGTTCACGTCCCCTCTTTGGGAAAGGTTCATGCCAATAATAGGATATCTACGTAACCCACTATCCCTATTGTGGTTAGAGTACCCGTCGTTCTGTCTTTCAAACCCTCCGTGGTGCCCACCCGCGGGACCTCGATTCCCAATATCGAACATCCGTCACCTCGGACCCTGACTCGCAGCCCCCGAACCCTCGCCCGCTTGCCGCGCCACACGCCTTAGACGCATATTGCCTGCTATGTCCATCCTACAAGACGTTCGGCTGGCGCTTCGCACCCTCCTGAAAGATCGCGGCTTCACGGCTGTCGCCGTCCTCACCTTGGCCGTAGCAATCGGCGCGAACACGGCGATCTTCTCTGTCGTGGATGGGGTCCTGCTCCGCCCCCTTCCGTATCCTGACGCAGACCGTCTCGTAAGGGTGTCCGCCTCGACCGTTAATACACCCGGGTTCCCCTTCTCCGATCGCAGTTATTGGCACTTCGTGAACAACAACCGCGCGTTCGACAGTTTCGGCGGGTACAATGGGCGGTTACCATTTCCCCTGACTGGGGATGGCCAGCCTTTACAAGTCGATGTCATCAGGATGACGGCCGGGGCCTTCGAAGTCGTCGGAACGCTGCCCCAGCGTGGCCGTTTTCCGACAGCCGAAGAGGGCGTCCCCGACGGTCCCGGGGTGGCGCTCCTGAGCGATGGTCTCTGGGCGAATCGGTACGGCTCAGCGACATCAGATCCATGTAGGAAGTGGTGGCAGATTCGATGAGCCGCACCAGCTTCACGATGTCTGTGCTTGTGCTAGCGGCAATCATCGCGTTGTTCTTGGGATCGGTGGGGATTTACGGCGTTATTTCCTACATCGTGAGCCAGCGAACCTCGGAGATAGGAGTGCGCCTGGCGTTGGGTGCGGACTCCACGAAGGTGCGCAGGATGATTCTCATGCAAGGGATGCGACTCGCGGGAGCGGGGGTCGCGATCGGACTCTTAGCGGCTTTAGCGATGGGTCGGCTCCTAACTTCTTTGCTATACGGCGTCAGTCCTTTCGATCCTCTGACCCTTGTCGGAGGGGCGGTGATCTTCCTCCCAGTGGCGGCGCTTGGCGCCATCATCCCCGCCTTGAAGGCCGCGCGCATCCCACCGGCCGTGGCACTTCAGAGCACGTAGTAGGTCCTTGCTCGTCCGGGACTGGCTACCTGCACGAAGTGGGCGGCATGATGAGGTTAGGGCGCTTGCAGCCCCAGACGTCTTAGACGCATCTTGTCCTCAATGTCCGATCCCATCTCCCTTCTGAACGCAACCCTCCGCCGATGCCTTAGTCGGAAAATCGAGGGAACGTATGTTGGGACGCTTTGTGCCTTAGTTGCGTTCTCGGTGGCAGGACCTCGATCCTGTGGCGAGTCGGCTTGAAACGCTCGTCCAAGTACCTTGTCTCCTCCTTCGTAGGCCTGGCCGCCGGGCTCTGCGCGATCGCGGGGATGGTGCTGGGTCCGGGCCGGGGGTCCCTCATGACGGTGCCTCCGGTGGCGGATCCGGGATGGCCGGGAGAGTGGACACCGGCCCTTATTCCTGCTTCCGCCGGACAGGAATTAGCCTTTACAAGTTTGCTGGGCCTCCTAACCGTAGCGCTTCTTCTGGCTGCGGCCGCAGCCGCGGTCTGTGGTGTCCTGCTCCTAGCGGAGGAGCGTATTGCGGCGACGCGCTCCGTGGCCATTCAGTCTGCTCTTGGAATCGATCGATGGCGTCTTACGCTCGACCTTGTGCGGGATGTCGGGGTCCGAGGGCGTAGGGCCGGTGCGGTGGCGCTTGGCGTGGTGCTCTCATTGGGCGTTGCCATTCGATGGACCTGGCCGGACCAGGTGCTCGGATGGTCTTTGCTCGACGGGGCGTTGACGTTCGGCGCAGTGGTGGCGGCCACGGGGGTCGTAATCGCCATAACGGTCCTTCCGGGGCTCGCAATCTGGAGGCACAGGCGGCTATCTACTTTCCTTTCTCGGCAGAGTTCCGGGCTACCAGATCGAGGTGAGTCGTTCGGGCGGGACGCGGCGGTGGTCTGCCAGGTGGCCGTCGCCGTTTCGGTACTCGTGTTGATCGGGGGGCTCGTCGGTTCGAGTCCGGCGCGCGCTGGAGTCGACGTCCTGGGAGACGACACGGTTGTGATTCCGATGGAGGTTGCAGCGACCACGCCAGGGCCGTCGCGTGCCCGGCTGTACGAATCACTCCTCGCGGGGTTGGCGGAGAGGCCCGACATCGAGGCGGAGAGCATCGCGAGTCCCGGTGCGCTGCTTGGGTTGGGAGCCAACGGCATCGTGATGACTCAATGCGGTCGATGCTTCATCGGGGGGTGGCCTATGCCCTTCCTGATCGCCACTGCCGACCATCACGCAGTGGGGCCAGGCTTCTTCGGGTTGATCGGCTATGAAATCGTCAGCGGTCGCGAGTTTACGTTTACCGATGTCTTGGGCTCCGACCGAGTGGCGATCGTCAACAGGAGCCTGGCGGACACGTACTTCGAGCGGGGCGAGCCCCTCGGGAGGGGCGTCCAGATCGGCGGCCCGCGTGGAGATTGGTTCGACGTCATCGGCGTCGTGGAGGAGCCCCGGGCCGTGGCGATGGGGGCACGATCCTCACAACGGCCGACGCTCTACCTCTCTGCGCTCCAAGTGCCTCCGGCCCGAGCCACGTTGATCGTCCGGCCGAGTTCTTCCTCGGCAGCGGACCTTGAACGCCTGGCTGCTCTGATACCGTCCACGATGGCTGCGGGCCCACCGAGGACGGTTACCACCGTCCGGAGGATGTCCTGGGCTCCTCTTTCATGGCTGAGACAGGCGCTCCTGGCGGTGGCGGCGATCGCCCTGTTCGTTGTGGTGGCCGCGGTGCGAGCGGTGATGCGCGTGTCGATGGAGCGTTCCGCAGCAGAAATCGGCCTGCGGATGGCTGTTGGAGCCGCGCCCGCGAGAATCAGGACACTCGTAATTCGGCGATCCCTCAATCGTTTGGCCTGGGGTACCCTAGTCGGTCTTTTCTTTGGACTGGTTTTCTTGGGCCGACTCCAGCTTGTGATCCCAGAAATCTCGCCTCCACCGATGGAGTGGGTTTTGGTCTGGACGTCCTTCCTCTCTGTCGTCTCAGTGTGGGGCGCTTGGGGCCCGGCACGGCATGCAGCGAGCCAAGATCCAGCCCGGGTGCTATCCGGAGGATAACCGTCGGAACCTCGGACGGCTCAGGGACGCCTCTGGACTCAAGGGGAAGGAAGGGGCCTTCCTGACTTGGGTCCTCTCTACCGGGCAACGGGTCAACCCACCCGATAAGGCGATGGTGCTGTGGGTTGACGAGAAGAGCCAGACCCAGGCGTTGCGTCAAAGGCGTCACGCATGGCTACATCCGTCACGGCACGACCACTCTCTTCGCCGGCCTCGACGTGGCCACGGGCCAGATCCCGGCCCAGTGCACGCCACGGCATCGTCATCAGGAGTTTTTTAGCTTTCTCAAGCACGTCGACGCCAACGTGCCCCCTGACCTCGATGTCCACCTCGTCGTGGACAATTACAGCACCCATAAACACGTCAAAGTCAAGCGCTGGCTCGCTGCTCGGCCCCGTTATCACGTCCACTTCACCCCCACCTACTCCTCCTGGATCAACCAGGTCGAGATCTGGTTTAACGTCATTACCCATAAAGCCATCGGGCGCGGATCGTTCTCCTCCATCCGCGAGCCCAACGACAGGATCCGATAATTTACCGACACCAATAACTCCCAAGCCCGTCCCTTCATGTGGACCGCCACCGCTGACTCCATTCTCCAGAAGATCCAGAGATTGTCTACCGCTATCTCTGGGACACCACACTAGCTCCATTCCACCACGACTTGCGTGCGCTCTCGCTCCGGGAGCACGTCCAGGCTCCCCACCGCCGTCTCCGGCGCCTCCTCCAGCGCCTCCACCAGCACCTCCAGTGCACGATGCATCAGCAAGCACACGCGCTTCGGTCCGACCGAACCCTCTGCCTTCGCCGTGAGTCGGAAGCTCTCACCCAGATCATCCACCGACAGCGTCAGCGGATAGTTCGTACGCTCCTCGACTCTGAGCCTCTCGATGCCCTTCCACGCCTGCCGCACCTCCAGAGAGTGGGCCTTCCTACCCTCACCCCCATGGTGTCGGAAGTTCAGAAGCGCTGAGAACAACGGCGTAGGTGCCTGCACTCCACTGCATCTCTGAGCCATCGCCAGCGACGCATGCTCATGACGCAGCAGGTCCGCCAGCAGCGTGTGTGTACGTCGCACGCTCATCGCCACTCCCTCCTCACCTACCCGGATCCGCATCGGCAGTGTGTTGATGAACGGACCCATCACTCGGTCGGCTCCCTCACCGCCCTGCATCCGACCGACCAGCACCGTGCCAAACACCACATCCTCACGACCCGACACACGCGCGAGGACCTGCGCCCACGCCACATGACACACGCACGCTACGCTCACCCCCAGCTTCCTCGCGCTCGCCGGCAACCGACCCGCCAGTGCCCTCTCCACCTCGAGCCGCGCTTCCTCGATCCCCGTCCCATTGCCCTGCACGTCTAGCAGACCGAACGGTGCCGTCGGCTCCTCCACGTCACCCAACAGCTCCCCGAAGAACCGCTCGTGCTCCGCCGCGCTCACTCCCAGCTGCGCCTGTGCCACGTAGTTCCGGAACGGCAGCGGAACGGGTAGCACGTCCGCACGACCCAATAGGTGCGCCTCAATCTCCGCCTGCAACACCTCCAGCGTCGTGTGGTCGCTAATGAGGTGATGCCGCAGCAGCAGCAGCAGCCAGCGCCCCTGAACCTCATCGTGAGCCACGTAGGCCCGCATCAGCGGCGCCTGACCCACATCCATCCTGTACTGCCTCGGATCGAACCACTCCCACAGCTGCTCCGCCACGTCACCCTCGGCCGGATCCAACTCCGCCTCCTCTACCACTAGCCGAGCCTTGCGCCACACCACCTGTACTGGCTCCCGTAGCCCTTCCCATACCACCCCCGTTCGCAAGATATCGTGTCGGTCGATCACTGCCTGCAAAGCCCCCACGTACGCTTCCAACCGCTCTCGACTGTCGAAGCCCATCAGGTGCGATAGCAGGTAGGGATCCCCCTCGCCCTCCATCAGGTGGTGGAACAGGATCCCTTCCTGCAACGGAGCAAGCGCATAGATGTCCTGCACGTTCCTGGCTCCGCCCTCCACTCCCGCGACAATCCCCTCGATCTCCGTCTGATCCAACTCCACAAGCGGTAGCATCTCCGGCCTGACTACCTCACACGACGCCGGGATCCCGTTCTCCGGTACCTCCACCTCGAGAGTCTCGCCACCCACCGCAGCCGCGAACCCCACCAGCGTCGGCATTGTGAACAGCGCACGCGTCTCCACATGCAGCCGCCGTCGCCGCATACGCTCGAGCAGCGTCACCACCAACAGCGAGTGCCCGCCCAACTCGAAGAAGTTGTCCCAACGACCCACTCTCTCAACTCCCAACACCTCCTGCCACAGCTCTACCAACGCATCCTCCGTCTCGCCCACCGGTGCCTCGTAGCCGCGCCTCACATACGCATCACCCTCAGGCGCCGGTAGCGCCCTCCGGTCCACCTTACCGTTCGCCGTCAGTGGCAACACGTCCAGCCGCATATAAGCCGCTGGAACCATGTACTCCGGCAGGCGCTCCAGTAGATGCACGCGTAGTACCTCCGCTCCCACAGCCTGCTCACCCACGTAGTATGCCACCAGTCGCTTGTCACCCGGAGCATCCTCACGAGCCAGCACCACAGCCTCACGTACCGCAGCATGCTCACCCAGCCGTGCCTCGATCTCGCCCAACTCGATCCGATAGCCCCGCACCTTCACCTGATCGTCGTTGCGGCCCACGAACTCGATCGTACCGTCCGGTAGCCACCGACCCAGGTCTCCCGTTCGGTACAGTCGTGCATGCGCTTCGCCGCTGAACCAGTCCGGGATGAAACGCTCCGCCGTCAGTTCCGGTCGGTTCTGGTAGCAACGCGCCACTCCCGCACCCCCGATGTACAGCTCACCGACCACTCCCACCGGCACCGGCTCGCCTCGACCGTCCACGATGTAGATCCGAGCGTTACTGATCGGGTCGCCCAGCAGAACTGACCGATCCAGGTATGTCTCCAGGTCCGGCGACATGCGGTGGTAAGCCACCCCCAAAACCTCAGTCGACCCGTACACGCTCACGAGCTCCGGCCGGGGCTCCGCAAGCTCCATCAGCTTCCTCGGCCGTGTCGCCTCTCCACTCAGGACCACGAGCCGCACCCCGATAAACTCACCGGCCCGACTCGCGTCGATGAGCGAGTGGAACGCGGACGACGTCAGATTCATCATGCTGATCCGGCATTCCACGATATGCGCTAGAATACCCTGCGGATCGAACGGCTCGCTCGCCAGGTGCACCTGTCCGCCTGCGAACAGCGGACTGAACAGGTTCTTTTGTGTCAGGGCCGCGCTGTAAGACGTTGCAATCAGGACCGCATCGCGCTCCGAGATCCGGAATTCTCGCCGATACCAGTCGATGAAGTTCACCAGCTCTCGGTGCTCGACCATGACCCCCTTGGGCTGACCAGTGGAGCCCGACGTGTAAATCACGTACGCCAGATTATCCGACGTCAGCCCCACCCCCTCACGATCCGGGTTCGTATCCGGTCGGTCCGCCCACTGCGGTGCATCGAGCTCGAGCACCGGTACCTTCTCGCTCAGCCCCTCAAAGAGCCCCGCCTGTGACCCTTGTGTCAATACCACCACCGGAGCACTGTCGTCGAGCATGTACCTCAGCCGCTCGACCGGGTACTCAGGATCGAGCGGCACATACGCGCCGCCCGCCTTCAAGATCCCCAACAGACCCACCACCAGCTCGATCGAGCGCTCTACGCAGATCGCCACCCGAGCGTCCGGACCCACTCCCCCCTCTATTAGATAGTGAGCCAGCTGATTCGCGCGAGCGTTCAGCTCCGCATAACTCAGACGCTCGTCCTCAAACAGCACCGCTTCAGCGTCGGGTGTGCGTTTAACCTGAGTCTCGAACAACTCATGCACGCACATATCGCTCGGAAACGCGACCTCCGTCGCGTTCCACTCTTCCACCACCTGTCTGCGCTCAGACTCCGGGAGCACGTCCAGGCTCCCCAGCGCACGATCCGGCGCACTCTCCAGCGCGCCCACCAGCACCTCCAGCGCCCGATGCATCAACGCACACACCCGCATCGGCCCCACCGAAGCCCGTACCTGCACCGTCAGCCCGAACTCCTCGCCCAGATCGTCCACCGACAGCGTCAGCGGATAGTTCGTGCGCTCCTCGCCCCTGAGCCGCTCGATGCCCCGCCGTGCCTCCGCTGATCGGGCTCGCCCCCCACCCCCGCTGTGGCGGTAATTCAGTAGCGCCGTGAACAACGGCGTCGGTGCCTCTACTCCACTGCACCGCTGCGCCAGTGCCAGCGACGCGTGCTCGTGACGCAGCAGATCAGCCAGCAGCGTGTGCGTACGCCGCACACTCGCCTCCACTCCCTCCTCACCCACTCCGATACGTACCGGTAGCGTGTTGATGAACAGACCCATCACTCGGTCCGATCCCTCTCCACCCTGCATGCGACCAAACAACACCGTGCCGTATACAACGTCCTCGCGGCCCGATACACGCGCCAGTACCTGCGCCCACGCCACATGACATAGACTCGCAGCACTCACTCCCAGCTTCCTCGCTCGCTCGCGCAGCCGACCCGCCAGCGCCCCGTCCACTTTCAGCCGCGCTTCTTCGATCCCCCCCCCATCGCCCTGCACGTCCAGCAGACCATACGGTGCCGTCGGCTCCTCCACGTCGCCTAACAGCTTCCCGAAAAAAACCTCGTGCTCCGCTGCACTCACGCCCAATCGAGCCTGAGCCACATAGTTCCGGAAAAGCAGCGGAACGGGTAGCACGTCCGCACGACCCAAAAGGTGCGCCTCAATCTCCGCCTGCAGCACCTCCAGCGTCGTGTAGTCGCTAATGAGGTGATGCCGCAGCAGCAGCAGCAGCCAGCGCCCCCGAACCTCATCGTGGGCCACATAAGCCCGCATCAGCGGCGCTTGACCCACATCCATCCTGTACTGCCTCGGATCGAACCACTCCCACAGCTGCTCCGCCACGTCACCCTCGGCCGCGTCAAACTCAACCTTCTCTACCACTAGCCGAGCCTTGCGCCACACCACCTGTACCGGCTCCCGGAGCCTTTCCCACACCACCCCCGTTCGCAAGATGTCGTGTCGGTCGATCACTGCCTGCAAAGCCCCCACGTACGCTTCCAACCGCTCTCGACTGTCGAAGCCCATCAGGTGCGATAGCAGGTAGGGATCCCCCTCCCCCGCCATCAGGTGGTGGAACAGGATCCCTTCCTGCAACGGAGCAAGCGCATAGATGTCCTGCACGTTCCTCGCTCCGCCCTCCACTCCCGCCACGATCCCCTCGATCTCCGTCTGATCCAACTCCACAAGCGGCAGCATCTCTGGCCTGATCACCTCACACGACGCCGGGATCCCGTTCTCCGGTACCTCCACCTCGAGAGTCTCCGGCGTCGCTGCGTTCCGGATCACTTTCCCTGTAGTCATTGTCACCTCAACTTCCCATCATCAGGCGTCTGACCCACCGTTCGTCTACTCCGACTCATTGGCTGGACTAAACGAAGCAAAGCAGGATCCCCGATCTGGGAACGGAAGAATCTATCCCCAACTCCGAGCCATGCACCGACACCTCGGATCGCCCTCCCCAGGAGTCTCAAAGCCCGTCTCTACTCTTCCGGCCACTCGAACAGGCTCGGCACCCCCTCGTCTGAGCAGCGTCGCTCAAGTCATTCTTGCTCCAGCCGAGGAGCGTATCCACAGGTAGGTACTTAAAAGGACGGCATCGGCCTTTGCTTCACATCGCCGGGCGACCGCGCCCGGTCTTCACCGTCTCCGACTACGCGAGAAGGCTTCTTCGATCCGAATCTCGAGTGCTGTTCCCGCGGTGGCGAACTCACCGACCGAGACGTGCCGTTGGTTGAAGGCCGCGCCGTCACTGCCTCCTCCGAACGAGACTCCGGCAGCTCAATTATGCGAGACCTGCCCACGATCGCGGGGTCCACCAGCTCGTATGCTGAAGTGTCCCGTTGCATTGCAAGCCGATGAAGGCGACTGGCGTGTGTGAACGCATCCCGACCAACTACCGGCCGGCGGAAATCCGGCCTGGACCGCGAGTAAGCACCGACACGCCGGCTCAGCTCTTGAAGGGACTCCCCACAGGTGAGCAGTCGGTCCCCCCGGACGTGAAGGTTAAGCTCAAGGGCTGCGAGATCAGTGATGCCCGCACGTTCGCCCAGACCGTTCACAGAGGTGGAAACCCATGTGGCTCCGGCGTCTACCGCCGCAAGAACGTTCGCCAATGCTAACCCACGGTCGTCGTGCATGTGCACTTCCAAGGGGACCTCCGGGAACCTCTCGCGGAACTCGCAAACAACTTTGCTAGTCAATGGCGGCTCCAACAGGCCGATTGTATCCGCAATGCAAAGGCGATCCGCCCCGGACTCAAGTGCTACCCGAAACTGATCTAGCATCAGGTCAAGAGGTGTCCGACTCGCGTCTTCCACAGTAAAGCGTATTTGAAGACCACGGCGGCGTGCCCGAGACACGCTCTCCCGCGCCATCCTCAGGAGTTCTCTTCGGCTTCTTCCTGGCAGCCGAGCCTTCCGGGTGAGGCTGTTGCAGCCGAGAAAAATCCCCACCCAAGAGGCCCCGCTCTCTGCTGCACGATCAACATCCAAGGGACAGGCACGCGCGTGTGAGAGGACTGGCACGTTCCCGACGACTTCTGTCACTGCGGCAATTCTCCGCAGCTCTTCCGCATCGATGCTCGCGTGACCACACTCGATCATGTCGACCCCGGCGGCTCGCAAGAGCCGCGCGATCTCCTGGCTTTGCTCGATGGTGAAGCGACCCGCGGCCGACTGACAGCCCTCCCGAAGCGTGCTATCCACGATACGGATCATGCTTCGATCTCCCTTCCCAGCGGCCTTCGACCTTCAGTACTACCTTGTAGTAAGCCGGATCTTAGGCTTGATTACATCGGGGCACAAGGGACTCGGTGCGCGCGCTATCGATTCGCCATTTGCCCACAGTCTTTGCGTTGTTCGTGGTGGCTTTCGACTAAGGTCTTGAGCTTATCAGCGACATTGGTCATCTCCCTATATTGCTAAGATATTGGTTCTCGATATGATGGGAGGCGAAGTTGCGGCGGCAACTCGCGATCTCGAACGCCGGCTGGACTTGCACGCCGCTTGAGCTATGTAATGTTGACGATTCTCAGAACGATCAGCGTTTCCCATCGGTGCGCGGACCAGTCGGCGTGTGTCCTATCAGATGCCAGCAACTGGCGTTCGCCTCTTCACAAACGTCCTGCCCCCGAAAACCAGTGAAATCAAATTCAAGTTCCACGAGCACCGAAGTCGCGAGTCGGTTTGTCGCTTCGGTAAAGGAAATGAGCTTCCCTCCCGAGGTTGTTGACGTCGCGCGCCGGAGCCTCGCTGATAGCATCGGGGTCGCGATCGGAGGGCACGCGGAGCCAGCAGCGCAGTTCGCCCGCCAGGTCGCCCTCGGCTGGAGTACCAGCGGAGAGGCGCAAATCCTATGCGGTGGACGCGTAGCTCCCGTCGCGGCCGCGCTCGTGAACGCAACAATGGGCCACTCTCTCGACTACGACGACACGCACGCCAGCTCTGCCGCGCATCTCAGCAACCCCGTGTGGAGCGTGGCGCTCGCTCTAGGGCTACATACGGGAGCCGAAGAACGAGACATCCTCTCTGCGTTCATCGGAGGGTTCGAGATCGGTGCGAGGCTCGGCCGCAATGGCCTCGGTCCCGCCCTGAACATTCGAGGTCTGCATTCGACCGGAGTGCTGGGATGTCTTGCGTCGGCGGCTGCCGCGGGCATCGTACTCAACCTAGATGAAGACGGCATTCGGAACGCCCTAGGAGCGGCCGCAACACAGACGGGCGGTCTGGTTGCCTCTTTCGGCACCATGGCGAAGCCACTACATGCCGGCAAGGCAGCGATGAATGGTGTAATCGCAGCTGAGCTTGCTGCGCAAGGCTTCGTAGCCGCCGCCGACGTATTGGAGCCGGCAGGACCTTTGGTAACCGCGCTGGTGCAGGATAGGTCCGTACCAGTTCAGGTGTTCAATCCCCACGGAGACTGGGAGCTGATGCAGAACGCCCCTAAACTGTACGCATGTTGCAGACTGACCCACCCAGTGATTGAATCCGCGCTCGACTTATCCAATCAAGTGAAGGGGAGAGAAATATCTGGGATCCGGATCTGGATCAGCCCCGTGACACGGTGCATCGCGGGTAAGATGGCGCCGGAGACCGGCCTCGAAGGAAAATTTTCCGCCGCGTACTGCGCTGCACTTGGCCTTACCGGCCATCGAGGAACCGTGGCCGACTTCTCAGACGAAAAGGTGCTGGACCCGACTCTCCGCGCTCTGGTGCAGCGAACAGAGCTGCTGACAGACGACACATGTGATAGAAGTTCCGCCTGGATCGAGGTCCGCCTGGCCGATGACACGTCACTGAAGTCCGGCAAATCCGTGGCGCCGGGTGATCCTCAGAACCCCATGAACTGGAGGCAAGTCAAGGCGAAGTTCGAGCAACTCGTCGAGCCCGTTCTGGGCCAAGGGAACACGGCGTCGCTGTTCGACGCGCTGCAGAACTTCGATGTCGGCTCGATCAAGGAATATGCGCGGTTGGTCGGCTGCTGAGACGTCCATGGATCTTTCCGCGCGACCACGATGTTCCTCGAGGGTCATATCAGAGAAGGCTATAAGCGCGTGACTGCCACAGGGAGCGGGTTGACAGATTCGCCTGGAGACAACGGTGGAGGGCCGCAGCTGGCAGGACGGACTGCCATCGTGACTGGCGCTGGTCGGAACATTGGTCGGGCGATAGCATTGGGTCTGGCTCGTGCTGGCGCGAACATCGTTGTTAACGGGCGCCGCGACGTGGCCGCGCTGGATCAAGTCGTGCGGAAGATCGGAGAAGACGGTGGCGTGGCGGTGAAACATCTCGCCGACGTCGGTGACCCGGATCAAGTCCTAAAGATGGTTGATGCGGCGGAGCGCCGTTTCGGAAGGGTGGACATTGCAGTCTCGAACGTCGGGAAACGGCGGCGTCAGCCGTTTCTCGAGATTTCGTTGAAGGACTGGAACGACACGCTTAACACCAACCTCAACGCGGCGTTCTACCTCGCTAGGGCTGTCCTCCCCGGAATGATAGAATCCAGGCGGGGACGGATCATCCATATTGCCGGTGAGGACGGCTTTGCGGGGCACATCGAGGCCCGTGCGCACAACATCGTCTCCAAGGCAGGGTTACACGCTCTCACAAAGGCTATTTCGATCGAGTTCGCAGCCTGTGGCATAACGGCCAACACAGTCTCTCCGGGATCGATCGACACGGAGCGAGATTGGAGCCAGTATCCAAGGGACTGGTTGCAGATACGTCTCCGGCAGATACCGATGAAAAAAATCGGACGCGTCGAGGACGTCGCCATGGCCTGCGTGTTTCTCGCTGGTGATGGCGGATCCTTCATCACTGGTCAGGCCCTTCACGTCAACGGCGGTCAGTTCATGTACCACTAGGCTGCCCAGTGCTCAAGGGATCAGGATGACGCCACACGCTCCAGTCGTTATTCTAAGGGGTGCACGGCGACACGAGTCCTGTTCCCGCCAGGGTGGAAGGAAGGGTGAACAATGAGCGACACTGACATGTTGGGTGCACTGACTGCGGAGGATCACGCGCGATTCCAGGAGCAGGGGTATCTCGGGCCATTCAAGCTCTATGAGCCGGAGGAGATGCGGACCCGCTGGCAGCGACAGCGCATTGAGCTACTCGATCGGACTTTCGCGGTTTACTCGGGGCAGAACCACTCTTCGCCGAAGAGTACCATCATGAACTACGATCGCCATCTCGACTGTGAGCTACTTGCGGACCATGTTTGTCACCCGGGGATTATCAGCCGGGTGCAGGGCGCATTAGGTCCGGACATCGTTTGCTGGCGCACTGAGTTCTTTGCCAAGTATCCCGGCGACGAAGGTACGGACTGGCACCAGGCAGACACGTTTGCGAATGCTTCGGGCAAGCCTCAGATCGTCTGGCCGGAACACCTCAAGAAATTCGGAGGGACCATCACTGTATGGACGGCGTTCACGGACTCGAATGAGGAGACGGGTTGCCTCCAATTCGTGCCCGGCACGCATGAGCGGATGTTCTACGACGAGTCGAAGGGCATGCATTACTCGCCGCAGGACATAAACATGATCGATAAGCGCGGAGTCCGGAGGGGGTTTTTTGGATATGACTACCGTGAGTTGCAGTTGGATCCTGAGTGGATGCCTGATGAATCGCTGGCTGTATCAATCGTGATGCGCCCGGGGGAAGCGGTGATGTTCTGGTCCACACTGATGCATGCGTCGCATCCTCATGCAGGGAAGACACGAATGATGCGTCTCGGATTCGCAGCGCGGTACGTCCCGCCATGCGTAGCAGTCTATCCGGACACGATGTTCCTAGAGGAGTTCGGTGACAGGGTCAATCTCGAAAAGTACGGCGTCGTACTGGTGAGTGGTCGCGACGACTATCACCACAATCGTTCGGTGACTGCGACGACACGGGGATACAATTTCAAGGCCTGCTAGAGTTCGGGTCCCCATGCCATGGCTCACTCGGGTCGGGTCGGGTTTCGGACGCAGAGTCGCGGGACGAACATCAACTTCCCTTGGCCTTCGCTCCCGGACACATCCCTCGTACGCTGTTCCCGGGGAGATTCCCTGCGAAGATGACGGATCATGCCTGCCCTAGAGCCCCAGCCCCACGCTCGCGCGGCGCCGCTCTGACAACATGTTGTCCCTGAGTGCCGTTTCGTCATGGAGCTTCGACGAACTTCACACGGGGCGTCCAGAGATCGCCCATCCGGTTCTGACCCCTAGGATGAGATTCAATATCTCTCACACGGCCAGGCATGTAGCCTGCGTCGTTACCACCGAAATCGATTGCGGGATCGACGTGCAAGCCAAAGGCCAGGTCTCCGACATACACGCTTTAGCTGGCACAGTGCTGCGTAGCATCGAGTTTGACGATTTCGTAAAGCTACCGGCCGCGCCACCGGCTGGACCGATTCACGGTACTTTGGACTCTCAAGGAGGCCTACTCAAAGGCTCGCGGCCTCGGTATTGCGGATCCCCTTCGATAAGCTGACATTCTCGGGGGATCCGTGTCGGTTGAGTATACAGCCGGGGTCGATCAAGTCCTTCGCAGATGATTGGCAGTTCACCAATGGTCAAGCGAGACGGTCTCTGGTTAGCCGTTGCTATCCGGATCTGTACAGATCCTAAAGTCGAAATAATCCGCCACTCACAGAGGGTAAGGCCTAGTTTCGGGCGATGCTGGAAGAAGAGTCAATTTCCGAGCACGAAGGAGATCGGATTCAATCTAAGTCGGGTCACGATGGGACAAATCTAGCTTGCCGGTGGAGTCAGCAACGGTTCATCGGCGAGTTGCACTCCCAGTCTTGTGAGATGCCTATAGAAGTTCGGGTAGGACTGAGCGACCAGAGTGGATCCCGTCACCGACGTAGCTCTCGACATTCGAGTACACGCAACCGCCAAGGCCATTAGCAATCTGTGGTCACCGTGGCTATCAAGTATGGCGTCTCCCTTGTAGTCTCGACGACCCTGAATCCGCAACCCGTCCAAGCTGTTTCCATCGTAGATCAGCGACAATTTGACCCCGAAGCGCCTCAGCTCCTCCGCCACCGCGGTGATCCTCGGACACTTGTGATCGTTCGTTAGTCGCGCTCCGACAAGCACCGTTGTGCCAGGTATGAAGGCACCCAATACCGCGAGTGTCGGGAACACATTCGGCCCATTAGACAGGTCTAGTTCCAGGTCTCCTTGGAGTTCATTGGAGACCTCAATCTGGCATTCGTCCTTTCGGTTGAAACCCACTTTTGCGCCGACTGCCTCCAAAGCGTCCAGCATGAGTCGCTCCCCCTGGAGGCTATCCTCCTCGAGCCCCCTCAAGGTCAAAGAACTGCCAGGGAAAAGGGATGCAAGCAGCATCAGGTATGACGCGGATGTGAAATCGCCGCCGATTCCTACCTCAAAAGGCCTGTACGGTCCCGGCTCGACACAGTAGATACTATTGGAGGAGGACACTTCGACCGTGATACCAGCACGTGCTAGAGCAACGATCGTTTGATCAACGTACGATCGTGAACGCAAAGGCTGTCCTACGGAGAGAATGAGCCTACGCTCGGCAAGCGGCGCGGCAAACAAAAGCGCCGTGAGGAACTGTGAGCTTACGTCGGGTGGCAGATACGCGTGTCCGCCGCGCAGCCCCCTGCCCCAATTGACTGCCGGGGCGCATCCGGCTTCCGAGATTTCCTCCACCACCGCCCCTAGTTCACCTAGCGAACTGAAAAGTGGTGCCATCGGCCGCAATCGGAGCGTGTGGTCTCCACTCAGAATGGTCGGCGCCCCACTATATGATGCAAGCGCAAGCATTGTACGAAACACCAGCGCAGAACCACCGCAATGTATCACTGATGCCGGCGCGGCCGGCCGTGATGTTCCTGTTACCCACAGGGCACCGTGATCTACCTTCACATGAGCCCCAAGCGCCGACACCGCCGTCCGCATGGCCAGAGTCTCCTCACACCTTAGATCGCCATGGATGATCGACGAGCCCTCCGCAAGAGAGGCGGCCAGGATGGCGCGCTGGGTTTCCGGTTTGGATCTGGGCACTTCGATGCTTCCACCGATTGGTCCTTTGAGCGGGCGGACCCGTAAGTGCTTCAAGGCTACCTCGATGCTGGGGTTATCGATAGGTGCGGTGTGTGCTTCCTTGTCGTAATCAAGGGGTGACCCATGCCCGAGAGCGGAGTGTCATCGGTGGGGATCATACTAGGCCTCGATGAAGTCCAACACGGCCATCCGCGCCTCGAGCTGGTTCCGCGAGCTTTTCTGCTCGAGGAGTTTGCACTCGCTAATCGTTAGCGGCGGACTAAGCGCTTACACAGAAGTGGCGGACGAAAATGTCACACTCCGCGGTCCTGTAGGTCGGGCTGCGAGGCGCCGAGCGTAAGCTCTACTAACTGAGCGCCCACGCGTCGATCCTCCATCTTTGCGACTCTACCCACACGTCGGAGGCGCGATGTACGGAACAGAGGAGCATGTGTTGCTCAGACACTATCTCGAACAAGGCATGTCGAAGGCAGCCCTGGCGAGTGACCTGGGCGTTGATCGACGGAGGTTGGGTCAATAGGTGTGTAAACGTATCAGGCGGCATTCTTCCGCTGTTGGGTTGAGACGGGCTTTCCGTCTTCGAACTTCCTTCCTTCAAACACGTCCTTGAGGAGGTGAGGAGCGTCGAGCCTTCGGAACCGCTTCTCGGCCACCAAGAGCAACTTCCAGATCAGCGCCGTAGCGCTCTCGACCCGCTTGAATCGCTTCGCCGCCGTCGTCCTGAGCCGTAGCGCAGCGAACGGGCTCTCGACCACGTTCGTCGTGCGTAGATGCTTCCAGTGATCCTCGGGGAAGTCGTAGAACGCCACCATCCGCTCCCAGTCGTCCTCGAGTACGTCCACCGCCTTCGGATACCACGGCCTGTAGCGCCTGGCGAACACTTCGCGGGCCTTCACAGCCTCGGCCCGGCTCGGTGCGTAGACCACGGCCCTGAGAAGATCCTTCGCCTCGCTCTGCTCCCGCTGCGGCAGCCGGTCCAGCACGTTCCTCATCTTGTGGTTCCAGCACCGTTGCTCGCCCGCCTCAGGCCATACCTGCCCGTACTGCGCCCCAGATCGCCGCGTTACCGTCCGCCATCAGAAGCCGGGGCGCCTCGATGCCGCGTGCCTTCAGATCCCGCAACACCTCGGAGCAGGACTCGACCGACTCTCGGTAGCCCGATCTCAGGGCCAACACCTCCTTCGTCCCGTCTCGCATCGCGCCCAGCACCACCAGCAGCGCCGCCTTGTCCCGCTCGAGCCCTGCCTTCACGTAGATCCCGTCCGCCCATACGTAGACGACCTCACGGCCCTCCAGGCGACGCTGGCTCCATTCCTCGAACTCCGCCGTCCATCCCGCCCGCAGTCTCCGAATCGAAGACTTCGACAGCGGTGCCCCCTCGCCTAGCAGTCCCCGCATCGCCAGCTCGAAGTCTCCCTCTGCCAGTCCGTGCAGATACAGCTCCGGAAGCAGAGCGCCCAGCTCCTTCGTCCGCCTCGCGAACAACGGCAGCACCCGACTCTCGAACCGCTCCTCGACGCCCCGAACCCGAGGGCGTCGGAGTGTGATCGTGCCCGAGCTCATCGCCAACCGCCTCGGCTTGCCATATCCGTTGCGGTAGCCCTCGGCCGAGTCCACCGTACTCCTGCGCTCTGACCTCTCCCGGCCTAACAACTCCGTGACTTCCTCCTCCATGATCTGTTGGATGAACTCCTGCGCCTTCTCCCTAACCATCCCCTCGAGCGTCTCCCACATCAGCCTGCTGGACGCACCCTGGGGTCCCGCGATATCCTCTCTCATGAGGCGACGTTCCTTTCCCCGGGCTGTCACCCGGGCTCGCTGGTTTAAATCTCAGCGCAAAGGTACGTCGCCTCTCTTTTTACACACCCTTCTATGGGGCTGGCGGTCAAGACGCACCTTCCCCACGCGCCGTCGGCTCATTTTTTGACCGTCGGCGTCCGCATGGTTTGGATTGCCCGGTCGACGACTCAGGGTGGGGAGGGGTGCGCTCGCAGGGTCCGCATCGCAGTCCGGAAGACGTTCACAGCCGTCGCGTTCTCCGCTCTGGAGCGGGAACCATCCTTCTATCTGGGACTCTGTGGCCCATCGCTTCGTTCGGCTCTCCAGGGGTGCATAGCCTTTGAGTGGGGGCTTGGGCTCTCTGCCCCGGCCCACGGTGTGTATGGATGCTGTCCCCTGTAACCGGTTCGCTTCCGTTTCGTCGGACCCCATGTTGTGACCGCTTTCGACCCCACGCTCGCCGATCCCAGGCCGGTTTACTCCGTCGCTTCCAGTCTCTTGGGGTCGTACGCTTCGCCCGTGCGCCACACCGCTAGCACGATCGAGGCGAGCTGACGCGCGATCGTCAGCTTCGCCAGATTCGGCTTCGTGCCCCCCTCCAGGAGTCGCTCGTAGTGGCGGTACAAGGGCTCGTCCTCGGCCCGACCGATCACCGTCGTCGCTGCGCCCTTGAACACACGCTTCAGCGTGTGGTTGAAGTTCCGATTCAGCCCCCGCGTCTGCTGTACCGGTTCCCTTACCCACCGCCCACCCGGACCCCGCACCCAGTCCGACGAGCTCCGCATCACGACGCCCAGTCCGCAGTACGCCCAGAACCTGCTCCGGCTCTGGAACCGGTACGGCGTCACCACCACCGGCAGGAGCTCCGCCGTCCGGATCGGACCCAGACCCGGGCACGTCTTCAGCACATGCCACTCTCGATGCTTGCGTGCTTCCGCCAGCAACGCCTTCTCGGCCTTCGCCCTCAATGCCACGAGTGCGTCGTGCTCCTCGTACAGCAACCCGGCCGTCGTCCTGCTCGCTTCCGGCAGCTTGGCCAACCACTCCTCCCGGTCGCGCTTTAAGTAGACCGAGCGCCCCGCGCCGTAGGCCACTCCTCTCGAGCGCAGCACGCTCTTGAGCCGGTTCTTCACCCGCACCGTGTCGCCGACCAAGAAGTCGTAGCTCTTCGCCCGTTCCCCCAGCCGCCTGAACTGGCCCCGGTTCTTGTAGACCGTCGTCTCCAGTGATCCGATCCGCAGCTTCTCCGCCAGGGCAAACGCGTCCAGCTTGTCGGTCTTCGGGCCCCGGCTCTTGCCGACCCCCGCCACCGTCAGCTCCTCCACGTGCGGCTTCAGCACCTCGTACAGCCACCCCGACAGCGTCCCTTCTTCCAGGCATAAGTGCCGGTTCCTCGGAATCCCTCGCAGCACCTCGATCAGCGCCCGCGCGTTCGTCTCCACCACCTGCGAGCCCAAGCGCTTGCCGCTGGGGCCTACAATCCCCAGCGTGCAGCTCGACGCGTGTGCGTCGAGTCCGATATACCTCTCCATGGGCATCCTCCTCTTGGGTAGGACGGGTTGGGTTGCTTGCTTGCGCGAATAATGATGAACGCGCACCCGCTCCCGGAGGAGAACGCCTCTTCGTCTTCGGGCTGCTTCGCTGCTGATCGGTACCGGTAGCGGTCGCCATGCCCCTATGATGCCTTTGATCCTAGCTCGATCGACGCACGATCTATCGCTGAGATCGAGGCCGGGGGATCGGATCGGGACCGGACGACGAACCGGTCCCCTAGGGGCCTCGATCGCCGAAGTCCACCAAGCTGGATCCCGACACAGGCATCATCGAAGTACCCTTGGAGACCTACCCGCGACTCACAGCGATCTGGCTCTCGAAGAGACCCGAGCGGCAGGCATCGGGGTGGATACACATAACTTAAGGAGTAAGTGCGCAAGGTCCGCCCCCGGCGCCTGAGGATCCGGTAGTCCGCTTTGAGACGCCGCTGGGCCACCAGGGTCAGGTCGACTTCGCGGACTTTCGGCTGCACTAGGGCAAGCGTTATGCGTTCCTGGCCGTGCTGGGCTTCTCCCGCGTCCTGTGTGGCTACAGTTTTTCTTCAGGAAGACGATGCATGTCTTCGAGGGTCTTGAAGAGGCGTTCTCGTTCTTTGGCGGTGTGCCCCACGAGCTACTGTTCGACCAGATGAACGTCGTAGTCATCAAGGATGAGCGAGCCATGGGAGGTCGCCGTATCGAGAACGCCGAGTTCCTACGCTTCGCGAGCCATCATGGCTTCCGGATCCGCGCATGCAGGCCCAACGCCCGTCCATGCCGCGCTCGGGTTCCTGGCACGCAAGGAGAACGTGATCTTCCTCGGCCCTCCGGGCGTCGGCAAGACGCATCAGGCGATCAGCCTGGCCACTGCTACAGCCCGGAGCGGAAGCAGTGTCTACAACGGCGCTCCGGCCGACCTCATCACCTCTCTCGAAGAAGCCAAGGCCGCGGGCCGGCTCGGTCACCGCCTCAAGGCCCTGACTTATCCCGCGCTCCTGGTCGTGGACGAAATTGGCTACCTACCGGTCAGTCAGACCGGCGCCATGCTCTTCTTCCACTTGATCAACCGGCGCTACGAGTACACATCCACCGTGCTCATGTCCAACAAGGGCTTCGAGGAGTGAGGCGAGGTTCTGGGCGACGAGGTCATGGCCGCAGCACTCCTCGACCGGCTCCGCACCACTGCCACATCGTCAACCTCCGCGGTAACAGCTACCGGATGCATTATCGCACCGAGCTCTCCAAAGGGCTCCACTCGCCTCCTGCGGAGCCCCCCCCCCCGCAAAACGAGGGCAAGAGCAAAGGAAAAAACGACGATCGAGAGGCTCGTCACCCGCCGTCGAAGTGTGACATTTTCAATCGGCGTTGACAGCCAATTGGTTCGCGCGGCATGGTCCGCCCGACAATCTGCGCTCCGACAATGGGCCTGAGTTCACCGCCAAACTGGTCCGGTGGTGTTTTTTGCCGGGCCAGGTGTCCAGACGTTATACATCGAGCCGGGGAGTCCTCGGCTAAGTGGCTACGTCGAGAGCTTCAAGCGAAGGTTGAGAAACAAGTTCTTGAACGGGGAGATCTGCTATTCACTGGCCGAGGCTGAGGTGCTGGTTGAGCAGGGGCTGCGGCTGCGAAATACCACCCGGCCACACCCTGGCTGCGATCGTCTCCCACTCGCTCTGGAGACGATCAAGCCATCATCTTGGTTTCTCAGGTTGCCTCAACTGTAAGGGCGGCTGCTGGTCTGGCATTGGACGGGGGTACCGCTTTGGGGGGCAGATCAGTACCTTGGCAGCGTCTGTTCATAGAGACGCGGCCGTGTGTGTCGCCAAGTTTCGAGCCGGCAGTCTGGAGTCTAAATCTTCGTGGTTTCAAGGAGGCAGGACGCGTCGGTTGATGGGCCGTCGGTGCGGCCCAGATCATTGAACGGGCTAGCCAGGGTCTTTGGAACCTGATCGTCGAGGAGATCGTATGAGTGAAGAGGGCAGGGTCTATCGAGTTGTGATCAACCAAGAGGAGCAGTACTCCATCTGGTTCGCGGAGCGTGAAAACGCTCCTGGGTGGCGGGATGCAGGGAAGCGGGGGAGCAAGGAGGAGTGCCTGGCTTATATCAGCGAAGTGTGGACCGATATGCGCCCACTTTCGCTGCGACGGAAGATGGAGGAATCAACTCCGGAGGGTGCGTGATCCAAGCCTCCTAGGACGTGAAAAGTTTGTGCCGTCCATGCTTCGGGAGGGCTTCCGGTCGGGAGACATGACCTACGATCGCGAGGCGGCGATGGCGGCTCCGCGGTGCATTTGACGTGATGTGACGGATGCGGAGAAACCTTCTTCTACACGAGCTATTGGACAGGCAGGCTCAGCGCACTCCGGCCGGCATGTCTCGGACCGCCCGCGGGAGCAAGTATCGTCAATTTGCCGGAGCGGATTGGAGGGCCTGCTGCCTTTCTACATGATACCCGGTCGATTCATCCGCGTTTTCTGCGATCCAAGGTCAGGAGCTTGCGGCTTGCAAATACCACCACTGGGAAGGCTGAATTGGTCTCGCGAGAGGGTTCAACTCGGGGGCGAGAGCGAGAGTTTGTGGGGCCCCTTTCTAGTGAGTCGACCCGACGCCACACGGAACCCTTGGCAGTTCGATGCGCTCCGCCAGGCCGAAATCGCGACCTTCTGACATGCAACGAGTGATGAGGCAGCTGACGTACTGGAAGGGGAAGTTATCGGGGGCTCCGGAGTTGTTGGAGTTGCCGACGGATCGAGCCCGGTCGGCGGTTCAGAGTCACCGAGGGGGGCGCGAGCGGTTCGATATCCCAGCGGAGGTGGTGGAGGGTTTGCGGGCTTTGGGTCGGGAAGAAGGTGCGACGCTGTTCATGGTGTTGCTGGCGGCGTTCAAGGTTCTGATGGCTCGGTATTCGGGACAGGAAGATGTCGTCGTCGGGACTGTGATCGCGAACCGTAGCCGAGAGGAATTCGAAGGACTGATCGGGTTCTTCCTGAACACGCTAGCGCTACGGACGGATCTATCGGGGGAGCCAAGCTTCCGGGAGGTGCTGCGACGGGTTCGTGAGACGACGCTAGACGCGTACGAGCATCAGGATCTGCCGTTCGAGAAGCTGGTCGAGGAGCTCAACGTCGAACGGAGTCTGGCACATCATCCGGTCTTCCAGGTGATGTTCACGCTCCGCAGTCCGGAGAAGCGAGCGCTCAAGCTGGGTGAACTGGAGGCGACGTCGGTTTCGACAGACAGTCACACTGCCAAGTTCGATCTGGTTGCGATGCTTGTGGAGAAGGAGGACGGGTCGGTTGTGGGCAGCTGTGGATACAGCACGGACCTGTTCGATAGCGCGACGATCGAGCGGATGATGGGACATTACGGGCGGTTGTTGGAGAGTGTGGTGGAGGATGTGGAGTGTCCGATTTATGAGATGGCGATGCTGGGTGAAGACGAGCGTCGGCAGCTGTTGGAGGAGTGGAACGAGACGGGGGTATCGTATCCGGAGGCGAGTGTTCACGAGCTGTTCGAAGGGCAGGTGGAGCGAACGCCGGAAGGGATTGCAGTGGAGTGTGAGGGGGAGCGGTATACGTACAGAGAGCTGAACGAGCGGGCGAATCAGGTTGCGCATCAACTGAGGCGGCTGGGTGTGGGTCCGGAAGTACGGGTAGGGCTGTGTGTAGAGCGTGGGATGGAGTTGGTAGTGGGGATGTTGGGGGTATTGAAGGCGGGCGGAGCGTATGTGCCACTAGATCCTGACTATCCGCCGAAGCGGCTGGCATTCATGGCGGAGGACAGTGAGGTCGAGGTATTACTGACGCAGCGGCGTCTGGTGGACCGGGTACCGTCACTGGCCGTGGAAGTCGTGTACCTCGATCGAGAGGAGCCGATCTTCGATACCGCGGATACGATGAATCTGCAGGTGCCGGTCGATCCCGAGAACCTGGCCTATATCATCTACACCTCCGGCTCCACGGGTACCCCGAAAGGTGTTCTGATCCCGCACAGGGGCATATCCAATGTGAGTTTGGATCGGATAGACAGGTTCGACACGGGACCGAGGACGGCGGTCCTCCAATTTGCGTCGTTTGGCTTCGACGCGGCGATTGCAGAGATTTCGATGGCGATCCACTCGGGGGCTACCTTGCATATTGCGGTGGGAGAGGCCCTGCTGCCCGGACGGGGGCTTGTCGACTTCTTGCGCAAGCACTGCATCACGAACGCCAAGTTGCCACCTACCGTGTGCAGCCACCTACCGGAGGTCGAATTCGAAGATCTGACGACGCTGCTGGTTGGCGGAGAACGTTGCCCCGAGGAATTGGTTCGGAGATGGGGGACGGGTCGTCGAATGTTCAATCTCTACGGTCCAACCGAGGCATCTGTCAATGTAACGTCAGCTCGCTGCGAGCGTGGCTCTAAAGAGCCACCGATTGGTAAGCCGATTGCGAATACGAGGTTGTACGTGCTGGACGGGGGGATGCAGTTGGTGGCGGTGGGTGTGGCGGGCGAGTTGTACATCGGAGGTGCGGGTTTAGCTCGGGGGTACTGGGGTCGAGCAGGCCTGACAGCGGAGCGGTTCGTGCCGAACCCGTTTGGCGAGAGGGGGGAGCGTTTGTACGTGACGGGGGATCGTGTGCGGTGGCGCTCAGATGGGCAGTTGGAATTCCTGGGGCGGTTCGACGATCAGGTGAAGGTGCGAGGATTTCGGATCGAGCCGGGCGAGGTCGAGTCGGTGCTGATGGGTCACGAGCGGGTGCGTGACGCGGTGGTGGTAGTGCAGGAGGACGAGGAGGGGGACCGAAAACTGGTTGGGTATGTGGTGTTGGAGGGAAGGGCGGATGGGACGGGCGAAGTGCGTCGGTATCTGCGCGATCGACTTCCTGAGTTCATGGTGCCGAACTATTTGGTGGCACTGGACGAGTTGCCACTGAACCCGAGTGGCAAGATCGACCGGGCCAGCCTACCGGAGCCGACGAACCAAAGAGATGGACTCGCCGAGTACGTGGAGCCTCGGACGCGGGTCGAAAAGGTGATCGCCGAGATCTGGAGCGAGGTTCTCGGGGTCGAGGAAATCGGGATCCATGACAACTTCTTCGAACTCGGTGGCCATTCGCTTCTGGCCACGCGGGTCCAGACGCGTATCCGAAGCCAGCTTGGTGTGGAGGTCCCGCTCCGGAGGATGTTCGAGAGCCCTGAGGTGGCGTCTCTTGCGCAGGATGCCGAGTGTGGGCTGGTCGTCGAGGAGGGCGGGGTGAGGCGAGCCCCGGGCGAGGAGCGTTTGTGGCTTTCGCGCGCACAGGAGCGGCTGTGGTTTTTGGATCGTATGTATCCTGGCGATGCGTTTTACACCGTGTCGAAGGGAATTCGTCTGTCTGGGGTGTTGGATGTTGGGGGGTTAGAGTGGGCGATTGGGGAGGTGATCGGTCGGCATGAGTCGTTGCGAACGACGTTTGTGGAGATTGACGGGGAGCCTTGGCAGGTGGTGGGAGAGGCTGGGGGGTGGGAGTTACCGCGGGAGGATCTGACGGGTCTGGGTGGGGCGGAGTTGGAGGAGGAGATTCGGCGGCGGGCGGAGGAGATGGCGGGGCGGGGCTTCGATCTGGAGCGAGGGCCACTGTTCCGGGCGGAGCTATTGAGGTTGTCCGATTCGGAGCATGTCCTGCTTCTGTCGATGCATCACATTGTGAGTGATGGATGGAGCATGGATGTACTGTTCCGGGAGTTGAGTGTGCTGTACGAGGCGTACGGGGGTGGTTCGGCGACGTCACCATTGCCTGAGCTACCGGTGCAGTATGCGGACTACGCCATGTGGCAGCGAGAGTGGTTGGAGGGTGGGGAGCTAGCGAGGCAGCTGACGTACTGGAAGGGGAAGTTATCGGGGGCTCCGGAGTTGTTGGAGTTGCCGACGGATCGAGCCCGGCCGGCGGTTCAGAGTCACCGAGGGGGGCGCGAGCGGTTCGATATCCCAGCGGAGGTGGTGGAGGGTTTGCGGGCTTTGGGTCGGGAAGAAGGTGCGACGCTGTTCATGGTGTTGCTGGCGGCGTTCAAGGTTCTGATGGCTCGGTATTCGGGACAGGAAGATGTCGTCGTCGGGACTGTGATCGCGAACCGTAGCCGAGAGGAATTCGAAGGACTGATCGGGTTCTTCCTGAACACGCTAGCGCTACGGACGGATCTATCGGGGGAGCCAAGCTTCCGGGAGGTGCTGCGACGGGTTCGTGAGACGACGCTAGACGCGTACGAGCATCAGAATCTGCCGTTCGAGAAGCTGGTCGAGGAGCTCAACGTCGAACGGAGTCTGGCACATCATCCGGTCTTCCAGGTGATGTTCACGCTCCGCAGTCCGGAGAAGCGAGCGCTCAAGCTGGGTGAACTGGAGGCGACGTCGGTTTCGACAGACAGTCACACTGCCAAGTTCGATCTGGTTGCGATGCTTGTGGAGAAGGAGGACGGGTCGGTTGTGGGCAGCTGTAGATACAGCACGGACCTGTTCGATAGCGCGACGATCGAGCGGATGATGGGACACTACGGGCGGTTGTTGGAGAGTGTGGAGGAGGATGTGGAGCGTCCGATTTATGAGATGCACGCAATGAGTCGCCCTCTGCGAGATGTGTCATCGGTGCCGTCGCCTGCCACGCGTGATCAGGCAGGAATGATTGATGAGATTGCAAGTCAGATGCATTCTCTTGATCCAACGTTTGCTGAGGAACTTCTCAAGCGATTGGGGAGTCGGGAACAGTCACAATGAATCGGCAGATCTTGGCGGAGGATGCCGACATGGAGGGCCAGAACCGGCAGCGTGAGTTAGGCAAACAAGTGGATTACTGGAAGGGGAAGTTATCGGGGGCTCCGGAGTTGTTGGAGTTGCCGACGGATCGAGCCCGGTCGGCGGTTCAGAGTCACCGAGGGGGGCGCGAGCGGTTCGATATCCCAGCGGAGGTGGTGGAGGGTTTGCGGGCTTTGGGTCGGGAAGAAGGTGCGACGCTGTTCATGGTGTTGCTGGCGGCGTTCAAGGTTCTGATGGCTCGGTATTCGGGACAGGAAGATGTCGTCGTCGGGACTGTGATCGCGAACCGTAGCCGAGAGGAATTCGAAGGACTGATCGGGTTCTTCCTGAACACGCTAGCGCTACGGACGGATCTATCGGGGGAGCCAAGCTTCCGGGAGGTGCTGCGACGGGTTCGTGAGACGACGCTAGACGCGTACGAGCATCAGGATCTGCCGTTCGAGAAGCTGGTCGAGGAGCTCAACGTCGAACGGAGTCTGGCACATCATCCGGTCTTCCAGGTGATGTTCACGCTCCGCAGTCCGGAGAAGCGAGCGCTCAAGCTGGGTGAACTGGAGGCGACGTCGGTTTCGACAGACAGTCACACTGCCAAGTTCGATCTGGTTGCGATGCTTGTGGAGAAGGAGGACGGGTCGGTTGTGGGCAGCTGTAGATACAGCACGGACCTGTTCGATAGCGCGACGATCGAGCGGATGATGGGACATTACGGGCGGTTGTTGGAGAGTGTGGTGGAGGATGTGGAGTGTCCGATTTATGAGATGGCGATGCTGGGTGAAGACGAGCGTCGGCAGCTGTTGGAGGAGTGGAACGAGACGGGGGTATCGTATCCGGAGGCGAGTGTTCACGAGCTGTTCGAAGGGCAGGTGGAGCGAACGCCGGAAGGGATTGCAGTGGAGTGTGAGGGGGAGCGGTATACGTACAGAGAGCTGAACGAGCGGGCGAATCAGGTTGCGCATCAACTGAGGCGGCTGGGTGTGGGTCCGGAAGTACGGGTAGGGCTGTGTGTAGAGCGTGGGATGGAGTTGGTAGTGGGGATGTTGGGGGTATTGAAGGCGGGCGGAGCGTATGTGCCACTAGATCCTGACTATCCGCCGAAGCGGCTGGCATTCATGGCGGAGGACAGTGAGGTCGAGGTATTACTGACGCAGCGGCGTCTGGTGGACCGGGTACCGTCACTGGCCGTGGAAGTCGTGTACCTCGATCGAGAGGAGCCGATCTTCGATACCGCGGATACGATGAATCTGCAGGTGCCGGTCGATCCCGAGAACCTGGCCTATATCATCTACACCTCCGGCTCCACGGGTACCCCGAAAGGCGTTTCGTACCGGCACGTCGGATTAGCCAATCTCTTGCAGTGGCAGGTATCGGTGCTTGCCTCCGAGGCGCCAATTCACGTATGGCAGACGTCTACGGTGAGCTTTGATGTATCGGTTCAGGAGGTTATCACCCCTCTGCTGGCCGGGGGATGCCTGAACGCAAGCGAGGATGCAGAGTTGGCCCGGGTGGCAGAGGTTCTCGGCAAGAGCTCTGAGAAACTAAGGTCGTGGATATTCACGACCCCATCGAAGTTTAGGCATCTATGTGATCTCGTGAGAGAGCAGGGCCGTCACGGGTTGGCTTTGGAGACAATCGTGTTCGCCGGAGAACGGCTGACTCTTTCCGCTGACCTCCACCGCCAGCTCCTCCATGCCTTCTGCTCCCACATCGTGAATCACTACGGGCCCACCGAAACGCACGTTGTAACCCAGTGGCGGATGCGGATTGAGGATTTTGGTGGTCACTCCCTCCCACCGATTGGTAAGCCGATTGCGAATACGAGGTTGTACGTGCTGGACGGGGGGATGCAGTTGGTGGCGGTGGGTGTGGCGGGCGAGTTGTACATCGGAGGTGCGGGTTTAGCTCGGGGGTACTGGGGTCGAGCAGGCCTGACAGCGGAGCGGTTCGTGCCGAACCCGTTTGGCGAGAGGGGGGAGCGTTTGTACGTGACGGGGGATCGTGTGCGGTGGCGCTCAGACGGGCAGTTGGAATTCCTGGGGCGGTTCGACGATCAGGTGAAGGTGCGAGGATTTCGGATCGAGCCGGGCGAGGTCGAGTCGGTGCTGATGGGTCACGAGCGGGTGCGTGACGCGGTGGTGGTAGTGCAGGAGGACGAGGAGGGGGACCGAAAACTGGTTGGGTATGTGGTGTTGGAGGGAAGGGCGGATGGGACGGGCGAAGTGCGTCGGTATCTGCGCGATCGACTTCCTGAGTTCATGGTGCCGAACTATTTGGTGGCACTGGACGAGTTGCCACTGAACCCGAGTGGCAAGATCGACCGGGCCAGCCTACCGGAGCCGACGAACCAAAGAGATGGACTCGCCGAGTACGTGGAGCCTCGGACGCGGGTCGAAAAGGTGATCGCCGAGATCTGGAGCGAGGTTCTCGGGGTCGAGGAAATCGGGATCCATGACAACTTCTTCGAACTCGGTGGCCATTCGCTTCTGGCCACGCGGGTCCAGACGCGTATCCGAAGCCAGCTTGGTGTGGAGGTCTCCCTCGTGGCAGTGTTCGAACACCCGGATGTGGCGTCATTGGGGCAGCATATCATCAGCATCCCTTATAGGACGAGCACCGTAACCGCCAAGCAGACGAGGTTGGAGCAAGACATCGAGCGGAGACTGGCCGCACTCGACGAATCTGCGAAAGCGCTTGTGATCGAGAAGGTGAGGGGAAAAAGGGTTAGGCCCGATCAAGGTGCACCGGATGTCTAGGCTAGATAGCCCGTGTCCGACCTCCATTCGATGCCTCTTCAGGAACGGCGAAGAGAAACCATCTACTATAATGGCACCGTGAAACGAGTCGATTTCGCTGAACTTCTCGGGCTGCCTCACACTATCCGCCTCGCACCGACTAGTGCGCTCCAGTCGGGCCTGTGGTTTCTACATTCCCTAGGTGAGACAATCGACGCGTATAAACTAAGATCTGGAGTTCGTCTGTCTGGGGTGTTGGATGTTGGGGGGTTAGAGTGGGCGATTGGGGAGGTGATCGGTCGGCATGAGTCGTTGCGAACGACGTTTGTGGAGATTGACGGGGAGCCTTGGCAGGTGGTGGGAGAGGCTGGGGGGTGGGAGTTACCGCGGGAGGATCTGACGGGTCTGGGTGGGGCGGAGTTGGAGGAGGAGATTCGGCAGCGGGCGGAGGAGATGGCGGGGCGGGGCTTCGATCTGGAGCGAGGGCCACTGTTCCGGGCGGAGCTATTGAGGTTGTCCGATTCGGAGCATGTCCTGCTTCTGTCGATGCATCACATTGTGAGTGATGGATGGAGCATGGATGTACTGTTCCGGGAGTTGAGTGTGCTGTACGAGGCGTACGGGGGTGGTTCGGCGACGTCACCATTGCCTGAGCTACCGGTGCAGTATGCGGACTACGCCATGTGGCAGCGAGAGTGGTTGGAGGGTGGGGAGCTAGCGAGGCAGCTGACGTACTGGAAGGGGAAGTTATCGGGGGCTCCGGAGTTGTTGGAGTTGCCGACGGATCGAGCCCGGTCGGCGGTTCAGAGTCACCGAGGGGGGCGCGAGCGGTTCGATATCCCAGCGGAGGTGGTGGAGGGTTTGCGGGCTTTGGGTCGGGAAGAAGGTGCGACGCTGTTCATGGTGTTGCTGGCGGCGTTCAAGGTTCTGATGGCTCGGTATTCGGGACAGGAAGATGTCGTCGTCGGGACATCGATCGCGAACCGTAGCCGAGAGGAATTCGAAGGACTGATCGGGTTCTTCACCAACACGCTAGCGCTACGGACGGATCTGTCGGGGGAGCCGAGCTTCCGGGAGGTGCTGCGACGGATTCGTGAGACGACGCTGGAGGCGTACGAGCATCAGGATCTGCCGTTCGCGAAGCTGGTGGAGGAGCTCAACGTCGAACGGAGTCCGGCGTACAATCCGGTCTTCCAGGTGTTTGTTGGATTCAGAGCTGTACGACCTCATTCTGAAGCAAGGTCCTCGTTCGGATACCCTTTCGCCCTCCCGAAAGGGCGGTCCGTCAAGTTCGATCTGGTTGCGATGCTTGTGGAGAAGGAGGACGGGTCGGTTGTGGGCAGCTGTGGATACAGCACGGACCTGTTCGATAGCGCGACGATCGAGCGGATGATGGGACATTACGGGCGGTTGTTGGAGAGTGTGGTGGAGGATGTGGAGTGTCCGATTTATGAGATGGCGATGCTGGGTGAAGACGAGCGTCGGCAGCTGTTGGAGGAGTGGAACGAGACGGGGGTATCGTATCCGGAGGCGAGTGTTCACGAGCTGTTCGAAGGGCAGGTGGAGCGAACGCCGGAAGGGATTGCAGTGGAGTGTGAGGGGGAGCGGTATACGTACAGAGAGCTGAACGAGCGGGCGAATCAGGTTGCGCATCAACTGAGGCGGCTGGGTGTGGGTCCGGAAGTACGGGTAGGGCTGTGTGTAGAGCGTGGGATGGAGTTGGTAGTGGGGATGTTGGGGGCATTGAAGGCGGGCGGAGCGTATGTGCCACTAGATCCTGACTATCCGCCGAAGCGGCGGGCATTCATGGCGGAGGACAGTGAGGTCGAGGTATTACTGACGCAGCGGCGTCTGGTGGACCGGGTACCGTCACTGGCCGTGGAAGTCGTGTACCTCGATCGAGAGGAGCCGATCTTCGATACCGCGGATACGATGAATCTGCAGGTGCCGGTCGATCCCGAGAACCTGGCCTATATCATCTACACCTCCGGCTCCACGGGTACCCCGAAAGGTGTTCTGATCCCGCACGGTGCAGTGGCGGGGCTCTTCAGGGCCACGGATCATCATTTTCGGTTCGATGAATCGGATACTTGGCCGCTATTCCACTCCTATGCGTTCGACTTTTCCGTGTGGGAGATATGGGGCGCGCTGCTTCACGGATCTCGACTGGTCATTGTGCCGTTCTGGGTAAGCAGGTCGGCGACAGCGTTTGGTGAGTTTATTCGCGACGAGGGAATTACTATCGTCAACCAAACGCCTTCGGCGTTCATGGAGCTCAGGAACGTCGATGGTCAGTGCGATGAGGCGTTTCTAAGTGGCGTGAAATATGTGGTGCTGGGCGGTGAAGCGCTGGACGTAACGAGCACTCAGGATTGGCTTCGGGAGCGTGCGGACAGCGACCTGATCTTGTGCAATATGTACGGGATCACAGAAGCGACTGTCCACAGTACGCTCAAGAGATTGGATGTTAAGGAGAGTGCAACGAGACACAGCGCGATCGGCCGTCCATTACCGGGATGGACGTTGTACGTGCTGGACGGGGGGATGCAGTTGGTGGCGGTGGGTGTGGCGGGCGAGTTGTACATCGGAGGTGCGGGTTTAGCTCGGGGGTACTGGGGTCGAGCAGGCCTGACAGCGGAGCGGTTCGTGCCGAACCCGTTTGGCGAGAGGGGGGAGCGTTTGTACGTGACGGGGGATCGTGTGCGGTGGCGCTCAGATGGGCAGTTGGAATTCCTGGGGCGGTTCGACGATCAGGTGAAGGTGCGAGGATTTCGGATCGAGCCGGGCGAGGTCGAGTCGGTGCTGATGGGTCACGAGCGGGTGCGTGACGCGGTGGTGGTAGTGCAGGAGGACGAGGAGGGGGACCGAAAACTGGTTGGGTATGTGGTGTTGGAGGGAAGGGCGGATGGGACGGGCGAAGTGCGTCGGTATCTGCGCGATCGACTTCCTGAGTTCATGGTGCCGAACTATTTGGTGGCACTGGACGAGTTGCCACTGAACCCGAGTGGCAAGATCGACCGGGCCAGCCTACCGGAGCCGACGAACCAAAGAGATGGACTCGCCGAGTACGTGGAGCCTCGGACGCGGGTCGAAAAGGTGATCGCCGAGATCTGGAGCGAGGTTCTCGGGGTCGAGGAAATCGGGATCCATGACAACTTCTTCGAACTCGGTGGCCATTCGCTTCTGGCCACGCGGGTCCAGACGCGTATCCGAAGCCAGCTTGGTGTGGAGGTCCCGCTCCGGAGGATGTTCGAGAGCCCTGAGGTGGCGTCTCTTGCGCAGGATGCCGAGTGTGGGCTGGTCGTCGAGGAGGGCGGGGTGAGGCGAGCCCCGGGCGAGGAGCGTTTGTGGCTTTCGCACGCACAGGAGCGGCTGTGGTTTTTGGATCGTATGTATCCTGGCGATGCGTTTTACACCGTGTCGAAGGGAGTTCGTCTGTCTGGGGTGTTGGATGTTGGGGGGTTAGAGTGGGCGATTGGGGAGGTGATCGGTCGGCATGAGTCGTTGCGAACGACGTTTGTGGAGATTGACGGGGAGCCTTGGCAGGTGGTGGGAGAGGCTGGGGGGTGGGAGTTACCGCGGGAGGATCTGACGGGTCTGGGTGGGGCGGAGTTGGAGGAGGAGATTCGGCGGCGGGCGGAGGAGATGGCGGGGTGGGGCTTCGATCTGGAGCGAGGGCCACTGTTCCGGGCGGAGCTATTGAGGTTGTCCGATTCGGAGCATGTCCTGCTTCTGTCGATGCATCACATTGTGAGTGATGGATGGAGCATGGATGTACTGTTCCGGGAGTTGAGTGTGCTGTACGAGGCGTACGGGGGTGGTTCGGCGACGTCACCATTGCCTGAGCTACCGGTGCAGTATGCGGACTACGCCATGTGGCAGCGAGAGTGGTTGGAGGGTGGGGAGCTAGCGAGGCAGCTGACGTACTGGAAGGGGAAGTTATCGGGGGCTCCGGAGTTGTTGGAGTTGCCGACGGATCGAGCCCGGCCGGCGGTTCAGAGTCACCGAGGGGGGCGCGAGCGGTTCGATATCCCAGCGGAGGTGGTGGAGGGTTTGCGGGCTTTGGGTCGGGAAGAAGGTGCGACGCTGTTCATGGTGTTGCTGGCGGCGTTCAAGGTTCTGATGGCTCGGTATTCGGGACAGGAAGATGTCGTCGTCGGGACTGTGATCGCGAACCGTAGCCGAGAGGAATTCGAAGGACTGATCGGGTTCTTCCTGAACACGCTAGCGCTACGGACGGATCTATCGGGGGAGCCAAGCTTCCGGGAGGTGCTGCGACGGGTTCGTGAGACGACGCTAGACGCGTACGAGCATCAGAATCTGCCGTTCGAGAAGCTGGTCGAGGAGCTCAACGTCGAACGGAGTCTGGCACATCATCCGGTCTTCCAGGTGATGTTCACGCTCCGCAGTCCGGAGAAGCGAGCGCTCAAGCTGGGTGAACTGGAGGCGACGTCGGTTTCGACAGACAGTCACACTGCCAAGTTCGATCTCGCACTCCGAATCCTGACTTCCCGGAACAACGCCGACAAGACACACGCGACTCTGGAGTTCAATGCCAACTGCTTCACTCCCGCAACCGTAGCCCGGCTTTCGGATCACTTTCAGGCAGTCCTGCGGGCGGCTGTGGAAGATTCCTCAGAGTCAGTCTGGTTGATTCCCCTGGACTCGCCCCATCGTCGCGAACATCACGCTCTCGCACTACAGCAAAACCCCGACTGCGGAAACGGTGGGATGCGCTTGGCTATCGATGTTCTTGAAGATGTAGCGAAACGACATGGCGACGATCTGGCTATAGTCGATGCCGGGCGAAGCCTCACCTATCAGGAACTCCGCCAACAAGCGCTTATGCTTGCTAGCAAACTGGTGGCAAGCGATCTCGGGCCCGAACGGAGAGTAGGGATCCTCATGGATCGGTCCGCTGAGGCGATCGTCGCGATCTGGGGGACGCTGTGCGCAGGAGCGGCTTTCGTGCCGTTGGACGTACGATCTCCGAATACTCGGCTCAGACAAGCGATAGAGACCCTGAGCCTTGACTTGGTGTTGACTGACAAGAGGGATGCGACCTTGGTGCCAGCGCCCTCGCTACGCGTACGGTTGAGTGCGGCTCACGATACCGCAGTCGATCTGTCCCCCGTTCGGACCCATTCGGAGAACTTGGCGTACGCGATCTTCACGTCGGGCACCACCGGAACGCCGAAAGGCGTTCTGATCGCACATGCTGAGCTGGCAAGGTACGTGGAGGGCCTCCTGCAACGACTGCAGGTCGAGCCCGGGGCAAGGTTCGCGTTGGTTCAGCCTCTATCCTTCGATTCGGTGGTTTCCCAAATCTTCGGCGCAGCCTACGCAGCGGGTACACTCTACATTGTGCCGGAGTCGATCGCGCTCGACGGCCGCGCGTTCGCCCAGTATATGAAGTGCTACAACATCAGCGGTCTCAAGATCGTGCCTTCTCATCTGAAGGCTCTCCTGGGCTCCCCGCCCAACCCTGACGCCCTCCCCAACCATCACTTGGTGATCGGAGGAGAGGCAGCCGAAAGAAGTTGGTTGAGATCTCTGAAGGCGGTTTCGCCAAATCTAAGGATCTTCAATCACTATGGGGCGACAGAAACCAGCGTGGCGATCTCGATGTACGAGATCAGGACGGAACTGGATTGGGGTAACGCGCACCGCGGCGTTCCCCTTGGGGCCCCACTAACGGATGCCGCAATATACGTGCTCGACCGCCATCTGAACCCCGTTCCGGAGGGGATGATTGGGGACATCTACATCGGGGGCAATCGGCTGGCCCGCGGCTACGCTGGCGAACCGGGCCCCACGGCCGAGCGTTTCATTCCGGATCCGTTCTGGAGTGAGTCGGGCACCCGGATGTATGTGACCGGCGACAGAGGTCGCGTGAACGCGGATGGTGAGATCTTCTTCGAGGGGCGACATGACTCCCAGGTCAAACTCCGTGGCTTTCGAGTTGATCTGAAAGAGATAGAGCATGCCCTGATGCTCGCTGCCACCGTCGGCGATGCCGCTTGTATCCACGTTCTCGACACAGATGGTCAAGGAGCTGCGAAGCTAGCCGCGTTTCTTCGCTCGGCCGGACCGGGCGAACTCGACATAACGGAGCACCGCCGTATGCTTATGTCTAGATTGCCCGACTACATGGTGCCGACCTACATGTGGCAGGTCGAGCAGGTGCCTGTGACAACTAACGGCAAGCGCGATGAACGGGCTCTCAGGGAGATCGCACGGGCACGGATTGGCGAACCCGATGTCTCGCGATGTGGTCCAGCCTCAGATCTCGAGATGCAGCTGTGGGCGTCCTGGTCACGCGCAATTTCCTCGCCCGTGGGTTCGATAGACAGGGAAGCCGACTTCTTCTCAGTGGGCGGCAACTCACTTGCGGTGATTCGGCTGCTGGCTGATCTCGAGAGAGACGTTGGGACTGTCTTATCCGTCCGACAGATTTTTCAAGCCTCTACGCTTTCGGAGATGGCGAACCTTGTCGAGCGTCACCGAGCACATGGCCCGGGAAGAGCTCACGCGAGGCCTGTCCTGAGGCGGAGACGCTAAGCGAATCATGACCACGTCAGGGGGGCACCGTTGAGGAGCCTGCGGGACATGGCCGATCTGATCGGCAACACACCACTCGTTGAACTGCGGGGCCTACGTAGATCCGGCAGCGCGAGGGTGTTCCTCAAACTCGAAGGTTCGAATCCGACCGGTAGCCTGAAGGATCGGACCGCGCTCTCCATCTTGTTGGAGGCCGAGCTGGACGGCCGGTTGTGTCCCGGTGCAACGTTGCTGGATGCCTCGAGTGGCAATTTCGCATGTTCGATGGCATTCCTTGCTGCTGCCCTCGGGCTACGAGCGAAAGTAGTGGTGAGTTCAAAGATCACCCACGAGAAGCGAACTCTCCTCGACTACTACGATGCCGAGGTCAAAGAACTCGGACACTTCACGATAGAAGGGAACCGATGGTGCCGAGACCACGTGGCTGCCGGCGCTCCGGATGTCCTTTTCTTGGACCAGTTGCACAATCCCGCCAATCCGCTTGCCCACTACAGAACAACAGGTCCGGAGATTCTTAAAGGTTTGCCGGCAGTGACTGCGATCGTGGGATCTCTCGGTTCCGGTGGCACGGTCGCAGGGGTCTCGCGCTTCTTCAAAGAACGGGCCTCCCTCGTTCGGATCGTCGGAGTCAAGGCTTCGAAGGGCAGCCGGATTCCGGGGACCGGTAGCTTCGATGACGGCGACTACGTCACCCCGTTCATCACCAAGGCGCAGAAGCAGGGCTGCATTGACGAGATACGCTCGGTTGGGTGGCAGGAGGCTAGCGACTGGTGTGAGTGCCTCAAGGGCGAAGGTATGTTCTGTGGAATCCAAACGGGAGGAGTGGCGGCCATTGCAACGGAATTGGCCAATGAGCTTGGGGACGAGGCGGCGTGTGTTGTCGCCATTTCGGGTGACGCCGGCTGGAAGGGTATGGCGACCTTGGAGGAGTACAGGAGCCGGTTGCGCACAACCTCGCCCCGATCATGAGGCAGCATGTGGTCCTCGTACCCGATGGGGCTGCGGACCGGGTACGTGAATCTCTATTAACGCCGCTCGCGGCTGCCAAAACGAGATGGATCGACACCATAGCGTCCAGTGGGGTGGTCGGTCGCATAAAGACACTTTACTCTGGCGTCGACCATGGAAGTCTGACGGCACATCTTGCCCTCTTAGGCTGGGATCCGCGCAGGTACAATCCTGGCGGGCGAGCAGCGATGGAGCTACGTGGAATGGGCTTGGTGCCAGAGCCGCAAGAACTGGTGTTTCGAGCGAATCTCTGTCATCTGCGCGCAGGGCGGCTCGCCAGTTTCAGTGCCCATGCCATAGGCACAGGCGAAGCGTCGGCGCTGGTGGATAAGGTCTGCGATCGCGTCAGAGAGACGTATCCCCGCATAGCCCTCCTCCATATGAGCGATTACCGCTGTCTGCTCAGAATACGGTGTGCGGGTGTTGACCCGGCAGACCTGAGGCTCTTAGAGCCTCACGAGGTGCAGGGGTGTCGGACCAAGCTCGGTGAGCTCTGTACCTCGAACGGTCCGGCCGCAGAAGATGTGTGTGTGATGCTGATGGGATTCTGCAATAATGTCGCGAAGGTGCTTGATGGCTGTCGGGCGAACTTCTTGTGGCCATGGAGTCCATCGAAGGACATCGAGCTGCCCCGTCTCGAGAGCCGGCACGAATGGACAGCCCCGGCTGCGATCGTTGGCGCCATGGATTTTCTAGGTGGTATCTGCAGTGCCGGAGGGATGGATTTCTACAAGATCGGCAACGGACGCGTCGACACGTCATATGTAGAGAAAGGGCGACAAACCCTCGAACTTCTGAAACGGGGCTACCGGTTCGTCCTGTGTCATGTGAACGCGCCAGACGAGGCCGCACACGAGGGGGACTTCAGAGCCAAAGTTTGGTCGATCGAGCGGTTCGACAGATGCGTCGTGGCACCCGTGGTGAGGTACTTCCAAAACCATCCGGACCGGCTCGGCACTCTAGTTGTCGTTCCTGATCATTACACGAACACCAGCTCCCACAGGACAAGGACCGCCGGCCCGAGGCGCGCCTCCCATGACCCCGAACCTGTTCCGTTCGCGATGTGGGCACGGGACGGACGCCGCGACCTGGTACCTCGCTTGACGGAAGATCTCGCTAGCTATGGGCGGTATGCCACTCCCGCGCTCGAGGCCTTGTCCCTTCTGAGTCTCTTGAGTAGCGCGGGCTTGGACTCGGATCCGGAGAATCTCGCGTCAACAAGCTCAAAGCGCGAGTCATGAAGCCACGAGAGACCCGCTTTCCCTGCTCGTGGTCACAGAGACGCTTCTGGCTATTACACCAGATTGTGCCGGAGAGCGATCGATACAACACTGGCCGCGTCATAGAGCTGTCTGGGGTGTTGGATGTTGGGGGGTTAGAGTGGGCGATTGGGGAGGTGATCGGTCGGCATGAGTCGTTGCGAACGACGTTTGTGGAGATTGACGGGGAGCCTTGGCAGGTGGTGGGAGAGGCTGGGGGGTGGGAGTTACCGCGGGAGGATCTGACGGGTCTGGGTGGGGCGGAGTTGGAGGAGGAGATTCGGCGGCGGGCGGAGGAGATGGCGGGGCGGGGCTTCGATCTGGAGCGAGGGCCACTGTTCCGGGCGGAGCTATTGAGGTTGTCCGATTCGGAGCATGTCCTGCTTCTGTCGATGCATCACATTGTGAGTGATGGATGGAGCATGGATGTACTGTTCCGGGAGTTGAGTGTGCTGTACGAGGCGTACGGGGGTGGTTCGGCGACGTCACCATTGCCTGAGCTACCGGTGCAGTATGCGGACTACGCCATGTGGCAGCGAGAGTGGTTGGAGGGTGGGGAGCTAGCGAGGCAGCTGACGTACTGGAAGGGGAAGTTATCGGGGGCTCCGGAGTTGTTGGAGTTGCCGACGGATCGAGCCCGGCCGGCGGTTCAGAGTCACCGAGGGGGGCGCGAGCGGTTCGATATCCCAGCGGAGGTGATGGAGGGTTTGCGGGCTTTGGGTCGGGAAGAAGGTGCGACGCTGTTCATGGTGTTGCTGGCGGCGTTCAAGGTTCTGATGGCTCGGTATTCGGGACAGGAAGATGTCGTCGTCGGGACTGTGATCGCGAACCGTAACCACCCTGATCTTCAAGGATTGATCGGGAGTTTCCTGAACACGCTAGCGCTACGGACGGATCTATCGGGGGAGCCAAGCTTCCGGGAGGTGCTGCGACGGGTTCGTGAGACGACGCTAGACGCGTACGAGCATCAGGATCTGCCGTTCGAGAAGCTGGTCGAGGAGCTCCCCGGAGTTCGGGACCTGACCCGGACGCCCATCTTTCAGGTGATGTGTGCCATGCAGTCGGGGACGGAGCAAGACGGTCCTCAACGGGGCTTGGGCGATGTCAGGATGCGCGTGGCTGCAATGCAGCCGGCCGACGCCAAGATGTTGCTCTTCGTGTATTTCCGCGAGTTAGGTACTCGAGTAACTGTTACGTTCGAACACCAAGCGTGCCTTGGCGAGGCATTGATCGCGTCATTTCTGGCAGAGCTTTCAGAGATCTTCACGCAGATGTCCGAAACCCCCGACCGCTCGGCGCTCCGGCAGCAGCACTCTCACGCACCCAATCTTCGCGAAGGCGGGTTGAGTGGCGCCGTAATCGAGGACGAGCCCATCGGCATGACAGGCTGGAGCGCTTTCGACTCCGCTGCGCGCATGTGGGGGTATCGTCCGGCGGTCGAGGCGGGGGCGAGAGTTCTTACCTACGCCGAGCTACGTGGAATGGCCGTTGACTTCGCCGATGGCGTTCTGACGGCCGGGGTGTCGCGGGACGACCTTGTCGCAATACTGCTGCCGCGGGACCATCGGTTGATCGTGAGTCTGCTCGGGTGCCTGGCCGCACAACGCTGTTATGTGCCGATCGGACCTGAGGTGCCGGATAGCCGCGTGCGGGCGATTCTGAGCGACGCCTCTGTTCGGCTTGTCGTAGCCGAAGCGCGTACCATCGAAGAACTTGGCAAGGAACAGCCGCAGGAATGGCGGGCTTTCGAGAGCCTCATTGCCGGGAGCGATGGAACCTTCGATCCGACGATGGGGGAGCCGTCTCTCAACGCCCTCGCGTATGTAGTCTACACGTCGGGATCTACCGGGAAACCGAAGGGTGTCGGGATCGAGCACCGCGGCCTCGCCGCCTTGCTCGAGTGGACCAGGGCCACGTTCTCGCCGGCCGACTTTGAGGGGATGTTGGCCACGACATCGGTGTCGTTTGACCTGTCAGTGTTCGAGGTTTTCGGCACCCTTTCGATGGGCGGCTGCGTTCTCTTGAAAGAAGACGCACTCGATATTGGCGCCGAACCAAGCCTAGGTCGCGTTACGTTTCTCAACACCGTGCCGTCTGCAGCGGCAGCACTACTCGACTCGGTGGGTCTACCGGATACTCTGCGCGTGATCTGCCTTTGTGGAGAGGTTTTTTCCGGTACCCTTGCGATCGCCCTGAGGCGGTCTGGCTTTGAGGGGCGGTTGTTCAACCTCTACGGTCCCTCCGAGGACACGACCTATTCCACCGCCTTCGAAGTGCCTATGGAGCAGGTGGATAAGGGTTGCGAAGCGCCACCAATCGGGCGTCCAATCCGAGGCACGAGTGCATATGTTCTTGACGAAGAGCTGAAGCCGACGGCAATAGGGATTGCGGGGGAGGTGTATCTGAGTGGCCACGGTGTCGCCCAGGGCTATGTGAATGCACCAGCTGCAACGGCCGCGAGCTTCCTTCCTGACCCGTTCGCGGAGCACGGTCCGGGGAGCCGGATGTACCGTACGGGTGATTTGGCCACGATCGGTCCGGACGGCCACCTCCATTTTCTGGGGAGGCGTGATCGGCAGGTCAAGCTGAGGGGATTTCGCGTCGAGCTCGACGAGGTAGAGCGAGTACTGGAACGTCACCCGGCGATACGCGAGGTCCGGGTTTGTTTGGTCGGCGAGCGTGGCGAGTCACCGCAACTCTGCGCTTTCGTACGCTTAGGCGATCGCGAATCCATCGACGTCTCGCTCGATCTTGCTTCGACTGACCTGGCGGATTGGGCGGTGCGCCTCATTCCCCGTTACATGGTTCCCACTCATGTGTTTGCGCTCCCGAGCCTGCCGACGACAGAGCGAGGCAAGACCGACTACAAGGCTCTCGTCGAGTGGGCGGACCGAGAACTCGGTCTCACCTCCGGGCCCCAAGTTGCCCATCGTTCCGAGTTGGCTCCCCTCGAGGCGTATCTCGCGAAGGTTTGGGGAGATCTTTTGGGCCTGCAGGCGGTGAAGCGGACTGATGACTTCTTTCTCCTCGGAGGGACGTCGCTCAGCGCCATGCGCTTGGTCGCACAAGTGCGGTCGGACATGGGCATTCGATTAACGCTCGATGTGGTGTTTCGTTTTTCAACGCTGGAGGCACTCGCGGCTACGATCCGAGAAGGAGGAAGGCACTCTAGGGACGATGAGGCCCTCCCCGACCGCCACCTTCGGGTCAGAAGGCCCGAGCCGTCCCGGCTTTCGCACGCACAGGAGCGGCTGTGGTTTTTGGATCGTATGTATCCTGGCGATGCGTTTTACACCGTGTCGAAGGGAGTTCGTCTGTCTGGGGTGTTGGATGTTGGGGGGTTAGAGTGGGCGATTGGGGAGGTGATCGGTCGGCATGAGTCGTTGCGAACGACGTTTGTGGAGATTGACGGGGAGCCTTGGCAGGTGGTGGGAGAGGCTGGGGGGTGGGAGTTACCGCGGGAGGATCTGACGGGTCTGGGTGGGGCGGAGTTGGAGGAGGAGATTCGGCGGCGGGCGGAGGAGATGGCGGGGTGGGGCTTCGATCTGGAGCGAGGGCCACTGTTCCGGGCGGAGCTATTGAGGTTGTCCGATTCGGAGCATGTCCTGCTTCTGTCGATGCATCACATTGTGAGTGATGGATGGAGCATGGATGTACTGTTCCGGGAGTTGAGTGTGCTGTACGAGGCGTACGGGGGTGGTTCGGCGACGTCACCATTGCCTGAGCTACCGGTGCAGTATGCGGACTACGCCATGTGGCAGCGAGAGTGGTTGGAGGGTGGGGAGCTAGCGAGGCAGCTGACGTACTGGAAGGGGAAGTTATCGGGGGCTCCGGAGTTGTTGGAGTTGCCGACGGATCGAGCCCGGCCGGCGGTTCAGAGTCACCGAGGGGGGCGCGAGCGGTTCGATATCCCAGCGGAGGTGGTGGAGGGTTTGCGGGCTTTGGGTCGGGAAGAAGGTGCGACGCTGTTCATGGTGTTGCTGGCGGCGTTCAAGGTTCTGATGGCTCGGTATTCGGGACAGGAAGATGTCGTCGTCGGGACTGTGATCGCGAACCGTAGCCGAGAGGAATTCGAAGGACTGATCGGGTTCTTCCTGAACACGCTAGCGCTACGGACGGATCTATCGGGGGAGCCAAGCTTCCGGGAGGTGCTGCGACGGGTTCGTGAGACGACGCTAGACGCGTACGAGCATCAGGATCTGCCGTTCGAGAAGCTGGTCGAGGAGCTCAACGTCGAACGGAGTCTGGCACATCATCCGGTCTTCCAGGTGATGTTCACGCTCCGCAGTCCGGAGAAGCGAGCGCTCAAGCTGGGTGAACTGGAGGCGACGTCGGTTTCGACAGACAGTCACACTGCCAAGTTCGATCTGGTTGCGATGCTTGTGGAGAAGGAGGACGGGTCGGTTGTGGGCAGCTGTGGATACAGCACGGACCTGTTCGATAGCGCGACGATCGAGCGGATGATGGGACATTACGGGCGGTTGTTGGAGAGTGTGGTGGAGGATGTGGAGTGTCCGATTTATGAGATGGCGATGCTGGGTGAAGACGAGCGTCGGCAGCTGTTGGAGGAGTGGAACGAGACGGGGGTATCGTATCCGGAGGCGAGTGTTCACGAGCTGTTCGAAGGGCAGGTGGAGCGAACGCCGGAAGGGATTGCAGTGGAGTGTGAGGGGGAGCGGTATACGTACAGAGAGCTGAACGAGCGGGCGAATCAGGTTGCGCATCAACTGAGGCGGCTGGGTGTGGGTCCGGAAGTACGGGTAGGGCTGTGTGTAGAGCGTGGGATGGAGTTGGTAGTGGGGATGTTGGGGGCATTGAAGGCGGGCGGAGCGTATGTGCCACTAGATCCTGATTATCCGCCGAAGCGGCTGGCATTCATGGCGGAGGACAGTGAGGTCGAGGTATTACTGACGCAGCGGCGTCTGGTGGACCGGGTACCGTCACTGGCCGTGGAAGTCGTGTACCTCGATCGAGAGGAGCCGATCTTCGATACTGCGGATACGATGAATCTGCAGGTGCCGGTCGATCCCGAGAACCTGGCCTATATCATCTACACCTCCGGCTCCACGGGTACCCCGAAAGGCACCCTTGTCCACCATAGTGCGATACCGGGATTCATCCATGAGAACTTCGATCTCCACACAGACTCGCTTGAGCTGATTCCTGAGGTATGGGCGCACTATTCCGCGATTTCCTGGGACGCGCTCACGTTGGAGGTCTGGACCCCGCTTCTCCGTGGTGGACGTGTCGAAATAGTGCCACCTACGGCTGAGGGTGGAATCAGTCTTCCGAATTTTGCCGACGCCCTTCGTAGAGGTGCGGTTACACATCTTTGGCTGACTGCGTCCCTCTTCAACGAGATCGTCGACACTGCGGTGGAAATCCTAGGGTCATTGCGACTCATCTTGGTGGGGGGGGAGTCTCTCTCTCCACTACATGTGCACGCGTTGATGACCGAGTACCCGGACATGATAGTGATCAACGGATATGGGCCGTCCGAATGCACCGTGTTCGCTACCTGCCACTTGATCGGTGGTGAAATCCGCAACGACACTCTCCCGCTCTCGATCCCGATTGGGCAACCTGTCGGTGACAGAAAGTGCTTTGTGTTGGATCAATGGATGCAACCGGTTCCGGTGGGGGTGCGGGGCGAGCTCTATGTCGGGGGCGCCGCAGTTGCCCGAGGCTACGCGCGCCGCGCCGGCCTTACAGCGGCACGGTTCGTTCCCGACCTCTTCGGTGAAGCTGGTGGTCGACTTTACCGGACTGGGGACCTTGTGCGATGGATGCCGAAGGGTGTGCTAGAGTTTCACGGACGGGTGGATGCTCAGGTGAAGGTCCGCGGATTCCGAGTGGAACTAGGAGAGGTAGAGAGCATGATATCATCCCACCCAGATATTAAAGCTTGCGCTGTCGTGAGCGACGTGGGTGGGAGCCGTGGTGTTGAGCCCATAGCATTTGTCATTCCCAGGGCGTCCGGTTTGATCGACGAGCGGGATTTGCGCGAGTGGCTCACAGACCGCATGCCGAGCTTCATGATCCCTCATGGGATTATCATTGTCGACAGCCTTCCCACCACGACAACGGGGAAGGTTGATCGCCGCGAACTGGGTTGGCAAGTCGAGAAACGGCTCAGGCACGCCAACTGGGAGCGTAGCTCTGCACGGTACGAGCTCATCGAGAGCCTCCTGGTGGAGCTGGTGCGGGAAGTGACCGGAGCGACAAGCTTGTCGCTTTCGGATGACTTCTTTTCGGTGGGAGGCACGTCCTTCACTGCCACCCGTCTCGCTTGGCGGATCCGGGACGCGTTGGGTGTCGGGCTCCCGGTTCAGGCCGTCTTCGAGAAGAGAACCATCGGTGCGATAGCGGCCCTTGTACGGAAGTTGCGAACGACTCGGGTTAGTCCGCGGCCCCGGTTGGTTCCGAGACTCCGCGAGGCAGGACCCACCCCTGCATCGTATGCGCAGCGACAGATGTTCATCCTCGAGCGGCTCGTGCGAGGTCGGGCGACATACGTCATCAATAATGGAGTTCGTCTGTCTGGGGTGTTGGATGTTGGGGGGTTAGAGTGGGCGATTGGGGAGGTGATCGGTCGGCATGAGTCGTTGCGAACGACGTTTGTGGAGATTGACGGGGAGCCTTGGCAGGTGGTGGGAGAGGCTGGGGGGTGGGAGTTACCGCGGGAGGATCTGACGGGTCTGGGTGGGGCGGAGTTGGAGGAGGAGATTCGGCGGCGGGCGGAGGAGATGGCGGGGCGGGGCTTCGATCTGGAGCGAGGGCCACTGTTCCGGGCGGAGCTATTGAGGTTGTCCGATTCGGAGCATGTCCTGCTTCTGTCGATGCATCACATTGTGAGTGATGGATGGAGCATGGATGTACTGTTCCGGGAGTTGAGTGTGCTGTACGAGGCGTACGGGGGTGGTTCGGCGACGTCACCATTGCCTGAGCTACCGGTGCAGTATGCGGACTACGCCATGTGGCAGCGAGAGTGGTTGGAGGGTGGGGAGCTAGCGAGGCAGCTGACGTACTGGAAGGGGAAGTTATCGGGGGCTCCGGAGTTGTTGGAGTTGCCGACGGATCGAGCCCGGCCGGCGGTTCAGAGTCACCGAGGCACCTTCCTACACTTCGATTATCCGACCTTGGCCCAGCCACTCGAGCGGCTGGGTCGGGAAGAAGGTGCGACGCTGTTCATGGTGTTGCTGGCGGCGTTCAAGGTTCTGATAGCTCGGTATTCGGGACAGGAAGATGTCGTTGTAGGCTCGGTCTCGTCCGGCCGGATCGAGCCGACGCTGGACCCCATTATTGGCTGTTTTGTCAACACGCTAGCGCTGCGGACGGATCTGTCGGGGGAGCCGAGCTTCCGGGAGGTGCTGCGACGGATTCGTGAGACGACGCTGGAGGCGTACGAGCATCAGGATCTGCCGTTCGCGAAGCTGGTGGAGGAGCTCAACGTCGAACGGAGTCCGGCGTACAATCCGGTCTTCCAGGTGATGTTTTCGATGCCCATCGCGAGTGACTCGGTTCGGCGGCTTGGCGGCGCCATAGATCTCCGACGGACGACGACTTCGTACAAGTCTTCCAAGTTCGATCTACAAGTCTTTGTAGTGCGCAATCCCCAGGGCCTAAGAGGTTGGCTCGAGTACAGCACGGACCTGTTCGATAGCGCGACGATCGAGCGGATGATGGGACATTACGGGCGGTTGTTGGAGAGTGTGGTGGAGGATGTGGAGTGTCCGATTTATGAGATGGCGATGCTGGGTGAAGACGAGCGTCGGCAGCTGTTGGAGGAGTGGAACGAGACGGGGGTATCGTATCCGGAGGCGAGTGTTCACGAGCTGTTCGAAGGGCAGGTGGAGCGAACGCCGGAAGGGATTGCAGTGGAGTGTGAGGGGGAGCGGTATACGTACAGAGAGCTGAACGAGCGGGCGAATCAGGTTGCGCATCAACTGAGGCGGCTGGGTGTGGGTCCGGAAGTACGGGTAGGGCTGTGTGTAGAGCGTGGGATGGAGTTGGTAGTGGGGATGTTGGGGGCATTGAAGGCGGGCGGAGCGTATGTGCCACTAGATCCTGACTATCCGCCGAAGCGGCGGGCATTCATGGCGGAGGACAGTGAGGTCGAGGTATTACTGACGCAGCGGCGTCTGGTGGACCGGGTACCGTCACTGGCCGTGGAAGTCGTGTACCTCGATCGAGAGGAGCCGATCTTCGATACCGCGGATACGATGAATCTGCAGGTGCCGGTCGATCCCGAGAACCTGGCCTATATCATCTACACCTCCGGCTCCACGGGTACCCCGAAAGGTGTTCTGATCCCGCACGGTGCAGTGGCGGGGCTCTTCAGGGCCACGGATCATCATTTTCGGTTCGATGAATCGGATACTTGGCCGCTATTCCACTCCTATGCGTTCGACTTTTCCGTGTGGGAGATATGGGGCGCGCTGCTTCACGGATCTCGACTGGTCATTGTGCCGTTCTGGGTAAGCAGGTCGGCGACAGCGTTTGGTGAGTTTATTCGCGACGAGGGAATTACTATCGTCAACCAAACGCCTTCGGCGTTCATGGAGCTCAGGAACGTCGATGGTCAGTGCGATGAGGCGTTTCTAAGTGGCGTGAAATATGTGGTGCTGGGCGGTGAAGCGCTGGACGTAACGAGCACTCAGGATTGGCTTCGGGAGCGTGCGGACAGCGACCTGATCTTGTGCAATATGTACGGGATCACAGAAGCGACTGTCCACAGTACGCTCAAGAGATTGGATGTTAAGGAGAGTGCAACGAGACACAGCGCGATCGGCCGTCCATTACCGGGATGGACGTTGTACGTGCTGGACGGGGGGATGCAGTTGGTGGCGGTGGGTGTGGCGGGCGAGTTGTACATCGGAGGTGCGGGTTTAGCTCGGGGGTACTGGGGTCGAGCAGGCCTGACAGCGGAGCGGTTCGTGCCGAACCCGTTTGGCGAGAGGGGGGAGCGTTTGTACGTGACGGGGGATCGTGTGCGGTGGCGCTCAGATGGGCAGTTGGAATTCCTGGGGCGGTTCGACGATCAGGTGAAGGTGCGAGGATTTCGGATCGAGCCGGGCGAGGTCGAGTCGGTGCTGATGGGTCACGAGCGGGTGCGTGACGCGGTGGTGGTAGTGCAGGAGGACGAGGAGGGGGACCGAAAACTGGTTGGGTATGTGGTGTTGGAGGGAAGGGCGGATGGGACGGGCGAAGTGCGTCGGTATCTGCGCGATCGACTTCCTGAGTTCATGGTGCCGAACTATTTGGTGGCACTGGACGAGTTGCCACTGAACCCGAGTGGCAAGATCGACCGGGCCAGCCTACCGGAGCCGACGAACCAAAGAGATGGACTCGCCGAGTACGTGGAGCCTCGGACGCGGGTCGAAAAGGTGATCGCCGAGATCTGGAGCGAGGTTCTCGGGGTCGAGGAAATCGGGATCCATGACAACTTCTTCGAACTCGGTGGCCATTCGCTTCTGGCGATGCGAGTGTCCGACCTGATCCAAGCACGCCTGGGCGCCAGTCCGTCCCTGGAAGCATTCTACTCCTCTGGTACAGTAAGAGCACTTGCAGGCGGTCTCGGCGACACGCTGCCAGTCAGCGTGGGTGAGCCGCCCCTCGTTGTCGCTCTGACCACAGAGAAGATCGGAATGGCGAGTGTGATCTGCCCTCATGCGGTGGGGGCCGGCGTACTCTCCTATGAGGCGCTGAGTAAGTTGCTCGCTAAGGATTTCAATGTCTTCGGTATACGTGCCACGTCTTGCGAAAGCCCGCGCTTCGCGCGACATGGAACGGTCGAGGTAATGGCCAGGGATTACGTGGAGGAGATTCGCACTCGGGGCCTCGCTGATCCGCTGAACCTTGTTGGGTGGTCGTTCGGCGGCGTGATAGCCTATGAGATGGCTCTCCAGTTGGAGGCAGTAAAGAAGGTTGTTGGCTCCTTGACGCTCATTGACTGTCGAGGCTATGTCGGTGAGCAGATAAATCATGTTGCACCAATAATGGCTATTATGAGCGATTTGACAGGTTCCGGCTTCCTTGACAAGCTGGAGGGCATGTCACCGGATGAGCAACTTGCTGTCGCCCGGTCGGAACTGGCCCGTATGTCGGCTCCCGAGAGCAGGGCTGAGCGACTAGCAGTGTACGAACGGAATCGAAGCGCATGGCTGCAGTACAGACCGACGCGCTTCAGAGGGGATGTGTTGTTCCTTCGCGCTTCGAACGAACCCCTGCCCACGGGTGAGGAGCCCGCCCCGTACTGGCAGCGCCTGATAGACGGTTCGCTCGTTATCAGGCAGGTCCCGTGCATTCACAACGAAATCATGAAGGAGCCTTTTGTGGGTGCGGTGGCCGAGGAACTTCGGACCGTTCTCGTGATGGCGAGACAATGCGGTTCGGCGTAGGCGAGATGTAGTCAAGATGTAGTATAGAACCCAGCGAGGGTTCAGGGGAGCACGGAATGGAGTCACCGCTTCGTTGTGAAGGCTATAAAGCGAACATCATCGGGTTGTATGCGGTGATTGATGCTTGTGACTGGCGCGAACTAGGGCGAATCTTCCACCGCGATGTAATCTATGAACGTCCGGGCTATCCTCGGATGGTCGGGCGGACGGAGCTCCTACAGTTTTATCGGGAGGAGCGCCCAATAAGATGGGGGCGACACACCGTGCGCTGCGCACTCAGTGATCGGGATACCGTCGCATGTTGGGGGCTCTTTGAAGGACTGCATCGGGACGGGAGTGCTTTGAAAGAGCGGTATGCAGACTTCTTTCGGTTTGAAGACGGCCTGATCAGGTGCCGGCGTACCTTCTTCGACCGACCTGCTATATAGATTCATATGCCGCCAGTTGGCACTGCTCGTGGACGGTGATGGCACGGATGGTCATTTCGGAATGCAGAGCCCTGATTTTCGGAGCAGGCGGCGGTATTGGCGGTGTGATCGCTCGAGAGATGGGTCACATGGGTGCGCGGACTGCTCTCAGTGACCGGCGAGACGAGCGGTTGGCAGGCACTGAGGCCTCGATGGGCGCAAACCCACCGGTACTTTGCCAGGTTATGGATGTGCTGCATGAGGAGCAGGTAGAGGGCTTCGTGGCTGAGGCTTCGGATCGCCTGGGATCGATAAACTGCTGCGTTAATGCCATCGGGGTGCTAGGTGATGGTGTGCTTGCTGAGCCGATGGGTGGGTGGACCAAGAAGCAACCGGTGGCCCTGTGGGACCGCGTGATAGCAACAAACCTCCGGGGCGCGTTCTTGATTGCCAGAGCGGCGGCCGGAGCCATGCTGAGCGCGGAGCAAAGCGGTGATCGCGTGATCGCAAATGTCTCGTCCGCAGCGCGTGCCGGAAACCTCGGGCAAGGGGCGTATGCGGCTTCGAAGGCAGGCTTGGAGGCCGCCAGTCGCTCATGGGCTCTTGAGTTGGGAAGAGCCGGCATCAGGGTCTTCACGGTCTCACCCGGGCTGATAGGGACTCCGATGCTCCAATCCATATCCCATGAAGCGATCAATGCGTTGACGCGACGCACTCCGCTTGGAAGGGTGGGTGAGGCATCCGACGTGTGGCTCGCTATCCGCTTCGGAATCGAGTGCGAGTTCCTCACCGGGGAAACTATCGAGCTCACCGGCGGTCTGAAGTTCGGGGGCCTCTGATGTTGGCTCTCTGGCGCCACCGTGATCGTGGCAGCTGCTGGTCTCTACGCAATCGAGTCTTTCCTAATGCGTGGGAGGTTTCATGACCTAGGCGTCAGGATGGCGGTAGGTGCCTCGCCGAGTTTCCTGCTCTTGATCGTCATGTGGCAGGCGTTTCGGCTCGGCTCTGCCGGAGTGGTGGTAGGCCTCGTGACATTTGCGAGCCAGCTGTTCGGAGTAGGTCGCTGGGATCCTTTGACACTTGCCCGTGTTTCAGCGGTGCGGCTGGCAATCGTTGTGCTCGGAGCGTTTTCTCCGGCGGTTTGCGGCGCACGGATACCTCCCGCGAGGCTCCTGTGCGTCCAGTGAGTTTTTCGGGGCTGGTGGCCAGACTTAAAGTCTTTCGAACTTTGAGGTGCTTCTTCGAACGCCCTCACGGTGAAGACCGAAGGATGGTCAGCGGTGTCACCCGGCTAGGGAGATCAAGGCCGCAGCTTCCGGCAGTCACGTGTCCCGCTCGGGAGGTGGCGGAGCCTGTCAACGCCAGTGAGACACTCTTGGGAATTAATTAGAGAGCAATCTCCTGTGTCGTGAGGGATGGGGTGGGAGGATTGATCCAGACGGCCTCCGGGAGTGGTTTAGGCTTCGGCTCACCGGAGACGAAGCGCTCGGGATGAGCGGCCCATGCCTCACGGAGCACGGCCTTCCTGCAGGCGATGATCCGATCGGCGTGACCGAAGTGGACCTGTTCGGGGGTCAGCATCGAGATGCCGCCATGGCGGTGCTCGGCATTATACCAACGGAAGAACGAGCGACAGAAGGTCTTGGCTTGCCCCTGATCCCCGAACCGGCCGGGAAACGAGGGATGGTACTTCAAGGTCTTGAACTGAGCCTCGGAGAACGGATTGTCATCCGAGACCTGGGGTCGGCCCAACGAGCGGGTCACGCCGAGATCGGCGAGTAGTTGAGCCGTGCATTGGCTCGTCATCGGAGCCCCTCGATCGGAATGCAGGGTCAGGAGGTGGGGCTGGACGCCATGCTTCAAGCAACTCTGCTGGATCAGCCGGCTGGCCAGGGCAGAGTTCTCCCGATCCGCCACCATCCATCCCACGACGTAGCGGCTGAAGATGTCCAGGATCACGTAGAGGTAGAAGTAACTCCACTTCTTCGGCCCCAGCAGCCGGGTGATATCCCAGGACCAGACCTGGTTCGGGCCCCTCGCCATCAACTCGGGCTTCTGGTATTTGGGATGACTCCGCTGCGCTCGACGCTCCTGAACCGGCACCTGGGAAGCCAGAACGCGATACATCGTACGCTCGCTGCACAGGTAGACGTCCTCGTCGAGCAGCGTCGCCACCACCTCGGCTGGGGACCGGTCCACGAACCGCTCCGAACACAGGGTGTCGAAAATCTTGTCCCGCTCCCTCTCACTCAAGGCCCGGGCTGGGGTCGGGCGGGGCTGCTGATGCCCGGTCGATGCACTCCGACGACGGTAGAACGTGGCTCGCGGCACCCTGAGCGCATCGCACGCGGGCTTCACCCCTACGTGCTTGGCTAGCTCCTGGGTCGCCTTCATGAGTTCGTCCCGTCCTCGAGGCTCAATCCCAGCAGCCCTGCAACTTTTCCCTGGACGTCGATGATCAAGTGCGCCTTCTGGAGCTCCTTCTCGAGGCGAGTGTTCTCGCGCTCCAGCTTGCGCACCTTCTCCTCCAGCGGATTGCGCTCGCGCTTACGGCCTCGTTTCTTCGACAGCGCTTTCAGGGACCCGCTATGCGCCGCCTTGCGCCATGTCGTCAGGTGCGACGAGTACAAGCCCTCCCGCCGTAGGAGTCGGCCAACCTCTCCGGGCTCCGTGCACCGGTCCGCTTCTTCGACGATCCGCAGCTTGTACGACGGAGCGAACCGCCGGCGCGTCGGCTTATCTACCACCTCCGCGTCCGGAGCAGCTGCCGCGCTTCGCTTACCCTCCCAGGTTAGTGGGGCGTTTCCATTCTCTTCCATCCTCTCTCGGTGTCTCAGCATCCTCGGTTTCTCTGCCTTCGCCCTACTCTAATTCTTTACTCGTTCCGTGTCTCACCTAAGTTGGCAGAGAGGGGGGTAGCACCGGCCGCTGTAGATACGTATTGTCCTTATCCAACGCTCAATCAGGGGTAGCTCGCCGGAGCTCCAAGGCGGGTGCGGTCCAGGGAAATCGCCCTGGGGAACGAATACGGGTTCAGCATGTACACCCGCGCTAGCCGGGAGATCAGGAATGCGTACTCACGCGAAGGCGCTCCACTCGGCGCGCTTTCCCGCCTTTCCGAACCGCCACCGGTTCCGTTCCTCCACGCGCCTCTCAACAGTGACGAGTACCGAGGAAGGCTCACGCGCTTCGCGGATGAGGACGCATGCTTTAGGTCGCATACTCTCCTACATGGCCGTCATGTGCCAACGTACGACGCTCCGGCCTACACCTCAGCACTGGTGGAACGTTTTGTCACGTCAGTTGCTGAGCGGGCCAGCTGATTCGAGGGCTGACAAATTGGTCTTGCCTGCCAAGTGAAAAGGTGGGTCCACTTCCCCGATTCCCACGCCCAGAGGGCCGAGTCCTACGTTCGCCTCGAGCAACCTCGAAAACTGATGGACCAACGCCGGACGTGTTGGGCTAGCTTTATTCAGTGCCGGGGGGGGAGCTGTTCTGCCAAGACAAAGTCCATGGCCCAGCGCCTGCAACCCCCTCTCAGGTAGCAGGTAGGCCTCCCGTGCTCACGTCACCCCCCCCCTCTTCGGTGCGTCGAGCCCCACCATTTTCTCATGAGCGCCTTTTGCTGGACTGTCTTGTCCAAGGACAGAATCCGCCATTAGCGTCTTCAGCCGACGGTTCTCTTCCCGGATCGCTTTGAGCTCCCGGAGTTCCGACACCCCCCAAGCCGTTCTACTTCCTCTTCCGCCAGTAGTGCGTCTGCTCGCTGATCCCAAGCTTGCATATGATCTTCCACCACAGGCGTGCCGGCCTTCGCGCAGCGCCATCGCGATCAGTTCTTCACAGAATCTCGACTTCCTCATCCGGCTTCTATTCCCCGCCCTTCGTCGGTCTCTGGGGCTCTCAGGCTATCTCGTCTTTGCGTTGGTCACCCTGGATCAAGATTCGTGGGTTGCAACAAAGCTTGTCCTGGTTCTTTTTCTGCAGGGCGACACGCTGGTGGCGCGACCGCCCCCAGGGAAGGGCAGCTTGCGCCTGAGCCGCCAAAGACCGTAGGATCACTCTCAGGTATTGGTTCACGCTCAGCCCAGCCGTTCTCCCCCAGCAACGGCAGAGGGAAAAATCTACGCGCCAAGAATCGGTCCTTCGGTCCTTCGGTTCGCGGCAGTGGCCCATGCGCAACTGGAGGCATGGAGACCGCGCGTCGGCCGAGCCCGGGGAAGATCGAGCTCCCTGCGAGAATCAGGGGAGTGAGGGTGCAGCACCTCATAGCGGTGCGTTTCGACTCTGCGGTGAGTCGGCTAGGGCACCTTGTCTCTGCCTTCGTAGGACTGGCCGCCGGATTCTGCGCCATCGCGGGGATGGTGCTCGGTCTGGGCCGGGGGTCCCTCATGACGGTGCCTCCGGTGGCGGATCCGGACTGGACGGGCGAGTGGGCAGCGGCCCTTGTTCCTGCCTCCGCCGCTCAGGAGTTAGCGTTTACTGGATTGCTGGGCGTCCTAACCGCAGCCCTTCTTCTGCTTGCCGGCGCCGCCCTGGTCTGTGGGGTCCTGCTGATGGCGGAGGAGCGTATAGCGGCGACGCGGTCTGTGGCCATCCAGCCTGCTCTTGGAGTCGATCGATGGCGTCTTGCGTTCGAGTTCGTGCGGCATGTCGAGGTCCGAGGGCGTAGAGCCGGTGCGGTGGCGCTTGGCGTGGTGCTCTCATTGGGCGTTGCCATTCGATGGACCTGGCCGGACCAGGTGCTCGGATGGTCTTTGCTCGACCGGGCGTTGACGTTCGGCGCAGTGGTGGCGGCCCAGGGGGGTCGTAATCGCCATAACGGTACTTCCGGGGCTCGCAATCTGGAGGCACAGGCGGCTATTTACTTTCCTTTCTCGGCAGAGTTCCGGGCTACCGGATCGAGGTGAGTCGTTCGGGCGGGACGCGGCGGTGGTCTGCCAGGTGGCCGTCGCCGTTTCGGTACTCGTGTTGATCGGGGGCTCGTCGGCTCGAGTCCGGACCGTGCTCGGGTGGACCCTTTGGGAGAAGATTCCGTCGCCATTCCGGTTGAGGTGGCGGCGTCCACACAGAGGCCGTCGCGTGCCCGGCTGTACGAATCACTCCTTGCGGGGTTGGCGGAGAGGCCCGACATCGAGGCGGAGAGCATCGCGAGTCCCGGTGCACTGCTTGGATTAGGGGCCAAGCGCATCGTGATGACTCAATGCGGTGGGCCAGCAAAATTTTTTGACAGGAGAGCAGCGGACCGTGAACACGTGGCTTGAGAGGCTGGTTCAAGACGTTCTTTACGCGACAAGGTCATTGTGGAGGAGCAAGGGTTACACGGCGGCGGCGTGCGGGACACTCACACTTGGCTTAGGCGCAAGTACGGCGGTCTTTTCCGTGGTCGATGTCGTACTGCTCCGACCACTCGCTTACCCCGAGGCTGACCAACTCCACTCCGTGTACTCCACTCGCCCTTCTGGGGGCATCCTAACTCCGTCCTACCCCGATTTTGCGGATCTTCGCCGGGAAGTGACTTCGTCGGAACTTACGTTCGTGAGGGGTCTTCCACTCACGCTCGCGACCGACCTCGGAGGCGAGCAAGTTCTGGGTGCTGCGGTTTCCCCCGGGTTCTTTGACGTACTACAGACACGTCCCGTCCGGGGCAGATCGTTCACGCCTGAAGAGGAAGAAATCGGTCGGCCGGTGTTAGTCCTGAGCTACGGCCTTTGGAGGGGACGTTTCGGTGGTGATCCTGATGTGATCGGTCGGACACTTAATCTTGACGGTCTGGAGAGTGTGGTGTTGGGGGTGATGCCACAGGGTGTAGAGTTTCCTTCCTGGGCGGAGGTATGGCTTCCGCTACGATCGATTATTTCGGTGCAGGCAGGCCTCGACGACCGGGCGTTGAGGGTCGATGGTGCTGTACTCGCCCGGGTCGCCGGGACGTCAACCCCAGAGGCGGCAGAGGAGGAGCTCAGAGGGGTCGCCCAACGTCTTGCTCAGGAGTACCCGGATACAAATGCTGAGATAGGTGCCAGCCTTCGACCGTTACGAGATCTGGTCTTGGGGGATAGCGGGCGACAACTCGGCTTACTGACCGTGGCCGTGATCCTAGTGCTGCTCCTCGCCTGCGCGAACGTAGCCAACCTGACGTTAGCCAGGGGTATTGCCCGGAGCCCACAGCTTGCGGTTCGGTCCGCTCTCGGCGCCACCCGGGGTCGGATCGCCCAGCAACTCACCGTTGAGATGGTCCTGCTGGCGGCTGTGGCCGGTGGACTCGGATTTGCGTTTGCGGTATGGAGCGTAAATCTCTTCCGGGTCTGGGGAGGAGCGAACCTCCCGCGCCTCGAGGAACTGTCCGTCGATGCCCGGATGGTCATGCTCGGGGCCCTTGTTTCTGCTGTCGGAATGCTGTTGGCCGGGGCGGTACCGGCCCTCATTACTTCGCGGCGCGGCACGGCTGTGGCCCTCCGATCTGGCACGGTCGGTGAACGGGGAGCAGTATCGCGCCACGTTCGGTCGGGCCTTGTTGTTATAGAAGTCGCGCTTGCACTCACTCTTCTGCATGGGTCAGGTCTGCTCCTTCGGAGCCTGATGGAGGTACGTTCCGTCGATATGGGTTTCGACGCGGACAGGCTCGCGACCGTCAGAATCTTTCCGCCGTCCCCGCGATACGATGATCCCGAAGCTGCGCTGGCATTATATCGCCAACTGGAAGAGACGATATCGGCGATCCCAGGGGTTGAATCCGTGGGCCTTATTAACCACATGCCCTCCGTCGGTGGTCGAATCGCGACTCGAGTTGTTGTATCGGGGCGGGTCGAGTTGCCTGAAGAGGAGGTCGTGGCCGGTTATCGAGTGGTCTCGCCGACATATGTGGATGCGGCCGGCCTCACGATTCTGGTGGGAAGTCAAAGAGTCGAGCAGATTCTCACTCAGGGCACGGTGTCACTCATGGTCAACGAAAGATTAGCCCGGACTCTATGGCCTAATGAGTTGGCTCTGAGGAAACAAATCACGGTGTTCCGGCAGTCGCCGGACCGCGCGAACCGAGGCGAGGCTATTACGGGAGAAATTGTAGCTGTCGTCGGGAACGTCCGGGCGAATGGCCCAGAACAGGAGCCGGTCCCCGAAGTCTATGTCCCTCTCAACACGGAGGTTTGGGGTAACATCACGATCGTAGTTCGGGCGCGGGACATGCCTTCAGAACTCGTCGGAGCGATCCGTCAATCCGTGCAAGCCATTGATCCCAGCATGCCAGTGGCGAGACCTGCCACGGTTTCCGACGACCTTTCCGGCTGGCGGACCCGACGAAGACAGGTGATCGGTATTCTCGCTGCTTTCGCTTTACTTGCCGTCGTGATTGCGGGGGCGGGTGTATATGCTGTCACATCTTTCCTCGTGCGCGAACGATACCGCGAGTTCGGAATTCGAATGGCCCTGGGAGCGTCCCCACTGTCTGTGCTGAGTCTGGTGCTCCGAGGTGCCGCCGGTTTGGGTATCAGTGGCACAGTGATCGGTCTTCTAGCCGGGCTAGGCATGGTCCGTGTGATCAGTAGTGAGCTCTTCGGCGTCACACCGACTGATCCCACCGTTCTCGGCGGCGTGTCGGTTCTGCTCTTCGTCGTTGTGCTGTCTGCCAGTTACTTCCCAGCGATCCGTGCGGCAGCGTGTGATCCTAGTGCATCCCTGAGGGATTCGTAACACAGCTGAAATGGTGCCTCGGCGGCTACGTCGGGCGTTGGCCGGTGAGACACAGCTGCTCCGCGGCGTGTCCAACAACTTTCCCAACACTCCGCCGAGGCTCCGCGCCATAAGCGTCAGCCTCGAAGGACTCTCCGAGGGCTCCGGCGGTATCTCGGAGGCTCACTAGAATTTTCGGACAGCTTAGGGCCCGCCTTCTGACCAACGCTGCGCGTCGGTGCCCGGCTCGGGGGACCGACTACCGACCGAGCCGACCGAGGACGAACCTGGGACTTCTAGCCGCGAGCGCCGACAATAGTACGTGGTGATGGGGGGGGTTGCTATCAATTGTCAACATTGGCTCCCAGACCAACTTTGGTGAGGAGGTTCGACCCCAGCCCCTTGTTAATGCCGGTGTTCTAATCTCCGAAAGCGACTCTGAAGACGTCCTCCGGCGCGAAGGATGCTGCTTGCATCCCTTCTCCCCGGCAGTTCTTTGACCACGGCTTCATATAGCGGGGCGCCGACCATTCGGAGCACACGCGGAAATGTTGGCGGATTATTTCGACTTTAGGATCTGTACAGATCCGGATGTTACCGGCCGTGCAAAATTGGACAGATGTGGCCATCTAAAATGGTACACCTTGGGCGGGTGAGCGAGGATCGGCTGGGGCGGTGGACCCGGGGGGCTGGTGAGGTTTGCCGGACCATTCTTTACTCTAGCGTCTCCATTGAGCATAGGAGGCGCGATGATCGGGAGAGAGAAGCGGGTGCTTCTGCGACACTACCTCGAGCAGGGTGTGCCGAAGGCGGCGATCGCTCGGCACGTGGGAGTGAGCCGCGAGACGATATATCGTTGGATTGCGACGGGGCAGTTGGACCGGGATCTGGACGACGAGGCGGTGAGATCCCGGCCGAGAGCTCCGGCGCCGTCGAAGCTCGATCCCTACAAGGGGATCATCGACACCCGGCTGGCGGACTATCCGAGGCTGAGCGCCGTACGGTTGTTCAACGAGGTGCAGGCGGCGGGCTATCGGGGCGGCTACGGCCAGGTGAAGCGCTACGTGCGCGGGGTTCGGCCGCAAGAGCCGGTGGAGCCGGTCCGGAGGTTCGAGACCCCTCCGGGCCACCAGGGCCAGGTGGACTTCGCGGACTTCCGGTTGCCATGGGGCAAGCGGCACACGCTGATCGTGGTGCTGGGCTACTCGCGGCTGATGTGGCTCAGGTTCTATGAGCGCCAGACGATGCCGGTCGTGATCCGGGGGCTGGAGAGGTCGTTCGCCTATTTCGGCGGCGTGCCGTCGGAGCTTCTGTTCGACCAGATGAAGGCCGTCATCACCGACGACAGGCGCCACGAGGGTGGACGGCTGATCGAGAACTCGGAGTTCCTGCGCTTCAGCCACCACTGGAGATTCCGGATCCGGGCATGCCGCCCGTACCGGGCCCAGACGAAGGGGAAGGTGGAACGGCCGGTGAGCTACATCCGGAGGAACTTCTTCTACGGTCGCGACTTCGCCTCGGATGATGATCTCAACGCACGGGCCCTCCTGTGGCTCGACGGCGTGGCCAACGTTCGGATCCACGGCACGCTGAAGGAGCGTGTGGCGGACCGGTTCGAGTGGGAGCGGCTCTGCCTGAGTCCCCCGGCCCCTTGGCCTTACCGTCCCGTGGTGCCGCGGCCCGAGCCCCGGACGACCCGGACCCGGCCACCCTCGGCACTCCAGGTTGTGGAGGTCGAAGGCCGGCCGCTGTCCGAGTACGCCGAGATCACGGGACAGATCTCGTGAAGGCCCGGTCCCGGAGCACGCGCATTGCGGCCCAACTAGCCGATCTGAAGATGCCGGGCGCCCTGGAAGCCCTCGACGAGGTTCCTCGCCGGAGTGGATGGCGGCGGAACCACCGCGGCAGAGGCCATCGAGCGGCTCCTGGCCGCCCAGATCACGCTGCGCAACAGCCGGCGCCTCGCCACCGCCATGCGATCGAGCCGTCTTCCGGCGATCAAGACGCTCACGGACTTCGACTTCAGCTTCCAACCCTCGGTCAAGCGGGAGCAGATCGACTCGCTTCACGAGCTCGGCTTCCTGGAGCGCAAGGAGAACGTCGTGTTCCTCGGCCCGCCCGGCGTCGGCAAGACACACCTGGCGATCAGTCTGGCCATCGCCGCGGCCGAGAGCGGGCGCAGGGTCTACTACGGAACGCTCACCGATCTCATCGACTCGCTCGAAGAGGCCCAGGCCGCCGGCCGGCTCAACCACCGACTCAAGACCCTCACCCACTCCGCGCTCCTAGCCGTGGACGAGATCGGTTACCTCCCCCTCACCCGCAGCGGCGCCATCCTGTTCTTCCAGCTCGTTAACCGGCGCTACGAGCACGCCTCGACGGTGCTGACCTCGAACAAGGGCTTCGAGCAATGGGGAGAGATCCTGCACGACGAGGTCATGGCCGCCGCGCTGCTGGACCGCCTACTGCACCGCTGCCACATGGTCAACATCCGGGGCAACAGCTACCGGATGCGCCGCCATGCCGAGCTCTCCAAGGCCATCCACCCGACCGCCTCCCGGGCCGTCTCGGCGGAGCGCTCGGAACACGGCGGGACCCGGTGATGCGCGCCGACCAGATCCTTTCTCGGAACGCCCCGCTCCGGTCGCTCCGCTCCCTCCGCGGCGCGTTCCGAAAGTGTCACATTTTCGATGGCCATTGACACCGGATAGCAACGGCTAACCAGAGACCGTCTCGCTGTGACCATTGGTGAACTGCCAATCATCTGCGAAGGACTTGATCGACCCCGGCTGTATACTCAACCGACACGGATCCCCCGAGAATGTCAGCTTATCGAAGGGGATCCGCAATACCGAGGCCGCGAGCCTTTGAGTAGGCCTCCTTGAGAGTCCAAAGTACCGTGAATCGGTCCAGCCGGTGGCGCGGCCGGTAGCTTTACGAAATCGTCAAACTCGATGCTACGCAGCACTGTGCCAGCTAAAGCGTGTATGTCGGAGACCTGGCCTTTGGCTTGCACGTCGATCCCGCAATCGATTTCGGTGGTAACGACGCAGGCTACATGCCTGGCCGTGTGAGAGATATTGAATCTCATCCTAGGGGTCAGAACCGGATGGGCGATCTCTGGACGCCCCGTGTGAAGTTCGTCGAAGCTCCATGACGAAACGGCACTCAGGGACAACATGTTGTCAGAGCGGCGCCGCGCGAGCGTGGGGCTGGGGCTCTAGGGCAGGCATGATCCGTCATCTTCGCAGGGAATCTCCCCGGGAACAGCGTACGAGGGATGTGTCCGGGAGCGAAGGCCAAGGGAAGTTGATGTTCGTCCCGCGACTCTGCGTCCGAAACCCGACCCGACCCGAGTGAGCCATGGCATGGGGACCCGAACTCTAGCAGGCCTTGAAATTGTATCCCCGTGTCGTCGCAGTCACCGAACGATTGTGGTGATAGTCGTCGCGACCACTCACCAGTACGACGCCGTACTTTTCGAGATTGACCCTGTCACCGAACTCCTCTAGGAACATCGTGTCCGGATAGACTGCTACGCATGGCGGGACGTACCGCGCTGCGAATCCGAGACGCATCATTCGTGTCTTCCCTGCATGAGGATGCGACGCATGCATCAGTGTGGACCAGAACATCACCGCTTCCCCCGGGCGCATCACGATTGATACAGCCAGCGATTCATCAGGCATCCACTCAGGATCCAACTGCAACTCACGGTAGTCATATCCAAAAAACCCCTCGAGCTAGGATCAGAGGGTGTGTAAAAAGAGAGGCGACGTACCTTTGCGCTGAGATTTAAACCAGCGAGCCCGGGTGACAGCCCGGGGAAAGGAACGTCGCCTCATGAGAGAGGATATCGCGGGACCCCAGGGTGCGTCCAGCAGGCTGATGTGGGAGACGCTCGAGGGGATGGTTAGGGAGAAGGCGCAGGAGTTCATCCAACAGATCATGGAGGAGGAAGTCACGGAGTTGTTAGGCCGGGAGAGGTCAGAGCGCAGGAGTACGGTGGACTCGGCCGAGGGCTACCGCAACGGATATGGCAAGCCGAGGCGGTTGGCGATGAGCTCGGGCACGATCACACTCCGACGCCCTCGGGTTCGGGGCGTCGAGGAGCGGTTCGAGAGTCGGGTGCTGCCGTTGTTCGCGAGGCGGACGAAGGAGCTGGGCGCTCTGCTTCCGGAGCTGTATCTGCACGGACTGGCAGAGGGAGACTTCGAGCTGGCGATGCGGGGACTGCTAGGCGAGGGGGCACCGCTGTCGAAGTCTTCGATTCGGAGACTGCGGGCGGGATGGACGGCGGAGTTCGAGGAATGGAGCCAGCGTCGCCTGGAGGGCCGTGAGGTCGTCTACGTATGGGCGGACGGGATCTACGTGAAGGCAGGGCTCGAGCGGGACAAGGCGGCGCTGCTGGTGGTGCTGGGCGCGATGCGAGACGGGACGAAGGAGGTGTTGGCCCTGAGATCGGGCTACCGAGAGTCGGTCGAGTCCTGCTCCGAGGTGTTGCGGGATCTGAAGGCACGCGGCATCGAGGCGCCCCGGCTTCTGATGGCGGACGGTAACGCGGCGATCTGGGGCGCAGTACGGGCAGGTATGGCCTGAGGCGGGCGAGCAACGGTGCTGGAACCACAAGATGAGGAACGTGCTGGACCGGCTGCCGCAGCGGGAGCAGAGCGAGGCGAAGGATCTTCTCAGGGCCGTGGTCTACGCACCGAGCCGGGCCGAGGCTGTGAAGGCCCGCGAAGTGTTCGCCAGGCGCTACAGGCCGTGGTATCCGAAGGCGGTGGACGTACTCGAGGACGACTGGGAGCGGATGGTGGCGTTCTACGACTTCCCCGAGGATCACTGGAAGCATCTACGCACGACGAACGTGGTCGAGAGCCCGTTCGCTGCGCTACGGCTCAGGACGACGGCGGCGAAGCGATTCAAGCGGGTCGAGAGCGCTACGGCGCTGATCTGGAAGTTGCTCTTGGTGGCCGAGAAGCGGTTCCGAAGGCTCGACGCTCCTCACCTCCTCAAGGACGTGTTTGAAGGAAGGAAGTTCGAAGACGGAAAGCCCGTCTCAACCCAACAGCGGAAGAATGCCGCCTGATACGTTTACACACCTATTGACCCAACCTCAACCCCTCCGGACTCCGCGCTTATCGATCATGTTTATGTCCTGCGGCGAGTAATGCATGCCCTTCGACTCGTCGTAGAACATCCGCTCATGCGTGCCGGGCACGAATTGGAGGCAACCCGTCTCCTCATTCGAGTCCGTGAACGCCGTCCATACAGTGATGGTCCCTCCGAATTTCTTGAGGTGTTCCGGCCAGACGATCTGAGGCTTGCCCGAAGCATTCGCAAACGTGTCTGCCTGGTGCCAGTCCGTACCTTCGTCGCCGGGATACTTGGCAAAGAACTCAGTGCGCCAGCAAACGATGTCCGGACCTAATGCGCCCTGCACCCGGCTGATAATCCCCGGGTGACAAACATGGTCCGCAAGTAGCTCACAGTCGAGATGGCGATCGTAGTTCATGATGGTACTCTTCGGCGAAGAGTGGTTCTGCCCCGAGTAAACCGCGAAAGTCCGATCGAGTAGCTCAATGCGCTGTCGCTGCCAGCGGGTCCGCATCTCCTCCGGCTCGTAGAGCTTGAATGGCCCGAGATACCCCTGCTCCTGTTCCTGGAATCGCGCGTGATCCTCCGCAGTCAGTGCCCTCTAAAGGGCCAGGCCAAAACCTTCTGTCGCTCGTTCTTCCGCTGGTACAACGCCGAGCACCGCCATGGCGGTATCTCGATGCTGACCCCCGAACAGGTCCACTTCGGGAATGCAGATCAGGTCATCGCCGGCAGGGAGGCCGTGCTACGCGAGGCTTGGGCCGCTCATCCCGAGCGCTTCGTCTCCGGTGAGCCGAAGCCCAAACCGCTCCCGGAGGCCGTCTGGATCAATCCTCCAACCCCCTCCCTCACGACACAGGAGATTGCTCTCTAATTAATTCCCAAGAGTGTCTCACTGGCGTTGACAGGCTCCGGTGCACCCAACATGTCAGTGTCGCTCATTGTTCACCCTTCCTTCCACCCTGGCGGGAACAGGACTCGTGTCGCCGTGCACCCCTTAGAATAACGACTGGAGCGTGTGGCGTCATCCTGATCCCTTGAGCACTGGGCAGGCCCTACACGTCAACGGTGGCCGGTTCATGTACCATTAGGCAGCCTGGTCCCGGACGGACCTCAGGTGCTCGAACGTCCTTCCGGGCATCGACTACGGCCACAAAACTCTTCACTCGACGCGCATTCACGCCCGCTCGGACTGGCACTATGATGGTCTCAAGGATTCCCTTAGAACACCGACGAGTGATGGGTTGAAAGACAAGAGGCATGTTGGGTAACAAGGCCTTCATCTCGTTCAGATGACGGTGCAGGCTCCCTTCCCCGTAGACGCGCCTCCACCTCGTGGCTCTCCAGCGCCTTCACACTCCGGCCCAATTCCCCTACCCGCATCGCACCCAGCTCCAGCACGTCACCTGGGGGGTCGGCGTCTCCACGGCGATCGACCCGACGTACCTACGGGCCGGTCGAAGGTGGACGAGTGACCACCGCTCGGGTGCATCGGCCTCTCCCTGCACCCAGAGCAAGGCGGGCCGTTCACCGGGAACCACCGACACGTCGAAGCTATCGAGCGGCAAGAGTAAACCTACTCCGCACGCCTTGAGATATGCCTCTTTTCGGGTCCAGCAGCAGTAGAACGCTCGCCAGTAACAGGAAGGCGCCACCGTATCAAGCCCGGCGCGCTCGGCGGGCGAAAAGAACTGGTCGGCTATGTTGGCCATATTGGCGAAGTGGACCACCTTTTCAGTGTCCACTCCCACAGGAACCCCAGCCGAGAAGGCATAAAGGGCTAGGCTATTGGAATGGGAGAGATTGAATTGCACCGGGGAGCCACAGGCCGGCTCCGCTACCGATGGCTTTCCGTGCTCGTCGTAGGCGAATCGGATGTCCTTCGGATCGACGCTCAAATACTCGCCCAGCATTTCGCGCAGCAAACCGCGCGCAGCCACCCACCGACGTGATAATCCGACATTCCGGAATCGAGTGCAGCGACTGTGTTCATCACAAGACAACGTCGCCGCGAGTTGCTGGAGCCGGTCTCGGGACACGTCCAGCGAGGCCGCCCAAACATGAATTGCGTTGGCCGCGATGGGATCCACTACAGCCTGACCGGGCCAAAACATCTCAGGGCTCATTATCTTCTTGCTTGTTGTCATTGTTCCTAATGTTCGCCGCGCCCATACTCTGCCGCCAACGAGGCGCCCATTGTGCTCACTCTCCTCGCGGCCAACTTGCTCGATGCCGCTGGCGCGGTTACTCGCGCCACACGCCAGACCTACAGCCGCGGGCACTTCCGCCAGCTCATGCTGAGAGTCCGAGTTCTGCGCGGAGCGAACCATGTTATCCAACTTCCTGGCCCCACTCCGGAACAATCTCAGTCGGCGTAGGGTTTTCCGCCTTCAACGCTTCAGCATATCGTACTCCGCTCAAGGCGCCATAGTATCTAGCTTTGGCCTCCACAATTTCCAAGAGGTGCGGGGACGCTTGTATCTGCGATTCATGACAGCGTAGCGCTTCTAGCTTGGTCTGGTAGAAAGGAGTTATGTCAACATAGGTGTCCGGAATAAAGAGTGAAACGCCTTCATGCTCTCGAATAACAGGCGGGAACGCGAATCGATAGGGGACGTTGTGAGGATCTCCCTCGGCTGACGTGAGGAAATGTTGATCCAGTCACAGAGCAGCGTAGAGGTCGAGTATTTCAAGAAAGTGAAAATCAGTGATGCCACATACCACCTATATGTCCTACCCATTCAGTTCGGCGAAGACTGGCTCGGCTACGTCGGCCTACTATCGACTAACAAGCTCTTGAAGCTTTTCCGCTCGTTTCTTGCCGGCTTCGAGGACACTTGCATCGACGACCAAGTGGTCCATGTTCTCGGTTTCAAGGAAGCTGTCCCAACCGTAGTTGAAGGTTCCTGATAGGGGAGAAAGAAAAGTGGTGGCTCCGGGGGTCCCGGGCCGATAGGCTCGGGTAGGCAAAAACCCCAACACGGAGCCACCACGATGAAGAGAACGTACGAGGTAAGGGATCGGGCGGACAAGCGCGCGATCAGGGAGTTCCTGAAGCGGGAGGGGCAGTTTCTGCTTCCGATGCTTGAGCTCGTGGAGCAGACGGAGGTCGCGATCGACGAAGTCATCCAGGTGATGGGACGAGCGACGATCGAAGCGGTGCTGGAGATGAGCGCCGAGGGTGTGGCAGGCGTGAAGCAGGCAGGTCGGTCACGAGCGGAAGACGACACGGTGTGGTATGGCCGGCAGGGTGGTGTGTTTTACCTGTCGGACCGGAAGGTGCGTGTGGAGCGGCCACGGCTCAGGCGCCGGGGAGGGTGGCGAGGTCGAGGTGCCGGCGTACGCAGCGATGCGGAGACCGGGCGCCGTGGCGGATCGGATGCTCGAGGTCCTGATGGCGGGGGTGAGCACGCGGAAGTACGGCCGTGTGATCGGTGAGATGGCCGACACGGTCGGGGTGAGCAAGTCGGCGGTGAGCCGTGAGACGGTCGAGGCCTCGGAGCGCGTGCTGAAGGAGCTGATGGAGCGCCGGCTGGATGCGTGGGACCTCCTGGTGATCTACCTGGACGGGATCCAGATGGGCTCGCACCACGTGCTTGCTGCGGTAGGCGTGGACTCAGACGGAAAGAAGCACGTGCTGGGCGTGAGGGAAGGAGCGAGTGAGAACGCCGAGGTGAGCAGCGCGCTCCTAGAGGATCTGGTCGAGCGCGGCCTGGACCCGGGCAGGCGGCGGCTGTTCGTGATCGATGGCTCGAAAGCGCTCAGGAAGGCGATCGAGAAGGTGTTCGGCCAACGTCACCCCATCCAGCGCTGCCGCAACCACAAGCTCCGCAACGTGCTGGGTCATCTGCCGAAGGATCAGCATCCTCAGGTGAAGGCGGCGTTCCGGGCGGCGATGAAGCTGGACGCGAAGCAGGGCGAGCAGAAGCTCGAGCAGCTCGCCCGATGGCTCGAGCGCGACCACCCCTCGGCCTCGGCCAGCCTACGCGAAGGCCTCAGCGAGATGTTCACGATCAACCGGCTCGGCCTCCCGCCGCGGCTGAGGAAGTGCCTGGGCTCGACCAACCTGATCGACAGCACCCACTCGGGCGTAAGACAGAAGACCCGCAGGGTGACCAACTGGAAGAACGGAGCGATGGCCTTGCGCTGGGCTGCGGCCTCGTTCGTGGAGACCGAGAAGAGCTACCGGAGGATCATCGGCTACGACCAGCTCTGGATGCTCAGGGCCCACCTCGACGACCATGAACCGGTTGCCGAAATGAGAAAGGCAGGCTAACAAGGAGACTCTCCGGAGCCACCACCTTCAACTGTCAGCGGGACACCATCGGAACGCGAGACGGCAAACCTCTCCCGCTGGGCCGAGGTGTTCCCATACGTCAACGGTGGACTCTTCTCGGACTCTACGGAGGTACCGCGGTTCAGCCGGATCGCGCGATCCTACCTTCTCCACATCGGCAATCTCGACTGGAAGAAGATCAACCCGGACATCTTCGGATCCATGATCCAGGCGGTCGCCGATGACGAGGAACGAGGCGCCTTGGGGATGCACTACACCAGCGTGCCGAACATCCTCAAGGTCCTCAACCCGCTCTTCCTCGATGATCTGCGCGAGCAACTCGAGGAGGCTGGCGACAACAACCGCAAGCTCCTGAATCTACGCAACCGCATAGCTCGGATCCGGGTGTTCGACCCGGCGTGCGGTTCGGGCAACTTCCTTGTCATCGCCTACAAGGAGATGCGGGCGATCGAGGCGGAGATCAACAGGCGCCGGCAGGAGAGCGGGCGCCGGTCCGACATTCCGCTCACCAACTTTCGCGGGATCGAGCTCAGGGATTTTCCGGCCGAAGTCGCGCGTCTCGCGCTCATAATCGCCGAGTATCAGTGCGACGTACTCTGTCTCGGGCAGAAGGAGGCGGTAGCCGTGGTTCTGCCGCTCGACAAGGAGAACTGGATCACCTGTGCGGATGCCCTGCGGCTGGATTGGAGCAGGGTCTGTCCACCGACGGGGACCGGGGTGAAGCACGTTTCAGATGATCTGTTCCACACGCCACTGGATCAACCCGAGATCGATTTCGAGAACGAGGGCGGGGAGACCTACATCTGTGGGAATCCGCCGTATCGCGGTAGCCAATGGCAGACTGCGGAGCAGAAGGCCGACCTCAAGAGCGTCTTCGAAGGCAAGACGACGAAGTGGAAGTCGCTCGACTACGTTGCCGGCTGGTTCATGAAGGCGGCCGACTACGGTGTTCGTACGCCAGCAGCTTCGGCCTTCGTGTCTACGAATTCGATCTGCCAAGGGCGCCAGGTCGCAACGCTCTGGTCGCTCATTCTCCAGACCGGCCACAAGATTGCCTTCGCGCATACGAGTTTCAAGTGGGCTAATCTCGCGAGTCACAACGCCGGCGTGACGGTGGCGATTGTTGGAGTATCCAACCGTCCGGGTCCCGTTCGTCGGCTGTACTCCATCGGGACCGAGGGCGAGGCTACAGTTCGCGAAACGGGAAACATCAATCCCTATCTGGTCAGTGGCCCAGATACCTTGGTGCGGCCTCGTAGCGAGCCGATGGCCAATCTGCACGAAATGAGCTTTGGCAGCATGCCGAATGAGGGCGGCCACCTCTTGTTAGATCGTGCCGATGCAGAGGATGCGATTGAACGTCACCGTGTGGATCCTCGCTTCATTCGGCCGTTCGTGGGCTCGAAGGAGTTCATCCGTGGCACGGAACGACGATGCGTCTGGGTGACAGATCAAGACTGTCCCACAGCCACGGAAAACGAATGGCTCGCTGCTCGGTTCGAGGCCGTTCGTGCACAGCGGGCAGCTTCCAAGCGCAGCACTACGAAGCAGCTCGCTGACACGCCGCATCGATTCGGTGAGGTTCGTCAATCAGGATCCGAGACCGCCATCATCGTTCCCCGCGTCTCGTCGGAGCGTCGAGACTACCTCCCCGTCGGTTACATGCCACCCGGAACGATCGTCTCTAGTGAGGCCTTCGCCCTCTACGACGCTCCGCTGTGGCACTTGGCACTGATCGCCTCGCGCCTGCATTTGGTCTGGATCGGCACGGTGTGCGGCAAGCTTAAGACCGACTTCCGCTACTCGAACACCCTCGGCTGGAACACCTTCCCTGTGCCGATGCTCACCGAGAAGAACAGGGCGGACCTGACCGCCTCCGCCGAACGCATCCTTCTCGCGAGGGAGGCGCACTTCCCGGCCACGATCGCCGATCTCTACGCTTCTGACCGCATGCCGGCGAATCTCCATGCCGCCCATCACCGGAACGACGAGGTGCTTGAGCGCATCTACATCGGCCGGCGCTTCCGGAACGATACGGAGCGGTTGGAGAAGCTGTTCGAGCTGTATACGAAGATGGCAGAGGCCAGGACCATTCCCTGACGGCATCGGGTTTGACTGGGTCGCGCTGGGATGACAGCTTATGTCGCAAATGCGATACAGGAGGCTCGGATGAAGACACAGAGCTCGATGCTGCACGTCCGGATGGACAGCGAGATGAAGCGGAAGGCGACGGCGGCGCTCGCGGCGATGGGGCTGACGGCCTCGGAGGCCGTGCGGCTGCTGTTCCATCGCATCGCCGTCGATCAGGCATTCCCGCTCGAACTCAAGGTACCGAACGCGCAAACCCGTAGGGCCATGGCCGAGATCGACGAGATGGTGAAGACGCGCACCGCGCGATTCGCCAACGCGGACGAGATGTTTGCGGAGCTTGAAGAAGCCAGCGGCCAGTAAACGGGCCAACCTCCCGCGCCGGGTCGACTACGCCCGGCAATTCCTCAAGGACTGGGAGCAGCTCTCGCGTTCCGGCCGATACGATATGAATCGGCTGAAGGCGGTCATGCTCCTTCTCATTGCCAACGAGGCCCCGCTCGGTCCCGAACGGAGGGATCACGCGCTCAAAGGCTCATGGGCGCACTACCGGGAATGCCACGTCGGTGGCGACTTCCTTCTGATCTATCGCATCGACGACACGGACGGGACGCACCATCCGGTCCAATGAACTCGGGATGCGCCCGATGCAGGAGCGGGCCTGGGAGAAGCGCGGGGAGCAATATCTTCTGATCAAATCGCCGCCGGCCTCGGGGAAGAGCCGGGCGCTCATGTTCATCGCGCTCGACAAGCTCGCGAACCAGGGCGTGCGCCAGGCGGTCATCGTCGTCCCCGAGAAAACCATCGGCGCGAGCTTCGCGGACGTGCCGCTCAGCCGCTTCGGCTTCTGGGCCGACTGGACCGTCCGGCCGAAGTGGAACCTTTGCAGCGCGCCCGGAACGGACGGCGGCAAGGTCAAGGCGCTGAAGGCGTTCTTGGGTAGCAACGACCGGGTACTCGTTTGCACGCACGCGACCTTCAGATTTGCCGTGGACTAGTGCGGGGTGGGGGCCTTCGACGACCGGCTCGTCGCGGTGGACGAGTTCCATCACGCCTCCGCCAATCCGGACAACAGGCTCGGAGTGCACGTTGGCCAACTCATGGCACGGGACAAGGCCCACATCGTGGCGATGACGGGCTCCTACTTCCGGGGCGACGCCGAGCCCGTGCTGATGCCCGAGGACGAGGAGCGGTTCCAGACCGTCACCTACACGTACTACGAGCAACTGAACGGCTACGAGCATCTGAAGCGCCTCGACATCGGCTACTTCTTCTACACCGGGAGCTATGCGGACGACATCCTGAAGGTCTTGGACCCGAGCGAGAAGACGATCGTCCACATCCCGAGCGTCAACTCACGGGAGAGCACGAAGGACAAGATCCGGGAGGTCGAGCACATCATCGAGGAGCTGGGCGAGTGGAAGGGGGCGGATCCCGAGACCGGCTTTCAGTTGGTGGAGACCGCCGGCGGGCGCGTGCTCCGGATCGCCGACCTCGTCGACGACAACCCCGCTCGGCGGGACCGGGTCGCCGCCGCACTCAGGGATCCCCGGCAGAAGGACGACCGGGACCATGTGGACATCATCATCGCCCTTGGAATGGCGAAGGAAGGCTTTGACTGGATCTGGTGCGATCACGCGTTGACCGTCGGTTACCGATCGAGCCTGACCGAGATCGTGCAGATCATCGGCCGTGCCACGCGCGACGCCCCGGGGAAAGCCCGGGCTCGCTTCACGAATCTCATCGCGGAGCCGGATGCCTCCGAGGAGGCCGTCGCCGAGGCGGTGAACGACACGCTCAAGGCGATCGCGGCGAGCCTCCTCATGGAGCAGGTGCTCGCTCCGTGCTTCAACTTCACGTCGAAGACGGAGGCCAGCGGGCCGGTAGAAGGGCTCGACTACGGCGAGGAGGGCTACGACCCGAGTAGATGCAACGTGGGGGTTAACGAACAGACCGGTGAGGTCACCGTCGAGATCAAGGGGCTGGCGGAGCCGAAGAGCGAGGCGGCCACACGCATCTGCCAGGAAGACCTGACCGAGGTGATCACCGCCTTCATGCAGGACAAAGTCGCGGTCGAACGCGGGCTCTTCGACGAGGAGCTTCTGCCCGAGGAGCTGACCCAGGTGCGGATGGGAAAGATCATCAAGGAGAAGTTCCCCGAGCTCGACGAAGGGGACCAGGAAGCGGTCCGCGAGCACGCGGTCACCGCGCTGAACCTGACGCAGAAAGCGAAGCGGATCGCCTTGGAGGAGCGCGAGGACGGCGAGGGCGAAGAAGAGGAGGGTAGCGAGAACACGGCCCTGATCGACGGTGTGCGGCGGTTCGTCATGGATGTGCGCGATCTCGACATCGACCTGATCGACCGCATCAATCCGTTCGGCGAGGCCTACGCGATCCTTGCGAAGGCGATGAACGAAGAGAGCCTGAGGCAGGTGGCCGCCGTGATCACGGCGAAGAAGGTCCGGATCACACCCGACGAGGCCCGGGACCTCGCGAGGCGGGCCTTGAGGTTCAAGCAGGAACGCGGCCGGCTGCCGTCGATCACCGCACCCGATCCCTGGGAGAAGCGCATGGCGGAAGGCGTGGCCGTTCTGGCCAGCATGAGGGCGGAGGCGACCGGTGCCTAATGGGTTCACCGAGCAGGATGCTGCCCTGCTGGACGAGCTCGGTGTCGAGGTCGAACCCGAAAAGGTTTCCCGGCACACGGCCCGTGAAGAACGGATCATCGCGGACTTCGAGGAGATCCAGCGGTTTGTGGATATGCACGGTCGCGCTCCCGAGCGGGGCGAGGACCGCGATGTCTTCGAACGACTCGATGCCGTGCGGTTGGACCGGATCCTCGAGCAGGACGAATGCCGGACGCTCCTCACGCCGTTGGATCGGCAGGGGTTGCTGAGTGGTGGCGCCGGAGTGGCAAAGCCGCTTCCGGACGCTATGGATGACGACGCATTGTTGGCGGAGCTTGGCGTCGAGGCCATGGCACCGGGTATCGCCGAACTTCACCACGTGCGCTCGAGCGCTGAGAAGCGGGCCGCAGAAGAAGTCGCGACCCAGCGGGCGTACGATGACTTCGAGACCTTCCGGCCCCTCTTCGATCAGCTTCAGCGAGAACTCGACGCTGGTATTCGCGAAACGCGGCCCTTCGAGCGAAAGTAGGAGATCGCCCCTGGCCGGTTCTTCATCGTCGGCGGTCAGAAAGCCTATGTCGCAGAAATGGGGGAAGTGTTCACACAGGAGTATGGCGACAGAGATGCCGGGCTCCGCGTGATCTTCGACAACGGCACGGAGAACAACATGCTCAGGCGCTCGCTTCAGCGCGCGCTCCACAAAGACGAGGCGGGTCGACGGATCACCGAGGCAACCGCCGGCCCGCTCTTTGCCGACCAAGCCGCCGACGGCGACGAGACGAGTGGCACGATTTACGTACTGCGGAGCAAGTCCGATCTTCCGTTCATTTCAGAGCACCGCGACCTGATCCACAAGATCGGCGTCACCAGCGGCAACGTTCGGGAGCGCATCGCGGGCGTGAGGCATGATCCAACCTTCCTAATGGCCGACGTCGAGGAGGTCGCCACCTACAGGCTCTACAACATCGATCGCAGCAAGCTGGAACAGATCCACCGCGTCTTCGCCTCCGCGCGCCTTGAGATCGAGATCGAGGATCACTTCGGCAACCCTGTCGCCCCGCGCGAATGGTTCCTGGTGCCCCTCAGCGTGATCGACCAAGCCGTCGAGAAGATCAGGGAGGGCACGATCACCCGGTATGCCTATGACGCGAATAGGGCGTCCCTGATCAGCTAGGATGATCGGATGCGAATAGAGAGCGTGCGCTTGGAGAATTACAAGCGATTCACCGAGCTCACGATAGCCGACCTGCCCGAAACTGCGAGGCTCGTCGTACTCGTCGGGCCGAACGGCACCGGCAAGTCTTCGGTCTTCGACTCGTTCCTGCTGAAGGCCCGGGCGGCCGTCAGCAACCTCCGCCTCTCCGGGAACACGGAGGAGTACTACGACAAGGTGTCGCAATCCCAGAGCACCCATGAGGTCGCGAGGCGGGTCGGCATCGCGTTCCACGGCGTCGGTGAGGGTGACGTGGACTGGAAATCCGCCTTCCAGGTGCGGTCGGCGTACCGGAACGAGGCGGACTTCCGCATCGAGCAATTGCGAGCGACGAAGCCGGACGGCGCAGAGCCCCGCATCGCTCGGATCATCGATCGCGACGAATCCGTCTCGAAGAACTATGAGCGGATGGTATGGAAAAGGCTGCAGGATCTGGACCGGGACGCTCCGGAGGAAGTCACGATCGGAGAGTACCGGAAGGAATCCTTAGGCGACTTGCAGATGGCCATGCGCGGCCTTTTCTCGGACCCGGACCTCTTGCTGCAGGACTTCGGCGGAATCCAAGGGGGCTCATTCCGGTTCTCCAAGGGCAACGTCGCCGACTTCCACTACAAGAATCTCTCCGGTGGAGAGAAGGCGGCGTTCGATGTTCTCCTCGACGTGTTCGTGAAGCGTGACAAGGCCAAGGAGGCTGTTTTCTGCATCGACGAACCGGAACTGCATGTGGCGACGGCTCTTCAGGGACCGCTGATTGCGTCAATACTCGAACTGCTGCGGGAGCCGTCGCAGTTGTGGGTCGCGACGCATTCGATCGGAATCGTCAGGGAAGCTTACCGGATGCTACGAGAGCGACCCAGGGAGGTTGTGTTTCTGGACTTTTCAGGCAGAGACTTCGATGGTCCGGTCACCATGGCGCCCAGCACTCCCGACAGGGTGTTCTGGGAGAACATGTACGAGGTCGCCCTTGACGACCTGTCGTCCCTGGTGGCACCGGAACGTGTCGTCATATGCGAAGGCAGTAAGGAAAAACACGTGGAGGCGTTCGACGCGCAGTGCTACAACCGGTTGTTTGCCGACGAGTTTCCGGACACGCTCTTCATATCCCAAGGCGGATCCGGTGAGGTAATCCAGTCCGAGCACCTTGTCGCCATTCTGAAGGCCATCGCAAGCGGCATCGACGTGGAGAAGTTGATCGACAGGGACGACATGACTGACGAGGAGAGATCAAGTAAGATCGCGCAGGGGATTCGCGTGCTGCGTCGACGGGAGATCGAGGAGTATCTCTACGATCCGGAGGTCTTGCGCACATTCCTCCGGACGGAGGGCTGCGAGGAATCCGTGGTGAACGGCGTCCTGGGCAACAGGGAGTCGTTGGTGAACGGTCAGCCTGGACCGAAGAACATCAAGGATATATCGAGGCAGCTGTTCACGGTGATTCGCAACACTACGGGGTTGCCGAACCTCGGGAACCACCGGGAGCAGTTCATGGCGCAGTTCCTGCTGCCAGCGCTCCGCTCGACTCACATGGTGTACGAGGAACTCCTGGAAGACGTGTTCGGTTCGGGCTGCTCTGGTCGCGGTTGATTCGCGAGAACGGTTCCCGCTTCGATCCACGAGAGGACGGCCCTCCCACATCAATCCTAAGCTGCCTTCAAGGACCCCTTTGGCGATGTCCGTGCGCTGCCCGGACGTGGCTGGACCTTCTGGGAGCATCCCCTCGCGCTCCATGGTTGACACCGCGTGAAGAGGCTCCCCAATAATCCAATCTGACAGGGAAACTCCGGGAATCATCGAGCAGGTGCGGGCGACCGCATTCAAGGACCGGTATAGGCTGCGAGGAGAGCACATCGTCAGGTTCTCCTTCCTCTATGCGGGTGCCCATAGCCGCTAGGAGTCGGAGAGTGACAGCAACGATGATCGGCGATACTCGACGGCTGGGGAGACGCTTCCGGCACAACCCAGCCCGACGCCGGGGGTTACGAAGAGGTCGCCGCGTCATGCGCACGATCCTACAAGGGGATGACCGGGCAATCAGCGAGTAGCACGACCAGCAGGCCGCCATCGAAGCGCGGTGTCGTGCTAACGAAGTGGCGCACCAAGTGCCCGCCCGAGGGCCGATCAACCGGCAGCAGCACCTCGAAGACGGAGCGCCTCTCCAAGGCACGTTACCAATGACCGGCACCCGTCTTATAACCGGACTGGAATGTGAAAACGACGTGGGAGGTCGATTCACACTTTTGCCCCCCGGCGATTCACACGGGGTTTTCCGCCTATCCGCTGACGCGGTCGCGTCTTGCGCTTCCGCGACCGTGTCGACCGGTGCCGCACGGGCCGAATCGGCCGGGGCAGGGAGCGACCCCCCAAGCCGAGGGCTTGGTACGGGCTCGGGGCCGAGTGTGTTTTCACAACTCGGCCCCCGCCTTCAGGGGTCGCTCCCTGTCCATGGATCCCTTGGCGGGAAGGCCACCGAGAGCCGCTGCGAGCGGGGCGGATCAACGCAGCGGGCTGGCCTGACCACGCCGGACAGCGCGGCAGCGCTCGGCGATCTGGCGGCGCTGCCGGGCAACCGGCTGGAAGCACTGCGAGGGCGCCGAGCCGGAGCTTTCGGATCAACGCGCAGCGGCGTAGCTGCTTCCGTTGGACCGACGACGCGCCGCGCGATGTCGAGATCGTAGACTTGTCGCTAGGGGGGGAGCGTGACATGAACGCGAAGAACGGCAAGAGGCCGGCGCATCCGGGCGAAGTCCTGCGAGAGGAAGCGGAGATCGCCGAGCAAGTAACACCTCGGCATGCGGTGGTGTGGAGGAGGAGATGACCCCAATCCCCGTCCCCGAGCTGCTGGCAATCCGAGGGCCATGACGATGGTTCCGCTATTGCTGGATCGCTGTGGACGCTGACGGAACCCGCTGGATGCGTGTACCATCATGGGGCAACTCTGGGGGCACTGTTAGACACGCTCAAACCGATTAGGTAATACCCACAACGACTTACGAGCCTTTTAGATAGGTTGTACCGGCTCTTGCCGGGGGGCTGGGTCACGCTCCAAGACATCTACCGCTGCACGGTGGATGCGGAACTGTTCGGCCGCAAGATCGGCGAGGCTCGCGAGCTGGCCGACCGGCTCTGCCCGGTGCGGGCCACCGTCGCGACCAAGGATCTCGCCGCTCACAAGGAACCCCTCGGGGAATGGGGCTGGGAGCCGGTGCCCGGCACGGACAAGGCGGCTTGCCAGCTCGACCCCGCACTCCGGGACCGGCTCAAGGAACTCAAGGTCGCATACGCGACGGAGGAGAGCGGGGGCGGAGCGGGGAGCGAGTTCCGTGAGCAGGTCGAGGCCATCGAGCGGTGGTATCTGCATGACTGGACGGCGCTCGACGCCAAGCTCCGCACGTCGATCGTCGAGGGCATCAGCGTGTTCCTCTCGCTCTTCGACCAGCCGCAGGTCGCCGGCGTGTTCTGCCCGCCGCCTCCCGAGCCGGATGAGTCTATATATATAGGTGACGATGCACCGGACGAGGACGCCGAGGCCGTCCGGCCCGTGCCGGGCCTTCGCCGCCGGCTGCCGCCGCTCAGCGAGCTGATCGAGGGCGGCAAGGTCCTCGCGCTCAACATGCCCGCGGGCGCGAACCCCGCGCTCGCCCGCGCCATCGGCGTCCTCTTGAAGAACGCCTGGATGCAGGCGCTGCTCCGGCGGCCCGCAGAGGCCGCCCGCCGGCCCGGCCGCTACCTCCGGCCCGCCGTGTTCATCTGCGACGAGTACCAGGCGTTCGCGACCGTGGGCCAGGACGACCCCGCTGGCGACGAGAAGGCGTTCGCGCTCACCCGGCAGTGCCGCTGCGTCCCGATCGTCGCCACGCAGTCGATCTCCTCGCTCCGCTCGGTGCTGCCCGGAGGCGAGGCCTGGCGCACGCTCCTCCAGACGCTCCGCACCCGGATCTTCCTGTCCTTGAGCGACGAGTCGTCGGCCCGGATCGCGTCCGAGATGTGCGGCAGCGTCATGAAGACGCAGCCCTCCTACACGTTCACCGAGACCACGGGCAGGCCCGAGTTCTCGCTCTTGTCCGGGCGAGCCGGAGGGGGCCGCGGCACGATCGGCGCGAGCAAGTCGTTCCGGCAGCAGAGGGAGCCCGTGTTCACGCCCCGGGACTTCAGCCTGCTCGCCAACTATCAGGCGATCTGCCTGCCATACGACGGCACGAAGTCGCTCCCTGCCCGGCGCGTCTACCTGAAACCCCACTATCTGCCGAGGGACGTGGGCTACTGGCGGCTCCGCGAGGAGGGACGGATATGAAGCGCGCGAGCGGAATCGGCCACCTGAAGCCGTTCCTTCCGGGCCTGGAGACGCTCCTTGAGCACCCGGAGGTCTCCGAGATCATGATCAACGGACCCGGCAACGTCTGGATCGAGCGAGGCGGCCGACTCGAGCCCCACGAGGCGCCGGCACTCACCGCCGCCTGGCTCCACCGCGCCGCGATCCACATCGCCCGGCCGCTCGGCCTCGATCCCGCCGCCAGACCGATCCTCGATGCCCGTCTCGAGGACGGCTCCAGGGTCGCCATCTGCACGCCGCCCGCGAGTCCCGAGGTCGCCCTCACCATACGCCGGTTCGGGGGCCGCGCGTTCTCGGCCGAAGACCTCGTCGGCCAGGGGGCCCTGCCGGAAAAGGTGTTCCTCGTCGCCCGCGACACTCTCACTTCGCGGCGGAACATCCTGGTCTCCGGAGGCACGGGCTCGGGCAAGACGACGCTCCTCAACGCGCTGATCGAGTTGCTGCCCGAAGACGAGCGGATCGTCGCCATCGAGGACACGCTCGAACTCAGGATCGAGCGCGCCAACTGCCTCCGCTTCGAGGCCGGAGCTGTCGGCACCGAGACCTCCGTACGGGTCCGCGACCTGGTGCGGCACGCGCTGCGCCACCGGCCCGACCACATCGTCGTCGGCGAGGTCAGGGGCGGCGAGGCCGCCGATCTGCTGCAGGCGCTCAACACCGGCCACGGCGGCTCGCTGACCACCATCCACGCGAACAACGCCCGCTCCGCGCTCTCGCGCCTAGCGAGCTGCGCCATGCAGGCCGAAGGCGCGCTTCCCTGGGAGGTCACCTGCCGGGGCGTCGTGGACGGGATCGCACTTGTGCTGCACACGGCCCGGCAACGGGGCAGGCGCTTCGTCGAGGAGGCGCTCGAAGTGCGCGGCTACGACGCGGCCAAGGGCCGCTGGATCGCCGAACCGATCTGGAGCGGGGCCGACGAAGCCCCGCAAGAACAGCACCCACACACCAAGGAGGTGAACCCATGAAAGGCGACGAGAACATCGTTCGCGTCGAGACGCTCGACGGCTTCGACCGCGAGCTCGCGCGCGACGGAGGCGAGGCGCTCGAGGTGCCGGCTTCGCTGGCCGAAGAGTACGGCCTCTTCTCCGAGGACGTGGGCAGCGAGGACGAGATCCGCGACGCCGCAGAGGATCCGCACGGCCCCGAGGAGGAAGAGCTATGAAACACGACGAATATCACCGCCAGTTCGCCGACGCCATCATCGAGCAGATCCGCCAGGGCACCGCGCTCTGGCAGAAGCCCTGGGGGCCGGGCGAGCGCGTGCTCCCCTCCAACGTCGATACGGGCCGCTCCTACAGGGGCGGGAACAGCCTGCATCTCGCCGCCGTGGCCCAGGAGCGCGGCTACGGCGACGTGCGCTGGGGCACCTACCGCCAGATCCAAGCCCGGGACGGACAGGTGCGCAAGGGCGAGCAGGGCACTCGCATCCTCTCGTTCCAGGACCACCGGAAGTTCGCCGTCAACGACGAGCGCGGGCGGCCCAAGAGGGACAACGAAGGCAAGCGCGTTTACCGCCACGAGCGCCTCAAGGCGCCCGTCGTCCGCCAGTACACCGTGTTCAACGCCGAGCAGGCCGACGGGCTGCCCGCGCGCGCCAACCCCACCGCCGAGCCGCTCTGGAAGGTCCACCAGGAGGCCGAACGCGTCCTCGAGGACAGCGGGGTCCCCGTCCGTCACGTGGCGGGCGACCGGGCGTTCTACAACCTGAACCGCGACGAGATCGTGCTGCCCGAGCGTGGACAGTTCCCCTCCGCCAACCACTACTACCAGACCGCGCTACACGAGCTGGGGCACAGCACCGGCCACCCGGAACGCATGAACCGCGAGACGCTCACCCAAGGGATCTCTGAAGGGTTCGCCTCGCCGGCCTATGCGAAGGAGGAGCTCCGCGCCGAAATCAGTGCCATGATGACGGGCGAGCGCGCGGGCGTCGGCCATGACCCGAGCCGGGGCGCCGCGTACGTCGAGGGCTGGATCGCCGCACTCGAGGAGGACCCCCGCGAGATCCGCCGCGCCGCCGCCGACTCGCAGAAGATCTCCGACTTCGTGCTCTCGCGGCACCGCGAGCGCGAGGCCGTGCGCGAACCCGCGGCCGTGGCCGCGACCCGCGCGCCCGCGCCGGGGCAGATCGTCCATCCCGTGCCGCCGCTCCCCGTGCCGCAGCGGACCTTCGGGCCGCGCCGCTGACGGTCGGTGAGGAGCCAGGAGATGTTCGACCGCACGGTCGAACCGGACCCGCGGACCGCCGCGCCACCCAGCCGCAATCGCTACCGCATGCGGGACGGCCATCGCCGAGAATACGCCGCGAGCAGGGACCGCGGGTCCACCTCCTTCCCCGAACGGTGCGCGCGCGGGCTCGCCGACATCGGCGTCTACGGCGCCGTCTCGTACCGCGATCTGGCCGAGGCCCACTTCGGCGGACACCCCTACACCACCCGGCGGGCCGTGAACGCCTGGGTCCGCGAAGGGCTCGTCACCGAGACCACGGCCACCGGACCCAAGGGCAACCCGTTCAAGGTCCTGACGCTCACCCGCAGCGGCGTGGCCGAAGCTCGGAAGCGGGCAGCCGAACGGGGAATCGATCCCAGCCAGGAAATCCGGTTCGCACGCACCCGGCCTGCCGAGGCCGCGCACGACACCGCCGTCTACCGCGCCTGCATGAAGGAGAAACAGCGGCTGCTCGACCGGGGCGCAGCAGTGCGGCGCATCCGGCTCGACACCGAACTCAAGAGCGCCGTCGCGCGCGGCAGCGAGGCGGCGCGGCTGAAGGACGGCAAGCGGGCCGCCGATGCCGAACGGCACCGCACCGCCGGCGAACTCGGACTCCCCCTCGACGACGAAGGGCACGTGCTCTACCCGGACGCCCAGATCGAGTACGCCGATGCCGACGGGCGAGCTGGACGCGTCAACATCGAGGTCGCGTCCGGCAACTACCGCGAAGGGGCCATCAAGGCGAAAGCGGCGGCCGGGTTCGCGCTCCACGCCAACGGACCGGCCGCGGCGCGGCTGCTGCGCACGCTCGGCCTGGGCGGCGGCGGCGACCGCTCCTCGCTCCGGGGACCCGCCGACCGCGATCCGGCCGCAGTCGAACTCTGACTACGGGAGAGGCCCGCCATGCAACCCTGGAAAATCAGCGCCGGCCTCACCGCCGCCATCGCCGGTTCGGCCATCCTTCTCGCCGGGCCGCGCCTCGAATACCTCGCGCCGTATTGGCCGCTCCTCCTCGCCGAACACGGCGTCTTGATCGCAGTGCACGCCGGGCTGGCACTCGCAGCCGTTGCGGCCGCCATCTACGCCGTCGCACGCGCCGCCGGGCTCGCCGACCTCGGCCGGCGCGTCGATCTCGCCGAACGCTCCGTTCGGCGCGGCGAGGGCGACCCGGCCCTCACCGACGCGCTCCGCAGAGACGCCGAGGGCGACTGGGAATGAACGCGGAGACCGGGCGCGCGGCGGGCCGACGAGATCGACCCAAACGTGCGCGCACACCTCGCGGCGCGTCCGTCGAGACCCTGCCAGTCACCTGGCGGACGCAGGCCAAGGCGCTCCGCCGGTACGGGGGCGAGACGCCGGCCGTCGCGCTCGAAAGCTGCGCGGCCGAGCTCGAGGCCACGCTCAGGGAGAGGGACGAGACCACCCTCTCGCTGACGGAGGCAGCCAGGGAGAGCGGCTACTCCGCTGACCATCTCGGCCGCCTCGTGCGCGACGGCAGGATCCCCAACGCCGGAAGACCCGGCGCGCCCAGGATCGCCCGCTCGATCCTGCCACGGAAGACCCAGGCGCCAGCCACACCGCGACTGGTGGAAAAGCATCGCCGAGGCGAAGTTTCCAACGCGCAGATCGTGCAGTCCATCATCGAGAGAGGAATCGAATGATGGCACGCACGAAACCTATCCGGCGCTCCTACGGCGCCGGCGAATGGGGCCGGAACCGGGTACGGGTCTTTCCCGATCCCAAGACCGGCCTGTTCCAGATCGAGTGGCGCGAGAACGGGCGCAGACTCACAAGGTCGCTGAAGCACCACGACTGGAGACGGGCCAAGACGCAGGCGGACGAGTTCGCCGCTGGCTTCGCCGGGCCGGAGATGCATGGCAAGGCCGAAGCCGAGCCCGAGCCGCTCACCCTGGAGACGCTTTTTGACATCTACGGTGAAGAGGTGACGCCCACCAAGACGAAGCCGTCCCAGAGGTACGACAGAGCCACAATGGGGACGTTCCTCGGATGCTTCGGACGGAACCGCGACCCCGCCACGCTGTCCCAGCGCGACTGGGACCGGTTCATCCGGGAGCGGCGCGCGGGCAGAGCCGGCCGCAGCGGCAAGCCGGTGGCCAACCGGACGATCGAACGGGACCTCAAGTTCCTGCTCTCGGTCCTCAACTGGGCCGCGAGGTCGAGGGACGAGAGGGGAAGGCTCTTGCTCGAGTCCAACCCCCTCAGGGGCCTCAAGACGCCGAAAGAGAAGAATCCTACCCGGGTGCTGCTCACTGAGGCGGAATACGAGGCCATGCTTCGGGTGTCCGTGGAGGTGGACTGGCGCTTTCACGTCGCTCTCATGCTCGCGCACGAGACGGGACACCGCATCGGTGCCATCCGTCAGTTGCGATGGTCCGACATCGACATGGAAGCTCGTGTCATCCGGTGGCGAGGCGAGCATGAGAAGACCGGCTACGAGCACCGGACCCCGGTGAGTGCCGAAGCGCTCGGCGTCCTCGAAGAGGCGCGGTGGCGGAACCCCGGGATCGGGGACCTTCCGGTGTTACCCGCGCCCAAGGATGCCTCGATGTGCGTGGGCCAGTGGCCGATCCGCGACTGGTGGGAGAAGGCCGAGGTGCTCGCAGGGCTGGAACCCAAGCGTGGGCGCGGCTGGCACTCACTGAGGCGGAAGTTCGCCTCCGACCTCATGGACCAGCCGCTCAAGGTGCTCTGCGAACTCGGCGGCTGGAAGGAGGCCAAGACAGTGCTCCAGTGCTACCAGCAGGCATCATCAGATTTGTATCTGTTTGTGAACGTGTCACTTACGGGATTCGTCGGTCCGGTTCCCGCTGTTTGATTCCCGCCGATTGGGATCTCAGCCGCGAACCCGCGTGCGGCCTTCCAGAGCCTTCCTGAGTTGTCCCTCGTCGGCTCTCTGATAGCATCTGAGCACCGTGTGTGCGTTCTTCCATCCGCCCAAGTCGCAGAGCACCTTGAGCGGCAGGTCCATCAGGTCGGTCGCAAACTTCCGCCTAAGCGAGTGCCAGCCACGTCCGCCCTTGCGCTCCATCCCCGCGAGGGCCTCCGCCCTGCGCCACAGCCGGTACGCCCATCCGCGACCCATGCATCTGGAGGCATCCGTCCCGGCGGGCAGCACCGGAGCGTCTCCCGTCCCGCTGCTCATCCGTCGCGCCTCTTCCAACGCCGCTATCGCCTCGGCCGTCACCGGCGTGGTGTGTTCGTAGCCGTTCTTCTCGTGCTTCGCCCGCCACCGGATGGTCATGCCTTCGAGGTCGATGTCCGACCACCGGAGCTGTCGGATGGCTCCGATCCGGTGCCCGGTCTCGTGCGCGAGCGCGAGCGCGACGTGGAATCGCCAATTGACCTGCCGGGAAACCCCGAGCAGCGTCCGATACTCCTCTTCATCGAGCACGACGCGGGTGGGGTTCTTCTCCCTGGGCTTCCTGAGGCCCTTCAGCGGGTTCCTGTCGAGGAGCAGGCGGCCCTGCTCGTCCCTCGACCTTGCGGCCCAGTTGAGCACCGCCATCAGGAACGTCAGGTCTCCTTCGATCGTCCGGTTGCTCACGGGCTCACCCGAGATGCCGGCCCTGCCCGCGCGCCGCTCCCGGATGAACCGGTCCCAGTCGCGCTGGGAAAGCGTCGCCGGGTCCCGGTCCCGTCCGAAGAAGCGGAGGAACATCGTGGTCGCGACCCGGTCGCGCGGCCGTGTCCGGTCGGCCTTGGTCGGCGTCACCTCCTCACCGTATATGTCAAAAAGCGTACCCAGAGTGAGCGGCTCTGGTTCGGCTTCGGCCTTGCCAGCGGGCTCGTGGACCGCGAAGCCAGCGGCAACCTCGTCCGCCTGCCTCTTGGACCGAGCCCAGTCGCGGTGCTTGAGCGACCGGGTCAGCCTGCGCCCGTTCTCGCGCCACTCTATCTGGAACAGGCCGGTTTTGGGATCGGGGAACACCCTCACCCGATTCCGGCCCCATTCGCCGACGCCATAGCTGCGCCGACTTCGTTTCGTGCGTGCCATCATTCGATTCCTCTCCATGATGGACTGCACGATCTGCACGGTTGAAACTTCGCGCCGGGAAGGCATCTCCGCCAGACGGGTGGTTGTTGGCGCGCCGCCCGTTGCGGCGTTCGGGCCGGAAGCGACTTGACGTGATCGTCAGCGGCTCGGACCATGATCGCGCTCCGGCCCGCGGCGGCGCATCAGATGCGGAGGCCGCGCGATTTCGCGGCGAGCATCCTGCAGTACTCGGCCAAGCGTGTCACTTGCCCGTCGAGCCGCTCGATTCGCCTCTGCAAGGCTTCGTTCTCCCCGGTCTGCCGCTCGACACGCTGCCGCAAGGCTTCGACCTGCTCGGAGTGCCGCCGCTGTTCCATCTCGTACTGCGCGGACAACGCCCGCAAGGCCTTCGTCAACTGCTGTTCTAACGCGGTCATAGAGCTCCTTCACTCGTTCGACAGCTTCACGGCCGGCCGAGTGTCCACGGTCCAGGGCGGATAGGCGAGCGCGCCGGCCGGCAGCACCACGAACCGCTCCCCCTCGATCTCCCGAAGCGCGATCCCCCAAGTGCCCGTCTCGAGCCGCTCCAGGGTCTGGCGTGCCTCCCCGATATCCAGGTCGAGGGCGGCGGCCGTCTCGATCCGGGCCTCGATGCGCGTCGACAGCCAGTGCAGCGTCGCCCAGCTCCCGCCACAGATGCCGAGCCAGAGGCTCAGGCCGACGAGCAGGGGCCGGAGCCAAGCCTTGAGCAGGAGGGCTCGCATCCGACCGGTGGCGACCGCCGTATCGCGCTCGATGGTACGCAACGCGTTGCTCGCGACGCGCCTGGAGTTCTCGCCGAGCCGCTCGAGCTCGCTCGCGGTCAATTCCTCGATCGCCTCGCGCTCGGTCTCCAGCCGTCTCCGCAACCGCTCGGTCAAGTCGTTCGCGTTTGAAGTCATGTGCGTACAGCTCTCCTTTCAGTCGCCACCGGTCCCCGGTCTCGGGATCCAGGGCCGTCAGGTAGTCCTGGCCCTGGCGCAGCACCTCCAGGCCCGCCTCCCGCAGGGCGGCGACGACATCGGCCCTATTCCGTACCGTGCCGTGCTCGACACGCTGGAGCAGGTAGTCGCGGATCAGGCCGCGGGGGGAAGGTTCGAGCGCGAGGCCGGTGCGCAGGTGCGCCGCCTCGACGTAGGCGCGGTGACCGGGGTGCTGCACCCTGGCCCGCGCCGAGTCATCCGGCCGGCTCCAGCCCTCCTCGGCGTTGAAGGCGTCGCGGAGCGGGTCGAACGTCTTCCGCCACCCCGGCGGCGCGATGTTGAGGCTCCGGCCGGTCTCCAGGTCGCACCGCGCAGCAAGGACATGCACGTGAGCGCCGCCGCCGCGCTCGCGGTGCAGCACGGCGGCCCAGGCGTAGCGGTCGGGTTCGAGCCCGGCCCAGGCCGTCTGCTCGAAGTCATCGAGAACCGCGCCGATCTCGGCGTCGGTCGGCTCGTCGTCCGGCGCCCAGGCGATCACGCCCGAGGTGTACTTGTGCTCGAACGCCAGCGCGTCGGCCACCGCGGCCACTTGATGGGGATTCCCCCGCAGCACCTCGACGCCCTCCCGCGGCTGTCCGGTCGCGTCCCGCTCCCCGAGGAGGTAGTCGGCCGCGTCCCGCGCCGAGCCGGTTCCGCGGGCCAAGAATTTAATGTGCATCGGGATCGGGGTCTCCGACGGGGGCCAGTGCCCGGAGCGCCCGCTCGATGGGGACCAGGTGGACGATCACCTCGACGGCCTCGGCCGCCCCCTTGTGGGTATTCGCCCACCGGGCGATCTGGTTGAGATTGTTCCCGATGCGGGAGACCTGCCGGGTGCGCTCGCGCTCGACCTCGGCCGCCGGGGCCGTCCACGTCCGCGTGCGCGCCATCGCCCTGCGTATCAGCCCCGACAGGGGCACGCCGGCGGCCGCCGCCTTGGCCCGCCAGTCGGCGAACTCGATCGGCGAAACGCGGACGGCGACCATGACCGTGCGGCGCTTAGCCATCGGGAAGCGCCGCCACGGAGGGAAGGGGGGCGACGCCCCGGCGCGCGAACTCCACCGGAGCGCGGGTCTCTTGGGGTTCGAAGGGGCGGAGTCCCTCGCCAGCCCCTGTGTATGACACAGGGTAGGCTGGCTCTCCCGCCTTAGGGGCGGCCGACAAGCCTGTCCGCCGCAGCCGCGGACGCTCCGGCTCAACGCGCCGCATCGGCTTCTTCGACGTGCTCACGCGCCTTGGGGATCCCCGCCTGGGCCTTCCCTCGCACCTCGGCTTCGGCGGGAAGCCAAGGCGGGTCGCGTGCTCCATCAAGTAGTCGAGCGAAAACAGGCGGCGCATGAGCACGGCGGGCGAGGCGTCGCGGCGGTGGCGGATGTCCTCGGCGCCGAGCGCCCGGTAAAGGGCTCCGGGCAAAGATACGGCAAACCCGTCCGATTCCCCCCGAATGCCGGGCACGGTCTCCTCGGCGGCCAAGCCCCGCGCGATCAGCGTGCACGCCGCGCCGCAACTGTTCGGGGTGCGCGTCCATGAACCGCGCCCCCTGTGCGCGGGTGAACACCCCGCAGTGGAGGCCGACCAGCGCGATCCACGCCGCCTTGTCTCCCGTTCAGCCAAACGGCGCGAGCGCCTGATCGCGCGTCCGCGCAGTTGGACGATGGCTCCGCTCGCCGCCGAGTTGAACTGCTGCTTCAGCGTCTTCATGGCCACAACGGTGAAGACCCGCATGCCAGGAAGTCAACTCTTAGGAAATCTCCTAAGTGTCCGTGGTGCACGTAGTTATCCGACGTTGTCCGGGAGGCTCTGGAGGCCGCCGCCAGTGGCATGGCAGACACAGCCTCCGCAGCGCTCGCCAGAGGTTCCCGTCAAGGGTCTTAGGGCTCGACCGGAAGGTCGGCCCGGGCACGGCCGACTTGGCGTCGCCCACACGGAAATGACAGGTTTCACATGCCGGGGCGCGCGGCGGTCGCCGAGCGGCGTGCCGTGCCTGCCGCGGCAACGGATCAAGGGCTTCGAGAGTCGGTGTGGATGGCGGAGCCGCTGAGCACGCGTCTGGCGCATGGCTGAAGCACTGTTTCAGCGCCTGGCGGCCGAAGAGCGCCGTCATGCCTTGCATGCCGCTCAAGCCGAATGCCCGCACCCGGCGTTCGTGCTCGAGAAAGACATCTGGGTGGTCGCAACCCTCGGCGTCCTGTTCGACGCCCCGTTCGGCCATCAGTTGGTGTTCAAGGGCGGCACCTCCTTGTCCAAGGTGTGGCGCGCGATCCGGCGGTTCTCGGAAGACATCGACATCACCTACGACATCCGCGGCTTCGCACCGGATCTGGTTGCCGGTGCCGGCGACGAGGCGCTACCGCTCACGCGCAGTCAGGAGAGGCGCTGGACAAAGGCGATCCGTCCCCGCCTTGCCGAATGGGTCCGCGGGCGGGCCGGCCCGTTCGTCCAGGAAGGGCTTGCACGCGCCGGGTGACCTGACCCCCTGAAACGAGACCAGGTGCAATGTTAGGATCGACCTGGTCTGAAGCTTTTCAGCGAGGAGGTCAGGATGGGAAGGAAGCGACATACCCCGGAGCAGATCATCACGGCACTTCGGGAGGCGGAAGTTGCACTAGCGAACGGGAAGACGGTGGGCGAGGTGGGGCGCCAGCTGGGGATCAGCGAGCAGACGTAATACCGGTGGCGGAAGGAGTTCGGGGGAATGCCCGAAGCTGCTCAACCTACCCTTGCTACTCGGACCTCACCCCAGGTGTCAACGGCCATCGAAAGCTGCACAGGTCTGGCCATCCCCCAGGACGGGGGGATGACTCAGAAACCGATCCCCTGGCGGCGCTCAAGGCCGACATCCGCACGGCTCGGGGGAAGGCCCTACTGCTAAAGACTACGGCAGCCGGGTTTGGGGAAGGCCGCTCTGCCGCACCTAGACGGGACTGGATGGCTTCGCGTCTCGGGCCGCATCCCCCCGAGTCCATGGCACAGGTGCAGAAGCAGAGCTTTGAGGCCGTCCTGGCGGCGACAGGGACCCCTCCGAGCCTATTCGTGGACGCGGACGGGACCGCGCAACGTGAGGCCGTCCGGCGCTGGCACCTTGGGACCGTGCTTCCCCTGGCCCGGATCCTGGATGCTGAGCTATCGGAGAAGCTGGCGGCCGAGGTCCGGCTGACCTTCGACGCCTACCCGCTAGACCTGGCCGGGCGCGCTCAGGCGTTCCAGAAGCTTGTAGCGGGCGGGGTGAGCGTTACCGAGGCGCTGGCGACGGCCGGGCTCCTGGCCGACGAGGACGCGGCGTGAGCCGATGGCACCTAGGCGGGGATTACCTACCCGCCTGCCACTCGCCGGTGAACGTGTAGTTCTGCCCAAGTATAGCCTCCTGGCACGTAACGGAGCCCGTCATTTGGTTCGAGCCACTGACCGTACCAGTGTACGAGCAGTTGGTCATCTGAAAACTGACATTGTTGCCATTCAGTTGCCCACCAACAAGCTGAAAGGTTCCGGAGTTGTCGACAAACCCTCCTGGATTGTTACAGCTGCCCTCTTGGACGACATTGCCTGTGATGCTGGAGCCGGAATGCGTAATAGTGGCCGTGCCAGTCCCGCTGCAGGACGTCGACAGTTCGGCATTCGAAAAGTTTCCTGAGAAAGTCCATGTCCCGGTCAGGTTGAGGGCTGGACCGTTGTCGGGCCCTGTAGAATCGCCGCCACCGCATCCGATCATCAAAAGGCAGAGCGAAAGAGCAATGCTTCTCATGGACACCTCGAATATGTACCGTGCCAAGGAGCAACCTGTCGGAGGGGAGAAACTTTTCTAACTGGGAGGGCTGGCCCCGTAAAGGATTCCAAGAAAGGCCGCGGCTGGTACACAGAGTCATACATTAGCCAGCAGCCAGTCCTGTATCATATTGCAGGACAGGGAGTTAATCTGTTTTCTAGACATGCCCCCATGTTGAGTCGGCGGCGAGGTTCGCTCTACAGGAGGCTCCCGCTTGAGCCATCGCGCCAGCTCCCGCACGCACCGCGGCTAGGTCGCCGAAGAGAAGTGCCTTTCAGATGGCTCCCAGAGCCTCCGCCCGCCGTGCCATGGCCTCCGCGCCGGCGAGGCGGAAGGGGGGGAGCCGCCCGCGTCCAGCGTCCATGATGTGCCGTTGCCGTTGGGGGGTCAGAGGGGGCACAGCCCCTCGCCAGCCCCTGCCGGGGACCCGCGAAGCGTGGCCCCAAAGGGTAAGCTGGCTCATGACCTCTAACCGGTCATGTGCCAGCGCCTCAACGGATCGGTTCGGCCTCCGGGTCTCGACGCTTGCCAGCGAGATAGTCGGCCCAGGCCTCCATGACCTCGCGCCTCCGGTCCAGCAGGTCGGAACGGGCGTAGGCGGCCTCGACCTTGTTCTTCACGACATGGGCCAGCGCCGCTTCGGCCACCTCGCGCGCCACGCCCGTCTCCGAACACCAGTCGCGGAACGAGGACCTCATCCCGTGAGGCGTTCCCTCGATGCCGAGACCCCGGAGCAAGCCGCTGAACAGCGAGGCGTTGATGCCTCCTCCCTTCGCGCCCCGGAAGACGATCTCGCCGTCGTCGTGGCGCTTCCGGGCTTCCTCAAGGATCTCCAAGGCCCGCCTCGACAGGGGAACCCGGTGCTCGCGCTTCGCCTTCATGCGGCTGGCGGGAATGGTCCAGACATCGTGATCGAACTCGTCCCACGTCGCGCCCCGGACCTCGTTCGAGCGAGTCGCGGTCAGGACCATGAACTCGAGCGCCAGCCGGACACCGGCATGGGACCCCGAGTTGCGGACCTTGACCAGCGCCGCCGACACCTCGCCATGCGGGAGCGCCTGGTGATGCCGGGTGGCGTTGCCGTTCCGCGGCAGCGCGGCGGCGATGGCGTCACCCGCCGGGTTGTCCGACCGGTAGCCCTTCGCGACGGCCCACTTCATCACCGCGCCGATCCGCTGACGCACGACCCTCGCCGCTGCGGGCTTGCTTGACCAGATGGGCTGTAGGATCGCGAGCACGTCGGCCGTCGCGACCTCGCTCACGCGCTTTCGGCCGATGCGCGGATGGGCGTAGTCCCTCAGCGTCTGCCGCCACTGTCCGGCGATGCGGGAAGGGCTCTTCCAGGTCGGCGAGTGGATCACGATCACCTTCTCGACGGCCGCCTCGAAGGTGGGAACCCCGGCGGCTCTCGGATCGTGGCCCCAATGGAGCGCGCGCCTGTTCTCCAGCGCCTCCTCCCTCGCTTCCTTGAGCGTCACGACCGGATACGAGCCCAGTCCGAGATTGGTGGGCTTCCCTCCCGCTCGAACGCGCTGGCCCCAGGACTTGGAGACGCGCCCCGACTTCATTCGGTGGACGCGGAGGTACAGCCCGAGTCCGCCGCGCCCCCCGTCGCCGTAGCGTCCCGGCGTCGTCACCCGTGCCACGAAGACAGCCGTAAGCGGTCGTTTACGCATGTATGGTGTCCTACTTGTGTATCACATATCGACGGATACACCATGGTACAACACGGTACGAATCGGCGCAAGAGGGAGTCTGTGAACACGGTCCATACGTGCTGTATAGCGTTGATATAACCCGAGTTATGGTACATTATGGGACAGCATGGGATGAAATGGACGATCATACTACGCTACTTGAGCGGGAAGTAGCGCCGCGTCTCGCCTGCGGCGCCCCGGTACACCCGGACGGGCAGGATGCTGCGCTCGATGCCGAGCGCCTCGAACGCGCCGACCTTCTCCGGTTCGGTGGGCAGCCACGGCAGGCCGGTGTGCCCGATCACGTAGTCGAGCGAGAGCAGGCGGCGAACGAGCACCTCGGCCGACGCGATCCGGCGGTGGCGGATATCCTCGGCTCCGAGCGCCCGATAGACTGCGCGCGCGGAGATCCGGCAGACCCTCCGGCCCGCAAGCCTGTCCATGGCCGCCAGCCTCTGGTCCAAAATGTCCCGGATGAACCGGCGCGCGGTGCGGCGGTGGATCCCGAGCCAGTCGGAGATCTGGTCTCGGGTGAACACGCCGCTGTGGAGACAGACCAGGGCGACCCACTCCGCCTCGCGGTCCGTCCAACCGAACGGCTCGAGCGCCGCTTCCCGTCCCTGCAGATGGGCGATCACCTGGGCTGCTCCGTGACCAGGGCACGGTCGGCCTGGAGGTAGGTGATGAGGATGCCCATCGGGTTGTAGACGACGAGCTCGGAGGGGATGACGGTGAGGAAGGTGAACCGGAGCGTGATCGACCACCGCTCCCTCAGCGTCTCCTGCCCCTGCCTGAGGTGGACCAGGTCGAAGTCGGCGGTCGCGCCGTGCGGCGCCTCCGGTGCGGGGTGGATGCGGAGCACGACCTGCTCGACCTGGAGCTCGGTGTCGGCGGTGCCGGCCGCCATGGCGGCGACCTCGGCGCCGTCCCTCGTGAATGCGGCGTTCGCCAGCTCGGTCGAGAGGAACCGGAGGCTCCGCGTCCAGTGCTCCTCGACCGTCGCCTGGCGCCTGGAGTAGAAGTCGGCGATGAACCGGTTCAGGAAGTACTTGGTCGTGGGATCGAGCGGATCCGCCTGGGCCGTTGCGGCCTCGTAGGCCACGGCCTCGGCGCGGCCGACCTCGTCGACCCGCACCACGATCGGCCTGGGCGGCGCGACGGTCGCGACCCGGAGGAGCAGCACGGCGAGCGCGAGACACGCTCCTCCGAGAATCATTGCAAGCGTCCGGAGCTTCCGGTTCGCCTCGACGGTCTCGCCCCAGATTTCCGCGTACTCGCGGCCGGCATCGTGTTCTCGGTTCATGGATATCTCCTTCAGCCTCCGGGGACTGGGGGGCGGGCCGGGGTTCGCGGCAGCCGTGAGGCGTCCGCCGCCGCGCACCACGAGCGCCATGAACCCCGATCCGACGGATCCGGAGCCTGAGACGAGCATCGCGGCGAGCTCGCCCACCTTCATGCCGGCCATCAGGCCGGAGACGACGAGCGGTAGCAGGACGACGACCCACAGCCCGAGCTCCGCGGGGTCGGAGGAGCCGGTGCCCATCAAGGCGCCGGTGTAGGTCGTGACGTAGCCCATGCCCACGCCCATGAACACACGGAGAATGGCTCCCGCCACGACGCCGTAGAGTGTGTAGACGATGAGCGTGCGGAACCATCCCCAGAACAGGAACGCGAGCGGCTCGAACAGCAGCCAGGGGATGAACACGGGGCCCAAGAGGATCACGATCGCGAGCGCCACCTGCGCCCAGATCACCTGCGCGTAGGTCAGGCAGAAGAGCGCGACGAGGCCGAGCACGAGCGGCACGCCCATCATCAGCGCGACGAGGGACGAGAAGAACACGCTCACGCCCTCGGTCATGAGGGTCATCAGGCTCCCGCCCGACCATGCCGCGCCGAGCCGTGCGGCGAACGCCTGCACCAGCGCGGTCATCTCCGTGTAGCCGACGGACACGACGTCGGAGATGAACAGGTTCTGGAGCCAGATCCCTCCGGCCGCCACCATGGCCGGGAACGTGAAGCCCACGCCCGGGATCGGGACGCTGTAGTAATGGAGCAGCGTCCGGGGGATCGCGATCCCGAGCACGACACGCACGAGGGCCCAGGGCTCGAAGGTTCCGCTGAACGCGATCTTGAGGCCGCTCCATGCGACGACGATCGCCGCGAGACCGCCCCACAGCTGGTGGCCGAGCGTCAGCACGTCGGGCGCGGCGCCGCCGACCACGGTATCTAGCACGACGTCGAGGAACCCCTTGAAGTCCTGGAGCTGATCCGCCGGGATCTGGGCCGGGACGTTCGGATCGATCGACTGCGGGGGAGGAAGTTGCATGACGGTCGCTCCCGGGGCCTAAACTTGGCCGCCCATGTAGAACGACGGGACCTTGAAGAGGAGCCCCTCCCGGAGCCGGTCGCGGTTCTGCAGCGCGGCCGTGCGCATCGCATCGGCCATCGCGTTCGTACGGAGCCGCGCGTCCCTCCACTCGGCGAGCCGCTCGAGCCGGTCGATCTCGGCCTGCTGCATCCGGTTCGCTTGCTCGACGGCCTGATAGGCGAGCACCTGCGCCACGGCGGCGTTGATCCGGCCCTGCGTCAGCGCTGCCGCGACCTGCGCCTGCTGGAGTGCCGTGTTGGACAGGTTCCCATTCGCGGTCAGGTCGTCGAACGAGCTCTGCGCGCTCTCGACGGTCGATGCGAGCGAGGCCGCGGCGTCCATCATCGCGTAGTCGAGCACCCTCTGCCGGTCGGCGGTCTCCTTGGCCTGGCGGTAGTCCTCCACCGCGCGCGACGACGCCTCGGCCGGGCGGTTACGGAACAGCTCGAGGATGTCCGCCTCGCTCACCTGGTCGGCCACCCCTTGGGCGCTCCGCCAGACGTCGGTGAACGAGCTTCCGCTCCCCATGTCACGCACCGCGTCGACCAGCTCGCCGGCCGCGCCGCTGAACTCGGAGCCCCAGTCGAGGTCGTTGCCGACGAGGCCGATGGATCCGGCCGCGAGCTCCGCGAACGGTTCGACCAAAGCGTCCACCTCGCCGCGCGCGACGTCCTTCATGTAGTCGAGCTGCTCCTCGAGCTCGGTGAGCTGGCGGGTCATCGTCCGCATCTGGCTGAGCTGGTTCGCAAGCTGGGTCACTTGGTTCGCGATCATCTGGGCACGCTGAATCGCGCCGCCGATGTCGAAGAAGGCGTTGGCCGGCCCAGCGCTCGCGAGCATCAGGACCAAGACCAAGAGGGCGGTGGTAAGGCTGCGGTGACGCATGATGAGCTCCTTTGGTGTCATTGCCGTGTCCCGGCCCTGGGGACCAGGACGTCGGACGTGAACCAGACGCGCAGGCGATGGCCTGCACGGATCGTGAGGGTGGGTAGCCGGTTCAGGAACCGGTCGAGGATGGAGTTGGCGCTCTGGCCGAGGCCTTGGCCGACGCCCGCCCTCAGGCCGAACGGCGAACCGCCGGCCAGGGCGAGCCCGCTCACGACGCCGACGGCTCCGGCTGCCGCGAACGTGCTGAAGTAGTGGCGGTCGACCTCGTCCCTGAGGGCGCCCTCGCCCGCCTGGTTCAGGCCCGTGAACTCGAGGTCGATCCAGCTGCCGTCGGGGAGCAGCAGCCGGTGGAACGCGACGGCGAGCCGGCTCTGGTCCGGGTCCTGAACGGCCCGGGCCGTGCCGACCACCCGCGTGCCGCGCGGGATCAGGACCCGCTGGCGGTCGGCCGAATAGAACGGGACCGAGACCATGGCGAGCACCGGTCCCGGGAAATCGCCCGTGAGCTGCGTGAGAAGCACCCCTTCGAGGAACGAGCCCTCGTAGATCCGCTCCCAGCCTGGCGGGTCAGTGGGTTGGACGCTACGCCCTGGCTGAACCGTGCCGGGGGTGCGAGGAGAGCTTGGCGGTGCGGGAGGTCCCGGGGAGCCGGAGAGGAGCTGCCCGGCCGCCAACTCCGCTGCCAACTCGTTCTCGAGCGCCCCGACCGACTGCTCGAATGAGGCGAGCGCTGCTTGGACCGTGTTCTCGAGGAGGGCCACATCCGCGTCGGCCGCATCGCCGGTGCCGGCTTCGGACGACTCCGCGGTCGCGTCTGGACTTCTGTATGACTGGGCGACGGGAAGGGCACGGAGCGAGCGGGTTCTTCGCTCCAGCTCCTCCAGCCGAAGCGCCTCCCGAAGCTCCGACTCGGCCGCGCTCACGCCTGGGATCAAGGCTGCGGTGTTCGGCGTCTCCGACTCGGTCTGGAGCCGGGCCATTTCTTCGGCGGCCGCAGCCTGCCGGCGCTCGAGCTCGGCGCGCGCCCGGGCGGCGGCCTCCAGAGTCTGCCGCTCGGCCTCGGCGCGAATACGGCCTTCGAGCGATCGGCCCATCCCGTCGTCGACCGCCTGCGCCTCGGGCAGGGCTACGAGAGTGTCGGCTTCCTGGGGACCCGTCATCGCCCACGAGAAGAGGAGTCCACCGACGAGCACGGCGATCAACACCACGCCGGCCTTCGTCACGATGCCGCCCGGCAGCGCGCCTTCCGGCGGCGAGACCCACTGCTTCCAACGGCTCATCGGAGCGCTTCCTGCGGCGTGAACCGCCAGCTGGCCCGCTTGTCGCCGATCTGGAGCCACCCGTCGGCAAGCACATGGCGGGCGATGTAGAGGCCGTCCTCACTGAGGTCGTAGGCGACGAGCGCCGGCTCGCCGTCCCGGAGCTCATAGAGCGCGGGCGACTCCTGGGCATGCGAGCGCAGGTAGGTGAACTGCCCGTCGTGCCACATCGCCTCGACCAGGAACGGCCGGTCGGCCGCGTCCTCGTCGAGCCGGTACTCGAACGCGAGACGCTCCGGATAGCCGGCACGGAACGCCTCGATCGCCGACTCAGCCTGCGACCGGGCCTCCAGGATGCCGGCCTCGGCCGCCTCCCGGGCGCTGCGAGCCGCCTCGGCCGCCTCGGCGGCCATCTGCTGATAGGCCGCGACCTCGCTACGCGCGACGAACGCGGGACGGCCGCTGCCTCCGGAGAGCCGCGCCGCCTCTGCTCCGGACTCTACGCGAACGACCAGATGGGGCGGCCCGTCGCTGTGCTCGGCCACCAGGAACGAGTAGATGCGCCCCGACTCGCATACGAGCGCGATATTCGTCGCCGCGTCCGCCGAGAGGGGCTTCAGGAACGCGACGTTCGCGGCGCCCGTCAGATGCCAGTACTCCGAGTCGCCGACCACGAAATCCAGGATGTTCTCACCGGCGGGGAGCACGATCACCGTCGTGTGACGGACCTGCGTGCGCAGCCGGTGGATCCGATCCTCCCCCTCCTCCGGGACCGGCACCCGGAGGAACGCTTGGTCGTCCTCCTGCTGGGCGGTAGCCCCGGCCGGGAGCGCAGCCAAGAGAAGCGCGGTTAGAACGATGGGTGTAGTCGGTGGTCGCATGGCGTATCAGCTCCTTGCGTTGGGGGTGGGGGTGGGATCGTCTCGGCTCGCGAGAACCTCGATGGCCCGGGCGAGCCCGTGGCGCTCGACGGCACGGGCCCTCTCCTCGGCGTCCAATGCGGACGAGGTGTAGAGCCAGTAGCTCTCCGGATCGACCTCGAGCCGGAGCACCGCCGCCCCGTCCGGGCGGCGGAGGTAGAGCTCGCGTTTGGGGATCAGGCCCCGGACCTGCGCCAGCTCCGAGTCGTTCAGCCGGAACAGCGCCCCGACCTCGTCGGGGAGTTCGGGGTTCGCGAGGAAGAGCTTGGTCGGGATCGACTCGAGGAGCGCCGCAGCGCCGGGCGTTGCCGTCACGTCGACGGCGGACTGCGTGGCGAGGACCAGCGCGGCGTTCTTCTTCCGCCACGTCTTCGCCGCCTCGGCCAGGTAGCTCAGCACCGCCGGGTCCTGCAGGTAGCGCCAGGCCTCGTCCACGACCATCAACTTCAGGCGCGCCGCCTCGGACGGATCCTCAACCTCCAGGCGCATCCGCTCGAGCAGGTAGGAGAGCGCCGCGTCGCAGAGATCCGGATGCTCGACCGCACCCGCCAGATCGATCACCTGCCAGTCGGCGAACTCGAGATCCGGCGCCCCGACGGCCGGGTTATCGAAGTACGCGCCCCACGCGCCGCCTTGGGTCCAACGGCTCCAGGCCGGCCACGTCGCGGACGGAAGCGAGCTTGCCAGGACGCTCAGCGTCCGCCGCTCCGGCTCGAACGCATACAGATCCTCAATGCGCGCCCGGATCTCGCTCGTATCCGCTCCGCTCGCTTCCCAACCGCCGAGCTTCAGCAGCCGTAGCACCCAGCCCGTCAGGAACTGGAACGTCCGCGTGCCCGCCGGGAGCGCGAACGGCTGAAGCCGGAGCGTCGGCTCCGCCTCGCCTGGCGAGAGCTCCAGGTAGCGGCCCCCGAGAAACCGGGTCAGCCAGCGGTACGAGCCGCCCAAGTCCAGAATCAGGACGCGCGGGTCGTACCTGAGAGCTTCGACCAGGAGGAAGTTCAGTGTGAAGCTCTTGCCCGAGCCCGTCGCGCCGAGCATCAACGTGTGGCCCACATCACCGGCGAACAGGTCGTAGTGGTACGCCGTGCGCCACGGGGTCTCCAAGACCGCGAGCGACTCGCGACCGAGGTGACGGCTCCGGGGCGTCCCCCCGGGCGGCCCGAAGAGCGGCGCCAGGCTCGCCGCCACACCGGCCGACACGAACACCTTCCGCACCTGCCGCCCCCGGGGCTGGGCCGGCAGCCGCGCGAACCACGCCGGGAGCTGGCCGTAGCCCTCCCGGATCACCTTCGCGTCGTGCGCCGCGAACAGCCGACGCAGGTCGCCGTCCAGCCGCTCGATGCTTCCCAGCTCGCCGTGGAGCGCCACGGTCAGCGTCGCCTCGCCGTAGCTCACCCCGTCCGCTTCCAGCTCGACGAGCGCCTCGCCCAGACGATCCGATTCGGTGGCGGCGGCCGAGTCGACCATCGCGGCCGCCGTGCCCTCCGTCTCCTGCACGTGCGCCATCATCGAGTAGCGGCGCGCGAAGTAGTGCCGCTGCGCACCACGGATCCGGCGCCTCGCCGCTTCCATCGCCCAGGGCCGCCACTCGAGCGAGACCGTCATCGCCGCGTCCAGGCAGTAGAGCTCCCGGAGCAGGTTCGCGTAGGCTTGGCCGGGCGGGGACAGAAGCGAGTACAGGATCACCGGCTCGCCGTCGAGCCGCAGGTGTCCTCGCTCCGCCTCGAGTTCCGAGAGGGCGAGTCGCCAGTTCATGCCGCTCCCCGTCGCGCCGTCCCACACCGTGCCCGGACGGTTGATCTACTGTCTATCCTGTCCCTATGTCATCATAAGTATATGACCTGTAGTTATTTATGTATGCAGTAGTTTCTGGTCCGACTCGTTTCTATCGTATGTGATCCCGTATAATTGGCGGGCGATTACACGGGAGCTTACGGTACGTTCGCGGAACCCGTGACGGGTGCTCCCTTGGGCGTCGCGGGCGTCGCGCGGGGCTGAGGAAGACCCGGCAGATGACGACGTGGCGATCCCGAAGGTTGGAATCTCGTCGCGACGGCGAGGGCGTTCGGGAACGTACTGGCGAGGCGCCTCTAGTCACCCCGCCGAACGCTTACTGAACGGACGTGTCGGCCCCGGATCGCCACGCGCCCGAGCGCTAACGCCATCTGACCGCCTGTTCTGACGCTTGGCCAGGTGGAACCGTCCGGCGGCTGGGGTGGTTGGGGCGTCTACGGCTTCAGTCCAGACGACGGGAGCCTCAGCCAGACGTCGTTCGCGGTCGACGGGACCACCTACACGATCGAAGTAGTGGGTCAGTTTGAATAGTTACACACGGGGGCCATGGAATCGGCACTCAGAACGCTGGAATCACTCGCGCGAGCCTTTGCGGAGCCTGAATAGTGGCTAAGAAGAAGCAGAAAGAGAAAACCAAGCTCCGCCCAGACGTGAACGAGACGGCCCACCGGCCAGCGCGTCGAAGTACGCGCTAAGAAATCTGTAACGTACTGTTACTTAATGACTTACTACTAGCCTATCTCTCTCAATTCCCTCATTACATCCCTCTTAAGGACCGGGAATCCATTGGGCAGTCGAAGACGTCCGCGGACAGGAGGTCCCCTCAGGTGACTAGCCACCAAGTCTCACCGACTCCAGGCCGCGGCATCGGGAAGCCCGCGACTGAAGAGCACATCGAGACTGTCGAAACCCGCTTGAGGGGCGAGGGCCGCTGCGTCTGCCTGCGGCAAGTCCTGCAGGATCCCCCTCACCTGTCCGGTGCTCGGATCGAGCAGGATGGTCATGGGCAGGTCCGTGTCGCTGTCCAGCGTAACCGACCCACCGGGCCCTGAGAGCGTGAGGGTCGCCAGGTTGCTGGCCCAGCCGGGCTGAGCCGGGAGGACGAAGGCGAAGGACGAGCTCCCGTCGCCGTCGACCACCTCGGGCATGGCGAAGTCGAGGGCGAAGAGCTCACTGCCGCTGGCGGTCCGTCCGGTGATCCGGTGCCCACCAGTGGAATCGGGGAGCGCGGGTGGGGCGTCGACGATGAAGGCAGGGTTGAGGAACGGGTCGCCTTCCGCATCCATCCCGCCCCATAGGAGGAGGGACTTTGCCGCCACCAGCGGCGGCCCCTCGTCGAACAGCCGGTAGCGAAGCGCGTTGGTGAAGTGGTAGTCGCTGATCCACCCCTGCCCGCAATAGGACATCAGGTCACCTACAGTGGGTGGAACCAGACGGTGGGCATCGAAGTCGTATCCCCAAGCTCCTATCTGTCCATTCTCGTGGGGGAAGGAGTAGTCTAGATGACCCGCCCGGCACCCCGGCGGGTGGTAGAGACCCATGTTGTGTCCCAGCTCGTGTGCGATCACAAACTCTGATCGCTCTCCACGGTCCGTCTTGGAGAAAATCGAACGTCCGTTCTGGAGGGCCAGTCCATCAATTCCTGCGAACTCTCCGGTCATCGTTCCCATGTAGTAACCGCGTCCGCCCTCGAGGACTCGAATCGCTTCTGTTTCGCGGATCAGGTCCAATGAATTGTTGTGCGAAGTCACCACAGGTTCATGTCGAGTGAGCACGAGGTCCTCGACTGGAAGCAAGGTCCGTGTCATTGCAAGTAACTCGTGGTTGTGTGGGTCTTCGGCCATGGCCTCGGTTACGTCCAGAACCAGTGCATCCGGCTTTGGGCCCCATAGGAACGGAATCACTGTGAGGTCAAACACGGGCATCTCGCGCACCTCAACCACCTGGCGGCCCGTCTCTGGGATCCGCTTCGACACCCCGACCCCGGGGTCCAGCACCCCCTCTAGGTCGATCTCGATCACCATCTCTAAGCCCGGCTGCACGATTTCGCCTGGGATCTCGGCGTTGGCAGATATCGACAGATCGTGTTCGAGAACCTCCGTCGGGATGGGCGTCGTCATGGCCGGGATGTCCGCTACATGCGTCTCGGTTCCGTTCAGGTAGAACCGTGCCCGGACAGAGGGGATGCCGGCCGTCGTGTGGCGCGCAGCCGTAACGAAGACTCGCAGTAGAGCCTTCTCGCCCGCAACCAGCGGAACCGGGTACTCCCGCGACTGCACCGCCTGTGTCACGTACGCCATCGGCGGGTCTCCGTTAGCGCAGGCGGCTACGCGGCGCCTGTGGACTCCTTCCAGCCAAGCTTGGAATCCAGGGTCCGGGGGTGCGCAAAGATCCGTGCCCCCGGCCAGCAGTGCCTCGAGCCTAAGAGCCGTCAGTCCGGCCGGTAACGCTCCCGACATCCCAGAATTGTTTGTGAGGGACAGCCGTCGCAGGCTCGACATTCCACCGAACTCAGGGGGCACCGGACCCGTCAGGTCGTTGTTGACGAGACGCAGACTCTCAAGGTTGGTGAGGCTACCGAGTTCACGTGGGATCGGGCCCGAGAGGTCGTTAGCGTAGAGATCCATGCGCTCCAGCCTGGCGAGGTTACCGAGTCCGGGTGGGATTTCGCCGGTTAGGTCGTTATCGCCGAGATACAGCCGCGTCATGTTGGCGAGGCTGCCGAGTTCGGGCGGAATCGGACCCGAGAGGTCGTTTTCCCCGAGACTCAGGACTAGCAGGTCGGCGAGGCTGCCGAGTTCGGGGGGGATCGGACCCGAAAGGTTGTTACGTTCTAGCCACAAGTGCGTCAGCCTAGTAAGGCGGCCGAACTCGGGCGGAATCGGTCCCGCGAGGTTGTTGGAGCTGAGCAAGAGTCCAGCGAGCATCGGCAGGTTGCCAAGCTCGGGCGGGATTGGGCCCGAGAGGTTGTTGTGGCTGAGCGTCAACCCATTCAGAGCTGCGAGGTCACCTAGTTCAGCGGGAATTGGGCCAGCCAGCTCGTTGTCCGAAAGGGACAGCCTTGTGACCCGGCCTCGGGCATCGGCCCAGACTCCGTACCAGTCCTCGAGCGGCGCGACGGTCAACCAGTTGTCGGCAATAGCCCAATTCCGTCCATCCGTCGCTTCGTACAGCGCTACCAGGATCTCTCGGTCAGAGGGGGGTGCACATTCCACACCCGTGCCCTCAAGCGACGCAATGCCGTTCAGCCACACCCGGAAAGATGCTACCGCCGGGGCACACAGGTGAGTGTCGGCGTAGTGGAACTCGACAAGCGAGAGCTGGGCCAGGGAACGCGGTAACGGTCCAGAGAGCGCGTTGCCCCCGACCCGCAGTGTCGTCATGTCAGCCAAGCTTCCAAGATTGGCCGGTAGCCGACCCATCAAACCGTTGCGGGCTAAGTCGAGGGCCACTACCTGACCGAGAGAGTTCGCCGTCACCCCATGCCATGCTTCCAGTGCCGGCGTCTCTAGCCAGCCGGTGGACTCTATCCAGTTGGGCCCGCCGGAGGTCTCGTAGACGAGTTCGAGGACCTCCATGTCCGACTCGTTGCAGTAGGGGCTTGGGGAAACATCCGGTATGTCCTGCAGCCAAGTCACGAAATCTGAGGTGCCCGGAGCGCACAGATCCGCGTTTCGTTCGAAGTGGAACCGCGTCAAACCATCGATCTGGAGAAAGCTTTCTGGGATCGGACCCGAAAGGTTGTTACGTTCTAGCCACAGGTGCGTCAGCCTAGTAAGGCGGCCGAACTCGGTCGGAATCGAGCCCGTCAGATTGTTGCTGCGGAGCCATAGCCTCGTAAGGCTCGTGAGGTTGCCAAGCTCGGGTGGGATCGAGCCCGTCAGGTTGTTGCGGCCGAGACTCAGACCGACGACTCGGCCGGAATCATCGGCGTCCACCCCGTACCAGTCGCCGAGCGGTGCGTCGGTCAGCCAGTTTTCGGCATCGACCCAGTTTGGCCCATCCGTCGCTTCGTACAGCGCGATCAGCGCGGCCCCGTCCCGGTTGGGACCGACCATGATCTCTGCCGTTCCCTGTGCGCTTCCCGCACTCGCCGTGATCGTCGCCGTCCCTTCGGCGACCCCCACCACCAAACCCGACGCGTTCACCGTCGCCACTGAGTTGGCGCTGCTCGTCCAAGTCACGGTGGTCCCAGCCATCACCCTGGCGTTCTGGTCACGCACCTCTGCCCTCAACTGAACGGTTGCACCCAATGCGGTCAGCTCGGCCGTGGCGGGGGTTACCGTGACCGTCGTCGGACGGGCGGGCTCTGGCGTTGGAGGCGCGGTAGGGCTGTCACCGTCCCCGCACCCCTTGGCCAAGGCCACAACCGCTAGCACCGCCGACAGCCGGATGATGGTGCGGTGACGAGTCATCGGATTTCGCAAGGGGCCATAGGGCTCACTCATCCTATCCCAGGGGCCAAACTGTGGCGCTACTCGCCTCTTCTGCCGGTGGATGAACTGGTGCAGAATAAGCGGTGCCTCGACCCACCGCGAATCGAGGTTCTCCTCCGGCTCTCCGGGAGCAGATCGGGCGTCCGCTGGCGGAGCCGGGTCCGCCTCTGGTACGTCGCTGGAACTCCAGGGACATCGCCTCTTTGCCCGTTGTTGACACCGCATAAGGCGGGCTCGTCAATGTACGGGTATGGAGATTTTGACGGCCCAGGGTTCCCAGCGTCGGCGGCTGAGTTGGCTTAGCGGACGGGAGCCAGCCCACGAATGTGGACGCCCCCCTGGTTGGCAAGCCTGACGTCGTACCGAAGTCGGTGGCAGTCAGGTCAGGTACGGTCGTATGTGCGGCCTCTTGGTGCGGCACATTTCTGGCCGCGGGCCCGTATGGTGTTCGTGAGATCGGATCCGAATCGCAATGGCGGGCTCGGTGGCCCATCGTAGGCTACTGGTTTTTCCGACCCCGTCTTGCCGACCGTTTGCCCCTACCTTGTCCGCCGTCCTGCCTGCCCTCTCCAGTTGGGACCTTCCCAGCTCATGCCCATTGGGGTGATCGAGCCGTCACCCCCGATGATCTCATCTCTCGCCTCCTCCGGGTTTCGGGTCTAGCCAACGCTCGTTTGCTCCACTCATCTGACTCGCAACCCTACGCTGCTGCAGAAACGGCCTTCGTCACTCCCCGTGCCCTGTAGTTCTCCGCCTTCACCGTCACGGCCCAGATGATGCGCGCCATCCTGTTGGCCAGTGCCACCGCAACCACCTTCCTCGGCTTCTCGTCCAGCATCCGCCGAAGCCAGGGATCGGTGACCTCCCCCCGCCGGATGGCACTCGAGATGACCGACGTCGCCCCCAGGTACAGGAGCCTCCTGATGTCGCGCTGACCCATCTTCGTGATCCGCCCCAGCCGCTGGCGGCCACCCGTCGACGATTCACGCGGCGTGAGCCCTACCCATGCCCCGAAGTCGCGCCCCGTGCGGAAGCTCTCCATCGGTGGCGCAAAGGTGTGGACCGCCATCGCCGTGAGCTCTCCCACCCCCGGGATCGTCATCAGGCGCCGGAGCGCCTCGTCTTCCCTCACCATCCGACGGATCTCCCGGTCCATCTCATCGATCTCCGCATCCAGGTCGTGGATCCGCTCGATGAGGAGGCGTATCGCGGGGGGTACCAGCACCGGGAAGAACTCCTCACACTCCGCGTACGCCTCTTCCAGCCTCCCGACGTTGTGGATCCCGAGCGGAACGACGAGTCCGAACTCCGCGAGGTGACCCCGTAGCGCATTGATCGTCTGCGTCCGCTGGTGCACCAGCAGCTCCCGGGCCCGGAACACCACCGAGTGTGCCTGCTCCTCCTCGGTCTTCACGGCCACGAACCGCATCGTCGGCCGCTGGGCCGCCTCGACGATCGCCCCGGCGTCGTTGGCATCGTTCTTCTGCCTCTTCACATAAGGCTTCACATACACCGGGGGAATCAGGCGGACTTCGTGGCCGAGCTCCCGGATCATCCGCCCCCAATGGTGGGCGCTCGCGCACACTTCCATCACGACCCGGCAAACAGGCTGCTTGGCGAGGAACTCGAGCAGCTTCGAGCGCGTCAGCTTCCTGCGCAGCACGGGCTCACCGCCCTCCGTGGCCCCGTGCAGTTGGAAGTACCTCTTCGAGATATCGATGCCGATGATGCTGACCACCTTGCCCATGGATCCCCCCTCTCGTGTCCCGAACGCACCCCGTGTGCGTTCTCCTCATCCGGCGCACATTGGTGCCCGGTGTGGGGGGCGTCCACTCCATCGCAATGTTGAAGTGCGCCGTGGAAAGGCGCGTTTTCCTAGTGGGTGCGAATCCCACCCAGCGACTGTCGCTTCCGCTAGTAGCAGCCAGAGCGATTCATGGAGGTAACGACATGGGTTGAAGCACTTTGGCAAAAGGGCTGCGACCGATATGCGACGCCCTAAACGGGCACGAAGCCGGAAACGGCGGAGACGGCCAAGGGAGGAGCTAAGTCGGTAGGCGGTTCAGCGACCATGCAGGCCGGAACGTGAGTGAACGCCGAGCAGGCTCCGAAACGCGTGATGCGGAAGCCGACCCTCCTTTAACTAGGGGAAGGCCGCCGACTGGCCGGGAAGAGAGCGACGGGACAACCGGCTCAGGGTTGACGCTGTCGGATCTGGTGCGCCGGTCGGTTGGCCGGGTGCGCCCCTGGACCGTGGCGCACGCCGAGGTGGAGCGAGAGCGGACCCGCGAGCTGGCGCGGATCGGGGCGAACCTGAACCAGATCGCCCGCTGGGCCAATACCTTCAAAGCGAACGCCGAGACCGTCGAGATCGTCGCCCACCTGGTCGCCATCGAGCGGCCGCTTAGGACACTGGCCCCCGTCGTCCGCCCCGACGCCGATGCACATTAAGTTCTTGGCCCGCGGAACCGGCTCGGCCCGGGAGGCGGCCGATGTCGCCACGAACCCGCTCCCGGAGTGCGTAGTCTCGTCGTAGCGGCTGTCGCGTACCGGCAGGAGATCGCGGTCTTCGGCGTAAAGCACGAAGAGAAGCCTGTAGAGCAAGACCAACGCTGCGTCGCGCACTTCGGGCAACGGGGCTTCGGGATCTGCCTTGGCCAGTGCCCGAACAAAGTCCGGGAAGACTTGCTCGAAGACCAGGACGGACAGGCTGCTGGCGACCCGTTCCTGATGGAAGCGGCCTTCCTCGATCGCGCGCTGGTGAAAGGTTCGTTCGTCCGCCGCGTCGGGCAGGAAGGCATCTCGCCGGAACACCAGCCAGAACACCTTCAGCCAGTGTCGCCGGGCCTCGGTCGGGATGGCTTCCCGGCCGAGGCCCGGAACATCCAGAACCGCCGCGAGATCGATCTCGAAGAACTGCTCGGAGACCGAGCGCGCGCCGGCGTAATAGAGGCGCCAGCGGGCGCCGTTCGTCAGAATGCCCCACCGGAGCTTGCCGGTGGTCAGGTCGTCGATGCGGCGGAGGTAGCGCAGCATCTGCGTAGAGGGCGCGGACTCCTCGCCCCGCCGCCCCGAGCGCCGGTCGAGGGGTCGAGACCATCGTTTCGACTCCACGACGGCGAGGCCGTCCTCGTAGCGTCTCCACTCCTCGGCGAAGCGGTTTGCCCGGTCCTTCGAGGCGCCGTCCGCGAACAGCAAGCCGTCCGGCACGTCTTCGCGGCCGCGCGCCGAGAGGTTCTGCTGCCTGAGGCTGGATGTCCATCCGAGTCGCGCCAACACCGGCCAGATCAGATCATCCTCGGTCTGGCTCTCGTTGGGCGACAGCTCCGTCGGGAAGCGATCAAACAGGCCACGCAACGAAGCCTCAAGATCCCCGAGCGCTGCTTCGACTAAGTCCTGCCATTCGGGAAGCCCCTCGATCGCTTCGCGCAGGAAGTCCTCGGCGAAGAGACTCGCCTGGAAGGGCTGGACCATCGTCATCCGCGATCTCCCGGGGCCAATAGCACCGGGCCAACCCCGTGCAGCATTACAATTCTTCGTATCGTCGAATCCTCCCCTGACCGTTATCCGGCTCGTGCATCCAACCTACCTCCCGCCGCGCTTGAGCGCGCCTCGTCGAGAGCCCACCCGAGCCCGCGATCGAACTCCGCTTCGCGCCGAAAGCCGGTCCGCCCGGAGCCCGGAGGGCGGCGATCCTCCAGGCCCGCGAGACTAGCCGGTCCCTCGCTTCGGCCGGTGTCGCCGCCATCCCTTCCCGCCGCCGCTGGCGGAGCCGGGTCCGCTTCTGGTACGTCGCTGGAACACCTGGGACATCGCCTTTTTGCCCGTTGTTGACACCGCATAAGGCGGGCTCCTCAATATACGGGTATGGCGATTTTGACGGCCCAGTGTTCCGACCGTCGGCGGGCGAGTTTGGCCGCTACGGCGGGAGAGCCAGCCTACCCAATGTGCAACATTAGGGCTGGCGAGGGGTGCTCCGCCCCCTTCGATCCCCCGGATGTCCGCCCTCTGGCGGAGTTCGCGGGCGGGGCTCGCGCCCCTTTCTCCCCTGGCGGTGCGTCCTGATGGCCGATCGCCGCACCGTCACTGCGGCCGCCCGCGTATCGCCGGCCGAGCTCGCCGACTGGCGGGCCAAGGCCGCGGCCGCTGGCGTGTCGCTGTCGGCGCTGCTCCGGCAGGCCATGGCGCGTACGCGTACGTGGACCGCCCCGGCGACCGAGGTGGAGCGAGAGCGGACCCGCGAGCTGGCGCGGATCGGGGCGAACCTGAACCAGATCGCCCGCTGGGCCAATACCTTCAAAGCGAACGCCGAGACCGTCGAGATCGTCGCCCACCTGGTCGCGATCGAGCGGGCGCTCGCGGCGTTGGCCCCCGTCGGACGCCCCGACCCCGATGCACATTAAATTCCTGGCTCGCGGAACCGGCTCGGCCCGGGCGGCGGCCGACTACCTGCTCGGGGCGCGGGACGCGACGGGGCAACTGCGCGAGGGCGTGGAGGTCCTCCGGGGGGATCCCCATCACGTCGCCGCGGTGGCCGACGCGCTGGCGTTCGAGCACAAGTACACGTCGGGCGTGATTGCCTGGGCACCGGACGACACTCCGACCGACGCGCAGATCGGCGCGGTCATCGATGCCTTTGAACAGACGGCCTGGGCGGGGCTCGAGCCCGACCGCTACGCCTGGGCGGCCGTGGTGCATCGGGAGCGCGACGGCGGCGTTCACGTGCATGTCCTCGCCGCGCGGTGCGACCTCGAGACCGGCCGGAGCCTCAACATCGCGCCGCCGGGCTGGCAGAAGACATTCGACCCGCTCCGCGACGCCTTCAACGCCGAACACGGCTGGAGCCGGCCGGATGACCCGGCGCTGGCTCGGGTGCAGCACCCCGGTCACCGCGCCTACGTCGAGGCGGCGCACCTGCGTGCCGGCCTCGCGCTCGAGCCCGCCCCCCGCGACCTGATCCGCGACTACCTGCTCCAGCGTGTCGAGCACGGCACGGTACGGAATAGGGCCGATATCGTCGCCGCCCTGCGGGAGGCGGGCCTGGAGGTGCCGCGCCAGGGCAAGGACTACATCACGGCGCTGGACCCCGAGACCGGGGACCGGTGGCGTCTGAAAGGAGAGCTATACGCACATGACTTCAAACGCGAACGACTTGACCGAGCGATTGCGCAGACGGCTGGAGAGCGAACGCCAGGCGATCGAGGAATTGACCGCGAGCGAGCTCGAGCGGCTCGGCGCGAACTCGCAGCGTGTTGCGAACAACGCGCTGCGTACCATCGAAGCCGATACGGCGGTGGCGACCGGGCGGATGCGCGCGCTCCTGCTCAAGGCCTGGCTCCGGCCCCTGGTAGTCGGCCTGAGCCTCTGGCTCGGCATCTGCGGCGGGAGCTGGGCGACGCTGCACTGGCTGTCGACGCGCATCCAGGCCCGGATCGAGACGGCCGCCGCCCTCGACCTGGATATCGGGGAGGCACGCCAGACCCTGGAGCGGCTCGAGGCGACCACCTGGGGAATCACGCTTCGGGAGATCGAGGGGGAGCGGTTCGTGGTGCTGCCGGCCGGCGCGCTCGCCTATCCGCCCTGGACCGTGGACACTCGGCCGGCCGTGAAGCTGTCGAACGAGTGAAGGAGCTCTATGACCGCGTTAGAACAGCAGTTGACGAAGGCTTTGCGGACGTTGTCCGCGCAGTACGAGCAGGCGCAGAAGCAGCACGCCGCGCAGGTCGAGACCTTGCGGAGGCAGGTCGAAGCCTTGGAGCGGCAGGTCGCGCAGCTAAGCGGGCAAGCGACATACTTGGCCCGGGACTACAGGACGCTCGCCGAGACGTTGCGCGGGCGCTGGAGCTGATGCGCCACCGTGGGCGAGAGCGGGATCATGGTCCCAGCCGCTGATGGTTCGCGGCAGCGAATCGGCCGGCGGCGACGGTGCGGCGATCAGCCATCAGGACGGGCCGGCGAGACGGAGGGGGGACGAGCCCCCCGCCCGGTCCAGCGTCCATGATGTGCCGTTGCCGTTGGGGGGGTCAGAGGGGGCACAGCCCCCCGCCAGCCCCTGCCGGGGACCCGCGAAGCGTGGCCCCAAAGGGTAGGCTGGCTCATGACAGGTAAGGGTCATGAGCCAGCGCCTCAGCGGACCGGTTCGGCCTCCAGGTCTCACCCCTCGCCAGCGAGGTAACGCGCCCAATCGTCCATCAACCGACGCCGCCGCTCGAACAGGTCCGTGCGCCGGTACGCCGCCTCGATCTGGTTGCGGACCTTATGCGCCAGCGCAGCCTCGGCCACCTCCCGAGGATGATCCGTTTCCTCGGCTGCCCAGTCCCGAAAGCTCGACCGGAACCCGTGCGGCACAGCCGCGATCTTCAACTCCCCGAGCAGTTCCGACAGCGCCGTGCTCGCGAATGGCTTTCCGCGCACGCCCGGAAACACGAGCGGGCTGCCGCGACCGAGCACCCGCGCTTCCTCGAGGATCTGCAAAGCACGCCCGCACAGCGGCACCCGGTGCTCGCGGTTCCCCTTCGTGCGCATCGCCGGGATGGTCCACACGCCCGCGTCCCGCTCGATCTCCGCCCACGCCGCCCCGCGGACCTCGCCGGAGCGCACCGCCGTCAGCACCAGAAACTCGAACGCCAGCTTCACGACCGGCCGCGCGTTCGACGCCCGCACCGTCTCGATCGCGGACGCCACCTCGCGGTGCGGCAACGCCCGCATGTGTCGAACGACGCCCCCCTGCGAACCGAGCACCGGGCCGATCCGGTCGCACGGGTTGTCGGGCCTGAGACCCATCGCCACCGCCCACTCCATGACCGCGCGGATGCGCTGGCGCAACTTCCGGGCGGTGGGCGGCACGTCGTGCCAGATCGGAGCGAGAATCCCGATCACGTCGGCGCTCGTCACCTCCGAAATTGGCATCTTCCCGATGCGAGGAACAGCGTAGCGCTCCAGGCTGCTCAGCCAGAGCTGCGCATGCTGGGGGGAGCGCCAGCCCGGCCGCAGCTGGTTCCAGACCTGCCGGGTCGCGTCCGCGAAGGTGGGCGTCGACTCGACCCGCCGCTTCTCCGACAGGGGATCGCCTCGCTCGCGGGCGAGCTTCCGGTTGGCGAACGCCTTCTCTCGGGCTTCCTTCAGCGAGACCAGGGGGAATCCGCCGAGCCCGAGCTCGGTTCGGCGGCCGCGGATCGTGAGGCGCTGGATCCAGCCCCGGCTGCCCGAGGGCCGCACATCGAGATAGAGGCCCTGGCCGTCACAATAGCGTCCGGCCTGGCTCACGTTGCGCACGAAGGCAGGCGTCAGGGCGTTGTTGGGATGCCGTCTGCGCGGCTTGCGTTGCGGGGGTCGTGTGGGGAGTGTCATACATACCAATATATCCACCACAGATTAGCGGATGCAAGGGGTCGAAGCGGATCGCTATGGGACAGGAGAGATCCTTATGCATCGTGATAAGTCAATATAAACAAGTCAGTTATATGCGTTATGGGACTTAGCTGGACGAGATGGCTATTCCCAACATGGCTGCCCTACGGGAAGGTTGTCAGAGCGATGCTGAGGCCGGCGACGCTCGTACTCGTGGGCCTCGCTTCGGCGGCCGCGATCGCCCACGCCTTGTGGGCGCCGTTTCCCGCCAGCGGCGGCAACCCCGTGCTGGACTTGATCGCCTACCACGATCCGGACTTCCACACGGTGATCCGCGTCTGGTACTACGCGGCGCCCGCCGTCGCCGTGGTGCTCGCCGGGAGCTTAGGCCTCTCGGTCTGGAGAGTCTGGCTCCAGCCGCGGGCGAGGGGCGGCGGCCGGGGCAAGCTGCCTGCTTGGCCCGTGTCGCCCGAGGACGAGGCGCCCTCGCTCGTGGTCGGCGAGCTCCACCACCCGACCGTTCCGCGCGAGAGCGAGCGGCCCTCCTGGCTCGTCGTTCCAGAGACGGGGCTCTACACCGGCATCCTGATCGTCGGCGCCGTCGGCTCCGGCAAGACCTCGGCCTGCATGTATCCGTTCGCCCAGCAGCTCCTCTCGTGGCAGGCCGACCGGCCCGCACGACGGGCCAGCGCCTTGGTGCTCGAGGTCAAGGGCGACTTCTGCCACAGCGTGCGGGGGATCCTCGAGGAGGCCGGCCGCGCGGACGACTACCTGGAAATCGGGCTGGACGGGTCCTGGCAGTGGAACCCGCTCGACGATCCGCTGCTCGACACCTACTCGCTCGCCTACAGCGTCTCATCCCTGATCAACCAGCTCTTCGGCAAGAGCCGCGAACCGTTCTGGCAGCAAGCCTATACGAATCTCGTGCGCTGGATCATCGAACTGTACCGGCTCCTGCCGGGGGGCTGGGTCACGCTGCAGGATGTCTACCGCTGCACGATCGACGCGGAACTATTCGCCGAGAGAATCCGCGAGGCCCAGGACCTGGTGGCTGAGGCGTGCCCGGCGCGCGTCGTCATCTCCCACGACGACATGATCGGCCATCCGGAAGCGCTGAATGACTGGGTCTGGATATATACCTCCGGTGAGGACACGGTGACGTGCCGGCTCGACCCGGTCCTCCGGGATCGGCTCGCCGAGCTTGAGATCCCGTTCGAGACCGAGGAAGGCGAGAGCGGCGCAGGCAGCGAACTCAGGGACCAGGTGGAGGCGATCGAGCGCTGGTACCTGAACGATTGGATGGCGCTCGATGCCAAGCTCCGCACCTCGATCGTCGAGGGCATCTCCGTCTTCCTCTCGCTGTTCGATCAGCCCGGCGTGGCCGGAGTCTTCTGTCCGCCGCCTCCGGAATCGGATGAGTCCCCATCTATACATATAGGTAACGATGCGCCGGACGAGGACCCCGAGGCCGTCCGGCCCATGCCGGGGCTCCGTCGCCGGCTGCCGCCGCTCGCCCAGCTGATCGAAGAGGGCCGGGTCCTCGCCCTCAACATGCCCGCGGGCGCGAACCCGGCGCTCGGCCGCGCCATCGGCGTGCTGCTCAAGAACGCCTGGATGCAGGCGCTCCTCCGGCGGCCCGCCGAGGCCGCCCGCCGGCCCGGACGCTACCTCCGGCCCGCCGTGTTCATCTGCGACGAGTACCAGGCGTTCGCCACCGTGGGCCAGGACGACCCCTCGGGCGACGAGAAGGCGTTCGCGATGACGCGGCAGTGCCGCTGCATCCCGATCGTGGCCACGCAGTCGATCTCCTCGCTCCGCTCCGTGCTGTCCGGCACGGAGGCCTGGCGCACACTGGTCCAGACGCTCCGCACCCGGATCTTCCTGTCCTTGAGCGACGAGTCCTCGGCCAGGATCGCCTCGGAGATGTGCGGCAGCGTCATGAAGACGCAGCCTTCCTACACGTTCACCGAGACGACGGGCAGGCCGGAGTTCTCGCTGCTCTCGGGACGTGCCGGAGGCGGGCGGGGCACGATCGGCGCGAGCAAGTCGTTCCGGCAGGCCCGGGAGCCGGTCTTCACGCCCCGGGACTTCAGCCTCCTCGCCAACTATCAGGCGATCTGCCTGCCCTACGACGGCACGAAGTCCCTGCCGGCCCGGCGCGTCTATCTGAAGCCCCACTACCTGCCGAGGGACGTGGGCTACTGGCGGCTCCGCGAGGAGGGCCGGCTATGAAGCGCGCGAGCGGGATCGGGCACCTGAAGCCGTTCCTGCCCGGACTCGAGGCCGTGCTCGAAGATCCGGAGGTCTCCGAGCTGATGATCAACGGCCCCGGCAACGTCTGGGTCGAGCGCGGCGGAGAGCTCGAGCCCATCGAAGCGCCCGAGCGCACCGCCGCCGCGCTCCACCGGGCGGCCATCCACATCGCGCGGCCGCTCGGGCTCGATCCGGCCGCGCGGCCCGTCCTGGACGCGCGGCTCGACGACGGCTCCCGCGTCGCCATATGCACGCCGCCCGCGAGCCCCCACGTGGCCATGACCATCCGCCGGTTCGGGGGCCGCGCGTTCTCAGCCGAAGACCTCGTGCGGCAGGGCGCCCTGCCGGAAAAGGTGTTCCTCGTCGCCCGCGACACTCTCACTTCGCGGCGGAACATCTTGGTCTCCGGAGGCACCGGCTCGGGCAAGACCACACTCCTCAACGCCCTGATCGAGCTGCTCCCAGAGGAGGAGCGGATCGTCGCCATCGAGGACACGCTCGAGCTCCGGATCGAGCGCGCGAACTGCCTCCGCTTCGAGGCGGGAACCGTTGGTTCCGAGGCGCCCGTGTCGATCCGCGACCTGGTCCGCCACGCTCTCCGCCACCGGCCCGACCACATCGTCGTCGGCGAGGTCAGGGGCGGCGAGGCCGCCGATCTGCTGCAGGCGCTGAACACCGGCCACGGCGGATCGCTCACCACCGTCCACGCGAACAACGCCAGCTCCGCGCTATCGCGCCTGGCCAGTTGCGCCATGCAGGCCGGAGGGGCGCTCCCCTGGGAGGTCACCTGCAGGGGCGTGGTCGACGGCATCTCGCTCGTCGTCCACATGACCCGGCGAGGGGGGCGGCGGTTCGTCGAGGAAGCGCTCCGAGTCCGGGGCTACGAGGCGGCCGCCAATCGCTGGCTCACGGAGACGATATGGAGGAAGGACGATGAAGAACAAACAGAAAAGGAGTGAGGCCATGGAAAGCGACGAGAAGATCGTCCGCGTCGAGACGCTCGACGACTTCGACCGCGAGCTCTCGCGCGACGGCGGTGAGGCCCTCGAGGTGCCGGCATCGCTGGCCGAGCAGTACGGCCTCTTCCCCGAGGACGTGGGCACCGAGGACGAGATCCGAGACGCCTCGGAGGATCCGCACGGCCCCGAGGAGGAAGAGTTATGAAACACGACGAATATCACCGCCAGTTCGCCGATGCGATCATCGAGCAGATCCGCCAGGGCACCGCGCCCTGGCAGAAGCCCTGGGGGCCGGGCGAGCGCGTGCTTCCCGCCAACGTCGATACCGGACGCTCCTACTCGGGCGGGAACAGCCTGCACCTCGCCGCCGTCCAGCAGGCGCGCGGCTACGCGGACGTGCGCTGGGGTACCTACCGCCAGACTCAGGTCCAAGGCGGACAGGTCCGCAAGGGCGAGCAGGGCACCCGCATCCTCTCGTTCCAGGACCACCGGAAGATCGCCGTCAACGACGAGCGCGGCCGGCCCGTCAGGGACAACGAAGGCAAGCGCATCTACCGCTACGAGCGGATGCGCGCGCCTGTCGTCCGGCAGTACACCGTCTTCAACGCCGAGCAGGCGGACGGGCTCCCGGCTCGACCCACTCCCACCGCCGAGCCGCTCTGGAAGGCGCACCAGCACGCCGAGAGGGTCCTCGCGGACAGCGGGGTCCCCGTCCGTCACATGGCCGGCGACCGCGCGTTCTACAACCTGAACCGCGACGAGATCGTGCTCCCTGAGCGCGTGCAGTTCCCCTCGGCCAACCACTACTACCAGACGGCGCTCCACGAGCTGGGGCACAGCACCGGCCATCCAGAGCGCATGAACCGCGAGACGCTCATCCAGGGGATCGAGGGCGGATTCGGGTCCCCCGACTATGCGAAGGAGGAGCTCCGGGCCGAGATCAGCGCAATGATGACCGGCGAGCGCGTGGGGGTCGGCCACGACCCGAGCCGCGGAGCCGCTTATGTCGAGGGGTGGGTCGCCGCCCTCGAGGAGGATCCGAGGGAGATCCGCCGCGCCGCGGCCGACGCACAGAAGATCTCCGACTTCGTGCTGGTACGGAGCCGCGAGCGTGAGCCCGAACGGGAGTCGGCACCGGTGGCCGCCACCCGCGCTCCCGACCCGCAGCACGCCGCAAGGCCGGAGCTCCCGGTTCCGACCCGGAGCTTCGGTCCGCGCCGCTGACGAGAGGGGGAGGAGCCAAGGAGATGCTCGACCGCACGATCGCATCGGACCCGCGTCCCGCCGCGCCACAAAGCCGCGCTACCTACCGCATGCGGGACGGCCATCGCCGAGAATACGACGCGAGCCGGGACCGCGGGTCCACCTCTTTTAGAGAACGGTGCCGGGGGGCGCTCGCCGACATCGGCATCTACGGCGCCGTCTCGTACCGCGATCTCGCCGAGGCTCACTTCGGCGGCCATCCCTACACCACGCGGCGGGCCGTGAACGCCTGGATACGCGAAGGGCTCGCCCAAGAAACCCGAGCCACTGGACCCAACGGCAACCCGTTCAAGGTGCTGACCCTCACGCGGAAAGGCGTGACCGAGGCCCGGAAGCTGGCCGCCGAGCTGGGAATCGATCCCGGCCAGGAGATCGGGTTCGCACGTACCCGGCCCGCCGAAGCCGCGCACGACACCGCCATCTATCGGGCCTGCCGCCAGGAGCACCAACGCCTGATCGAGCAGGGGGCCACCGTCCGCCGTGTGCGTCTCGACGGCGAGTTCAAGAGCGCCGTAGCACGCAAGAGCGAGTCCGCGCGGGCGAAAGACGGCCGCCGGGCTGCCGACGCCGAGCGGCACCGCGTGGCCGAGGAGCTCGGCTTGCCGATCGATGCCCAAGGCCGCGTGCTCTACCCGGATGCGCAGATCGAGTACACCGACTCCGAGGGGCGCACCGGACGCGTCAACATCGAGGTCGCATCGGGCAACTACCGCGAGGGGGCCATCCGCGCCAAGGTGGCCGCCGGGTTCCGGATGCACGCCAACGGCCCGGCCGCCGCGCGCCTGCTCCGCTCGCTCGGCGTGGGCGACGGCGGAGATCGTTCCTCCCTGCGAGGGCCGACCGACCGGGATCCGGCCGCGCTTGAACTCTAGCCCGCCCCCATGCAACCCTGGAAGATCAGCGCGGGGCTGACCGCCGCCCTAGCCGGCTCGGCCATCCTGCTCGCCGGATCACGCCTCGAGTATCTCGCGCCGTTCTGGCCACTGATCCTCTCGGACTATGGCGTTCTCATCGCCCTGCACCTGGGGTTGGCGCTGGCCGCCGTCTTGGCCGCCATCTACGCCGTCGCTCGTGCAGCCGGACTCGCCGACTTGGGGAGCCGCGTTGATCTCCTCGAGCGCTCCGTACGGCGAGGCGAGGGCGATCCGGGCCTCGCCGATGCCCTCAAGAGGGACACCGACGGTGACTGGGACTGAAGCCGAGCCGATTGCACGCAAGCGGTTGCCTGGTCCTTCGGCTTTCGGCGACCCACTCCCCATGCGACACTCGCTTCCCGCTCCACGGATGCGGCCCGGCGAGTCCGGAGGACATGGACGGCGGAGGCTCCGTACCCTCAGCCGTCCTCGGGCTTGGCCATGCGGTAGCCGACCCGCGGCTCGGTGAGGATGTAGGTCGGGTTGTTCGCATCGTCGCCCAGCTTCTGGCGAAGCTTCTTGATGAAGGCGCGCACTGCCGGGGGGCTCGCGCCGCGCCGAGAACGCCATACGCGGCGCAGCAGGTAGTCGTGCGTCGACACGCGGCCGGCGTTGGCCGAGAGGGCGCTCAGCAGATCGTACTCGGTGGCGGTCAGCGAGACAGGCTGGCCGGCCAAGCTCACCCGGCGCTCGTCGTAGTTGATGGCGAGCTCCCCCATCCGGTAGGGCTCGCGCGTCCCGGCCCGCTTGCGCAGGGCGGCCTCGATTCTGGCCACGAGCTCCGTCGGAGAAAACGGCTTCACGATGTAATCGGCCGCTCCGATCTCGAGGGCCCTGGCGATCGTCTCGTCGCGGCCGTATCCGGACAGGAAGATGACCGGCAGATCGGCCAGCGCAGGTAGGCTTTGCATCAGCTCGATGCCGTCCGTCCCGGGCAGGAGCAGGTCCAGCAGCACAAGGTCGGGCCGGTGCGTCTCGATGAGGCCGGGCACGTCCTCCGGGTCGCCGGTCACGAACGGGTAGTAGCCCGCGTCCTCGAGTATCCCCCGAACGTAGCCCAGTGCCTTCGGGTCGTCATCCACCACCAGGACGTGCGGCCCCTCTTCCCCGGCGCGCCCCGTGCGACCGGGCCTCCGCACAGGGCTCGTCGCGACGCCGACCCCGGCCTCCTCGACGACCGGAATCGTGAAGATGAAGCGGGCGCCCGGGCCCGTTCCCTCGCTCTCGGCCCAGATGCGGCCCCCATGCGCCTCCACCAGGCCCTTGCAGATGGCCAGGCCCAGGCCCGCTCCGACCCCCCGTCCACGGTCCTCCCGGCCGCTCCGGGCGAACTTCCGGAACAGGTGCGGCAGACGCTCCGCCGGGATGCTTCGACCTTCGTCGGCGACCGAGACCGCCACATGGACGTCCTCCCGCACGGCGGCCACCCGGATGGCCGACGACTCGGGCGAGTGCCGGGCCGCGTTGGACAACAGGTTGCCCAGGACCTGGACGATGCGCTGCCGGTCCGCCAGCACCCGCGGCAAGTCCGGCGGCAGGTCGATGCGGAGAGGATTCCTGCCCCCTCCGCTCAGGTACATGTTTCGGGCTTGATCCATGACGGCCGCAAGCTCCACGGGCTCGGGTGTGACCGACAGCCTGCCCGTCTCGATGTGCGCCGCGTCCAGCAGGTCGCTGATCAGCTCCCGCATGTGATCCGCCTGCTCGTCGATGATCCGGAGGAACTGCATCGTCTCGGCCGGGTCCAGCGCCCTCGGCGCGCCCAACACCGTGGCCGCGGAGCCCTTGATCGAGGTCAGCGGGGCACGGAGCTCGTGGCTTACCATGCCCAGAAACTCGGCCCGGAGCCGCTCCAGCTCCTCCAGCGGCGTCAGGTCCTGCAGGCTGACGACCAGCGACTCGACCTCGCCCTGCTCCGTGCGGATGGGCGTGGCGTTGACGAGTATGGTGATCCTCCGGCCGTCCGGAACCTCGAGGACGATCTCCTCGGCGCGCACCGTGGTGGCGTTGCGCAGCATCTGCGTCAGGGGCGACTCTTCGAACGCCACCTCGTGACCGTCCGCGCGCCGCACGCGCAGCACCTTCAGCAGATCTTCCGCCGACTGGCCCGGCATGCACAGGTCGCCGACAATACGGCGCGACTCCTGGTTCAGCGACGCCACCCGCCCGCTCCGGGCGTCGAACACCACCACGCCCACCGGCGACGTGTCGATCAGAGCTTCCAGATCCGCCCGCGCCCGCTGCTCGTCCCGGTGCTTGCGCGCGTTGGCGATCGCCGCACCGGCCTGCGACGCGAAGAGCGTCAGGACCTCCTCGTCCTCGGTCGTGAACTCCCGGCCGCCCTCCTTGTCGGCGAGGTAGAAATTGCCGACATGCGCGCCCCGGTGACGGATCGGCACCCCAAGGAAGCTCCGCACCAGCGTCCCGTCTTCGGGGAAGCCGAGCGCGCTCAGGTGGGCCGCCAGGTCGCTGAGCCGGAGCGGTTCCGGCACCTCGCGCAAGTACTCCCACAGCGCCGGCCCGTAGGGCAGCTCCAGGAACCGCTGGTGCTCCTCGGGACTCACGCCCGCCGTGACGAAATCCTGCAGCTGACCCGAAGCGTCCATCGTCGTGATGCCGCTGCTGCCGGCGCCCGTCAGCACCCGGGCGCTCTCTACGACCTCGTGCAGCACGGTATCGACGTCCAGGCTATCGCTGATCCGAAGACTCGCCTCGCTCAGCCTCGAGAGCCGCTCCCGCAGCGCCTGGATCTCTCCGCCTGCCTCTTCCGCTTTCGGCAATTTCGCGACCCCGATCGGACGTTCCGACTGGCCGCCGGCCAGTCGGATGCGGCCACAAGATTCCACACTCGCTTCGCTCGAACCCGTACCGATTCTACCGGCCCGCAGGAAAGTTCACAAGAAAAGCACGCGCCGGGAAGGCACGGTAGGATCAATCGCTAGGAAGCCGCCTGTCGGCCGCGCTCAAGTTCTAGCGATGCAACCCTGGAGGATCAGCGTGGGGCTGACCGCCGCACTCGCGGGCTCCGCCATCCTCCTCGCCGGATCGCGCCTCGAACATCTCGCGCCGTCTTGGCCACTGATCCTCGCCGATTACGGCGTGACCATCGTCTTACACCTGGGTTTGGCGTTCGCGGCGGTTTGCCTGGTTCTTCGGCTCTCGGCAACTCCACTCCCATTCGACACCCGCTTGGCCCGCGCGGTCCCGGATCTCGCCGACCCGTAGATATTCACAATACGACAACTTGTCTCTTCTGGAACATCATTGAAATAATACGTACGTTGGGCTATACGTGATACATTATTCTCGATGGGTCGGGAGTGAACTCGGCACACCGACGGCAACTGTCACGTGCGACGGAGACAGCCCTCCATGCCCGACTTTCCGAGTACAAGGCCCTTGACAACGGCCGGCTCGGTGCTCACGCATTTTAGGAGCCAGGAGCCAGGAGCCAGGAGCCAGGAGCCAGGAGCCAGGAGCCAGGAGCCAGGAGCCAGGAGCCAGGAGCCAGGAGCCAGGAGCCAGGAGCCAGGAGCCAGGAGCCAGGAGCCAGGAGCCAGGAGCCAGGAGCCAGGAGCCAGGAGCCAGGAGCCAGGAGCCAGGAGCCAGGAGCCAGGAGCCAGGAGCCAGGAGCCAGGAGCCAGGAGCCAGGAGCCAGGAGCCAGGAGCCAGGAGCCAGGAGCCAGGAGCCAGGAGCCAGGAGCCAGGAGCCAGGAGCCAGGAGCCAGGAGCCAGGAGCCAGGAGCCAGGAGCCAGGAGCCAGGAGCCAGGAGCCAGGAGCCAGGAGCCAGGAGCCAGGAGCCAGGAGCCAGGAGCCAGGAGCCAGGAGCCAGGAGCCAGGAGCCAGGAGCCAGGAGCCAGGAGCCAGGAGCCAGGAGCCAGGAGCCAGGGTGCGGCTGTGACCGCGCCTCGGGCATCAAGGGGCGCCTCCTCCCAGTCTGACTCGCAATCCTTTCCGGCCGCGCCCGCCGGGCGGCCGCCTGCCGACACTGCCCACTCGCAAGAACGCTCCCGCGACACGGACGATTGGCCCGACAGCGGTCGGGACCGCGACTCCTCCCGAAGACGCTTTGCTCGTTCCTTAGCCACCCTCGCCCGCCATGCGGCGGCAACGGTCTTGTTGCTGCTCGGGATACTGTCCACCGTCCCGGCTCAGGCGCAGCAACCCACCGTCCCCGGGGCGCCGACCGGGCTGATGGCGACGGCGGATGCCGAAACGAATATCGATCTGGCATGGGCCGCGCCGGCGGACACCGGAGGCGCCGCGATCACCGGCTACCGGATCGAGGTGTCGGCCGATGGCGGCACGACCTGGAGCGACCGGGTGGCCGACACCGAGTCGACCGCCACCGCCTACTCGCACACGGGGCTGAGCGATGGTGACACACGCCACTACCGCGTCTCGGCGGCCGACCAGGATGCCCTGGCCTCGAACGTCGCCGGCGCCACCGCCATGGACAGCACGCCGCCGACGATTGTGTTTGCTCAGACCAACTCCACCCGGCTTCTCCTCAGTGCCTCAGAGCAGCTCGACGAGAGCCCGGACCGTGCCCCGCCGGCGAGTGCTTTCACCGTCACGGCCGACGGGTCCTCCATTACGGTGGAAAGGGTGAACGTGGACGGGGAATTTGTGGGGCTGCTCGGTCTGGATCCCGAGATCACGAAGGGTCAGACTATCAGGGTCAGCTACCGCGATCCGACCGACGGCGACGACCAGGCGGCCATTCAGGATGTGGCCGGCAACGATGCAGCGTCCTTCACCGACTATCCGGTCCGCCAGGCCTCTCAGCTGCATGGCCCACCGACGAACCTGACGGCGACGGCCATCAGCGCGACGCAGATCGATCTGGCCTGGGAGGCGCCAAGCGGATTCACGCCCGAGGGCTACCGGATCGAGGTGTCGGCCGATGGCGGCACGACCTGGAGCGACCGGGTGGCCGACACCGAGTCGACCGCCACCGCCTACTCGCACACGGGGCTGAGCGATGGTGACACACGCCACTACCGCGTCTCGGCGGCCGACCAGGATGCCCTGGCCTCGAACGTCGCCGGCGCCACCGCCATGGACAGCACGCCGCCGACGATTGTGTTTGCTCAGACCAACTCCACCCGGCTTCTCCTCAGTGCCTCAGAGCAGCTCGACGAGAGCCCGGACCGTGCCCCGCCGGCGAGTGCTTTCACCGTCACGGCCGACGGGTCCTCCATTACGGTGGAAAGGGTGAACGTGGACGGGGAATTTGTGGGGCTGCTCGGTCTGGATCCCGAGATCACGAAGGGTCAGACTATCAGGGTCAGCTACCGCGATCCGACCGACGGCGACGACCAGGCGGCCATTCAGGATGTGGCCGGCAACGATGCAGCGTCCTTCACCGACTATCCGGTCCGCCAGGCCTCTCAGCTGCATGGCCCACCGACGAACCTGACGGCGACGGCCATCAGCGCGACGCAGATCGATCTGGCCTGGGAGGCGCCAAGCGGATTCACGCCCGAGGGCTACCGGATCGAGGTGTCGGCCGATGGCGGCACGACCTGGAGCGACCGGGTGGCCGATACCGAGTCGACCGCCACCGCCTACTCGCACACGGGGCTGAGCGATGGTGACACACGCCACTACCGCGTCTCGGCGGCCGACCAGGATGCCCTGGCCTCGAACGTCGCCGGCGCCACCGCCATGGACAGCACGCCGCCGACGATTGTGTTTGCTCAGACCAACTCCACCCGGCTTCTCCTCAGTGCCTCAGAGCAGCTCGACGAGAGCCCGGACCGTGCCCCGCCGGCGAGTGCTTTCACCGTCACGGCCGACGGGTCCTCCATTACGGTGGAAAGGGTGAACGTGGACGGGGAATTTGTGGGGCTGCTCGGTTTGGATCCCGAGATCACGAAGGGTCAGACTATCAGGGTCAGCTACCGCGATCCGACCGACGGCGACGACCAGGCGGCCATTCAGGATGTGGCCGGCAACGATGCAGCGTCCTTCACCGACTATCCGGTCCGCCAGGCCTCTCAGCTGCATGGCCCACCGACGAACCTGACGGCCACGGCGGTCAGCGCGACCCAAATCGACCTGGCCTGGGAGGCGCCAAGCGGATTCACGCCCGAGGGCTACCGGATCGAGGTGTCCGCCGACGGCGGCACGACCTGGACCGATCGGGTGGCCGACACCGAGTCGACCGCCACCGCCTACTCGCACACGGGGCTGAGCGATGGTGACACACGCCACTACCGCGTCTCGGCGGCCGACCAGGACGCCCTGGCCTCGAACGTCGCCAGCGCCACCGCCATGGCGACCGACACCACCCCACCGGCCGTGCTGGACAGTCCTTCGCTGCACACCGTCACGAGCTCCGGCGTCGAGCTGCGGATCGCCTTCACCGAGGCCCTCGACGACACCCCGGGCCAAACACCGCCCGCGAGCGCCTTCACCGTCACCGCCAACGGCAGTCAGGTATCGGTTTCCGCCGTGAGTGTGGCGGGGAACCGTGTGACGCTCGATCTGCGTGCCACGATCCTGCGGGATCAGACGGTCGCGGTGAGCTACACCGATCCGACTCCCAGCGACGACACGGCGGCCGTCCAGGACGCCGTCGGCAACGACGCCGCGTCCTTCACCGAACAACGGATTAAGAATAGCTCCGAGCTCCGGCGGGGGCCGACGAACCTGCGGGCGATCAAGAGAAGCTTTAACTGGACCGACCTGTCGTGGCAGGCGCCGGCGGACTTCATGCCCGAGAGTTACCGGGTCGAGGGCAACAGCAGCGCCCCCAATCGCTGGATCACCCTGGTCGCCGAGGTGGATGATCCCACCGACACCGTCTTTTCCCATTACGACGCGGCCCCCGATCCGCTCAATGCGTACCGCTACCGGGTCTGGGCGGTCTCGAGCACCGTCGAGTCCGTCGTGTCGAACACGGCGGCCGCAGGCCCGGACCGAGTGCCCCCGGTCTTCGACCCGGAGCACCGGGATACCTCGGTGTTCAGCGACGGCACAACCATCACGCTCCAGTTCAGCGAAAACCTCCTGATAGACCTCCCCCCGTGGAGCGCCTTTACGGTGACGGTGGACGGCATCCCGGTTCAGCAGGGCCTCGTCACACGCGGGCAAGATCAGATCCGGCTGACGGGCTTCGAATCGCCGATCGGGGGCGGTCGGGTCGTGAGGGTCAGCTACCGCGACCTCACGCCCGGCGACGACCCGGCGGCCATCCAGGATGATGCCGGCAACGACGCCGCGTCCTTCACCGACGTGGTGATCAAGAACGGTTCCCGGGTGCTGCCGGCGCCGACGAACCTGAGGGCGGCGGGGATCGACGATACCCGGATCGGGCTCGCCTGGAACGCGCCGGACCTGTCCGGGCTCGTCTGGCCGGAGCATCTCCCCAGGGCCGGTATCTACGGCTACAAGATCGAAGCGTCCGCCGATGGCGGCACGACCTGGACCACCCTGGTGCTCACCGACAACAAGGCCACCAGCTACGTCCACTCCGGCCTGGCGCACGGCGCTGTCCGGCACTACCGGGTCTCGGCGCTCGACGCGGGGGTTTTCGCGGGCCTGCCGTCAAACGTCGCCGGCGCCATCGCTTCGGATACCCAGCCGCCGGCGTTGACAGGCGCGGCCACGAACGCGGCGGGCACCGAGGTCAGCCTCGAGTTCGACACCACGCTCCAGAGCGGAACCGGCCAAAGCGCTCCCGCGCACGCCTTTACCGTCACCGCGGACGGCGTCGCCATGGCGGTAGGCACGGCGACGACGGGAACGGACACGGTTGTCTTGTCGGAGTTCAGTCCGGCGATCAAGCAGGAACAGACGGTGACGGTGAGCTACCGCGATTTCACGGCAGGAGACGACGCGGCCGCGATCCAGGACCTGGCCGGCAACGATGTCCCATCCTTCACCGACGTTCCGGTCACCAACAACTCGACGGTGGCGCCCACGGCGCCGGGCGCGCCGCGGAACCTGCAAGCGCGGGCGAGAGGCGCGACGCAGATCGATCTCGCCTGGGAGCCGCCGGACGACAGCGGCGGGCTCGCGATCGAGGGCTACAAGATCGAGGTGTCCACCGATGGCGGTGCGACCCTGACCGTGCTGGAAACCGACACCGGCAACCCTGCCACAGAGTACGCCCACCGCCGCCTGATGAACGGCGACATGCGGTACTACCGGGTTTTTGCGATCAACTCCGCCGGCACGGGCCGGGCATCGAACGCCGCCATCGCCACCACAGGCTCGGGTCCCGCGGTGCCTGCGAACGTCGGGGCTGACCGGGGCGACGGGAGCCTGTCGGTGACCTGGGACGCGGTGGCAGGGGCGACCGAGTATACGGTGCAGTGGACGTCGGGCGGGGATCCGTTCACGCGCTCCCGTGAGCTCACAGTGACGACGAACGCGGCGACGGTGCCCGATCTCGTCAACGGGACGACCTACACGCTGCGGGTGAGCGCGGGCAACGCCCAGGGAGACAGCAAATGGTCTGAGCCCGCCACCGGCACGCCGCAGGTGCCGGCGCCCGAGACCCCGGAGAAGCTGAAGGTGACGGCGGGCGACACCAACCTGGCGGTGACCTGGGACGCGGTGCCGGTCGCGGCGGAGTACACGGTGCAATGGAAATCGGGAACGGAGTCGTTCGATTCCGAGCGGCAACTGACGGTGACGGTGAACACCGCGACGGTGCCCGGGCTGGTCAACGGAACCACCTACACGCTGCGGGTGCAGGCGGCCAACGCGGGCGGTGAGAGCGGCTGGTCGGAGACGGCCACCGGCACGCCGACGCCGCTCGGGGTGCCGGCAAACATGGAGGTGACGGCCTGGGACGGGCGCGTGGCGGTGTGCTTCGACGAGGTCGTGGGTGCGACCGAGTACACGGTCCAGTGGCGGACGGACACGGAGGCGTACAGCGAGGACCGTCAGAAGACGGTGTTCGAGACCTCCGAGACGATGGACTGCGGCGAGGGGCGGCTGAGCACGACCGTCCACCGACTGGCCAACGAGACGGTGCACTGGTTCCGGGTGCGGGCGAGCAACTCCTGGTGGGACGAGGGAATCAAGCGCAAGGACAGCCTCTGGTCGGCCGCGGTGACGGCCACGCCGACGGCGACGCCGGCGGCGCCAGCCAATCTGGTGGTCACGCCGGGCGACGGGCGCCTGGACGTGAGCTGGGACGCGGTCGAGGGCGCGGACAGCTACACGGTCGAGTGGCGGCAGTCGGGGACGGTGCGGGAGCAGGAGGAGACGACCCACGCCGCAGCCCTCACCGGCCTGGTCAACGGAACGACGTACTCGCTGCGGGTGAAGGCGGCCAACGAGGTGGGCGAGGGTCCCTGGTCGGTGTCGGCGAGGGGCAGGCCGGACCCGCTGGGGCACCCGCCGGAGGTGTCGATCACGCTCGGTGCGGGGCCGCCGGTGGAGGGCGCGTTTGCTGTGAAGGTGACGTTCTCGGAGCCGGTGACCGGCTTCGAGGTCGGCGATCTCACGGCGGGCTATGTCGGCGGTCCCGGCGTAGTGGTGCGCGGCTTCGAGGAGGAGCAGACGGGGCTGGTCTATAGCGCGATGGTGCCGGCGCCGCAGCCGGGAAAGCTGGTCATCTCGGTGGGTCCGGGAAAGGCCGCCGCGGTCTCCGACTCGCAGGGCAACGCGCTCGGCGCCCTCGTGGTCGAGGTCGGCGCCGCGGGCAATCCGGTGGCGGTGTCCGGGCCAGTGGTGACGGGGGTGTTGATGTCGACGCAATCCGGGAGCGGGAGGCAGGACGGATTCGCAACGCGATCGGTGGCGGCAAGGGGCAGCTCGGGGTCGGGCAGCTCGGTGCGGGTGACGGTGACGTTCAGCGAGCCGGTGACGGTAGACCTCTCGGGCGGCACGCCGACGATCGGCCTGGTGCTGGGCGCGGGGACAGGAAAGGCGCCCTACTCGGGCGGCACGGAGACGGAGACGTTGCTTTTCGTCTACACGCTGACCGGGGAAGACGGGAGCGTGACCGGCGGGTCGGTGACACAGAACAGTCTCACGCTGAACGGAGCGACGATCCGGAGCTGGTCGGGAGAGGACGCGGACCTCGGGCACCCGAGTGCGGCCCTGGGTGATGCGGGTGGTGGAGAGCTCCCGGCTCTGACGGCCCGCTTCGAGGCGGCACCGGAGGCGCACGACGGCGCGGGCACGTTCACGGTCCGGCTCGTGTTCAGCGAGCCGGTCGCGATCAGCTACCAGACGCTGCGCGACGAGTCCTTGTCGGCTGCGGGAGGCTCGGTAGAGGGCGCCCGGCGCGTGGAGGGGCGCAGCGATCTGTGGGAGATCACCCTCAAACCGGCCTCGGACGAGCCGATGACGCTCACGCTCGCGGCGGGGCGCGCCTGCGATGCGGCGGGGGCGGTCTGCACGGCGGACGGACAGCGGCTGTCGAATGAGGCGGTGCTGACTGTGCCCGGCCCGGCAGGAGACGGCACCGAACTGACGGCGCAGTTCGAGAACGTGCCGGAGGCCCATGACGGACAGAGCCCGTTCGGCTTCCAGGTCGCTTTCAGCGAGGACATCGGAATCAGCTACCAGACGTTGCGCGACGAATCGTTCACGGTGACCGGAGGCACCATCATGCGGGCGCGGCGAGTCGATGGCCGCCACGACCTGTGGGAGATCACCCTCAAACCCGACTCCCGCGAGGCCGTGACGATCACGCTCCCTGGCGTGCGTGCGTGCGGGACGGCCGGGGCCGTCTGTACCCGCGGGGACAGCCCGCGGCCGCTCGGCAACAGCCCCTCGTCCACCGTGGCGGGTCCCCCGGCCGAGTCGCTAACAGCCAGCTTCTCCGACATGCCGGGCGAGCACACCGGCGAGGCGTTCGCGTTCGGGCTGACGTTCAGCGAGGAACTCGACAAGGACTTCAGCTACCGAACGTTGCGCGACGAAGCGTTCGCGGTGACGGGCGGCACGGTGCGCGGGGCCAAACGCCGGGAGCAGGGGAGCAACCTGGGCTGGACGATCACGGTCGAGCCGGACTCCGATGGCGCGGTGACACTCCGGCTGCCGGAGACGACCGACTGTGGTGCAAGCGGCGCGATCTGCACCGGCGACGGCCGGCCGTTGTCCACTTCGCTCTCGGCGACGGTCGCCGGGCTGGTGGGCATCTCGGTGGCCGATGCCCGCGTGGAGGAAGGCGCGGGCGCGGTGCTGGAGTTCGCGGTGACGCTCGAGTGGGCGGCGGGCGGGGCGGTGACGGTCGACTACGCCACGTCGGACGGCACGGCGCACGCGGGCGTGGACTACACGGCGGCGGACGGGACGCTGACGTTCGAGGCGGGCGAGTCGTCGCAGACGGTCGAGGTCGCGGTGCTCGACGACTCGCACGACGAGGGCGACGAAGCGCTGACGCTCCAGCTGTCGAACGCGTCGGGCGGCCGGCTGGCCGACGCGGAGGCGACCGGGACGATCGAGAACACCGATCCGCTGCCACGCGCGCTCTTGGCTCGGTTCGGCCGGGCGACAGCGCTCCACGTGATGGAACAGGTCGAGGAGCGGCTGGAGGCGCCCAGGGCTCCGGGCCTGCGGGGCCGGTTCGCGGGCCGTGAGCTCCGGCGCGGGATGGAGCGGGAGATGGGACGCAACTTCCTGAGCCGGCTCGAGTCCACGGCGGTTCAGGGCGCTCAGGATACGACCGGCGTCCAGCCCGATCTGGGCGGCGCGGAACTCTTGCGGATGGGTCTCGGCGGCGGGGACCTGCTGATGAGCTCGGGGTTCGTGTTGAACCGCGAGACGGACCAGGGCGCGAGCGTCTCGCTCTGGAGCCGCGGGATGGAGTCGCGGTTCAGCGGCCGGGACGGCGAGCTGTCGCTCGACGGCGGGGTCCGCACGACGATGTTCGGCGCGGACTACGCGAAGGGGCCGCTGATGGCGGGGCTGATGCTCTCGCACCGGCGCGGCCTGGGCAGCTACCAGGGGGCCGATGTCGGCCAGGTGGCGTCGTCGGTCACGGGGCTTCACCCGTGGGTGGGCTACAAGCTGACGGAGCGGGTCACGCTCTGGGGCGTGACCGGATACGGGAGGGGCTCGCTCAGCTTGACGCCGGGCGGGGCGCTGTCGCTCCCGACGTCCCTGACTTCCCGAATGTCTCCGATCGCTCTCAAGGGCGGGCTCTCGATGTCGATGCTCGCCGGGGGCGTGAGGGGCGACTTGGTGGATGCGGGTCTGGGCAGCTTCGGGCTGGCGTTCAAGGCGGATGCGCTGTGGGTCGGCACGGGCAGCGAGGCTGTGGACGGCCCGGCAGGCCGGTTGGCGGCGACCGAGGCCGTGGTGACGCGCGTGCGGACGGCGCTCGAGGCCTCGAGGGGCTACGTCTTCGGACACGGCATAGCGCTCCGGCCGAGCCTTGAGGTCGGGCTCAGGACGGACGGCGGGGACGCGGAGACGGGCAGGGGCGCGGACGTCGCCGCAAGCCTGATCGCAGCGGATCCTCTCACCGGACTGTCGGTCGACGTGCGCGTGCGGACGCTGCTCGTGCATCAGGACGAAGGGTTCAGGGAACGGGGCGTGTCGGTGTCGTTCAGCTACGACCCGACGCCCTCGACGCCGCTGGGGTTCACGGCGCGGGTGGCGCCGTCGTGGGGCGGCCAGGCGATGAGCGGTGCCGACGCGCTCTGGGGCCGCGATACGATGACGGGGCTCGGGGCGGCAGGCCCGGGATCGGGCAACCGCCTCGATGGCGAGCTCGGCTACGCGCTGCCGGTCGGGAGCCGGCTCGTGGGAACGCCTCGGTTCGGCGTCACGACTTCCGAGTACGGGCGCGCCTACCGGCTGGGCTACAAACTGACCCTGTTGCAGGCCGGCGCCATGAACTTCGAGTTCGGCCTCGACGCCCAACGCCGCCAGAGCCTGCTGGGCCAGGGAGACCCGGAGCACAGCCTGCACGGCCGCGTCACCGCGCGCTGGTAGACGCCGACGGACGGGCAGTCTGAAATGCGGCGCGGCCGGACCTCAGTCGCCAGCACGGCCGGGTACCGGTGCTTCATGATGTCGGATGCGTTGCAAGCCTGTGGCGAGGCCGAAGAGACGCGCCAAAGTCGCTTACAAAAACCGCGGCGCGAGGCTCGCCGTACCCACACCACAACCCGTCTGCTGGCCGCGCTCGCGGGTCGGCTTGAGCAGCACCCTCCGAGGCGAGATCGGGTCGTGCTCGGCCGGACGCAGCCGTCGGGGTGCGGGTCTTCGCAGGCCGCGTCCCGACCGGCAGGCGCCATGGAGACGCTGACGAAGCCGTTCCGATCGCGAGTGGCTGCGTCCCTCGACCGCACGGGCATGAGAACATCCACGCTCGGTCGGCAAGCGGTGGGCGATCCGATCCCGGTGCGTCAGCTACGCCGTGGCCGCTCTCCAAGGCTGGCGATGGCCTGCCAGGTCCCCGTGTTCATCGAAGCCTGCCGCCGGGCCCAAGTGGCCCCTGTTCCCTCCCGGGGCAACGCGCCCCGGAATTCTTCACCGAACAGAACGGAGGCAGACCGATGACCAGAGCAATGGAACAGGGCATGGACGCGCCCGCGCGCGTCCTGCGGTTACCTCGAGTGCAGGCCCGCACCGGGCTGGCGCGGAGCACGATCTACGTGCGGGTGGCCGACGGGAGCTTTCCCCAACCGATCCGGCTAGGCGCGCGCGCCGTCGGCTGGATCGAGTCCGAAGTGGATGCGTGGATCCGAGAACAGATCGCCGCGAGCCGCAGCAGTGCCGAGTGATCTGAGACGGAAATCATCTGACAGTTCGCCATGAGAGAGGACAGGGGCCATCGACAAACTGCCCTCCCGCAAGGTTCGCTCCTTCGCCGACACGCCATTTTCATGTGCGCGCCAGCGCTCCCTTATGTGGCTGCCTGTCTTGCAGTTGCGGCACGGCCGCCGGAGCTGCGACGCCGCTCCGGAGCTTTCGGCCGTAGAAGGGAGCGACCCCCCCTTTGGGGATGCCTCGATCGGGGAAGCGGCTGGCGCTAGGCGTCTACGTCTTTTTCGCTGGCTCGACGATGATTCGCCCGCGCCCGCGTTTGACCACATAGCCGCCAGAACGAATCGCAAGCTTGCCTTGCTCAACAAGGGACCAAAGACTTTCGGCGATCAACTCGGCGTTCCGGTCGCTCGCCCTTGCGGTTGCTGGCCGGGAGAGCCACTCGGCGAACGCCCGCTCGCCGATATCTTCGCCGACGGACTTGCGAAGTGCGTTCAGCTTGCGGAGGTGGCCCTTCGTTAGAGCACTCTCATCAATGTCCCTCGAGGATGTCTGCGGCATAGCTATCCCTTCCGTGATACTTATGTGCTGAGACCGTGGTGTGATTATAGCAGATTAGGGCCTTCGTCAACCTCCTCCCGCCGATGAGGTCTCCACGGCGGCTCCCCTTGAGGGGAGCTATTGATCTTCGATCCCTGTAAGCAGGTCCGCTTGGATGCGGCGAATCTTCCTGACCACCTGGCAGACCTGACGAGCGGCCTCGGGGGTCTCGGCATAGTAGTTTGCGTGGGCGAGGTGATCGCGCAGATCACGGATCTCATTGAAGCCGCGCTTTACTGTGGTGGACGACACCGAGCGCAAGTGCTTGATCTTCGGCTCCAGCGGGTGGGTACGTAGTCGTCAAAGATGGCAATCGGGTGGCCGACGTGTCCGTCAGGGTCCGCTAGGGTCGTTTGGAATCCAGTTCCTAAAAATGGGTATGAAAAGGGGACAACCAAAGAGATAGCATATGTATATCGTGGTACCACAGTAACTTATCAGATCCATCATGATTCTTGCCGGGATTCACACCATCTGTACTCTGCCGAGGCGGTTGGCGATGAGCTCGGGCACGATCACACTCCGACGCCCTCGGGTTCGGGGCGTCGAGGAGCGGTTCGAGAGTCGGGTGCTGCCGTTGTTCGCGAGGCGGACGAAGGAGCTGGTCCTCACCTCCTCAAGGACGTGTTTGAAGGAAGGAAGTTCGAAGACGGAAAGCCCGTCTCAACTCAACAGAGGAAGAATGCCGCCTGATACGTTTACACACCATCTGTACTCTGCCGAGGCGGTTGGCGATGAGCTCGGGCACGATCACACTCCGACGCCCTCGGGTTCGGGGCGTCGAGGAGCGGTTCGAGAGTCGGGTGCTGCCGTTGTTCGCGAGGCGGACGAAGGAGCTGGTCCTCACCTCCTCAAGGACGTGTTTGAAGGAAGGAAGTTCGAAGACGGAAAGCCCGTCTCAACTCAACAGAGGAAGAATGCCGCCTGATACGTTTACACACCTATTGACCCAACCTCACTTGACCTTCTCAAGCTGATAGCCAGTTAGCCGGAGCGCGAAGCCAAACACCAGTAAAGCAAGGATCACTGGGCTGTCTCCCCATCCTTCGGAAACGCCGTCAGATGAAGCGCCTACTCCGTCGGCGACCAAGCCCAGTCGTCTGACGTCGGCTCCAGCTCTTTTGCTTCGGCCGGCGCTTTCCTCATGGGTGCAGATGGCTGCCAAGAGGTGAGGTCCTGCACTACCTCCTCATAAAATTCGGCAAGCAGCGCCATGTATCCGTCCACGAAGCCCGGCTTGCGGGATGTAGGCTTGCGACCGTGGGGCATCGCCACACGGCGCTTGATTACGAACCGATACGGCTCCGCCCTCTTCCCACCGAGAAGGACGCCTCGTTTCCCGCGGACGGAGTCGAGGGTGGCGGAGGTAGGTACTCGCGCGTTCTTCGCATACGCCTCGACAACCACCTCCCCATCCGCATCGGCGAGTTGGCTGACAATCCATCCGATACGTCCTCTGCACCCTTGTCATCCGGCGCCTTCACCTCGACGCTAGCCGTCATCTGCTGAGCCCTGAGGTCAATCTCAGTATAGAGGTCCCCGGCCGTATGCGGGATACGGAGTCGTCCAGTGACCGGATCTCCATCAATCATCGCCTTCACGAAGCTGTCGATGCGAGCCGGTCGATCTCGGATTGCTTTGGGGTGGATCACATCGACGTCTTCCCCAATCTCGGTCGAGAGCATTAGGGCCGCGAACGTGTGCATCTCGTCAATCTTCCGAGCTACATCTTGCAGTCCTACGGTTCGGCGGTTGACGGTGCCGGCACGCGAAGCGTCCCTGATCGCTGTCCAGGAGCTACCCATGTCGGCCAAAGGAAGAACCCCGGACGCATCATGCTGCAGATACCGAACAAGCTCCTCCAGAATCCAGGCCTGCTCTGGGTCGTCTACACCGGTGTGGTTCTTGAGTCGAAGAGGGTCGCGAGGATGCGAATCCACGACAAGTGGCTGACCTGCACCGGTGAGTTCTTCTGCACTTGTAGTCCATCGACTGGGTGAGCGCCGGACGGCGCGATCTCATTTGAAATCGTAATTATGTGGTCATATCCGGCCTGTCGCGCTGACTGCCAGTATTCATTGATCTGATTCTTGTCGAGCCTGTTATCGCCAGTCTTGACCTCGACAAGCGCGGTGAAGGACCGTTTGCCGTAGGTCACGCGAATGACGCCGTCGGGCCGCACCGACTTGCCGTGCGAGTCCAGCGTAACCTCAGTGTACGTATCCACGGTCGCTTTGCCTGCCGAAGAGGCTCCCAGCGGAGTAAGCAGCTCGTGGGAGAGGTCGCGGACGATGGAGAGCACAGCAAGGAGTGCAGACGTGGCCCGCTGTTCAGCTTCCCGGTCACCTTTGATTCCTACGACCGGAATGAGCCGTGCTCGCTTCCACTTGCTCTCGTTACTCACTGAAATTGCTCCCATTGGGGTCTGTCTACTCCGACGCTCCTAGCGAAAGAGCCACGTTGGGGCGGGTGACTGGATCGGACATGGGTGCACTCCGAGATCGACTGCGTTCAACCATCAGGTGCGCTGTTCAGTCTGGTAACCCTGCACCGCGGATATCCGGAGCATCCCCAGAACTGACCGCCGGAGTTCGGTCCACTCTTCGCAGTTCGTAGTACCATCGCCTTGCCGCACCGTGGGCAGATGGGATTACGCTGGTTCTCTCTGAGGTTGCGAACATGCCTACGTCTAGTTCCGAACTTCGAAATACGGGATATCTTAAGGGTTCGGACCAAATCTTCAACCTGCTTGTCGGAAAGCAGGATGTCGGTCTTGGACCTGATGTAGGGGACGAGTTCTCGCAGCTCCAGGACGTTGGGTGGCATCATCGTCTTGAACTCGCTGTTTCCCACGAATACGACCACGGAATGAACGCATCGAGTCCCGAGGCCAAGGAGATTCTCCACGGCCTTTTGGTGTTTATAGTTCTGACGGAGCGGATTCATGAACTGGTACCTATTTCCATAGATGGACTGGGTCCATTTTCTCGATCTTTCATCTCCGAAGATCCAGCCCGTAAGGTCCTTCGTTTCGATCACAAAGACCCCGAAGTTTGACACAATGACGTGGTCTATCTGCGTGGTGCCGTCTAGTGTTGGCAGTGTCAGGTCGTGGAGCGAGCGGTATGTCCTTCCGTTGAGTCGTCCGTCCGTAACGGCCTGAACCATCCGCTCGCCGGAGTTGGATCGAGCCGAGCGCAGTACCGAGAGCAGTACAAAGACGACGACTAGGAACGCAAGGACAAGCCAGGGAAGCAGGGGGTTCAGAGGGCAATTCCATGCTCGTTGGGGTAAGCGGAATGCCGCCTAACATCTCTGGCGATTCTGCGGCGCGGCTAATGTGGTGACCGCGGGCGTAGCGCGCGAGCCCGTCAGTTGCCCCCGTCCTGGGGATGCGCCTCGATCCACTCGCGGGACAGCCGTTGGGCCTCGGCGATTTGTTCACGAGTCATCCGCTGCTCGATTTCGTCCTTGTTGCTCCGCGCAGTCTCGTTTCCTTGGGCCGCAGGTAGTGCGCTCTTTATCGGGGCAGAGTTAGGGGCAACTCCGAAACCGTCCCGAACGGTCAGAAACGCAAACGGTTGTGCCGTAACGATTTACGGGACCGCAGAGGTCCGAATAGATAGGAGGGTACAGGTGTCCATTCCAGCTTGTGCCCCAACCGCCTCCCCCGAAGGGGGGTCGAGGGGGGCGGGGAACGCCCCCCCCCCCCCCCCCCCCCCCCCCCGCCAGCCCCTGCCGGGGACCCGCGAAGCGTGGCCCCAAGGGGTAGCCTGGCTCTCCCGCCGTAGCGGCCAAACTCGCCCGCCGACGGTCGGAACACTGGGCCGTCAAAATCGCCATACCCGTATATTGAGGAGCCCGCATTATGCGGTGTCAACAACGGGCAAAACGGCGATGTCCCGAGTGTTCCAGCGACGTACTAGAGGCGGACCTGGCTCCGCCAGCGGACGCTCGAGCTCCTCCCCGAGCGCCTGAGGAGAACCTCGATCTGGATCTGGCCCCAGCGGCAGTCCTGGCTTCCCTCTACGCCATTGCCCGAGCCGCCGGACTCTCCGACCTGGGACGCCGCGTCGATCTCGCCTATATAAAAAGACCGTAAGTCGTTGTTTCTAAAAGCTCATATGCTCGGGGTATCTGTATTGTGCCCCCAGAGTTGCCCCATAATCGCACCCGTGACCTGACCCCCTGAAACGAGACCAGGTGCAATGTTAGGATCGACCTGGTCTGTGAAGCTTTTCAGCGAGGAGGTCAGGATGGGAAGGAAGCGACACACTCCGGAGCAGATCATCACTGCACTGCGTGCCGGGTGCTCGGGCAGCCACGCACGACCCAGCTACCGGACAGCCACCTTTTCGGCGTTGACTTCTACTGCATCGTATCCGCGCCCGCCTGGCAGGCCGCTTGATTCCTGAGAGCCCATGGCCCCACTGCACCCGACTGCCCCCACGATCCGGTCGCCGACCATCAGAGCTCGGCATGGCGAACAATCAACTTCTCGAACGTCATATCAAGCTTATTGCGATCACGCAGTACCCTGAACCCTTTTTGCAGGTCGGGGCTGCGCATCAGTCTGGAAAGCGCGGCTATTGGGACTGTGCCGTTCGATCATCTGCCGCGTGCGCTACGCTGCGCCTCCAACAGGATGTCGGGATTCTCGTGGACCAGTCACCCATGGCAACGTTCACTTCCAATTCCTGGTGAATCCGCGTTCGGGCAGGTCGGTCGTGACCGCCAGCCTGCAGCCGTCGTCGGTTATCAACTCCGGCGCGCCAACCACCACCAGGCGATCCACACCGGCAGGCTGATCACGGCCGCATAGATCGCGATCGCCAGCGGCCCGAGCAGCCCCGCCAACAGCGACGCCGCCACCGTGACAGCACCGAGCCCGATGCCCGCCCACCAGGCGCCGCGGCGGTAGCCCAGATGCCAGAGCCGCCGGCAACCCAGCGCCAGCGGCAGGCCGCAGGGCGCGACGAACACCAGCCCTCCCCCCGACATCAGCATCGCCATTACCCACATGCCGGGCGGCACCGATCCCGTCCCCGGTCCGAAGCGCACCGCCGCAGTCGCCATGACACCGGCCGGCAGCCACAGCAGCGCGAGCAGCCAGAAACCGCGGCGCCGGATGAATCCCCTCGTCTCCATGCCCCGACTATCGCAACCGCTTCCCCGTGGAGCAAGAGCAAAGCGTGCGCCGGGCGAACGCCCGGGACGCCAAAGGACCAAGGTGTAAGGACCAAGGTGTATTGATACGGTCATCACCTGACAGTTAGGCCGCCGGCGCGCGACCGTTAAGAGTCGGGCGCGGCGGCGGTGGCCACGCCGCTCCCGGAAGGGTTTAGGAATCGTTTTTTCACAACATCCGAACCTTTCGGGAGAACGACATGACGACCCCTGAACTGACGGATTTGGGGGATGCCAGGGTTCTGAACGAGCTGAGCGGTTCGATACCGCTCACAGATACTCTCCGGGCGACGGTCTCACTTGAGTGGCGACGGGGCTCACGCCCACCGGAGGGCCTCTCGAACGGTGACTTCAATCTTCGCACTGGCCTCAGCGTAGACCTCTGATCAAACCACGATGAACTCGGAGGGCGCATCACACCCCACACCCCTTGGGAACCGAATACGGCTCTCCTTCAGCCGACCGGGCAAGCCGACCGACAACGCCCATATCGAGGCGTTCAACTCGCTGCTTCGGCGTGAGTGCCTATCGGCAACACTGGTTCATCGATCTCGAGGACGCCCAGCGGGTCCTCGATCACTGGCGGGCCGACTACAACAACTTCCGCCCGCACGGAAGCTTAGCGTGTTCCTCCTGATCTCGTAGAACTGCTGCCGGCTGTTGTAGCCCACGATCTTGCACGCCTTGCTCACCTTGCCGAACTCCTGGGCCAGCTGTAGCAGACTCAGCTTGCGGCGCGCTATCTTTCCCCTCTGGACGGTGGCTATCTTTTCTCCCGTGTTCGCGGCGAATCTGAAGCGACGCTAGGAGGTCGGCTCGTGATCGAAGTTGCTGGACGTAGGTTGGCTTTGGGCACTGGCCAGGGAGTTCAATCGTGTCCGTTGCGCGCGGTGGGACTGATGGTCACGGTGTTGCCGACGTTGGTGGCGTGCGCAACTCAAACCCAGCATGGCCCTCCCAGGCCCTCGGCGCCCGTGCCTGTGAGTCCGACGGTGCAGGTTCCCCTCACGGCCGACTCCCACCTCCATATCCTGGACTTTCTACAGAACGGCGAATACCTCGTCGATGGGAGGCTAGTCTACAGCTCTCCGGCCAACACTCTGCCCGCTGGCGAACGGGGCCGGCGTATCGAGGCGGTGCTGTGGGCCATGGACCAGGCCAACGTGAGCCACGCGGTCATCACGGGTATGCCCTTTCTCAAGAAATGGGCGGTGGGTGACCCCTCCCGGCCAACGTATTACCTGGATAGCAGTTCCCGCGTCGTGCGAGCGCGAGACACTGATTATGTCCTAGCACTAGCGATCGAAGACTACCGCCGAGTACACGGGGCGGCGGCTCAGCTCGAACGGCTGTTCCCGTTTGTCTCCGGATTCGACGGGACGGACCTCGGTGCGGTGGACATGATCGTAAAGCGCATTAAGGAATTCCCCGGTGTGTTCAAGGGAATCGGCGAGGTGATGTCTCGCCACGATGACTTGACCAACCTGACGACCGGTGAGCGTCCTCACGCGGATCACCCGGCACTGTTCCGCATCTTCGACTTCGCTGGCCGAGTCGGTCTACCTGTGAGCATTCACCACAACGTTGCCCCCATCTCCCCGCAAGGAGAGGCGAGGGACACCGACTATCTTCCGGAGCTGCTGCATGCGTTCAACGAGTTCTCCAACACGACCTTCATCTGGTGCCATGCCGGCATCAGCCGTCGCATAGTCGTTCGATTCTCTTCCAGTAGTTCTGGCGTCGGTACTCGCGACTCACAGAAACCACGTCTACATTGACCTATCCTGGGTGGTATACGAGGACTACGTGCTAGAGGACCTGAGTGCGTGGACGGGATTGATCGAGCAATACCCCGACAACTTCGTGATTGGATCAGATGCGGTTGGGCGCTACGAAGGGTACGAGGATACTGTCCGCCGGTACGATCGGCTCCTATCGAGATTGACCACTGGCGCTGCAGAGAAAGTGGCCCGGGACAACCTCCTGCGAATCATGCCAGAGGACGGGACCACCCTGGATCCCGGTTACGTCTATCCAGAAGAGGCTTATACACGGAGAGGAGGTCCCGACCGGTCCCGGTAAACACGTGTCGGACATGACGCCTTCCAAGCCGCTGCGGGACTTGTGCTGCGTTACTACCGGTCGGTGGACGCGACGATCACGAGATCGGACACGGTCCGTCGTGTTGTGGCGCGTACTCGTGCCTTGGACGAGGATCTCTTGAAGGGCTCGTCAACGGTTCCATACACCGCCGTCGTTGAGGAGCTCCTGGATCCGCGGTCCAATCGCACTCACGGACAAGTCATCACTGCTCAGAGAGCAGAAGAACTCGAGCTGAACATTGAGCATTTTTCTCCCGACCATCCTACGTGGGCGATGTACTGGAAACTCTACTGCCTTCAGCGGTGCGAAGTGCGGGACGACAAGAAGCTCTTCGAGTCTAATTTCGTATCGCTGACCATCGACGGCACCTGAGCCACAACACCGAAGGAACAGACAGGAAATCGGGCAAGGGCAGACACGCACCATGTGCCACGGCAAGGGCGGGAATTGGCGCAACAACACTGACCGTGTTTCCCAGCGTGCACGACACCGATGATCGTTTCGTACCCGACCCCAAAGGACGATGCGACCGTGTAGATGTCCTCTGGCGTCGCTGTTGTCGCAGCGAGCCCACGCGTGGAGAAGGCTCGCTTCACGCCTTGGGCTGGCATCAGGATGAAGCCCGCGAAGGTGTCTGCAAGGAACTCGTTTGAGGAGGACATTCCGCTCTGGAAACCGTCTCTAAGCTCGTCGATGGTTGATCCATGCCCAAAGACGTGATGCCCAAGTTCGTGGGCGCACGTGAAGGCACGGCGGGCGAGAGGGCGAAGAGACGAGAGCAGGATCGTCGGCTTGGCGAGTGCAGCGTACACGCCTTCCATGCTCACGTCATTGACGAACTGCACTTTCACGCCTGCACAGTCGGAGAGATCGTACACGCACAAAGGCGACCGGAAGTCATAGCCGTACTCCTCGCGCACCTCAAGCGACTTTTCGAGCGCCTGCCTCGCGAGCTGTGTGCGCGTACTGACAGTCACGACTTTGTCTCCTGACCGCGCATAGACGCCAAAATTGATAGGAGGCGGTTGAGATCCTTCGGCTTCCAGCTTCTGAAGTTCGCGTGCCGCGAGCTGAAGCCGGTCGTCGTGTACGTCGAGCCGAACCACTCCTTCTCCCAAGAGCCACGCGATATCGAACAAGGAGCCCTCCAAGGCCATGAAAGCCGCAGCAGCCCAAGCAGGGCAATGGGAATATGAAGACGTCGCCTACGACTGCGTACAGCTACTCATGGTCAAAGAGATCGTGGAGGACAAGAAACGTTTCCACACGCCAACCAAAATCGGCACGAAGTCCGCTACCACCGATCAAATACCACTAACGGTATAGGAGAAAGAACGATGAAGATATTCTGGTGGCAGGGCGGCCTTCAAGTGGAGCCTGTATCCAACAACGAACGCCAACTCTTGGCCGCCCTGCACGAGTCGTTAAAGGCTGCTGATTTTGACCATGAGGTTCGTGCCAGCCCAGTCGCTGTTGTCGATGGACACGACCAAGAGTCGGTCGTTGGCGTCCATGAAGGTCCAGAAGTGGTCACGTAGGCCCGACGCAGATGTATCGTTGCGCCGGACGACCCACTGGGACAAGAGGACCCGCGTGCCACCCATCGCGGTTATCGCGTTGATGCGGGCATCGTAGTTCTTGCCGGGCTTGTTGAGGTCGTAGCTTATGAGGTACCGCATTTGAACGCACTCCTGATAGCGAGAAGAAGAAAATTTCGGGGTAGCTACGTGGCCCGACGGCTTCGGCGGTCAGCCTTGCGGCGTCCACCTTCAAGCCACGCTGTACAGGAGCTAGCCGCTACCTATCTTCTAACGGAGCGCATGGCCATCCCTCCCGAGACGGTTTCGGGCACGGGCCTTGCGGGTCTGAACACGGACGGGTACGCTCGCAGCGCAGTAGCAGGAGCCGGGCTGACGCCCGTCGGTTCCGGCGCACGGCTCGCCCAGGATCAGTCCTTTTCGGGCGCTGTAGTCCATAAGCGTACAATTGCAGACAGTGATTGGGTCCGTTGGCAGGCCATCCGCGCGCGATCGATGAACTCGTCGCCGGTGGCGTTGTTGGTCAGGGCGTCGGTCACGAACAAGTTGGCCAAGCGGGGCGGGACTGTCCAAGGGCGTCACCGTGGTAGAGGACGGAATTGACGAACTCAGGGAGCGGATCTCCGTGTTATCGATCACCCGTGACCGACAAGACACCTTGTCGCTCATATCGGCGGCAATACGAGCGACAAAAGACCTTGGCGATCATTCGTGACCGTCATCCGTTCTTCCTACCTTCCGCAACGTCGAGCAGGCGGGGGAATACGAATAGAGCGGGCCGCCGACCGCGCGCAGGCTCGATCTTATGCAGTACGGTCGAGTCACACAGGCGTGCGAGAATCCGACGCGCAGTGGGCGAAGACGATTCGGTTCCTTTAACGAACTGGGCGCTCGTGAAGACTGGATGCTGGAAGATCGAGTCGAGGACCCGAATCGCATACCGTGAGTTGGTAACCTCGAGGACACGGTCCTTCATCTCTTCGTAGAGTCCAAGAATCGCCTCGGTCTTCATCAGATTATCCTCCGCTTGCGTCCGAACGGCTTCGAGGAAGAATTCGCACCACCCGCTCCAGTCGTCGTCGCGCGATACGGATCGCAACCCTTCGTAGTAAGCGTCCCGGTTGGCTTCGAAATAGGCACTGATGTAGAAGGCCGGTTGGCGAATCAGCTCTCTTTGCCACATGAAGAGGGGCACGAGCATGCGACCCATGCGGCCATTACCGTCCAGAAACGGATGAAGGGCCTCGAACTCGGCATGTAGAATCGCAAGTTGGACCAAGCCATCGGGTTCGTCCCGGTGCATGTATCGTTCCCAAGCGCTCATGGCGTCGACCAGATTCTGCGTGGCGATTGGAACGAACGTGGCCTCTTCCACGGGGCAACCAGGCGGGCCGATCCAGTTCTGGAGACACCGATACACGCCCGGTGAGCGCTGTTTGCCTCGGCCGCTCGCTAGAAGAACCCGGTGCGATTCGCGAATGACCCGAAGGGAGAGCGGGAGCTCTCGCAGCGTCCTCTCCGCGTGCCACATCGCCCTGCGGTATTGGATCACCTCCAGGATGTCGTCGCGAGCGACGTGACCCCCTGAACCGAGACCGAAGTTGATGTTAGGATGCGGCTTTGGTCGCAACCATCAGGGAGGAGGTCAGAATGAGTAGGAGACGACACACGCCGGAGCAGATCATCACGGCATTGAGAGAGGCGGAGGTGGGTCTGGCGAACGGCAAAACGGTGGGGATGGTGAGCCGGGAGCTGGGGATCAGCGAGCAGACGTACTACCGGTGGCGCCAGGAGTTCGGGGGGATGAAGGTGGATCAAGCTCGACGCTTCAAGGAGCTGGAGAAGGAGAACGCACGGCTGAAGCGAGCGGTGGCGAACCTGACGGTGGACAAGCTGATCCTGGAGGAAGCGACCAAGGGAAACTTCTGAGCCCCGAGCGCCGACGGAGGTGCGTGGTGCATGTACGTCAGCGACTCGGGGCGAGTGAACGTCACGCGTGTCACGTACTGGGTCAGCCGCGCTCGACTCAGCGTCGGGTGAAGAAGGTGCGGGTCGACGAGTCGGCGCTACGCACGGACGTGATACGGTTGGCGAGCCGGTTCGGCAGGTACGGGTATCGACAGATCACGAACCTGCTACGCATCGAGGGCTGGGAGGTGAACCACAAGCGTGTGGAGCGTATCTGGAGGCAGGAGGGGCTGAAAGTGCCCAGACGGCAACCGAAACGGGGTCGGTTGTGGCTCAACGATGGCTCGTGCATCCGGCTCAGGCCACTGCACAAGAATCACGTGTGGTCCTACGACTTCGTAAGCACGAGGACCCATGACGGCCGTGCGCTGAAGCTTCTGACCGTGCTCGACGAGTACACGCGGCAGTGTCTGGCGATCAAGGTCGGTCGAAAGACTCGAGCTCACGACGTTCTCGAGGTGCTCACCGATCTCTTCGCTCGGCACGGTCCGCCCGAGCATCTGCGCTCGGACAACGGGCCAGAGTTCACGGCGAAACTGGTGCGGAGATGGCTGGCCAGGCTGCGGGTCCAGATCCTCTACATCGCGCCGGGCAGTCCGTGGGAGAACGGCTACAACGAGAGCTTCAACGGCAAGCTGAGGAACGAGTTCTTGAACGGAGAGATCTTTTACACACTGCCCGAGGCCGTCGTACTCGTCGAGCAGTGGCGGCGGGTGTACAATACCGTTCGACCCCACAGCGCCTGCGGCGGTCTACCCCCGCTCCGGAAGCATTGAAACCATCACCTTGGTTCCTCAGAATGCCTCAGCTCCAGGGACCGCCAATGGCTTCAGGTCTAACATAGCAAGTGGTACCGCAGGAGGGGGTACGTCAAGCTGACCAGCGCTCGCGCCGGATCTCCTGTCCGTTCCTGAGGTGGACGAGATCGAAGTCGGCCGTCACCGTCCTCAACAACGTTTCTCATCGTCTGTTCGTTATCTCCTTAAGGGTCAGTGGGCGGCACTCTCCGTGTCCCGGCTTTCCGCGATCCGCTGGCGGATCCACTCGTCCACCTCCGCCTCGATCCAGCCCACGGCGCGCGAGCCCAGCGAGACCGGCCGGGGGAAGTGCCCCTCGCGCATCCGCACCTTGATCGTGCTCCGCGCCAGACCCGTGCGGGCCGTTACCTCCGGCCGCCGCAGGAAGCGGGTCGGCGGGTTCGTTCTCTGTTCGATCGGTTGTTCACTCATCGCTCTGCTGCTCCTCGTTCTCCTCGCCCCCGGCGAAGGCTTCCGGCGCCGGTGGCCTCGGGGCGGAGTCCGAGGGCCGCCCGAGTCCAGGTCGTAGTCCGCCACGAACGCCAGAACCCGGTCCGCCGTTCTGAGCGACAGCGAGCGTCCGCCGTCGAGCTGGCGCATCAGGTTCGGGTCGCCCAACGCCTTCATGCCGAACGTCGTCGGACTCAGGCCCGTCCGCCCGAGGAACACCCTCACCCGCGAGTCGAACTGCTGCTCCAGCGTCTCCATGGCCGCACTGCTCCCGCGTCTTCATGGCCACAACGGTGAAGACCCGCATGCAAGGAAGTCAACTCTTAGGAAATGTCCTAAATGCCTGTAACGGCTAGAGATAGCCAGTACGGTACGCGAGCTGTTGGACACCGCCGCCAGTGGCATGGCAGACACACCCTCCACAGCGCTCGCCGGAGGCCCCGTCAAGTGCATGGAGTTCGACAGGGAGGCCAGCCCGGACACGGCCCATTTGGCATCGTCCACCCGCAGTGGCGGACTTCGGTTGCAGGGCATCCGGGGGCTTCGAGAGCGTCGCTCCGAGGAGGACGACGTGATATCGATTGCTCGATTCATGACGCGGAGGGAAAAGCCATGAAGAGTCTGCCCGAGCAGATCATGGAGCACGCCGAGGCCATGCCGGAGGCGGACCTGCTGGCGCAGGCCCGGACTCCCCGGGTTCATGTGATGATGAACATTCACAAGGAGCTTCCTCTCTCTTTCCCGGGCTGTCCACCCTCCCCGGACCCCTCACCCCCTTTTTACACAAATATCGCGACACTACCCGGTGGAGCATGATCTGGGCGAGGCTGGACCGGCGGTTGCGATGGCCCTCATCGATGCGCTGGAAGATGGTCGCCGCCGGCTCGCCCCGCTACGCGCAGGAGCTGGATATTCCCGGCCTGCGCTCGCGGACTGTCAGGAGGTTCCCGTATCTGCTCTTCTATGTGGAGAGGGTGGCGGACATCGATATCTGGCGCGCCGTGTGCGCGGCGCGGGATATTCCGGGCTGGATGCGGGAGCCGCGCGGGCTGACTTGAATCGTTGCTGGCGCGGTCCCCGTCGGGGAGGGATTCGGCTGCCCGGTCCCGGTGCTTCGGGTTAGTTCATCCGAGCAGCTCGGTCGTGGTGAACGACTCCATGATCTGGGCGCCGCACGCCTGCCCGGTGAGGGTGAGGCTCAAGAGAGCGGACGGATCATCCCCCGGCTCCAGCGCCACATCGATCGCGCATGACCCGTTCCGGCCGTCGTCCGTGGCCCAGCGAACCGTCCCGTCCACTGTGCCGCTTAGCTGGAATATGAACTCTGTCGAGATCGACAGCTCGATGCTCATCTCCAGCTCGGGTGCGCCGTCCAGGGTGAAGGTGATTCCGCTCGTCTCGTGCCTTTCGATACAACCCGAGTGAACGAGGGTCGACGACACTGCCACGCCGCCGCCGTCGACGTCCGGTTCTCCGGCGGGGCTGAACCGCACGGTCATCCCGACCGTTCCACCCATCGTGCACGGGATGGTGAACTGCAGGACGGCGCCGTCAGGGGTCAGGGTCTCACTCCCGGGCTGCAATTCGTCGGTCAGCTGCAGGCCTGGGTTCATCGCTACCTCGAGGAGCGCGAGGGCCTCCGCCCCTGTCAGCGAGTCCTCGGGCTCCGTCGAGCTGCCGCCGCAAGATGTCACGGCCACTCCGACACTCAGTATCAATCCTGCTCGAATGCGGCGCATGGGAGCGTCCTCTCTTGTCAGTTGCTGGATCGGAAGCGCCATCTCCCGAATTGGTTCCGGCGGGTCTTCGCCTCCGGCGCGCCGTCCCCCGAAGGCGTCCTGCCGCTCCCAAGATAACACTGCCGGAGCCTGACAGGATGGGCCGGTCGCGATCTTCGGGCGGCGCTGCGAGTGTGGGGCGCCGGATCCTCCCCTCGCCCCAGGCATTCCCGGGGTCGGTCGATCGGATCTGACGATGAACTCCGGGCAGCCGAGCTAGGATGAGGAGTTGCGTTAGAAGACCCAGTCGTTTTCCCACCGCCGAACAAGCTCGGCCGGCGATACGCGGGCGGAGGCGGTGACGGCGCGGCGATCAGCCATCCGACAGCATCCCGATCGCACAGGCGCAGATCGCAGGGATCACCCATTGACGGCAGACGAGGTCGTCGCGCGCTCCCGCGCCGTTTGACCACCTAACCTCGAGCCGCTACGACAAGGAGAAGAACCAACACCTGAGGGAGGAGGGATCGATGACTTGGAGGCATGACCTGGTCGGAGTGAGCATGATGTCGATGTTGGCATTGCTGGTGGCCACGGGATGTGGCGCCGAGGATGGTCACACACGGGCGGCGACAGAGCGTCTCGCTGGTGACTTTGCGGAAGGTGGCGCGCCGATTTCTCCGGCGGACGCCGCCACGCCCGGAACCTCCGGAAAGATCCTGTATCTGGCCAACCCATATGGATTCTCGGCGCAACAGCGCGCGGGGCCACTGCAGGAACTCGTGGTGGCCCTGGAATCGCTGGGCGCCCAGGTGTGGGAGCCGTTCGCCCGCAGCGACGGGATCAACCCGACGAGCCCGAACTTCGCCTACCGGATCGGTCAGGCGAACCTTCACGACGTACGCGACACGGATGGGCTCTTCGCGGTCGTCAACGGCTGTCCCCCCGACGAGGGCGTGATGGTGGAGGTAGGCATGGCGATCGCGTGGGAGAAGCCGGTATTCCTCTTCCGCGACGACTTCCGACGTTGCACCGACAGCGAGGCTTATCCGCTCAACCTGATGTTGTTCATCGGCCTTCCGGAGACTGGCTGGGAAGCCAGCTGGTATACCTCGGTCCAGGAGCTGGCCGATCCGGAGAAGGCGCTCGCCCAGTGGTTGAACCGCCTGTAGCTGGACAGCGCTCTCGGCCCATCCACCAGTGGGCACACTGCGGGGCGTGCCCGCTCTTCGCACCGGTCGCACCGGCGGTGGTCATATCGGCGTGAAGGTGACCGATGCTTCCGTGAAGTAGATTTCCGTCAGGGCCTCGAATCCTGAGTCGACGCCGAACAACAGCCAGACTCGGCTACTAGGAGATACGGAGATGGGTGCCGGGGTCGGGCGGCCCGGGAAGGATTTCCGTTCCCACTGACGCGACTGCTCGCAGCTCCGGGAGTTGGCGACGTTGCCGAGCACCACGGCCTGTGCGCCTTCGCTGGACTGATTTCCGATGTCGATGTTCATCCGCAGGTAGGTGCCCTCTTGGACTGCGAGCGGTTCGACGGCGGTCGCCCCCGGGCGCGCCATCTTCGTCTACGCCGATCCCGGCCACGAGACCGCGACCGCGCTCCGCTCGTGGGGCGATGCGCACCGGCGGCTCTGGGATGCGCTCAGGGAGCGGGGCCGATCCGTCGAGGTCGTGGCCGTCTTTCCGCACCCCCGGGGAACTCGAGCGGGCACGGACGACCCTCGGGAGATGGGCCAATACCGCCGCCTCCAGCCCCGCCACCCCCGAACCCGGCCGCGCGGCCCGCTGCGAGATCGACCGGATCGAGCAGGCGATCCGCGGCATGGACGACGCGGTGATCGAGAAGCATGGCGGGCTGCAGGGCTGCCTCGAGAGGATCGTCGAGCTGAAGGACCGGCTCCGGTCCGCGCGGCCCGGAACGGCGATCGACGGGTTCACGACATGGCGTTCGAGCCGGCTTCCAGGGGGCGGATCTTGACCCCCGGACGGCGGGCGTCGGTGGCGTGCCGCGCGTGCACATCGACATCGGGGTGCTTGTGCACGGCATCGCCATTCCGATGTGCGCGCCGCCGATTCCGCATGTCGCTGGCCGCGTTGCGGTTGCACCACGGCCGCAGGACCGGCGATGCCGTTCCGGAGGGTGCGGCCGTGGCGGGAGCGACCCCCCCTTCGGGATGCCTGGTACGGCATCGGGGAAGGTGGCATGTGCACGCCCATGCCACCCTCCCCGGCGGGGTCGCTCCCGACCAGCGATCCTTCCAGGAAGGGTGTTCAGCGCCACTGTGGGGCGGCGGATCGCCAGTTCTACCGACCGTCCAGCCGGTGTGTCCGCGCTAGCCCAGAGGACCGGGCGCGGACCCGCGGAGAACGCCAGACCGTGGGCTGCCGGGAACGTCGAGCCATGAGTCGGCGTTTCGGATCCCCGGAGACGTTGGGATGTGGGAAAGCCCCGATCCGAGAGTCCCGGGCTCGATCTCTTCCCCGGTCTTGAGCCGGTCCAGGTAGTCGGCCCAAGCCTGCATCATGTGTCTACGCTCGGGCAGGAACGCCGTCCGGTTGTAGGCCCGGCCGTTGGGATCCCTGACCCGGTGGGCCAGCTGGTGCTCGATGAAGTCGGGCCGGAAGCCCAGCACCTCGTCCAGGATGGTGCGCGCCATCGCCCGGAAGCCATGCGGCGTCATCCGGTCCCGCCGGATGTCCAACGCCCGGAACGCGCCCCACAGTGTGGCGCGGCTCATCGGCCGCTCCCGGCTCGGATAGCGTACATTCGGGAAGACGTAGCGGCCGTGTCCGGTCAGGCTATGAACCTCGCGAAGGATCTCGACCGCCTGACGCGCCAGGGGCACCACATGCGGCGTGTCGGTCTTCGTCACCGTGTAGCGCCACTCTCCCCCGTTCAGGTCGATGTCGGGCCACTGGGCCTTGCGCAATTCTCCGGGGCGCACGAACACCAGCGGCGCCAGACGCAGGGCGCAGCGTACCGGAAGCGTTCCCACGTAGCCGTCCAACAGCCGGAGCAAGGGGCCGACTTCCTTCGGATCGGTGATCGCCGCGAAGTGCCTCCGCTTCACCGGAGGAAATGCCCCGCGCAGGTCCCACGACACGTCCCGCTCGGCCCGGCCCGTCGCCACCGCGTAGCGCAAGATCCGCCCACAGAGCTGAAGCGTGCGATGCGCCATGTCCAGGTGGCCGCGTTCCTCGATGCGGCGCAGCGCGGCCAGCAGCTCCGGCGCCGTGAGTTCCGCGACCGGATTCGCTCCGATCCACGGGAACACATCCTTTCCCAGATCGCATTCGATCCGCCAGACGTAGCGGGCGGACCAATTGGGCGAATGCTTCGCGAGCCATTCCGTGGCCACGGCCTCGAAGCTGTTGCTGGCCCACTGCCGCTTCGACTGCTTGCGTGCCTTCCGGTAGGCGCTCGGGTCGATCTCCCGGGCCAGAAGCTTGCGGGCCTCGTCCCTCCGCTCCCGCGCGAGCTTCAGCGAGACCTCGGGATAGATGCCCATGGAGATCCGCTTCTCCTTCTCGGCGAAGCGGTACTTGAAGCGCCAGGCCTTGGTGCCGCGCGGGGCGATCTCGAGGTACAGGCCGCGGCTGTCGTAGATCTTGCGCGGCTTCTCGCGGGGCTTGGCCTTCCGGATGGCCGTGTCGGTCAGTGGCATGTTGGGGCACCGTGTGAGGGATACGGTAGTCTGCCCCGAAATAGTGCCCCATAAAACTACCGGCTGTCAAGGGGTGTAACGGGGTCTCTCTGGAGTATGGAAATCTCCTAACTCTTTGTATATCAGGTGTTATTGGGCTTTTATGGAGCGCTACTGAACGTCAATAGATGCGTCGATCTCGTCGAGCGCTCCGTCCGCCGCGGCGAGGGCGATCCCGAGCTCGCCGACGCGCTCAGGAGGGATGCCGAGGGCGACTGGGACTGAGCGACGCGCTCGGATTGGAAGCTGCTGCAATAGCCGCGGCACGATAGGCACGGGGGCTGTGCGGCGGCCTCGGACGGCCGTTCGCCGAGTCGGTGCCGTCCCGCCCGGGGGCCCTCTACACCCCACCCGGGGTCGCCAGGCGGTAGCTGACTCCGCGCTCGGTGCAGATGTAGGTGGGCGCGGCCGCGTTGTCGCCGAGCTTGTGGCGGAGCTTCTTGACGACGGTGTGCAGGCGATCGGTGTCGTCCGAGCCCCGGCGCCCCCACACCTGTCGGAGGAGCGCCTCCGTAGTCACGACCCATCCCATCATCACCCGGTGGGCCGCCTGCGGAAAATCCTCTGCCATAAGCACTTCACTCCACTAGCTGGAACGGACCTTCCCCCACGTCAGCGCGCACCCAGCCTTTCCGGCTGCCCGTCCCAGCCGTATCCTGCCGATGCCGGCGATGCCGGGTGGATTCTCTTCGATGGCCGCGCCTTGCGCGACGAGGGCATGGACGGCGCGGCGCACGTGCTCATGGTGGCAACCCAGAAAGCTCGTCCACTGCGCCCGGGTGAAGACGCCGCCATGGAGACAGGCCAGGGCGATCCATTCGGCACAGCGTCCCGTCCAGCCGAAGGCCTCCAGCGCCTTCTCGCGTCCTCGGAGATGGTCGATCATGTTGCTGCGTCCCTTCTGCGCCCGAGGCGTTCAACCTGAGTCGTCCGATCCGGGTGATCGCCAACGGTGAGGTGGCGTTCGACGGCATGGTCCAGGAGAGCTGACGGAATGCTCGGCGACCGGATCCGCGTAACCACCATAGCGTCGGCTGGCCTCGTGACCTCGCGACGGGATGGGACGGAGTAATACATCGTTGACTCCGCTCCGATCTATGCAGTGACGAACCGGCGTGACTTCTCCATTCTCGGCATCAAGCAAGACTGGCGCTTCGACTGGTCTCCGTCGGGTCTGATCGCGCTCGCAGAGGGCCCTCACATACGAGCTGGCACGGACGGCGCTCGACGCGGCCGAAGCCGAGGCGCGCCGTAACGGATGGAACGTGACGATCGTCGTCGCGGACATCGAGGGTGTGCCGGTGTATCTGCGGCGGCTGGACGGCGCCTCCGCCGGCTCCTACAACGTCGCGATGCGGAAGGCGGCCACCGTCGCGGCTACGGGCCTCACGACCGCGGTGTACGGACAGCGCCCTCGAGGCCTATACCGTACCGCAGGTCCCCGACGGCGTGACCTTCGCGGGCGGCGTCCCGATTCTGCGCGGCGGTCAGCTGATTGGGGCGATCGGGACCAGCGGCGTGCGGGCGGACGACGACGAGCAGATCTCCCAGGCCGGGGCGGCCGCCATCGCCAACTGAGGCTGGGGGCGAGGGGGACGATTGCGGAAACCTTGGGACGGGCCCGGGGAGACCCCGGGCCCGTCTCGCTTTCCTCTTGCTTCCGCCCGCGCGGTGCGACGGGAGTCGACCCGTCTAGTACGAATAGGTCAAGCGGATGAAGAAGACGCGGCCCGGCTCGGCAATCGGCGTCCGGGAGAAAGGGTTCTTCGCGTTCAGGTGGTCGTAGTACTGCTTGTCGAGCGCGTTGTTTACCCCGGCACGGACTTGTACTCCTACATAGGGCTGAAATCCGCCCTGTAGATCGACCGTTGCGTATCCGGGGGTCGGGGTGCCCTCGCCCCGGCTCACAGCCAGGCGGTCCTGCTTCCCTACTGCGGTCACCAGGCTCTCGAGGAAGTATCCGGCCCCCAACTCTTCGTAGCGGAGCCGGAGGCGACCCTGCACCGGGGCGACCCCGAAGGCCGGCTCGTCCAGCTCCGTGTCGTCGCCCCGCAGATACTCGCCGACCACGGTTGTCGAGAACCGTTCGCTCCAGCGGTAGGCGACGGATGCCTCCACCCCCCAGAAGTCGGCCTCTCCGTTCACATACTGGACGACGTTCGTGTTGCCGAGCGAGCCCGTCAGTGGGAGCAGGAAGGGTACCTCCGCCGGGTCCCTCGGAACGATGGTGATATAGTCGCTGACCCGGCGGGCGAAGACGTTGGCGTCCAGGCTCAGGTTGGGAAAGCGGCCTTCGAGCCAGATGTCGCCCTGGGTGCTTCGCTCGGGATCGAGGTGGGGGTTGCCCAGGAATTCGGTGGTGAGCTGGGCCCTGGTGCCCGGAATCCTGTCTCCGTAGCGCTCGGAGGCGTCGGCGGTCCGGACTACCGAGCCGACTCCGGTCGAAAGGCTCCAGTTGGAGCCCAGGTTGGCGCTGAGCGTGGCGGCCGCGTTGAAATTGGTCTCCGACGCGTCCACGTCGGCCCGGGTGGCCCCGGCATAGTCGAGGAAGGTGTCGGACACGTCCTTTGCGTCCGCGGAGACGAGGTCGAGGCGCACCGCCGCGGAAAGGCTCAGCCTGTTGGCCAGGGGCCGGTCCGCCCGGGTCCATAGACCTACGTCGGTGATCGTCGCGTCCGGCCACATCCGGTCGTGGAAGGGGAACAGCGGCGGCGTCATCTGGTTGGGATCCAGGGCGTCGATGAAGCGGTCCGCGTCCCGCTTCGCGCTGTATGCGTCACCCCCGATCTCCACGTCCCAGCCGCCCTCTGAGACCAACTCGATGGCGGCCCGGCCCCCAGTGACGTCGATATGGGAGTCCACCAGCACGTCCAGGGCGAAGGGGGGCACCCGTCCCTCCATGGCCATGCGCGTCGGCTTGTCCGTGTTGTCCATCTGGTGGTCCACGCTGTTCAGGTAGACCAGGAGATCGATGTTGCGAAGGAGCCCTTGGGCGCGGGCCAGCTCCCACTCGGCCGCGAGGTTGTTCGTCTTGAAGGACTTGGCGCTCAGAAGGCGGCCCGGATAGTCGATCGGGCCCTGCTTCTGGTAGCCCATGTCGAAGCTCAGCCAGGAGGCGTCGCCGGTCCGGTAGCCGAGCTGTCCCCGGGCCTCCCAGGAGTCGAAGTCGGCCGGAATCACGTCGCCCGATCCTGTCTCGTAGTCCGTCCCGGTGCGCCACACGCCGTGGCCCCAGTAGGCCACGCGCTCGCTGCTGCCGAACAGGGTTCCCGAATACTCCTGAGCCTCCAGATTGGTGTCGTACCCGGCAGACAGAGTGCCGCGAAGCCCTCCCGGGATCTGGGGCGGTACGGACCGGGTCTCGATGCGGATTGCAGCCATGTTCCCGGCCCCCCAGGTGAGGGCGTAGGGACCCTTCACGACTTCTATGTGCTGGATCGCGCTCGGATCCAGGTGGGTCAGCGGGGAGTCCATGCGGGCCGGGCCGGCCGGGAAGAGGCGCGTGCCGTTCATGTAAGTGCCCACCTGGGTTTCGCGGAGCGCCCGGATCGACGGGTCGAGTCCGATGGGTCCGCGCCGCACCGCGTCCACGCCGGCGATCGCCCTCAGCGCATCGCCCACGTCCCGTGGATTGGACTCGCGAACCGCGTCCGCCTCGATCTGGGCCGTGTGTCGCAGGTCGGGGCGGAGAACGTGGACCTGAACACCCAGCACCTCCACCGGACGAACCTCCAGCTGGACGTTCAACGTTCCCACGCCGCCCGCGGATACCTGCACCTGCTGGGTCGCGTCCCCGTAGCCCAGCGCGTAGATCTCCACCTCATAGGAGCCGGCAGGCACGCGGGGGATGACGAAGCGCCCGTCGGTCGCCGTAGTTCCCTGCAGGTTCTCACCCGGCACACGGATCGTGGCCCTGACTACGGGCGAGCCGTCCTCGCTCGTCACTTGCCCGGCGATCTGCCCGGTCTGCTGGGCGGAAAGATCTCCGCTTCCAAGGAGCGCGACGGCGACTACCAGAGCTTCGAGCGTTCGGCGTGCGCTCGTCCCGTGAATTCGAAGCTGCTTTCGATGATGCATTGCTTGTCTCCTCATGTCACCGTGACTACTGCAGGTTACGCCCCCAGCTGCAGCCTAGCCACTGTCGGGGCGGACGGGATCGACCCTTCGCGGGGGAGTGCTCTCGTCGAGAATAGCTCTACGAGAAGACGGTCGAGAGCCAATCTGAGCACGATGGACCGTCAACTTGGCGTTGCGGCCTTTGCTTCTCTCGTGAGCGTCCCCCTGGGCAGGACCACGTACCGCGTCCCGTCCGCTTCCTCGTGGAGCCACACGCCCCACGTCTGCGCCTGCAGCTGGTCGAGGGCGCGCTGTTCCTGCGCGATCCCGCGCCGGTAGGTCTCCTGGGTCTCGAGCAGGCGCTGCACGCGGCTCGACTGTCACTGCAGCAGCCCCCAGCTCCCGCAGCAGGCCGTGCAGCCGCCCGAGCCCCGTCTCCGTCTCGGCTTCGGTGCGACGGAGTGTGTCGAGAATCCGCCCGTTCACCTGCTCCATAGCGGCGTCGATGATAGGCAGCTTGTCGTTCACGATGGCGTCCCACCTCTCGCCATACGCCTGCAGCTTGCGCTCGTCGATCTCGTCCAGCTTCCGGTCCTGGGCGTCTATCCGTTGCCGGATCCGGGCGCTCAACTCGTTCGCGTTGGAAGTCATGCTCGTACAGCGCTCCTTTCAGCCGCCACCGCGTCCCACTCTCCGGGTCGTGGGCGGTCACGTAGTGCTTGCCCTGGCGCGGCACGTCGAAGCCCGCCTCCTGCAGGGCGGCGACGACGCCGGCCCGGTCCTGCACCGTGCCGCGCTCGACGCCCCGCAGCAGGTAGTCCCGGATCTGGTCCCGGGGATCGGCCTCATGCGCGATCCCCGCCCGCAGCTCCGCCGCCTTGAGGTAGGCGCGGTGCCCCGGCTGCTGATCCCGGGCGCGCGCCGGATCGTCCGGGCGGCTCCAGCCCTTGTCGAGGTTGCAGGCCTCAACCGGCGGGCCATAGGTCTGCTCCCAGCCCGGCGGCGCGATATTGAGGCTCTTGCCAGTCTCCAGGTCGCACCGCACGGCGAGCACATGCACGTGTACGCTGCCGTTGGCCGTGCGGTGCTGCACCGCCGCCCATGCGTAGCGATCCGGGGCCAGCCCGGCCCAGGCGCTCTGCTCAAACTCGTCGAGCACCCGGTCGATGGCCTGGTCGCTCGGCTGGTCCTCCGGCGCCCAGGCGATCACGCCCGCCGCGGCGGCCTTGGCCTGCCAGGCGGCCAGCTCGGCCGCGCTCACGCGGGCATGAGCGATGGCTGGGCGACGGGGAGCACGGCGACGTGGCATTGAAGCTCGGGGGTTCGAAGGGGGAGCGCAGCGGCCCCCTCGCTAGGCCCAATGTAGCACATTGGGTAAACTGTTCATGAAAAGACTCCGGGGCACGTGGAGGAGTGCCGCGGCGGCTCCTTGGACCGGACGGACGTGGACCGGGGGCGGGCAGTCCTGGCCGACCCCATACCCGAGCCGCAGCGGGCCAGGGGGTCACCCGGAGGGCCGGAGCGGAGCGGAGGACGGCGGAGCCGTTGACGCGCCTGGCGTGCTGCAGCTATCCGGGGTCTTCCAGGTGGTGATGGGGGACCACCTCCCCCATGATTTGGCATAAATGCTATGGCTTTGTGCTGTTTGTCTGTGTTATCTACAGTTCTGCCCCCATTTTTTGAGTTCGTCTGAGCCGAGTTCGGGGCTTTTGGGGGTGAGGGTGTTGCTACGTTGGTACTCGATGGTGAGCCAATGCTTCTTCCCTGGCGAGAAGGGCGCCAGCGGCGAGAGGAAGATGGCCGTCTTGACACGCGGCGACGTCAAACGGCGGTCGGCCAGCCCAGGTTCGTTCAGAATCAGGAGGGCGGTCCAACTGGTAGGAGGTCCTACACCGCCTCGAGTTGTTCGTACTCTGCTTCCGGAAGCTCAGGAGCCATGCCGGGTCCACACGACCCCAATCAGTCTGGGAATCCCCACCAGGAGGAGATACGGGATCAGGCCATAGAGCAGGACCCCCGGAGGGCCGAATAGCCCCCCCACGAGGCTCCCGGTGACCGCCACGGGGGTGGCCAGGAACGTCGCGCCCAGCAGCAGCGTGCGGAACCGACCGGTCGTGCCGCGGAGAAGGCGTTCCACCACCCAGCCAATGACCCAGCCCGTGACGAAGAACAGACCCAGCCCGATCCACATCAGCGGATTCACCAACTGCAGCAGGGCCGTGCTGTCTCCAAAGCGGTAGAGCGCGAGGAGGGTTTGCAGGGCCACCATGCCCGCCCCGCATCGCACTGGGATCCCCCAGGCGCGCCATGTCACCATGGGATCACCAGCGAGACACGGGCTCGCAATCGCCGAAACCGCCAAGCGTGTGTCGTTGACATCTGGGTTCTGGATGGTGCTGGCTCTTGCACGACGTGCGAACCTCCGGTGAGTACGTTCCAGCCGGGATTTCCATTTTGGCCGGCCTGGTCGGCACTGGTATACACCAAACGCCCTTCCAGACCTACGTGCCTCTGGGCCGTAGCCTTCAGGCGGCGCAACGGCGGCCGGCTGCCCGGACCCTGTCCGAGTGGTCGCGCATCGAAGCCGTGCCGGTCGGCACCCGGACCGAGGTGGTGACCTACCCCCAAGAGTGGCACCACCTAGAGTGTTAGTCCAACCGCCTCATTTTGCCTGGGGTGAGGTTGAGCAGCTTCGGGTCGGGCAGAATGGCTTCAGGAGCGGGGGGTAGATAGCCCAGAGAGCTGTGGGGTCGGACGGTGTTGTATTCACGGCGCCACTGCTCGATCAGCACCTTCGCCTCCTGCAGCGAACAGAAGATCTCGCGCCTCAACGGCTCCTGCCCGAACGTGCCGTTGAAGCTCTCATTGTAGCCGTTCTCCCAGGGGCTGCCGGGTGCGATGAACAGCGTCTTCACACCCAACCCTCCAAGCCACTGCCGAACCACTCGGGCCGTGAACTCCGGACCGTTGTCGGAGCGCAGGTTCGCCGGTGGGCCATGCTCAACGAACAACTCGCTCAGCGTCTGCAGGACATCGTCCGACTGAAGCCTACGGGCCACCACGATCGCCAGGCACTCGCACTCGCGGCTGTACTCGTCCAGGACCGTCAGCATCTTCAGTGGCCGTCCGTCGTGGGTCCGGTCGGACACGAAGTCATACGCCCATACGTGATGTTGGTACAAGGGCCGCAGTCGGATACAGGAGCCGTCCGTAAACCACGGGCGGCCCCGTTTCGGCTGCTTGCTCGGCACCTTAAGCCCCTCCTGTCTCCAGATCCGCTCCACCCGCTTGTGGTTCACTGCCCAGCCCTCGGTCCTCAGCATCCCCGTCACCATCCGGTACCCGTAGCGTCCGAACCTGCGAGCCACCTTCACCACGTCCTGCCTCAGGGCCTCTTCGTCCTCCCTGCACTTCGGGATCCGACGCTGCGTCGAGCGCGCCTGTCCCAGCACCCGGCACGCTTTTCTTTCGCTCACCCCAAGCCGCTGCCGCACGTGCACCACGCACCGCCTGCGCCGCTCGGGGCTCAGAAGTTTCCCTTGGACGCCTCCTTCAAAATCATGTTGTCCACCGTCAGATCCGCCACCGCCTGCTTCAGTCGCTGGTTTTGCTTCTCGAACTCCTTGAGCCGCTTCGCCTGGCTCACCTTCATTCCCCCGTACTCTTTGCGCCACCGGTAGTACGTTTGCTCGCTCACCCCCAGCTCCCGGCACACTTGCTTGACCCTCTTCCCGTTCGCCAGGGCCACTTCCGTCCTGCGCAGTTGGTTGATAATTTGTCCCGCACTCAGGTTCTTTGGCGCTGCCATCCTGACCTCCTTTTCCTTGTCTCGACCCGTCCAGAATTCTAAAACTGGACTTGGTCTCGTTTTAGGGGGTCAGATCACAGTCCCCTCGGACAGGCTCGCCGCATCACACTGCGTTCGGCCTTGAAGCCCCGTTGGGATCCCGCGTGAACTGAGAGAGGCGGCAAGGCAGCCCAGCGTTGGTTGCGGCTCCCTCGGGGGACGACTAATGTGATGCTCTGAAGGCGGATCACGGCCTCCGCGTATCCTCCAGTAACCGCCACCCCCCGAGATGGAAGCCGTATGCAGGAGCTGTTCTTCGGTCCCGTCGCCATCTGGTTCACCGTGCCAGCGATTGCCGGCACCGTGTTCTTCTCCTTGCGTACGCTCCTCATGCTCGTCGGGGGTGCCGATACGGGCGTGGACGTCGATGTGGACTTCGATGTCGATGTAGATATCGATGCGGGAGCCGATATCGACGTAGATACCGGCGAGTCCTCGTACGCCTTCAAGGTCCTGTCCGTCCAGGCGATCGCTGCTTTTCTGATGGGCTTTGGCTGGGGAGGGCTGGGTGCGTTCCGCGGCGGAGGCTGGGGGGGCACGATCAGCGTCGTCTTCGCGGTGGCGTGTGGAACGGGCATGGTTTGGTTCCTCGCGAAATTGCTCACGGCCATGTATGGCCTCCAGAGCAGCGGCAACGTGCCCATATACCAGACCCTGGAGGCGGAGGGCACGGTGTACGCGAAGATCCCCGCCAAGGGTCTCGGGAAGGGGCGCGTGCGTGTCCTGATCGACGACCGCCAACGGTTCTACAAAGCGATCACGGAGGGCGAGGCACTGCCCCGGAGCGAGAAGGTCCGCGTCGTGAGCATAAATGAGGACAACTCAGTAACAGTAACGAAGGCATGAACTCCAGAGGGGGATAACACGATGTTCCTGTTCGCCACGGTGGCACTCCTCCAAGTGGGCGCGTTCGAGGGCGATTCGAGGGTGTGGCTCGGCTTGATAGGTGGGGGTCTGCTTATCCTCTTCTTCGGCATCTCGTTCTTGGTGAAGCAATACAAGCGCTGTCCTTCCAACAGGATCCTGGTCATCTATGGGAGGGTCGCGGGCGCACAGGCGGCACAGTGCCTCCACGGCGGCGGCAAGTTCATAATCCCGCTGTTGCAGGACTACGCGTTCTTGCCTCTCGAGCCGCTGGTCATCGATATCCCCCTGGAAGGAGCGCTGTCGCTCAACAACATCCGGGTGAACGTTCCCTCGACGTTCACGGTGGGCATTTCCACCGACCCGGTGCTCATGAACTCAGCAGCGGAAAGACTACTGCACCTGGATGAGAACCAGATTCGCGAGCAAGCCCAGGACATCATTCTGGGTCAGTTGCGGCTGGTCATTGCGACCCTGTCGATCGAAGAGATTAACAAGGACCGCGAGAAGTTCATGAATCTCATCAACACGAACGTAGCCGAGGAGATCAACAAGGTGGGGCTCGCGCTGATCAACGTGAACGTCCGTGACATCACCGACGAGAGTGGCTACATCGAAGCCATCGGGCAACGTGCGGCGGCGGAGGCGATCAATCGCGCCAAGGTGGAGGTCGCCCAGCAGGATCGCGACGGCGCTACCGGGCAGAAGGATGCCCAGCGCGATCAGCGGGTGCGCGTGGCTGCGCTGGAGGCGACCGCGATTGAGGGCGAGGTGAAGTCGAAGCGCGACTACGAGATCGCAACCGCCGAGCGGGAAGCCGAGACCATCGCCGCTAAGAAGAACGCGGAGCAGGAGCAGCGGGTGCAGGTTGCCGCGGCGGAGTCGACGGCGGTTCAGGGCGAGAACTCGTCACAGGGAGAGATCGCGAACTCAAACGCCCAGCTCGCAGAGGTGCGGGCCGAGGCGAAGCGCAGGGCTGAGATCGCGGCCGCACAGGCGGACGAGGCGATCTTCGGGGCTCAGCGCGAGCAGGAGATCGCCCGCTTGAGCAAAGACGAACTGGCGCCTCAGGAGATCGAGAAACAGCGGGTCGAGATCGAGGCCGAGGCGACTGCGGAGCAACTGCGGCGCGAGGCGCGCGGTGAGGCCGACGCGATGCTGGCCAAATTCGTGGCCGAGGCGGAGGGTACGCAAAAGGTGTTGGAGGCCAAGGCCGCGGGGTACCAGAGACTGGTCGAGGCCTGCGCCGGGAATCCGCAGATCGCTCCGACTCTGCTCATGATCGAGCAGCTTCCTACCTTGGTCGCCGAGCAGGTGAAGGCGATTCAGAACCTCAAGATCGACAAGATCACTGTGTGGGATTCGGGGAACGGTGGTCGTGGATCGAAGCACGGCGGTGGGACGGCCGATTTTCTGTCGAGCTTGATCGGGTCGCTGCCGGCGATCCACGAGCTGGCCGAGCAGGCGGGCATTGAGTTGCCGGCAGTGTTGGGCAAAATCATCCGCAATTCGGCCCGGTCGGAACCCACGGAGACGAAGGTTGTTGAGGTAGAGGAGTTGGTGAAAGCCGACGAACCGTAAGCAGAAGACCGCGTCGAAGTTCGTGCTTACAGCTTGTCCGGGCGTGGGGAGTTCGAGCCCCACTTTGTGGACGGGAACGACTTTAGAAATCTGCCATGACCGACCCCATCACCCGCCTGAACGCTGCCCTCGAAGGCCGCTACCGCGTCGAGCGTGAGCTTGGCGAGGGCGGGATGGCCAGAGACGGAGCGGCTTGCGATAACTCCCTTCCGCACAGAATGATGTAGTCCATCGGATGATCCCTCGCGGTACCCCTTCGACCCGAGGTCTTCTTGATGTCCGATCCGCTTGCCCGGCTGGATTCAGCTCTGGAAGGCCGCTACCGCCTTGAACGCCAGATTGGCGAAGGTGGCATGGCGACCGTCTATCTTGCTGAGGATCTCAAACCCCCGCGAGATCCGAACTCGATGGGATCTTGAGCGTCAAATCGGTGGAGGTGAGCTTGAGCAATGACGCCTGACAGTTCCTTTAACCTTCCCGGTCGACTCTGATGAGTCAATCCCAAAGCTAGTTGAAACTCGAGTGACCTCCGGACGCTCAGGCTGCGGCATGAGTCTGGCTATCGGGATGGATGATCCCGAGTTCCTTCTGAATCGCGGCACGGAGCGACGGGAGGTGGCGATAGCCGAGTAGCCTCCTGAGCCGAGGCTCGATGTCGATGAGCGCGGCGGCGAGCCAGCGCTGCTTATGGTTCGAGTTTCTCCATCGGTCGACTCTCCCACAGCGCTGTTCGGCTTGAGCGTTCACGGATTCGAGAACGTTGGTCGTCTTCAGCGAACGGCCAACCAGCGGGAACACGCCGAGTCGATGCAGGGTCAACGTCTCCTCGAGCCCTTCGTCCAGGCTTGCAACCGCCGACTGGTTGAGCTCGTCCAGCTCAGCCCGCATCGCTTTCAGGTCCCGCTTCGCCTCCTCGTAGGTGGGCCGCTCGTAGGCTCGCTGCAGACGTCCACGCCAGGCCTTCTGCTCGGTGCGTAGCAGGTACGAGACCACATTCTCTCGCTTGTGCCATTGGCAGTGACCTGCCCCCAAGAGCGGTACCACATCCTATGTTAGTCCCAGCACCTGCGGAGGGCCGTGAAGGACGGGCATCCTCAGGAACCAGGGCGATGGCTTAATCGCCTCAGGGGCCGGGGGAAAGCCGCCGCAGGCGGCGCTGTGGTCATCAACGCGGCGCCAGTCGCCAACCAGCTCACGGACCAAGCTCTGACAGCCATCGCTGGTTACGGTGTGAAGGCCTGCCCCATCATCGTGCATCAGAGAATCGAGCACGTCCATGCCTTCACAGCCGGATTGTCCGCGTCTGAGTCTGCGCCAAGCGGGAAGGCCGCCGCCGAGATCAATGAACTCTTTGAATGGACACGGAGCCGAGACCAATGGTGAAGCGTAAATCCAGTCTTGCCGACGCAGTGCATGGCGCGGCGCGCGCTGACAAGCGCCCGCGCGAGAAGATGGCACCGTCCGCTAACACTGGAGCGATGAAAGGAGTGTTGCTCCGACTCCAGCCAAAACTACACCGGCAACTGCGACAGCTCTCCCTCGACGAGGACACCAGTCTTCAGGCGCTCGGCGTGGAAGCGCTGGAACGGATCCTTAAGGAACGACAGCGGTAAGCCACGGAGCGGACGGTTGAGTTTTTCACGGCCCAGATCCGCAACCCGCATACGCGCGCGGCGTACGGCGCGGCTGTGACGCGATTCTTCGCTTGGTGCGACGCGCGCGGGCTCGAGCTCGCACAGATTTCGCCGGTCGCGGTGGCCACCTACATCGAAGAAATGCAAGGCGGGTATCGTGCCCCCACGATCAAGCAGCATCTGGCCGCCATCCGCCGCCTATTCGATTGGCTGGTGATCGTCGGTCGAGGGGTCATAGACGCTCACGTGCAGAGCTTCAATAGCGGTTACGAGTCACTACAGCACCGTGAAAACGCACTAGTCGTCCCGGCCCACCAGCAAGCCGGGCCACATCAAGAAGTAGAGCTAGGGTCAGGAGCGTGCTGACCACGGCGGTCACGGTCTCGTCGTCGTTTGCTGGCGACACGCTCGGCGTGTACCGCCCCCTCGGCGCGGAGGTCGTCTTGCACACCGCGGCGGGCTCGGCGTGCATCGGGGCCAGCGTGGCGGCGTCCTGGTGAGCGGACGGCAGTTACGGCGCTGGCTCCGACAGCCGCTCGAGCGACTGTTGGACCGTCGGTCTCTGGCCAGACTCGACATCCTGCCGCCGACGCTCATGAAACGCCGTGAGCGTCCTGTTCGCATCAGCGAATGCGGCAATCTGCTCACAGTACTGGTCGAGGCAATGTGCCGGCAGAGCCCATAGCGCCACATCGTCCGTCAACGCATCGAGGTAGGCACGCGCGCCGCAGCACCCTAGGCTCATGGCCGCGCGCCGCTGATTGAGCACGTGAGGGACGATGGCACACGCCGGTCGCCCCATCGCCGGCGGTGTGCCGCCATCGACGCGCGCGACGGCCTCACTCAGGATGAGCCCGTGTTGCGCGTGGGCGAACACCAGGACGACCTCGGGCTGGACCGGGAAGTCCGCGAGCGGACCGTAGAGCGCATGGGCCAGCTTGTCCTGCATGACCGGAATGGCGGCGATTTCTTCCTCGCGTACGTAATCGAGTCCCATCATGGCCTTGAGGGAGGCTTGCAACTCATCCGGCTGCGAGGCCGCCGCGCCCGAGAGATTGTGCGTGTGGATGCCAATCGCGCACAGGGCGTGGTCACGGGCTGCTGTCGCGAAGGTGCGCGCCGTGGCCTGCGGCCAGAACGCGCATCCTGCGGGAACCACCCCCTCAAACATCGGCACGTCGTCCGGCACGACGTCACAGAACGCGATGGCCACCGGGGGCAGTGACAGCTCTAGCGACGACATCAGTTGTTCGGCGTGGACTCGACGCATATCATTCATCGGGGATTCCTTTCTTCGCAACGTACAGCAATCATAATGAATGTGCACCGTGGGCCGATTTTGGTGCTGTTTTTGTGGGGCTGTTACTATCCCAGTAAGGATCTGCGGCGGCGGACGTAGAAGCGAACGGCACTGTCACACGCGCTTGACGTCTGCAAGACATAGAATCAGACACGGGATACGACACACGGCGGCGCTCGCTGGACGGCGCCATTGCCAGCGTGTCGCAAACGACCGTTTACAACACATGCTGATCGGCTACGCCCGCGTCTCGCCAAGCTCCGGCTTGGCGATGATACGCTCCGCGCGCGTCAGCGTCGTCAACGCCGAGAGCGAGAGTGTGACAGCGCCCATCGCATCACTCTCGAGGGCGCCTCGATGAGATGTCTGTACGACTGTACGACTCGACCAAATCCCATTCCACCCCATAACTTCAACACTCAACCGTGAGCCCATTCTTGCGGGGTCCGCCTCCGAAGGTCATCTGGATCCGGCGGGGCAAAGGCAGGACCGCCGACATCGAGGCTCTACTGCGATCCAGCCGAACCGAGATTTTCGCCTTCGGAGCCGACGCGCAGGCAGCGTTCCTGGCGCTCTCGTAGGCGACGACCGATTGCGGTACGGTTCCAGTGCCTTCAGCTCGACAACGCGAGCAGACAATACCGCCCCTCGTGATATGTTCTGAAGCTACAGGATCTCGCCCTGAGGCGGCGGCGCGTCCGACTTTCAGGAAGGCACGATGACAGGTCCGAACAAGGAGCTGATCTCTGCGGTCGAGGCGTACTTCACCGACATGGGTAGGGTGCACGCCTCTGGTGGCGGGACTGGGGAGCGCTCCTACTACCCTGCACTGGCGGACCTGCTTTGCGCAGTCGGAGACACGCTGAAGCCCAAGGTGTTCTGCGTTCTCGAGGGGGCGGATCAGGGTGCCGACCATCCTGACTATGCCCTCTACACGGCGAAGCAGGTCCAGAAGGGCCGCCCGAGGGAGGGACAGGTCCCGGAGCGAGGCGTCGTCGAGGTGAAGGGTGTGGAGGACGACGCCTGCGTGACCGCCGAATCGGATCAAGTGAGCCGGTACTGGGGCCGCTACCGTCTCGTATTGGTAACGAACCTGCGCTACTTCGTCTTGGTGGGCACAGACGGGACAGGCGATCCGGCAAAGTTCGAAGCCTTTCGGTTGGCGGAGAGCACTGACGACTTCTGGCGCAGGCTGCAGAAGCCTCGCGCTTTTGCCCACGAGGTTGGCGCGGGCCTCGGCGAATATCTTCGCCGGTCTCTCTCGCACCGCGCCGCCTTGGCCGAGCCGAAGGACTTGGCTTGGCTGCTCGCTTCATACGCCCGCGATGGGCTGGCCCGTGTCGAGGCAGCGGACAGAGCCCCGCCTCTCCTGACGGTCCGGTCGGCGCTGGAAGAAGCACTCGGGATTCGCCTCGAGGGCGAGCGCGGGGAGCGCTTCTTCCATTCGACGCTGATTCAAACGCTGTTCTACGGCATCTTCTCTGCGTGGGTGCTGTGGTCGCGGCAGGCCAAGAGCAACGACGGCCCGTTGTTCGAGGGCGGCTACAATCCGGCGCGGTTCAGCTGGCGCGAGGCGGTCTGGCACCTGCGCGCGCCGGTGCTGCGAGCCTTGTTCCAGCAGTTGTCCGACCCGGGCCGGTTGAAGCCGCTCGGCCTCGTCGAAGTGCTGGACTGGACGGCGGCGGCACTCGACCGCGTGGACCGGGCCGAGTTCTTCTCGCGGTTCAACGAGGGCGAGGCGGTGCCGTACTTCTACGAGCCGTTCCTCGAAGCTTTCGACCCCGCACTGCGCAAGGAACTGGGCGTCTGGTACACGCCAACGGAAGTGGTCCGCTACATGGTGGCCCGCGTGGACAGGGCGCTGAAGGACGATCTCGACATTCCGGACGGGCTCGCGGCAGAAAATGTCTACGTGCTGGACCCGTGCTGCGGTACCGGGTCCTATCTCGCGGAGGTGCTCCGCCGCATTGCTCTCAATCTCGAAGCACAGGGCCTCGGTGCGCTCGCCGGCGTAGCGGTTAGGAACGCGGCAACCGACCGCGTCTTCGGCTTCGAGATCATGCCCGCGCCGTTCGTCGTCGCGCATTTGCAGGTCGGCTTGACGATGCAGAATCTGGACGCGCCGCTGGCGGATGACGGCACCGAGCGCGCGCGCGTGTTCCTCACCGAGCGCGCTGACCGGATGGGAGCCGCACATGAACAAGCCGCTGCCCTTCCCGGAGCTTGAAGAGGAACGCGACCGGGCAGATCGGGTGAAGCAGGAAACCCCGATTCTGGTGATCCTCGGTAACCCACCCTGCAACGGCTTCGCCGGCATGGCAGTGGACGAGGAGCGTGAACTCTCGGAAGCCTATCGGACGACCAAGCAGGTGCGCCGGCCCGAAGGACAGGGCCTGAACGATCTCTACGTTCGCTTCTTCCGCATGGCGGAGCGGCGCATCGCGGAGAAGACCGGAATCGCCGCAGACCCCTCGGATACAGATTCCCGCTCGGTGCCCTCGATGCGGCTGAGCGTCTCCGTCAAATCGCCTCCCGTGAAGCGGTCCAGCAAATGGTGTACGACCAGCTCCGAATCCTCGGGGCGACCCAGAGGACCACGAGCCAATTGACCAATGCGAATGGCCAGGTTGAACGGCAAATGTCCCGGAGCCATCACCCGGTCGAGAAGGCGATGGCCCTGATCCGGGTTCGAGATGCCTGCCAGTCATACCCGCCACTTGATGCCGTTTCCCCGCCCTTTAAGCACGGCAGCATCAGGTATGGTAGGACGGCAAGTGCAGCAGATCGCGCAGTCCTGGTTGAACCGACGAATGATTCAGTAACCTATTGCTACGCTTGCGGTTAGCCGGTAGCCGATACGTTGTGGATCACTTCGGATATACAAAACGAACGGGCGGCTGCAGCAGGGGTTGGCCGCGCCCGATACGAGGCGTCGCCGGATGAGCGCCGACCGAAGGTAGCCGTTCAGTCGTGGTGTGATGACGCGGACCGGTAGGAGGTTGAAAGTGGCTGCCATCAAAGGAGTCCGGTCGCCCGTGCGCACCGAGCCTCACCCGTCGGCAGGGTGATTCCATACCTCGACCGAACGTTTACGACCGAAGCGATCCCACTTTGGCCGACTCATGGACGACCGGTCGGCCTATCTGGCCAGCGAGCGTCGAAACCGGGAGGCCGCTGGTCCGGTCCGTTGAAACGCCGCGCCCATTAGCCGTCGGCAGCTCGGGGCGTCGGAGAGGAGAGCGTGCCGGGTGCTCGGGCAGCCACGCACGAGAACGGCTACAACGAGAGCTTCAACGGCAAGCTCAGGGACGAGCTGTTGAACGGGGAGATCTTCTACTCGTTGGCGCAGGCGGCCGTGCTGGTCGAGCAATGGAGGCGCGAGTACAATACCGTCCGACCCCACAGCGCCTGCGGCGGCTTTCCCCCGGCCCCTGAGGCGATTAAGCCGTCGCCCTGGTTCCTGACGATGCCCGTCCTTCACGGCCCTCCACAGGTGCTGGGGTGGTACCGCTCTTGGGGGCAGGTCAGTATGCTAAATGGACTTTCCTCTTTGAGAAACGACGTTAGCTTCGTTGCGGCACACCGCCTCGCCCGGTGCCTGCGTGAAAGGGCGGAGCTGGGGTTTCGCCACGACGCGGGAGACGGGGAGCGCGGAGGCGGCCTCGAGCTGGGCGGTGGACTCCGGTATCGGAACTCCGATACGGGGCTGAGCGTCGAGAGCGAGGGCCGCTGGCTGGCGTTCCACCAGAGCACGATCCACGAATGGGGCTTCGGCACACGGATTCTCTATGATCCCGGAGCGTCCGAACGCGGCGTTTCCGTCGGCCTCACGCCGACGTGGGGACGGACGGCGAGCGGCGTCGCACAGCTGTGGGAGCAGGGTTCCGCGGTCCCGACCTCATACGACGCCACGGGACCGCGCCTGGAGGCCCATGTCGGATACGGCTTCGGGGTCCCCCGGCGACGTGGCGCGCTCACGCCGTACGTCAGCATGGCCCTCGGCGACGAGGTGGCACGGGGCTATCGCGTCGGGAGCCACCTAGCGACCGGCCGGTCCACAAACGTGAACCTGGAGCTCGAGCGTCGCGGCCACGGGGCGGCCCCGGCCACCTACGGGATCACGGCGCGGGGCACGATCCTGTTCTGATCATCGGCGAAACCGGCGCCGGCACGCGCCCGAAGGAGCCGAGCACAGCCATGCCCGGGGGGCCGCGGTCGGTCAGGGAAGACGAATGTGCGGATCGTGCCTCCGTCCGCTGCGATGCCGGTCGTCACCTCCACCGGGAGCCGCATCTCTTCCCCGGCCACCCGGATGCGCTCCAGCCCCGGGACCGCGGGTGCGAGGTCGAAGTATGCGGCAACCAACGACTCGGCGGCCGGGTGGGCGGACGGAACGTACTGCTCCATCCCGGAGCTGAGGTGGTCGACGATCGCCCGAACCGCCTGCTCCGCTTCCATCTGTGTCGCGAGGGCCGGGAGGGAGAGGTCCCCGGAAAGACGCGACAGAAGGCAGTCCCCGACCGCACGAGCCGAGCTCGCGGTCCGGACGGCGCGGGCAGACGGCACCGGATCCACACATCCACTCGGCCTCGACCCGGCCAAGAACCCGCGCGCCCGGTCGGACGCGCTTCGGGAAGCTTCCGCCGGCCATCCGCAGATGGATCGCCCTCGGAATCAGCCCCGCGCGGGACTCCGCCTCCGGGCTCCGTGCCGTGCAGACGGGCGGTCCCGCATCCTCCCCGAACCCCCTCGTCATCCCGCGCTCTCGCCCCACTGCGGGAAACCGGTCGCAGGGCAGGACGCCGCGGGCCGAAGCGGCGCCGCGCTGGCCCCCGCCGCTCGCGGCGAAGAACCATGGCATCCGATGGGCCGGCCGTACCGGTGAGCGACCGCGGCGTGTCGGCCGGAGCCGTTCCGGATCACCCGGCCCCCGCAGGCTGGAGGACGACGGCCTCCGGACCGTGCGCCCAGAAACTCGGCCACCCCCGAATCGAACCACGCGGCCGGCATCTCCAGGACGCATGACGGTGGAAACACAACCGCGACGGACTCGATCTCACAGGGAACAGGCTATTCGCTGAGGGATGTTAGCGGCCTTCCAATATTGCACACATGTGGCCATCGAAAATTGCACACTTGGCGCTTTGACCTAGCGGGCGGGAGAGTGGGGATGTAGGCACCACCTCGAGCGATCTTCCGGCCGATCCACTCACTTGGCGCCTCCACCGCGAACGTGGAGGTGCAATGATCGGAAGGGAGAAGCGCGTGCTGCTCCGTCATTACCTCGAGCAGGGGATGAACAAGGCGGTGATCGCCCGGGATCTGGGGGTCAGTCGCCGTACCGTGTACCACTGGATAGAGACCGGTCAACTGGACCGGGAGTTGGACGAAGAGCGTGTCGGGTACGGTCCGAGATGTCTGATGCCGTCGAAGCTGGATCCGTACAAGCCGTTGATCGACACGCGTCTCAAGGAGTACCCGAAGCTCACGGCTGTACGGCTCTTCAAGGAGGTCCGGGCCGCTGGCTACCCGGGCAGTTACAACCAAGTGAAGCGCTATGTACGCAAGGTCCGGCCTCGACCCCCAGAGGAGCCGGTCGTGCGCTTCGAGACGGCGCCTGGGCGTCAGGGCCAGGTGGACTTCGCCCACTTCCGGCTACCGTGGGGCAAGCGTTACGCACTAATCGTCGTGCTGGGCTACTCGAGGCTGCTGTGGGTTCAGTTCTACACCCGGCAGACCATGAAGGCCCTGATGCATGGCCTGGAGTCTTCGTTTTCCTACTTCGGCGGCGTGCCCCGTGAGCTTCTGTTCGACCCAATGAAGGCGGTCGTCATCGAGGACGGTCGATACGACGATGGTGCCCTCGTCGAGAACCCGGAGTTCATGCGCTACGCCTACCACTGGAACTTCAGGATCCGAGCGTGCCGACCCTATCGGGCTCAGACCAAGGGCAAGGTGGAGCGGCCGATCCGCTACCTCAGGGAGAGCTTCTTCTACGGGCGCACCTTCACGTCGGACGACGATCTCAACGCGCAGGCCCTTCATTGGCTTGAGACGGAAGCCAATGTGCGCAGCCACGGAACGCTGAAGGAGCGGCCCCTCGATCGCTTCGAGCGTGAACGACTGCTCCTCGAGCCCTTGGCGACTCGCCCGTATCACCCCCTCGTCCTGCCTCCGGATCGCTCCTCACCCGGCACGACGTCCTTGCCGGCCATCCACGTCGAGCGACGTCCCCTCACGGCCTATGCCCAGATCGCGGGAGGGGACCGATGAAGGCTGCCGCTCGCTCTCGCCGTGACCGGATCCGAGCCCAGCTCGCCGATCTCAAGATGCCCGGTGCGCTGGAGGCCATCGACGACGTCCTCACCGGGGTCGATGGCGGAGGCGTGACGGCCTCGGAGGCCATCGAGCAACTCCTCGGTGCCCAGATCACGCTGCGCAACAACCGCCGCCTTCAGGCTGCGATGCGCTCGAGCCGGCTACCGGGCATCAAGACCCTCGACGACTTCGACTTCAGCTTCCAGCCCTCGATCAAGCGCGAGCAGATCGACAGCCTCCACGAGCTCGGCTTCTTGGAGCGTAAGGAGAACGTGATCTTCCTCGGCCGGGCCGGCCGCCGGCTCCGGACCGCCCTCCCCTCCCCCCGCGCTGCCTGCGTCGGGGCCGGCGGGAGGGGCCAGCCGCCGGCGAAAGGGCGCGCGCGGTCCTGCCCGCCACCGCCGAACGGTTCCCGACCCACCCGCCACCGGTTCCCGGACCCGGCGGTCCGGGTGGTTGCGGACGGCGTTGCTGGCCGTGGTAATCTCGGTCTGGGGCTGCGGGGACGGCATCGTCGACCCGCGGAATGACGCACCCCGGTATGACGTAGCCAACGCGTCGGTCGTGGATCCCGGCCCTCTGCACGTTCGGTTGACGGCCCCGCCGCAGGCCCGCGACATCGGAGCCATGCTCGTCGTGGAGGGTCCGGCCATCGACTCGCTTCAGGCGCCGGGTCTGGAGATGTTCGAGACGGACGAATCGTCCTCGACACGACGTGAGGTCGTCATCGCCGGTGCGCTGCCGCCAGACGGGCCCGTGCTGCGGGTCTGGGTGCCCCACCGGGGCGACCACGCCCGGTACCGCGTGAGGCTGCTGCAGGTGGCGGCCGAGGACTTCACGCTTGGGGACCTGAGCGTGTACGGGAGCGTGATCTCCCGCTGAGCGCTGGGCGCGGCGCCCACCTTGACGTGTGGGGCCGCGCCCGCTCGATGCGGCAAGATCAAGATCCAGGGTGACCCTCACCGCGACCCGCCGGCCAACCTTCGACTCACTTGAAAGCTCCCTCCGAGGCGGCATCCGGTCGCGCTCGGCCACGCGCCGTTCGGCCTGCGGGCGGTGGGCTATCTCAACCCGGTGCGTCAGCTCTGTCCTGGCCGATCCCCGAGACTGGCGATGGCCTGCCAGGTCCCCGTGTTCATCGAAGCCTGCCGCCAGGCCCATGTGGCCCCTGTTCCCTCCCGGGTCAACGCGCCCCGGAATTCTTCACCGAACAGAACGGAGGCAGACCGATGACGAGAGCAATGGAACAGAGCATGGACGCGCCCGCCCGCGTCCTGAGGTTACCTCGAGTGCAGACCCGCACCGGGCTGGCGCGGAGCACGATCTACGTGCGGGTGGCCGACGGGAGCTTTCCCCAACCGATCCGGCTAGGCGCGCGCGCCGTCGGCTGGATCGAGTCCGAAGTGGATGCGTGGATCCGAGAGCAGATCGCCGCGAGCCGCGGCAACGCGAAGTGATCTGAGACGGAAATCATCTGACAGTTCGCGATGAGAGAGGACAGGGGCCATCGACAAACTGCCCTCCGGCAAGCTTCGCTCCTTCGCCGCCTCCGGGAACCTCCGCTACGGTCCACTGGATTCCCGTTCAGAAAGAGGGGTGTAATGAGGGGACAATAGATAGGTGTATAGTGATAAGTAGAATAATGGCAAGGACTTACAACAATATCACTACAGCCCGGGCATCAGCAGCCTCGCCTGACCCCAGCCCGGGCCTTGAGCGAGAAGGAACGAGACAAGGTCTTCGACACGCTGTGTTCGGAGCGATTCGTGGACCGGTCCCCGGCCGAGGTTGTGGCGACCCTGCTCGACGAAGACGTCTACCTGTGCAAATGCTGCCGTCTCCAGTGACGTCGGTGTTGTGAGCGCCAGCGTTTCGGGAACCACCTTAACGCTAACTCCGGTAAGTGCCGGTGCCGCTATCGTCTCGGTCAGGGCCACCGACCCTGGCGGATTGACCGCCACGCAGCAGATCGCCGTCACCGTGGACGGAGACGACCCCGTACCAAGCACATCGAGCTCTGACCTAGTAGTGGAGTCGCCTTCGATGAGGGACCGAAGCGCGTCGGCGGCCGCTTGAGCGTGCCCACGCGACCACGCCGGGAGCCCTGCCATGAACGTTGAGACTACCGCCGTGACCCTACGGGGTAAGACGAACACAAACGCTCCACGCACAGTCACCAGACGCAGGCGCCTCGTCCCATGACGAAGAGGATCGTAAACCGGTTCCCCTGCCTTCTCGCGCTCCTCCTCTGGCCCGCGGGGGGCCTAGTAGCCCAGGGCACGCTGGAGGGCCATGTGCGCGACGCGGCGACGGGGCGGCCGCTCGCGGGCGTCCAGATCTTCCTGCCGCAACTGGGCATGGGGGTCATCACCGACTCGGAGGGGCACTACGAACTCGCGGGCATCCCGCCGGGCGCCCGGGGCGTGGAGATCCGCCTCATCGGCTACCACACCGAACGGCGCGAGGCTGTCATCCGCGACGGTCTGACGACGCATCTCGACATGGCCCTGGGCGAGGAGGCCATCGCCCTTGAGGAAGTGGTTGTCGTGGGCAGCCGGGCCCGCTCCCGCACGGTCACCGAGTCGATGGTGCCCATTGATGTCATCCCTCCCGTGGACATCCTCGACCAGGGCGACACCGACGTGGCCGATCTGCTCCGTACGGTGGTGCCGTCGTTCAACATCAACCCGCAGGCCACCGGCGACGCGGCCAAGATCATCCGTCCGGCCAACCTGCGGGGGCTCGCGCCCGACCACACCCTCGTGCTGGTCAACGGCAAGCGGCGCCACCGGGCGGCGGCCATCCTGTGGATCGGCAACGGCACCTCCGACGGCGCCCAGGGCCCAGATCTGTCGAGCATCCCGGCTATCGCCCTGCGCCAGGTGGAGGTGCTGCGCGACGGCGCGTCGGCCCAGTACGGCTCCGACGCCATCGCCGGGGTCATGAACTTCCAGCTGCGGAACGAGCGTTCCGGCGGCGCCATCGAGGTGCGTGGCGGGGGCTTCGTCGATGGCGGGGGCGAGGCCTACACGGTGGCGGGGAACGTCGGCCTGCCGCTGGGTGAGTTCGGCTTCGCCAACCTGAGCGCGGAATACGGCAACGCGGCAGCCACCAGCCGCAGCGTGCAGCGCTCGGACGCCGCCCTGCTGACCTCGGTGGGCAATACGCACGTCAGGAATCCGGCCCAGCTCTGGGGGTCCCCCAAAGTCGAGGACGACCTCAAACTGTGGGGAAATTTCGGCCACCTGCTGCACGACGGCACGCAGCTCTACGCGCACGCCAACTACGCAAGTGAGCGGGTCACCGGCGGCTTCTTCTTCCGCAACCCGAACACCCGCGCCGCGGTGTTCAGCATCGACGATGGGGAGACCCTTCTCATCGGGGATGCGCTGGACGCACGGGACGGTGTGGCCGATGGCTCCGCGGGATGTCCGACCGTCCGGGTGAGCAACGGCCTGCCGGATCAGGCGGCGCTGGCGCAGGTGTTCGCGGACCCGAACTGCTTCACGTATCAGGAGATGTTCCCGGGCGGCTTCACGCCCCAGTTCGGGGGCGACGTGACCGATGCCTCTCTGGTCGCCGGGGTGAAGGGCCAGACCGCCGGTGGGCTGCTCTGGGACGCCAGCGCTGGCTACGGCTCCAGCGAGGTGGACTTCTTCATCTTCCACACGGTAAACGCCTCGCTGGGCCCCGCGACCCCCGACGAGTTCGATCCCGGCCTCTACCGCCAGCGCGAAGTCAACGTCAACGTCGATCTCAGCTATGCCGTAAGCGACGTGGTGAACCTGGCCGGCGGGGCCGAGTGGCGGGACGAGCACTTCACGATCGGCCTGGGCCAGGAGGAATCGTGGAGCATCGGGCCCTACGCCGCCCAGGGATTCAGCGCGGGGTCCAACGGGTTTCCGGGCTTCAGCCCCATCGCGGCCGGCGGCTGGCACCGCGCGAACTACGCACTATATGCGGACGCGGAGCTGCTCAATGCGGGAGAGGGACGCTGGAATGTCGGCGGGGCACTCCGCTTCGAGGACTTTGAGGACTTCGGGGCTACCCTGAACGGCAAGCTGGCGGCGCGCTTTGCTCTGGCGGAGGGTTTGGCTTTGCGAGGGAGCCTGAGCACCGGCTTCCGAGCCCCCACGCCGGGGCAGCAGAACGCGTTCAACGTGTCCACCCAGTTCGACCGGCAGCGGCGCGACCTGGTCAACAACGGCACCATCCCCTCGACCTCGAGGTTGCCGCGCTGCGGGGCGGCGAAGCCCTGGACGCGGAGAAGTCGCGCAACCTGGCGCTGGGCGCGGTCGTGGGCGCGGGTTCGCTCCGGCTCACCGCGGACTACTACCACATCGTGGTCTCGGACCGCCTGGCGCTTACCCAGTCGTTCCAGCTGACCGAGGCGCAGAAGGCCCAGTTGGTCGCAGAGGGCATATCGAGCGCCACCAACCTTCAGAACTTCCGCTTCTTCACCAACGACTTCAACACCCGCACGCAAGGCATCGACATCGTCGCCACCTATGCGCCCGCCTCTCTCGAAGGCACCGAACTCAGTTTCGCCTTCAACCACACCGGCACGCGCGTCGTCGCCTACGATCCCGACGTTGTGAACGACACTCGCATCCGGCAGCTCGAGGAGGGGCTTCCCAGGTACCGCTGGCTGGTGACCGGAAAGCACACGCTTGGGGACCTCCGCCTTCTCGGCCGGCTGAGTTCCTACGACGGGTGGTTCGATTCCCGTGACGACCTCTACTACAATGGCGACTATCTCCTAGATCTGGAGGCGTCATACTCGCTGCGAGAGACCGCTACTGTCACGGTCGGGGGGCAGAACGTCCTGAACAACTATCCAGAGGAGAATCCGAACGCGGTGTTCTCGGGGAACCGCTATAGTCCCAATTCGCCGTTCGGGTCGAACGGGGGATTCTACTACCTGAGACTGGCGTATAGATTGAACTAGCCCCGTTCAACAGTTTTCCAGACCGTTGCGTTTGACCAGACTCCGCGGTCGCTGTGTCGAGCTGGCATGGTGGTCGCTGACCGCCAGTGGGACGATCTCTTCAGCGATGGGGACCGGGCGGCGGCTGCGAAGGGGCTGCGCCAGACCGGTGGAAGCCACCCAGCCCGCTCCCCCGCCTCGACCCCCGTATAGTTTCCAAACCGCAACGGTAGCCACCAGCGTCGGACCTTGCCAGGGGCTGCCTTGCTAAGAAATCGGTGAAGTCTCCTCTCGGTGTACTTCGTACAGGCCTGCCCCCAGACCTCACGGATGGCGTCACGGCGTTTGGGGCAACTCTGGGGGCATCGTCAGATACCCCATAAGCCTCTGACCCAGCAGAATCAACGATTTACGGGCGCTTTGGAGAGGCGGGAGCGATGCGTGATCGGGCACTGAAGACCACTCTGATGCTGATGACCCTCGCTCTTCTGACGCCCCTGGGCGTGTGGAGCCAGAGCACCGACGTGACGGGGACCGTGGTGGACTCCCTCTCCTACGAGGTTCTTCCCAACGTCTCGATCACCCTGGGCGAATCCTCCTTCGGTGCTCTCACCGATGCGTTCGGACGGTTCGCCCTCGTGGGCCTCCCCGCTGGACCCATCCAACTCACCATCGAGCACCTCAGCTACAGGACGCTCGTGTTGGAGCTTGCCGAAGTACCGACGGACCCGCTGAGAGTGATGCTGGCGCCGGACGCTATCGTGCTCGCTGGAATACGCGTTCGCGCGCAGACGCCAGTCATGGACGCCGGTCGCGGGATCGGCCAGGTCACGATCTCGCCGGAGCAGATCCAGGTTCTGCCGTCCTTAGGCGAGCCAGACGTCTTCCGCTCGCTCCAGCTTCTACCGGGCGTGAGCGGCACGAACGACGCCACCTCGGGACTCTTCGTTCGGGGTGGGACCCCGGACGAGAATCTGGTACTCCTGGACGGCATGACCGTTTACCACGTGGACCACTTCTTCGGCGTGTTCAGTGCCTTCAACGCCGACGCCATCAAGGACGTGGAGCTCTACAAGTCCGCGTATCCAGCCCGCTACGGCGGGCGCACGTCCAGCGTGGTGAACATGATCGGGCGGGCGGGGGATCCCCAGGCCTTCCGCATGAGCGCCGGCGCGAATCTACTGAGTGGCCGCACCGCCGTGGAGATCCCGCTCGGGGACGCCGCCGCGCTCGTGGCCTCCGCCCGAAGGTCGTATACGGACGTCATCCAGAGCGGCCTCTTCAACAGCCTCTTCAATACGCTGACCGACGCGGACGAGGCGGCGGACACACAGCAGCCTGCGGGCTTCGGCGGCCGTCGCAGGCGATTTCAGGTCCAGGAGGCCACCCCCTCGTTCTACTTCTACGACGTGAACTCCAAGCTGACCTGGAATGCGACGTCCCGCGACGTAGTCGCGATGAGCCTCTACAGCGGGGCGGACAATCTGGACCAGTCCTCCGCGGGCCAGGCGATCCAGTTCGGTGGCAACGCCTTCAATACGCCGAGTCGCGAGGAGATCACCGACTGGGGGAACCGCGGTCTTAGCGGCCGCTGGTTCCGGCAGTGGGGAGGACGCTTCAGTTCGGACGCACAGGTCGCCGCCAGCGAGTACTTCAGCGACGGCACCCGGCAGATCACGTCCGATCAGTTCGCCAACGGGTTCCTGGAAGAGAACCGGGTCCAGGATCTGAGCCTTCGGTTGGACAACTCCTGGAGGGCTGCGCGATCCTCCACCGTCGACTTCGGGGCTCTGCTGACTCAGAGCGACGTCCGCTACGGCTTCGAGCAGCTTCAGGGGGACTCCGTCCGGGGGAGCTTGGCCCTGGCCGGCGACGCGCTCCAGACGAGCGGGTACGTCCAGCACGTCTGGACCGGTCCCGCCGGGCTCAAGCTCACTACGGGAGCCCGGGGCACCCACTCCGACGCGACGCGGAGAAGTTACCTCGAACCACGTGCCTCCCTGGAACTCCCCCTCGGCTCGAATCTCAAGGCCAAGGGTGCCTGGGGCCGTTATAACCAGTTCATCAAGCGGGTGGAGAACGAGGACATTCTCGAGGGGAGCCGTGACTTCTGGGTGCTCGCTGACTCTGTTCTGTCTCCCACCTCCGCCGAGCATCGTCTGTTGGGTGTCAGCTACGAGACCCGGAGCTTCCTCTTCGACCTCGAGGGCTACCACAAGAGTCTCGACGGCGTGACGCAGTTCTCCACGCGCTCCCGTCGTGGGCCCGGGCAGGCCTTCATCGACCTGTTCTTCTCGGGTACGGGTGTCGCAAAAGGGGTGGAACTACTCGTTCAGAAGAAGGCGGGTCCGCTCACTGGTTGGGTGAGCTACTCGCTGAGCCGGGTCGAGTACGACCTGGACGACTTCAACCGCGGGGAGCCTTTTGCAGCAAGCCATGACCAGACGCACGAGCTCAAGACGGTGGGTGTCTATCAAGTTGGACCCTGGACGTTCTCGGGTACGTGGGTCTACGGGTCGGGTCGGCCGTTTACGGCGCCCGAGAGCGAGTATGGCGTGGAGCTACTCGATGGAACCTCATTCGGCTACATCCATGTGGGAGGCAAGAATGCCGAGCGCCTTCCCGCCTACCATCGGATGGATCTGGGCGCGACCCGCCGATTCGAGTCCGACCGCTTCTTTTACGAACTGAACGTTTCCGCGTTCAACGCTTACGGGCGCAACAATGTGTGGTACCGGAAGTTCGACCTGAGCGACAGCGCGGTCGTGGTGACGGATGTGACTACCCTCCCGTTCACGCCCAGTATCGGTTTCCGGATGGGGATCAAGTAGATGGCACAGATGAGACCCTATCTAGCTTGGGCTTTGGCGATGGTCGGAGTGCTGGCGGCGCAGGCCTGCACCGACTCCGATCCGGTGGGCCCCGAGGGAGATATTCTCGTGGTTCGGGCCTTCCTGTTCGCCGGCGAGCCCGTGGCCGATATCCGCATCACGACCACGGTCCCGTTGGTGTCTGAGGACACGCTCGGCATGCCCGTGAGCGATGCCACGGTCTGGCTGGAGCGTGGCGACGTTCGCTTCGACTTGATCGCCACTCCGGGAGCGGCGGGAACGTATCACTATCCGGGTTCGGATCTCGTGGTCGGGGCGGGCGAAGTCTTCGAGTTGGGCATCTCCCGTGGCTCCGAGAGCATCTCGGCAACGACCGTGGTGCCGTCTCCACCGGAGGGATTCGCTGTGTCGTCCAATGTCTTGGAGGTGGTGGACCTCACCGCTGGGTTCGGGGGATTCGGCGGGCGGGGCGGCGGCCCGGGCGGCCTGGCCTTCGGTGGCCTCGTCGTCCGCTGGATCAACCCTGAGCGGGATCTGTTCTTCGTGGTGGTGGACAACCTCGAGACCGATCCGGAGCAGATCCCGGCCCCGGAATTCATCGGACAGGCGAGGCGCTTCGTGTCGACACCTACGCCCGCGGACAGCACCACGGTAAGCCAGCTCTCCCTCACCCACCTCGGCGAGCATCGTATTCGCCTATACCACGTGAATCAGGAATACGCCGATCTCTATGAGGGTCGAGTGCAGGACTCCCGCGACCTCAACGAGCCACCCAGCAATGTCCGGGGTGGGTTGGGCGTGTTCTCGGCGTTTACCTCCAGTGAGGGGACCTTTACGGCGCGCTTGACCTCGGGGTAGGGGGGCGAGCGCGCGCACCTTGGCCTGGGCACGGCCTCGCGAGTCAGGTTCGCCGTCGTCTTGATCTCGGCCAGGAAGCGCTCGGCGCCGACGACTGCCGCGAGTTCCGGCTTCAAGACCTTGAGGGCGACCTTGCGCTCGTGCTTGAGGTCATCGGCCAGGTAGACCGTCGCCATGCCGCCCTCGCCCAACTCACGCTCTATCGCGTAGCGGCCTTCGAGGGCTGCGTTCAGCCGGGCGACGGGATCAGACATCAGTTCCCCGTGCGCTGGTGAAGCTCCTCGAACACGTTGAGCACGAGCACGTTGCCCTCTGCCCTGCCACCTGTCGCGCCCGTCCCGGAACTAGCGATGAGGAGTAGCTGCTCGCCGTCCAGCGACACGTCGTACGAGGCGGACGGACGGGTCGGGACCGACGGCTCGAACGGAGTCAGGTTGGAAAGGAGTACACTCGTAGAGGAGACCCGGACCTCTTCACTCAACTCCACGGTAGCGGCCAGGAGACCCTGTCCTAGTGCTCCGTAAACAATCTCTTCGCCCGACCGACTCCACATCGGGATCTGCCCAGCCCCGCGCGAGATCGACCACGGACGTCCCCCCTCGGGGAACGAGCGGACGTACACCTCACGGTTTCCGGACTCGTCGGACTCGTAAGCGACCCACCGGCCGTCTGGCGAAATGCGGGGCCGCCACTCCACGAAGTCTGTCACCAGGAAGGGCTCGACCGTCGAGCCCCCGGGCTGCGCCAGCCACTGGCCACCATTTCCACCCACGATGAGCGGTAGTCCCTCGACCAGAGCGACGTCGAACCCTGTGATGTCCCACTCGGCCTGAAACAGCAGTTGGTCTGTCCCGGTCCGGTCGTAGGGCTGGGACCAGATGGCCGTGGGGCCTTCGCCTTGATCCGACAGGTACGCCACCGCGCGGCCATCGGGCATCCACCGCGGCTGCGCGTTCCGGGTACCCTGGAACGTCAGCCGTGTGAATACGCCCTGGTCGAGATCGTAGACCCAGATCTGGGCAGGGGCGCCCTCCACGGGTGCTGGTTCTGTCTGCACCTCGAGGGCGACGAAGCGGCCATCCGGGGACAAGGCAAGGTTGTCGATGTCTATCAACTCCGATGCGATCCGGGGATCGATCACGGAAGCCTGCTCGTCGCGGTCCACCCATACGAGGCCGCCGCCGGCTGACGATCCGCCCGTACCCGTCGAATAGATCAACGTCCCGTTCTCGGAGACCGCGAAGTCGAAGGAGCCCTGGAGGCTGGCTTGCACGCCGTCGGCCAGCTCCACCCCCGCGCCCGTCAGCTCCAGAGTGCCTGGGTCGAATGGTGCGGCGAAGAGCGTTCCCTCGGCGTCCACCCAGAAGACGTGGCCACCGGCGTACCTCGCGATGCCCGCCGCAAGCAACGGGGTCGCCTCACGGGACTCCAAGTCGAAGGTCGACACCGTCCCTCCGAGCGAGGCGACGAGCAATGCGCGCCCGCCCGGAAGAGCGTCCGGCCACCTGAACTGGAGGTCATCGCTCGCCTCGGCCAAGAGCTCCGGGTCGCCGCCCTGCTCGGACACGCGCCACAACGCTCCGGCGAGGTCCACGTAGTAGACGAAACCGTCATAGCCCCAGGTGCCGCCCGGAAAGTGGTCCGGCGTGAGCGTGCGCGGAGGAGCCCCGTCCAGCGACATCGTGCGGATGCGGTCGTCGGCCACCGGCCCGATCGTATAGCCGATCGTGCGGCCGTCCGGCGAGAAGAAGGGGCTGCGCGACTGCTCGCTTCCTGGCACCACCTGCGCCTCCAGCGAGGAGATCAACCGCCAGTAGAGTAGCTGGTCCACACCGATGTAGGCGATCGTCGATCCATCCGGCGAGATCGCGAACGCTGGTCCCGCACCGTACCCGAAGTCACCGAGGGCCAGCGGGAAGCGCTGCACGAGCGTGGGCGGATCGGGCTGGAGCCAGGAGGCCCCCGCGGCGATGGCGAGCACGCCGGCCGCCGCCCACGGCAAGACCGACTGCCAGGTCGGGCGTCGGGCCGGAGCCGCATCAGGCGGCGGTGCCGCCGGCGTCGCCGCCTTCGTGAACGCCTTGGGCTCGTAGGCGAACCCTTCGTCCTCGAGCGCCTCCAGGAACGACTTTGCCGTCTCGAAGCGGTCGGCCGGGAGCTTCTCGAGCGCCTTCGCGACCGTCGCGGCCACGTGAGGTGGGACGGTGTGCCTGAGCTCCGTAAGTGGCCGTGGGGTGTCCGTGAGAATCCTGACCAGGATTGACTGGGCGCTCGGACCCGTGTGCGGCGGTTGGCCCGCGATCATCTCGTACAGCACGCACCCGAGGCTGTAGACATCGCTGCGGGCAGACAGGTCGCGGTCTGCGCTCGCTTGCTCGGGGCTCATGTAGTGCGGCGTGCCGAGACTCAGGCCCGTCTCGGTCATCCTGCCGCCACCCGCCGCGCTCACCGCGAGCGCGATCCCGAAGTCCGCCACCACTGGCCGGCCGTCGTGCAGCAGGACGTTGCCCGGCTTGATGTCGCGGTGGATCACCCCCTGCCGGTGCGCGTAGTCGAGCGCGTCGGCCACGTCACGCGCGATCCTGACCGCTTCATCCACACCCAGCTGCCTCTCGCGCTCGAGCTTGTCCTCCAGCGTCTCGCCGTCGATGAACGGCATCACGTAGTAGAGGTAGCCGTCGGCGCTCTCTGAATCGAACAGCGCCAGGATGTGAGGGTGCTGAAGGTTCGCGGTGGTCCGGATCTCCGAGAGGAAACGTTCGGCCCCGATCACGGCCGCCAGCTCGGGCTTCAGGATCTTGAGCGCGACCTTACGCTTGTGCTTGATGTCCTCCGCCAGATAGACCGACGCCATCCCACCCTCACCGAGCTTCCGCTCGATGCGGTACTTACCGTCCAGCGCGGCTTCCAGGCGGTCGGTGTGGCCTTCGGTCATCTATGCCTCCCGGGCAGCGTTCAGGCGGGTGACGGGGTCGTACACAGTGATGTCCTCGGCATGGGAAGATCAGACCGAGGTCAACATCCGAGAGCAGGCCGTTAGGCGCAAGCGCTCTCTGTGCTGGCCACTTCGGATACTCGTTTATATAGATAAGGTCGCCGACGCCGCTCCGGTAAAAGCCACCCTGGGTCCGTCGCGGGACCATATCGGGGCGACGTCGTTGTGAGGACAGCATTGAGGACCCGGGCCGGAGAGGTGCAATGAGCGTGAAGATCCGAGAGGACGACTTCATCGGCAGCGTCGCCGACGCCCTCCAGCACATCTCCTACTACCACCCCCGTGACTACATCCGGGCGCTCGGCGAGGCGTATCTGCGTGAGGAGTCGCCGGCCGCCCGGGACGCCATCGCACAGATCCTGACCAACTCACGCATGTGCGCCGAGGGACACCGGCCCGTCTGTCAGGACACGGGACTCGTGGTGGTCTTCCTGAAGATCGGGATGGGGGTAGCGTGGGAAGGCGCGGGAAGCGTGGAGCAGATGGTGAATGAAGCGGTTCGGCGCGCCTACCTCGACCCGGAAAACGTTCTACGGCCCTCTGTGGTCGCCGATCCGCTGGGGAGGCGGGGCAATACGGGCGACAATACGCCCGCGATCGTCCACGTCGAGCTCGTTCCGGGCTCCACGGTGGAGGTGAAGGTGGCGGCGAAGGGTGCCGGCTCGGAGAACAAGGCCAAGTTCACGACCCTGAACCCCAGCGACGACGTGGTCGAGTGGGTCCTGAAGGTGGTCCCGGAAATGGGGGCTGGCTGGTGCCCGCCGGGGATCCTCGGGATCGGCGTCGGTGGGAGCGCCGAGAAGGCGATGCTCCTCGCGAAGGAGGCGGCGCTGGACCCCATCGACATGCACGAGCTGAAGGAGCGGGGTCCCCGGAACCGGCTCGAGGAGCTGCGCGTCGAGATCCACGACAGGGTCAACGCCCTCGGAATCGGGGCGCAGGGCTTGGGTGGCCTGACCACTGTGCTCGATGTGAAGATCCGCGACCACCCCACGCACGCCGGCTCGCTTCCCGTCGCCATCATTCCCAACTGCGCGGCCACGCGGCACGCCCACTTCGTCCTGGACGGCACGGGGCCAGCCGAGCTCCCGCCCGTCGATCCAGCGGACTGGCCGGAGGTCGAGTGGGCACCTGCGCCCACGGCCCGCCCGGTGCACCTCGACGGCGTGACGCGCGCCGAGATGGTCGACTGGAAGGCCGGCGACATGCTCCTCATCTCGGGCAGGATTCTGACGGGGCGTGACGCCGCTCACAAGCGGATCGTCGACCTGCTCGCCCGGGGGGAGGACCTTCCCCCGGGAGTCGACTTCACCGACCGGTTCATCTACTACGTCGGACCCGTGGATCCCGTGCGAGACGAGGTCGTGGGCCCCGCCGGTCCCACGACCGCGACCCGCATGGACAAGTTCACCGAGATCATGCTGGAGACGACCGGCCTGCTCGGGATGATCGGGAAGGGCGAGCGCGGCCCCACCGCCGTCGAGGCCATCCGGAGACACGGGGCCGTGTACCTCGTCGCCGTCGGCGGCGCGGCCTACCTGGTCTCGAAGGCGATTCGCTCCTCGCGCCTCGTGGCCTTTCCAGAGCTGGGAATGGAGGCGATCTACGAGTTCGAGGTGGAGAACATGCCAGTGACTGTCGCGGTGGACGCGAACGGCTCCTCGGTGCACGAGACGGCCCCCGCCCGGTGGCGCCAGCGGCTCGTGCAGCTCTCCGGGCCCACCGGCTGAGCCCGGTGGAGCCGCCCGAACCATCCGAAGGCACGCCGACGCGCTCTTTCGTGCAGCCGATTGCCCGCTCCTTCCTCTTCGTCCCCGGAAACCGCCCGGATCTGTACGAGAAGGCGTACGCTTCGGAGGCGCACGCGGTCATCGTCGACCTGGAGGATGCCGTCGGACCCGGCGACAAAGGACGAGCCCGAGAGGCCGCCGGCGCGTGGCTCGATTCCTCCCACCCGGTGCTGCTGCGCATCAACGCCGCCGGGTCCGAGTGGTTTCAGGAAGACCTCGCGCTCGCCAGCCTTTCGGGGGTTTCCGCGGTGGTCCTTCCCAAGGTCGAGGTCGTCGAAGAGGTACGCCGCGTCGGGGAACGGACCGGACCGGAGGTCCCGGTCCTTCCCATGATCGAATCGGCGATGGGGATGCACCGGGCCATGGAGATCGCTCACGAGCCGAGCGTACAGCGACTCGTGTTCGGCTCCTTGGACTTCCAGCACGACCTGGGCATAGAGGGCGACGGCGAGGAGCTTCTCACCTTTCGCTCGCACCTGGTCCTGGTGTCGCGCCTAGCGGGTATTCAGCCGCCGGTGGACGGCGTCTGGACGGAAATCGACGACGAGGAGGGGCTGCGCGCCCACACCCGTCGCGGTCGACGCCTCGGCTTCGGTGGAACGCTGTGCATCCACCCGAACCAGATCGGTCCCGTGAACGACTGCTTCCGACCGAGCCAGGAGGAGATCGATTGGGCGAAACGGGTTCTGGATGCGGTCGCGAGCTCGAGGGGGTCGGCGGTCGCGCTCGACGGCCAGATGATCGATCGCCCGCTCATCCTGATGGCCGAGCGGATCCTCTGCGACGCCGAAGAGCCGTCGTCTTGACCCGGTCGGAATCGGCCTCGGTCGGAACGCCGTCGCGGTCACCAGATCCCGAGCGCCTTCCACCAGAGGCTCCCGATCCCGAGCCAGATGGCGATGTTCACGAGGCTGATCAGTGCTCCCAGCTTCCACCAGGTCCCGACCTCTACGCTTCCCGATCCGAAGAAGATTGGAGCTGGAGCCGTCCCGTAGTGCGTCATCGAGGCGAACAGGTTGCTAAAGTAAGCGAGCACCAGGGCTGCGAAGAGCGGAGGGGTGCCGACGGCGAGGGCGACGGCGAGGAACGGCGCGTACATGGCACTCACATGAGCCGTGTTGCTGGCGAAGAAGTAGTGGCTGTAGAAGTAGATGAGGGAGAGGACGAGAAAGGCGGGCAGCCAGCGCTCTCCTCCGATCACCGAAGCCACGTGCTCGCTGAACCAATCCACCAACCCCCGCTCACCCAGCTGACTCGCCATCATCACGAGCACGGCGAACCAGATCAGGGTATCCCAGGCGCTCTTCTCGCGCAGCACCTTTTCCCACGGTAGGGCTCCGGTTACAAGCAGCACCCCCACACCGACGAGGGCGGCTGTCGTGGTGGCGATGCCGAGGGTGGAGCCGAAGATCCAGAGGCCCAGGAGCAGTACGAACACACCAAGGAGAATCCGCTCGTTCCGGGCCATGGGACCCATCTCGCGGAGGTACCTTCGCGCCAGCTCCGGCGCCTCCGGGGTCTCCCTGGTCTCCACGGGATAGAGGGAGTAGATCAAGAGCGGAACGAGGACCAGGCTGACGAGCCCCGGGAGTGAAGCGGCCAGGGCCCATCCGGTCCAGGTGATCTCGACTCCCTGCTGCGCCGCCAGCTCCACGGCCAAAGGATTCGCCACCATGGCCGTCAAGAACATGGCGCTGGTCACGCACGTCCCCTGATAGGCCGTGAAGGTCAGGAAGCCGGCGACGCCTCCCGGGGCGTCCGACGAGGAATCGGCTCGAAGCGAGGCGCAGAGTGACTGCAGGATCGGGAAGACCACTCCCCCGGCCCGGGCCGTGTTGCTCGGAATCGCCGGCGCAAGCACCAGGTCGGTGGCCACGAGTCCATAGCCCAGGCCCAGAGTATGCTTTCCCAGAACCCGCATGAAGTGATACGCGATCCGGATGCCGAGACCGGTGTGGATGAAGGTTGTGGCAATGAAGAAGGCGGCCACCACCAGCCACACGATTGGAGCTCCGAAGCCGGCTGTGGCTTCCTCGATCGTGAGAGTGCGGGACAGGACCGCCACCCCGGTCGCCACCAGAGCCACCGCTCCCATGGGAAGGGGACGTAGGATGATTCCGACGATGGTGGCGACGAAGATGGCCAGGAGCTTCCACGCCCCTGGCTCGACACCGACCGGCACGGGAAGGAGCCACAGCCCCAGACCCACGAGAGCCGCGGCTACGAGCCTTCCGGTCCGCACGGTGGGCATCGCCGGCTCCTCGCTCGAGGGAGGAACTCTCATCCCTTCTTCTGCTCCCGGAACTCATCTCGAATCGCATTGGAATGCTCGCCTATGTCCGGAACCCTCGGCTGCCGGCGTCCACAGACGCTGCTCCAGAGCACCGGGTCGGCCGGGAGCGCGATCGCCCCCCCGGGACTCTCGATCTCCAGCACCCGGAGCTGGGGATGTCTGGCGAACTCCTCCACCGAGTTGAGGCGGCCGTACGCGATCCGGGCACCGTGCAGGCGATCAACGACTTCGACGGTCGTCAGGGAGGAGAAGACCTCTTCGATCGCCTCGCGAAGCGCCGGACGGTTCCGCACCCGGTCCACCCCGGTCCGGAAACGGTGATCCTCCGCCATCCCGGGTCGCTGGAGCACCTCTTTGCTGAAGCGCTCCCACTCCCGTTCGTTCTGGATCGAGAGCAACACCAGCTCACCGTCGCGGGAAGCGAAGGCTCCGTACGGTGCGATGGAGGCATGGCTCAGGCCCATCCGCTTCGGACCCTCCCCGCCGTAGACGGCGTGGAGGTACGGCACGCTCATCCAATCGCCCATGGCCGAGAAGAGAGACACCTCGAGTCCCGCTCCCCGGCCGGTGCGCTCCCGGAGCAGAAGGGCCTCCAGGATGGAGCCGTAGGCATACATGCCAGCGCCGATGTCGCAGATCGAGATCCCCACCTTCGCCGGAGCGTCTGGTTGTCCGGTGACCCCATGGATGCCAGCCTCGCCCTGGACCAGGTTGTCGTACGCCTTCATTTCGGCGTAGGGACCTTCTTCTCCGTAGCCGCTGATGTCGCAGGTGACGAGGCGCGGGTGTCGTTCCCGCAGCGCTCCGGAGCCGAAGCCGGCCCGGGTGGCCGCTCCCGGGCCCAGGTTCTGTATGTAGACGTCGGCCCGGGCCAGGATTCGGGCCAGGAGGCCCGCGTCCTCGGAATCCTTGATGTCCAGGACCAGTGATTCCTTGCCCCGATTCAGCCAGACGAAATACGCGCTCTGGCCTCGTGCCACGTCGTCGTAGCGCCGCGCGAAGTCACCGCCGGCTCGTTCCACCTTGATGACCCGGGCGCCTGCGTCCGCGAGCTTCCGGGTGGCGAAGGGGGCGGCCACAGCCTGCTCCAGGGCCACCACGAGAGTTCCTTCCAGGGGCAGGGTGTCCCGGCCGTCCGATCCAGCGTCAGGACTCTGATGTGGTTCCTTCTCCGTCATCGACGCGCTCGCCTAGAGATCGGTCGTCCCGCTGGGGCGGCGCCCCCGGCGAGGCAACGTCGTCGTGAGCCAGAAGACTGTCAATTCAAAACCGCTCTCGACAACGGGCGCGTTCAGTCTCTAGACTCTCCCGAGCATCGGACACCAGCCGATTCCGTGGAGGAGTTCGTCGGGGAGCTCAACGACTGAACAGGAAACTTCACCGGCTCTCACCCCCCACGGGCCTCCAGAAGCACATCTCGGTTCGCCTCCAACAAGTCTCGGGCTGTCGTGCCAGGCTCTCCAGTGAGGTCCCTGAAGTGAGTTGACAGGGTGGTTCCAGAAGGCCGAGGTGCCCGAACCTCGTCCTCTGGCCCCGCCTCGATCACCTCGATTTCGATACCGCTGATCTCGCTGGCAATCGCGGCGACGTCGCGCATTCGGACCAATGCCGGACCAGTGATCTCATAAACTCGGTTTTCGTGGCCAGGCGTCATGAGCGCAACGGCTGCCGCAACAGCACAGTCCTCGCGGGTCACGAACGCGGTCCCAGGATCGTCCGGGAGCACCACCACGCGACGGTCCTCAACCATGCGAGCGGCCTGGGTCACGAGTCCGTCTGCATACCACTGGTTCCTGAGCGCCGTCCAAGTGACCCCGCTCTCCCGCAGGTCTGCCTCCGTCGCTCGGTGCCATACCGCAATCGGGGACACGCTGTTGTCAGCGTCCACGATTGAGGTATAGACGATGTGCTCTACCCCGGCCTCGAGGGCCACGTCGATCGCGGTCTGCTGAAGCTCGACACGCTGCGCCGGTACTCGTGGATCGGGGTTGCTGCTGTTGAGGCTGATCAGGAGCATCCGGTCACCGCCCTCGTAGGCCGTCTCCAGGGATTCGGGTTGGAGGAAGTCGCCAAACCGGGTGCTGGCCCCGAGTTCTGCGTATCGTTCGAGTCGCTCGGGCGTTCGGCTCACCAGGATGAGGTCTGCGGGTTGAACTCCGCGAGCAAGCAGCGCCTCCACTACCAGGCCACCGACCTGACCGGAGGCTCCTGAGACAATGATCCGTGGCGCCGTATCGTCTACTTGCGATGCACATCCGCCAGCTGCGACGCTCGTAATGAGGGCGATCCCGACCCCCATGCTACGTAGAGCAGCCCGTCGTGAGAGCGGTTGCCCGGTGCTAGTTTTCATAGTCTTGGCTCCCTGTCTGTTGGACGCACGCCAGTTTGCAATCTGATCGGGTGTCTTCCCTCGCCGATGACCCCTTCGCCCAGCTCACGCTCGATGGGGTAGCGGCATCATGATACGACACAGTGGGCTGAAGAACCATATTCTGTGAGCACAATCGCTTTCATATCGTGCCGCCTCCAACGGTCAAGACGACGGTTCCCTTTCTGCGTCCCGTATCAACATAGGCATGAGCCTCGGCGGCTTGTTCGAGCGGAAAGCGCTTATCAATGACCGCTCGGATCTTTCCCGCCTCAACGAGTTCTTTGAGGGCGACCAGGTCCTCTTGCTTGGAGCGTGCGAACGCGAACATGACCTTCTTGCTGCTTGTCATCGACGTCCAGAGTGCTCGAACCATCGGGAAAAAACTCGGGTTGGCCAACAGGTAGCGTCCATTCGGCTTGATCGATCTGACACATCGAGAAAACGAGCTCTTGGGGACGACGTCGAGAATGACATCGTAGGTTTTGCCGGTCTCGGTGAAGTCTTCTTTCGTGTAATCGATGACATGGTCGGCGCCGATTGCGCGTAGCATATCGAGTTTCTCTGTACTGTCCACGGCAGTCACCTCAGCTCCGAAATGCTTGGCGATCTGTACCGCAACGACGCCGATGTTTCCTCCAGCGCCATTGATGAGAACGCTTTCTCCGCCCTGAATGTCTGCCTTTCGAAGAAAGTGCAGCGCGTTGTCCCCCCCAGTCGGAATACCGGCGGCTTCCTCATAGCTCATGTTGGCGGGTTTGATCGCAATCGCACCGGTGCTCGGCAGACACTTGTATTCAGCATGAGCGCCAAAACCCAGGCCGGTCGATGCGAAAACCTGGTCGCCATTCTTGAATCCCTTTACGTCCTTGCCGACGGCTTCGATTTCCCCGGCTAGCTCTTGTCCGAGAACCGGCCATCTCGGTTTCCGGACACCCATGGCGAGCCGCAAGGGCAGCCAGAACCAAAGCGGAAATGTGAAACTTCGGGATTCACAGTCCCAGGTTCCCACTGTCGCCGCATGGACCTTGATCAAGACCTCATCGTCACTGGGGCTCGGCTTTGGGATGTCCTCGAGTTCGAGGACGTCGGGTGAACCGTAAGCGTGGTAGGTAATCGCTCTCATCGTGGACTCGTGGTCGTGCTCACCCTCAGGTGAACTTGTGCCCCGTTGGCGACGCAGACCACCATGATTATGATGGCGCTTCTGAGCCGGCGTGCGGTATTCGCGGTCATGGAAGATCCCGGATGGAGACGGTCTTCTGTTTCAGTCGAACAGCCGGATCAGGCTACCGGGCTGAGGGGCGATCCCGCAAACCGAGTGCCTCGCTGACGGCGCTTTCGCCCCCGCCCGCCGGTCTATTGGGCGGACACTACCTGTCCTACTCCAGCGTGCCGACGACCCAGTTCTCGTTTCTGCTTCGGTATGAGGGGACGAGCCCATCTTACCTTGGTCCCGCGGATCCACAGCTCGGCAGCAAGCAGATTGAGACTCCAACTCAGGAACACGCCCAAGGGATAGCTGATGGAGTCCGGCAGGGCCGCGGCCTCTAGTCCGGGAACCCAGATGCTGAATGTCACGAAGAAGAGGGTTAGAGAGAGGCTTCGTACCATCCACTCTCGATGTCGCTTCACGTCACGCTCTAGGATTCGCAACAACGCGATCACCGTCGTGCTAAGCCATAGTAGGGGAACCACCCCTAGTGCGACTCTCGCAGCCGGACTTACGTCAAAAGTCGTCGTCAGGAGGAGGGCCGTGATGCTCGAGATGAGAATCGCTCCCACGTAGACGTACCCAATCCGGCGGTGGGCGCTCTGCCTCTCTCTTTGCAGCGGTTCGTTGAACTGCAGAGGACCGCTGATCAGAGCGGCCCCTCCGGAGAGCGCGTGGACAACGAACACGAGCGGCGTGACTCTGAAGACAGCCTTCTCGACAACGCCTATTTGGAAGAGGATCTCCAGCCCGGCCATGTAAAACGCAAAGACTCCATAGAAGGCGCAGACGGAAAAGAGCGTCCACCACCCGAAGCGGGTCAGAGAACCGCCGACGTCAGCTCTCATAGCCACCTCCGAACCTGGGATCGGTACTCCTCATAGTCGTCGCCGAACTGCGTCACGAGTGCGCGCTCCTCCCGTGGGATGAAGCGGAGGTCGATGATCCAGGCGAAGACCAGCCAGCAGAAGGTCAACGCTGGAGTACCCACGAGAACACCCACTCCCAGAACAAAGATCGTCACGCCCAGATACATCGGGTTACGGCTGAAGCGGTACGGGCCGCCCCGGATGAAGGCGGCCGGCCGGCCGTACGGGTGATGGGTGGTGTCGGCATCGTCGAAGAGTCGGAGCGACCAAAGGGTCAGCACCAATCCGCCGAGAACTGCCACGGCGCCAACGCCACGCCAGGGCCAGTCGAGGAGTCGGGGCCAGTCGAGCCACCCGTCGATCAGCGCCGCCCCGACCAACAGGCCAACGGCAATCCTCGGTGGCCGGAATATGAGGCGCTGGACCGGACTTGCGCTGATCAAAGGGGCGATCGTCGTGTCTTGGGCTGTGCTCGAGGCCCGGGGGTCTTCATGGTTCATTCGCACCTCCATCGAAGATTGTTGCTCCGGCTCATCAGCGAGATCCGCCTCACCCTTGCGCCTGGTCGATCAGGGCCAACCAATTCGGATCTTCACACGCGGCCTTGAGGTCACGGAGGACCTTGGCGGCATCGCCCAACTCATCCGGGCTGGCCTGGACAGGTAGCCTCTCGAGCACCTCGGCCTCCCGGTGGCGGATCGCGTCGAACAACGCCAACCCCGCGTCCGTGAGCGCGACCAGTTTGCTTCGCGCGTGCGCAGGATTGGGCAGGAGCTCGACCTCACCCCTCTCGAGAAGCCCGTTCACGAGCACCTGGATGTGCTGGCGGCTCACAGGCCTCGCCCGGGCCATAGCGGGCACCGTGCGCGGCCCGTTCTGATAAAGGTCCTGAAGCACCGCCCGCGGCCCTGCGGTCACCCCGGACACTCGATGCACCTCGTCTGCCGCGGCGCCTAACCGGTGAAACAGCGCTCGCGTGGCATCGACTACCGCCGCTATCTGCCTGACCTTCTCTCGGGCCTCGTCTGGGTCCGCCATCCGTTCCTCACCAATGGGCTGGGTAGCATCGGCTGCATATGACAATCATATTGTCATAATGACAATTTATATGTCAATATGCGCCCGTCAAGTCGAGGGAGGGGTCTTCCGCGAAAACCTCGGGCGCCTGCCGTCTTGGCCGGAAACGGGGCAGAGTTCGTCGCGGTGGATCGCGAGGGGAACATTTACGGCGGTGAGCCCGTCCCGCGGAACCTCCAGAAGTACGTACGGGTCAGGTAGAGGGGCACTCCACGCGCAACCCCCCGAAACTTCCGTCCCGCAGGGGCCGTTCCGGACCTCCGTTTCGTGTGCCACCAGTGTGCCAACTCAGCCAAACGGGGCAGAACAGGAAAATACTGAGCGGGAGAACGACCTCACCTAAGTGATAACGGAGCCTACGCCTCTCCACCTCCGCTCGAGTGTAGCGCAAACGCAGCTCCTTGTGTGTCCATGCACTGCACGACCCGATCTCCGCCCGGAACGTCCATGGGCCCGTTGAGAACCTGGCCACCGAGTGATTTCACCGTCTCAACAGCGGCGTCGACGTCGGGCACCTTGGCGTAGAGGAGCCAATGGGGGGGCGCAGGGATCTCCGGACCCAGGTTGTACATGCCCCCCAGTTCTTGTTCCCCGTTCCCGTACATCTGATAGACCCCCATCCCTTCGCCCATGTCCATAGCGTTGGTCTTCTCCCAGCCGAAAAGGGCCGAGTAGAAATCGAAGGCCGCCTCGTGGTCGGAAGTCAGAAGCTCGTGCCACGAGAACTCGCCGACCTGGGCAGGCCCGTCTCGCCCGGGAGAATCACTCGCGGCGGTGAACACAGCGAAGACCGCCCCCTGCGGATCGCTGAGCACGGCCAAACGTCCCACCTCGGGAACGCTCATGGGCTCCATGAGGGCCTTGGCCCCCAGCTCCTTGGCCTTGTCGACGGTGGCATCGGTGTCCGGGGTGGAGACGTATGCCAGCCAGTGGGGAGGCGCGCCCGCGGCCCTCGCCTCTTCGGGAAGGTCCATGATTCCTCCCACCGGGGCTTCTCCGACGGTGAACATCGTGTAGGGCTGGTCCCCAGCCTCCATCTCTTGCGTGTCCCACCCGACGACCTCCTTGTAGAAGTCGATGGTGGGGCCCTTGTCCACGGTGAGCATCTCGTACCAGACGAAACGCCCTCGGGGCGATTCGGCCATGGCCATCCTCCCATCCAAAGTAGCAGCCACGGGTCGGGCCTCGCTGAGCGGGCTGACCCGGAAAGGGTCTGAATCGCTCGGACTCACTCCCAATACACCTCATCGGAAGTGATGATCGGAACCAAGGGGATTTCCGTGAGATTATCCAGCGCCTCCTGAACCCTCGGCCAGTCCGGCTCCAGCTGCTGAGTATCAGCCACATGATGTACGCACGCGTTCACCGACCAGGCCAGAAGACGCGGCGCCCAGCAAAGCGAGAAGGCGCCCCAATGGGACTCGTGGTTGGCTGGGTCGATGCGCAGATCGCCAGGATCACCCCAACCCTGACGCGCCAACTCCACAGGGCTAAAGTGAACGTACCGCGACGTCGCGTGATACATGAAGCTGTAGAGATCCACCGAGTCCGTCTTCACCGCAACGAACCAAGTGCTCGGTTCAACGCCATACTTTCTGCTTCGCTTCGGCCAACCCAACTGGCGTGCGAGCGACTTCAATTCCTCACGGCGTTGCCCGTCCGTAGCCCGGTAGCGAGCTAGATCCTTATCAACGCCTATTGCTCCCACCAAGTCTTCTCCGACCTCGCCAGCCTGCGCCTTCAGGCCCTTCAGTACACCTGTTCCGATCATGGCCATCGTCAAGCGCTCGAACCGATCGATACTGAGCGACGTCAGATAGCGCAGCCAAAGCAGCTCCTCGCAGGACGGGCGAAGTAAAGCTACCGCGGCAAAGCCACGTTCACCCTCCGCCAGATCGACGACCACGTCCAAGCTTTCGAGTTGCCGCCGCAGCGCCGCCCTCACGACGATGCGGCCAAACCCATCCGATGGCTTCCAGTCGAGGGAGCACGCCGACTCGATCCACGGACGCAGAACTACTCCAAACGCACGGGCCGCCGCAACTTGGGATGACTCGTGGCCGTCTCGCATTAGTCGCTAATCTTCCGTTGCTTCGTCTCGGTCCGTGGGACCAGCTCCCGCTTGACCGCTTCCACCAACGCACCGTAATCCTCGAGCTTGCGCATGTAGCGACGCACACCCAATCCGTAGGCTCTATGTTCGTGCTCAGGATCTTCAGAAGCCGTGAACACGACGACCGGGATCTTCACTAGCCATTTCGATTCGGCCATCCACTCGAGGATCTCAAACCCGGTGATGTCCGGCAGCCCGAGGTCGAGCACGATGAGCGACGGAGCTGGATACCGGATCCAATCGTGATACGGCGACCCTCTATTGAGGTACGCCTGAGCTTCCCATCCATAGAACACCAAATGAGTCCTGCTCGCGGCCAGGTTCGTTTTGAACGCCGCCTGGATTAGCGCAGCTTGGTCGGGATTGTCCTCGACAATGAGGATGAGCGGCTCGTCGTTCGGGGCCACCATTCCTACATCTTCTCCTACATCTTCCTTCCTACGGCCTAAGCTGTCCGGGCCTGCCTCTGCCGCCTCTGCGATGGCGTTGCGGAGCTCTTGGGGGTCAACGGGCTTGCTGAGTGCCCGGGGGCACCCTTCCTCTCAGCTTCAGCGAGCAGTTCAGGCCCCCCGCCGGACACGGCGATAATCACCGCCCGCGAAAACAACGCTCGTACCGACCCGATGAACTCCAGCCCATCAACGTGAGGCATGTTAAGATCCGTGATGATGATCTCGATGCTGTTTTTCAAGTAGGTCTTGAAGGCTTCCTCGCCGTCCGAGGCGAAATAGATCTCGTGACCCATTCGCTCGAGGAGTTCTGCTAAGATGACCCGGTCGGTCGGTTCGTCTTCGACGATGAGTACGCGTGCCATGATGCCGATCCCGTTCCGAGCCGCTGGGGGGGAGAGCGGCTTGGCAAGTATGCTGTCACCAAATGATCGACGGAGATTCTACCTGAGGCAACCCCTTTTCTGGGCAATTTTTTGCCGTGGTGGTTGGGTTTTTCTCTCTCCCGCTCAATCGAGTTCGTCGCCAATACCTTCGTCGTGGGGTCCAAGCCGTTTGCTGCGATTCTCTGCTTTCTCCCGGTTCTCCTCAATGTCGGAGATGTCGAACATGACCCCCTTGAGAGTGACCGGTACCCCGTTCAGGTAATCCACGCTGACGAAATCACGAAGCCAGAGGGCTCCGCCGTCCTTTTTCACCATACGGTATTCGAAAACATAGTGCTTACTGGTTTGAGATTGCTCTAAGCAATATTCGATGACCGATTCCCGATCATCCCTGTGAATGTGATCGGCCCAAAAATCGCTCTCGTACCAATCCTCGCGCCGATACCCGAGCATATCCACCACCTGCGGCCCGACCCAGGTGAACACCCACGTCTGGGCGTCGGCCACCCAGGGGATAACCCCTGCCACCGCTTCCTGAACGCCTTCCGACACAGAATCATCTGAGCCTGCTTCCTTGATGAAGTCCTCCAATACTTTCTCGATGCGTCCTATCGTCTTTACGGCAACCCTCGGGACGTCGTACATCATGCCCTCGCCCGTGAGAAGCCAGTGGCCGGAGATTCCCAAGGCGCTTACCAGTTTGCGGAGGTGGGCCGCACCCGGCTCTCTCGAACCACTCAACCAACGACTAAGCTGAGACTCAGTTACCCCGGCACGCTTCGCGAACGCCTTACGTAGCTCTTTCCCTAGAGCCCGATCTAAGCGTTTGGCCAATGACCCGTCAGGTTGGTCGCGGATCATGACGAACTCTCCTTGCGCTACGCCCACCGGCCGCTGGGGGGGAGAGCGGCTTGGATTGCTTCCTGGTGATCCTATCTCTGGGTCAGGCTAGGTGCAAGTGAATCCCACCCATCAGACTAGGGGCGCAGATCCGTCTCGAGGGGCGTGTCGACGACTCGCCCTGCTGGCGCATGATGAGCACCGAGTCACCGAACTCGTGTGAGCGATAGTCATCCTGTTTGAGGGCGCGACTCATACGCTGTAGCACCGCGTCATTCGCGAACGCGCGCAGCAGCTGGTAGTGGCTCTCGCCGGGTTCGTGTGCTCCGCTGACGATCACGTCGACCACACGGAGTCCCGTCTGTGCGCCGATGTGTTGAGTGGCCAGGTCGGCACCGGGGCGCAGCGCACCTCCATCCAACGCCGCATGCTCCAGGGCACGGGTCACCGTAGTGCCGAGGGCAATGACGCGTCCGTCTCGCGCTTTGGTCCGTGAGATCGCCCGTACGGTCGTCCGGGGCAGATGATACGCCTCATCGAAGGGCAACCTCGCGTCGAGAGCTGTATCGCCCGTCGACGAAATTCCGGCCGCGAGCGTCAAGGTCGCGAAGCCGACTCCGCGTGCCTGAAGTTCCTTCAGGAACGCCCAGTCGATCACGAAGCTCGCGGATGGCGGCTCGAACGAGACGGGTAGTGCAGCGACCCGCGTCCAGGCGTCCCACATCATTAGCGGTCGGTCGATGTGCGCATACTGGATCGGTTTGCCGTGTCTTGCGATGCCGCCCCAGATCTCATCGGGGGTGCCGACGAAGCTCAGCCCTACGAGGCGCGGGTGGCCGAGCAAGTTCATCACCGTGGCCTTCAAGGGTCCCAACGTCAGGGCGTCGCCGATCCGAAGTGCGGGAGGCGGCGCGCGGTGTTCCGTGCGGGTCCGATGATCACCGCCGCCGAAGGCGATCGCGGTGAAGTTGTACACATCGGTGACGGCCAGCGACCGCCGACCGGCCAATCGTATCTCGATTGCCGCTCCGCTGGGGTTGTGGAAGCCCCCGAGGCTCGCCGGTATCGTGGCGGCATCGTTCGCAACGACCAGGTCGCCGGGAGACACGTGGTGAACCAGCTGCGCCCTCGCAACATGGTCGAGTCTGCCGTCTGCATGAACGACGAGCAGCCTGGCGTCGGGTGGGCGCTGCGATGGTGTAGTGGCGGCCTTCATATCGTGGCTCCGGTCGTGGCTCCGGCGCTTTGGGCGAACACTTCGATGAACTCGACGATTTCCCGAGCCGCGTCCGCCGGTCGCTTCAGGTCCGCCGGGTCGGCGTCGGGCACGGCCAAGGCGTGCAGAGGTGTGTCCATGTCACCAGGATCGATCGCCTTCACCCGCACTCCGTGTGCCTGAAGTTCCTGGTCCCAGATCTTGCTCATATGCAAGAGTGCTGCTTTGCTCGCGCCGTACGCTCCCCAGCCCGCGTAAGGCGTCACCGCCGCGTCGCTGGTGATGTTGACGACCAGCGCCGGTCGGCCCGCGCGGGCGGATGCGCCCAGTGCCCCGAGGAGGGCCTTGGTGAGGCGAAACGGGCCGACCACGTTCGTGGCCAGCGCCGCCTCCAGGTCTTCGCAATCCGTGTCGGCCAGCAGTTCGAGTGGGACCGGGCCGAGCGTCGATGCATTGTTGATGAGTACATCGAGTCCGCCGAGCGCCGCGGTGATCTGCATCGCGATGGGGTAGGTCGCGTCCTTCTGTGACACGTCGCCCACAATGCCATGAGTTCGCGCGTGCTGTCGCGCCACTTTGCTCACCCGCTCTTGCTGTCGAGCTACGAACGCCAAGGCGGCCCCCCGATCGTGTAGCGTCTCGACAAGCGCCAGACCAAGGCCCGACGTGCCGCCGGTGACGGCGACACGTAGGCCAGTCAGTGTCGACATGTTGGTGGAGGTCATCACTTGCTCCTTTTGGTTTTGTGCCCCGGAATTCGGGGGACCACATGAAATCTTCTGCAAAGGTACAAGTTAAAGTGAACTTGAAGTCAAGGCCCTGATCGATTACCTTCCTCGTTATGTCGGAGTTGATCACCATCGGTGAAGCTTCTCGTCGCAGCGGCGTGGCTGCGTCGGCGCTGCGCTACTATGAAGAACGGGGACTCATCAAGTCCGAGCGCGCAGGCTCGGGGCACCGCCGCTACCCACGGGCCGTGCTTCGACGAATCGCGTTCATCGTCTTCGCGCAGCGCGTTGGGCTGACGCTCGACGAGATCGACACAGAACTAGGAAAGCTTCCTTCCGACGGCGCGCCGACCGGCCGTGATTGGTCACGGCTCTCGCGCGATTGGAGGTCGAGAATCGATCAGCGGATCGCCGAGCTCGAGCGCCTCAAAGTTGGCCTTACCGAATGCATCGGGTGCGGCTGTCTCTCACTTGAACGCTGCCGCCTCGCGAACCCTGCCGACCGCGCAGCTCGTTACGGTCCGGGGCCACGCTTTTGGATCGGAGACGGCGCGCTGACTCGGTAGGATGCGTTCGCGCTCAGTCGCGCGATGGTGGCCGGATCAAAGCCAGCGGCGCACCGAGGCTTTATACCGAACGTACTCTTCGCCGAACGCTCTCTCCAAGTACTGCTCTTCGCGGAATATCACTCCGTAATGCATGACAATCAGGATCGGAACAAGACCGGCGACGATCCACAAGTTGTCCGCCGCCACTCCTATCACTTTAGCGCCCCCGATTTCTCTGGACAGTAGATTGGCAGCGACGATGGGGTCCAGAGAGAGGGGGTGTTTTGATGTCTCCCAAGCCTGGGGAGTCGAAAGCGACCGAAGGTCGTGAAGGAAGGGCGGAGCTGCCCAAGCGTTGGAGCGCGGGGCAGAAGACGGAGGTGGTGCTGCGACTGCTACGCGGGGAGGACCTGGGCGAAGTGAGCCGTGAGGTCCAGGTCTCGCCTGCGGAGCTCGAGGAATGGCGGCGCGTGTTCCTGGAGGGAGGTCAGCAAGGTCTGAAACGCCGTAGCCGCGATCCCGGGGAACGTGAGCTGATCCGGACCCGGGCGAAGCTGGGCGAGGTGACGATGCGGATGGAGCTCGCGAGCGAGCTCCTCGAAAAAAGGGGCTACGGGGACGACCTGAAGAAGCTCTTGAAGCGCGGCAGCGAATGAGTCCGGCGACGGGACGGCGCTACCCGCTGACGATGATCTGCGAGGTCTGGAGCATCGCTCGCTCGACGGTCTACCAGGCTGAGGAGCGAGGCAACGATGAGTCGAGGGAGCCGAAGAAGCGGGGCCCCAAAACGGAGCTGAGCGACGAGGCCTTGGTGGAAGAGATCCGGCAGGTACTCGAGGAGAGCGACTTCCTCGGCGAGGGGCACCGGAAGGTGAGGGTACGGCTGCGGCCCAAGGGGATCTGGGTGGGCAAGAACAGGGTGCTGAGGCTCATGCGAGAGAACCGACTCCTGGCGCCGGTGCGTAAGGGAAGGCATCCCCGGGGCGACCGCAGCCACAGCGGCCGAATCACGACGGACACGCCCAACGAGCTGTGGGGCACGGATGCGACCAGATTCTATACGAAGGCCGACGGCTGGTGCTGGTTCTTCGGGGCCGTCGACCACTGCGTGAGCGATGTCGTCGGCTGGCACGTCGCGAAGAAGGGTGACCGGTGGGCGGCGCTCGAGCCGATCCGTCAGGGTGTGAGGACCTACATGGACGGCTACGCTCCGAAGATCGCGCTCGGCCTCGGGCTACGACACGACTGGGGTCCCCAGTACACCGCACACCAGTTCCAGGGCGAACTCGCCTGGCTCGGCATCCGCTCGACGGCCTCCTACGTCGGCGAGCCCGAGTGCAACGGCGTGATCGAGCGGTTCATCAGGACGTTGAAGGAAGAGTGCCTCTACCTGCACGACTTTGAGAGCCTGGAGGAGGCGAGGACGGTGATCGGAGGTTTCATCGAGCGTTACAACCGCGGTTGGCTCATCGAGCGGCACGGCCACAAGACCCCGGCCGAGGTCCGCGAGCAGCTCACCCGCATGGCGGCCTGATTACGCCGCCCACTTGTCCAGGAAACCGGGACCGGTTCCCTTTAGCGCGACATAGAGCAAGCTCAAGGCTAGGTAGCCGGGATTGCGCGACAACCGGTACGGACCTCTTGTCACAAGGTGAGTGGCGGGCTCGAAGGTGCTAAAACTGGTGCTGACTTTCCGAAACTGAAGAACCGCCGAAACGACGATCACTCCGCTCAGCGCGATGATGGCAAATCCGGCGATGTACTGAACACTGTCCGGCAAAACCGTCACCGGACGAAAGTAATCCATGGCAAGTCCCATGAGCAGAAATGCCAGATAAATGAGCGGTGGAAGAGCAACGACTTCGGGTCCGTCCTCTTCTTCATTTGTCACATCTAGCTCCCGTGCGTCGACAGTGCGTCGATCACTATTTGGCGCCGAGTGCGTAGCGCCACGAGCGCCGGTTTGTTTTGACCAACCATAGCGCACAACGTAATCGATGCCCGTGACCTCAGAAACTCAGCACGCGCACAGGCGCAAGCTATCGCGACAGGAGCAATCGCTTGATCTTACCAAGCGTGGATTCTCGGAAGAAGGCCGCGCCGAAGAAAACGACATCGAAGAAGCAGCTTAGGCTTGGCGCTCAGGCAAGATTGAATGTTCCCGATACGAGACGACAATCCACAGATTCTGCGGCCGTATACCACGTACGCTATTGTGGCCTGCAACGCGTTGGCCTGGTTCTACTTGCAGGGTGCGGGCATGGAGCCAGCGCTCTTCACGTCGGTTTGTCGTCTTGGCCTCATTCCAGGGGAGTTGCTGCAGACGGTTCCGGCAGGCACTCAGTTCCCCGTCGGGCCGGGCGTGGCCTGCGTCACGGGCGACACTTCGACCTGGCCGACGGCGATCACGTCGATGTTTTTGCACGGAGGCTGGTTCCATCTCATCGGTAACATGTGGTTCCTCTGGATCTTCGGTAACAACGTGGAGGACGCGATGGGGCACCTTCGCTTCGTCGGGTTCTACCTGCTGTGCGGCTTGGCCGCGGCGGGCCTCCAGATCGCCACGAATCCCGAATCGGCCGTACCGATGGTCGGGGCCTCAGGGGCGATTGGCGGTGTGATGGGCGCATACGTGCTTCTGTATCCGAGGGTACACGTGCACATGCTCATCTTCATCGGATTCTACATCACTACGATTGCCGTTCCTGCGGCACTGATGCTCGGCTATTGGTTCTTGGTGCAGTTCTTGAGCGGGCTGGGCACATTGGGTGCGCAGGGCGGCGGCGTCGCTTTTTGGGCGCACATCGGGGGTTTTGCCGCGGGCGCGATCCTGATCGCCCCCTTCCGCAACCCCCGTCTATTGGCGCGGCATCCCTATTACGGCTGGCGACCACAGAAGTCCCCAACGCAAAGCTGGCGGAAAATCTAGCCGTCGACACCACCGGTGCCGGAGACGCGTTCATCGGCAGCTTCCCTTCTTCCTTCCCAGCCGAGCCAACCCAGCGCTCCGACGAGAGCCATGGTCCCAACGATGGCACCAAGCGGAATGTAGGCATCGGTCACGCCGGTCAGGGATGCCGAGCCTGCGACCAAGCGCTGCGTCCACTCCGAGATGACCATGTAATTGCCGGTCATCAGGAGCGCACCAAAGCTCATCATCACAATAGCGCTGACCAGTCCCATCCAGGGAACCAGCCTTTCCAGCCTGAACAGGAGCGGGAGCACCCGGGCCATGGCTATGGCCGCAATTACCAGGGGAACGGCCATGCCCAGCGAGAAGATGAAGAGTACCAGGGCTCCATAGAGGGCCGACTGGCCCATTCCCACGTAAACCACCATGGCCACCACAAGCGCGGACCCGAAACAAGTCATGCATCCCGTGGCGAACGCCAGTCCGGCCAACATCATCTCCATAGGATTCGCGGGCTTGTCGGCCCGGGCCATTCCGGACAGCACTGGCATCCTGCAGACGAGCGGTGCCCGCATCCTGGCGGCGATCCGAAGCGCGAGGACGATGACGATGGCACCGGCGCCAATGCCAAGGTACCGCTGCCATACCTCGAACCCGGCAGTATCGCCAAACTGCTGCGCCCCGAAGCCTATGATGGCTCCGGCCATCGTATAGACCACGGTGAAGCCAAGGATGAAGAAGGAGGCCGCGCGCAGCACTCGTGACCTGTGCCCCAAGGTCGTGGGACCGCCGCCATCCTGCGTGGCCACGCCGGCCAGCGCCGGAATGAAGTAGACGGTGAGCTGGAATAGACAGGGCCACATGGCGGCAAGCATCCCGCCCAGGAGAGCCAGGATTAATCCCCACTGGCCGCCGAGCCCAAGGCGCGCCCCGGCCGCGGCCGCGGCCCCACCATCCAACCCGAGTATGGGGAGGTGCCAAATGGCCCGCTGTCCTGAGGCGAGGCTGAAGGACATCACCTGGTGGCCCTGTGCTGGACCTGCCTTACGAGTGAATCGGTATGCGGTCACCCGGTGGTGGGGAGAGTCGGCAATGATCCGTCGGTCCACGAGGGGCAAGGGCCTATCGCTGATCTGCAGCTCGGGAGGCGCCACATCGGCCGGCAGCTCGCCAATGTGGAGACGTTCCGTCATCAGGATTGTCAGATACCGGTCGGGCTCCAACTCGTGGACTCCGGCCGGCCCGAACGCCTGCCTCACGTACTCCGGAGTAGCGTATATGGCCTCCGCCTTCACACCCGAAACGGTCGGGTAGTCCAGGACGCCGAGGCTTCTGGTCAGGGCGTGGGCCTGAGGCCCAGCTCCAGTCGCGGAGTCGGGCGTGGGCGCCTCACCCGAGCTGTCGAATACCGTAACCTTCCCGAGCGTCTTTCCGTGCCCCGGGCACTGGACCACGAAGGTCCCGGCATTCGTCGCAGTGAAGTGGACGACGTCCATCCCACTCCCCGGCGGAGCGTAGGCATGGACCTCGTCACCGGTGAGCCCTATTCCTGCGGGGGACGTGGCCCTCCATGCCGTGAAGTCGGCGGCATGGTGGGAGTGATCGCCCTCATCCGAAACGGCACCTTGCGCGACCTCGTTGGGTCCAGAGGCCCAACGGAGCTCCCCGGGCACTAGACCCACAACCCTGTAGTGGTGCTCCAGAGTCCCTCGATTCCTGAGCACGAGCTGCACTCGCTGTCCCATGGGGATGAACACGGAGGCAGGCTCGATGCCGGAGTCCGTTATGTCCACGTTGATAGTGAGGTAGTGAACTGCCCCGTCAGTGGACGCACCAGGTGCCTCGTCATCGGCCGCGGCGTGGACCTGCGGCGCCCGACCCTGGAGGCCGGGGTGCGCGTACCCCGGCGGTCCACGTGGTGCGCGCTCAGCCCATACCTCACCCCCGAAGAGAGCGAAAGGACCGAGCGCGGCCAACGTCAGTATCAGGTCTTTCCTCATCGCCCTATCGCTGCTCGCTGAGGTATTCGACATACGCGACTACTGCGCTGATCTCGGCGTCCGTCAGCTCCATGAAGGTCATCGCGGAGACGTCCATGAGCGCGGAGCGAATCTGGGACTCCCCCATCCCGAGGATCGGGACGGCTCCCGACCCTGAGGTTCCCTCTCCTCTGCCATCCAGCCCGTGACAGTACGCACAGCCCACCCCCCCTGCGCCCGCCTCGAAAAGGAGTCGTCCCTGTGCGAGAATGTCCTCGGGCGCAGGAGGCATCGCCGGCCCCGGGGCGGCTCCTCCGGTCGTCGTATCGAGCGCCCTGATCATTCCTAGCTGTAAGTCCCTCAGTGTTTGAGACTTGAAGCCTCCCATGTCAGCCAGTAGTTCCCCCTGGAAGTTCGGGCTGGTGTACCGGACGAACGCGCCTGAGTGGGTGTCTCCACCGTTGGGTGAGGGGATGCGGGCCTTCACCTGGTATGTGCTGAGGTCGATGACGATGGTCTCCCAAGTCCCGGCGCTGCTCACCCAGAGCTCGTTCACGTCCGGGTCCGGGTGGAGGATCGCGTGATCGATGGGACCTCCTTCGTGTAGGCGTCCAGAACCTGCACGCCTGGGAGCTCGTTGCTTTCCGAGGGGCGGTGGTCGTAACCCCTGCCCTCGCTGGTGAAGTACACCATGGGGTGAGCGGCCACATCCCACGCGTCTGGTCCACTCGAGTCGTATGTAGCGAAGAGCCGGAGACCGCCCCTCCTGGACTCTTCCGTGTCCCATCCCGCCGCTTGCGGCGCTTCCTGCACTGGGTAAAGCTGGCCCGCCTGGACCACCGTGGAGGGGCCCATGGTCGCGAGCTGCTGCTGAAGCACCTTCTTGTCTGCCTCGAGAGCGACAAACTCCGCTTGGGAGACGCCTTCGGGCGCGGCTGCCGTGAGCCTGAACGCGGCGAAGGCAAGTATCGCACCGCCGATCAGCTGCCCTCTTGTGATGTTTTTCAATTCCATTCCTCCTTCTATCGCCTATCGAGCTATCGCCTATCGCGCGGTGGTCATGACCGCCAGGACCGTAAAGCCTTCGCGAAGCCGTCGTGCCGTCTCGCGCTCGGCGTCTTCGGGCGTGCGCGCCACGATCGGATAGCCACACGGGATGTTCCTCTCGAGGCACGCCTCGAGGATCTGATGCACGAGCGCGTCGACGCGGGGGGCGGTACACACGGCAGCAAGAGCAAGGGGCATCGATCGCATGGTGTGCCTATCATACCGGGAGGCGGCAGTCAACGCGATCGTCGGTGGTCCCCCGTGGGGTCGGACGGGGGCGCAGCCGCCAGCGACTAGGTGTGACCTTTCGCCGATTGACTCGTCTTGAGGGCAAGCTTGGGAAATCGTCCCAGGCAGGAACCCTCATTGAGGAGCTTCAGATGCTTCGCATGACGATTCTCGGGTTGGGAGCTTTCCTAATCCTCGGTACGTCCGATTTGCAGGCACAGGTCCACCCCGATCGGCGTGCCGCGCAGGCGCGTAGGGAAGCCGTTCAGACCAGGCGGGATCAGGTGAACGATCGACGAAGGGCGCAGGCGCGTAGGGACGCCATTGAGACCAGGCGGGATCAAGTGAACCATCGTCGAAGAGCAAAGGCGCGTAGGGACGCCCTTGATCGGCGTCGCTGGATCCGGGCCAATCAGCGGTAGCTATGACAACTCGATTAATCCATTGGGGAAGATCGACGGTGGTGATCCACATCGCCGGCTAAACTAGCGCGACTTCCCCCCGTTCTGCGCTTGGGCGAGGACCTCCACGACGCGGGAGACGCCCATGACGACCCGTGCAAATCGGTCATAGTCGATCCGGTCCGGCGTGTCCTGAGGCGTGTGGTAGTGCGGGTACCGGAAGGGCGCGGTATCGGTGATCATGACGCCCGGGTATCCCTCCTGCCAGAAGGACCACTGGTCGGACCAGCCGATCCCGGGAATCCAGGCCGGGGCGGCTAGGCCTTCCGAAGGAAACTCCGTCGACTCACGGAACGCGCGAATGGCTCGGCGGGTCAGGCTGCGTGACCACAGGTTCCCGACGAACCCGACGAAGTCGCCTGTGTCCGGATAGAAGAAGCTGAACGGGAACGGGTATTTCTGGCTTCCCGGTTCGTCCGCATAGAAGCCGATCGTCTCCAGGGAGAGCATCGCTGCGACGTTCTCGTCACGCTCCCTGCACCTTCTTGCGTACACGCGACTCCCCATCAGGTCCGTTCGGAAGAAGGGAGGTTCTTCGTTCACGAAGGCCACGAGCCGGACTGTCCGGTCCGTGGTCCGAGCGGACAGCAGCCGGGCCAGTTCAAGGACGCCGGCCACTCCGGTCGTGTTGTCGTTGGCACCGGCACAACCGGGCACCGTGTCGTAGTGTGCGCCAACGATCACAATATCATCGGGTGTGGCGGTCCCGGAGACCTCCACCTCGATATTGCGGACGGTCTGAGAAGGATCGAGAGGGATGTCGTAGGTCTGCTCGGCTACAGCGTATCCGGATGCATCGAACGCGCGGCGGATGTACTCCTCCGCCCTTGCCAGAGCGTTCGGCGCCAGCACGTTTCGCTCTCCGATGTCGCCCGCGAGAGCCCGGACATGGGACTCGAGCCGGCCTCGCAGCTCGATCTCGTTCTCGGTCAGTTCCGGTAAAGGGCCGTGAAAGGACCGGCCCGGCATGCCGAACATCCAGCTCAATGGACGGGACAGATCCTAGAACGGCATCTTAGTTGATCTCTGGATTCACGTAACCCGCCGGTAGGACTTGATCCGGATCGACCCGCACGCTCAGGTACGTGACGTGGTCGGGGATCGAGGTCCAAGCGTGCATCAAGCCGGCGGGGATGGTGACGATGTCGCCCTCCTCGATCTCACGTACGACTCCGCCTCTCGACTCCGCATTGAAGCTGGGTCCGATGGCTATGCTGCCCTCGGATAACTCGCCCTCGTTGAAGAGCTCACCGCCCGTCAACAGGGTCCCACCCCCCGAGAGCACGATGTAGACCTCGGTGATGTAGGCGTGGATGAGCCCTCTGTGAGCCCCGTCGGTGTCATGTTCTCCGGTTCGGTGCAAGATTCCCACCGCCACGTTCACATCGCCCCCGATATCCGCCACCTTGAGCTGACGGTCGATCGTCACACCGATCATGTTCTCCAACACGGACTGGATCTGCTCCGCGTAGATATCGGTTGCCGCATCGGGACGCTGCTGTGCCTCGGTCACCACGGGATGGGGGAGGAGGAGCGTTACGATGAGAACTGGAAGCTTGAGGCGCATTTCACTAACTCCTTGGGAGGCTTACTGGATTCTGAATGCCGCCCTCGCCAAGTTCACGCTCGATGGCGTAGCGGCCTTCGAGGGCCGCGTTGAGACGGGCGACGGGATCGGACATGAGCGCACTCCGAGTTCAGACTGCGCTCAACATCCGAGAGTGGGCCGGTAGGCGCAAGCAGAAACCCGTCAGACGCCACAGAATCGCCTTCTAAGCGATTCGGTGTTGATTCGGTATCGAGACTAGGCCGCGTGTTACGTCAGCGGTGGCTTCGTCCGGGTCGCTCCTCGCGAAGGAACTCTCCGGTATCCGCTTGGAAGATACGGACTTGGACCACCACGCCCGCCCGGTCCGAATGTATGTGGCGGACGCCAACCTCCTTGCGGCTTCGTCCGGGGCGGTACAGCACCCACGAGCCGCCCGGAGCCACGGCCATGATGCCATCACAGCTTCGGGGCCTTGCCTGCCTGCCCGGGGGCCTCCCTGGAATCCAGACTCGGCACTCACCCGGTGGCGGCAGATGACCCGGCGGAATGCCGAGTGCCCTCGCCGTACTGCGGGCAACGGGGCGGGACCCGGAAGAGGGGGCCGCCAAGACGGTCGTACACGCACTGAGAGACAGGCACACCACGACGGAAGAGAAGATACGAGACAGGGACATGACTACCACCTCCGGGTTCTCTCTCGAACCCGCCCCCGAGGCGAGGCGTGTTGATTGGCTGAACTATATGACCCTCTTCAATACTCGATTTGCTCCCCCGGATGTCAACGATGGTATCCCAGTTCATTAGCGATTCCCGTTGCCACTGTGGCGTCGGTCATTGGTACGGCTCCACTGCCTGCGAACGGGTGACAGGGTCCGAATCCGATATCGTCGCCGGAGTCGCCCTCGTCGTCACCGCCAACGTTGGGCGGTGCCATGCTAGAGGACGGCGTACGCGTTCCCGCGGGAACGTCGAGGCGCATCGCTTGTGACGCGAGTCGCGTGATCATAACGCACGGTTCGGACCGCTCGGTGCTCAATGTGGGCAGAAAGACCAGGACCGTACCCCCCGCCATCCCCAGAGCGCTCGACCATAGGGACGGAGGCTGTCGCTTCCCAGGCTGCGGGCTGCGCTTCTGTGACGCGCATCACATCAAGCACTGGGCGGATGGCGGAGAGACCCGGCTCGACAACCTCGTCCTGCTCTGTCGGCGCCATCACCGGGCAGTGCACGAAGAGGGGTTCAGGGTCGAGATCGTGCGGGACCCGGGAGGAGGAAGAGACAGGGGTGAGGGCGGGGATGCCCGCGGAAATGTCCTCTTCTACTGGCCCGACGGACGGCTCTTCCCCGATGCGCCGCCGGCGTCGCACCTCCCCGCCGACCCGGTGGCCGCCCTGGAGTCCAAGCACGGCAGACTGGGGATCGACGTGGGTCCTGAGACCACCACCCCGCGTTGGAACGGAGAGCCCCTCGACTTGGGTTATGCGATTCACACGCTCTGGAGGCCCTGAGGCGGCGGCCCAAAGCTTGAAGTGCGGCGTTCAGAGGGCGGCGTTCAGGCGGCTGATGGAATCGTCGTTCACTCCGGTACCACTTCCCTCAACTCCTCGAAGAAGTTCTGGATGATGACGTCTCGAACTTGCGTGCCAGCGGTACTGATGCGGATCGCGAGGAGACGCTGATCGTCGGGTGAGGGGTCGAATTGTTGGGAGACGTTCGAATCGGCGAACCCCTCCGCCGAGGCGAAGCGGCCCTCCAGGGCGGCGTTCAGACGCGTGACTGGGTCGAGGTCGCTCATGCGCTCACCATGCGCCCCGGACCCGCAAACCGCGAGCGGGTCCTCCTAATTGTGGACCGACCCGACGATCACCACGCCTTCCACGGAGACGCCAAGCCATGGAGCCCGAAGCCTCCTCTTCCGGTGCTCACGGTAGCCTGAGCGCCACCAGGGAGCCGGGGTACTCGGCCCCTCCGATCTGCACGACGATGTACTGCCTCCCTTCGTGCATGTAGCTCATCATCCCGTACTGTCCGCGCACCGGAAGTTCCACCTCACCCAGGATCTCGCCCGTCCGCTTGTCGCGGGCGTGGAGAACCGGGGCGTACCCAGTGGTGAGGATAAGGTCGCCCATCACCATCTGGATCGATTTGGCGCCGCCTCCGAACGCCGAGGTATCCACGCCCTCGAGCGCCGGGTGGTTCCTGACGTTCTCCGCTGTCTCTCCGATCGGCACCGACCAGAGCCGCTCGCCCGCGTTCATGTCATAGGCGGACAGCAGGTTGTACGGCGGCTTGAAGATCGGTAGCCCCCGCGGCCCCCGCAGGACCATGCTTGGACCATTCACCCAGTCCGAGATCGTCACACCCGTCGTCGCCGGATCATCGGGGGTGTCCAACTCCCAGCCGGGCCTCAGAAACGCGCTGGCCCTGTTAGGGCATGCCGGCCCGTGCGATGCGTACATGACGTTCGTGGTCGGGTCGAAGATGGGGGGATTGGTGATGTTCAGCCCGCCTGAGCAACCGATGGCCCCAATGATGTCCAGGCCGTGGTCTATCTGGAGCCGCGGCATGTAGGGGCCACCCACCCGGTACTGGCTCAGGATCTCGAGCGCTTCCTCCTTGAGCTCGGGCGTGAAGTCGATGAGGTGCTCTTCAGTCAGCCCGTCCCGCGCGAGGAGGTCCAACGGCTCCGGCCGCGTCGGGATCGGCTGCGTCGGCGACGTCCAGTTCCCCGGAACCTGCGTCTGGGGCTGCGGCACGTCCACAATCGGCCAAACCGGCTCCCCCGTCACCCGGTTCAGAGTGAAGATGAGCCCGTTCTTCGGGATCTGGATCACCGCCGGGATTTCCCGCCCGTCCACCGTCAAATCCGCCAGGATCGGGGGGTGCGGGAGATCGTAGTTCCACTGATCGTTGCAGACGGTCTGGTAGTGCCAAACCCGCTCGCCCGTCTGCACGTCCAGGGCGATCACGCTCATGGAGAAGAGGTTGCAACCCGGCCGGAAACCGCCAAAGTAATCGATCGTGGGAGGGTTCGTCGGGATGTAGACGATCCCCCGCTCCAGGTCCGCCGTCATCGGTGCCCAGGAGGAGATGTCTCCCGTCCACATCCAAGCCTCGTTCTCCCACGTCTCGTGGCCCACCTGCCCCGGCCTCGGGATCACGTGGAACTTCCAGAGGTGCTCGCCCGACCGGGCGTCGTACGCCACGATGTCGTTGGCCAGGTTCTCAACGCGGGTCTGGTTGTAGCCCTGCTCCGCGCTGCTCCCCACCACCACCACACCGTTCACGAAGATCGGGGGCGACGAGCTCGTCACGTATCCGATCTCCCGCGGAGTCCCTTGGTCGGGATCGAAGGTGTTCCCTCCCCGCAGCCACTCCTCCCATGGGATCTGCCCTCTCGCGATGTCGGGGATGAGGTCGATCACACCCGTCTCGAAGCCCGGAAGATCCACGGGCGTCCCCCAGTTCTCCAGGGGAAGCCCCGTCTTCGCGTCCAGCGCCCACAGGAACAGCGCCGGAGTCTGAATGTAGATCACCCCCCGGCCGTCCAGCTCCCCGTACGAAACTCCTTTCCCGTAATTCCTCCGCATCGACCGCTCCCACCGCCGTGTATGCGGCTCGCGGAAGGTCCACAGGATCTCCCCCGTCGCCGGATCCATCGCGACCACCGTGCGCCGCTCGCCCGCCACCGTGTAAAGGATTCCGTCGATATAGGTTGGTGTCGACCGGGACTGCGGCGTCGGCGTCTCTCCGTAATTGCCCCCACGGAAAGTCCACGCCGCCTCGAGGTCCTCGAAGTTGCCCGCGTGGATCTGGTTCAGCGGCGAGTACCTCGTACCCGACGCGTCCCCGCTCTGATAGTGCCACTCCCCGTACGGTGTCCCCGGCTGCTGGGCGGAGATCGGGATCGAGCTGACCAGCGCAATCGAGAACACCATTGCCAAGAGGTATGGGAGCTTGGAAGGATTCAGGAACCATAGGGGGCTTCGCATTGCACTGTCTCCCTTGTCCAGTAGATCAATCACGGCATGAGTGATGCTCTCGCAATCATAGTCCCGGTGTCGAGGGTTCGCGAGTGTTCAGGAGGTCGCCAGTTCGAACCGAGCGTCGGCAGTGCCCTCGATAGCGAGGCTGCCGCTGCGGACCGCTTGCAGGAGTACTGCCTTCCCTGCTACCGTGGCCAAGCGCCAGGTGGCTCTTGGCCACCGACCAGCGAGCACGGTTACCTGTGGCAGCCATTGGGGGAGGACTAGACATGGCAACGAAAGACGACAATCCGGGGAACGACCCAAAGCTTAACAACGAGAGGGGTCTAAACAGGCGGGATTTCGTTAAGACGGGAGTTGCCACCGGGCTGGGTGCGGGCGCTCTGTTGGAGTCAGACAAAGCGCAGGCGCAAGTCCCAGCGACTGGCGCCCAAGACACCGTGTGGGACTATGAAGCAGATGTCGTTATCGCGGGAGGCGGGTGCGCAGGCCTGACGGCAGCCATTCGAGCGAGGGATCTCGGGGCCAGTGTGCTGGTGGTCGATCAGAATTTCGACCTTGGCGGCAGGATGCTGCACAGCGGGTCGTTGGTGTCGCTCGGCGGTGGCGACCCAGTACAGCTCAGAGATATGAAGGGCGAGAGCGACCATGAGGGGCTCATCACGGTAGCTCCGGCCGAGGACCCGGAAGAACTCGATGACAGTGTCGACCTCCTGTTCACGGACCTCACGGACTGGTCGGTCGTCGACCCCAAGGCTCAGAGCCCGTACAGGTATAACGAGCGGGAGCCGGCGCGTGCTTGGGCCGAGAACTGTCCGGCCACCCGGCAATTCCTGATCGACAACTATGTCCGGTTCGCGCGGGTCGGCGGCACGCATGGCGGCGGAGGCCTGTCGCGCGCAAGGGCGGCGCGCTGCTTCCTCATGCTGGGCAATAAGACGGACATGAAGGCGGGAACTATCACAGCGGAGGATGCGGGCGTCGCCGATCCTGAGCGCACGAGTTCATTCGCGCCGGTGCAAATGACTGATGCGAGCCGCTCTGTCGGACCCAACGCCGTAGGCAACGGTGTAGCCCTCGCCCGGCCGCTGGAGTTCTCGGCCCGGGAGAAGGGCGTCGAGTTCATGCTTCATCGCCGTTTTGACGAGCTCGTACGTGAGCAACCTTTCACGGGCAAAGTTCTGGGGATCAGGGCCCACTATTCGCCGCGGCAGCACCCTGAGACCGGCCAGCTTCTGCAGAGCTATTGGCAGAACGGCAATATCGATGAGCGGCAGGAGACGGTGAATATCAGGGCCCGCCAGGCCGTCATCCTCGCCAGCGGCGGTCACGCGGGCAATCCTGAGGTCCGCAGCATGTTCTACCCCGCCTTGCGGGAACCGGCCTTCCCGACAAGCGGCCTTGCCCTGCAAGGCCCCCATGGTCAGGACGCCACCGCGCTCACTGCTGGATTGAGGGTTGGCGCCAACCTGGCAGGGATGCAACAGAACGTCTCGTATCAAACGACGTTCCACATTTCGACGCGCCTGGGCACCCGGGATGCGTATACAACCATGATGCCCGGTCACCCGACTTTCGGTTTCCGCGCCTCGGCTGGGATCAATGTCGGCAACGCCGGCTTCGAAGAGTTCATCGCCGTGAACCAAGTTGGGAAGCGTTTCTTCAGCGAGGTCCGTCTTCCCGCCAGGCCTGGTTTAAGCCGGTACCCGGGCGACGGTGCAGCCCCGGGCCAGGGGCTTGCGCACACGCCGCTCGACTGGCGCAATTGCCAGAAGGAGTGGGTCCGGGAGATGTACAACTATGACCACGGCCTCGATGCCGCTCTGGCACTGAACGAGGGGTCGCAGCCTCCGGACTACTACTCAGGGCCGCTTTGGGCGGTCTTCGATCAGGATGCGGTCGAGCGTACGGGATGGGAACTACGCTACCCGTATGTGTCCGACAACGGCTACTTCTTCAAAGCCGATACCATCGAGGACTTGGCCGAGAAGATTGAGGCGGGCCATGAGTTCCAGCGGGTGCCACTGAGGTACCTGGCCGAGACGGTGGCCACCTGGAACAGCTACGTGGACGCCGGCGCCGATCCCGAATTCGAGCGCGACGCGGATGCCCCCATGAATCGCATCGCGACGCCGCCCTTCTATGCGCTCTCGATCATGGTGATCTGGCACGATTCCTATGGCGGCCTGCGGGTCAACGGACGGCAGCAGGTCGTGGACATGCAGGGCCAGGTCATTCCCGGTCTGTATGCAGGAGGCGAGGCCGTGGGGGGGTTCAACAAGCATGGCCTGGGCAAGGGTCACGTCCATGGCTACATCGCCGGCACGCATGCCGTGGAAGAGCCGTCCAGCTAGTCGTCACGTTGATTTCCGGTGGGGGTCCGAGCGTAGAGGCGTCGCCCAGTGAGGTCGATGCCGGCGCCGACATGACTCTGAAGGGCAAGGTTGCGTGCTCCCCGGCCAGAGACCTGCGGGGAGAGACCCTCCTGATCATGGACCAGGACGGCGCTTTGGCAAGGAGCGTTGAGCTTACCGAATTCGACGGTGAGACCAACGAGACGAGTGAGTTCGTGGTGAAGGCGCCGGTCAGGCCAGGGGCCTACACTTGGCTGGCCGTGTGCCCGGCGTACGCGACGGAAGGCATTTCGCGTGAGGAAACGTCGGCGCGGTTTTCATTCACCGTCAAACCGCACAGCACACGTGTCGTCGTATGGGACGCGCCGGCGACCATCGAATGCGGCGAGAAGTTCAGCGTCAAGCTAGGGGTCAAGTGCTCCTCCGAGTGCCGACCCGACGGTTGGACGGTTGAGGTCCGCGACCAGGATGGGAAAAAGCGGGCGACGGCCACACTCAGCGGCGAGCCATGGCCCGGCACCGCCGCGCTTTACTATACGGAGATGGACTTGAGCGCCCCTGACACGGAGGGGCTTCATACATGGGAAGTCAAGGCTCGGGTGCACGGTCTGGTGGACGATCCGGATATCCCTCACGCCGAATGTATCGCCCCTTTTGGCGTGAGAGTCGTTCCCACACCCGAGTGTCTCTTGACCGTCGTCGCCATAGACATGGAAAGTCAAACCCCCGTCAAAGGTGCCAAGGTCGTCGTTCACCCCTACAAAGCCTTCACAGACGAGCGCGGCGTGGCGGAGGTGAGGCTTCCGGAAGGCGAGTACAGACTCTTTGTTTCTGGAAAGAACTATTTCCCCTTCCGCAGCGACGGCGAAATGAAGACGGACGTTACGATAAGGGCGGAACTTGCTTTGGACGTGGAACTCTCCGATGCCGATATCTGGTCCTGATTCCAGACCCCGCCACGAAATGGGAGAGTACCTCTGATGTTGAAGCTCGTGGTTGGTGTTCTGGGTCTGGTGTTCGTCATCGCCCCGGTTGCCGTTGCACAACAAGGGATCGACACGGTCCTATTCGAGCAAGGGCAGCAACTCTACCAGGAGAACTGCGCGCTTTGCCATCAGGACTCAGGCGTCGGGGATCCGCCGACGTTCCCAGCCTTGAGCGGCAATGATCAACTCGGGGACCCCGTCCGGATTGTCAGCACTATCCATCAGGGCACGAGCCGCATGCCTCCATTCCCTGATCTGGGCGCGGAGGAAATCTCCTCTTTGGCAAATTACATTCGCAACGCGTGGGCCAACGACTTTAGCAGTGTGAGCACCGAAGAAGTAGCAGCGGTGCTAGAGGGCCTCGAGGAAACCGGCCAAATGGCATCGGTCTGGGATGGCGTATTCACTGAGGCACAGGCGGAACGGGGCCAGGCGGTGTACCCGGGTGCCTGTGGTGCGTGTCATGGCCGCAGATTGAATGGCGCTCCGGACGATCCGGATATGCGGTCAACGCCCCCTCTGGCGCGGGCGCGGTTCGTGCGCGTCTGGGAGGGAAGATCGCTCGCCACCCTGTTCGAATACACGCGGGCGACGATGCCTGAAGACAATCCGAACTCTCTGACTGACCAGGAGTATGTCGATGTCATCGCCTACATGCTCAATGTCGGCAGGATACCGGCGGGAGATGACGAACTCCAACCCGACCCGCAAAGTCTCGCCCGCGTCTTCATACAACCGCAGCCGTAGGAGATGCAGCCAAGAGTCTGAACCTGCTGACTACGAGCCGAACAAATCGCGCCCGATTCGAGCCAAATTCAGCTGTCGACTGAACTTTATCGAGACTGTCCGCTCGAGTAGGCTACTGGTGAGGCCCGCAAGCCTCTCACTCTGCCGCTCATTGAAGACGATGAATAGACCCGTCCCCGCCGTATCAACCCAGCCGAACCGGAGGTTTCCCGACCAAACCGCCGTCTGCGTATTGTATTGGACGAGGGACTGAACGTAGAGGGTGGGGCTGAACGAGTAGCCAATCCGGTTGCTGAGCAAGGTGGCATCGAATTTCCCTCCCGGCCCCGGAAGTTCGATCCTGTTGTACTCCAGAGCGATCGCTCCGGTCAGCGCACCCCCGAACTGAAACGACAGCGACGTGCTCCCGCCTTTGCGAGTCCCAGAGAAGAACTGTCCGAGCAGGAGATTCGTACGCCACACGACGGGCACCTGACTGCTCGTGTTGACCGTGGGATTGAACAGCCAACCGGAGTACTCCCCAGTTGGCACTTCAACGAAGGTTTGGTCGCCCGCGTCATCGACGCCCGTTGTAAGATTCAGTGGCTCGGTGAGTCCATCGAAGATCCAGTCGCCCGCGAAACTAAACTGGCCGCCGTTCTCGAGGTTCATCATCGTATGCATGTGCCATGTGGCGGTCTCCTTGACTCCACTTTCTATTCCGTACGCAACGGTGTAGCTCGTGTGGGGACTAAACTGCCGAATCCAGTCCGATGAGGGCACCCGGATGTCGCGCCAAATCGTCCCCGACACCTGTTGGAAGTCCGAGCGGCGGAGGAAACCGACCTCGGGATTGAAGTTCGCACCGATCCGATCGTAGGAGCTTCTGAACTGCCAGTCCGAGTCCCGGTAGTTGGCCGTGAGGATAATCGCTTCACGACCGTCGGTCGGGGTTGCCTCACCCGGAACGCTCGACGTCGTCGCTCCCACCACACCAGTGAAGTTGAAGAATTCGCCGATGCCGATGTTGGTATCTGCCGCGAAGGTACGTCCATGGTCGTTCCCGACGCCGATAGAGGAGCGCTCAGTGAACATCACGCCTACTCCGGAGCGGTTCGGAAGCTCACGGGCCAGACGAGCTACCGAGTAGCCATTCCCCGGCGTCCCGCCCTCGACTGCCTCTGTGCGCATGTGAATCAGCCCCACGTCGAGGCCCGCCACCCGCCCGCTCAAGCGGCTCCCCCACTCGATCGGGACGGGCGCCCCACCCTCTCCGATCCCGATCCTTCGACTGAAAAACATCTGAGCCGACTGGTTATTGCCAACCGCGAATCGTCCGGCATTCTCGAGGAAGAAGGGACGTTTCTCCGGGAAGAACAGGCTGAATCGGGTCAGATCCACCTGCTCGTTGTCCACCTCGACCTGTGCGAAGTCGGTGTTCACCGTCAGATCGAGCGAAAGGGCTGGAGTAATTCCAACCTTCGCGTCGGCGCCCACCTCGAATGGATAGTCGACCGCCGGGCCGGTGGCCGGGACTTTCTGCGCTGAGCTGAGGGCATAGGGGGTCATGGTGATCAACCGCTGGGCAGGCACGCTTAGCCCCTCCAGCACCCCCGCGTACGACACCCGGTAGAGGTTGTCCTGACGAGCGAGTGGAGCCCAGTACACCTGCTCGTTCTTTCGGCCGATATATCGGCCGAAGTTGACTCCCCACTCCTGCTCCGTTCCCGCCCCGTACCGAAGGGTGGAGAATGGTATTCGGAAAAAGGCGTACCAACCCCGCTCGTCGCGGTCCGTCGATACCGTCCAGCTGCCATCCCAGTTGACGTTGAAACCCCCCTGAGCGCCGCCCTGCTGGCGTCCTCTGTTCCCGCGAGCGCCGCCGCTACCCCTTCCGGTTTGCCGACCTTCGTCGATCACCTGTCCGTCGTGCTCGATCCCTCCCGGATTCGTTGCGAAAACGAAACCGTTCTCGCGGTCGTTATACGTGTCTAAAACGAGGAGGAACGCGTCGAAGCGAGTGAGACTCGCGTCCCGACGCTGCTCCCCAAGGATGATCTGACTCGGCTCCGAGTCGTAGAGCCACGCCCCGACGTAGATCGCTTCCTCGTCGAAAGCGACCCTCACTTCGGTCCGCTCCGAGGCGGGTGACCCTTCGATCGGCTCGTTCTGGATGAAGTTGCTGATGACCTCAGCTTCCCCCCAGACCAACGGATCCCGCCAGTTCTCTGCACTCGGACCCTCCGAAATGCGGCCCGCCGACATCCGCACAGCCCCGCCAACGGTCGGCCTCGGCGCTCCAGCCGCCTCGCTTTGCGCAGAAACGGGCTCGGCCGCCACGGCACAGATCACAGCAATGACCGACAAGCATGAGAGCCAGCTAAGCCTCCCTTCCCAAGGGCCACTCCCATAAGGGGCAATTTCGAGGTCGTGATCAATCATGATATCTCATAAGCTCATTATTCTTATTGATTTCGCCGCGTTAGGCGCGCTGTTCCTTCTCCGTTGGCGGCTCTTGAACCACTGCCGTCGCAGCGATAGTATCACGCGAGCCCTTGCACCGCACCATTTCACCTTCAAAGGAAGTGTTTCGATGAGAAACTCTATTCGATTTCCACTCCTGGTTGTCGGGCTGGCGATCGCCGCGCCGAGTGCCTCCGCCCACTACAAGCTTCCCAGCACCTCCACCCACTTCAAGCTTTTGGAGCCCGCCCCTTCGCTCGTCACAAACGACCGCGGGGACCCGCAGAAAGCAGGCCCCTGCGGGGGTACCAATACCGATTGGGGCACGCCGAGCTGGGCCATCACCCAAGTCGTAGGGGGCCAGAATCTGCATCTAAAGATTCAGGAAACCGTGTACCACCCGGGCCATTACCGGGTAGCGTTGGCGGTGAACTCGCCCGCCGAGTTGCCGCTTGACCCGGTAACTACGACGAGAGATAGCGAAAGGGGGCCTTGGTCCGTGTCGGCTGAAATTCAGGATCCGCCGCAGATTCCCGTGCTCGCCGATGGCCTGTTCGTCCATTCGAGTTTTGATTCTGAGGGCCAACCCACGCGGCCGCAGGGTCGGTTGGATCCCTGGGAGGCGGACATAAGACTGCCGAACATCAGCTGCGAGAAGTGCATCCTGCAAGTCGTGCAGCATATGGACGAGCACGCGTTCAACAATCCGGGTGGATACTCGTATCACAAATGCGCGCATCTGCAGATTACCCCGGACCCGGCACTGCCGCTCGACACGGGGTGGCCAGCGCAGCGTTGATCGGACGGACCTCTCGACGGTAGACCGTCGCCATTCCGCTTTCGCCGGGCTCTCGCTCGATGGAGTAGCGGCCTTCTAGGGCCGCGTGCGGCTCTAGGGGCACCCACAACCTAGCGGTAGACCCGGACCAGCTCCTCCACGACGACACAGCATGGCGAGCACCCGGTATTCGGGTGCCGGTGAGGCGCCAAAGTGGCTATCATTCGGGCCGTTTGGTCGACTGGCAAGGAGCGTTCATGACGTCGGAATTGGGGACAGTGGACTACCCGCTCAGGGTGGCTATCATCGGGTCGGGGCCGGCCGGGTTTTATACCGCCGACCACCTTCTCAAGCAGAGCGATGTTCACGTCCAGGTCGACATGTTCGATCGTCTCCCGACTCCTTTCGGCCTCGTGCGTTTTGGTGTCGCCCCGGATCACCAGAAGATCAAGAACGTCACGCGGGTGTTCGACCGCATCGCCCAGCAAGAGACGTTCCGGTTCTTCGGCGATGTGCAGGTGGGAAAGGACATCAGCCTGACCGACCTCAGCCAGCACTTTCACCAGATCTGCTTTGCCACCGGCGCAGAGACAGATCGGCGGATGGGGATCCCCGGCGAGGATCTCACCGGAAGCCACACCGCCACCGAATTCGTGGCGTGGTTCAACGGCCACCCGGACTACCGGGACCATCAGTTCGATTTCTCCGCCGAGCGTGTCGCCGTGGTGGGCGTCGGAAACGTCGCGGTTGACGTCGCACGGATCTTATGCCGCACACCCGATGAGTTGGCGGAGACCGACATCGCCGACCACGCGCTCGAAGCGTTGAGCCAGAGCAAAGTGCGCGAGGTGACCATGCTCGGCCGGCGCGGGCCCCTCCAAGCCGCCTTCACGAATCCGGAAGTGCGGGAACTGGGCGAGCTCGAGGGAGCGGATATCCACGTCCCTCCGGAAGACGTGCGCCTCGATCCCCGCAGCCAGGCCGAACTCGAGAACACGGATGACGACACTCTGCAGAAGAAGTTTGCGATTCTCGAAGACTTCGCCCAGCGGTCCCGTGAGGGTAAGGAGCGCTTGCTGAGCCTGCGGTTCTTGGTCTCACCCACCGAGCTGATTGCCGGCGACGACGGTAGGCTCCGGGCCATGAAAATCGTGAAGAACGAGCTCATCTCGGACGGGGGGAAACTGCGCCCTCGCGCCACTGAGCAGACCGAAGAGCTTCCCGTGGACCTGGTCTTTCGATCGGTCGGATACCGGGGCCTCCCCATGGAGGGTCTTCCATTCCACGAGAGTTGGGGAGTGATCCCGAATGAGGGCGGCCGAGTGACCGAGCCAGAGAACGGGCAACCGATGCGGGGGATGTACGTCAGCGGCTGGATCAAGCGCGGGCCGACCGGAGTGATCGGAACGAACAAAAAAGACGGGACGGAGACCGCCGGCGCCATGCTGGAAGACGCCGGGTCGTCCTGCGTCCTCGATCCAGCGAATCCCGATCCATCGGCCCTCGACGCACTAGTTCGGGTGCGCCAACCCCACCTGGTGAACTATGACGACTGGAGCCGATTGGATGCGCTGGAGCAGTCGCGAGGCGAGGCTGGTGGGCGGCCTCGCGTGAAGTTCACCTCACGGGCCGAGATGCGAGCCGCGCTGACGGATAGCTGACAGGCCGTCCATGGACGGCCCGCCCCAAATCACTCCTCGGGCAACGCGAAGACGAACAACGCATGCCCTACGTTTCTCTGCCCGATCGGCACCCGAGCGCGCAGCTGGCCAACGTGGCGGGCCGATCCGGCCGTACCCCCGGGCGAGATCACCGCGATGTATTGCCGACCGTCTACGGAGTAGGTGATGGGCGCCATGTCGCTCACCCCGTTGAGGATCGTCTCCCACAGGGCCTCAGCGGGCTGTAGGCTCCCTGGGGAATCTGTCTATTCTCCCTACAAATCGTAGTCTCACGGTCCTCGTCGGCGATCATGACCGCGTCGGGATTCGTGATGAAAGCGCCGGTCCTACCGTCATAACCCTGGATGACGTTCTGGTAGGCGGTGGGCCTCGCATACAGGAATGTGCCATCGCTCCTGTCATAGGCGTAGAAGATGGCGTCCTTCGAGAAGGAGCCCACGACGAGCTCCCGGGTCTCCCCAGGTGTGATGTCCGGGTTCACACCGAGGGCGTCGGGGGGATCGGGCGTCACCGGAGAATCGACGAGAATCCTGTCGTATACGGCATCGTTGTTCCACATGTCCGTGTGGTGCTGCGCCCACCACACGAGCTCACCCGTACGGGCTTCGAGGGCCACGGTCGATCCGTGGTAGAGTCGATCGGGCCACTCCCCGTCGGTTCCGGCCAACTCGGGCTGCTGAGGCGCGCTGGAGCCGATCCCGAAGATGAACAGCCCGCGTTGGGTATCGACGGCGGGGGTCATCCAAGGTGACATGGTTCCAGATGGACAAGCACTGCTACCGCGAGCATGAGACCAGCTGAGAGTCTGCGACTCATCGGTCGTGCTCACGCTCGACGGCGTAGCGGCCTTCGAGGGCGGTGTTCAGGCGAGCGACTGGATCGGACATGCACGCACTCCGGGATCAGACTGCGCTCAACATCCGAGTGTGGGCCGCTAGGCGCAACTGTTTGTCCGGTATCGCGGGTTAGTCTATGTAGAAGCCCGCGACGTCCTCTCTCACCACCAATCGCTCCTGCGCCACCCGTATGTCCTTCGGCCGACCCCTGACCCAAAGATGCAGAATGACAGACCGAAGCTTGGCGTCCTTTTCGATTCGCCGGCGAATGATCCGCAGGCCCACCTCCAGGACGTCCTCTTCCACGATCTCACCGGCACCGGCAACGGGTTCGAGAACTATCCGGAAATGTGCCGGACGACGGAGGGCGATGGCCTTCTCCATCGGTGTCAGCAGAATCAAAACGACGAGCACGAGCAGCGTTGCTCCCACGGCTTCGACGTAGGAGTCGCTCCCTACCGCCATGCCGATCCCCGCGACGACCCAGAGGGTTGCCGCTGTCGTGAGTCCGGTAACGGTGCCACGCGCCTGAATGATCGTACCCGCTCCGAGAAACCCGATGCCCGTTACGATCTGAGCGGCGATGCGCGCTGGATCTCCGATTCCACGGCCTATCGCGAGTCCGCCGAAGCGGATGGACAAATCGGTGAGCAGAGTCGCACCCACACAAATCAAGATGTTGGTCCGCAACCCCGCCGGTTTGCCACTGGCCTCGCGCTCCCATCCAATCGCTCCACCGAGGACGACGGCCAGCGCCAGTCGAACGAGGAGGTCAAGCCGAAGAGCCAGGCCGAACCCGCTGTTGATCCATGTGCCCAGCCACTCGATTATCGTTTGCACGGCGCGTCCCTAGCCTTCAATTGCCCACCCGCCCGCGAAGCTCCTCGAACCAGTTCGTGACGACCAGGAATCGCTCTGACCCTGAAGCCACGCCTTCCAGGTCGGTGGCTGCTTGGTCTGGAGTTCGCGGGACTACCACACGGTCCCCGTCGGGATGGAGGTCTGAGCCGGGTCGGTAGTATTCCCCCGTGAACAAGGAGTCCCTGGTCAGCACCACCGGCGTCGGATCTCGTTGAATGCGGGCAGCCATGAAGGTGTCCTGGGCTCCCGGAATTTCCGATAGGCCCCAGTAGTAGACGGTGTTGCCGTCCGGTGACCAGAGGGGGTATTGCCCTCCACCCTGCGACACGAGTGTCCGTTCACCGGGTTCAGGAAAGCTCCGGATGTAGATCTCATCACTTCCCGACTCGTTGGACGCATACGCCGCGAGGGCACCGTCTGGGGAGACCACGATGTCGTCGAGGTCAGCTTCCAGGGGTAGGTACACTTCGGCTCTCACGCTGTCCGGGTTTGAGAGATCGAGCATCCAGAGATCCGAGGGATTCGGCCCCTGCTCGAACACGATCAGCGTCTCGGACGGCCATTGGGTCGGGTATTCATCCCCGGGGCGCGAGATGAGGGATCTAGCCGGCGCGTCGTCGCCCAGGGTCTTCACGAACAGATCGAATCCGTCGGTCCATTCCCGTTGTGAGGCGAAGGCGACGCGGGTCCCGTCAGACGAAAACACTGGGCGGACGTTGATTCCCTCGAACGTGAGCTGCCTCGGCGTCGTCCCCGTCTCAACGTTGTAGGTATAGATGTCGGGGTCCTGATCGCCCTCGGCGGTGCTCTGGTAAACGACCGACCGTCCATCCGGAGACCAAGCCACTTCGCCGAAGCTTCGTGGGCTCAGGGTGAGAGTCTCTTCATTACCCTCCAGATCCACTACCACGAGCGGCCACTCCGCTCCTCCGCCACCAGCACCACCTCCCGCAGCATACGTCAGCGTTCCGTTTCGCGAGACCGAATAGCGAGGGAAACGGTATTGTCCGAACGGTATGACACTCACTCCGTCCAAGATCGGGACGGCATCCCCTAGCACGTCGCCATTCGCTCCATCGAAGGGGAGCGCCCACAGGCCACCGGAGCCATCGAGATACAGGATATGGCCCGTTTCTACGTATTTCGGTTTGAAGCCGATTGGATGCAACTCGCGCATGGTGTCTGACTGGAGATCCAGCAGGACGACTCCGCCAGCGACCCGGCTTCCGAGCACCGCCCAGCCACCCGGAAGCTGATGGGGAAATAGAATCGGCTCTGGCGCGCTGAGAGGCGTGAGCTCACCACCCGTCTCGGGTACCTGGAACGAGCCGATCGGATTGCCAAATACTATCGTCTCGTCATCGCCCCAATGGGGGAAATACACCAGCTGACTCACACGCCCCGCTCGGACTAGAAGAGCCGGTGCACCTCCCGACAGCGACACCTTCAAGAGGGCACCGTCTACGGTGCCATATGCGATCCAATCTCCGTCAGGAGAGAACGTCGCTCCGCGAGCGCCCCCCGTTCCAGGGACCACTCGGAAGCTCTCCTCATCGGCGCTCCGCCAGTATAGAGCCCGCTCGCCTTCAACCGTCCCTGTCACGGCGAAGCGTGAGCCGTCCGGCGACACGACGATTTCCTCAAACCGGCCAATTTCAATCTCACCAACGTCGATGGGGAGGCGAGTGGCGTAGACCGCCGGAGCTTGCGGTGCGGGACGGAGCCAGTCCCAGGCGGCCAACCCTGCAAGGAGGATGGCGGTGGTCGCGAAGGCGACCGTCAGCCGATTCCAGGTGCCCTGCGTCGCGGCCAGCGCCTGCGTGCCCACCGACCCCGGGGTCGAGGCCATTACGGATGTCTGAGCTCGCACTCTGTACGTGAAGCTCTCATCCCCGAGCGCCGCCGCGAACTCAGCCGCGCTCGCGAAGCGGTCGGCGGGCAGCTTTTCCAGAGCCCTCGCGAGTGCATGGCCGACGTTGAGCGGCACGGACCTGCGCTCATTCGTGATCGACGGTGCATCCACCGTGAGAATCTTCACCAGCACCGCTTGGGCTGTAGTGGCCGAGAAGGGCGGCTGCCCGGCGAGCATCTCGTACAGCACACAGCCGAGCGCGTAGACATCCGAGCGGGGATCGACATCTCGGTCGCCCGTTGCTTGCTCGGGCGACATGTAGTGGGGCGTCCCGAGGCTGAGGCCGGTTTCGGTGATGCGCCCAGCGCCCGCCTGAGCCACGGCCAGCGCGATACCGAAGTCTGCGATGAGGGGCTCTCCCCGCTCACTCAGTAGGATGTTGCCCGGCTTGATGTCGCGGTGCACGACGCCGTTCTCGTGCGCGTAGTCGAGTGCGCCCGCAACCTTCTGCGTGATCGCCAGTGCGTCATCCACACCGAGTTGCTTCTCGCGGTCGATCCGCTCCCGGAGCGATTCCCCTTCGATGTGGGGCATCACATAGAACAGGAAGCCATCCGCTTCGCCCGAATCGTGCAGCGGCAGGATATGCGGGTGAGTCAGGTTCGCGGTGGTCTCGATTTCAGCGAGAAAGCGTTCGGCGCCGACCACAGCCGCCAGGTCGGGCTTGAGAACCTTGAGCGCGACGTTGCGGTTGTGCTTCAGGTCCTTGGCCAGGTATACCGTGGCCATGCCGCCTTCGCCTATCTCACGCTCGATGGAGTAGCGGCCTTCGAGGGCTGCGTTTAGGCGGGTGACTGGATCAGTCATAGGCTGTCGGCGGGTGCGATTTCTCTTCTAGATACCAGCTGAAACATTCGTCCAAGACGTGTGAGGCTGCAAGCGTCTTCGCATCCCCATCGAGAGGAATGGCGTGCCCGCGAACTTCTCGGGTTATGCGATGCACACCCGGTTCCGTCCGGTTTCCTTTGCACGATAGAGTGCTTGATCGGCCGCAGCCACGAGGGTTTTGATATTCTCCCCGTGCCTCGGGGCCACAGCAATGCCGATGCTGATGGTGACGTGAATGCTTACGTCATCCAAGACGAAGGGGAAGGCCTCGATTTCGCTTCGAATGCGTTCTCCGGCGAGTTCGACTCCCGCAGTATCGGTCTCCGCCAAATAACTGAGGAATTCCTCTCCCCCGTAGCGTGCGGAAACATCGGCGATACGGATGGATTGTTGGATGAGACGCCCGACTTCAGCCAGCACATGGCTCCCCATCAGATGGCCATGCCCGTCGTTTACTGATTTGAAGAAATCCAGGTCCATCATCAAAACCCCAAGGGGAAGGCCGTAGCGCAGGCACCGTTTCAGCTCTCTATCAAAGGCCAAGTAGAGGGATTCCTTCGTCAACAAGCCTGTGAGCTGATCGTAGGAAATCAGGTCGCGGACATCTGCGTGAAATCTGGCTTCGATGTTGTCGAGGACAACGAATTTCAATACCGAGTCACCGATCTGAATCTTGTCTCCATCTTGAAGCTGGACGGATTCCACCTGTTTTGAATCAACGAAGGTGTGATTCGTGCTCCCCATATCGGTGAGGGTGAAGATCGCTCGCTGGTCTTTACCCGTCCCTTGATAATCGATGCGAGCATGCTCTCTGGATGCTTTGTCATCCGGTAGACAGATATCGGCCGTCGTACTGCGCCCGATGACCATAGTGTTCTTTCGCAGACGAAAGTCCCGGCCGATCTCCGCGCCCTTTAGGACGATCAAGGAGGCATGACTTTTGTCGAGCCCCTCGTCCTCGAGCACCGATTTCCGGGTGATGATTGTTTTTTCGTCATCCATCCCTGAGATCCACCCTCTTGTGGCGGTTTCCCCTCTTGAGCCGCATTAATTCCCCACCCGCTGGCGAAGCTCCTCGAAGAAGTTCTGGACGACTACAATGTCGCGCCGCTCCTCCTCGTCATCTCTCAACATGATGAAGGTCTCACAGTCGGGATGAACGTCGTAGGTGTTTCTCACGAGGTCAGAAGTGAACAGGACCGTCCGGTCCAAGATGTCGAATTCCTCGGCGTCGTCGTATGTCACAGAGACTAGGCTGTCAGCGATTACGTAGAACAACTCCTTCCGCTGCGGACACCATGTCGGCGCGTCTCCCCCGCCGGTCGAAACGCGCCGTTTGCCAGTGAGATCGGGGAACCGCTGGACGAAGATCTCGCTCCGGCCGTTGATTTCATCCGACGCATAGACCAGCCATGCGCCGTCGGCCGAAACACGAGGTTGCCACTCGTCGATTCCTGCCCCGTCAAGCAGGGTGAATGGAGAGTCCGACCCGAGCTGGAATCCCGAAATGTCGTAACCGGAGCTTATTCGTGTTTCGCCGAAAACCAGAGTTCGGGCTGAGGGCACCCAGGTGCCACCCCACTGGTCGATATCGTCTGCAAAGAGCTGAGTGGCGGGACTCCGGTCGTCAACGGCACCAACGAACCAGTCTGGTGAACCGGCCCTATCGGAAAGGAACGCGATCGAATCGTTTCCCAGCCAAATGCCGGAGTTGACATCTCCCTGTTCCTCGAAGGGGCGTAGATTCTCCTGGGTCAGATCGCCCACCCAGATGTCTGCGTTGCTGACCGCGCCCACGAGGGGAACCAGGTACCGGGCTCCATCCGGGGAAATCGCTGGTCGACCTGTGTCAAAGCGCGTGTCCGTGCCGATCGTTCGCACCACCAAGCCTCCCCGGTCGACGAGCAAGAGGGATCGTAGCGGCAGATGAAGCCGCCAATACACGAGCGTTCCCTGGCGGGAGAGCGCGAAGTGCGACGCACCACCGGGGTAAATGGAGACGCTATCCTCGAGGGGCTCGGGTGCCCCGGTGATGGTACGGGTTCGAAGGTCGAAGGGGGCGGCGAGCAACGTTCGGTCCGCACGCACGTAGACGACATGCCCCGACTCGGCGTAGACGGACCCCATCCCTCGCTCACCCAACGGTATGAGACGCTGCGAGGCCACATCGACCACTCCTAGCTCGGCGTTCTCCACGCTCCCGTTCCAGATGGTCACCATGACTGCGTCCCCACTCGGGAGGACGTTGGGCCACCTCAGGCCCACGGTATCCAACGGAATCACCACCTCCGGCGTACCCCCCGCTGCTGAGACTTTCATGAGCCCGGCCGTGCCGGCCGGGACGTAGAAGATTTCGTCCGTGCTGCTCCAGCTGATCCCCCGCATCTCGGCGGCAGAGACATCAGCGATCTCAATACGACGATTCCCGTCGAGGCTTACCCTCCAGAGCCTGCCATCAGCCACGAACGCGACCCAGTCGCCATCGGGCGAGAAGGTCGGTTCGTACGCTCGTTCCGTACCCGGAATCGCCGAAATCTCGAGATCGGCGAGCCGACGACGAAAGAGCCTCCTATCGGGGTTGGCACGGTTCATGTCCGCGGCGATGCCACCCCCCTCGACTCCGACATACACGAACTCTGAGCCGTCGGGCGAGACCGCCACCGCCGGACCAAAACCGACGCGCAGCTGCGGGGAGGTAGGAATCATCAGCTTAGTCACCGAGTTGTCGCTCTCACCGAATGTCCGACCCACGACGAATCCGACTCCGAGCGTGAGGAGTGCAGCTCCGACTGAGGCCACGCGGCGCGGAGTGCCCGACCGAGCTGTATCCGGTCGCGTAGCGGAGCTCGTCCTAAAGCCCGGATTCGTCAGCGCTTCAGCGAAGCCGCTCGCGCTCCGGAATCGGTCAGCGGGTAGCTTCTCCAGGGCACAACGGAGAGCCGCATCCACGTTCGCAGGTACCGAGCCACGCTTCTTCGTGGCGGACACAGCCTCGCCCGCGATGATCTGACCCAGCACCGCCTGCGCTGTGCTCCCCATATACGGTGGGTCGCCCGTCAGCATCTCGTACAACACTGCGCCCAGTGCGTACGTATCGGTCGAAGGGCCGACGTGTTGGTCACCGGTCGCCTGTTCAGGGCTCATGTAATACGGAGTGCCCATACTCAGGCCCGTCTCCGTGAGCCGACTACCTCCTGCCGCACCGACAGCCAGAGCGATCCCGAAGTCGGCGATCAACGGCTCACCTCGGCTCAACAGGATGTTGGCCGGTTTGATGTCACGATGGATGATGCCGTGCTCGTGAGCAGTCTGGAGGGCACCCGCCACCGCCGTCGCTATGCGGACAGCTTCGTCAACAGGAAGCTGCTTCTCTCGGTCGATGCGGTCGCGGAGGGTCTCGCCTTCTACGTAGGGCATCACGTAGAACAGGAAGCCATCCGCTTCGCCTGAATCGTGGAGCGGCAGGATGTGTGGATGCTGGAGGTTCGCCGTGACCTTGATCTCAGCCAGGAACCGCTCGGCCCCAACGACCGCAGCCAGATCGGGCTTCAAGACCTTCAGCGCGACTTTGCGCTCGTGCTTGAGATCGTCGGCCAGGTAGACCGCGGCCATGCCGCCTTCACCCAGTTTTCGCTCGATGGCGTAGCGGCCTTCTAGGGCTGTGTTGAGGCGATCCACGGTGGCGTCGGTCATTGGTACGGCTCCACTGCCTGTGAACGGGTGACAGGGTCCGATATATCCGATATAGCGGACAACATGCGCCCGTATGGTCCGCCGCTGCAAGCAATCGGGAAATCTGTCCCATCCAGACATTGACAGGTTCGAGCAGGCACCTTTCCCGAGATCCGGGATCCTGCCCCGGCCCCCCCCCTGAGCACACCTGGCTTGTGACGTGACCGCCGAGGGCGAACCCCGGACCCTTCGGAAAGCCTCGAATCCCGTCCACGCCCGCCCAGAAGCCAGCCAGAGCCTCGAAAAACCGCCGTTAGATTTATGGGAGTCATTCGTCTGGAAGGTAGCTATTCCCTATAACCCGCTCCCCCCTCCTGGAGGCTCCCCGCATGATCGACTTCGCTCAACCGGTACTTGGAGATCACACCGCGCTGGCGACAACTTCGACGACGACACACCGAGCTCGGTCGCGGACCGAGACGTGGCCCGTCGTTGCTACTGCCGCAACGGTCGAATCCCCCACCCCACTGCCCGCCCCCACCCCCTTCCCACGTGCCGAACTCGAGCGGCTGGGCGATGAGATCGCCGAACTCGCCGCCCACATCCATGCCGCCACGTACCGTCTGCTGGTGCTGATCCGTGAGTTCGACCAGCGAGGGGGCTGGGACGCCAGCTTCAAGACCTGCGCCCACTGGCTGAGCTGGCGCACCGGCATCGCCATGGGACCGGCACGCGAGAAGGTCCGCGTGGCCCACGCTCTCGAGCATCTACCCGGTTTGAGCGCGAGGATGCGGAGCGGAGAACTGTCATACTCCAAGGCACGAGCCCTCACGCGCGTGGCCACACCGGAGAACGAAGAGGAGTTGATGGACTTCGCCCGCCACGGTACAGCGTCGCACGTTGAGAAGCTCGTGCGTGCGTGGCGGCGGGTGGACCGGCTGGAGGAGCAATGGCAGGAGCGGGAGCGTCACCGAACCCGCTCGCTCACGTTATGGCCGGACGAGGACGGGATGTATGAGCTCCGGGGCCGGTTGGATCCCGAGGTGGGCGCCATATTGATGCGGGCGCTCGAGGCCGCGAGGGGTGCCCTCTACCGACGGTCCGGGAAGTTCCGGCGTCCGGAGGCTCGCGAGGATCCGGAATCTCGCAAGGATCCGGAACTCACCGCCGAGCAGATGCGGGCCGATGCCATCGGACTCCTCGCCGAGCGAGCGCTACAGAGTGGTGGGCTGGAATGCGACGGCGAGAGTATCGGCCGCGCTGATCGCTTTCAAGTCGTCGTGCACGTGGACGCCGAAGCACTCGCGGGATCATCGGAGTCATCGGGACCATCGGGATCATCGGAGTTGCCGGAGTCGTCGGAGTCGTGGCCGCCGCCGCTGCCCTCGTCGTCACCGCCAACGTTGGGCAGTGCCCTGCTCGAGGACGGCGTACGCGTTCCCGCGGGAACGTCGAGGCGCCTCGCTTGTGACGCGAGTCGCGTCATTATGACACACAACATGACAGCCGAGATGACGCGTACCGAGATAACACGCACACAGAGCGGTTCCGTGCTCGACGTGGGCAGAAAGACCCGGACCGTCCCCCCCGCCATCCGGAGGGCGCTCGACCATAGGGACGGAGGCTGTCGCTTCCCAGGCTGCGGGCTGCGCTTCTGTGACGCGCATCACATCAAGCACTGGGCGGATGGCGGAGAGACCCGGCTCGACAACCTCGTCTTGCTTTGTAGGCGCCATCACCGGGCGGTGCATGAAGAGGGATTCGCGGTCGAGATGGTTGAGAATGGGGACGACGGAGCTGCCCGCGGAGGGATCCGCTTCTCCTGGCCCGACGGACGGCTGTTCCCAAATGTGCCCGCGGCGTCGCGCCTCCCTGCCGACCCCGTGGCTGCCCTCCAGTCCAAGCACGCCACACTGGGGATCCGCGTGGGTCCTGCGACCACCACCCCGCATTGGAACGGAGAGAGCCTCGACCTGGGGTGGGCAATTCACACGCTACGGAGCTCCTGAGTCGGCGGCCCAAAGCTTGACTACTGGCGCTCGTGTAGCGGCACAGCGCCACGATAATCAAGCTGATCGCCTGACCGTCGACGCTCGCATCTCAGACGAAGTCACCGCTCCGGACTCCGATCTACCAAAACACCATCCTGATGCTATCCGTGCCGGAACTCAACATCCCGTCAGAATTCGTAGCCTCTACCATAGCCCGCGAGGGAGCGGCAGGTCGCACCTGGATCGGCGACCTGCCGTCCGTCGTCCGAAACCTCTACCGACAATCCGTGAGGGTCGCGCGTTGCGCGCCCGGAGGGCATGTTAGCCGCGCAGCATCTACGCGCAGCATCTATAAGATCAGAATCGTGAGACGTTAGGCCGCACAGGGCGCCTCCGGCCCGGAGGCCGAGACCCCTCCAATATTGCTTGGGGACATGACATGACTGAACAACAAGGCAAATCGCTGACAAGTAGGTATCGTGGTGCGATTCTCCAGATGTCCCTCTATGTCAGATTCAAGTCAGCGCCGGCCTGCTGCCTTACTCGATCAACCTTAACTGTATGGCAACGAGCACCGGAGAACTCTATCTCAGCTGTGGCCAGTGCGATGCCAAGCGGTGGGCCAGTGCAGTGCTTGACAATAGCAGTGCTAGAATGCGACTGGACGGGACTGTATACCCTGTAACTGCTATCCGGGTACTGAATCCAAACGAACTAGATCGTGCCTGGGAAGCGAGGGTAGACAAGCTGCAGGTTCACAGTTCACCCATAAACCCGGCAGTACCTGTAGGCACACCACGTCCGGATCATTGGTGGTCGTTCCGCGTGGTAGCTCGCTAGGGTGGAGTCGGGACCGCGGTTCGGCGTTTCGCCAACCGGTACTCCGCGACAAGCTCTGTAACCGCGACGGCGGTGCGGTGCGAGCTCAGCCCTTTTGCGCTAGTTCCTGAATCGCCTATCCTTATTCGGGTCAACGATTCCGAGCCTGTGCGCCCCTTCCAGGAGGGAGCCCATGCAGCCATCACACCACCCGAGACTTCTCCGTCCTCTCTTCCTGATGATCGCGTTAGGCGCCTGGAGCCTAGCGGCGGTCAGCCAACAGAATCTCTGGGCCAGTCCGGTCTGGCCTGACGGCCCGAATGGAGCCCAGAGCGATAACGTGCGCCTGCTCGGTCACGACGCGCTTCAGGCCCGGACGGCCTATCAACCTGAGATCAAGCGACAGATCGTCGCCGGGGAAGAACGATGGATCGCTTATGTCGGACATCATGCCGGGGAATCTCTGAATACGTTGACAGGTGACGTCGAACAGAACGGGACGTCGCTCGTCGACGTCACAGACCCGGGGAATCCGGTCTATCTTCACCACATCCCACCCATCGAGGGCAGCTCAGGGGCCCAGATGGTACGAATCTGCACAGGCGACGAGCTACCGAACGGTCGAGCCGGCCGAGCCTACCTACTGCGAGCGGGTGCCTCCTACCATCAGGTTTTCGATGTGACCGATCCTGCTGCGCCGGAACTGCTGAGTCTTGTTGTCGACGGCCTCACGGATACCCACAAAACCTGGTGGGAATGCGAGACGGGCGTCGCCTATGTCGTATCGGGCGTCCCTGGCTGGAGTACAGATCGTATGATGCAGATCTATGACTTCCGCGATCCCTCGGAGCCGAAATTCATCCGCAACTTCGGCCTGGTCGGACAGCAGCCCGGCGGGACCAGTGATGCCCCCTCGGGCCAAGATGTCAATGGCATGGAGCTGCATGGCTGCGTTTCGGTGGTGGAAAAAAACTGCGTCTACTGCGGCCACGGTACGGCGGCGCGCGGCGTGCTTACGATCTTGGGTCGCGACATCCTCATCAATGATTCGCTCGTGGATCCTGCCAAGCCGACCGCAGAGGAGCTGAGCGCACCCGTGGTCGGACAGCTCAGGCTACCGGACTACATGGGGGCCCACACGACCTTGCCGATCCTCGATATGCAGCTCGAAGAGTTTGCCAACGATCAGGCTATGGATCGGCAGGATTTCGTCGCAGTCGTTAACGAGCAAACCCTAAACGAATGCACGGGCCAGGCGCGGCAGATGGTGTTCATGGTGGAAATTACGGACGAAGCGCACCCGTGGCCCGTCTCCAGCTTCAACGTTCCTGAAGCCAGCGGCGACTTTTGCCAGCGCGGCGGGCGCTTCGGCGCCCATGGGTCCCATGAGAATTCCACGCCCATCTACTACGGTAAGCTCCTGTTTGTCACGTGGTTCAATGCCGGCGTGCGGGTCGTGGATATTCGCGACCCCTACAACCCCGTCGAGGTTGGCTATTACGTCCCCGCCATCAACGAAAACACCGCCGAGCGATGCATCACTGTAGCCGGCCAGGACCGGTGTAAAGTCGCTATCCAGACAAATAACGTGGAGGTCGATGATCGTGGTTACATCTATCTCGTGGATCGGGCGAATACGGGCATGCACATCGTCGAGCTAACGGGAGAGGCGAGGGAGATCGTTGGGCCTATAATGTGAGTTCGGCCCTTCACCACCCGGGATTGGCGGTGACGTCAGAGCCGAATAAGCGAAGGAGGAGAAGAGAGATGAGAAGAGAGACGCACGGCTTCAGACTCCCCTTGCTCGGAGCCTGGCTCACCGCGGCTCTCGGAATCTTGGTTCCCCTGCCGGCGCCGTGTGCTGCCCAGACTTCCCAATCCATGCAGGGGGCCGAGCGGGGGGAGTGGCGCTACATCGGCGGGGACGCCTCGCACACCAGATACTCGCCGCTAAACCAGGTCAACGCCTCGAATTTCGAGAATCTCGAGGTCGAGTGGATCTGGAGAGGGGACAGCTTTGGGGTCCTCCTGGCCCGCTCCACGCCCATCTACGTGGACGGGGTGCTCTACACCGTGGCCGGGGATCGCCGGAGCGTGGTGGCCATCGATGCCGGCACGGGTGTCATTATCTGGAGCTTCCGGGAGCCGGACACCTTCCGGTGGGAGCATTCCATGCGGGCCAACAACGGAAAGGGTGTTGCTTACGCCGAGGTGGACGGCCGGGGAGTGATCTTCAGCATCAGCCCAGCTCGCTTCCTCTGGGCGCTGGACGCCAAGACGGGCCGGCCGCTACAGAACTGGGGGAGGCCGGTGGCGATCGAGGGCTTCCCTCAGACCGGAGTGGTGGACGCCCTGGAAGATCAGGCCCGGGGCTGGGATCCCTGGGAGAGCCTCAACCAGCCGTGGGATCCGTACCAGGGGATCCCGCTCGAGATCGGCTACGCCACCGCGTCCTCCCCTCCGATCGTGGTCAACGGTGTAGTGATCGTGGGGACCTCACATGAAAACGGTCAGAACCAGACCCGGATCGAGAACATCCCCGGCGACATCGTGGCCTACGACGCCCGGACCGGCGAGCACCTCTGGAAGTTCCACGTGATCCCGCGGCCCGGCGAGTTCGGCCACGACACCTGGGAGAGCGATGCGTGGGCCTGGTCGGGCAACATCGGCTCGTGGGCGCCAATGTCCGCCGATCCGGAGCGCGGGATCGTCTACATCCCGACGAAGGGAGGGACGATAGACTACTCTGCGGGCTGGCGTCCCGGGGACCTCCTGTTCGGCACCAGCGTCATCGCGCTGGACGTGCAGACGGGTCAACGCATCTGGCACTACCAGTTGGTCCATCACGACATCTGGAACTACGACACCCCGACGGCGCCGGTTCTGCTGGATGTCACGGTGGACGGGCAGAGGATTCCGGGGGTGTTCCAGGCCACGAAACAGTCGATGATCTACGCCTTCAACCGCGAGACGGGCGAGCCCATCTGGCCCATTGAGGAGCGGCCCGTGCCCCCCTCGGAGATTCCTGGCGACCGGTTATCGAGCACCCAACCGTTCCCCACCAAGCCGGCGCCGTACGATTTGCAAGGGCTTACCGAGGACGACCTCATCGACTTCACGCCCGAGCTGCGGCGAGAGGCACTGGAGATGACGGCGGATTATCGGCTAGGGCCTCTCTTCAATCCGCCCCTGAACCGGGACAATCCCGACGGGCTGGTCGGCTCGATCTGGTGTCCCGGCGAACTGGGCGGCACCAACATCAGCGGCCCACCGGCAGCCGACCCCCAAACGGGAGTCATTTACGTCGTCTCACGGACGAACTGTGCGATGCGGATCGTTGGACCGGGAGAGGAGGTGGACGGCGAGCTGACGAGCTGGCAACCGACAGGGAGGACCGTCCCGGATTATGCCCTGTGGAGGGGCAGTGCGGCCGGTATTCCCGGTCCCCAGGGCTTACCGCTCACAAAGCCGCCATACAGCCGAATCAGCGCGATCGACCTGAACAGCGGCGAGCGTCTGTGGTGGATTCCGAACGGGGGTACACCGCAGTTCATTCAGGACCACCCGGCGTTGCGGGGGTTGGACATCCCTCCCACGGGGAATCTGACCCACTCCGCCATGATGGTGACGCCGAGCTTGCTCCTTCATACCGCTCGCGGTGAGGACGGGAATACCCCGTTCCTCTACGCTGTGGACAAGGCGACCGGCGAGCGTCTGGGAAGCCTGGAGATGCCGGGCCTTGGGATGTACGGGATGATGTCCTATATGCACGAGGGGCGGCAGCGCATCATCCTGCCGGTGCCCGGCGCGCTGGTGGCGCTCAGCATTCCTTGAGGCTCCGGCCTCGCAGGCGGACCTCTCTATCCCGGCCTCGTCAGCGTGTGGCGCACGAGAAGCTATCCTCCCTTTTCGGGTCTCCGTTCCCGTCGTAAACAGCCCTCGCCGGGTAAGCGCACAGCGGGCGGCGCATCTCCACTTCGCCCTCCGGACCGAACTTGGTCGCAAGCACCCGGTCTGGCGCTCGACCCTCTTCGACCCACGCTTCAATTAGCGCCATCTTGTCAAAAGCGCTGGGTCCCTCACCACCGCCGCAATGCCCCATGCCCGGCGCCATGAACAGACGATACGAGTCGTGAACTTCCTCGGCACTCCCGACGGATTCCACCACACGCTCGTAATACTGGGTGGCGTTCAAGGGTGAAATCTGCGCGTCGCTCCAGCCGTGATACGCGAGCAACTTGCCGCCCCGGGCGAAGAACGGCTCGAGGTCAGGATCGAGGGCATTCAGCGTCTCGTCGTCGGTCTCCTCCGCCTTCACGATATCGGTGTCGAAATCGAATCGGTCGATGGTCCAGTTGGGGTCGCCGTATACCAGATAACGATAAAGTTCGAGGCCGGTGGCGCGTGCGGAGTTGGTCCACCCGAGGTCGGTCCAGTTGAGCTCGCTCCCCGGAACCAGACCGGTAATCTCCCGGTTGGTGCTGGGATTCACCGGGGACGTGTACAGCATCCGCACGGTCCCGACCTGTGCGGCCGTCAGGCAGGAGCCGTTCTTGGCACCCTCACATCGGAGGACGGCGGGGTCGAAATCACAACGCTGAGGGCTGTCGATAACGCCGTCCACGACACCATCAGCCGCGTCGCACGCGCTGATTGCCGCCGCATGCACAAGCAATCTGTCATCTTCGGAGAGACGGGCGGCTGGGTTGGATTCCAGATACGTGGCGACTCGGAGTGCTCCGGCTGCACGTCCGCTCCAATCCTGGCCCGGTGCTCCGGCCACGATGCCGTCGAAGTCTTCGGGAAAGGCCTGCGCCATCTTCATCGCCTGGCGGCCGCCGGCGGAACACCCGTTCCAATAGGAGTAGCGGAGAGCCTCATCGTAATGAGCCGCGATGACCTCCTTGGTGAGGACAGCCATCAGGTGCAGCGAGCGCCAGCCGAAGTCGACGACCTTCTCGGGATGATCGAGACCAAACTCTGCCGTGTTGCCGATATGCCCGGTATCGGTCGAGCTGGTCGCGTAGCCGTTGGCCAGCGCGGCAGCCATGGCGCTATGACTGATCGATCCCCTGAACGCACCGTTCCCGACCGCCTGGTATTTTCCGTTCCATCCCGAGAGCGGCATCCACACCTCGACGGTGATGTTCGAATCGTTCGTGGGTCGGAGTGTGGCGATCACCCGGCAGAACGCGGGCAAAGCACCGTAAGTGCGGGTCACCGAAGCCCTCGAGGGGGCGCGACCGCCTGATGCGACCGGAGGCGTGAACGCCCCGGTCTCGACCACTTCGGCGCTCGTGACGGTCCCCTCCATAATCGAGGACGAGGTCAGATCTCCGCACCACACGTTGTCGGCGCCCGCGAGCGCCCCCCCCTCCCCACCGGCCCGCGCTGAGGCTGCAGTGGCGTCGGCGAGTGTCGTGGCCATGATAGCGATCGCGATCATCAGAAAGCGTTTCACCGTTCAACCCTCGTTCAATGTGGCGTAGCACCCTTCTAGGGCCGCGTTCAGGCGGGTGACGGGATCAGGCATGAGCGCCTCAGGGCCACGGGAGCGTGCCTGTCATGATACGACATAGTGGGCTTGCGCGCACAATTGGCTCCCAACGGGTCCGCGATCCGGCCGTCCCGACTGGAGAAGTGGTTCGGTAGTAAGGATTTGCAAGAACGGGAGAGTCCATGAATGGACTCTCCCGTGATGATCGCAGTCGAGGGTCCTAAGACCGATCGCCCCGGCCTTCCCTCAGATCACTGTCACCCAGCGCGGAAGACCACCGCGCTGCTCAGGCCAAGGTTGTTCTGAACCACCAACTCCACTACGTCTCCGCGGTACACGTGGACCAGCGGTGTCAGATAGGACGCCCCGCCGATCAGGTGGACCAGGATCTGGAAGTCATCGCCGGGTAGGGTGGCCCACGACGGAAGCTCGAACTTACTCTTCCCGAGCGCGGTCATGAGGCCCAATGAGGTCCTCCTACCCCCCCGCACCACGTATACGTGCGCATCCAACCAATTGTTGTTCTGCACAACCAGCTCCGCGTGAGGCTTCCGCTCGGCGAGCGCGTCCTCAGTGGGGGCATTATCCGTCGCTTGGGCCCAGAGAGGCCCAGGGCTCATGGCGGTCAGGGCACCCGCCAGGATCACCATGCTCATCACCTTTCCAATGGTATTCATGCGTCCTCCAGGTGTTGATGCTCGGGAGGCCCCATTCGGGCCTTTCTCCCGACACCCTATGCTCGGGCGTCGTACGTCCTAATTCGCATGGACCATGCCATGTTTCACGAATCCGTGCGAATCATGCGCCTGCGAGCGAAAAGTCCCGGAGGAGGGAGCGGGTGCCGGGGACAATCTGGCCCTTTTGGGCCGCACGACTGACCCATGGAAGAGACACTCACGGCTCTCAGTCACGGCTAGCACCGCTCGATCCCTGCGCCTCCATTCTCTCCTCATAACGCGCGCCGCTCAGAACGCCGGTCAGACCGTAGTTGCCCTCGTGGCAAGCGTATTCGTAGACCCTGTTGTTCAACTTCTTGATCGGAATCTCTCCTCCCCAGGCTTGAGTGTACATCGTCGGGTCATCGACGGTGAACTCGTAGAGGATCGTCTCTTCGTCGACCCGAGTGAAGCGTTCGGTCACCTTCATGTGCTCCGAGGGGGGGACTCGCTGGACAGACTGTTGTGGATTGAGGTTCGTGGTCTCGACCACGAGTGCGTCACCTTCCCACCGACCCCAAGAGTCGCCGAACCACGGACGGACGTTTCGGTGCAGCCGCGGGCCGTCACCGATCCGGATAATCCGCGCATCGTGGACCATTTCCGTCATGATCATCACGTGATCGGCCGTCTGTACGATTATGTAGTTGGAGTTGTACGCCCCGACAGGGACCATGGGGGGTCCCGCAGGGGAACCTAAAATGATGCAGCGCTCGCCGAGTGGTCTCAGCTCCGGGTGGTCGTAGAGGCCGAATTGGCCCCTGAAGTCCCGGGACTCCTGGATCCGCCGCTCGCCCTCCGGCGTGAGGGCCGGACGGCGCCCGTTCGCCGGATGGGTGACCAGAGAGGATCTGGGCTCGCCGTCGACGACTGCAACCCGCGTGCCCCGATCCCAATAGACCTCGTTGTACTCCTGGCCGCGCAGTCGAACCTCATTCGTCCCGGACTCGGCGAGGACCCTTCCGCACTCGACCGTCCCCGGGTTGGGGGGGCAGACTCCGTCTGGCCGCTCGATCTCCTCGACTTCCTCCCGAGTGAACACCGCTCCCCTACCCTCTTCCCGCTCGAACGGAGTGAGCGTCGAGTTCGTCCAGATCCCCTGAAAGTCCGGATGGCCGTCGGGTGTCCTGGGGACTTCCCAATTTCCGGTGTCGGAGGCTCGAGCCTGCGCCGCCGCGCTCGAAACGGCGCCGGGCGCTGCGGCTGTACAGAGAACGGCTAGAAATAGAGCGGAGTAACGCGACATCACTGCATGGCCTCGACCACCCACCGCCATACGATTGCTCATTTCGACCTCCATTCCAGCGGGATCCACGACACGGCCAGACACTCCTATCAAATAGCTGTCCGAAGGGTCGGGATCAAGTGACCGTCTCGCTCCTTGCAGCGAGCAGCCACCCCAGACCGACCCCCCGTACTGGACAGGGCCTGTGAACTTTCCCATCCTGATCTCGGCAGCTTCGTAGGACAGAAGAGGTAGTGGCGGAAGGCGGTGCACCGGGCGCGGGAGCCCCATCGCTTTGAGAAGAGCGGGGGGAGTCTCGATCACATGAGAAGCGGAGACCGATCATGAGCAAGGACAGGCCCAACGGTTCGATCAGCAGACGCGGTTTCGTCAAGAAAGGCACAGCCGCCGGCCTCGGTGCGACAGCCCTGGGCGGGGTGGTCGGGGACGACCTCGAGGGACAGAGTCCCGCGCAAGAGTGGGGCATGACCGCGGATGTCGTGATCGCCGGAGCCGGCGTGTCGGGGCTCTCTGCCGCGATTGAGGCCCTTGATCGTGGCGCCTCCGTGATCATGGTGGAGGAGAACAACGACTGCGGTGGCCATGGAATGGTGAGCGGCGGACGTGTGAACCTGGGCGGAGGAACGACTCGCCAGCGGAGGCACGGCGTGGAGGACTCAGCGGACGCCGTGTTCGCGGATTGGATACGCCCGCAACCCTATCAAACGCGATACACGGACCGGGATCTCACCCGGGTGTACGCAGACCTGAGCACCGAGACCTTCGAGTGGATGGTTGAAAACGGCGTGCAGTTTCAAGACGAGGTGGCAGGAGGCGATTCGAGAAATGGGCGGACTCTTCAGTGGCCCGTTTACGAGGAGCTGATCACGTCGGTTGAGACCCGGCGCGGGTCGGGGCTCGTCAGAGCGCTGGAGAAGAGCGCCCGGGCCAAAGGCGCCCAGATCCTGCTGCTCCATAAGATGACAGAGCTCGTTCAGGACCCGTCCACGGGAAGGGTCGTGGGATTGGAGGCGGTCCATGAAGGTCAGACGGTGCGGATCCGGGGGACCAAGGGATTGGTTCTCGCGACGGGGGGACATACGAGCAACGTGAACTTTCGGCGCACGTTCGACCCCCGGCTGACCGAGGAATATCAGGTCGCAGGCGAGCCTTACTCCAAGCAAACCGCGGATGGAGAGCTCGCGGCCATGGCGCTCGGAGCGGCGCTCTGGGGGACCGCCAGCCAGACCATGGAGGCTGGGGCCGCGATCTCGAAGACGGCTCATATCGGGTGTCAATACGGCTATTCGAGCCTGCATTGGCAGCCCGACAGTCCCATCTTCGACAAGGTGCGCGCCTCCGGCTTGACGGGCGTGAATTGGCAGAACGCCATCCTCGTGAAGCAGACGGGTGTGCGGTTTCACGATGAGACGGACGGAGGGCACGACTTCTTCGCAGCCTGCATGTCGTACAGTGGGGATCCGAACGAGAAGAACGGTGGAGGACCGATCTGGGCGATCTTCGACGCAGAGGCGGTAACGCGCCAGAGGTGGGATCCCACCCCACCGAACGTGGATCCGAACGGGTATTTCTACAGTGCCGATACGCTCGCGGAATTGGCGGGGAAGATTGAGAATCCCTATCAGACTCTGCCCATGCGAGGCGCCGTGTTGCAGGAAACGGTGTCCCGTTACAACTCCTTCGTAGACGCAGGAACGGACGAGGACTTCGGCAAGCCGACTCCTCGCTACAAGATCCAGACACCGCCGTTCTACGCTGCGTGGTCCACGCCCGTCCTGCACGACTCCTTGTGTGGACTGAGAGTAGACACCAGGTGTCGGGTGATCGACGTCCACGGAGAGGTGATCACCGGTCTATATACCTGCGGCGAATCCATGGGCGGATTTCCTCAGCATGGCCTGGGTAGATCCTCGCTGTTTGGCCGCGTCGCCGGCAGGGATGCAGCCGTAAACGGGTGAGGCCGATCTTCAGCAGCATGGACGGGTGAAGGGCCGTGGCTAGATCGGCCCCTGGAGGGGAGGGCCGAACAGCAGCGGCGGGACACCAGCCGACCGTGGAGCTCGCCGAGGCCTTCCCGCCGGAGGTGGAGGCCGGAGCTGATATTGTGGTGAGGGCGCGAGTATCCTGCGCGGAGGGGTGCGACCTGCGAGGCGGGCTCGTCAACATTGAAAGCTCGGAGGAAGTCGTCCTCACGGAGGAGCTCGGGGGATCTGAAAGCGCTGAGACGGCAGAGACCGGGGACCTCGTTCTGAACGCACCGGCTCAGGTCGGCGAAAGGGTATGGTCGATTACGTTCCCCGGGCAGGAGGTCGGGGGGGTCGTCCACGAGGAATACGTTCTCACCGTCACCTCCACCATTGTGCCACATACCACCAGCGTGGCTGTATGGGATGTCCCGTCTCCGTTGAGGGGCAGTCGTTTTGGGGTCAGTGTGGGGATCAAATGCACCGCCCAGTGCAGTTTGGCGGGGCAGCTCGTTGAGGTCCGGGACAAGGCGGGGGTCAAGCTGGGTGACGGAAGACTCGGCGACGACCCGCGGCCGGGGACCACCGCCCTCTACGAGGCAGAGGTGAGTTTAGTCGCACCGAGCCAAGCGGGGGTGTTTGCCCGTTCCGTCAGCTTTGCGCCCACAGAGTTGGACTTGCCGCATCGAGAGGCTTCGGGGGACTTTACGTTCCGCTCCCTCGAGCCGCCCGAGCACACCGTCACCGTGCAGATCGTTCCCAAGGGCATCGACGCTCCCCTGGACAATATCGAGGTGAGACTGGGTGCTTATCGGGCGGAGACCGACGAGCGAGGACTGGCAAGCGTGGGGGTGCCCAAAGGCACGTACGAGTTGAGCGCTTGGAGGATCGATATCGAGCCCGTGTCTACGGAGCTGGAGGTGACGGGGGACGCCATGGTCGAAGTCGTCGCCGAGCCGAGGCACGTCGTGGATGAAGATGAGGAGCGGCTCTGGATGTGATGAGGCCTGCGCGTCAGAGGCGAAGCCTGGCGAGGGCGAGTGTCATGCGCGGGGACACCCGTGTGCCGCCGAGCACGGTCTCGCTCGGGAAGAGTCTCTGGCGGCCGGTCCGCGTGTTCCCGTAGTTGTCCACGAATTCGAATCTGCCTTCTCGCAGTTCGAGCACCGCCACGTCGGCCGGCGCGCCCACGTTGAGCGTGCCACGATCATGGAACAGCGGGAAGATGCGCGAAGGATTGAAGGTCGCGCGGGCAACGACCTGATCCAACGTCATCCCGAAGTTCAGGAACTTGGACAAAACGTTGGGGAAATCGATGACGCTTTCCGCGGTCGGGCTCGTCGTGCTCCCGTCAGTGGAGATCGTATCTGGCCAGAAACCCGCCTGGATGATCCCATCGAAGGTGTCCCATCGCAGATGCCCCGTCCGTCCGTTGGCGACGTCGAACCACACGCCGCGGCGGCGCGCGGCGAGCACCTCCGGCAAGATGTGATCGTCGTCATCGATGATGCTGTTCGGCGGCGGTGCAAACATGTGGGTGACGATATCTCCGCGCTTGAGCTGGCTGAGCAGGTTGGGCAGTGGCGAGGCCGTTTGGCCCATGTGGATCATCACTGGCAAATCGAAGGACGTGGCCACATCCTGCGCGCGGCGCAACACCTCGACGTCGTCTGCGGCGACCCCCCTCGTCAGTCGCGCCTTGACGCCCACGACGACATCGCGGTTGCGCGCAATGGCCGCCGTCGCCGCACTGACATCAGCGAGGCGCAGGTCCATCGTGTCGCCATCGGGCAGGATACCGGCGCGCCCGATGTTGATAAGCATGCGCCCCGGCTGCGGTGCCGACTCCGCAATGGCCGCCATTTCGTCGATCTGATCCGCGCCCGCCGATCCGGCATCGACCCATCCGGTCACACCGCCGGCCAGGCCCACCAAGGGGCCTTCTTCTTCTCGGGCATAGTGCGTATGGATATCGAGCAGTCCGGGGACGACGACCTTCCCCGTCGCATCGATGACCTCCGCGGCATCGGCCTCGATGTCGGCCTCGATCGCCGCGATCCGGCCGCCCGTGATCGCCACGTCGCGGATTGCGTTGACCCTCAGTGAGGGATCAATGACGCGCCCGCCTTTGACGATCAGGTCATAAGCGGCGAGCTGCCCTGAGCCACGGGCGAATGTCACGACGCCTGCGGCGGTTGCGTAGACGAACTGGCGCCGGTTCATCATCGTTCTGAAGCCTCGTGGGTCTGTAGCCTATTGGCTGGGTGTTTGAGACATGCTGTGCGCAGAGCCCCGGCCCGTCAACAGGCTAGGGGATGTTCGGGTTGGGCGCCATCGAGACGAGCACCACGAGCTGCAGGGTGCCGCGGTTTTCCACTCCGTGCGCTTCATCGGGCGCGGACCAAGCGAGGCGGCCGGGCCCGAGGGTGCGCGTGGCATCCCCTATGGTGAAGGTGCCCTCGCCCTCGATCACGTAGTAGAACTTCGTGGCCCCGGGGTGTGCGTGCACCTTCTGCGCCTGGCCCGGCTCGAGACAGTACACATCGCAAAACATCTGCGGCGTCTCGAACAGGTTCATCTTCTGCATCTTATCCGCCGCGAAGCGACGGAAGGCGCTCGTGTCCAGGAATCCCATGCGTTCAGTGTAGCGCCCAGAGGAAGAGGTCGGACGCCACTCCGTTCATCGAGTATCCGGTAGTGGCCGGAGCTCTGGCTCGTCCCCGCGCACGAGCCGTCTGTCGAGCTCGAGGTGAGGCACGTCGGCGACTTCCAGCCACGAACGCGGGTCCTCGTCCCGACGACGTTCGACGAGCTCGCGGCAGCGGGCCGCGTGGGCAAGCACGGCATCGACGTCGACACCCAGGTAGCATGGCCGGTACCCGGCCAGCTTCCGCTCTGCCTTCTCGAGCTGCGCGCCGATGCCGCGTGCGTTGCCCCGCTGGGCGTGTACGAACGCACTGGCGTAGAGGATCAAGCCCTGGTAGAAGTCGCTCCCCCCCTCGCGCCATGGGCCCTCGAGCACCTCGTGGCTCTCCCAGTACTCTCCCGCATTGAACAGCTCAAGAAAGCCGTGGAGCGCCTGAGGAAGGTCCTGGGTGATGCGATCCGACATGACAGACAACATGCGTCTCAGGCGTGTCGGGCTGCAAGGATCGAGCTACTTTGCGACGACCAAGACCGAGGCGGAATCCCATGCTAGATAGAACGGAGGACTTCAAGAATTCGACGATAGGGGCGGCTGACCCTGCCGATGTCGCGTCGCCGGTGGACGATGGTGGATCACGAACATCGTCTGGGACGTCGAGAGTCCTGAGAACCCGATTCCTGCAGAGCTTGGCGGCTCGGATGACTGAGCTCATGAGTCGCCTTCGCGTGGTGCTGGGTGTCGCGATACTCTCGGTTAGCTGCACGACCGATCCCGACGACGCCCTGAGCTGGTCGACGGCACGACCCCTATCCGAGCCGCTCCAGGAGCTGCACGGTGCCGTCGTGGACGGGAAGATCTATGTGGCCGGTGGGTTCGACACCAGCAACAGCGCCACTGCTGCAGCATATCGATATGATCCGGACACCGATGCCTGGGAGGCCATCTCACCGGTGCCGGAGCCCCGGCACCATATGCCGCTGGCCGTCGTAAACGGCTCCTTCTATGCCGTGGGCGGTTTCGGCCCGACGGGATTCGGCGCAATGGCAACCCTGTGGCGGTACGACGCAGCGGCCGATCGATGGCTGGAACGTGCGCCCCTCCCGCAGGCCCGTGGCGCCAGCGCGGTCGGGGTCGTGGATGGCCGGCTCATCGTGGTGGGAGGTGTCGATGACAACGGCATGCTCATCGAGGCCATCGCCATCTACGATCCGAGCGCCGATACGTGGCGATCCGGCGCGCCGATTCCCACCCCGCGGGACCATCTCGGCGCCGCCGTTGTGAACGGCCTTCTCTACGCCGTGGGAGGACGGCCGCTGAATGCCGACCGCAATTTCGACCTGGTGGAGGCCTACGATCTGGCCAGCAACACGTGGACGACCCGAGCGCCCATGCCCAGCCGCCGAGGGGGCCTGGCGGTGGTTGCTCTGGGAGGGAGGATCCATACCTACGGAGGTGAAACCTCCAGGGGCGTGTTCGACAACCACGAGGTTTACGATCCGATCACAGACCGCTGGACATCGCTGCCTGAGCTGCCCACGGCGCGACACGGCCTCGCCGCCGCCGCCATCGGCGACCGGATCTACGTCATCGCGGGCGGTCCGGAGGCGGGTCTCGCACAGACCGACGTCGTGGAAGTGTACACGCCGAGTTCTGAACGATATTGAATCGGGTCGGCGACGGGTGGGGGTTCGGAGGGCGGCAAACATCTCGCGAAGCATGAGCTCCACGGTGCCGCCCGAACGCTTGGTCAGAGACCCGGAAGAATCTTCTCAGGCTCCTGAACGAACGGGCTGATGATCGTCATCGTATCGATCACCTGGCCGCTCCGGAGGTCTTCGCTCAGTAGGTACCGGCAGCCCGATTGGAGGGCCGCCGCCACGATGAGCGAATCCCACCACGAGTTGCCGTAACGATCCTGGACCTCCCAGGCGGCCTCGATGGTGCGCTGATCGATGCCCACTGGATTCCAGGCGCCCAGAGCCGTGACGTCCTCTCGCGCGTCCTCGGTCGATCGAGGTGGATCGAGCTTGCTCGTCAGGGTGACGTAATACTCCTGGATGACCTGATAGCTCAGCCGTCCGAGGCCCGTATCCCAGAGGTGCGCCATCCACTGTGCCGCACGCCGCTGCTTGTCGCCCTCGCTCCGGTCGCGGGCGTAGACGAGCACGTTGGTATCGACGAAGACGGTCACGATCGTAGCGCCTCTAGCTCCCAGCACTTCTATCGTGTAGCTCGTCCCTGGAGGGCAGGCACTGGCCCTGACCACGATGAATCCCGGGCTCTTGGGCCAGATAGGTCTGCTTTGCCGCCTCGTACTGGGCCTCTTGGCGCATCTCGGTCTGCAGAATCTCGCCGAGGAGCTTCGAGACGGAGGTGTCCCGCCTGGCCGCTTCGACTCGGGCCCAATGTGCGGTCTCTTCGTCCAGCGTTACCGTGACATTCTTGAGTCGCCTAGGCATGACACGAATATCGTGTTACACGAACATCGTGTCAAGACACTACACCGTGCTCAGGGATGACCCGAGCCGCTCGCACGTTAGTGGAGGGTCAGTCCCTGGCCCGGGTCGATCCGCACGACCGTATACGTAATCGACTCAGGAATGTCGGAGAAATAGTGTGGCGTGCCCGCTGGGATGATGATGACGTCGCCCTTGGCGACCTGACGGGTCACCGCACCTTCCATGCCCCTACCCGTCCACCCAGGCCCCGACACCCTGCGCCGGCGAGCCGTGTTCTCACGCGGCCGCGGATCGATCAGGCCGCCACCGGTGACCAATGTGCCTGAGCCCTCGAGGACGCTGTAGACCTCGGTGACTTCGCTGTGGATGGTGCCGGCGACGACGTTCGCCGTCGGGCCCCGATAAACGAGAGCGACGCCGACATGGTGCCCGCCCGCATCGATGGTGCTCATCGGCGTGTCCGTCTCGCCGTTCTCGATCGCGTTCTCCAAGGTGGCTTGAATGTCGGCGGCCGTCACATCGAGCGCCGGGATGGGAGTCGAGCTCACCTGCGCAAGCACGAGCAAGGCTCCAAGGATATTCGGCATAGACCCCTCCCCTGTTCAGGCCGATTCTACGCATCAAACCTGGTTCACCGGATCATAGGTGGTGAGCCGTTGTCATGCACCCTTTGAAGCCTGCGTGCCTCCGCGGATACCGTAGACGCGCACTACACCGCCGGTGTTCCTTCTTTCGCTCCGGCGAACATGTTGTACAGCCACGCGACCACTGCCCCCGCCACTGCTCCGTCCAGCACGGCGTAGATGGTCACGATGATCACCGACCCGAAACCGGCGGGCCCGTTGTAGCCAGGATAGATCGACTGCCCCAACTGCAGCCATGATTCGCCGTACGGGGGCCAAATGACGTTGGCCACTCCGACGAGCAGGAAGCAACCGCCCCACGCGATCGCCGACGCAATGGTGAGTGCTTTGAGGTTGAGCTTCACGAGATCCTCCAGCAAAGGTCCACAACACGAGACGCAACCTGAGCGCCGTCACCATCCATACTTTCTCACTTCACGATTCGGCGCTAGTCTCTTCCAGAATCGCGCCACACTAGCGGAGGACCAATGATGAGGCTGCTCACCAGATTTTCCCTGGTACCACTGATTTCGGTCATCGCCTTATCCCGACCCGCCTCCGGGCAACTGCCGGATGTTGGTTCCAATAGGGATGTCAGCCCCGCCGAGTATGAACAGTGGAAGGTGGACCTGTCCAACTGGGGGCGATGGGGGGTGGACGATGAGATCGGGGCCCTGAACCTGATCACGCCAGAGAAGCGCTTGGAGGCACTGGCACTGGCGCGGGAGGGGGTTTCAGTGTCGCTAGCGCTGGACGCAAATACGGTCCAGGCCGTCGACAATCCCTACCCGTATGAGCACGAGATGCTCTCTATCAGCTCGGACCAGCTTCGCTTGCGTTATCACGGCATCTCCCACACTCATGTGGACGCCCTGGCTCATGTGAACGACGGCGGGACTTTCTTCAATGGGTACACGCCCGACGCCGACGTGACTCTCGAAAGTGGTCACGAGAAGAGCTCGATCCACAACCTCAAAGACGGCGTCCTCACCCGTGGCGTCCTGATCGACATTCCAAGGTTCAGGGGCCTACCGTATCTCGAACCGGGCACTCCGATCTACGTGGAGGATCTGGAGGCTTGGGAAGAGCAAACCGGGGTGCGAATCTCCTCGGGTGACGCGCTGTTCATTCGCACAGGCGTCTGGGCTCGACGCGAGGCCGAAGGACCATGGCTTCGCGGCCGACGCGAGGGTGGTCGGTCGGCCGGTCTCCACCCATCCGTGATTCCGTGGTTGAAAGATCGGGATGTGGCGCTACTGGGAAGTGACCATCCGGCGTATGTGGCGCCTTCGAACCTGCCCGGGGCTGTGCACGATTTCGCCATCCTGCATCTTGGGATCCACATGCTCGATAACTGTGACCTCGAGGCGCTCGGCGCAGCGGCGGCCGAGAGAGACCGGTCGGAGTTCCTGCTGATGCTCGCGCCGCTCGCGATCCCTGGCGGCACGGGTTCTCCGCTGAACCCTCTCGCCGTGTTTTGAGATTCGGGGACTGAAGCCTGTCCCGAACGAGTTCCACCCTAGCCGCCGAGGAGACCACCGATGGCCCGCGTTCTCGTGATCGATGATGACGAGGAAATCCGCACGCTCGTAAAACACATGCTCGTCGGGGAAGGCCACCAGGTCGAGGAGGCGCTCGACGGCGCAGAGGGCCTGCGGCTCTTCGGGAAACGCCAACCCGATTTGGTTCTCACCGACATCAACATGCCCGGTTTGGATGGGCACGACGTGATCGAGGCCATCCGGGTGCTGCACCCAGAGGTCCCGATCATTGCGGTCTCGGGCGGCGGTGCGATTGCGAAAGACGAGCTCCTCTTGAAGGCCTCAGCTCTTGGCGCAGCCGAGATCATCATGAAGCCCTTCGAGTTCAGGCAACTCGTCGGCGCGGTCGAACGGGCGCTTGGGCCATGAGGGGTCCAACCATGGTAGCCAGACCCGTGCTCCTACTCCTACTCCTGATACCCGTCCTGATACCCGCGTCCCTTCGAGGACAGGCGACGGATATCCAGACGTTCTTCGACCTCCTTCGCGCGGATCCCGAGCGAGCGGCGGTCGCAGAGCGAATGATTCTGGACGGGTGGGACGATTCCCATGCCGCCATACTTGTCGAGCTCCACCGGTTCGCCCGGTGGACCGATCAGCCTCGCCTCTTGGCGTTGCTCGAGCGCGCCACCGGACAGTCCTTCCGACAAGACATGGATGGGTGGTGGAATTGGATCTGGGCAGCGAATCCCGGTACGCATCCCGATTACTCGATGTTCAAGGCGGCGCTGTACGGGCTTACCGATCCGAGCTTCCGCGACTACTTCGACGACGGTCTCGAGGCGAAGATCCGTCTCGACGAAATCCGATGGGGAGGCGTGTTGCGCGACGGGATTCCGCCGCTTGACCTGCCTGCTTTCACCAACGCCCGTCGGGCCCGGTACTTGGACGATGACAACATCGTGTTCGGCATTGCGATCAACGGGGATGAACGTGCATATCCCAAGCGCATCATGGCCTGGCACGAGATGTTCAAGGACACCATCGGTGGCGAGCACTTCACAGGTGTGTACTGCACCCTCTGCGGTTCGATGATCCTCTACCGATCGACGATTGACGGGGAACACCATGAACTCGGCACCAGCGGATTCCTCTACCGTTCCAACAAATTGATGTACGACCATGCCACTCGGTCGCTTTGGTCCACACTGTCCGGCGGGCCAGTCGTGGGCCCTCTCGCGGAGCGCGACCTCGAGTTGGAGCCTCTCTTCGTCGTTACCACGACATGGGGGGAGTGGCGGCGGCGCCATCCAGGCACGAAAGTGCTGTCGATCGATACCGGGCATGAGCGTGACTACAGCGAGGGGGCGGCGTACCGCGACTACTTCAATACCGACGAACTCATGTTCGCCGTGCCCGAACTAGACACGCGCCTCAAGAACAAGGACGAGGTTCTCGCGCTGCGGTTCTCCGAAGTTCCTATGGAGCAGCTGGCCATCGCCGTCGCATTCCTTGCAGGCCGGACCGTGTATCACGATTCGCTCGGTGACGTTGATTTCGTCGTGTTGACCGACCAGAGCGGTGCGAGCCGCGTGTACGAAACACATGGCCGGCGGTTCTCCCGTTGGGACGGTCAAGACGGAGTCCGGGACGAGAGCGGCGAGCGTTGGACGCTGACCGAAGTGGCCCTCACCAGCCCCGGTCAGACATCCCTACGACGGCTACCTTCCCACCGTGCGTTCTGGTTCGGATGGTACGCACAGTATCCTGAAACGCGCCTCGTCCGCTGAAGCTCCGACCCTCAGGGACGGACGCACTACACTTTTAGTGTCAGCTGAACGAGCCGGTCGGCCCGGGCTTGCCGGTCCAGATCGCGGCACGTCGAGATCATCTCTTCAAACTGCGCAGCTGGAATGGGGATTCCGTCGACTACGCCGCGAATGCGTCGCACCTCTTCCTCGAAGTCCCATATGAACTCCTGTCCCGTGCCCTGCTTCGTGTAGCTCCTTCCATCCTTGGTGAAGATGGTGATCCGCGGTGCGAAGAGCCCCATCCGGTTCGACGGGATGATCTTCACCCGCCTCATGAGGTCCAGGACCTCGGGCGGGTCGGCGGCACCACGCAGACCGAGGAGTGGGAAACCGCGCTGCACGACACCATACGCGGTATAGTATCGGGTGCTGCCCGGTGTGGGCTCCACATCCAGGTCTTGTCTTGAAGTTGGAAACGCCGGGGTCGGATACTGCGTCTCGAGCCAGTTCACGACTGCCTCGACCCGGTCGACGTCCTCATAACGGATATCGTACTCCTCGCAGAGCTGCGCCGTGACGTCGACGTGCGCGATGTTGTATCCCGCGGTCGAGTAGATGCGGTAGAGCGTCTCCAGGAAGAGCCAGTCTTCCCCGAGATTGGCGGTGATCTTGTCCAGGCTGGTCTGCGTGTCACCGACGAAGCTATAGGTGAGCTGTCCCTCATTGTTGCCGGCGTAGGCCCAGTAGAAGCCTCCGTCGCCTTCGAGGACCCTAGAATCACCGCCCCCGCCAGAACGCTGCCGTGCCAGCGCGACCGCCAGCATGGCGTTGCGCGCGGATCCGTGCTCTCGGATCCCACGGCCCCCGATGGTCAGGGCCACGCACAGGGAGATCGCGTCGTGCACCTGACCCTCCGTGAGGCCCAGGATTTTTGCGGCGGCCACCGCGGCGCCGAAGGTGCCGAAGACCATGCTGGGGTGGAAGCCGCGCGCAATCATCGTCGGCACGTAATCAGCCGACATCCGGTTCATGACCTCGTAGCCGGCTACGATGCCGGTCATGAAGTCCCGTCCCGAAGCGCCGGCGCTCTCCGCCGCCACAAATGCGCACGGAATGATGCTCGTGCCCGGGTGCGTGAGCATGCGGAATGTGTCCCACTTGCCCCCGGCGCCCAGCATCGCTGCATTGGCGTAGGCGGCACCAGCCTTCGTCACCTTGGTACCGTGCACCATGATGGTGGCACCGTTGCGCACGCCGGTTTCCTCCTCCGTGATGAGATCGACGGACTGTTGGCCCCGGCCTGACTCGGATCCGAGCAGCACAGACGCGAGTGCCTGGAGGGTGACCCCCTTGGCGCGGTCGACCACGGCAGCAGGCAGATCCTCGTAGCGCAGATCAGCGACCCAACGCGCGAGCTCTCGGCTCAACGACGCCTGCTGCTGGAGAGACGCCAGAGAGTCCAGCTGTCCGCTCTGTGGCTCGGGGTAGCTTTCTGGGACGCCCTCACGCCGCTCAAGCTCTCGACCGAACGCGTCAACGGGCCAGGCGCCTGCCATACTCACGGTGACCCCGCTCGCAAGCGCCGTCCGCAATAGGCTGCGCCGGGTGAGGCTGGGGGTTAATCCCGCTGCCAGGTCAGGGTCTAGATCTCGATCTTGTCCCATCGTACTCCTCCATCGACAGAGAATTGACATAGGTGGATCAGCTGAGCAGGGTCGTCAGCTCTGAGACATCTTCCACGCCTTCGAACTCGTGGATCACATTCAAGACTTCCTCGATACGGCTAGTGGGCAGACCGGAGTCCGGCATGAGAGCCCGGTACTTGGCGTCGACATCGCTCCACTCGATGCCGCGTGGCCCGGACCCTCGCGGCGCATCGACCGTGCTGGTGTGCCTGTCTCCGGAGTTCGTTACTATCGTGACCGTGCCACCCCAATTCCACTCGTAATTGACCGGTGGCGGGGATGGGTCGACGTCGACCAGGTCCATGAGCATACCGATCACCGGGTCGTGGATCTTCGCCGACGTCGCATGGACCCAGGAAAAGTCCTTGTCGGCCACGGCGGAGGCGACGAAGTACGGCAGGCTGTGGATTGCCTCGATCAGGTCCTGGGGGCGCCGGCTGCCACTCACTGTCGTCCGGTTCCGACCAGAAACCAGGATCTGAGCCACGTCTTCCGGCTGCACGTCCGCCTGCCGGGCAGCATCGACCGCCGCTTCCACGGTACCCGAAAACGGATGGGCGCCGGGCCAGAGCTTGATCGCCAGATACCTGACGATGTCCCACTCCTGGAGATCGCGCGTCAGGCTTTCGACATTGCCACCGCCATAGACCCCCACAAAGCCACGCGGCGGATCGAGAATATTCTCGTTGACCGTAAAACCGCGGTCCGCCGCCAGCGCGGCGTTGACGGCGCAGAGCGCTGCATTCGCCGCCATGTACTCCCGCGCCCAGCTGTTGGTCCCTATCGAGAGGCCGCCCTGTGTGATCGCAGTGATCCCGATCGCGTGGGCCATCTGCTCGTCCGTCAGTTTCAAGAGCTTCGCTGCCGCGACGGCCCCGCCGAAGGCGACGAGCTGGGAGGCGTGGACACCGCCTCTCCCCCCCACCCGCGCCTCGCCGATCCGACCCGCCGCCTCGTAGCCAGTTACCATAGCCAGAAGCAGATCCTGCCCCGTGGCGCCCGTGCGCTCGGCGACGGACAGCCCCACCGAGGCAAGGGTCGTACCGCAGTGGGCCGTGTTGCGCATGTCACTGTCATCCGACGCGGCGGCATCGCTGAGTATCGCGTTGACTCGCGCGACCTCATGCGCTGGCAACCTCGCGCCATCGAACCAGACTGTGGCCTCCGGCCTACCGCCGTGCTCCTCCGCCAGCTCGCGGACCATACGAGCCGACCCGATGAGTGATCCGGGTGCGGCGCTGGCCAGGGTGCTGGCGATGATCATCTTGGCGTGCTCGACCGCTACCGGCGGTAGATCTTCGAATCTCGTCGGGTTGAGAATTCGAGCCAGTGCCAGCGCAGCATTGGCCTCCTGCGCTGGTGTTCCTTCTACCTGCTGTAGCTTCCGCGCCCGGGCGAGGGGAGGCGATGCCCCCGGCATCGCGACGATGCCCCCGGCGGCGACCGCGCGCTTCAATAAACTGCGCCTAGTAAGGGTGAAGGTATTCACCCAGCAGCCTCTTTCGGCAAGAAGGCGAGGAAGCGAGCCGGATTGTCGACGAGAATGGTCCGGACCGTCTCCGCGTCTACGCCCGCCGCGAGCAGTTTCGGGACAAACACCCTGGTGGTGCGGTAGAATTCGCGCCGCAGATCGGTTGAAAGCAGCAGTTTGTCCTCATACCCGGCGTCCAGAAAGGCCAGGATCGTCTCGACCTTCTGCGGGTCGTCGACTCGCCCTCCGGTCAACCGGTCGAATCCGACGAACGCGCCCCGCATCGCCACCTGTTTGATGATCTCCGCACTCGGATCGTCGAGGCAGCAGGCATGGCCGATGGTCACGTGCTGCGGGTCGACCCCAACTGACTCGAAGAGGTCGAGCTGGCGCAGACCAATGTCTCGCGGCACGTTCGGTCCCGTCCCGTATGGAGTGTGGGTGAAGATTGGCAGGCCAGTCAGAACGTGGGCCTTGCCGACTGCCCGAAACATCTTCCGCTCGTCGGGCGTAAAGTCCACCATATCCGGCATCTGGCCTATCTCTCCGAGGGCCCCGTATCGAAAGGCGGCTGCCTCAGCCGCGAGGTCGGCGGCGATCTGATCCTCGCTCTGACCCGAGATCTCCAAGGGATACGTGCTCTGTCGATAATAGCCCCCGCTCGCGACCACGTGCACGCCCGTCTCCGTGGAAATCTGCCGCAAGTGCTCCAGGTTGCGACCCATATCCGGATGCCCACCGTCCACGATGCACGTCACGCCCTCCCGGACCGCCGCTTTGACATCTTCGATCACCGGACCGGTGTCAGCCGAAGAGGGGGGTGGCAGCGTCGGCTGTAGCTCCGTACGAGAATAGGCGGCCGACAAGTGCTCGTGGAACAGGGTCATCCCCTTCGCCAAATCCTCCGGAGCAAGGTCCGAGAAAATAGCCCTAATGATGGCGCCATCGGGAGGGATGGCACTCTTAGGAATAGCCCGCTCGGTCGCAGTCGATCCCGCGCTCCGCCATGTCGCAGCAAGTAGGCTCGAGACGGGGTTTGCCGCCAAGAAGAGACCGGACCCTGCGCCCGCACCGAGGACACTGATCGCCTGCCGCCGGCTCAATCGGGCCCTACCAGAATCCTTCATGCTCCTAACTCCTTTGCGAGCAAGATACCTGTCTGTTCCAGCCTAGCCTCGGAGCGCACCGCCGTTGATGTGGAAGGTCTGGCCAGATCGGATCAGACTTACACCGTTTCGCTAGCGTAGGCAACGGAACGCACACGTGTTGGTGCTGGACTCGCGCCGAGGACGAGTGGTGGAAAACAATGCCCGGGATGCGGAAAACATTTCCGGTGAATGCCGGTTGGCTTCCGGAGGCTTTCCCGGCCGAAACTCGATCCTCACTCCTGGCATGCCCATTGCAACGGTTCTGTTATGGAAACGGTCCGTGGGCGGAGATGGGCATGAGGTCTCCTCTGAGGATTCGGGCCATGGCGCATCGGGGCGTACGCGCCGGAACACGAGTGGAGCGGTAGGCAAAAAGCAGTGATCTCCGGCGTTTCGCGAAAAATGCACGGAGATCGACATGAGACAGATACGGCTTACGGAAAACAGGGGGCGACGCCTCGCCCTCACGCTGGCCGCAGCGTCGATCCTCCCTTTCACCGGTGCGTCGGCAGCCGTGGGCCCATCACCCTCTGCCATCGTCGTCGACGAGCACCAGGTCGAGATCGAGGGCACCGCCTCGGCGCTACAGCTCGGCAACGCCTTCGCGGCGGTGGCTAACGTCGTTCGGCCCGCCGTGGTCTTCATCATGGTCGAGAGGGTGACCACAGGCCTCCGCATGCCGCCGGGCATGCCGACAAGTCTGCACGGTGCCTTCGCCGGCGACTTTCCACACGCCACAACGTCCAGTGGAACCGGATTCATCGTCCTTTCCAACGGCTACATCGTCACGAATCATCACGTCATCGACGGCGCACGTCGCGTTCTCGTCCGTCTCTTCGACGGTCGTGAGTATGAAGCCGAGATCGTCGGCGAGGACGCCCTGAGCGACATCGCGGTCGTGCGGATCGACGAGACGAATTTGCCGACGGCGTCCCTGGGCGACTCCGACCAGATTCGGGTGGGCGAGTGGGTTCTGGCCATCGGCAACCCCATGGGCAACACCCTGGCGTTCAGCGTGACGGCAGGGATCGTCAGCGCGACCGACCGCTCCATGGGCCTGGGCTCGGTGGTGGAGTTCATCCAGACCGACGCCGTGGCCAACAGCGGCAACTCGGGGGGGCCGTTGGTGGACCTCCACGGCCGCATCATCGGCATGAACTCGGCCATCGCGACCCGATCCGGATACTACCAGGGGTACACCCTGGCGATCCCGGCCAATCTGATCCTCCCGGTGATATCGGAGCTGATCGAGCGGGGACATGTCACTCGTGGTGTCCTGGGTGCCGTCACCTTGCTAGCGACCGTGGAGGACGCTCTCGCCGTCGGCCTCGACACGGTCGGTGGCGTCGTGGTGCAGGACGTGGGGGACGAGGACAGCCCGGCGTATCGCGCCGGACTCCGACCGGGCGACGTGATCGTCGAAGTCGACGGCCGCCGCGTGATGTCCGTGGCCCAGTTGCAACGGAGGGTCTGGTTCAAGGCGCCGGGAGAGAGCGTGGTCCTGAAGGTGCACCGGGAAGCCGACACCCCCCGGACCGTGACGGTGTATCTGGGCGCGGAGGAGACCAACGATCGTACGGCTTCCGCTCGGGCGGAGCACCGCGAGCGTGATGTGGAGGTGCCGTGCGCGAACAACCCACTGGGTGTCTGCCTGGTGGCGTTCGAGAAGGCGTTCGGCCTGCCGAGGGGTCTCATCGACCCGAAGGACGCCGGACTCGTGGTCACGGGCGTTCAACCCGCCGGCCCGTCCTACGGCAAGATCTTCGCCGACTACGACATCATCACCCACGTGAACGACGTGCGCGTCCGCTCCGAGCGTGATTTCGAGGACGCACTGCGCGACGCTGATGAGGGGGACATCGTGTCGGTCCGGACCTACCGCCTCCGCTCGGACGAAACTGGATTCACCCGAATACGGCTTCGTTGAGGCGCACCTAGCCTTCCACTTTCGAAGAGCCACCACCGGGCTTGCGGAACCATCTTCGTGCACGTGGTACTGACTCGGGTGGCGGGGAAGCGTCCCTACCCGAGGAGAAGAGTCCTATGACCGACATCACCCCGACGAGGGGTCCCCGCCCGTCCGTTCCCGGCTACCTGGCTCTCGGCGTCGACGAGCTTCGACGCCGAGCTGAGGAAGCCGTTGGCGCGCTGGCCGATTGTCGCCTCTGCCCGCGCGACTGTGGAGTCGATCGCTTACACGGAAAGTGGTCGGCGTGTAAAACCGGGCGGTATGCGCGCGTGAGCAGCGCCTTCCCGCACTTCGGCGAAGAGGACTGCCTCCGGGGGTGGCAAGGGTCCGGTACGATCTTCTTCTCACACTGCAATCTGCGCTGCGTCTTCTGCCAGAACTATGACATCTCGCAGGCCGTCCCGCCGGGTGAGACGGACGAGGGGATGCTTCCCGACGAGATCGCGGACCTCATGCTCTCGCTCCAGAGGAGGGGCTGCCACAACATCAACTTCGTCACTCCCGAGCACGTCGTGCCCCAGGTTCTCGAGGCACTGGTACCCGCGGTGGAGCAGGGACTGCGTCTTCCCCTCGTCTACAATACCAGCGCGTACGACGCGCTGGAGAGCCTGGCGTGGCTCGACGGCGTGGTCGACATCTACATGCCGGACTTCAAGGTATGGAGCCGGTCGACGGCCAAGCGGTATCTCAAGGCCGGGGACTACCCCGAGGCCGCCCGGGTCGCCATCACGGAGATGCACCGGCAGGTGGGGCCGCTGGAGCTCGACCAGGACGGGCTCGTCGCGCGCGGGCTCCTCGTCCGCCACCTGGTCATGCCTGGGATGCTCGACGAGACGCGGGCGATTCTCGAGTGGATCGCGGGGGAGCTGGGACCGGGCACATACGTGAACCTCATGGATCAGTACTACCCGGCCGGCAAAGTCTCGGCGACCACCTATCCGGAGATCGATCGACGCCTTCAGGGGCATGAATTCACCGAAGCACAGGCGATCGCTCGGGAGCTCGGCCTGACCAGGCTCGACGAGCGCAATCCCGACCCACGACTCCAGGCCCGTCGCTGGCTCGCGATCTGAGTGAGAGCGCCTACGAAACTCGGCAAACGCCTCCGCATCCCAATGGATGTATTCGCATCCGTTCGTCTCGTCCTTGCATGAGCGAACGGTGAGCGCGTATTACCAGGGTTGCACCGCGCGGTAGAACGTCGTGGCGGCCCGGCACTCGTGATGTCGAGGCGCGCCGGTCACCAGAGGAGGAGAGGATGCCCACGAAGCTGATCACGCTACTCGGTCCCGTCGCGCTGGTCGCGCTGTCCGCCTGCGGTGGTGGCGCCCGAGCGAATCCAACGAGCCAATTTGCCGGCGCGTGGACGCTGGTCAAGATCGAGCAGTTTGATGCCGACGGTGAGCTGCTGGCGCCCCCTATTGAGGACCGCCTCGGCTACATCATCTACGACCCGGCCGGATACATGGGTGTCGCGATCATGCGGCCAGACCGCCGGCCATATGCCGGCAACCAGCGGACGCCTGAAGAGGGGCTCGCTTCCTATTCGACCTACACCTCGTACTTCGGCACGTTCACCGTCAACGAGGCCGAAGGGTTTCTGACGCACCACCTCGAGGGCAGTCTGAACACCCGCGGCGCCGGATCAGACTACAAGCGCTTCTATACGTTTTCGGGAAATCGGCTGACGCTGCAGCCACCCGCGCAAGAGAACGGGAATCACACGCAGCTCACGTGGGAGAGGCTCCCGGACCTGCCCGAATCCGAGCTCACCGATACGCACAGGCGGCTGTTCGGCTTCTACCGGGTCGAGTCGGTTTCACGGCGGATCGTGGAGGGCGAGTCGGTCCCGGTTCCCCAGTACCAGACTGCGTTCATCATCTACGCTCCCTCCGGGCACATGGCGGTGCATCTGATGCGACCAGGCCGCGCGCCGTACTCGGGCACGCAGCCGACCCCGGAGGAGGCGCTCGCGGCCGTACAGACGTACGGCAGCTATTTCGGTCCGTTCTCGGTGCATGAGGACGAGGGCTATCTAGTCCATCATCGGATCGGGAACCTGAGCCCGGCGCAGACCGGGACCGATGCCCCACGTGCCTACGAGCTGACCGACACGCATCTCACCCTACGACCACCCGTCTTTACCGACAACGAGGGCCGTCAGGCGCAAAACGCGCTGAGGTGGGCACGGATCAGCGACTAGCCCCGATGCGACGACGCGGTTGCCCTCAGGGCCGGCCGCGACGGGGCCAGCCCTTCAGGACAGAGGCGGTGTGCTCGCCGGGGGCCGCCGAGTGCGCGTGGCCTGTTCGAAGGCGTACGCGAGTCTGATCAACGTAGGCTCGCTCCAGTCGGGGCCGAGCAGCTCAATGCCGATCGTAACACCCAGCGGGGCCGATTCTGTAGCTGCCGAAAAACCGCCGGGAAAGGTGATCGCCGGGAAGCCCGTGCTGTTCGAGAGCACGCCGTTGCGCTCGCGCTGGTCCTCCCCGATGGGCGCCACCAGGCGCCGCTGGTGCGGGTAAAGTACAGCGTCTAACTCGTTGTCCGCGATCACGGTCATCACCGCTTGCCGCAGCTCCTCGCGTCGAAGAAGTCGACGGCGATACTCAGGGTCGGCGAGACCGTTCTGGACGCTCTGGTCCGCCTCGAGTCCACGCCGGAGTGGCGGGTGGAACTCACCCCGCTCGATGAACTCCTCGAGGCTACCGACCGGAGCGGCAGGGCCCAGGCTCGCCAGGTAGCGATTGAACGCGATCTTGAACTCGAAGCCCCCGAGCGCGATGTCCCGTGTGAGGTCGGCGAAGTTCGGAATAGGGAGGCGTACGACGGTGGCGCCCGCCTCGGTCATGGTCGCGATCGCCTCCTCGACGACCGCGTTCACCTCCTCGTGGATCGCATCTTGTCCGACGAGATCCAGCACCAGGCCGATGCGAGCTCCTTCGAGACCGTTCGGGTCGAGTGACTCCGTGTAGCTCGGAGGTATCTCCCCCGTGCTGAAGGCCGTGATCGGATCGGCAGGGTCGTAACCGGCGATGACGTCGAGCATCCGGGCGGCGTCTTCGACCGTCCGCACGATCGGCCCCACCTCGTCTTGAGTGAAGCTGACCGGTATCACCCCGTCTCGGCTCACGAGGCCACGGCTCGCACGTATGCCGACCAGACTCTGAGCCGAGGCTGGCGACCGGATCGACTGGCCGGTGTCGCTTCCGGTCCCCAGCACGCCGAAGTCGGCCGCAATCGCGGCGCCCGTCCCGCCACTGGATCCGCCCGGCGTGCGGCTGAGGTCGTACGGGTTTCGAGTCTGTCCCCCCAAAGAGCTGATAGTCGTCCCGCCCCGGGCCAGCTCTGTGAGGTTCGACTTGGCCAGAATTAGCGCTCCGGCCTCCCGCAGTCGCCGCACGACGAAGGCGTCGTCTGGCGGGACGGAGTGGGCCAGGGCGACCGAGGCGCCCGTGGTAGGCATATCGGCGGTGTCGTAGTTGTCCTTCACGATCACGGGAATGCAGTGCAGTGGCCGGCCGTCGGTTTCGTCCGTGGTATAGAGGCGGTCCATCTCTCGGGCGGAATCGAGGGCACGTGGGTTCACGGTCAGAATCGCGTTGAGCGCCGGCCCCTGGTCGTCGTACGCCTCGATCCGGCGGAGGTAGTACTGCACCAATTGAACGCAGGTGAGAGTACCCGACGCGAAGGCGTCGTGGATCCCTCGGATGGTAGCTTCTTCCAGGGAGAAGGTGCCGCTCCCCTCACCTTCCCCTCCAACCGTCTGGCCCCCGCACGCCGCCAGGCCGAGCGCAAAAAAGAGGGGCGTCATGGCTAAGGCCTTCGAATCCATCATGCTTCACTCATAGCGCAGGGAAGCCCTCGGGAGCGACTCGATGATGTGTTCCCTGCTCGTAGGCGTAGGCGAGCCGGAACAGGAGCAGCTCGTCGTAGGGGCGAGCCAGGATCTGAAGTCCCGCGGGTAGACGGCCATAGGTAAAGCCCATGGGGACAGTGATTGCTGGCGTTCCGGTCGCGGGAGCTACCACCTGGCTGTTGTCGCCGAGGTATTCCTCGTCTCCGCGATCGATATGGGCCGGGGGGTTACGCCATGTGGGGTAGATGACGGCGTCGACGCGGGCAGCGTCCATAGCCGCGACGAGAGCCGAGAGAAAGGCCTGTCTTCCTTCGTTTTCGAGGTAGCCCGGACACGGGGGGTCGCCGTTCGCCGGGTGGACGTCCAGGGGCGTTTCTTCGGATCTGCGGAGCGAGGCCTCGACGTATTCAGAGTACTGACCGGTTTTCAGGACTTCCAGGACGTCTCGAATGGGCGCCCCGTCTCCCAACGACTCCAGGTAGACGTGCATGTCGTAGCGAAATCGTCTGCAGAACATGTTGGGACGGTCGCGCTGCTCCTGCACGTCGAAATCAAACGGATCCACGATTTCAGCACCGAGCCGCGCCAGGTCGGCCACCGCCTGCTCGAAGACTCTCACGACGGCAGCATCTGCATCCTCGGTATCGACGAGGTCCCGCATCACGGCAAGCCGTGCCCCGCGGAGCCCATCATCGTCGAGCGCGGCGGTATAATCGGCCTCTTTACGCCCTCTCCCGGCCTCGGTGTACGGGTCGGCCGGATCATATCCCGCCACCACATTGAACATCCTTGCCGCGTCCTCGACGGTGCGGGCCATTGGCCCAGCGATGTCTCGATCGAAGGAGAGGGGGATGACCCCATCGCGGCTGGTCAGCCCGATCGTGGACCGGATGCCGACGAGCGCCAGGTGCGAAGACGGTCCGCGGATGGAGTTCCCGGTGTCACTCCCCAGTCCGGCGACACCGAAGCTCGCGGCCACCCCCGATGCGGTACCTCCGCTGGACCCGGCCGGCACGCGGTCCAACGCATAGGCGTTCGCAGTCGTGTCGTAGGAGGAGCTCACCGTCTGTCTCGGGCTGAACGCCCATTCCGCCATATTGGTCTTCGCGATGACGATCGCGTCCGCCTCGCGAATACGCCGCACCATAAAGGCGTCGTCCGGTGGAATGCTCCCCATTAGCGCGATCGATCCACCGGTGGTCGGCAGATCATGTGTGTCGAAATTGTCCTTCACGAGGAGCGGAGCACAAAAGAGCGGCCCGAGTTCATCGCCTGCCTCAATCGAGGCGTCGATCTCATCGGCACGCGCGAGCGCGTTCGGGTTCACAACTGTGATCGCGTTCACCGTGGCCTCGTCGTACGCCTCGATCCGATCGAGATAGGCCTGCACCACGAGTCGGCAACTCGTCCGCCGTGAGCGAATTTCGTCTTGAATCGACGCGATGGTTGCTTCGACCACGTCGATCGGCCTCGAGGAGCCGGAGCAGGCGATGCCCATGAGCGTGAGAGCGACGGCAGCCACACCGGCTCGGGCGGAATCCATGGTCACCTCGAACGAACGCTCAAGGCGATGAATTCCGCATGATGGATCGCATCACTGACCGCGACGACGACGTACTGACTGCCATCCGCCATGTAAGTCATCGGAGCCCCTGAAGTGCCGGCAGGTAGCTCCGTTTCCCACAGTACCTCCCCAGTTTCTTTGTGGTAGGCCCGGAACATCTCGCCACCGCCGAACTGGGGCATCGCCACCATGTTCGGACTTCCCTCACCGATGAACAGCAGCGTCTTGGTCAGCAACGGAGCGGGTCGGCCGGGGACACCGAGCCTGGGAAGATCGAGGCCCTGCAGTGCCTCATGGTCACGGGGACCCTCACCGTTCGGCACCATCCATACGTGCTCACCGCTGTTGAGGTCGATCGCCGTAATGCGACCCCACGGTGGCTTCACGAGCGGCAGCCCTCGAGGGCCCACCACGCTCCGTGGTGTTCCCCTCACGTAGTCGAAGTTCGAGACGTCCGGGTCTGGCTCGACGAGCGCCGCCACGATCGGTGCGGTAATGGACGGCACGTAGAGAATCTGCGTCTCGGGGTCGAAGGCCCCGCCGTTCCAATCCGCGCCACCGACCCAACCGGGCAGCTGAACGGTCCCTTGTGTGTCCTCCGGGTCGTCGGAGCGTACCGACGGGGGGGTAAACATCGGCCCGTACACATAACCGTTGAGGATCTCGATCGCCTCGGCACGAAGCTCGGGTGTGAAATCGATCAGGTCGTCAACGCTGATGCCCTGCCGCTCGAAAGGCGCAGGCTTGGTCGGAAACGGCTGTGTGGGTGAGGCGCGCTCCCCCGGAACCGTCGAAGGAGGGACCGCCCGCTCTTCGATCGGCCAAACTGGTTCCCCGGTGACGCGGTCGAACACGTAAGTGAAGCCTTGCTTGGAGACTTGCGCGACTGCCTTGATCGGGCGCCCGTCTACAGTGATGTCGACCAAATTTGGCGCTGCAGGGTTGTCGTAGTCCCACAAGCCGTGGTGGACCATTTGGAAGTGCCACACACGCTCACCTGTGGCGCATTCGAGAGCCACGAGACTCTCGGCGAAGAGGTTGTCGCCTAGCCGGTGCCCACCATACCAGTCGTTCGTCGGCGTGCTCACCGGCAGGTACACGTAGCCCTGTTCTTCGTCGGCGCTCATCAGCGACCAGACGTTGGTGTGTCCACTGTATTCCCAAGAACCATTCTCCCACGTTTCGTTTCCAACATCCCCGGGCTGAGGAACCGGGTTGAATCGCCACCGTAGCTGCCCGGTGACGACGTCGTAGGCCCTCACGTACCCGGGCGTCATCTCCTGCCGGGACGGGTTGTCCGACATCGCTGCTCCGACAATGACCACGTCTCCGCACACCACCGGAGCGGCATTCCAGTTGAACGGCTCGAGCTCGGGCCCCATGACTCGGCCGTCGGATCCGTCCGTCCAATACGCGAGACCGCGTGTCCTCCGCGCTCGCTCTACAGCCGTACCCTCAGCGATGGAGTTGTAGACCCAAAGCGTCTCGCCCGTGACGGGATCGATCGCGGCCGCCTGGCCGAGGTTCGTGCTGGTGTACAGCGCGTTCCCCACCTTCAGGGGCGTCGCCAACAGGACGTTGTTGAATGTGAGCCCGGGATCCTCCGCCTGACGCTGATAGTCCACCGACTCCCATCTCCAGACCACTTGGAGATTCTGCACGTTGGTCTCGTCGATGGCGTCGAGGGACGAGTATTTCGTGCTGCCGGTGTCTCCGCCGTAGCTCCGCCACTCCCCGTTCTGAGCGCCCCGTTGGCCGAAAGCAGGCGCGGCCGGCAAGGCCACGCCGAGCGCCGCCATCCACAGGATCGAGCGTCTCAGAAGTCGTCGCGCCATGGTGTGTTGAGCCATCAGGGAATGGCGAGTATCTGCTTCACCCTGAGCTTGAGCGGGTTGGTCGTCAGCGGGCTCAGCCAGCTGGGTGGACCGTAGTCATCAAGGCCGAAGACGCTGACTCTCTCCAGAAGGCCAGGATGCTCGGCGTAGAGGTCGGCTAGTAGACCATTCACCGCTACCCGAAGCGCTGCCTCCGCTGCCCGGCTGTAGATCAGGAACCGCGTGTCGGACTCACCAAAGAAGCTGATCAAGAGCCGAAGCCGCTCGCGAGGCCCGCTCCCGTCCGCTTGCCGAAACCCTGAGTAGTGGATGACGATCAGCTCCGGATCGAAGCGCAGGATCTCTTCATCTCGATGCCACTCCGGCCCGATGGATTCGCGTTGCCGACGAATCGGCAGGTCGAGCAAGACGTCGCTGAGTACGTCCGCGTTGGTGGCGTTGGCCGCTCGCGTCTCCTCATCATAAACCCGCGCGGGATGATGGGAGTCCATGAGGATCACGAGCGGCAACTCTTCCGACCGGGAATCTGTGGCCGCTTCGCCGGAGAGAAGCGCTCGGACGCCAAGCCAACCCGAAAGGACGGTGATCGCGACGAGTGACAAGAGCGGTAGCTTCCGCTCGTGGGCGGCCCGAAAGAAGGATCGGTGACCCGCGGTCTCATCCATCGGGCAGATAGGTCTCCACAGACCCCTCCATGCTAGCGCCCCCCAACTAGCGCGAGCGAGCGACTGGGGGGAGGACAAGTAGAGTCGTGCGCTGGCGTGCCAATCAGTATGCGGACGACCCTCGCCCCGAGCAAGAAAAGCCCAGACTCGGGATTGGGCGGCCGAGCGCTTGTCATACAACGGGAGCCCCCAGGTCACTCACCCTCGACCGAAGCGACTTCGAGAATGAGAAACGGGGAGGACCGAACCATGTGGAAGAGTCGACCGAGCCGGCTGGCGACGATCGCAGCCCTGGGCATGTTCGCCGTAGCGTGTGACAGCAGTACAGGGCCCGATATCGAGACGGCGCTCGATACGGAGGCAGCACTCGCAGACTACGAGGCACTGGGTGCGGCTCTCGGTTCGACCGAGTTTGCCGGTTTCAAGGCTCTGGAAAGCCGTACACCGTTCGGAGGCGCACCCGCCGCGATCGACGTCGTAGCCTCAATGAGCGCGCCGAACGCCGAGGACGGCGGGCGGGCGTTCGCGCTGAACCTGGCCCGGCGGATCCAGGCGGCCGAAGCCACGCCAGGACCGTCGGCTGCGCCGATCATCTCCGACACACATCGCGGTGTGACTTTTGTCTACGATCCGGCGACCGACGACTACGCGGCCGATCCAGAGCGCACCGGTGCGCCCGAGACCGGCGTGCGCTTCATCACGTACGACGTAGAACGGAACCGGCACGCCGATCGTCGAGCAGGAGACCGGGTACGCGGACCTGATCGATGAGGGAGACGGGAGCGCCGAGGACATCGTCCTGCACCTCACCGTCGTACAGAACGAGACAACGGTGCTCGATTACCGCACCACGTTGGATGAAAACGCGAATCGAGGCGCTCTGACCGTCCATGGCTTCTTGCAGGGGGACGGCGTCCGACTGGACTTCCACATCGAGGCCGTCGGGACGGAAACCGAGACCCAAACCACGCTCGACGTCGCGTTCGAGCTCCGAGTCGACGCGCGTGACTTCAGCATCACCGGTAACGTCGGCGGCGTCGAGGAGGGTACTGAGGGCGAAGGAGAAATCGACCTCACGGTGCGCCATCGCGCACACTCTATCCGAGTCGATATGGATGGAAGCGACGGGATCCTGGAAGGGACGTTCTTCCTCAACGGTGACATCTTCGCCACGGTGTCCGGCCCCGCGGACGAACCGACGATCGTCGGTCAGGGCGGTGAGCCGCTTACCATCGGCGAGACGCTGGTGCTCCACCGGATCGTCGACACCATCGAAGACGTGTTCGACTTCCTCGAGGATCTGATCGACCCGATCGACGATCTCGTGATTCTCGGCATTTTGCTCTAGAGAGAAAAAACTCGCCCCGGTCCGCCGTCGGACCATTATGATTGTTTTGGATGCAGCGAGCTCCGCATCCGTCACGGTCACCGGCGCCGGACCGGGATCCTTCGCACCTGGACCACCGAGGCAACCATGCGACGCTCGAAGCTCAATCTCCTTCCCTTGGCCGCTCTGGCCCTCTTCTTCGTGGCCGAATCCGCCGCGGCGCAAGAGTCCACGACACGAGGGTTCACGATCGGGCTTCACGGGACCGGTGCGTCACTGGACCCCCAGGGCGCCAGCAATGACCGCGAAAACGCGGGCGGGGGCGGCGTCCTTTTCGGCTACGGCGTGAACCGCCGGATCACGATCTTCGCTCAGGGTGATGGCGCGAAGTTCGACGATCTGACCACGGACAATGTCGAGGGTGAGTGGACCATGGGCCACTTCGACCTCGGTATCCGGTTCAACTTCGCGAACTCGCTGCGGAAGTGGATTCCCTTCCTGCAGGCGGCGCTCGGCTATCGAGTGGTGAGCGTCACGGATCCCGTGGTCGACGCGGCCCCGGTGAACGAGCTCTCCATTTCGGGCGCGGGGCTCACGCTCGGGGGCGGAGTCGACTTCTACTTCAGCGAGACGTGGGCTCTGGACATGCAGTTGCTGTGGACCGGAGGGGAGTTCAACACCGTGACGGTCGATAACGTCTCGGTGAGTGGCCTGGACTTCGACGCGACGTCGTCACGCTTCAACCTCGGCGTGTCGTGGTGGCCCTAGATCGGTCCGAGATGGGGCGCCCGTGCCGCCGGCCGGCGGTGCGCGGCCGGTCGGCGGTTCGGTCAGCCGGGCGGCGGCGCCTCGGCAGCCCGTAGCCTTTCCAGCGTCGCCTGCTGCTCGGCGCTCAGCAGATTCTTGATTCGCACCAACATCTCGAGATGCGCGTGCTTGATCTCATTTTCAGTGTCGAGGACGCTCTCGATCTGATCGAGAGACCGATCGAGGTCCACCCTGGTGCCCGAGGTAATCTCCGCCAGCTGCTGAATCTCGTCGAGGAGCTCCCACTGGAGCCGGACGACGCGCCCCTGCAGCTCCCCGATCAACTGGCTGATCGCGTCCCGCTGCTCGTCGCTGAGGCCGATCGCGCGCCGGTGCTGCATGATCAGCTCGGGTGGAAAGAGCGTCGCAAACAGCGGATCCTCGCCCACCGCCTGCTCCTGCTGGGCGAGGGCCGGCCTCGCCAGCGCGCCCGAGCACATCACGAGCGCGATCAGAAGTCCAGTGCTCGGTAATCCAGCGCTCGGGCATCTCATGAGTCCCTCGCGTCGGGATCGGGGACGTTCCGGAGCTCGTCCGGATCGATACCTCGAATCGCGGCGCCGAGCGACGGCACCGAGCGGGTGAGGTTCATGCCTGGGACGTTCAAGAGTCCAGAAGTCGGTGACTGCCAAGCCCCGGACGACGCGTCGGCCGAATAGGCGGCCACAAGACGTTCGAACTCCCGATCAGCATCCGAGGGGCCGCCTATCAGCAGAACGGCGGCGATGCCCGCCGCAACGGCCGCCGAGGCCCAACCACCGATCCTGACAATGCGCCTGCGCCGCGCTCCGGCGTCGGATTGCCCGCCTTGCACAACCCGAAGCTCGGGGCTCGCCACCGCGTCGGCCTTGGCCTTCTCGAGCATCGCCCGGAACTCGGGTACGCGTGCGGACTCCTCCGTTTCGGACCTGAGTCGTCCGAACTCCTCCCTCAAGCGGTCGTCGTCATGTCTCTGCATTACGGAGATCCTCCGCCTACTTCCTCATCGGAGAGAAGGGCCTTCAGCCTCTTCTTTCCTCGGTCATAATGCACCCGGGCCGTGCCCAGGGATACCCCCATCACCTCGGCCGCCTCGCGGACCGTAAGGTCTTGGTAGAACACCAAGTGCAGCACCTCACGTTGCTTCGGCGCCAGCGCCGCCATGGCCTCGAGCAGCGCGTTACCAGTCTCCGAGCGTTCCACCTGTTCGTCCGGTTGCGCCACAGCTCTATCTCCGGACGCGATCTCCTGTTCCAGTCTCTCGACCCGCTCCCGGTGAGAGAGCGCCCGCCTCAAATGCTCACGGGCCGTCTGCCGGATTACGCCGAAGAGCCACGTCTTGAACGCGGACTTGCCGCCGAAGCGCGCACGCCGCGAAACCACCCTCAGATACGTCGTTTGCAGAACGTCCTCAGCGTCTGCTTCGTCCCATCCACAGCAACTCAACGCCCACCCGAAACTGTCTGCGTGCAACTGCTCGAGCTGAGCCTCCAGCTCCTCGGGCGTCAGTTCGGACGAACTCATCCAAACGTTGCTGATCCATCCTTAGAGATAAGTGACGTGAGAGCCCGAATCATATGACATGGAGGAGGTGGGTGGTACTTTGATCCCCGTCACAGCTCGGCATCGTAGCCCCACAGCAGAGTCGCGAGTTCGTCGAACCGACGTCGGTAGGCTCTCAATTCGACTGCAACGATTCCAAGGAGATTTCCATGCGTTTCGCTCTCGGAGGTTTCGCGCTTTTTGCCATTGCTGGAGGACTCGGCGCTCAAACCACTGTGCTTCACTGTGGCTCCTTGATCGATGCGGAGGCGCTCGCCGTACGCGGCGAACGCACGATCGTCGTACAAGACGGACGAATCGCTAGCGTGAGTGAGGGCTTCGCTCCATCCAATCCCAACTCAACCGTTGTCGATCTCCGTAACCAGACCTGTATGCCGGGTCTGATCGATCTTCATGTTCATCTGTCTTCTGAACAGAGTCCGAATAGAACCGTCGAGCGGTTCACATTAGATCCTGCGGACTATGCGTTTCGCAGTGTTGGAAACGCAGAAAGGACTTTGATGGCCGGGTTCACGACCGTTCGTGACCTGGGCAACGTGGTGGGCCGAGCATTGCGCGACGCCATCAAAGAGGGCCGAATCCCAGGCCCACGGATCTTCCAGGCGGGTCGGGTTAGCTCGACCGGCAGTCACATGGATCCAACCAATGGCTGGCGGAGCGACCTCAGGGGTAGCGCTGGCCCGACGGAGGGGATCATCAACAACCCGGATGAGGCGCGGCAGGCGGTGCGGCAACGGTATAAGGAGGGCGCAGATCTCATCAAGATTCCCGCCACTGGAGGGGTACTGAGCCTCGCTCCAAACGGCGACGGCCCCCAGCTGACGGAAGAGGAAATCCGTGCGATCGTGCAGACCGCGAGCGATTACGGGTTCCACGTAGCGGCCCATGCACACGGTGCTGAGGGAATCAAGCGCGCGATCCGAGCAGGTGTCCGCACCATCGATCATGGCTCGCTAATGGACGACGAAGGGATCGAACTCATGAAGGAGTATGGCGCCTACCTCGTCCCCACGATCAGTGCCGGCAGGTTCGTGGCTGAGCAAGCCGAAATCGAGGGCTTCTTTCCGGAGATGATTCGGGTGAAAGCCGCGGCCATCGGACCCATGCTCATGGGAACCGTCATACGGGCATACGCGGCGGGCGTCAAAATTGCGTTCGGAACGGACGCCGGGGTTCCCCCGCATGGCACCAATGGTCAAGAGTTCGGACTCATGGTTGAAGCGGGCATTCCCGCTCTGGAAACGATTCGGTCGGCGACGCTGACAGCGGCCATGGTACTCGGCATGGAAGATCAGCTCGGCACAGTTGCGCCGGGCAAGATCGCGGATATTGTCGCGGTACCAGGCGACCCTAGCGCCGACATCTCGGTTATGGAGCGAGTCGACTTCGTCATGAAGGAGGGCGTCGTCTACCGGTCCCCGTAGACGGCCGTTTCAGACCTCCGTCTGGTCCTTCTGGGCTAGTTGGTCCCCGCCTCCATGAGGTAACTCCAATGCTCGCCGGCCCGGTCCAGAATCGGTGCCAGGTCTTCGGCGAGCAGGTAGCCCTCGTCGATGAGTCGGAGCGCCGCATCCGACACGAGGCCCACGTATTGCTCGCGGCTGCGATAGCGTTCCTCGATGGCACGTCTCGGATCGCTGCTCCGCTGCCCGTCGACGGTCGTCCGAGGGAACGGAATATAGGAGCCCTGCATGCTGGACAGCACGTCTTCGGGTCCAAATTCGGACTGGAACAGATTCCACCCGGTGTAGGTAGCCAGCGGCACCGCGACTTCCGGCATCTTCAGGCCACCCGTTTCGTTGCCGTCGGCATCGACTTGCGGAACCAGGATCGGAAACGCCGAGGCTACCTCCGGAGGCTCGACTGTGACGATGCCCCTGGTGGCAAACTCGGGACCGTAGTCCACCCGGTAGGCCAAATGCGGCACAGCGGGCTGGCCCACACCCGGCAGCTGCGGGAAGTCCAGCTGCTCGGGGAGTACCAGATCGCCGTCGCTGATCCGCGGGTAGTTGCTCGCCGGCGGTGGTGAGTCGTCGGCGGCCCAGCGGTTCATGGCCAGCAGCAGGCTACGCATGAACCAAGAATAGTCGTTGGGGTTGCTGAGCTCCTGGCCGCTCCGTTGCACCGGTGGGAAGCTGCCCGGGCCGTGCTGCCCGCCGGCAAAGGAATAGATTCGCACGTTGTCCATCAACGGACTGTCCTGTGTGCCATCGATGGACGTATGGATCAGCGAGGCCGCACGTCCCCAGTACTCGTACGACGAGTTCGTGTAGAAGATCTTCGGCATGAACGCCGGCTCCACGCGGTCCAGGAGTCCACCCCGCATTCCGGTCTCGAGGTCGGTCTGTGCGACGTCTGTAAAGGGGAAGATGTCCGTCGGATACAGCTTGTTCAGGTAAGGATGGCCGTCGCGGGACGCCTGGGCGAACCGGTGGTTGAAGCTGCCGCGGCCGCCACCGGCAACGTGCGACATGACGCCGTCGAACGCCTTGCGGTGGTCCTCGGTTTCATTGAATCCGTAGTACAGGAACGTCCGTAGGAACCGGCCGCTCTGCGAGACCCCCCAAGCCACTGCGCGGTCGATGGCACCGGCCGGGATCGAGAGCTCTTCCACCGCGCCATACTTGAACAGCGCCACTGCGTCTCGGACGGCTGCCGGACCCAAGCCGACCAGCGGTGGATCCTGTGCCTTGTAGACGACGTCGTAGATCTTGTGGGGTTCGAATCCGCCCTCGAGGTAGACGCGGGTCCGGTCCGGCACGACCTGCCCGTTCTCCAAGCGAGCGAATCTCCATTGGATCCGAGGAACCACCCGGCGCGGTTGATCCACACCATCACGCACCGTCATCATGTTCGCCGCGTCGTTTGGGTCGGCGACGGCGTATGCCATATGGCTCCGGTCCGCCAGGGATCGGTCGAACTCGCGCTCCTGCACGACGACTTCGCTTCGGACCAGCCCCTCGATCGCGGTCACGCCGTCGGTTGCAACTTGCGTGAACAGCCGCACGAGCCCGTCCCGATCAGGTGGTGGATCGAACTGCCAGCCCAGCCAGAGAAGCGTGAAACCGTTGCTCAGCAGGAGGCCGTCGCCCATCTCCTCTTCGGTCAGCGGGGCCAGGCTCCCGGCGGCGCGGTTGAAGTAACGCAGCATGCCCTTCCCACCACGATTCGACACTTCGTACAGAAGCGTGCCGTTGCCGCGCTCCACATCCTTGGGCTTGATCAAGAAGAAGTCGGAGTGGAACTCGACCATGCCGTCGGCATTCCTGGGCGCGAACGCGATGTCCGTGATGATCCGGTTGGCCGGATTGTCAGGGTCGACCGCGAAGTAGATGGTGCCGATCAGTCTCTCGTACGACCCGGCCAATCCGAACAACTTGCCACCGGCCAGATCCGTCCTGGAGCGCACTTCGATCCGCACGATTTCCGCATCGGCGGTCGACGTGACCAGGCACAACACCGTCAGAAGAGCTGCGATCGTCCGAGTCATGTGTCCTCCTGCGCTGTCTGTTCGAATGGTTTTCCCGACAGAAACCAGCCCCATTGTAGGCGCTGAGCATCCGGGTGAGCAACAGCTGGCATCCACCTACCGCCGAGGGGTTCGCGCGGACCCCCTGTCGGGAGACGCATGACCCGTTACAATGGAAGCCCGACGAAACAGGATGAGGCCTTGAAGGGCCTCGCTCCGGAAGACCGTACTGTGGCGCTTGGCCACCGAGGAGGATCGAACCATGAGGATGCTACTAACTGTCGTCGCTCTGATGTCACTCGTCTCGCCGGCTCATGCCCAGCTCGCCGTGCCCAACGAGGCTGGTCTGACCTACGGCCATGTGCACCTGAACGTCACTGACGTCGAGCTGCACAAGCAGTTGTGGGTGGAGCACTTCGGCGGTGTAGTGACGCAAAAGGGTTCACTCATCGCCGTGCGGCTTCCCGGGCTCCTGGTGGCGCTCAGCTCACGTGCGCCGACCGGCGGATCGCTGGGCTCGGGGATGGATCACTTCGGCTTCAAAGTCCGGAGCATGGAGAAGTTCCTGGCCAAGTGGCGCGCCGCCGGTCGTTCGGTCGATTCGGAGTTTAACGGCTCGGAAGGTCAGGCAAACGCCTTCGTGACGATGCCGGATGGCGCCCGGATCGAGCTGCAGGAAGACCAGATGCTGCCGGTGGAGGTCTCGGGCTATCACATCCACTTCCGCACACCAGGGCACGAGGAACTGCTCGACTGGTATCTCGACGTCTTCGGGCTCGAGATGCGACCGCGCGGCAGGATCCTGACGACCACCAACGTACCGGGCATGAACCTGAGCTTCGGCGGCGCGGACGAGGCGATGGCTCCCACCCGTGGGCGAGCGATCGACCACATCGGGTTCGAAGTCGACAACCTCCAGGCGTACACTGAGCAGCTCAAGGCGAAGGGCATCGAGTTCGAAACGGATTTCCGCGTGATCGACGCCCTTCAGCTCAACATCGCCTACCTCACGGACCCATCGGGTGTCCGCATCGAGCTGACCGAGGGGTACGACCACTACTGAGGCCGCTAGGGGTCGGTGCTCAGAGCCTCTACGGTGTTGCTTAGAGTGCCGATCCCTTCGACCGTGCACGCCGTTCGATCTCCTGCCTTGAGGTAGATCGGCGGCACGCGGGCAGTGCCGCCATTTGTAGCTTCCGACCGCCCCCGAACCGGCTCGTGAATACGGAGAACCCATGAGTTTGGTGATCGTAGTTGGTGGCGGTGAGGTCGGTTTCCACCTTGCCGAACGCTTATCGGAAGAGACTCAGGACGTTGTGCTGATCGACTCCAGCGCGGCGCGCGCCGAGGACGTCGGAAATCGGCTCGACATCATGACGGTGGTCGGTAACGGAGCAGCGAGGTCGCCACGGACGTCGCGTCGTTTGCTGACGGACGTGTCCACTTGATCGGTCTCAAGGTCAGAGAGGGTGCCCGCATCGCCGGCAAGTCCTTGAGGCAGTTGGCTGCCGAGCGCCCTGAGCATCACTACGCCACAGCCGCGATTCGGCGGGGTGGGCAAACCATCCTACCGCGGGGTGATGATACGATCGAGGAGGGGGACGGTACGCCGGCGCAAGTAAGAGAGGTGCGCGTGGGCGATTAGAGACCCTTGGCCTGAAGGACGGTCCTGATGGACCAGAACAGGATCTTGAAGTCGAGCCCGACCTTCACCCAACCGCTTCGGCTCGACGCCATGAATCCGATGTAGGCGTAGTCGAGGGTCCACTCGTCGGGCGAGTCCGGATTTCCCTTGTTCACCTGCACCAGTCCCGTGAGCCCAGACCTAATCAGCTTCTTCCTGAGGATGCCGCGCTCGAGTTCGTCGTAGTAGGGCTCGAGCGGCCAGGGCCGGGGACCGACGAAGCTCATGTCACCCTTCAGAATCGAGAAGAGTTGAGGAAGCTCGTCGAGATAGATCTTTTTCAAGAACCGGCCTACCGTCGTGAGGTTCTCGGGCACCCGTTCCATCGGTTTGATATGAAGGTGCTTCTGCTCACTGGAGATCCTTCGGTAGGCGTCCATCCGAATAATCCGGAACTTGGGGATTCTGAAGACTCCCCCTTCGGACCCCCGAGGCTCCGAGAGGAGGATAGGGCCTCTACAGGCGGGTCGAACCAGTCCCTCCAACAAGATCATCACGACGATCAGGACGATCACTGGGGAGAACAAGAGAAGAAGGCCCAACGAAAGGGTAACGTCCAGCATCCTCTTCTGCCACGGAAGCGGCGCCAACTCCTTCTTCTCTCGGCCAGCTCGATCACACTCACCGAACTGGTCCGGGCTCATTAGTCGCTGGGTCATGGTGCTGAAGCTCTTGCACGGGAAACGCCAGTGCAACCTCCCCCGGGCTACTGCGGGTTCAGACGAGTCACCGGATCGGGCACGGGCGCACTCCGGATCAGACCGCGTTCAACTGACAGCGGCGGTGTGCTGGTCCGGGCCGCCGAATACGCGTGGCGTGTTCGACGGCGTACGCGAGTCTGATCAGCGTTGGCTCGCTCCACCACGTTGATCTTCCCCGCAGCTTCCGATAACGTGGCCGCGATCACACCCAACGGAATGTCGAAATGGATATCCTTATCTGGGTCGAACAGACTGCCTACGGTACCTGGCTCCGCGAGTCACCTTCCATGTGGGCGTTTCCGGTGCCGCTGGTCCTGCACGCCATCGGCATGGCGTTTCTTGTGGGAATGAATGCCGCACTCGATTTCAGAATCCTCGGCCTCGCCGAATCCATACCCCTCCGGTCCATGGAAAGGGTTTTCCCCCTCATGTGGTTCGGCCTCGTGGTCAACGCTCTGTCCGGTAGCGCGCTCTTGATCGCCTATCCCGTAAAAGCCTTCACGAACCCGGTCTTCTACGTCAAACTGACGCTCATTGCGCTTGCCCTGATCGTCCTGTGGCGGCTACAAACCCACGTGCGCAGCCCCGGCTCGAATGACCTCATTCCGAAAAAGGCAAAGATCCTGGCGGGCATGTCGCTTCTTCTCTGGGTTTCCGTAATCACGGCAGGGCGCTTGCTGGCGTATACCTATACCGTGCTGACGAGCGAAGACATGCTCTTTCTCCAGTGATGACCAGCTTTCTCGAGTCCCTCGAAATGCTCGAATCCCTGGAGCTTTGGCTGCAAGGCACGGCGCTGTCGTCGTTCGTCACCGGTAACCAGTATTTGTGGCAGGCGATGGAGTCCCTTCACTTCCTGGGACTCTCGCTATTGATCGGAACTGTGGGACTATTCGATTTGCGTTTGCTCGGGTTCGCCAAGAATCTGCAGCCGTCCACCCTCCATCAGCTCGTCCCCATCGGTGTTCTTGGCTTCGGAATCAACCTCATCACCGGCACCCTGTTCTTCGTGGGTACGCCGGCCGATTTCATCTACAACGCAGCATTTGCATTCAAGATGCTGTTCATGTTGCTGAGCGGGATCAACCTTCTGGTCTTCTACCTAGTAGCCTATCGTGATGTGGAGGGCGTGAAGGCCGGGGAGCACGCGCCGATGAGAGCCAGACTTATCGGTGGAATCTCCCTGATCCTTTGGCTGGGGATCATCACCTATGGCCGCCTGCTGACGTTCTACAAGCCCTTTTAGCCGGGCGGGTGGCGGCATCGGACATGGCGGTCAATAGGCGTCTAAGGGGTGTGGGGCGGCAAGCTACGTTATGGTCAGGCGGCGCTCATGGAGCGCCCCCTACAGTCGTCTAGGGCGGGCCCATCTGCGCTTCACGGACCGCCCGGAACTCGCTCGTCTCGCTCCACGCGGGCCACGCCGTACCCGTGGCGAGGCGACGGCCCATACGGTAGAAGAAACTGAGGTCCTCGACCGCACCCGACAGGTCCCAGTCATCCTTCACCTCGTCGGAGACCTTGTGATAGTCCTCGGCCGTGTACTGCTCGCGCTTCTCGATGCCGTATCCTTGCGGCTTCCCGAGAAAATCCACTCCGCCATCGGCGTAGAAGGCCGGGATGCCGACCTTGGCGAGTGAGAAGTGATCGGACCGGTAGTAGAAGCCCTTTCCCGGTTCCGGGTCGGGCATCAAGACCCGACCCTGCTGGCGGGCAACTTCGGCAGCCACCTGGTCCAACTCGGACTGACCCAGTCCAACGACCGTGAGGTCACGGGTACGACCCCAGGTGTTGAGCACGTCCATATTGATCGCTGCCACGGTCTTGGCCGCAGGATAAAGAGGATTTTCTCCATAGTACCGAGAACCGAGCAGCCCTTGCTCCTCCGCCGTCGCAGCGAGCCACAGAATGCTGCGGCGCGGTCGCTCACCGCTCCGAACGAACGCGTTGGCGAGCTCGAGCAAGCCGGCGGTGCCGGTCGCGTTGTCTGCAGCACCATTGAAGATCTGATCGCCGCGGATTGAGGAATCGATCCCCAAGTGATCCCAATGAGCCATGTACATGACCACCTCATCGGGGGCTTCGGTACCCTCCAGCTTGGCCACGACGTTGTTCGAGTCGATCGTGCGCAGGGTGTTGTTGATCCGTGTACTCGCAGAGACACCCAGCGAAACCGGCTCGAATGTACGCTCCGAGGCAGCCTGTTTCTGCTCCTCGAAGTCGAGGCCGGCCATCGCAAAGATCTCCTCGACGGTTGCGCGCTGCATCCATCCCTCGACGCTCACTCGCCCCGTGTTTCTGTCGGCGCTGACCAGATCGAACGACTCACCGAAGGGACTGCCGCCGATGACTTCCCACGGATAGCCGGCAGGCCCGGTCTCATGAATGACGAACGCGCCCGCCGCCCCCATTTCCGACGCGATTTCGTACTTGTACGTCCAGCGTCCGTAGTACGTCATCGCGTCGCCGCCGAAAATCTCCTCGTGGGGCGGGTCGTTGACGAGCATGAGCAACACCTTGCCCCGTACGTCGGCGTCCTTGTAATCGTCCCAGTCGTATTCGGGCGCGGACGCACCGTAACCCACGAAGACGAGCTCACCGTCGAGATCGACCCGCTCCACGACCCGTCTGGTCGAGGCCACATAATCCGCACCCGGCTCAAAGAACTTCGACTGACCTCGGCCTCGAACGATGAGCGTGTTGCCTTCTGAGGGCGTGATGCCGACCAGGGGGACCTGCTGAACCCAGGTGCCGTCAGGGTTACCAGGCATCAGCCCGAGCGTGCTGAACTGCTCGGTGAGGTACGCGATGGTCTTTTCCTCACCGGCGGAGCCTGGCGCGCGGCCTTCAAATTCATCCGACGCCAGCGTTCGCACGTGCTCCATCAGAGAGTTGGCGTCGATGCCCTCCACGCGATCGCCGCTCTGCTCCGCGGGCGTCCGCCCGGAGCGATCCTGGCAAGCCGAGGCGAGGAGCAAGAGACTCAAGATCTGAAGCCGCCTGGTCACATCACCTCCACAATCTCTAGGGACAGGGACCCAAGAAACCTTTGCCGGTCGGGATAACGTGAGGGGCAGGGCCGAGACGGTCAACATGAGATCCCACGCCGGTGCGCCGAGGCGGGAAGCCAATACCTGACCGCCATTGATCCCGGGAATCCAGGATCTCCCTCTGTTGCCGCACTTCTGTCGGATGCTCATTATGCGGGGACCGTGTCGGCTTGCCTCGTTGCATGCCCTTGAGGGTCTGCAACGCACGCCGGGCGTTCTCGAGAGCGCAAGACCATATCCATCGTTCACAGGGGAGTCTCCCACCGTGACTACGAGAGGAAACAGCAAGCGCGTGTGTCCGCCGGTCATTCTCGCGTTGGCGGCATGTGGTGGCAGTCTCGCGTTGGTGGCTTGTGGCGGCGGTGACGGAGGGGCGGCCGATGCCACGACGTCAGGTGCCGCGTGGCAGGAAGAGTTCCCAAGCTTCACAAGGCATATGGTTGCCGAAATGCCTTCGGGCTCTCAAGCCCTCGTGGTCGATATCGATGGGGACGGCCGCAACGACATCACCGCATTCTCCAGCTCGAAGCTCGTCTGGTACAAGAACCCCACTTGGGAGGAGTTCAACATCAGTTCGGCTACCGAGCGCTTCATCAACATGGCACCCTACGACGTCGATGGGGACGGCGATGTCGACCTGGCGATGGCGAGTGAGTTCAGCCTGGGCGACTCGAACAACGGGGGTCTGGTCCATTGGGCCGAGGCGCCGGACGATCCCACGACGAATCAGGAGTGGACGATCCGATTGATCGACGCCGTGCCGGCCTCGCACCGCATCAGATGGGGGGACATCGACGGCGACGGCAGGAAGGAGCTGTTGGTTCTGCCCATCATCGGCGTCGGTGTGTCTGGCCCGGAGTATATCGGCGCCTCCGAGTTCAAGTCGCACTCGATTCCGGCGGACCCGACCGGCCCCTGGCAGACGGCGGTATTGGACGATTCACGACTCGAGGTGGCCCATGGCATCGCGGTCGTGGACTGGGATGGCGACAGGGCGGACGACATTCTCACCGCGAGCGGGGTAGGTGTGCTGCTGTTTCGTCCAGCTCTGGCGGCGGGAGTGGATTATGTCCTTCACGTTGGCGCCGGCAAGGAGGGCCCTCGACCGCAGAGAGGCTCCAGCGAGGTGAGCTTGGGCACCCTGGGGTCGGATCAAGGGCGGTTTCTCGCGACGATCGAGCCGTGGCACGGCAATGAGGTGGTCGTCTACACGCCCAACGATGGCGGTGCCCTCCCCTGGTCCAGAGAGGTGATCGAGAACGAGTTCAATGGCGGGCATGGGCTGGTGGCCGCCGATCTGGACGGAGACGGCTACGACGAGATCGTCGCCGGGTACCGAGGGGGAGATTACGGCCTCTTCATCTACCGGTATCAGCCGAACTCGGAATCGTGGGAGCGCATCCCGCTCGATGTGGGAGGGGTCAGCGTGTCGAGCCTCGATGTCAAGGACATCAACGGAGATGGAAGGCTGGACATACTCTCGATCGGATCCGGCACCGAAAACGTGGTCTGGTACGAGAACGCGGGGATCCAGTAGCGCCACCCGACTGAGGAGGTGTCTTCTGAGGAGGTATCTTCCCGCGCCACGCGGTTCCTCCTGTGTGTGATGGTCAGGACACGAGGGTTTTCGTAAGATGGAAAATCGAAGTCCCAGAGCGACTCCACATCGGGTAACTCTTGCGAGGATGGTGTTCGTATGTTGAGGATGACCTGCGTGCTGATGTTTCTCACTGTGGCTCCGGCACTAGCCCAAGATTATACGGTTCTCGCAGTCAGCCACACGGACAACAAGGTGTCCGAGGTCGATCCGCTCACAAGGGAGATCCTCAATGAGTTCGTGGTGCCGGGTGAGTGGTACGGAGAGACCCATGAGGGCGCTGTCAGTCCAGATGGCAGGACAATATACGTGTCAGTGCCTTATGCGAAGAAGGTCGTCATTCTGGACTTGGTTACGTTCGAGGAAAGAGGAGCGATCGAGACCGAGTACTTTTCCCGGCCTCTGGAAGTACGTGGATTTGCACGAATCGGGCGGCGCGAATCGACCTCCAGCGACCCTCATGGTGTGGCGCTCAACCGCGACGGGAGCAAGCTGTACATCACGGTCCAGTATGCGGAAGTGCCCGGTGTAGTGGTCTATGACGTCGAGACCGAGGCCGTCAAGAAGATCGACACGGTGATTGCGGGCAATCATCTGGGGGTCCATCCAGGCAATGACAAACTCTACTTTCCGACACGTGACGACCGCGTCGTCGTCATCGACGCGAAGAGGGACCGGATTCTCAGAATCATCCGGCTCCACGCGGGTAGCCGCCCCAACGGGGTCGACTTCGGAGGCCCGAATGACGAAGTGTGGGTCAATGGGGATGGAGATGGCTCGGTAACGGTCATTGATTCCGCCACCGACGAGGTGATCACGGTAATCCAAACCCGAATCAACGGGAGGGGGCGGGTCGCAGTCTCACCAGACGGCCGGTTGGCGGCCGCGACACAGGGTCCAGAGGTATCCATCATCGACACGCGGACGAAGGAGATCCTGGCCAGCCTGAGGATCAGCCCGGATGACACAGGGCATGGCTTCCCATTGTTCTCACCCGATAGCAACACTCTCCACGTGATGAATGAGTCCACCGACGATATGGTGACCTTCGATATGGGAACGATGATGCAGCTTGGCGGCCGCACCCCTATCGGTGGCGCGGTCTTCGGTGGAGGTATTCGCGTACTGGATCGATAATCCGCGGGGAGCTACCCGGCTCCACGGGGTTGGGTGGCTGAGGAAAGACCACGTTGGCAATCACGGCAGCGCATACGCCACCAGCGAGCCCGGAAAGTCGGTGCGGACGCTCCCGATCTGCACGACGACGTACTGTTTGCCTTCGTGCATGTAGGTCATCATCCCGTACTGGCCGGGGGCCGGAAGCTCGACGCTCCCCAGGATCTCGCCCGTCCGCTTGTCACGGGCATTGAGCGCCAACGGGGCGTCGGGGAGAAACTGCACGACGCCTCGACTGAGCGCCCTGGTCTGAACCAAGAGATCACCCATGACCATCTGGATCGACAAGCCGATTCCTCCCGTATTGGGAATGTCCACTCCCGCCAGAAGCGGGTGGTTCCTGATCCGCTCGGGAGTCTCGCCGACCGGCAACGACCAGACCCGCTCGCCCCAGTTCATCTGGAGGGCAGTGAGCCGGCTCTCCATGGGCCGCCAGAGCCGCAGGCCGTCGATCGTCCCCAGGCGCCCCTCCCCTCCGCCACCGCCGGGCAGCCACGCTGCCACCGTGGTGCCCGTGGTAGGAGTATAGTTGGGGGTAGCGCCGTCAGCGTTGGGCACGGCATAGTCCGAGTCGTCCACGTCCACCCCGCCCGTGGGCGCCATGAACCCGGGGGCGCTGCAGCCCCGTTGGTGCGATGCGTACATCATTCCTGTGCTGGGATCCGCGACCGGCGGAAAGGGGACGTTCACGCCGCTCGTACAGCCAACGTTGTTGACGAAGTCGTTGTCGTGGTCGAAGGGAAGAGGCGGCACGTAGAGACCCCCGATCTGGAACTGACTCAGCATGATCTGCGCCTGCGCCTTCAGATCCGGCGTGTAGTCGATGACGAACTCTTCGGTCAGCCCGTTCAATACGATCGGGTCCAGCGGTTCGGGCAGGGTCGGATAGGGCTGCGTGGCCGCCGTATAGTTGCCGGGAACTTGGGTCTGAATGACCGGACGCTCCTCAATGGGCCAGATGGGCTGGCCGGTCTCCCGGTTGAACGCGAAGACGAGGCCCTGCTTCGTGTTCTGGATCAACGCGGGGATCTGCTCTCCGTTCACGGTCAGATCCATCAGCATGGGCGGCGTCGGAAGGTCATAGTTCCACTGGTCACTGTGGTGGATCTGGAAGTGCCACCTCCGCTCGCCCGTCTGGACGTCCAACGCGAGGACGCTACCGCCGAACAGGTTGTGCCCCGGCCGATGACCCGCGTACGACTGCACCGTCGACGCGTTCGTCACGAGGTAGACGAGCCCCAGATCCGGGTCGGCGGAGGCAGGAGCCCATGACGAAAGGTCTCCCGACCACTGCCAGGCGTCGTTCTCCCATGTCTCGTGGCCGAACTCCCCGGGCCGCGGGATGACGTGGAACTTCCAGAGGAACTCTCCGGTTCTGGCGTCGAACCCCATGATGTCGCCCGGGATGTTTTCGACCCGGGTCTGGCCGTAGCTGGGCTGGTGGCCCACGAGGACCACGACCACCCCGTTCACCACGATCGGCGGCGACGAGCTGGTGACCATACCGAGCTCTCTCGGGACCCCGTAGTCGGGGTCGTACGGGCCTTCATCCCAGCGCTCCCACTGGCCCCAGCCGTCCAGGAGCTGCGGGACCAGGTCAACGACACCGGTCTGTTCGAAATCATCGAGCGGTACGGGTGCGCCCCAGTCCTCCAAGGGCCGGCCCGTCTTGGCGTCGAGCGCCCAAAGGAAGAAGCCGGGAGTCGTCATGTAGATCACCCCGCGGCCGTCCACCTCGCCGTAGGCGACCCCTTTTCCGTAGGACCGTCTGGGAGAGCGCAACCACCGGGTGGTCTCGGGCTCGCGGAAGACCCAGATCGTCTCCCCCGTAGCGGGGTCGATGGCCACCACCTGCCGCCGCGGAGTGGCCACCGTGTAGAGCATTCCGTCGACGTAGATCGGAGTGGAACGCATGAAGTAGTCGACGCTGGGGCCGAAGTTGTCGCCCCGCCAGATCCACTGCACGTCGAGGTCCTCGAAGTTGTTGGCGTTGATTTGGCTCAGGGGCGAGGAGCGGGTGTGCCCGGCATCGCCGCCCAGGTAACGCCATTCACCGTTCTCGGTCCCTGTGAGGCGCTGAGCGAAGGCAGTCGTTGCCGTCGCCATGAAGACTGTGAAGGCGAGGCCGAGGCAAAACACGAGAGTCTGCGTTCGGACGGGTCGAAGCTCAACGTTCATCATCTTGGTCATTCCTCATTCCTCGCCTTGATGGGATCGGGCATTGAGTTTGAAACTACGGTCCGCCCTCGCGTCGAGCACCTCCCGGATGATCTTCTGATGGTGGTTGCCCCCTAAATCTCCTGGAACAGATACGGCCGCAGACAGTCGATCCGGTCGTCCAGGCTGTCCCGATCCAGCCACCGCAACGTCTGCGCGATCGAAGACAGCAATGAATTGCCATCCTGCGGCGTGAAGCAAGAGCCCACGATCTCGTGATCGCCCCGAGCTGCGAGCACTGGGGTGGGCACCACCGTATGGCTCAGGATGCGGCCGTAGTGACCGTGCTCGCGACCGAAGGAGAAGATGTCGTTGGCAGAGGAGGTTGGGTCAATAGGTGTGTAAATGTTTCAGGCGGCGTTTTTCCGCTGTTGGGTTGAGACGGGCTTTCCGTCTTCGAACTTTCTTCCTTCAAATACGTCCTTGAGGAGGTGAGGAGCGTCGAGCCTTCTGAAGCGCTTCTCCGCCACCAAGAGCAGCTTCCAGATCAGCGCCGTAGCGCTCTCGACCCGCTTGAAGCGCTTCGCCGCCGTTGTCCTGAGCCGTACTGCGGCAAAGGGGCTCTCGACCACGTTCGTCGTGCGTAGATGCTTCCAGTGGTCCTCGGGGAAGTCGTAGAACGCCACCATCCGCTCCCAGTCGTCCTCGAGTACATCCACCGCCTTCGGATACCACGGTCTGTAGCGCCTGGCGAACGCCTCACGGGCCTTCAGCGCCTCGGACCGCCTCGGTGCGTAGACCACGGTCCTGAGAAGGTCCTTCGCCTCGCTCTGCTCCCGCTGAGGCAGCCGGTCCAGCACGTTCCTCATCTTGTGGTTCCAGCACCGTTGCTCGCCCGCCTCAGGCCATACCTGCCGTACTGCGCCCCAGATCGCCGCGTTGCCGTCCGCCATCAAAAGCCGGGGCGCCTCGATGCCGCGTGCCTTCAGATCCCGCAACACCTCGGACCAGGACTCGACCGACTCTCGGTAGCCCGATCTCAGGGCCAACACCTCCTTCGTACCATCTCGCATCGCACCGAGAACCACCAGCAGCGCTGCCTTGTCCCGCTCGAGCCCCGCCTTCACGTAGATCCCGTCCGCCCAGACGTAGACGACCTCACGGTCGGCCAGCGAGCGCTTCGACCATTCCTCGAATTTCCTTGTCCATCCCGCCCGCAGCCGCCAAATCGAAGACTTCGACAACGGGGCCCCCTCGCCCAGCAGGCCCCGCATCGCCAGCTCGAAGTCTCCCTCCGCCAGCCCGTGCAGATACAGCTCCGGAAGCAGAGCACCCACCTCCTTCGTCCGTCGTGCGAACAACGGCAACACCCGACTCTCGAACCGCTCCTCAATGCCTCGAACCCGGGGCCGTCGGAGCATGATCGTGCCCGAGCTCATCGCCAGCCGCCGAGCCTTGCCGTAGCCGTTGCGGTAGCCTGGCGCCGGGTCTACGACCGTCTTCCGCTCCGACTTCTCCCGGCCGAGCAACTCCGTCACTTCCTCCTCCAGAATCCGCTGGACCATCTCCTGGGCCTTCTCACGAACCAGCGCTTCCAAGCACTCCCACGTCGGCGTGCTGGACTCACTCTCGGGTCCCACCATATTCTTCCTCACGAGGCATCGTTCCTTTCCCCCGGGCGCTCACCCGGGATTCGCTGGTTAACTTCTTACTACCTAGCGGAAAGGTACGTCGCCTCTTTTTTTACACACCCTTGATCCTAGCTCATACAGATTCAGCTCGTGACCCTTGGTCCTGAACAAATGGTACGCATCGTGAGCGTGATGGGTGCCAAAGCGTGAGTCAGAGTGAACGCCGAGCTGCGGTGCAGGCACGAACCCGCTGTTCTCTGAAATGTCGTTCGCGCGCCGCAGACACACGAAACGTGCTTCCTCGATCCCCAATCCCTCGGCGCTGTCATCACCCAAGGTTTGCAGCAGCGCAGCCAGATTGTGCGTATTGCAGCTGACCACGTGCACGAATTGCGAGTGGCTGTCGTCGAGCACGTCGTCGTTGATGCCCCGCGCGTACATCGTGCCGAACCCGAACTCAGAACCTTGGGCGATGAACCCACGTACCCTGTCACGATACTTCTCGTAGAACTCGTTCTTGTTGTCGATGCCGATGCCGCTCGGCGTGCAATCGATCACCACCGTTGCCCGCTCGATCGCTTCCTCTTGCTCGTAGGCGACTTCGATACCCTGCTCCTCGAACTTCTCGATGCGGTCCTTGCGGGTCGCCATGTTGGCGCCCTTCCCAATCATCTGCAGGAGCTTGGGACGGTCGTGACTGTAGGGCATGTTCTTGTGGAACGTGACCTCATCGATGTTGAACTCTTCCTTATGAATGGCCAACAGGCCCACGAGCGGCTCACCGATGGTCCCGGTTCCGATCACGTGGACGATGTTCTTGCCCATCGACGTCCTCCTTGTGGGGGTGCCTCTTACGAGCGTACCCCCTCAAGGCGGCTTTGGCACATCCACCTACCGGCTGAATGGCCCCCGCCGGCTGGCCCCAATCAAGGCAACGCGTAGGCCACCAGCGAGCCCGGGAAGTCCGTGCGGATGCTCCCGATCTGCACGACGACGTACTGTCTGCCTTCGTGCATGTAGGTCATCATCCCGTACTGGCCGGGGGCCGGAAGCGGGACGCTCCCCAAGATCTCGCCCGTCCGCTTGTCGCGGGCATGGAGCTCCATCGGCGCATCCGGGAGTAACTGCGAGCCCCCGTTACTGAGCGCCCTGGTCTGGACCAAGAGATCGCCCATGACCATCTGGATCGACGCGCCGGCTCCTCCCGTATTGGGAACGTCCACTCCCGCCAGAAGAGGGTGATTCCTGATCCGCTCAGGAGTCTGGCCGACTGGCAACGACCAGACCTGCCTGCCCGTGTTCATCTGGAAGGCGGAGAGCTGGTTGTCCAGGGGCTTGTAGAGCCGCAGGCCCTCGATCGTCTCCAGCCGCCCCTGCCCTGTGCCACCCCCGGGTAGCCACGCTGCCACCGTGGTGCCCGTGGTGGGAGTATAGTTGGGAGTGGCACCGCCCTCGTCAGGTACGGCGTACTCCGTGCGCTCTTCGTCCACCCCGTTGGTGGGCGCCATGAACTGGCGGGCGCTGCAGGTCCGGCTGTGCGACGCGTACATCATTCCCGTGCTGGGATCCGCGACCGCAGGACGGGGGATGTTCAACCCCCCTTGGCAACCGACGTTGTTGACGAAGTCGTTATCGTGGTTGAAGGGAAGCGGCGGTACGTAGAGGCCCCCGACCTGGAACTGACTCAGCATGATCTGCGCCTGCGCATTCAGCTCCGGAGTGTAGTCGATGAGGTACTCTTCGGTCAGCCCGTCCACTACGATTGGGTCCAACGGTTCCGGCAGGGTCGGGTAGGGCTGAGTGGCCGCAGTGTAGTTGCCAGGGACTTGCGTCTGAATGACCGGGCGCTCCTCGATGGGCCAGATGGGCTCGCCGGTCTCCCGGTTGAACGCGAAGACGAGACCTTGCTTCGTGTTCTGGATCACCGCTGGGATCTGCTCTCCGTCCACCGTCAGATCCATCAGAATGGGCGCCGCCGGAATGTCGTAATTCCACTGGTCGCTGTGGTGGATCTGGAAGTGCCACCTCCGCTCGCCCGTCTGGACGTCCAACGCGAGGAGGCTGCCGCCGAACAGGTTATGCCCCGGGCGATGGCCCGCGTACGTCTGGACCGTCGAAGCGTTCGTCACGAGGTACACGAGCCCCAGCTCCGGGTCGGCGGACGCGGGAGCCCACGACGACAGGTCCCCCGACCACTGCCAGGCGTCATTCTCCCACGTCTCGTGCCCGAACTCGCCGGGCCGCGGGATCACGTGGAACTTCCAGAGCAACTCACCCGTTCGGGCGTCGACCCCCATGATGTCGCCCGGGACGTTCTGGATCCGGGTCTGGCCATAGCTGGGCTCGTGGCCCACGAGCACCACGACCACCCCGTTCACCACGATCGGCGGCGATGAACTGGTGACCATGCCGAGCTCCCTCGGGACCCCGAAGTCGGCGTCGTACGGTCCTTCGTCCCAGCGCTCCCACTGGCCCCAGCCGTCCAGGAGGTCCCGCACCATATCGCGGGCACCGGTCTGGGAGAAATTGTCGAGCGGTACGGGCTCGCCCCAGCTCTCCAAGGGCCGGCCCGTCTTGGCATCGAGCGCCCAAAGGAAGAAGGCGGGGCTAGTGAAATAGATCACTCCGCGCCCGTCCACCTCCCCGTATGCGACCCCTTTTCCGTAGGCCCGCCTGGGAGAGCGCAAAAACCTGACCGTCTCCGGCTCGCGAAAGACCCAGAGCGTCTCGCCCGTGGCAGGGTCGATCGCCACCACCTGCCGGCGCGGAGTGACCACCGTGTAGAGTATTCCGTCGACGTAGAGCGGGGTGGACCTGGCAAAGTAATCGACGTTGGGGCCGAAGTTATCGCCCCGCCAAACCCACTGCTGCTCGAGGTTCTCGAAGTTGCCAGCGTTGATTTGGTTCAAGGGCGAGGAGCGGGTGTGCCCGGCATCGCCGCCCAGATAGCGCCACTCACCGTTTTCGGTCCCCGGTAGGCGCTGAGCGAAGGCAGCCGCTGCCGTCGCCATGAAGACTGTGAAGGCGAGGCCGAGGCAAAACACGAGAGTCTGCGTTCGGACGGGTCGAAGCTCAACTTTTGTCATCTTCGTCATTTCTCATTTCCTCGCCTTGATGGGACCGGTCATGCGTGCCTGAAAGCCACGGGAGCGTGGCAGTCATCATACGACATAGCAGGCTTTCGCGCACAGGCCGCACGCTCCGAGAAGCGCCAAATCAGATGCGAGCGCTGGAGGGCGGCGGAGCCGTCAGCTTCGCTTTGTCGAGTCCGGCGAGAGCTGGCGGAGGCTGTCTTCCAGTCTCATGTACCAGGGATCGTCGACGCTGTCGCGTCGGAAGTAGAGTAAGAGCTCCCGCTCCTCGATACGCCCGTCCAGGAGGAGCTTCACCTTTACGCGCAACTTTACCCGGGCCCGCAGCCCGCCTGAGTCGACCTCCGCGAAGACGACCTCGTAGTCCATAATGTCGAGGGCCTCCGGTCTCACCGTGAAGAGTCGCTGGATAAGAAACGGAATGTCGACGCTGTCGCGTAGGTCGGGCGCGTGGTAGCTCGCCGCGCTCACGAAATCCTTGAACTGGATGTCCTCTATGAACGCGAGCGCCATGCGCCGAAGCTCGGCGCGGTTCCCGCCGAGGGCCAGGCCCAGCGTTGAGAAGGCGCCCCCGGAGACGTGCGCTACGGCGAGGTAGCCTCCCAGGAGAAGGGTGAGCGCCAGAAGGACTGTCACGGCCTTTTTCATGTCACGACCTCACGCCGGGGGAGCAGGGACACCATAGCGGCGACGACGAGGGCCGTGCACATGGCCAGCAGGATGACCAGAAATAGCGCAACCATGTGCCAGCGAGGCTCGAGGGCGGCGCTCTCCTCGAACACGCGGAAGGCCCAGTGTACAGGCATCGCCTTCTCCACGGCAGCGACGACGTCACTATAAAGAGTATTGGGGATCGCCAGCTGGGAGAACAAAATTTGTGGAAGGAGGAGAAGCGGCACCGCGAACACCGCCCGCTCCTGTGTCGTTGCCAGGGCGCTGACGAGGAGGCCGAGGCCGGTGCCCGCCACCGAGGCACCGAAGAGTGCCAGAAGCTCCAACGGCATGGGACCACGAAGCTGGAGGTGCCACTCCACCGTCCCCTGCAACAGGACGACCTGAGCCGCGCCCAGGGCGGCCAGCACCCACACCTTGGAGATGACGTAATCGCGGGGGCGGAGGCCGAAGAGGCGCTCCCGCTCGAGGATGGCCCGCTCCTTTACGATTTCACGGCAGGCGTTGATACACCCGAACCAGACGGCCGCAAGGCAGAGCACGAAGTAGAGCGCGGGCGTGTCACTCTCGATGGACCCCCACACCACGGCGCACAGCCATCCGATGAGGGGGGCCTGCGCCAGAATCAGGACGAGGCCACCCATGTCACCGAGCAAGCAGTCCCGGTAGCGGGCTGCCAGGACGTATGACTGCCGGCGCGGCGTGCTCACGGAACCTGCGGGCTCCCCATCCGAGCCTTCAGGCGGTCGAGGGCTTCGTCAGCGCTGGTCTGACCTCTCTCCCCACCTGCTCGGGCGGCTGGCGAACGGAGCGCGGGGCCCGGGCGGCGGAGAAACGTCCGCTGGTCCGGGTCCGCGCTGGCGGCGAGGTGCCACGACGACGGCGATTGTTTCTCGAGCTGGCGGAAGAGTTCGGCGTACCGATCGACCCGGAAGTACGCGAGCGCCTTTCGGGGCGGCCCGAAGAAGGCGACGTGTCCGCCCACCAACACGCACAGCGCTTGGGCCCGCTCGATGCTCTCCATGGCGTGGGTGGCCACGAGGACGATCCGGCCGGTCCCCGCGACTTGGGACAGGAGTGTCATCGTACGCGCCTCGAGGCCGGGGTCGAGACCCGAAGTCGGCTCGTCGAGGATGAGCAACGGCGGGCCGGTCAGGAGCTCGAGGGCCAATGACACACGTTTTCTCTGACCACCGGAGAGCCGGCGAATGCGGACTTCGGAACGGTCACCAAGGTCGACCTGATCGAGGATCTCCTCGATCCGGGACTGACGCTCGTCCGCGCTCGTCCCCGGCATGCGCAGCTCTGCGGCATAGGCCAGCTCACGCCGCACGGTGAGCCCCCGGTGGAGTGCGTCGTCCTGGGGCACGTAGCCAACCGGGCCCAGCTCCGCCACAGGCAGTGGTCCCATCATCACGGACCCCTCGTCAGGATCCCGAAGGCCCAGGAGCACCTTGATAAGCGTGCTCTTTCCCGCTCCAGAGGGACCGATGAGCGCGCACATTTCCCCGGGGTGAAGCGTCAGATCCACCATCTTGAGGATGCAAGTGCCGCCAGCAGACACACCCACGTTCTCGACGCGCAGGGGACCGGGGGGAAAGCTCGTCGTCGAGGCCATGCGGGGCGGTTCCGGCTACGATTGGGACGGCGAGGCACTCAACATGATGTCCTCGTCGAGGGAAGCGGAAATGTCGCTATTTCACGATGTGCCGGAACCCAACGGATTAGCAAGCGCGGAAATTCATGGGGCTCGGGATCCGCTCGACGGCACCTTGCGTGGGGCGAGCCCGCGCGATCGGAAGGATGACTCCCTGCAGGAGAGGCGGTGTTGTGACGCGTTACTCCGCCAACTCCGGGAAGAGTCGCGGCAGATCACGAATCTCGGCCCAGCCCTCATTTCTTTGGACGGCTGTGACACGAAGGTCCTCGAAGTACTCGTCGAGCACCGCCGCGCGTTCCTGGGCGAGTGGCGGTGAGCAATAGTCCTCCTCCTCCCAAACCACTCCGCCATCGGGACGCTTGCGGGCCCCACGCAGCGACAATGTGACGGACGCGCCGAAGGGGCGCATGGGAAGGAACTCGTCTCTGTCCAACCGCTCTGAGAGCTCTGGGAGTCGGTCTTCCTTCGCCACTGCTTCAACCAAGTAGTACGCCACGCTGGCCTCCTTCAATCGCCGGCAGTCGCATCCGGGCCTAATACCTCTCCTCGTCGCTCACCGGCGCCAATGGAATAGGCTCCGACGGCACTCCGTCGACCGTCGCCCCCGCATGCATGAAGTTCTGAGCCATCTTGAGGAACCGAATCGGGAAGCCCAGGGTCGGCGCCGATAGCTCGTCGAGCGCTGCCCTCTGGGCCTCGTCCAACGTCACACCTAGTCCGACGAGATTGCTCTCGAGCTGAGCCATCGTGCGAGCGCCGATGATGGTCGAGTCGACACCCGGTCTCGCCTGCACCCAGGCCAGAGCGATCGCCGCCGGGCTCGTATCGTGCTCCGCGGCGATGCGAACCAGCTCATCGATTATTTTGAACGTCCGCTCGGTCAGGAACGCTGTGACACGCTCACCGCGCCCCGGCTCGACCTCCTCTAGGTTCTCACGGGTGTATTTTCCCGTCAGCACGCCGCCCCGCAGCGGCGACCAAGGAGTGATTCCGAGACCGAGCTCCTGGGCCATCGGGACCAACTCGCCTTCGACCGTGCGCTCGATCAGCGAGTATTCGATCTGTAGAGCGACGAGCGGCGTCCAGTCGCGAAAGGCCGCCGTGACCTGCGCTTGCGCCACCTTCCACGCCGGCGTGTCAGAGAACCCAATGTACCGGACCTTACCTGCAGTCACGAGGTCATCGAGTGCGCGCATGGTCTCGTCGATCGGGGTGAACCGGTCCCACAGGTGCATCCAGTAGAGGTCGATGTAGTCGGTCTGCATCCGCCGCAGCGACTCGTCGCAGGCAGCAGTCAGCGACTTGCGGCTGGCCCCCCCGGCGTTCGGGTCGGACGGAAAGAGGTTGGAGAAGAACTTGGTTCCGATCACGAGCTGGTCGCGCCGTAGCCCGCGCTGGCGGATGTAGTCACCGATGATTTTCTCCGAGTGCCCCTTGGTGTAGAAGTTGGCGGTGTCGATGAAGTTTCCGCCCTCCTCCATGTACCGCGTCAAGATGGCTTCGGCGTCGGCAACGCTCGAGCCCCATCCCCAGTCCTCTCCGAACGTCATCGCGCCGAGACAGAACGGGCTGACCCGGAGGCCGGACCGTCCGAGGGTGACATAGTGGTCCAGCGACATACGGGCTCCTTGCAGGAAAGCAGGTGGTCGGAGCAGAGACGGGCCCGGCCATCATAGGTGCCCAGCCCGCCGAACGGAAGAAATGTCTCGAGTCAGTGACTCATCGCGTAGACGATCATATTCACGCCCATCTCGTACGCATAAGTCGAGTACTTGAGGGGGTAGCGGGGATTGTCCGCCCACTCCCAGGCGTCGCCGAGGTCGGTGTTCCAGTTGATGACCACCATCAGTCGGCCGTTCTCGTCGTGGATCCCTTTGACCATGGGGACGTACCCGTCTGACTGGTGCGTCGGCCCGCCACGGATGCCGTTGCGGACGTTGGGGACTTGAAGGATCTCGTCGATCTCGTAGAAGGCCGTGAAGATCGGATGGTCGAGGGACAGGTCGACAATCTCGTAGCCGGGAAGCACCGATCGGATCTCGTTCTCCCAGTTGGCCCACTGTCTCGAACCCCAGAAGTCGTCGATGACCAGAAAACCTCCGGCGAGGAGGTAGTCCCGGAGCCCAGCGATTTCTGGCTCGGTGAGGGCCATGCTACCGACCTCGAGAGCGTAGAGGAAGGGGAAGCGTCTGACCCCAGGGTCGTCCAAACGGACGGGGTGCTCACGCTCGAAGGCGTCGAGGTTCGAGAGCAAGCGGTCGATGAACGAGAGAAAGATCTGGTCAGCCTTCGGGTAGTCCGTGGCCCATCTTCCCCAACCCCGCCCGTACCCTCTCCCGTATCCTGAATACGCAACGCGTGAGAAGTAGAACTCGCGCGGCACTCCCTCTGCCTGCTGGGTGGCTCCGTCCGGTGCGGTGTTCGACCTGCCGAGCCCCAAGGCCCTGGAAAGCGCCGCCGGACTCAGAAAAGACGTGTATTCGACCGGCTCACCTGTTCTGGCCGGGCGCTCCTCACGCGAGGGGTCGTCCCACGGACCGGGCCCAGCCGTGAGGAGCGTAAGCGCGACGGCACTCAAAGAGACTGACAATGCCCGCACCAAACACTCCAATTATAAGTCGGCTTTACGTTACTTCCTGCTGCGCGGCTACGGTGGTGACCACCCCCAATCTAGCCGGACCCCACGTCAGTAGCCATCGCTGGTTAGAACGCCCTCATCGGGCGGTGCGGATGCGGGGCGGCTGGTTCTCCGGTTTGCCGGCGATCTCACGCCTCTCTCGGTTGCCGCCCCCTACCCTTGCGAATACCTTGCTCTCTCTCTTTAGGGAGGCGGCGAAGCCCATGGCGTGCAACCCGATCCGGCGGCCTGTGCGAGGAAGGTCTACCCCTACACGTCGAAGCCGCACTCCTCCAGCTCCTGCGCATGTGCGCCCCGCTGGGCATCCTCTTCGTCCACCACCTGGCCGTCGAATGACGTAGTACGCGAGTGCAGAGTGCGTAGGGGGAAGGTCTATTCCACAACCACCCGCCTTACAGTCTCAGACGAGAACACCGAAAATCGAAAACCGGAAAAATTGCGAGGGCGGATGTAATGAATAGTTGCGACTCGGTCGTTGAAGAATCCTTAGATCGAACGATGCTGGGGCGGCTCGCTGATTGCTCGAAGGTGCGTCCTGAACGAGAAGACGGCCACCTCCGAACGATGGAGGTGGCCGCCTCGCTTCTATCATCCAAGGCGTCAGAACCTGAGGGTGTAGCCCAGCCCCACCGAGCGCCCATCCGTCCACATCGCCGGCAGCTCGAGGCCGAAGATTGTCCACTCGCCGTTGACGAGCTTGGCGGCCGTCACCCCGTACAGCGCGCCGAGCGTGACGTCGCTCAACCAGTGCCGGTCGCTGTTCAGGCGGGCCCAGGCGTTCAAGGTGGCGCCCGTGTACAACACAACGGACACTGGCCTTCGGTCGACGGCGTCGGCGACCGTGGTGGCGAGGCTGAAGACGACAGTGGCGCTTCCAGACGGGAAGGCTGAGTTCTCGCCACCATCGAACCAGTCGAAGTTGGTCGGATCGTCCGGAGTGTCCGACGGGCGTGATCGCCCGAACGCCCACTTCGTGCCGATCATCATCCACGACGAAATGCCGTACGCGGCGAGGATGTGCGCTCCCGTGGCGGTCACTTTCGGCTCCTGCGTGATCAGGCCGAGCGCGATGGCGCTGCCGCCCGAGATCCAAAACACTTCTCTGGGTCCATGAAGTGCGTCGTGACGTCCCCCAGGTCATTGAGCCCATCGCTCCGATGATCCTGGAGGAAGTCGCGGACGGGCTCATCGATCAGGAAGAGGGTGGCTACCCCGGCACCGGCGGCGAACGGGTGCCACCACTCGAGGTTCATCGATAGGCTCGGAGCCTGGGCGTCCGCCTTCCCCTGTGTCGACAGAGAGAGAGTGATCGACACCACGATCGTCGCCATGAGATGACGCCTGGCGCGGGCTATGGAAGTAGGGATAGGCATTTCAAAGACGCTTTTGCGAGTTTGGCACCCTGCTGTCAGGAACCTCCCCCTGCGAGGCCGTCGCCAGCCCAAGGTGCACGCTCGTCCTCGGCCAAGTACACCATAGCCATGCCGCCTTCACCGAGTTCGGACTCGATGCGGTAGCGACCCTGTAGAGCCGCGTTGAGACGGGCGACTGGATCGGACATCGTGTTAGCTCGGCGAGATCAGAGCGAGCAACATGCTACTCGCTGCTCCGCTACGCCCGCCAATCGACGAAGACCTGATTGGGAGGAGGTGGCTCCTGCGAAGCATCCATCCCGTGAGTACCGATGAGTATCGTCTCGGCGAACCAACGATCGAATGGCGCGTCCGAGTTCAGATATTTCGATACCACCCCATCAGGGTCATCTCCTTCGATGCAAACAACCACGTAATCTCCTTCGGGTGTTTGCTGGAGGCTCACCACCTCACGGGTCAGACCCATGCGCCGGCGCGACTCCTCGAACTCAGCCCTGCGAGGGCCAGTCATCTCTGCTGCGGCCTGCTTCCAGGCCTCGGTCGTTCCAGGCAATAGAGGTACGGCGAAGGTTGTGGCAGGCATGTGAAGCTCCTCTTGGTTGCTTGACGAGCCGATGTCCTCGGCGTGGGAGGATCAGACTGCGCTCAACATCCGACAGTGGACCGGTAGGCGCAAGCAGAACCCTTTCAGAAGCCTGTATTTGCGTTCTAAGTGTCTTCGGTATTTATTCGGTATCCTGCGTAGCCTAGAGCGTCCTCGTGGCTTAGAGGCGCACTGTCGGCTGCCCTCCGGTCCTTCTTAGTGGTGTTAGAGAGCGCGGCCCGGGACTTTCTTTACCATGTGCAAGACGGCGACCGATGCGAAGCCATGCCGAAGACCGTCAGGCTCCGTTCCCCATGTCTCGAATCCAGCAGATAGGTAAAGGCCGTGAGCCGCACTCGCGCTTTCTGCCACACTCAGTTGGATCTGTTCCACGGCCTCTAATTCCGCAGCGAACTGAGTCACCGCCTCGAGCAGAGCCCGCCCCGCGCCCGCACCTCGATGAACCGGCTTCACATACATGCCCCAGATGTGAGCGGTATGTGAAGATTTTCCTTTGCTGGCGACGATCCCGGCGACGCCGAAGAGATCGGGATCGAAAGCGCCGAATATTGCGGACCGCGGATTGGTTAGGTCTTCCCGAATGAAGTCAGGCGACGCTCCGCGATCCGTTTCAGGAGAGGCGGCGAACGCTAGTGGACTGTCTTTGAGCGATTCACGTCGAAGCACGACGTACTCGTCAACGTCTTGCGGTCCAAGCTGGCGCCCTCTCTGCCAACTTACGTGAGACACGGAGCAGCTAAGGAATTAGAGTAGGGCGAAGGCAGAGAAACCGAGGATGCTGAGACACCGAGAGAGAATGAAAGAGAATGGAATAGCCCCACCAACCTGGGACGGTAAGCGAAGCGCGGCAGCTCCTGCGGACTCGGAGGTGGTAGATAGGCCGCTGCGCCGGCGGTTCGCTCCGTCGTACAAGCTGCGGATCGTCGAAGAAGCGGACCGGTGCACGGAGCCCGGAGAGGTTGGCCGACTCCTACGGCGGGAGGGCTTGTACTCGTCGCACCTGACGACATGGCGCAAGGCGGCGCATAGCGGGTCCCTGAAAGCGCTGTCGAAGAAACGAGGCCGTAAGCGCGAGCGCAATCCGCTGGAGGAGAAGGTGCGCAAGCTGGAGCGCGAGAACACTCGCCTCGAGAAGGAGCTCCAGAAGGCGCACTTGATCATCGACGTCCAGGGAAAAGTTGCAGGGCTGCTGGGATTGAGCCTCGAGGACGGGACGAACTCATGAAGGCGACCCAGGAGCTAGCCAAGCACGTAGGGGTGAAGCCCGCGTGCGATGCGCTCAGGGTGCCGCGAGCCACGTTCTACCGTCGTCGGAGTGCATCGACCGGGCATCAGCAGCCCCGCCCGACCCCCGCCCGGGCCTTAAGTGAGAGGGAGCGGGACAAGATTTTCGACACCCTGTGTTCGGAGCGGTTCGTGGACCGGTCCCCAGCCGAGGTGGTGGCGACGCTGCTCGACGAGGACGTCTACCTGTGCAGCGAGCGTACGATGTATCGCGTTCTGGCTTCCCAGGTGCCGGTTCAGGAGCGTCGAGCGCAGCGGAGTCATCCCAAATACCAGAAGCCCGAGTTGATGGCGAGGGGCCCGAACCAGGTCTGGTCCTGGGATATCACCCGGCTGCTGGGGCCGAAGAAGTGGAGTTACTTCTACCTCTACGTGATCCTGGACATCTTCAGCCGCTACGTCGTGGGATGGATGGTGGCGGATCGGGAGAACTCTGCCCTGGCCAGCCGGCTGATCCAGCAGAGTTGCTTGAAGCATGGCGTCCAGCCCCACCTCCTGACCCTGCATTCCGATCGAGGGGCTCCGATGACGAGCCAATGCACGGCTCAACTACTCGCCGATCTCGGCGTGACCCGCTCGTTGGGCCGACCCCAGGTCTCGGATGACAATCCGTTCTCCGAGGCTCAGTTCAAGACCTTGAAGTACCATCCCTCGTTTCCCGGCCGGTTCGGGGATCAGGGGCAAGCCAAGACCTTCTGTCGCTCGTTCTTCCGTTGGTATAATGCCGAGCACCGCCATGGCGGCATCTCGATGCTGACCCCCGAACAGGTCCACTTCGGTCACGCCGATCGGATCATCGCCTGCAGGAAGGCCGTGCTCCGTGAGGCATGGGCCGCTCATCCCGAGCGCTTCGTCTCCGGTGAGCCGAAGCCTAAACCACTCCCGGAGGCCGTCTGGATCAATCCTCCCACCCCATCCCTCACGACACAGGAGATTGCTCTCTAATTGATTTCCAAGAGTGTCTCACTGGCGTTGACAGGTTCCGGCGTACCTCAATGCCCATGATTCCTGACCGTCATGAGTTCCTCTGCCGGAAGCAACGAGTAAGGCTGATCCTGTGCTCTCTAACCCTCTGCGATTCTGATCTTATAAGGCGAAAGGCTGACCTCACTCGAGCGTGGCGTTACGCTGATCTTTGCTCAAAGGCCTGCGGCACCCAACCCAAGGAGGCCAGCCATGTTTGTCGCAGGAATCGATGCTCACGCAACGTATTCGGTGATCGCCATCGTGAGCAATACAGGTCAGCTGGTGGCCGGACCCATCCGGATCAAGAACACGCAAGAGGATCGACTCGATGATCTACTTCAGCAGTATCAGCCCCTGGAGGTGGTCGTCGAGACGAGTCCGGCCTGGCCGTGGCTCTTCGATCGACTCGGGGAGCGGGGGATCGACTTCGTGCTCGCTCACGCCAAGCGGCTTCGAGTCATCGCCGAGTCCAACTACAAGAGTGACGATATCGACGCCGAGTTGTTGGCGCGTATGCGGCTCGCGGGCCTCATCCCCGAGGTCCATCCGAAGTGCGTCGAGCAGCGGGAGCAGGCGGTACTGCTACGCAACCGGGCGCGACTCGTACGCGAACGCACGCGCATGGTGAACCGCATCCACGCCCAGATCCACAACGTCGGGCTTCATCTGGAGCGTGGGTGTCTGCTCACCCAGGATGGACGCCAGTGGGTGCATGATGTGGCGTGGCCCCTGCTCGGGGACGAGCGGCGTCTGTTCATCGACATGCAGTGGGAGCTCATCGATCAGCTCGCACCGATGATCAAAACCCTCGATCGCAGAGTGGAGCACGTGGGCCGCGAGATCCCGGCAGTGGCCCTACTCGAGACCGTCCCGGGCATCGGTCCCTACCGGGCATTGCTCATCGCCACCGAGACGTTGCCCATCAAACGATTTCGTACACCGGGGCACCTCGTAAGCTATGCCGGTGTCGCTCCCACGCTCCTCACAGTCCGGGCTGCGTCCCATCCGACCCGGCACCACTGTCCCGTCAGCTTGATGGCCTGCAGCGGGCTCGTGCTGCCGATTCGTCGGAAGCGGCTGAGCAAACGTACTACGAACCATCCCGAAAGGACCCAGGACTAGCTCGTCCAGGACATCTGAGAACGGGACCCTCGCTACGTCGGCAATCACCAACTGCCCGATAGTTACCCCACCACCCGAGTACCGCCACGTCTGCCCAGGCATCAGGTCAACGCGGACGGCTGGGTTGTTCGCGGGTGGCTGCCCGTCCAAGATCTGCGGAACCGTCGGGAGCTGGGCCGTAGTCCTATAGCCTGCGAATCCCCAGACCGTCGTTCCCGCGCCATGAGAGACGATGCGACGAAGCGTTACAGGCTCCTCAGCCGTAAGGGCATTGGTGGGCAACTGCCAACTAGTGAGATACTCGTTCACCGGGGTGTCGAGGTCGAGCCTCCCGTCTTCCACCATCTTGAGCACAGCAGTAGCGGCAATCGGCTTCGAGACCGATGCAGCCTGGAATAACGTCGCGTCGTCCACAGAGTCGGGTCTGCCGCGCTCCTTCACGCCGAAGCCACGAGCCCACACCAGATGACCTCCGTCCGCAACCGCGACCGAGACGCCCGGCACGTCGTACTCCACCATCCGGGCCTCGAGCGAATGGGTCGTTGGAGCGGGCCTTCCGCGGACGGCTAGCTCGGAGCGAAGCCCCGTGAAGACGCGTGCAATGGCCTCGGAGTGATCCGGTTCATTGATTTGTTCCGCAGCTTCGGTGCACGCCCCAAACATGAGGGTCGCCGCCAAAAGATGGCGCAACGACGGTCTAAGGCTGACAAGCATACGGTACCGGCCTGTAGGAGCTATCTAACGGATCTGCGATTCTGCTGTGCGGCTAATGTGGTGACCGCAAGCGTAGCGCGCGAGGTCGATGGTTGCCGCGACTGCAGCAATCGCTTGATACTCATGCAGGCCCCCTCCTGGACCTCTCAGAGAGAGGACGGAATGATCAGAGCGCGACGCTCGATCCATCCAACCCAGGAGGGGAACCATGCGCTTCTACACCGGCCAGCATCGATACTACTGTGGCATCGACCTTCACGCTCGCACGCTCTACCTCTGTATCCTGGACTGCCAGGGCAAGATACGACTACACAAGAGGCTACGCTGTGAGGGCGAGGCACTGCTTCGCGCCCTCGAGCCGTACCGTTCAGATCTCGTCGTGGGCAGCGAGTGCATCTTCTGCTGGTACTGGCTCGCCGATCTCTGTGCTCGCGAGCAGATCCCCTTCGTGCTCGGCCATGCGCTCTACATGAAGGCGATCCATGGGGCCAAGGCGAAGAACGACCACATCGACTCCCACAAGACGGCGGTGCTGCTGCGCGGGGGTGCCTTTCCGGTGGCCTACGTCTATCCCCCGCAGATGCGAGCCACGCGCGATGTGCTCCGGCGCCGACTCTACTTCGTACGCAAGCGCGGCGAACTCCTCGCCCACGTCCGTAACACCTTTCATCAGTACAACCTGCCTCGGCCCTCCGGTCAGCTCCTCTATAAGAAGAACCGCGAGGGACTGGCCCAGGCATTCGACGATCGCATGATCCAGAGGACCATCGAGGCGGATCTCGCACTCGCGGATCGCTTCGACCCCGTGATCCGAGAACTCGAGCGCACGATCGAAGAAGAAGCCCGCGTCCACGACCACGACACGCTGCAGCGGCTGCGAACCATCCCCGGCATTGGCCGCATCCTGGCCCTCACGCTGCTCTATGAGATCCACGACATCGCTCGCTTCAGCACGGTGCAGCGCTTCAGCTCCTACTGTCGACTCGCCAAGCCCGAGCACCGCAGTGCAGGCAAGCGAGTCGGCAGCGGAGGAGCCAAGATCGGCAACGCACACCTCAAGTGGGCGTTCAGTGAGGCGGCCGTCCTCTTCCTTCGCGACAACGTCCGCGGCCAGGCCCATCTCAAGAGGCTCGCGCGCCGCCACGGCAAGGGCAAGGCGCTCAGCATCCTTGCGGCTCGCATCGGACGCGCCACCTACTTCATGCTCAAGAACCGGGAGGCATTCGACACCGAACGCTTCTATACACGCACCTGACGGGGAGGGGAGGTTGTGAGCCTTGATTTCTAACTCGAGCGGGCACCGGATGCCTGACAGCCGCCTCGCTTGATTGGACGCCTCCTCCCCTCCCCACACATCGAGTCGGTCTCACTCAGGACTCTGCCCCTCACCCGAGCCCGGAGCTAACTGGCCCGCCGCCTCACGGCCCGAGCCTGCTCTCCTTGAATGGAGTCGGACGGCACGAGGGCACAGATGAATTTCTAGGTCGTAGGAGCGGCCAGCAGGCTCCTGCTCCGCCGCCTTCGAGCTCGCCTCGAGGGAGATCCGGCGGTTAAACCTCGATAAGTGTTTGGTGCAGAGCTCACTGCGCTCGCACCTGCTAACGGAAACCAAGTCAGAGGACTCAGCGACCGATGCTCACTCCGCTTACGGCGCCGCTCCGCAGCGCGGAGGAGGGAACTTGCGCGCTCTTGACTCCGGGGGCCTGATAAGTGTTATGCAGAAGCTTGGGCGGCCCGCCTCCGAAGTCTGAACATCACCAACGAGTCGGGATGTGTACGCCCAGCCCCGCTCCGTTCTGGCCCAGCATCGGCAACATTCGCAGCCCCGAAATCGTGCCTTGGCCCGCAGCGTTGTTTCTCTTCACTGTCAACGAGGCGTCGATTATCGCCCAGACCCTGGCCCCAACCGCCAGCGCGATCCCAACGACGCATCGGCCCACACAAGGAGGGGGCTCTTCAAAGATGCAGAGACAGAACTGCTGTTCGAGTGCGAGTCCAACTACTCCAGGAGCGTGACGGCGCGTTCACGATTGCCGGGGAGGAGACGGTCCGCTTAAACGCAGTCCCCGACGTGCTTCGGGGCCAGGTGGGCGCCAAGGTGTGGGTGGTCGGGCGCCAAACCGACTCCGGATTGCAGGTACAGAGCTATGGGGTCATTCGCGAGCCGTAAGGCTGAGTATCTATCCGTCCAGCAGCGCGTTACTCCGGAGGAATGCCGTCAGTGACGCCACGACCTCAGGCCATAGGGGCGCGCAGTCGTTGTGTGCACAATCCATGTCGGTGATATCGAGTCCCTCACGTGCAGCCGCGAGCGCCTCCGCGTGCGCATAGGGAATCACGTCGTCGCGGATGCCATGCATCAGGAGGACGGGGCCTGAGAAATCGGAAACAGCGCGCCGGTTGTCGAAACGATCACGCACCAGGAAGCCGGGGACCAAGTTCTGCCTCGCGAACGCGTTTGCGGAGCTGAACGTGGACTGGAGAACCAAGGCGCTGATAGGCCGAGTCAAAGCGAGATCTCCCGCTACACCCCCGCCCAACGACCTTCCATGTGCGACGATGCGGTCGGCGTCTACGTCGTCTCGTGCAACGAGCCAATCGAACGCAAGCGTGAAGGTCTCGCGCAGGCTCGAGCGGGACGGCTTGCCTCCAGAGTGACCGTATCCTGGGAATTCCACGAGGAGTGCGTTCGGCCCCGCTGCCGTGAGGCGCTCCATATCGCTGTGCCAATCCTCGATCAACTCACCGTTGCCGTGTGCGAAGATGATGGTCGGCCTGTGAACATCTCCCTGGGCCCTGAAAAACCAGGCCTCGACCCGTCCGAATGAGGCTTCGAGCCACACCTGGGTGACGCCCGGCGGGGCGAACGCCGTTGGGCGGGGAGAACCGCGGAGGGTTCCGGGGAACGCTATCCGGCGCTGAAGGGCGAAGATCAGCACAAAATACCCCAGCATGGCCAAAGCCAGGAGGCGTCCCACGACCAGCACTTGGGGCATTAACCAACCCTCCACGCAATACGCGCGAGTCCGGTGCCCCCGTCAATTGGGCACCAGGCGCTCCAGTTCCTCGAAAAAGTTCTGGACGAGTATGAACCTCCGGCCATCGCCACTCAAAGCTGCCGTGCCCGCAAATCGTCCCATGAGGAACCGCTGATCGTCGGGCGCGATGTCGTAAAAGTCACTGCCCCCACTGAGCCCACCGAGCCGGTATTCCGGCCCAATAGTGAAGAGCGTCTCCCTCTGAACAATCCGGATCTCCGAATCCGTCTCAACTTCAGCTACGATCAATCTCCGGTCGGCGTCCACAAAAAACAGCTCGCTACCGCTATTCGCCCATAACGGACCTGATCCACCGTCTGCTACATATAGATTCCAATGCAATCCATATGTGTCTGATAAGATTCTATAACTATAGCTATCACAGTGAGTTATGTAGGACGCTCCCGGTTGCACTGTCGCTGTGTGTCCACTATGTTCCCGTATATAACATACGATACTTTATACGGGGACTCACGTATTGGATTTGCCCAAACACCGAGGCAGGCGACCGCATAACGCACTCAGCACGGCCTTCGTGCGTAGCGCCAAGCCCGGATACTACTGCGATGGGAACGGCCTCTATCTGCGCGTGGACCGATCGGGCGCGCGCCGATGGGAGCAGCGTCTGCGGATCCAGGGCCGAAACCGCACGCTGGGGCTCGGGGGCTACCAGCTGGTATCGCTGGCCGAGGCGCGCGAGAAGGCATTCACGAACCGCAAGATCGCGCGCTCGGGCGGCGATCCGCGGACCGAGCGGCACAAGGTCCGGGACATGCCCACGTTCGCCGAGGCGGCCGACCGTGTTCTGGAACAGCTGCGGCCGGGCTGGCGCAGCGCCAGGCATGAGAAGGACTGGGTCTCCAGCTTGCGCGTCTACGCGTTCCCACAGCTGGGCAATCGACCCGTTGGCGAGATAACGACAGCCGACATCCTGGCGGTGCTGACACCGATCTGGCACGCCAAGCAGGTGACTGCCCGGCGGGTGCGCCAGCGCATCGGGGCGGTGATGAAGTGGGCGGTGGCGATGGGGCTTCGGCCGGACAACCCCGCCAGCGATGTGCTCGGTCAAGCGCTTGGCCGACAGCAAGCCGTAGTCCGGCACATGCGCGCGTTGCATCACTCGAAGGTCGCGGGCGCGATGGAGACGGTGCGGAAGTCGCACGCTTACCCGGCCACGAAACTCGCCTTCGAGTTCCTGGTGTTGACGGCGGCCCGCTCGGGAGAGGTTCGCTTGGCGCACTGGGATGAAATCGACCTGGAGGCTCGAGAGTGGACGGTTCCCGCCGAACGCACGAAGGCCCATCGCCCCCACAGGGTGCCGCTGTCCGGGCGCGCTGTGGAGATACTGAGCGAGGCGCGGACGCTCGGCGGCGGCAGCGGTCTCGTTTTCCCGTCGCCGGAGGGCCGCGCATCTGCCCACAGCAGACTCTCCACGCTGCTTCGAGACCTGGGTATCGCGGCCGTGCCGCACGGCTTCCGGTCGAGCTTCAGGGACTGGTGCGGCGAGTGTTCCAACGCACCGCGTGAAGTCGCCGAGGCCGCGTTGGCGCATGCGGTTCGTAACAAGGTGGAAGCTGCCTACGCGCGTTCGGATCTGTTCGAGCGCAGGCGCGTCCTGATGGACGATTGGGCGGCGTACCTGGCCGACAAGAGTCGCGACCCGGAGGCCGAACCGGCTCGCTGATCCGCCGCGCTCGCAGTGTGGGCGGACGAGTCCGTCAGGCGCTGAAGAGCGGGGGCGCGAAGGCTGGCTCACGACCCGTTAGCAGTCATGAGCCAGCCTACCCTTTGGGGCCACGCTTCGCGGGTCCCCGGCAGGGGCTGGCGAGGGTGGCTCCGCCCCCTTCGATCCCCTGGACGCCCGCGCTCCGGCAGGCCATGGCGCGCACGCGGCCGGCAGGTCGCGCGCATCGGCGGCAACCTCAACCACCTCGGGGCAGTTTCGGGCTTGGTCGAGCGCCGACGCCGACCTCACTGGGACGACTTGCCGAGCCACCTAGCTGGTGAAAAGCCGCGACCGGCGGCCGGATTCGTTGATACGCCGCGCTCGCAGCGGCGCTTGATGGCCTTCCCGCTAGGGATTGCTGGAGGGGAGCGACCCCCGTGGGAGGGTGGCATGGGTGTGCACATGCCAACCCTCCGCGATGCCGATCGAGGCATCGAATCCGGGGGGTCGCTCCCTTCTTCGGCCGAAAGCTCCGGAGCGGCGTCGCCGCTCCGGCGGCCGTGCCGCAACTGTAAGACAGGCAGCCACATAAGGGAGCGCTGGCGCGCACATCGAAAAGGCGTTTCGGTGCACATGCACCCCGTTGTCTCATGTGCACTCGCCGATCAGCACCGACGCTCGCCGTCCGGGGGTCAAGATCCGCCCCCCGGAAGCCGACTCGAACGCCATGGCGGTGCTCGGCATTATACCAACGGAAGAACGAGCGACAGAAGGTCTTGGCTTGCCCCTGATCCCCGAACCGGCCGGGAAACGAGGGATGGTACTTCAAGGTCTTGAACTGAGCCTCGGAGAACGGATTGTCATCCGAGACCTGGGGTCGGCCCAACGAGCGGGTCACGCCGAGATCGGCGAGTAGTTGAGCCGTGCATTGGCTCGTCATCGGAGCCCCTCGATCGGAATGCAGGGTCAGGAGGTGGGGCTGGACGCCATGCTTCAAGCAACTCTGCTGGATCAGCCGGCTGGCCAGGGCAGAGTTCTCCCGATCCGCCACCATCCATCCCACGACGTAGCGGCTGAAGATGTCCAGGATCACGTAGAGGTAGAAGTAACTCCACTTCTTCGGCCCCAGCAGCCGGGTGATATCCCAGGACCAGACCTGGTTCGGGCCCCTCGCCATCAACTCGGGCTTCTGGTATTTGGGATGACTCCGCTGCGCTCGACGCTCCTGAACCGGCACCTGGGAAGCCAGAACGCGATACATCGTACGCTCGCTGCACAGGTAGACGTCCTCGTCGAGCAGCGTCGCCACCACCTCGGCTGGGGACCGGTCCACGAACCGCTCCGAACACAGGGTGTCGAAAATCTTGTCCCGCTCCCTCTCACTTAAGGCCCGGGCGGGGGTCGGGCGGGGCTGCTGATGCCCGGTCGATGCACTCCGACGACGGTAGAACGTGGCTCGCGGCACCCTGAGCGCATCGCACGCGGGCTTCACCCCTACGTGCTTGGCTAGCTCCTGGGTCGCCTTCATGAGTTCGTCCCGTCCTCGAGGCTCAATCCCAGCAGCCCTGCAACTTTTCCCTGGACGTCGATGATCAAGTGCGCCTTCTGGAGCTCCTTCTCGAGGCGAGTGTTCTCGCGCTCCAGCTTGCGCACCTTCTCCTCCAGCGGATTGCGCTCGCGCTTACGGCCTCGTTTCTTCGACAGCGCTTTCAGGGACCCGCTATGCGCCGCCTTGCGCCATGTCGTCAGGTGCGACGAGTACAAGCCCTCCCGCCGTAGGAGTCGGCCAACCTCTCCGGGCTCCGTGCACCGGTCCGCTTCTTCGACGATCCGCAGCTTGTACGACGGAGCGAACCGCCGGCGCAGCGGCCTATCTACCACCTCCGAGTCCGCAGGAGCTGCCGCGCTTCGCTTACCGTCCCAGGTTGGTGGGGCTATTCCATTCTCTTTCATTCTCTCTCGGTGTCTCAGCATCCTCGGTTTCTCTGCCTTCGCCCTACTCTAATTCCTTAGCTGCTCCGTGTCTCACGTAAGTTGGCAGAGAGGGATGGGCACCCACGGACGGGGGTTGCTCCCCGGGGTAGTGCTAGGGAGCGTGGGCCGACAAGTGGTTCGTCACGCCTCTGCTCGGGTTCTCCTCATCCCAGGGGAGGAGGAGTCGGCGGTCAGATGGCGTTAGCGCTCGGGCGCGTGGCGATCCGGGGCTGACACGTCCGTTCAGTAAGCGTTCGGCGGGGTGACTAGAGGCGCCTCGCCAGTACGTTCCCGAACGCCCTCGCCGTCGCGACGAGATTCCAACCTTCGGGATCGCCACGTCGTCATCTGCCGGGTCTTCCTCAGCCCCGCGCGACGCCCGCGACGCCCAAGGGAGCACCCGTCACGGGTTCCGCGAACGTACCGTAAGCTCCCGTGTAATCGCCCGCCAATTATACGGGATCACATACGATAGAAACGAGTCGGACCAGAAACTACTGCATACATAAATAACTACAGGTCATATACTTATGATGACATAGGGACAGGATAGACAGTAGATCAACCGTCCGGGCACGGTGTGGGACGGCGCGACGGGGAGCGGTATGAACTGGCGACTCGCCCTCTCGGAACTCGAGGCGGAGCGAGGACACCTGCGGCTCGACGGCGAGCCCGTGATCCTGTACTCGCTCCTGTCCCCGCCCGGCCAAGCCTACGCGAACCTGCTCCGGGAGCTCTACTGCCTGGACGCGGTGATGACGGTCTCGCTCGAGTGGCGGCCGTGGGCGATGGAAGCGGCGAGGCGCCGGATCCGTGGTGCGCAGCGGCACTACTTCGCCAGGCGCTACTCGATGATGGCGCATGTGCAGGAGACGGAGGGCACGGCCGCCGCGATGGTCGACTCGGCCGCGGCCACGGAGTCGGACCGTCTGGGCGAGGCGCTGGTCGAGCTGGAAGCGGACGGGGTGAGCTACGGCGAGGCGACGCTGACCGTGGCGCTCCACGGCGAGCTGGGAAGCATCGAGCGGCTGGACGGCGACCTGCGTCGGCTGTTCGCCGCGCACGACGCGAAGGTGATCCGGGAGGGCTACGGCCAGCTGCCGGCCTGGTTCTCGCGGCTGCCGGCCCAGCCCCGCGGGCGGCAGGTGCGAAGGGTGTTCGTGTCGGCCGGAGTGGCGGCGTGCCTGGCGCCGCTGTTCGGGCCGCCACGGGGGGACGCCCCGGAGCCGTCACCTCGGTCGCGAGTCGCTCGCGGTCTTGGAGACCCCGTGGAGGACGGCGTACCACTACGACCTGTTCGCCGGTGATGTGGGCCACACGTTGATGCTCGGCGCGACGGGCTCGGGCAAGAGCTTCACACTGAACTTCCTCCTGGTCGAAGCTCTCAGGTACGACCCGCGCGTCCTGATTCTGGACTTGGGCGGCTCCTACCGTTGGCTGACCCGGTTTCTCGGGGGCCGTTACCTGGAGCTCTCGCCAGGCGAGGCGGAGCCGACGCTCCGGCTTCAGCCGTTCGCGCTCCCGGCGGGCACGCGGACGTTCCAGTTCCTGACGGGCTGGGTGCTACGGCTGCTGAAGCTCGGCGGTTGGGAAGCGAGCGGAGCGGATACGAGCGAGATCCGGGCGCGCATTGAGGATCTGTATGCGTTCGAGCCGGAGCGGCGGACGCTGAGCGTCCTGGCTGGGTCGCTTCCGTCCGCGACGTGGCCGGCCTGGAGCCGTTGGACCCAAGGCGGCGCGTGGGGCGCGTACTTCGATAACCCGGCCGTCGGAGCGCCGGACCTCGAGTTCGCCGACTGGCAGGTGATCGATCTGGCGGGTGCGGTCGAGCATCCGGATCTCTGCGACGCGGCGCTCTCCTACCTGCTCGAGCGGATGCGCCTGGAGGTTGAGGATCCGTCCGAGGCGGCGCGGCTGAAGCTGATGGTCGTGGACGAGGCTTGGCGCTACCTGCAAGACCCCGCCGTACTGAACTACCTGGCCGAGGCGGCGAAGACGTGGAGGAAGAAGAACGCCGCGCTGGTCCTCGCCACGCAGTCCGCGGTCGACGTGACGGCTACGCCCGGTGCTGCGGCGCTCCTCGAGTCGATCCCGACCAAGCTCTTCCTCGCGAACCCCGAACTCCCCGACGCGGTCGGGGCGCTCTTCCGGCTGAGCGACTCGGAGCTGGCCCAGGTCCGGGGCCTGATCCCGAAGCGCGAACTCTATCTGCGCCGCCCTGACGGGGCCGCCGTGCTCCGGCTCGAGGTCGATCCCCAGAGCTACTGGCTCTACACCTCGTCCGCGCTCGACGCCGAGGAGAGGGCCCGGGCCGTCGAGCGTCACGGGCTCGCCCGGGCCCTCGAGGTTCTCGCGAGCCGAGACGATCCCACCCCCACCCCCAACGCAAGGAGCTGATACGCCATGCGATCCCTATTGCAACCGATGGCTCTCCTGACGCTTCTCTTGGCTGCCTTCCCTGTCGCGGCTACCGCCCAGCAGGAGGACGACCAAGCGTTCCTGCGGGTGCCGATCCCGGAGGAGGGCGAGAACCGGATCCACCGGCTCCGCACCCAAGTCCGTCACACGACGGTGATCGTGCTCCCCGCCGATGAGAACATCCTGGACTTCGTGGTCGGCGACTCGGAGTACTGGCACCTGACCGGCGCCGCGAACGTCGCGTTCCTGAAGCCCCTGCGGCCGGACGCGGCGACGAATATCGCGCTCGTCTGCGAATCGGGGCGCATCTACTCGTTCCTGGTGGCCGAGCACAGCGACGGGCCGCCCCATCTGGTCGTTCGTGTCGAGTCCGGCGCGGAGAAGACGGGACTGTCCGGCGGCGGCAGCGGCCGTCCCGCGTTCGTCGCGCGGAGCGAGGTCGCGGCCTACCAACAGATGGCCGCCGAGGCGGCCGAGGCGGCGAGGAGTGCCCGGGAGGCGGCCGAGGCCGGCATCCTGGAGGCCCGGTCGCAGGCTGAGTCGGCGATCGAGGAGTTCCGTGCCGGCTATCCGGAGCGTCTCGCGTTCGAGTACCGGCTCGACGGGGACGCCTCCGATCGCCCGTTCCTGGTCGAAGCGATGTGGCACGACGGGCAGTTCACCTATCTCCGGTCCCGCGCGCAGGAGTCGCCCGCGCTCTATGAGCTCCGGGACGGGGAGCCGGCGCTCGTCGCTTACGACCTCAGTGAGGACGGCCTCTACATCGCCCGCCACGTGCTGGCCGACGGGTGGCTCCAGATCGGCGACAAGCGGGCCAGCTGGCGGTTCACGCCCAGGGACGGGCTCCGATGAGCCGCTGGAAGCAGTGGGTCTCGCCGCCCGAAGGCGCGCTGCCGGGCGGCATCGTGACGAAGGCGGGCGTGGTGTTGATCGCCGTGCTCGTCGGTGGACTCCTCTTCTCGTGGGCGATGACGGGTCCCCAGGAAGCCGACACTCTCGTAGCCCTGCCCGAGGCGCAGGCGGTCGACGACGGGATGGGACGGTCGCTCCAGGCGCGCATTCGGCAAGAGGCCGAGCGGCAGACTCTGGAGGCCGCCGCCCGGGCGCGCGCCGAGCTCGAGCGCCGGCAGGCCGCGGCCGCCGAAGAAATGGCTCGGCTCCAGACCGAGTCGGAGACGCCGAACACCGCAGCCTTGATCCCAGGCGTGAGCGCGGCCGAGTCGGAGCTTAGGGAGGCGCTTCGCCTGGAGGAGCTGGAGCGAAGAACCCGCTCGCTCCGTGCCCTTCCCGTGGCTCAGTCGTACAGGGATCCGAACGCGACCGCGGAGTCGTCCGAAGCCGGCACCGGCGATGCGGCCGACGCGGATGTGGCGCTCCTCGAGAACACGGTCCAAGCGGCTCTCGCCTCCTTCGAGCAGTCGCTCGGGGCGCTCGAGGGCGAGCTGGCTGCGGAGCAGCTTCTCCTCGGGTCCCCGGGCATCGCTGCTGCTGCGGCGCCCGCGTCCGGGCAGCAAGCCTCCCGTCCGGCACCGGGACCGGTTCAGCCCGGCCGGAGCGTCCGGCCCGCCGACCCGCCGGGCTGGGAGCGGATCTACGAGGGCTCGTTCCTCGAGGCGGTGCTGCTCACGCAGCTCACGGGCGATTTCCCGGGACCGGTGCTCGCCATGGTCTCGGTCCCGTTCTATTCGGCCGACCGCCAGCGGGTCCTGATCCCGCGCGGCGCACGCGTCGTCGGCACGGCCCGGGCCGTTCAGGACCCGGACCAGAGTCGGCTCGCGGTCGCGTTCCACCGGCTGCTGCTCCCCGACGGCAGCTGGATCGACCTCGAGTTCACCGGCCTCAACCAGGCGGGCGAGGGCGCGCTTCGGGACCAGGTCGACCGCCACTACTTCAGCACGTTCGCTGCCGCCGGAGCCGTCGGTGTCGTAAGCGGACTCGCCCTGGCCGGCGGTTCGCCGTTCGGCCTGAGGGCGGGCGTCGGCCAAGGCCTCGGCCAGAGCGCCAACTCCATCCTCGACCGGTTCCTGAACCGGCTACCCACGATCACGATCCGCGCGGGCCATCGCCTGCGCATCTGGTTCACGTCCGACGTCCTGGTCCCCAGGGCCGGTCCCCGGCAATGACACCAAAGGAGCTCATCATGCGTCACCGCAGCCTTACCACCGCCCTCTTGGTCTCGGTCCTGATGCTCGCGAGCGCTGGGCCGGCCAACGCCCTCTTCGACATCGGCGGCGTGATCCAGCGAGCCCAGATGATCGTGAACCAGGCGACCCAGATCGCGAACCAGATCCGCCAGATGCGGACGATGACCCGTCAGCTTACCGAGCTCGAGGAGCAGCTCGACTACATGAAGGAGGCCGCGCGGGGTGAAGTGGACGCGCTGATCGAACCGTTCGCGGAGCTGGCGGCCGGATCCATCGGCCTCGTCGGCGACGGCCTCGACTGGGGCTCCGACTTCAGCGGAGCGGCCGGCGAGCTGGTCGACGCGGTGCGTGACATGGGGAGCGGCGACTCGTTCACCGACGTCTGGCGGAGCGCCCAAGGTGTGGCCGACCAGGTGAGCGAGGCGGACATCCTCGAGCTGTTCCGTAACCGCCCGGCCGAGGCGTCGTCGCGCGCGGTTGAGGACTACCGCCAGGCCAAGGAGGCCGCCGACCGCCAGCGCGTGCTCGACTACGCGATGATGGACGCCGCGGCCTCGCTCGCATCGACCGTCGAGAGCGCGCAGGACTCGTTCGACGACCTGACCGCGAACGGCAACCTGTCAGCCACGGCACTCCAGCAGGCGCAGGTCGCTGCCGCGCTGACCCAGGGCCGGATCAACGCCGCCGTGGCGCAGGTGCTCGCCTATCAGGCCGTCGAGCAGGCGAACCGGATGCAGCAGGCCGAGATCGGCCGGCTCGAGCGGCTCGCCGAGTGGAGGGACGCGCGCCTCCGTACGAACGCGATGGCCGATGCGATGCGCACGGCCGCGTTCCAGAACCGCGACCGGCTCCGGGAAGGGCTCCTGTTCAAGGTCCCGTCGTTCTACATGGGCGGCCAAGTTTAGGCGCGGGGAGCGACTGTCATGCAACTCCTGCCACCGCAGTCGATCGATCCGAACGTCCCGGCCCAAATCCCCGCCGATCAGCTCCAGGACTTCAAGGGGTTCCTGGATGTCGTGCTCGATACGGTGGTCGGCGGCGCCGCGCCCGACGTGCTGACGCTCGGCCACCAGCTCTGGGGCGGTCTCGCGGCGATCGTCGTCGCGTGGAGTGGGCTCAAGATCGCGTACAGCGGCACGCTAGAACCGTGGGCGCTCGTGCGTGTCGTGCTCGGGATCGCGATCCCCCGGACGCTGCTCCATTACTACAGCGTCCCGATCCCGGGCGTGGGCTTCACGTTTCCGGCCATGGTCGCGGCCGGAGGGATCTGGCTCCAGAACCTGTTCATCTCCGATGTCGTGTCCGTCGGCTACACGGAGATGACCGTGCTCGTGCAGGCGTTCGCCGCACGGCTCGGCGCGGCATGGTCCGGCGGGAGCCTGATGACCCTCATGACCGAGGGCGTGAGCGTGTTCTTCTCGTCCCTCGTCGCGCTGATGATGGGCGTGCCGCTCGTGCTCGGCCTCGTCGCGCTCTTCTGCCTGACCTACGCGCAGGTGATCTGGGCGCAGGTGGCGCTCGCGATCGTGATCCTGCTCGGCCCCGTGTTCATCCCCTGGCTGCTGTTCGAGCCGCTCGCGTTCCTGTTCTGGGGATGGTTCCGCACGCTCATGGTCTACACGCTCTACGGCGTCGTGGCAGGAGCCATCCTGAGGGTCTTCATGGGCGTGGGCATGGGCTACGTCACGACCTATACCGGCACCTTGATGGGCACTGGCTCCTCCGACCCGGCCGAGCTAGGGCTGTGGGTAGTCGTCCTCCTCCCGCTCGTCGTCTCCGGCCTGATGGCCGGCATGAAGGTGGGCGAACTCGCCGCGATGCTCGTCTCCGGGTCCGGATCCGTCGGGTCGGGATTCATGGCGCTCGTGGTGCGCGGAGGCGGGCGCCTCAGCGCTGCCGCGAATCCGGCCCGCCCCCCAATCCCCGGAGGCTGAAGGAGACGTCCATGAACCGAGAACACGATGCCGGCCGCGAGTACGCGGAGATCTGGGGCGAGACCGTCGAGGCGAACCGGAAGCTCCGGACGCTGGCGATGATCCTTGCCGCCACATGCCTCACGCTCGGCGTGCTCCTGCTCCGCATCGCGACCGTCGAGCCGCCCCGCCCGATCGTCGTACGGGTCGACGAGGTCGGCCGCGCCGAGGCCGTGGCCTACGAGGCCGCAACGGCGCAGGCGGATCCGCTCGATCCCACGACCAAGTACTTCCTCAACCGGTTCATCTCCGACTTCTACTCCAGGCGCCAGGCGACGGTCGAGGAGCACTGGACGCGGAGCCTCCGGTTCCTCTCGACCGAGCTGGCGAACGCCGCGTTCACGCGCGACGGCGCCGAGGTCGCCGCCATGGCGGCCGGCACCTCCGACACCGAGCACCAGGTCGAGCAGGTCGTGCTCCGCATCCACCCCGCACCGGAGGCGCCGCACGGCGCGACCGCCGATTTCGATCTGGTCCACCTCAGGCAGGGGCAGGAGACCCGGCGCGAGCGCTGGTCGCTCACGCTCCGGTTCACCTTCCTCACCGTCATCCCCTCCGAGCTCGTCGTCTACAACCCGATGGGCATCCTGATCACCTACCTCCAGGCCGACCGTGCCCTGGTCACGGAAGCCCCGCGATGATCGCGCATCTCGCCGGGCGAGAGAGGGCGCTCGAGCCGTTCGGTTGGACGGGACGCCAGGCGGAGTGGGTCGCCCTGGTCTGTCTCCACAGCGGCGTGTTCACCCGAGACCAGATCTCCGACTGGCTCGGGATCCACCGCCGCACCGCGCGCCGGTTCATCCGGGACATTTTGGACCAGAGGCTGGCGGCCATGGACAGGCTTGCGGGCCGGAGGGTCTGCCGGATCTCCGCGCGCGCAGTCTATCGGGCGCTCGGAGCCGAGGATATCCGCCACCGCCGGATCGCGTCGGCCGAGGTGCTCGTTCGCCGCCTGCTCTCGCTCGACTACGTGATCGGGCACACCGGCCTGCCGTGGCTGCCCACCGAACCGGAGAAGGTCGGCGCGTTCGAGGCGCTCGGCATCGAGCGCAGCATCCTGCCCGTCCGGGTGTACCGGGGCGCCGCAGGCGAGACGCGGCGCTACTTCCCGCTCAAGCTGCCCGTCGCGCTTGATGGCCAGGGCGCGGTGTTCGTCTACGCCGATCCGGGCCACGAGACCGCCGCGGGCCTCCGCTCCTGGGGCCGCGCCCACCGGGAACTCTGGGGCGCGCTCCGGGAGCGGGGCCGACCGGTAGAGTCCGTCGCGGTCGTCCTGGGCGGCAGGGAGTTCGAGCGGGCGGAGAAGGTCCTCGGCAACTGGACCGCGCCGGCCCGGTCCCCCGGCCGGTCCAAAGCATCCGCGACCGGCCGTCGGATCCGCCGCGAAATCGACCGGATCGAGCAGGCCATCCGCGGCATGGACGAGAGCGTGATCCAAGCGTACGGCAGTCTCCAGGGCTGCCTGGCGCGGATCGTCGAACTCAGGGCCGCGCTCCCGACCGCGCCCTCGGAAGCGATGATCGACGGCTTCACGGTCTGGCGTTCCCCCCGGCTTTCCGGGGGCCTGTTTTGAGCGCCGCCCGCGGGCGCCGATGCCGATCCGTGCGTGTCCGGTTCACTTCGCGGGTGACCGGACACGAAATCGCCGGTCGGACGGACACGGCATCGGCCGTCCAGGTCGCTGGCGCTCCGGCGGTTGTGCCACGGCCAGCGGGGCGGCGTTGCCGATCCGCGTTCCTTGGCCGTGGCTGGGAGCGACCCCCCATCTCGGCATGCCTCGATCGGCATCGGGGAGGATGGCGATGGGCATCCCCATCCTCCCCTCCGCTGCGGGGTCGCTCCCAGCCAGCAGTCCCTCCGGGAAGGGTGTCGGACCGATGAGGCCCTGGACGCTGGTCATCATCGGGGTGGCCCTGACGGCGGCCACGGTCCGCGCGTTCCTTGCGCCGTTCCCGGGCATCGGCGGGAACCCCGCGCTGGACCTCATCGCCTACCACGATCCGGGCCTGCACACGGTGATCCGCGTCTGGTACTACGCGGTGCCGGCCGTCGCCTTGCTGCTCGCCGGCAGCGTCTGCCTCTCGGTCTCGAGGGTCTGGCTCGAGCCGCGTACCCGGCGCGGCGCCCGCGGGAAGCTCCCCGCCTGGCCCACCTCGGCCACCGACGAGGCGCCCTCGCTCGTGATCGGCGAACTCCACCATCCGACCGTGGCGCGCGAGAGCGAGCGGCCCTCCTGGCTCGTCGTCCCCGAGAAGGGGCTCTACACCGGCATCCTCATCGTGGGGGCCGTCGGCACCGGCAAGACCACCGCCTGCATGTATCCGTTCGCGCAGCAGCTCCTCTCCTGGCGGGCCGACGATCCCGGCCGCAGGGCGGGCGCGCTCGTGCTCGAGGTAAAGGGGGATTTCTGCCACCAGGTCCGCGGCATCCTCGAGGACGCCGGGCGCGGCGAGGACTACCTCGAAATCGGGCTCGACGGCTCCTGGCAGTGGAACCCGCTCGACGATCCGCTGCTCGACTCCTACTCGCTGGCCTACGGCGTGGCGTCCCTCATCAACCAGCTCTTCGGCAAGAGCCGAGAACCGTTCTGGCAGCAGGCGTACACGAACCTCGTGCGCTGGATTGTCGAGTTGCACCGGCTCCTGCCGGGGGGCTGGGTCACGCTCCGGGACATCTACCGCTGCACCGTGGACGCGGAGTTGTTCGCGGGGAAGATCGGCGAGGCCCGCGAGATGGCCGACCGGATCTCTCCGGTGGACGCCGTCATCTCCAGCGACGACATGATCGCCCATGCGGAGGCGCTCAAGAAGTGGGACTGGGCACCGGTGCCCGGCACTGAACAGGTGCGCTGCCGGATGGACGCGGAGCTTCGGGCGCAGCTCGCGAAGCACGAAGTCGCATGCGAGGTGGAAGCGGCCGGGGGAGGCGCGGGCGGCGAGTTCAGGCAGCAGGTCGAGGCCATCGAGCGGTGGTACCTGCACGACTGGACGGTGCTCGACGCCAAGCTCCGCACCTCGATCGTCGAGGGCATCAGCGTCTTCCTGTCGCTCTTCGACCAGCCCGAGGTCGCCGGCGTGTTCTGCCCTCCGCCGCCCACCACTCCTTGCACCGGAAGTGAGAGAGACGCGGGCGCGGGGGAGAAAGCCGACGGTCACGCGCCCGCCCACGCCCTGCCCGGACTCCGCCGCCGGCTGCCGCCGCTCGCCGATCTGATCGAAAACGGACGGGTCCTCGCGCTCAACATGCCCGCGGGCGCTAACCCCGCGCTCGCCCGCGCGATCGGCGTGCTCCTCAAGAACGCCTGGATGCAGGCGCTGCTCCGACGGCCCGCCGAGGCCGCCCGGCGTCCCGACCGCTACCTCCGGCCCGCCGTGTTCATCTGCGACGAATACCAGGCGTTCGCCACCGTCGGGCAGGACGACCCTTCGGGCGACGAGAAGGCGTTCGCGCTCACGCGCCAGTGCCGCTGCATCCCGATCGTCGCCACGCAGTCGATCTCCTCGCTCCGCTCCGTGCTGCCCTCGGGCGAGGCCTGGCGCACGCTCGTCCAGACGCTCCGCACCCGGATCTTCCTCTCGCTGTCCGACGAGGCGTCGGCGCGGGTCGCGTCCGAGATGTGCGGCACCGTCATGAAGACGCAGCCCTCCTACACGTTCACCGAGAACACGGGCAGGCCCGAGTTCTCGCTCCTCTCCGGGCGCGCCGGAGGCGGACGCGGCACGATCGGCGCGAGCAAGTCGTTCAGGCAGGCCCGCGAGCCGGTGTTCACGCCGCGCGAGTTCTCGCTGCTCGCGAACTACCAGGCGATCTGCCTGCCGTATGACGGGGTCGTGTCGCTCCCCGCGCGGCGCGTCTACCTCAAGCCGCACTACCTGCCGAGGGAGACCGGCTACTGGCGGCTCCGCGAGGAGGGCCGGATATGAAGCGCGCGAGCGGCGTCGGCCACCTCACTCCGTTCCTTCCGGGCCTGGAGACCCTGCTCGAGGACGCGGAGGTCTCCGAGATCATGATCAACGGACCCGGCAACGTCTGGGTCGAGCGGGCGGGGAAGCTCGAGCCCCACGACGCGCCCGGACTCACCGCCGCCTGGCTCCACCGCGCCGCGATCCACATCGCCCGGCCGCTCGGGCTCGATCCCGCCGCGCGGCCCATCCTCGACGCCCGGCTCGGCGACGGGTCGCGGGTCGCCATCTGCACCCCGCCCGCAGCTGCCGAGGTGGCCATCACCATACGTCGGTTCGGGGGGCGGGCGTTCTCGCCCGAAGATCTCGTGCGCCTGGGTTCGCTGCCGGAGGCGGTCTTGCGCGAAGCCAAGAGGGTGCTCCGCGCCCGCAGGAACATCCTCGTCTCCGGGGGGACCGGCTCGGGGAAGACCACTCTGCTGAACGCGCTGATCGAACTGCTCCCCGAGGACGAGCGGATCGTCGCGATCGAGGACACGCTCGAGCTCAGGATCGACCGCGCGAACTGCCTCCGCTTCGAGGCCGGTGCGGTCGGCACCGAGACGCCGGTATCGATCCGTGACCTGGTGCGCCACGCGCTCCGGCACCGGCCCGACCACATCGTCGTCGGCGAGGTCAGGGGCGCCGAGGCCGCCGATCTCCTCCAGGCGCTCAACACCGGCCACGGCGGCTCGCTCACCACCGTGCACGCGAACAACGCCCGCTCCGCTCTCTCGCGCCTGGCCAGCTGCGCCATGCAGGGCGAAGGGGCGCTCCCCTGGGAGGTCACCTGCCGGGGCGTCGTCGACGGCATCGCGCTCGTGCTCCACATCACCCGGCAACGAGGCAGACGGTTCGTCGAGGAGGCCATCCAGGTCCAGGGCTACGACGCGGCCACCGGCCACTGGGTCACCGAACCGATATCGAGCGGGGTCGAGGAACCCCCCCAAAGCAGCACCCACCAACCCAAGGAGGTGAACCCATGACGAACGGTGAGACGACCATCCGCGTCGAGACGTTCGAAGACTTCGACCGGGAACTCGCGCGCGACGGAGGCGAGACGCTCGAGGTCCCGGCCTACCTGGCCGAGCAGTACGGCCTTTTCCCCGAGGAGGTCGGGAGCGAGGAAGACATCCTGGACGCCGGCGCCGATCCGTACTGGGAGGAGGACGACCGATGAAGCACGACGAGTATCACCGCAAGTTCGCCGACCGGGTCATCGAGCAGATCAAGCAGGGCACCGCGCCGTGGCAGAAGCCGTGGGCGCCGGGCGAGCGCGTGCTCCCCGCGAACGTGGACACCGACCGCTCCTATCGCGGCGGCAACAGCCTGCACCTCGCCGCCGTCCAGCAGGAGCGCGGCTACGGCGACGTGCGCTGGGGCACCTACCGCCAGATCCAGGCCCGGGGCGGACAGGTCAGGAAGGGCGAGACCGGCACCCGCATCCTCTCCTTCCAGGACAAGAAGCGGACCCAAGTCACCGACGAGCGCGGACGGCCCAGGAGGGACGGCGAGGGCAAGCGCGTCTACCGCTACGAGCGGCTCAAGGCGCCCTTCGTCCGCCAGTACACCGTGTTCAACGCCGAGCAGGCCGACGGGCTGCCCGCACGGTCCACCCCGACGCCCGAGCCGCTCTGGAAGACCCACCAGGAGGCCGAACGGGTGCTCGAGGACGGCGGGGTGCCGATACGCCACGTCGCGGGCGACCGCGCCTTCTACCACCTGAACCGCGACGAGGTCGTGCTGCCCGATCGCGGACAGTTCCCCTCCGCCAACCACTACTACCAGACCGCGCTCCACGAGCTGGGCCACAGCACCGGCCACCCTGAGCGGATGAACCGCGAGACGCTCGTCGAAGGGATCAAGACCGGGTTCGGATCGCCCGACTACGCGAAGGAGGAGCTCCGGGCGGAGATCAGCGCGATGATGACCGGAGAGCGCGTCGGCGTCGGCCACGATCCGAGCCGGGGCGCCGCGTACGTCGAGGGCTGGATCGCCGCGCTCGAGGAAGACCCGCGTGAGATCCGGCGCGCCGCCGCCGACGCGCAGAAGATCTCGGACTTCGTGCTCGTTCGGCACATCGAGCGCGAGGCCGTGCGCGAGCCCGTGGCAGTGGCCGCGTCCCGCGCGCCTGGACCCCAGCGGACCCAAGTACCCGTGCCCCCGCTCCCCGTGCCCGAGCGCAGCTCCGGGCCGAGCCGCTGAGCAACCGATGAGAGGCAGGGAGATGTTCGACCGCACGGTCGAGGAGGACCCCCGTTCCGCCGCGCCACCCAGCCGCGAGAAGCAACGCATGCGGAACGGCCATCGTCGAGAATACGCCGCGAGCCGGGACGGCGGGTCCATCTCCTTCCCCGAACGGTGCGCCCGCGGACTTGCCGATATCGGCGTCTACGGCGCCGTCTCCTACCGCGACCTCGCCGAGGCCCGCTTCGGCGGCCATCCCCACACCACCAAGCGGGCCGTGAACGCCTGGATCCGCGACGGTCTCGTCACCGAGACCCGGGCCACCGGACCCAAGGGCAATCCCTTCAAGGTCCTCTCCCTCACCCGCAAGGGCGTGGCCAAGGCCCGGAAACTCGCTGCCGAACGCGAGATGGATCCCGCACAGCAGATCCGGATCGCACGCACCAGGCCCGCCGACGCCGCGCACGACACCGCCGTCTACCGCGCCTGCTGGAAGGAACGGCAGCGCCTCGTGGAACAGGGAGCCACCGTCAAGCGCGTCCGGCTCGACGCCGAACTCAAGAGCGCCGTCGCGCGAGCGAGCGAGGCCGCCCGGCTCAAGGACGGCAAGCGGGCCGCCGATGCCGAACGGCACAGGATCGCCCAAGAGCTCGGCCTCCCCCTCGACGACGAGGGCCGCGTGCTCCACCCGGACGCGCAGATCGAGTACACGGACGCCGAAGGCCGGACCGGACGCGTCAACATCGAGGCCGTCTCCGGCAACTACCGCGAAGGGGCCGTCCGGGCCAAGGCCGCCGCCGGGTTCGCGCTCCACGCCAACGGGCCGGCCGCCGGGAAACTCCTCGGCAAGCTCGGCCTGGGCGGCGACGGCGGCTCCTGGCTGCGCGGACCAGCCGACCGCAACCCGGCCGCCGTCGAACTCTGACGACCCGGAGGACTTCAGCCCATGCAACCCTGGAAGATCAGCGCGGGACTTACCGCCGCAATCGCCGGTTCGGCCATGATCCTCGCCGGGCCGCGCCTCGAATACCTGTCGCCGTTCTGGCCGGCCATCCTCGCCGATTACGGCGTCCTGCTCTCCCTTCACCTCGCGTTCGCGCTCGCAACCGTCGCGGCCGCCATCTACGCCGTCGCCCGCGCCACCGGGCTCGCCGACCTCGGGCGGCGCGTCGATCTCGCCGAACGGTCCGTCCGGCGCGGCGAGGGGGATACGGGCCTCACCGAAGCGCTCCGCAGGAACGCCGAAGGCGACTGGGAGTGAACGCGCATGAGAGAGCGAACCTCCGTCGAGACACTGCCCGCCAACTGGCGCAGGCACGCCAAGGCGCTCCGGCGCTACGGGGGCGAGACTCCGGCCACCGCGCTCGAAAGCTGCGCCGCCGAACTCGAAGCCACGCTCGTCGAAAGGGACGAGACCACCTTCTCGCTCGTCGAGGCGGCCACGGAGAGCGGCTACTCCGCCGACCATCTCGGCCGCCTGGTCCGCGACGGCCGGATCCCCAACGCCGGACGCCCCGGCGCACCGAGGATCGCCCGCGGGCACCTGCCACGGAAGGCTCACGCGCCAACGGAGCCGCGACTGGCGGAGAAGCCCCGCCGACGCGACGTTTCAAACGCGCAGATCGTGCAGTCCATCATCGAAAAAGGAATCGAATGATGGCACGCACGAAACGAGTCCGGCGCGGCTACAGCGCCGGCGAATGGGGCCGGAACCGGGTGAGGGTGTTCCCCGATCCCAAGACCGGCTTGTACCAGATCGAGTGGCGCGACAACGGGCGCAGGCTCACCAGGTCGCTGAAGCACCGCGACTGGAGGCAGGCGAGGAGGCAGGCGGACGAGTTCGCCGCCGGGTTCGCCGGACCGGAGCTGAACGGCAAGAAGAACGCCGAGCCCGAGCCGCTCACCCTGGGAACGCTTTTTGACATCTACGGTGAAGAGGTGACGCCCACCAAGGGCCTGAGTTCGCGGCAGCACGACCGGACCGCGGCGAAGATGTTCCTCGGGTTCCTGGGAAGGAGCCGCGACCCGGCGACCTTGTCGCAGCGCGACTGGGACCGGTTCATCCGGGCGCGCAGGGCGGGAAGCGTAGGCCCCAGCGGGAGGCCCGTGTCGGATCGGATGATCGAATACGACCTGAGGTACCTGATCTCGGTCCTCAACTGGGCCTCGAGGTCGAGGGACGAGCGGGGCCGCCTGCTCCTCGAGTCGAACCCGCTCAGGGGCCTGAAGATGCCCATGGAGAAGAACCCCACCCGGGTCGTTCTTTCCGAACACGAGTACCAAGCGCTTCTGAAGGTGTCCCAAGAGGTGGATTGGCGGTTCCATCTCGCGCTCGTGCTCGCGCACGAGACCGGACACCGCATCGGAGCCATCCGCAAGCTCCGGTGGTCCGACATCGACTTGGCACGCGAAACCATCCGGTGGCGCAGCGAGCACGAGAAGACCGGCTACGAGCACCGAACGCCGGTGACCGCTGAAGCAATCGCAGCCTTGGAGTCGGCGCGGGGGCGGAACCCCGTGACCGGCAGCGCTCCGGTGTTGCCCTCGTCGAGGGACCCCTCGGTGAGTGTCGGCTCCTGGATCTCCCGCGGTTGGTGGAAGAGGGCCGAAGGGCTCGCAGGTCTGGAGCCGAAACGCGGACGGGGCTGGCACTCGCTGAGGCGCAAGTTCGCGTCCGATCTCATGGACCAGCCCCTCAAGGTCCTCTGCGAACTCGGCGGATGGAAGACGGCCAAGACCGTCCTCCAGTGTTATCAGCGGGCGGACGAGGGACAACTCAGGGCGGCGCTCGCAAACCGCCGGAGAGTTCGGACCTGAGCCCAATTGGCGGGAATCAAACAGCGGGAATCCGACCGGTAAATCTCGTAAGTTCAATGATCACAACAGATCCGAATCCGAAAGCGGATGCTGGATCATCGAGAACGACTGGCTGGAGGCGATTGTCGCGCTTCCGCTCAACATGTTCTACAACACCGGGATCGCGACCTACATCTGGGTGCTGACCAACCGCAAGCCCGAGCACCGCAGGGCCAAAGTGCAGCTGATTGACGCCACCGCGTGGTACCAGCCACTCCGCAAGAACTTGGGCAAGAAGAACTGCGAACTCGGCGAAGAGGACATTGTCCGCATCTGCGACACGTTCCTCGCCTTCGAGGAAACCGAGCATAGCAAGATCTTCGACAACACCGCTTTCGGCTATTGGAAGGTGACGGTAGAGCGTCCACTCCGCATCGAGGGCGTCGATCCGAACCGACTCTACAAGGCTGCCCAGATCAAGAAACTCAAGGAGAACGGCAAGAGGAGCGAGACTGCACCGCCGGTCATCAAGAGGGTCCACAAACGGGGTATGGAACCTGATCCGCTGCGCGGCCTGTTCGCGGCACCCCTGAACGGCAGCCCTGCCGTCGTCGAGTACGAGCCGGACACCATGCTACGCGACACCGAGCAGATCCCGCTACAGGACGAGGGAGGCATCGAGGCGTTCCTGCGTCGCGAGGTGCTGCCCTATGCCGCGGACGCATGGTACCAGGCCGCCAGCGTCAAGATCGGGTACGAGATCAGCTTCACCCGCCACTTCTACAAGCCGAACCCGATCCGGACGCTGGGGGAGATCCGGGGTGACATCCTTGCCTTGGAGCGGGATACCGAGGGCCTCTTGGGCGAGATCATTGATTGGAACTCCTCATGAGCAAAGTTGCCTGCTTCACAGAAGGTCAGATTGAAGGGTTGGCTAGAGTACTGGGCGAGTGCGGAACGGGCACCGATATCACGCGCGTGCTGCAGGACAGGGCACTGACCGATGGCTCGGGAGAATCCACCAAATGGCGTCGACTTTATTGGATATTCCTCGATGTGCAGCAACGAGACAAGTGTGCCAATCGGGTGCTAGATTTCATTAAGGCATTTCTAACTCCTGCGCGTTTCACCGGAAATAAAGAGGCGTTTGAGAAACATCGGAGCGAAGTGAATACGGTTCTCGCATTCTCGGGATTGGAGTTTGGTGAAGACGGCAACTTCAGACCACGACAGGCCGCACGGACGCTCGATGAAGCGGAGCGACGATACCAGACGATCCGAGGGAAATTTCAAGGTCGGCGCTTACACCCCGAAGTACTCAAGTACTGTCGAACCGAGCTGATGCAGGAAAATTATTTTCACGCAGTCTTCGAGGCCACCAAGGGATTGGCTCAGAGGATCCGCGAAATGGTCGGCATCGAAGCGGACGGAGCAGCCTTAATTGATCGTGTCTTCTCCATCAGCAAACCTATGCTCGCAATTAACACGCTGCAGACCGAAACGGAGAAATCTGAACATAAGGGATTTGCAGCATTGCTAAGGGGTTGCTTTGGAGCGGTTCGCAATCCATTGGCCCATGAGCCTAAGATTCTCTGGGAAGGCGAAGATGATGCTGCAGACTATCTGTCTCTTGTCTCATTACTCCATCGGAAGCTCGACGACTGCGTATCCACGGCACCGAGCAAGTATCAGTGATTACGAATCTCAGTTCCTATTCGGAGATGAAGCGATCCGATGTCGAGTGGCTTGGGCAGGTGCCGGCGCACTGGGAAGTAACACGTCTAGGCCGATTCGGAAAATTCCTCAAGGGTAATGGTGGCACCAAAGATGACGAAGCATCATCTGGAATTCCGTGCGTACGTTACGGAGACCTATACACGACACACGAGTTTGTTGTTCTGCAGGCTAGATCCTTTGTTTCGAAAGAAAAAGTCAAGGACTATACTTCAATCAGATTTGGTGATGTGCTGTTCGCCGCGTCAGGTGAGACGATTGACGAAATAGGCAAATCTGCAGCCAATCTGATACCGTCCGAAGCCTGCTGCGGAGGAGACGTCATCATATTTCGGCCAAGTCGGGAGGTCGATGCTAGATACATTGGATATGCGACCGATTGCCTTCCGTCAAGAATTCAAAAGGCGACCATGGGCCGGGGGATTACCGTAATGCACGTCTACGGCCACCAACTCAAGCGTTTGAGCTTGGCGCTTCCGCCCTTTCCCGAACAAACCGCCATCGTTCGCTTCCTCGACTACTGTGACCGACGGATCCGGCACTACATCCGAACTAAAGAGAAGCTGATCGCGCTTCTAGAGGAGTATAAGCAAACCATCATCCACCAGGCCGTCACGGGCCAGGTCGATGTCCGCACTGGCCAGCCTTACCCAGCCTACAAGGACTCCAGTGTCGAATGGCTGGGACAGGTGCCGGAGCATTGGGAAATACGGCGGGTGAAGAGCTTGTCTCTGGTTAAACGCGGTGCATCACCCAGGCCCATTGCCGATCCGAAGTACTTTGATGACGATGGCCAGTACGCGTGGGTGCGCATCGCCGACGTAACAGCCAGCAGTCGCTATCTTGAGCGAACCACACAGCGGCTCTCCGTCCTCGGGCAGTCGCTGAGCGTGCCGCTCGAACCAGGCGCACTGTTCCTGAGCATCGCTGGATCGGTGGGGAAACCGATGATCACCCGCATCAGGTGCTGTATCCACGACGGGTTCGTCTACTTCCCAAGGTTCATCGGCGACGTCGAGTTTCTCTGTCGGGTCTTCGCGGCGGGCACTCCCTTCGCTCGGCTTGGAAAGCTTGGAACCCAGCTCAATCTCAACACAGACACCGTCGGCAATATCTCGCTGGGTTGGCCCCCCTCTGGAGAGCAAACCGCCATCGTGCGGTATCTCGACAAGGCGACCGCAAACGCTGACTCTGCCATCGACCGCGCCTACGACCAGATCGAACTATTCCGCGAATACCGCGCTCGCCTGATCGCCGACGTCGTCACCGGCAAGCTCGATGTGCGCGGTGCGGCGGCCGGCCTGCCGAAGGTGGATCCGTTGGCAGGAGACGACGTGGACGATCCGGAAGATCCTGAAGTGGATTCGGCTCTTGAGGACCTGGAGTCCAGAACGGAGGTGATCATATGAGCGTCTGGAAGACTTGTCCTGCTGTTGAGCAGGACCCGGCGAAGGTCAGCGGAGCCTGGGTGTTTGAGGGCACGCGAGTACCCGTAGCCTCATTGTTTGAGAACCTCAGGGACGGTGCCACGGTCGACCAGTTCCTAAGCTGGTTTCCCGGCGTGGAGCGTCGGCAGGTCGAGAGCGTTCTCGACCACGAGACCCGGGATCTTAAGGACTCGGTGCCTTGAGAATACTGTTCGATCAAGGGGTACCGGTGCCGCTGGGCAGGGATCTGGCCGGACATGACGTGGATACTGTTTTCGGACGCGGCTGGTCGGGCCTGGACAACGGTGCGTTGCTCGACCGGGCGGAGAAGGATGGGTACCAGCTGCTGGTAACGACGGACCAGCATCTCCGTCATCAACAGAACCTATCTGGGAGACGGCTAGCGATTGTGGTATTGCTGGCCGCGTCATGGCCGCGCATCCAACGCCGTGTTGCCGACATTCGGGCCGCTGTCGATCGGATGGAACCAGGAGAGTACACGGAGGTGCCGATCTGACGGCGAGCGTCTATGGCGATCACAGATACATCCGAGCGTGGCCTTGAACGGCTGATCTGCACAGCGCTCACTGGCGATCCGTGCGACCCAGGGAGGAACGGTACAGCGGGCGCGGCTCATCCCGGCTACGGCGGCGTGGGCTGGAGCTGCGGCAGTCCCCATGACTACGACCGCGAGTTCTGTGTCGACCGGGTTCAGCTTGCAGCCTTCCTACAGAACACCCAGCCGGAGGCGGCCGAAGCGCTGGCTCTGGACGCGGACGGTCCGACGCAGCGCCAGTTCCTCGCCCGGCTACAGGGCGAAGTCTCCAAGCGCGGCACTATCGACGTGCTGCGTCATGGCGTCAGGCACGGTCCGCACGACGTGGCACTGCTCTACGGCACGCCCTCGGCCGCGAACCCGCAGGCGCGCGAACGCTTTGAGCAGAACCGCTTCACCGCCGTCCGGCAGCTCCGCTACAGCCGCGACGAGACCCAGCGCTCACTCGACATCGTGCTCTTCATCAACGGCCTGCCGGTTCTCACCTTCGAGCTCAAGAACCGCCTCACGAAGCAGACGGTGGGCGATGCGGAGGAGCAATACAAGAGGGACCGCAATCCGCGCGAGAAGTTGTTCGAGCTCGGCCGCTGCGTGGCCCACTTCGCTGTGGACGACAACGAGGTGCGCTTCTGTACACATCTCGCCGGCAAGAAGTCCTGGTTTCTGCCGTTCAACCGGGGTTGGAACGACGGCGCGGGCAATCCGCCGAACCCGAACGGGATTAAGACCGACTACCTGTGGCGCGAGGTACTGACCCGAGAGAGCCTGACGAACATCTTGGAGAACTACGCCCAGGTGGTGGAGGAGAAGGACGAGAAGACCGGCCGAAAGAAGCGTAAGCAGATCTGGCCGCGCTACCACCAGATCGATGCCGTGCGTTGGCTGCTGGCCGATGCCGCTGGAAACGGCGTGGGCAGGCGTTACCTGATTCAGCACTCGGCCGGCAGCGGCAAGAGCTACTCCATCGCCTGGCTCGCCCACCAGCTGGTCGGGCTCATGAAGGATGGCGCACCGCTCGTCGATTCGATCATTGTGGTTACGGATCGGCGCATCCTCGACCGGCAGATCCGTGACACGATCCGGCAGTACGCGCAGGTCAGCGCAACGGTGGGCCACGCGAACCGGTCGGGCGACCTTCGCAGGTTCTTGGAGTCCGGCAAGAAGATCATCATCTCGACGGTCCAGAAGTTCCCCTTCATCCTGGACGAGATCGGAAGCGAGCAACGCAGACGGCGCTTCGCGATCATCATTGACGAGGCCCACTCGAGCCAGGGCGGTCGCACCAGCGCGGCCATGTCGCAGGTGCTCTCCGAGACTGGCCAAGAGGTCGAGGAAGAGACCTTCGAGGATCGGATCAACCGCCTGATGGAGTCGAGGAAGCTGCTGCCCAACGCCAGCTATTTCGCCTTCACGGCGACGCCCAAGAACAAGACACTCGAGATCTTCGGCCAGCCGGACCCGCAGCCCGATGGCTCGGTCCGGCACTACGCGTTCCACAGCTACACGATGAAGCAGGCAATCCAGGAGGGGTTCATCCTGGACGTGCTGGCGCACTACACGCCGGTCAAGAGCTACTACCGGCTCGCCAAGACCATAGAGGACGACCCGGAGTTCGACGCCACGAAGGCGAAGAAGAAGCTGCGCCGCTTCGTCGAGAGCCACGAGCACGCGCTCCGACTCAAGGCCGAGATCATGGTCGACCACTTCCACGAGCAGGTCCTCGCCCAGCACAAGATCGGGGGCCAGGCGCGCGCGATGGTGGTCACCAACGGCGTTCAGCGTGCGATCCAGTACTTCCACGCCATCCGCGACTACCTGCAGGAGCGGAAGAGCCCGTACCACGCCATCGTGGCCTTCTCCGGCGAACGCGAATATGGCGTCGCGAAGGTTACCGAGACATCACTGAATGGCTTCCCGGACGGCCAGACCGCCACCAAATTCCGGGAAGATCCCTACCGGTTCCTGATCTGCGCGGACAAGTTCCAGACCGGCTACGACGAACCGCTGCTCCACACGATGTACGTGGACAAGACGCTTTCCGGAATCAAGGCGGTGCAGACACTGTCTCGCCTTAATCGCGCGCATCCAAAGAAGCACGATGTTTTCGTGCTCGATTTCCTGAACGATGCCGAGACGATCCGTTACGCATTCACCGACTACTACCGCACGACGATCCTCGCCGACGAGACCGACCCCAACAAGCTGCACGACCTCCAGGCGGATCTGGACAGTGCGCAGGTCTACTCGCCGGGACAGCTGCACGACTTCGTGCAGCGCTACCTCGGCGACGCCGATCGCGACGAGCTCGACCCGATCCTCGACGCCTGCGTCGCCGTCTATCTTCAGGAGCTGGATGAGGACCGGCAGGTGGACTTCAAGGGCAAGGCCAAGGCGTTCGTGCGGACATACGCCTTTCTCTCCTGCATCCTGCCGTTCACGAACGCCGGCTGGGAGAAGCGCTCGATCTTCCTCAACTTCCTGATCGCGAAGCTCCCGGCCCCCGTGGAAGATGACCTCTCCAAGGGGATCCTCGACGCGATCGACATGGACAGTTACCGGGTCGAGAGGCTGGCGGTGCAGAAGATCGTCATGTCGGATGAAGACGGTGAGATCGACCCAGCCGGGACCGGCGATGGAGGCCACCGGCCCGATCCTGAGCTGGACTGGCTCTCGAACATCCTCAAGGACTTCAACCACCTATTCGGCGATATCGACTGGCAGGACGGCGACCGCGTAAGGAGACTCATTACCGAGACCATTCCGTCGCGGGTAGCGGACGACACCGCCTTCAAGAACGCCCGGACGAACTCCGACGAGCAAAACGTGCGCATCGAGCACGGCAAGGCTCTACAACGAGTCATGACAGCGCTGATGAAGGACGACATGGAGTTGTTCAAGCAGTTTCAAGACAACCGCGACTTCAAGCGCTGGATGTCCGATACGGTGTACAGATTGGCCTGTGATCAGGCGGTTCTGCCTTGAGCCGGCCCGCGTGCCACTACGGCATGGCGATCTGGCGATCCGGGGCCGACGCGCGGCCGTTGTCCGTTGACGGCCAAGAGAGGCCAAGGAAATCGGGTTCAAATCGGTGGACATAATGGGGGGTCGAACTCCGTAGAGTAATACGTAACTCATTCATAATAAATGAGTTACGTCAATGCCCTAGGCAGTCCGTAGGGATCCATGGCTGGGAGCGACCCCCCGGCGGAGGGTGGCATGGGCGTGCACATGCCAACCCTCCCCGATGCCGATCGAGGCATCCCCAAAGGGGGGGTCGCTCCCGTCCACGGCCGCAAGCTCCGGATCGGCATCGCCGCTCCGGCGGCCGTGGTACAACTGTAAGACAGCCAGCCACATAAGGGAGCGCTGGCGCGCACATGAAAATGACGTTTCGGTGCACATGCACCCCGTTGTCTGATGTGCACGTGCCGATCAGCACCGACCCTCGCCGATCGGCCTTCAAGACCACCCTCCGGGAGCCGGTTCGAGCGCCATGTCGCGAACCCGTGGATCACCCGCCTGACGGATGGTCTGCCCGATCTGGGCGGTCTCGCGGCGGGCCGCTTGGGTGGATGAGCCGGACGGGTCGGATGCTCGGGCTCCATGCCCACTAGAGGTGTGCCTATCCAGGATCGGGGCGGGGTGGTCAGTCGAAGACGTGGACCCCTAGAGAGAAAAACACAACGCCGTCCGCCGCGTACCTGTAGTCGAGCCGTGCCCCCTCATCGACGACTATCCAGTCGGTGAGAGAGCGCGAGTAGCGGACCCGGAAGTCCAGCGGCCACTTCAGGTGCAACGTCGTACCCGCGCCGATCGCCCACGGCCATCTTGCGAGGCGCTCGCGGTCTTCACCGGCCGTTCCGGTCTCGGGATTCGTCGATCCGGAAGCGAACTCGGTCCACATTCGACGAATTCCACCGAAGACGTAGACCCGCGAGCGACCGTCCCCTAGCCCGCGCCCGAAGAGGATGTTGCCACCCGCCCCGTACAGGTCGCTGAAGTCCCACTGGCCGGGCCAGACATCGTGAACGTTCCCGTTCGGGGTCGGAGAAATCGTGCCCTCAAGCTTGCGTCGGCTGGAGACGGCACTTTCGATCTCGCCGCCCACAAGCCAGCTCCCCGGGAGCTCCAAGAGTAGCCCGACCGAGAGGTTGCCAGCGAGGGCGAGGCCCGAAGAGGACGATGTGCTTGAACTCGATCCCCCCTGGATGGTTACTTCCTTGGTGTGTTCGACCGTAATCCGGCCTACCTCGGGAGCCAGGCGCACAAAGAAGACGGACTGCGCGTGGGCTTCGCCTGCCCCAATGCACAGGCTGGCAACCGCCAGCAAGCCAATCAATGCCCCTAGTCCACGCTCGTGAGTTTCCAAGATGCTTCGACTCTATTTCCAGTGAACCATGATTGATCTAGAAACCGAGTGGCCATCTTAACGTACTGTTGGTGCCAGGAGCCATTGGGAAGACAATCCTCAGTTCGATGAACCTGTCCGTCAAGCTGGATTCCTGCTGTTTCGAGTTCACCCGGCGCTCGATGCTGACATCTAGGGTCGACGCGGCCGGGACGACGCTTGCCGCCCTTCCGCAGCGAACGCTAGATGGACCATGCGGTTCGTCCACGCGGCGTTACCGCGGCGGACGGGATCGTGGGAGAGAAGGGCGTATCGGACGGTGAGTCTGTACATAGCCTGCTCCGCATGATGACCGGGTGCTACGGGTTCCACCTAGAACAGCTCGGCCTCCGGGTTTAGAGTCTCGCCGGCCAGGTAGGCCGCCCAGTCCGCTATAGCATAGATCATAACGCTATGTTACATCACATCTTATGACTTCAGATGATCTTCGTCTATCACCCCTGCAATCACCCTTTCCGCTCAACAGGTGCGCGTGCGCGACAGCGGCTCCCGCTCGTGGGTCCAGCGACTCATGGTACACGGCCGGCGCGTCGACATCGGCCTCGGCAACGCGGAGCTGGTGAGTCTGGCGGACGCGCGCCGCGCGCGCACGATCTCGTTCGCTCAAGCCGAGCCGCGGGCGCTGGCGGAGAAGGCGGAGACCTGGCGAGCCGACGCCGACTCGAAGTCGCTACGCGACTGGCGCTCGACCATGGCGGCCTACGTGCTGCCCGCAGCAGTCGGGGCAACGGATTCGGTGAGACCCGGATCCGGGCCCGACCCGTTTCTACAACGATGCAGGATTCATCCATCCACAACTCACCACGAATCAACTCAGGAGAACCCGCATGAAACTCGTTTCCACAGCCGCAGCCGTCCTGTTGCTCGTCCTCGCCGCGTCCGCTCCAGCCCATGCGCAGTTGACGGGCTCCCTCAACGGCCTCCACGACATCACCGTGACCAACCTGAAGGCGACGGCGGATAAGGTGCCGGCCGACCTCTACGACTTCCGGCCCACGGACGAAGTGCGCACCCTCGGGCAGATTCTGGCTCACGTGGCCAACTCCCAGTACGCCTTCTGTTCGGCCGCTTCCGGCCAGGACAACCCGATGTCGGAGAACCTGGAAGAGACCGCCACCACCAAGGCCCAAATCACCGCCGCTCTCGCCGACGCGTTCGCCTACTGCGACGCCGTGTACGCCTCCATGACCGATGAGCAGGCGGCGATGACAGTCAGCTTCTTCGGCGGCGATATGGCTGTCGGTGGCGTGCTCGCGTTCAATTCGATGCACAACTACGAGCACTACGGGAACCTGGTCACCTACATGCGCATCAACGGGATCGTGCCGCCCTCGTCGGCGGGGAACTGAGGGTCTACGGCCCAAACGCCCCCAGGGGGATCACGCTCACCCCGTCCAGACGAATGTGACACGGGCTAGCACAAAGGCTAAACGGTGTCAACGGCTTGACGTTGCCCCAGGATGCTGGTAGCCAATCGCCGCTTGAAGGCTGTATCAGAGAATCATCATCGTGGGACCGCCTCGTTCGGAAGATACGACGTTGAGACGCAAGATCGCCGTAAGTAGCTGCCAATCCTGCCCGTCCCCCTGGGCATCTGGAATCCTCCCTTCTGCGGGACCTCGGAGTCGCCCGGTACTCCGTTCAGGTTCCCGCTAGAACACAGCTACCCCGGCCACCCGACCGGCGCACCAGATCCGACAGCGTCAACCCTGCGGAGCGTGCCTTGGCGTGCCACGCGGCGCGCTCCACCTCGCTGGCGCGGATCTGCACCCACACGTCGCGTCCAGCGCCCAGGATGTGCCGTTGCCGTTGGGGGGGTCAGAGGGGGCACAGCCCCCCGCCAGCCCCTGCCGGGGACCCGCGAAGCGTGGCCCCAAAGGGTAGGCTGGCTCCCTGACCTTAGCGGCGTCCAACGACCCCGTCGCCGACGTGTCCGAGACCTGTCGTCGGCTGCCGCCAATGCGGTGGCGGAGCACCCCCGCGAGCGCTCCGGGGAACCCGTTCAACCAGCCTCGCGGAGCGCGGCTGGCGGCGGGATGGAGGCCAACGATGCCGGGCCGTCCATGTGCCCGGGAAGCCAAAGCGGCGACTGATCCCCGCCAGCGCCCCTGCCGGGGGACACGGGCATCAGTTCCGCCGTGGGATGGGTCAACCTGAACTACGCGTCTCCTCCCGCGTTTCGCCTCGTTGGGTCGTGCTACCCTTCCACCCTTCGGTGACCCGAAGGGCGACATCCTACGGACTTGACCCGGAATTGGTTTCACCCGCGCAGACGGGGGAGTCCCAGTTAGAACGGTACTGTTTCCTTGCTATTCGACACCGAAATGCACCTTGGCACAGCCGGGAACCGCAATTCCTCTTCGCTTAGCCATCGAGAGGACAATTTTTGTGCACATCTTCATCGCCTCTTGCCCCAGAGCGTGAACTTCGGATTCCACTAAATAGTCGCCCCGGTGCTCACTTCCGTCTCTCTTACCACCGTGGAACAAGCGGCTTCTCTTCTTGTACAGATTATCCCAATCTGGCCATACGACAGACAAGTCATTCGAAACCAGCATCTTCCTTAGCCGTTGACGGATGCTGTTCTTCCGTATCCGTCGAATTGCTTCGGCGACCTGCCTGGTCTCTTCCCCATCGGCATGGGTCCGCTCCAGCCAAGCGGCGGAATTCTCGATGAATTTTTGCTGCTCGTCTGTCCATGGCGGATCGGTCGCCAAGCCTTCAACGGTGGAGATCGCCAGAACCACCTTGGCGATTGGGTCAGTGTTTATCTCTGCGAGATTCAGCACTCTGATAGCCCGGCGAATCGACGGAGAATCACCTCCGAACACATCAATCTCCGGCAATGCCTCCTCAAGAGTCCGAACGAAATCGCCGGCGTTGGAGGACACCGTTAACCTCGCCTCTCCCAAGCGAATAAAGACGGTCTTCCCGTCATCTGGCAGGATTAGGATGCCATGCAAGTCGGGTCCGATTCGTGTATCCGGATTTAGACCACCGCTTCTGCGTAGTATCTCCGGATTGACCCACGACACAGTACGATCTTCGCCAGGGTCCCCTGCGTCCACTCCTACCCGGGCGCACAATCCAGCCAGATGCGCCGCTCGTCGCAGTTTCTCTCCAAACTTCCTTGCGTCATCTGCCGTCTCGAATCCGCGACATCCCATCACCAACCAGGACGCCTTTGAAATCGGTTCCGACTGGCTGGTGGACTCGATCGTGACCGTCCTGCCTGCTACCGACGCCGTCAAGGCAGTTTCCTCTGTTGCCAGTGCTTTGCCCACCCGCAGTTTCAACCACAGGCGATAAGTGATCTTCTCCTCCACAAACCAATCCCCTTTTCGATCAGTTGGCCAATAAGTGCCTTCTTTATAGACTGCGCGGAATTAGGAAACGAATGGAACGGTATCCATTGCAAGCGTCAGCGCGGATGGCAAAGCACTGTCGGGTCGGAGGAGCGCCCCGCAGGAAGAACCTCTGTCCGCTGCTCAAATCCGGTCAAGCTGCTCGTACGGTTTTCCCGTTTTCGCAAGGGTATCTCATCGAGGGGCCAAGGAAGGAACCAGAGTAATCGCAGGTGCGCTCGTACTGGCATACTCATACACCTCCTCCAGTCGACCCTCCTTTCCCCCGTCGGGTTCATCCAGTGCCCGACTCTCCTCGGACCATGATGTACGTGTCTTTCGTTGGCAAGCTGCATGCGGAAGCACCGAGCTCGACTGCGCTTCGCCAGCCGGAGCTCAGCCTCTGCCGATGGGTGTCGCGGCGGTGGGCAACGTGAACCACGTAGTCTGCAGGACAGACAGGTTAGGGAGCGACCACAATCAAGGCGTCTACGTTCTCGGAGGCAGCCGGTCCCAGCACCGATACGGCGCAAGCGGTTCGGCCATCTGGCGAAGACGCTGCCCGAATTGCAGTGGTAGTCGGCCCGGCCTGAGCATCGGAGAGGCATAGCCGGCACGCGTAGTGGCAAGGCAAGGTGGCTCCTAGCGTACCTCGCCTAGTCCGGTTCAGCTTCTCGAGGTCCCGCCGGCCAGGTACGCGGCCCAGTCCTCCATCAAGACACGGCGGCGCTCGAACAGGTCCGTGCGCCGATAGGCTGCCTCGACTTTGTTCCGGACCACATGCGCCAGCGCGGCTTCGACGACTTCGCGCGGATGGTCCGTCTCCTCGGCCACCCAGTCGCGGAACGAAGACCGGAAACCGTGGGGCACGGCCGCGATCTCGAGCTTCCGGAGTAGCCGGCGCAGCCGCTTGTCGAAAATCGGGTGCCCGCCCCCGAGAGTGAACACGAGGGGGCTGCCGTCTCCGAGCTTCCGAGCCTCCTCGAGGATCTCCGTCGCGCGGCCACATAGCGGAACCCGGTGCTCCCGCCTCCCCTTCATGCGCGCCGGGGGAACCGTCCACACCGCATCCTTCCGATCAATCTCGGCCCACTCTGCCCACCGCACCTCGCTCCACCTCGCCGCCGTCAGCACCAGGAACTCGAACGCCAGACGGACGGCTGGCTCCGCGTCCGATGTTCGCGCCGCCTCGACTGCCGATCCCACCTCGCGATGCGGCAACGCCCGCAGGTGCCGCACCACGTCATGCTGTGGCCCCAGCACCGAGCCGAGCCGGTCGCAGGGGTTGTCGGTCCTGAGCTCCATCGCTACTGCCCACTCCAGCACCGCCCGGATCCTCCACCGGACGTTGCGCGCTAAGGCCGCCTTCACGTACCAGATCGGAGTGAGGATCTCCAGCACATCGGCGCCCGTCACATCCGAGACCGCCATCTCGCCAATGCGCGGGAAGGCGTAGCGCTCCAGGCTCGACATCCAGTCGTGGACCTGCTTCGGACTGCGCCAACCGGTCCGCTTCTGCTCCACCACCTTCGCGGCCGCTTCCGCAAAGCTCGGCATGCCCCGGGCGCGGCGTTTCTCCGCGAGCGGGTCACCGCCCTCGCGCGCCAGCTTGCGGTTCGCTCGCGCCTTCTCACGTGCCTCGGCGAGCGAGACCAGCGCGACGCTGCCGAGTCCGAAGTCGCGACGCCGCCCGCGGATGACTAGGCGTTGAACCCAGCTCCGGGCTCCGCTCGGCTGAACGAAGAGGTAGAGCCCGTTACCGTCGCAATGCCTGCCCGACGGGGCCGTACGCACGAAGGCGGCCGACAGGGCCTTGTCGGGGTGGCGGCCCTTGGGTTTGGTCTTCCGGGGCGGATCGCAGGGGTTCGTTACGTCATACATTACCTCATAATATAGGAGATGGTAGTGGATATCAAGGGACGTTGTGAGGAATACGAGGGACTGCGTGAAGATCACAAAGTGTTGTAATACAGTATGTTATGGGCTCTAATGGACGATATGAAGCGTCATGGGATTCTATCTGGGCGTGTAGGCGCAAGACGTGGCCGTGTCGTGGCTTACTCCGTAGCACGCGTGCGCATCGCCGGAGGGCCAAAGTGCGCATCGGCCCCCCGCGTCGTTTGCGCACTCCAGTGCGGCCGTAAGTCGCGCGCCGGTCATCGGTAGCGCACCCCCGCGAGACGCACCGTCCGCCAGGTGCTGGCGCGCCGGATGGACCCGGGTCCGGGCTGGCGGCGCACCTGCTTCTCGAGCACGACGCTACGCTTCATGGCGGCCTGCAGGCCTCCGAACTCCTCCAGGATCTGGACCGCGCCCTGAAGGATCGCCCGCTCGATCCGGGCCAGTTCCTCGCGGATCCCGTCGTCGGGCTCGCCGGGGCCGGAGGCTTCGGCCCAACCGCGCATCACGCGTCGGGCTCACTCGAGCTCCCGCGAAGCGCGCGCGACCGCGACGACCTCGACGGACCGGCCTTGGTTTTCGAGCGCGTGCCAGAGCCCGCGGTGCGCCGCTCCCCAGGAGCGGAGCGCGGTCGAGGTGTCGTGGCCGGGATCGACGTAGACGACCACGGCGCGGCCCGAGTCCAGCGCGACGGGCAGTTTGAGCGGGAAATAGCGCCGGGTGTTACCGGCGGCGCGCCGGTAGGCCCTGAGGGGCAGGATCCGGCGTTCGATGCCGAGCCGCTCGAGCCGGGCCAGCTCGGCCTGCTGCATCCGGTTCGCCTGCTCGACGGCCTGATCGGCGAGCACTTGGCCCACGGCGGCGTTGATCCGGCCCTGCGGCAGGGCGGCAGTAAGGGCTCGGTGACGCATGCCGGGCTTTTTTTGTCTCATGGCCTGTTCTGGGCCTCAGGACCGGGACATCGGAGGTAAACCAGGTGCGCAGGCGGCGGCCTGCGCAGATCGTGCTCGGGGGCAGCCAGTTCAGGGCCGTCAGGGTGTCCATACCAGCTACATTGAAGAGCCCGTTTCGTGCAGTGTCAAGTACGGGAAGAGAGGGGAGATTCCAAGAGATCCAACCACGTCCCACAGCCGGACCGGGCTCCGCCAGCGCCCGCTCGAGCTGCTCCCAGAGGGCCTGAGTAGAGCCTCGATCGCGGTCGGTTGAAGTGCGTTCGATCCGGGACAGTTCGGTAACCGAGCCACGCCCCGGATCCCCGGAGGCCCGCTCTCCGGCGGAGTCGCCGGGCGGGGGGAGGAGTGTTCGTCGGCCGCCTTCCGGGATGTCCACCTTACATCCCATCTGTCAGTGCGGGCATCACGCCCGAAGTGGAGTCACCAACACGGCGCCAAGGGCTTTCCCCTCTTTTCTCATCTCCCTCGATACCCGCAGGATCCTCCCTTGGTTCCCTTGATGCTCGAATCAATCAATCATTCAAATGGCATGACTTCTCGTTCTGGAACAGCCCGTCAGTTTCTACCGCAAAGACAGACTCACTCCCTGCTTAGACATGCGTTGAGCCTTTGAGGGAGGGCTAAGGAGCATTGTGCCGCGAGCGACGACTGTTCCATTTGCCGGAATAAAAACAGTCTCGTCGTCAGAATCGAGCTCGAAGTCATCGCTGTCGTAGATGTTGAAAGTCACCGACGCCTGGAACGGCTGTTCACATGAGTTTGCCACGTTCACTCTCCATGCAAGTTCAACAAAAACGCTGTTACTGTCCAGAACACTTGAATCAAAGTCTTCGATATCTAGACAGTCAGCGGCTGGATTACTCACAGGCGCCGCGGGGGTGGCCCCGCTGACGTTGCCCGCCTCCGGTGAGGCGGCCGGCATTGGCGGTGTTGCTAAACCATACTCTGCACTGAAGTACCTTTGTTCAAGCATGGCCAACGTGTTTCGCTGGGTGGCAACCGCACTCAAAGCCATTGCCCGAACTAGACCTCCTGCGTAGCGAGCGGCTTCCTTCTCAGCCTCGGCAACCTTGGTCCGCTGGTTCTCAATCTCAGCAAGGAGAGTGGCAGCCAGCTCGTGATCGGGTCGGAACCCGATCACGACTATGTCAATCTCAGCACCGCTCTCCAGAGCGTGAACCCGCTGCTGGATGAGGGCATGATTGGTCTTCAGGATTTCGAGGCGGAGCGCAATCAACGTCTTAATCAAGCCACCGCTGTAAGCGCGGTTATCTTCTTCGGCTGACTCTATCTCTGACTCAACCTGCGCTAGCTCGCCTTGGAGTTGAATGATGGTTTGCTGCTCCTCCGGCGTTGGCTGCTGTGCTAGTGAGCATGCGGGTGCGCTAGGAGGATTAGGAGAATGCCGCCGTATCCAACCCTCCAGCCGAAAGATGTTCCGACTCTTTTCATGGTGTTGTTCTTTAAGCCGACGTTCCAGATGCGGTGGTTTGACGAGGAGAATAGGGTACGTAGTCAGGGAGCTTCAAGCAAGCGGGAGGGGGCTGCTGTGTCTCGTTGAAACAGAAATGTCACACCTCCATGGGGTGGTGCGGGGTGAACGTTGTTTAGTGCCTGCGGGATCTCATCGGGTCGTTCTTACCGCAGCGCACGGGGTAGCGCTTCCACGGATGGTTGGCCGTGGGGAGCGGTGGGGTGGGTCTAGGTTCAGGCTTGCGCACAGCCTTGGGTTCGGGGGCTGGGCGGGGTTTGGTGCGGCCCAGCTCCATAGGTTTCACGTAGCGCTCGCGCCAGCGAAAGTGTGTGGAGCCGTCGAGCCTGCGTTCGATGGTGATCTTGGTCTTGGGCATTGCCGCATCGGCTTCGGGCTCGTTGATCTGGTAGAAGCAGTTGTTGTAGCGGAAGGTGAAGTCGGCTCCGATCACTCTTCGTTCTTCCTCGGCGAATAGACGCTGAAGATCGACGCCCTCGGGCAGAGGGCGGTGCGTATCGACGGGATCGGCGGGTTCGACCGTGAAGCGGCGCTCCCAGAACGGCAGGAAGTGTTCGTCGAGAAAGCGGTTGGCAGACTCGAGCGAGCAGATCTGGGCCACACGCATCTCCCTCAGCAGCCGATCCTGCAGCGTCCCGAAACAGCGCTCGATCCGCCCCTTGGCCTGAGGCGACAGGGCCCGGATGAGGGCAATGTCCAGCGCCTCGAGCGCCCGACGGATGAGGGTGAGCGCTTCCTTGAGGTCCTTGGCCCTTCTGGAGGACGCCTGGAAGTGTGAGGTGAAGTGGCTGGCCCGATCAGTGTACAGGGCACCCATGCGCCCGTGGCGCTCCAGGTACTCGACGAGTAGCTGCCGGTTGGCTGCCCCGGTGTCTCGGGGGAAGAAGCGGGCCGTGAGGCGGCTCGTGGCATCATCGATCATCGCGACCAGCACGATCTCCTCCGTGCTTCGGTTCTCGAGCCAGGCGTGTATGGAGGTGTCCATCTGCACCATCTCACCGAAGGCAGCCCGGCGTTCACGGCGCCGCCGGTGCCTGAGGCGTCTCTGTTTGTGGGTCCACAGCCCCGCCTCGATCATCCAGCGCCTGAGCGTGTGAGGGTTGAGCTCACCGATCTGGGGATCACGGCCGAGGTGCTCGGCCAGCAGTGTCGGGCCGAAGTCGAAGAACACCTCCTCGCGTGCTCCCTCCAGCACCCTGCTCTTGAAGCTCTCGCTCTTCGCGTTGTTCGGCCTCCTGCCCCGAGCTCGATGCACCACCCCGCTGTCTCCCTCCTCGTCGTAGCGACCGAGCACACGGTGCAGCTGTCTGCGGCTCACACCCAATACTTCGGCCCCTCTGGTCACCGTCAGCTCCCTTTCGATCACCTGTCGTACCACGACCAACCTGTCCCTTTCCTTCACACTCATCGAAAGCATCTCCACACCCCGTCCAAGCCGTTTGCTCTATCGCGAGCTCACAAACTCCGGAGTGTGACATTTCTGTTTCAACGAAGTGGGACATTTCTGTTTCAATATCACACGGGAGGGGGCTGCTGCCTTGCAGGGTTTGCGGTGGCTTCCCTATCTTAGATTCCCTTATGAGGATAAATCGGAATGACTAAACGAAGCGGCCGTCAGCGGATGTCTGAAAAGGAACGGCTGAAGAGGCTGGCGGAGTCGGATTCCTCGCGTTCGGAGAATCCGAGATATCGTGATCTGACTCCAGGAAAAGCGGTCAAGATCCTTTTGAGCCCTCCATCGAAGAAAAAGGGGAAGGATCCGGCCAGTCATGCCGTTTGAATAGAGCGAAGGCCTGGGAGGGGCCCAGCGTGATCACCGGAATGATCGGAGGTATCGTAATGCAGCCAGAACCTGACAGCATTATGGAGGAGATCGCAGCGTATCGCGAACTCCAAGACGATCTGGAGGTCAAGGCAGTTGGTCGGTGGGTGCTCGTTTACCATCGTAAACTAATCGGAATTTATGATAATTTCGAAGATGCGGCGAATGTTGCCGTGGAACGATTCGGTCGGGGGCCGTACCTTATTCGGCAGATCGGATCACCACCAGTAACACTTCCGGCATCTGTGGCGTTTAGGTTTGACTAGTGTCGGTTGTGGCTTTGATGGCCCTGCCGCGTCAGATCTCTTAGTTGCAATTGGTCCAACCATTCAGGTTGACATAGGCTTCGATCCAGATTACCGGGCAGTAAGCCGAGGTCGGCCGGTGTCTGGGATCAGCAACGCCGATGCGCTCGTAGACACTGGTGCCAGTGAGAGCTGTATTGACAGCCTTCTTGCTACTGAGCTAGGACTTCCCGTGGTTGGCGCAGTGTTTCCGGTACGCACGGAGCGCATCCTGTCAACGTGCACCTTGCTCAGGTCTATGTGCCCACACTGGACTTCACGATCTTTGGAACATTTGCGGGTGTTCATTTAGCTACCGGTGGCCAGCGGCATCGAGCCTTGATTGGTCGAACATTCCTTCAAAGGTTCCAGATGGTTTACGATGGGCCGACCGGCTCCGTTGTTATTAAGCGACCAATCTAACACCCGCAGGGTTGGGTCCGTCTAGTATTCCTTATAATCGCCCTAACAATCCCCTTGGCAACGGCGGTTGCCTTCAGGCCCTCCTTGAAGGAATGCCTGCGCTGGAAGAGGGCCCTGAGGACCTTGAACCGCACGCGCCTAACCTGATCGCGACTGATCCAGAACGTCGGCTCCTGCCGTCTCGCTGCCTTGCGCGTCCACCTGTTGCCACGGTGAAGAAACGGAGCGAGAGCGAGCCAAACGAGGCCTCTCGACCGACGAATCAACTTGGATACCTTCATGCGCCGCCGGGCGCTCGCTCAGAGTGGCAACGGAGGTGCCCACGTCGTGGCGGCTCCGCTTCTAGTAGATCAGGGCAGAGCAGGAGCGTTCGCCGGGAGGCCGCCATGAGGTGGTCGGCGGGGTGGAGTGAACGAAGATCCACCCCCGGCGTTCGATCCATCCAGTTCAGGGTCGGTCCGTTGGTCATGGGGTAATGATAGCAGGGAATGCCCCGGCAGGTTTGCTGATGGACGGAAGGAGGACCGAGTCCGTAGGGGAGGGTCGGCAAGCCCCCCTCCGGGTTGGGCGACGCGCACCGGCGATACGAGGTATGTCGGAAGGCTTGAAGGAGCTACCCGCCGACCTCCAAGTACGTCGAAATCACCCCCCGGATTTCCCGCCGTTCGCCACTGCATTCCGGCTGTTTCGGGACGGCGCGATCGGATGCGCTCCAACGGCAAGAGCGGCAGATCGTGCAGTCCTGATTAGACTTACGTGATCTCTTGCCGTGATTTACAAGATCTGTACTCCGCTGGGCCAACACACCTCGCACATCCACGGGAGCCGCATGCGGTGGGACATCGACGGCCAGCGCACTGAACACCTCAGGGCCCACCTCGTAACATGCTCCGCAGATGGCGGGGCCCAGATGAACGAGAAGGCGCTTGGGGTCAGTCCCCCACCTTGTGCCGAGGAGAGTAATCCCACGGTGAAGGATACCCGCAGCGATCCCTCGCCACCCGCCGTGTAGAAGGGCCACCGCTCGCGCGTCTGCATCGAGAAGATAGATCGGCACACAGTCGGCAACGGTGACCGCCAGGAGAACACCCGATTCGGCGGTGGCGTGGCCGTCCGCCGCTCCCTCCGCCTCTCGCACGCCCCCGCCAAGCTGGTCGTGAACAACAATCCGGGTCTCGTGGACTTGGCGGGCATGCACGATCGTTTCGAACGCGGAGGCCTGGAGCAGATGCTTCCACCGTGCAGGGGCTCGCGGCGACGTCGGCTCACCGAACAGCCGGAGATCGAACGGATCGGGGCCAGATCCAGCATGGCTGATCCCGGCACACAGCCACGGAAATCGATCGGCCCACTCCGTAACCACGTGCAGCGGAACGCCGTGTTCAGCGATCTCTTCAGTCATGCGATCCAGGCTATCGTAGAGCCCGTTACCGCCCGCCCGCGACGCGGAAACCCGCCACCAGAGTGCGGGGCAGCCCGGGACGCAGCCCGGCCGGGCGTCGAGCCACACCGTAAACCTGGTTCGTGAGGTTCTGCAGGCCGGCGAACAGGGTCCCACGCCCACCGACCTCGACCTCGCCGGAAGCGTTGAATACCACGAAGGAGTCCGTACCCTGCCCCACCGGAATGGGACCAGACCCCGCCTCCGTCCGCATCGCTCCGGAAGTACTCATCGAGATCGAGACACTCCAACCCGGATTGTCATAGCCGAGGCTCGCGCTCAATTGGTGCTCGGGCAGATAGGGCATGCGGTCGCCCCCCTCGACGGTGCCCCACGCTTCGTAATCAGAGACGAACCCGGAGCGAAATGACGCGCGAGTATACGTGTAGGCCATCCGTAACGGCACCCGCGTCGCCCCGGGAACTGCCCAGGCAAGATCATAATCCATAGATGCCTCGACACCACCCACGCGTGCGCTGCCGCCATTGAACGCCAGTCCACTCCCATCCCCCGCGGTGGCCAGGGTCGCCTGGCCCAGAATGTTGTCGTACAAACTCAGGAAGCCAGCGGTCTGCGCCGCCAGACCAGACCGCTGCCACCGGACTCCTGTCTCATAGTTCACGCTGGTCTCCGGGCGGGTGGCTTCATCCGCTCCGGGCCCCGGAGGGCCGAACCCGCGGTGCACTCCCCCGAAGACGCTCAACGCGCGCCTCCGATAGGAGAATCCCACCCCGGGAATCCAGGCGTGAATCCGGTTCACTCTGGCTTGCTTAGGCGACGTTCGGGCTGCGTCGTCGTCGGCAAAGTCCACGCGCTTGAATTCAATGCGCTCAAGCCTGACGCCGGGCGTGATTAGCCATGGCCCAAGAGAAATCTCGGCTTGTAGAAACGCCGCTATCGCGGTAGCGGAGTTGACCCGATTGGACTGCGTCCCAGGCTCTCCCGCACTCGTGAGACTCATCGAGCCATTGAGCATCTGAAAACCGTCTTCCCACTGAAATCGGTCCTCTTCGTCCTGGTGAAACCGGGCGCCCAGTTCGACGTCATGCATGCCCAGGGTGAGTCCTAGGGACGACTGCACGCCCTGGCCGAAGTATTCACGGTTGTTAGCCCGCACCCTCAGGGCGTCGGGATCGCTGCCCCCCCCCTGCAAGATGCCGAGGGCCGAGGCATGGTCTTGTGGCGTTGCGAGGACGCGGCTTATGCTCGTGCCCAAGACACTCTGGAGCTTGTACCAATTGCGTGAGAAGTCATTCCGGTAGGCAGTCGTCGTGACGTCTGTGTTGCTCCCCGCCCAGAAATGCCGGAGCTGGATTTGTGAGTGTTCAGCCTTCATGAGATCCGCACCCGAAGCTGTGTAGCGAGCCAAGGGGTTTTGGCCAAAGTCCTCATCCGTCAAACCCAAGTAGGTTTCATCGGACTCCTCGTCGGTGTAACCGAGCTTCAGCTCCAACTCCTGATAGGACTCCCCTAGACGATCCGAGTTGACGCGGACCTTGGCCATGTAGTCGCCCACGTCAAAGCCTGTGCTCGCGCCACTTGGCAACTGCTTGAAGCCGTCGGTTCCCATTGAGTAGGCTTCCATCAACCAACCGAAGCGTTCTCCCGAGGCCCCCGCCCGAGCATGGCCCTGGAGACTGCCATGCTCGCCGCCCGAGCCCTCGACGAACCACGTCAGACGGTCCGGGATGCTTGCCGACACGAGATTGAGAGCCCCACCGATGGTGCGTGGCCCGTACCGTACCTGACTCGACCCCTTCCGAACCTCCAAGGCCTCCATCCTTCCCGCGACCGGGAAGTAGTAGGCCGCGGGAGCGGCGTACGGAGCGGGTGCGATGAGTACGCCATCTTCCATGAGGGTGATCTTCGAACTGCGGTCGGCGCCCGTCCCTCTCAGCCCGACGTTGGGGCGTAGTCCGAATCCATCCTCCTCCTGAATGTTCACGCCCGGCACCTGCCGTAGAAAATCGTGGACGTTGTCGAACGCGAACGCCGGGGAGTCGATATCCTCAGCAACGAGCACATGGACGGCGCCTGGAGCCTCGAGCACCCCCATGGGGTCGCCGACCATGCGGGTGCGCTTGAAAAGCACCCTCATCGGGTCGAGTCGGATCGGCCCCGTTCCCAACTGCGCATCTACGACCAGAGCATCGTTTCTCTCGAGCGTCAGGGTCTTGGTGAGCGTGGTGTACCCGATGCGTACGAACCGCAATGAGATGGTTCCAGATGAAATCCCGCGGAGCTTATAGCGTCCCGCTTCGTCCGTAAGCACGCCGCGAGAGGCTCCAACGACCTCCACCGTGGCATCCGAGAGAGCGGAGCCGCTATGCTGCGCGGTCACGACCCCCTCCACCGAGGCGGATCCGTTCTGGGCCAATAGGGGGGAGGCGAGAGGAAGCGCCGCGATGAACGCAGCCGAGAGGATTCGATTCAAACGCATAGGAACATCAGCATTTATTCCTTCAAGGTGCCCCTCGGTGGGGCTCCGTTTCTGTCGTGAGGCTCGGTGCATGAGATGAGAACGATTCTCAACCGCATCCGATCTTACCTTTGAGAGCGAACCGATGCAAGGGGCCCATGGGGGAAGGGCTCCCCACCGACAAGAATGTGACTAGCTTAGACCGATGGACGAAAAGCCGTTCGACAGCCAGAACGTCGGCTATGCCCAGGCCCTCTATGAGGAATTCGCACGTAACCCCGAGGGCGTACCGGAACAGTGGCGGAATTTCTTTGCCCTGGGCCCGCAGGCCACGATCGAGGCAGGTCTGATCGTCCCCGAGGGCCTGGCCGAAAACGGTGTCGGAGGGTCCCACTCGGAGGCAGGCGCCTCCTCGCCCATGGCCGCCGCTCAACTGAGTGCCGCCCGCAAAGAGGCGCACGCGATGCGCAGTCTTCTTCGTGTCGTCGCCCGTGCGACGTCGTTCATTCAGGCCTACCGGGACCACGGGCACCGGCTCTCGACCATCGATCCCTTGGGCTCGGAGCCTCCCGGGCACCCACAACTCGATGCGTCCTTCTTCGGCACGAGCCTGGAGGAGCTCAGGGAACTCCCCGCCTCGTTGGTGTTCGAGAACGCACGTGACGAGTCCCTGGCCGACGTGCTCCAGCGACTCCAGCGGGCCTATTGTGGGACGATTGGATACGAGTTCGAACACCTCGAGGACCCCGATGTCGTCCGGTGGCTGTGGGATCAGGTCGAGTCGGGCATGCACACACGCATGGCGGACGATGGTGACCGGGTGCGCCTTCTACAACGACTTACCGAGGTCGAGAGCCTGGAGCAGTTTCTGCACCGTACATACATCGGCCAGAAGCGCTTCTCGATCGAAGGGACAGACATGATGGTCCCCATGTTGGATCTTGCTCTCGATGAGGCGGCCAGGATCGGGGGAAAGCAGGTTGTCTTGGGGATGTCCCACCGTGGCCGCCTGAACGTCTTGGCCCACATCGTGGGCCTGGGATACAAAGGGATCACTCGCGAATTCGAAGGAATCGAGGCCAAAGGGGCCTTCACGGTCGAGGGCACCGGAGACGTTAAGTATCATCAAGGCGCCCATGGAGAGCGGAATCTACCCGACGGCTCCACCGTTCAAATCACTCTCGCTCCCAATCCCAGTCACCTCGAGTTCGTGAATCCGGTCGTGACGGGCATGACCAGGGCACTACAGAACACCGGATACGACCAAGGCGCGAAGCGGGATACGGCAGCGGTGGTTCCCATTCTCATCCACGGAGACGCGGCCTTTGCCGGAGAAGGCGTGGTTGCAGAGACCCTCAATCTAGGCAGACTGGACGGATATACGACGGGCGGCACGATCCACATCATCGTCAACAATCAGCTTGGATTCACGACGCTGCCTGTCCACGGCCGGTCGACGCAGTACGCCAGCGATCTCGCTAAGGGCTTCCGCTTCCCGATCATCCATGCTAACGCCGACGACCCGGAGGCGTGTCTCGCGGCTGTCCGGCTCGCCATGGCGTACCGAGCGGAATATCACGACGACGTCTTCATCGATCTCGTCGGATACCGAAGGTATGGCCATAACGAGGGCGACGAGCCGGGCTACACCCAACCGCTGATAACGGAGGCCATAAAGAAGCACCCAACGATTCGGACGTTGTACGGAGACTTACTCGTAAGCCAGGGTATCCTGACGGCCCACGACGTCGAGGCGATTCAGGAACGCGTCGCTGAATACCTCCGCGATGCGCGTCAGCAAGTCCAGAGCCAAGGCCAGTCCCGTACCGAGGTTGACGACGGTCTCACCTTGGAGACGGAGGGAGTCGTTGCACCGGGCGTGCCCTTGGAGGTACTCGCCGACATCAACAGGGCGGCGCTCGCGACCCCTCCGAACTTCACTATTCACCCGAAGCTCGAGCGCGTGCTCGCCCGCCGCGAGGAGGACTTCGGACCGGGATTACCCGTGGACTGGGCCCATTCTGAGGCGCTGGCCTTTGGGTCGCTGCTCCGCGAGGGGATCCCCATTCGCTTCACGGGCCAGGATACCCAGCGCGGAACGTTCAGCCACAGACATATTGTTTTCCACGACGCGAAGACGGGACAGGAGCATACGCCCCTCGCCGACTTCGGGAGCGCCCGTTTCGAGGTCCACAACTCACCACTCTCTGAGATGGCGGTCCTGGGGTTCGAGTACGGATTCAGTGTCGCGTCGCGAAGAGCCTTGGTGTTGTGGGAGGCCCAGTTCGGGGATTTCGCCAACGCCGCACAGGTCACGGTGGACCAGTTCGTCACCTCCGGCTGGGAAAAGTGGGGACAGCTCGCGAGTCTCGTGATGCTCCTGCCGCACGGGTACGAGGGCCAGGGACCCGAGCATTCGAGCGCTCGCCTCGAACGATTTCTCCAGCTCTGCGCCGAAGACAACATGCGGGTCGTATCCCCGAGCACACCGGCGCAATACTACCACCTGCTGCGGCGGCAAGCCCACCTTCGGCCGCAGCGGCCCCTCGTGGTAATGTCGCCGAAGAGCCTACTTCGTCATCCAGAGGCCACGTCGCCCGTATCGAATCTGGTCACCGGCAAGTTTCTTCCCGTGCTCGACGACCCGGCCAGCGACACCCCCGGAGGCGAGAGCACGCATCTCGATCGCTCGGAGGTGACCCGCCTGGTTCTCTGCTCTGGAAAGCTCTTTTATGACCTGGCCGGAAGCGAGTCGCGTGAGGGTGCTCGGACTGTAGCCCTTGTCCGGCTCGAGGAGCTCTACCCGTTCCCCGCTAGCGAGACAGAGCAACTCGTCGCCCGGTACCCCAACCTCGAGGAGGTCGTGTGGGTCCAGGAGGAGCCCAGAAACATGGGCGCGCTCGCCTTCGTCGGTCCTCGCCTGAGAACCGTGGTCCCCCGGGAGGTGAAGCTCGACTATGTGACGCGGCCTGAGCGCGCGAGTCCTGCCGAGGGAAAGCATATCGACCACCTTGTCGACCAAGCCCGGGTCATCCGGGAAGCGCTCGGAGGACCTGCGCCATCGGAGCCCTGAGACTAGAGGCCTGTTGGAGAAGTACTCCGGTCAGGTCAGTCCCAATGGAGGAGCAGTTTCCCGAAGTTCTCGTTGGACGCCATGACTTCGTGAGCCTCACTTGCGTCTTCCGGAGCGAAGACCCGGTCGATCACCGGTTTCAGTTCGCCGAACGAGAAAAATGAAAGAAGCCGGTCCTCGAAAGCCCTTATCAAGAGAGCCTTTTCCTCCACGGGGCGGGCACGGAGAACCGTGCCCCTGAGCGTCACGCGACGAATCATTATCGTCCGAAGGTCGATCTGAGCGGCTGTGCCACCGGGTACACCCACGACGATGTGTCGGCCACGGGGAGCGATGACCCTCTGGTTACCCTCCATGTAGGGCCCACCAACGAGGTCCAGAATCAAGTCGACTCCTCGCCCACGGGTCACTTCGTGCACCTTCTCCGGCCAGTCGGGGTCGGCCAGAACCGCGTCATCCAGGCCAAGCGCGGAAGCCGCCTCGAGTTTCTCGGGCGTTCGAGAGGTTCCGATCGTCACCGCGCCGAGCGCCCTCCCGATTTGAACTGCCGCGGTTCCCACCCCGCTTCCGACGGCATGGATCAGCATGACCTCTCCGGCGCTGAGTTCCATCTGAAGGACGGCGGCGTCAAAGGCGGTCATGAAGACTTCCGGAATGGCCCCGGCGTCATGCTCGGTCATACCATCCGGTACCGGCACCACGTTCGACCCGTGCACCGTCACGTACTCGGCGTATCCACCTCCGCCCAGGAGACCCATCACTCGATCGCCCACCCGCCATCGCCTCGTGTCGGAGCCCAGGGCCTCCACCACTCCCGAGAACTCCATCCCGAGGATGTCCTTCGGCCACCCCTTGGGCGCCGGATGCTTCCCCCGCCGCTGCAGCAGGTCAGCACGATTTACGCCGGAGGTACAGACGCGGGCCAGGATTTCACCCGGGCCTGGGATCGGCTTCGGCACTTCCTTCAGCGCCAGGGCTCCGGCGTACTCCTCACCCTCCAGGACCACCGCCCGCATGCTGCTTGATTCGCTCATGGTGGCTATGATAGGGCTATGTACCCCTTCCGGCACCCGTTCTGATGCTCTTACCCATCGAGCTCGACAGGCCCCTCGTTTTTTTCGACTTGGAGACCACCGGATTGAGCACGCAGGAGGACCGTATCATCGAGATGGCGATCCTGAGAGTTTCTCCGCAGGGCGATGTCATGGAGCGGGTCAGACGCTTCAATCCGGGAATTCCGATTTCTCCGGAAGCGAGCGCCGTCCATGGGATCTCCGACGAGGACATCGCGGACGAAGCACCCTTCACGGCTCGCGCCAAATCGCTCTTCGACTTGATGGGGCCCTGCGATTTAGGTGGCTTCAACATCCGCCGCTTCGACCTACCGATGCTGATTGCTGAGTTCAAGAGAGCGGACCTCGACTTCGACCACCGGACTCGGCGGGTGATCGACATGCAGGGAATCTTTCACCGCGAAGAGCCGCGCGACCTTTCCGCGGCAGCGCGGTTCTACCTTGGCCGGGAACACCAGGAGGCGCACACGGCCCTCGGTGACATCCGCACCACCGCGGCGGTGCTGGCGGCCCAGATCGAGCGCTATCCTCACCTTCCTCGGGACATGGATGAACTCAACCACTACTGCGACGAGGTGCTCCCGATTCGCACCGCCTTGGAGCAGTGGTTCGAAAAGGAGGGCGCGGAATTTATTTTCCGAAGGGGCAAGCACAAAGGGCGGCCACTCGCAGAGGTTGCAGCTCACGAAGCGGACTACCTCGAGTGGATGCTCGGGGCGGACGACATGGACTTGGAGGTTCTGGAGGTCGTCCGCGAAGCACTCGACACAGGAACAGAGGAGGACGGTTGAGACCAGCCATCATACTCGCCTGCTTCGTCCGGCACGGCGCCTGGGTTGTACTCGCTGGTCCCCTCCTTGCCCCCGTGACGTCCACCGCGCAGACGGCATCCCCGAATGAGACGACCGGCATCACGACGACGCAGCTCGATGCCTTCCGCCCACGCTTGATCGGACCGGCCGTAACTGGAGGACGGGTGCACGACGTCGAAGCGCTTCCGCACGACCCGTCCACGATTTTCGTCGCGTCGGCGTCCGGCGGGCTCTGGAAGACGACCAATCGCGGTCATACGTGGCGCAACGTCTTCTCAGATCAGGCGGTCAGCACGTTCGGAGACGTGGCGATCGCTCCCTCGGATTCCGACATCTTGTATGCAGGAACAGGTGAGCAAAACAACCGTCAGAGCTCCTCCTGGGGGAACGGGGTCTATCGGTCCGACGATGGGGGCGATACTTGGAGGCACTTGGGGCTGGTCGAGACACGTCACATCGGCAAGGTGCTCATTCACCCGAGCGACCCCGACATCGCTTACGTGGCGGCATTGGGAAATCTCTGGCGTGGGAATGAGGAGCGGGGTGTATATCGCACCCAGAACGGCGGGCGCACCTGGGAACGCGTCCTCTATGTGGACGAATTCACTGGCGCCGTCGACCTCGTCATGAACCCCGCAAACCCCAGAATCCTTTATGCGGCCACGTACCAAAGGCTTCGCCGTGCCTGGGGCTTCAATGGCGGGGGCCCCGGCAGCGGGATCCACCGCAGCGTCGATGGGGGAGACACGTGGGACGAACTCACGAACGGAATCCCGCCCGGGGACAAGGGCCGCATCGGACTCGCCATCTCCCAGTCGAACCCGCGAGTTCTCAACACGCTCATTGAGCATGCTGACGGAGCCGAGCAGGGTACCTACCGCAGCGAAGACGGGGGCGCCACGTGGAGACGGGTGAACTCCCTCGACCCGCGACCCATGTATTACTCGCACATCTTCATCGACCCCTCGGACGAGGAACGTGTGTATGTCCTCGCAACGTCCGCTCAAAAGAGTGAAAACGGCGGCCGTAGCTTTTCGGAGATCGCGGAACGACCCACCTATGACGTGGGCGTACACGCCGACCACCATGCTCTATGGATCGACCCGGGCGACCCGAACCATCTGTACCTCGCGGGGGACGCCGGTCTCTGGGAAACGTACGACCAAGGAATCAATTTCCGGAAAATCAACAACATGCCGATCGGGCAGTTCTACGCCATCGGTGTCGATAATCGGGATCCCTACTACGTATACGGCGGCATGCAGGACACCCACTCGTGGATGGGTCCCTCCGAGACACGCCGTTGGATCGGCATCCTCAACGACGACTGGCAGCAAACCGGGTTGGGTGACGGAATGTACCAGCAAGTCGATCCCACGAACCATCGCTACGTGTACGCTAATTCCGATGGGGGTGAGTACTACCGGATGGATCCCGTAACCGGTGACATGTTGGACATTCGTCCGCGCGCGCCCGAGGGCGAGCCGCGCTACCGATGGGACTGGGCTTCCCCCAGCCTGGTGTCACAGCACGATCCGTCCGTCGTCTACCTCGGGGGTAACCGGCTCTTCATGTCTCAGGATCACGGCGGCTCATGGACTCGGACCGAAGACCTCTCACGCCGTCAAGATCGAGACGAGTTCGAGTTGATGGGCGTTCGCGGTGACGACATCGAAATTTCCCGCCACGACGGTACGTCTGGCTATGGAGAAATCACGGTGCTCGCCGAGTCGCCCGTGGATCCCCAGGTCCTATGGGTCGGCACGGACGATGGCAACCTACAAGTGTCGCAAGACGGAGGCCGCGCTTGGACAGAGCGAAGCGGCAATGTGAGCGGCGTCCGCGACGGGACATACGTGAGCCGTATCGTGGCATCCCGAACGGGGGCCGGAACCGCCTATGTCGCGTTCGACGCTCACCGCGACGGGGACTTCGAGCCGTACATCTTCCGGACCACCAACTTCGGAGAGACTTGGACCCCTCTGGCGGCCGGCCTTCCCCCCGGCTCGGTAAACTCGATGGCGGAGCACCCGGACAACCCGAACGTGCTGTTCGCCGGTACCGAGCACGGCCTGTTCGTGAGCACCAACGCAGGCTCCGAATGGGCGAAACTGTCCCATCTTCCCACGACGGCCGTCGACGACCTCGTCCTCCATCCGCGGGAGAAGGATCTCGTAATCGGGACACACGGCCAAAGTATCTGGATTCTGGATGACGTCGGGCCGCTGGCCGAGTGGACCGCAGAAGTGGCCTCTGCCACGACGCACGTCTTCCGCATCCAAGGAGCGACAATCTTCAATTACCGGAAAGACACCTCATATCGCGGCCAGGCTGAGTTTCATGGCACGAACCCCGTGGACGGCGCCCTCATCACCTACGCACTGGGGCCGGGGAGGGGCACGGTCGCGCTTCGAATCACCGACGCCTCCGGGCGCCTCGTGCAGGAACTCATCGTCCCGTCCGATCCAGGCATTCATCGCGTAAATTGGGATCTGCGGCACAGTACTTTGGACAGACCACAGGTTTGGGTCCGGCATGACGACTCGCTGTTGGCCCGCCCGATCGGTACGAAGGGACCCTGGGTATCGCCCGGAACGTATACGGTGACCCTGGAGGCGAGGGGCACTACGTTCACGCAGACGGTTGAAGTTCGCGGAGACCCGCTACTTTCCATTACACAGGCCATGTATGAGGAGCGAGAGGCTTACCTCTTGGAGCTCCTCGCTCTCCAACGGCGGATCGACGAGGCAAGACCGGACTTGCAGTGTGGGCGCAGCGCGAACCGGGACGGGACCGACGCAGGTCTCTGTGAAATCCAGCGCCAAACCAGACAATTGATGGACGCGCTGGGGGGTCAAGAAGTGCGGCCAGGCTCACTTCATCCGCCCACTCCGGAGCATATCAGACGACAATCAGCGATCGAGGATCGCCTTGAACGCCTTCTTCCATCCACGAGAGACGACCGCTAACCGAGATGAGCCCAAACGATGAGTAATTTCCTGCTGAATGCGCACTCAGGCCTCCGCTACCTGATCCTCCTCGGAGGTGTCTTGACCGTTCTCTACGCGAGTTACGGGGTGGCTTCGGGTCGGGCCTATGACAAGACGATAAGGATCTTGGCTTCCAGCTTTGTCGGCACTATACATCTCCAGATCCTTCTCGGGCTCGCTCTGTTGTTCTCGGGCATGTTCCAGCCAGCGCTGACGGGACACATCTTCATGATGCTGTTCGCGGGAGCGTCCGCGCAGATTCCAGTGTCGGTCATGCGCCGTAGGCCGGAGGAACTGAAGTCTTATCTTGCCCACGGCGTCGGAGCACTCGCGGCGCTGGGAATGATCGCCGCTGGAATCTTGGCCATCGGGCGCCCTGTTGTCGGCTGAGCTTTAGATTGTCGGCTGTTGTCGGGTGAGGTTTAGATTGGAGGCTGAGGCTGAGATTGTCGGCTGAGGCCCAGACCCCGTACGAAGACAACGGATGACCACGCTACCCGAGACCCAGACATCCCCGGCGGCTACCGCCTCGCCGGCCGGTCCCGACGTTGGCCTGGTGATGGGTGGCGGTGGAGCGAGAGCGGCCTATCAGGTTGGTTTTCTTTGCTACCTCGCCCGGCAGTACCCGGATCTCAAAGTGCCCATCGTCACGGGTGTGTCCTCTGGCGGAATCAACGCCGCGCACTTGGCTTCCCATCACGGCTCCTTCGCCCAAGCCGTGGGGGAGTTGGTTTCCCTCTGGCGGCGCTTGACCGTAGAGGAGGTGTTTCGGGTCGACGCGCCTTCGCTGACGTGGATTGGTCTGCGGTGGATTTTCCAGCTCCTATCGGGAGGGGTGGGCGGTGCGGCCCGCGTGCGGGGCCTGGTGGATACGACACCCCTCAGGAACTACCTGTCCGAAGTGTTACATGCCGTCGACGGCGAGCTGACGGGCATCCAATACAATTTGGCACTGGGAAGGCTCAAGGCGGTCGCCCTTACGACTTCGAGCTACACGACCGGGCAGTCACTTACGTGGATTCAGGGACAAGACCTCAACGACTGGACACGTCCCCAACGTCGGTCCCAACAGACCGTGTTGACCCTCGATCACGTCATGGCGTCATCGGCCCTTCCCCTGTTCTTTCCGGCCGTCGAAGTCGGCGACGAATTTTTCGGAGACGGCGGCGTGCGGCAATTGACTCCACTTGCGCCCGCCATTCATCTCGGCGCGGAGAAAATCCTGGCGATCTCCACCCGGTACAACCGAACCGCGGCCGAGGCTCGGCTTCCCGACGTCATGGGTTACCCCCCTCCCGCTCAGGTTCTGGGTGTCCTCCTCAACTCGGTGTTCCTCGATTTTCTGGATCAGGACGCGCTCCGACTGGAGCGCTTGAACCACGTGCTCGAAAAAGTGCCACCCGAAGACAGGGGTGACCTGCGGCCCGTAAGGTTGCTGGTCCTGCGACCCTCCGTCGATCTGGGGCGCCTTGCCAACGAGTTCGAGCCTCAGCTACCCAAGACGTTCCGATTCCTCACGCGCGGCCTCGGTACCAGGCAGACCAAGAGTCCAGACTTTCTGAGCATGGTGCTCTTCCAGCCGGATTACATCGGCCGACTCATCGAACTCGGCGAAGCGGACGCGGAGGCGCGCGCCGACGAGATAGACGAGTTCATCCGAGACTGAATAACTCACGCGGCAGGAGATGGGCCAGATCCGACGGTCTGACTCAATAAGGAGAACCGCACCGCGTCCTTCGGGGTTAGATTTAGAGTATAGCGAGATCGCAAGTCGACTCCCGCCCGGCCCGAAAACGGGGGGTTCCACGATGTCTCATAAATCCGAAGAGAGCCTCGCCACCGAGCAGGAAGCCCGCCAAGTAGCAGAGTCCGCTCGCGAAGCCGAGTGGAAGAATAGGAGCTTCGCTCGGGGACTCTACAACGGAAACCTGGACCTTTCCCTCGTCCATCCGCTGCCCGAGCCGGATCCGGAGGTGGAAGCCCGCGCCCAACCGTTCCTCGAGAAGTTGGAGGAGTTCACCCGCACCCACATCGACGGCGACGCCATTGATCGGGACCGGTGGGTGCCACAGGAAGTGCTCGAGGGCTTGGCGGAGATCGGCGCATTCGGGATCAAGATCCCGATCGAATATGGCGGACTCGGGCTCTCACAGTATCAGTACAACAAGGCTCTAGCCATCGTGGGTAGCCGATGCGCGTCAACAGGGGCGTTTCTCTCGGCTCATCAGTCGATTGGGGTCCCCCAGCCGCTCTTGTATTTCGGCACGGAAGAACAGAAGCGCAAATACTTGCCGCGTTTGGCCGGAGGAGAGCTGTCCGCGTTCGCCTTGACCGAGCAGGATGTCGGCTCTGATCCAGCCAATCTCTCAACGCACGCCGAGCTGTCCGACGACGGCGAGCACTGGATTCTGAACGGGACGAAGCTCTGGTGCACCAACGGACCACGGGCGGATATCATCGTGGTCATGGTTCGCACACCGGTGAGGGAGGGCGTAAGGGGCCGCCGTCCAATCACGGCCTTCATCGTCGAAACGGCGTGGGAGGGTGTCGAGGTCATACAGACCTGTTCGTTCATGGGGCTCAACGGCCTGTCCAACGGCGTGTTGACGTTCAACAACGTGAAAATCCCGAAGGAGAACCTGCTCTGGGGTGAGGGCAAGGGCCTGAAGCTCGCCCTGATCACGCTGAACACGGGCCGCCTGTCGATTCCCGCGTTCTGTGCCGGCGGAGCCAAAGCCGCCCTCCTCGTGAGCCGCCAGTGGGCCAGCGAGCGCTTCCAGTGGGGAGCGCCGGTCGGCAAGCACGGAGCGGTTGCACAGATGCTGGGCAAGATGGCGGCCAATACCTTCGCGCTCGACTCCGTGGTCGAACTCACCGCCCTGATGGCCGACGCCAAGACCTTCGACATTCGTCTGGAGGCGGCTATCGCGAAGATGTGGAACAGCGAAGTCAGCTTCAAAGTGTTCGACGACGCGATTCAGATCCGGGGAGGCAGGGGCTACGAAAGAGCCGACTCATTGCGGGAGCGCGGTGAGCATCCGTATCCACTGGAGCGGGGCTTCCGGGACTCGCGTATCAACCTCATTTTCGAAGGGTCCAGTGAGATCATGCGGCTGTTCATCGCCCGGGAGGCCGTCGACAGTCACCTGAGCGTCGCCGGAGACCTGATCGATCCCAAGGCCCCCATCGGCAGGCGCGTCGCGGCTCTACTCCGCGCGGGACTCCACTACGCCGTGTGGTATCCGAGCCGCTGGCTCACATGGGGTCGGTGGCCTCGCTATCGGGAGTTCGGACCCCTGGCCAAGCACCTGCGCTACGCGAGTCGGGCGGCAGGACGCCTCGCGCGCTCCATCTTTTACGCGATGATCCGCTTCGGCCCTGGCCTAGAGCGCAAACAGGCGGTCCTCGGCCGGATTGTCGAGGTCGGAGCCGAACTCTTCGTCATGGTGGCCACGATCGTGCACGCGAAGGCCCTGGTCGACAAGAACCCGAGCGACCGGTCTCCGTACGAACTCGCGGACCTATTCTGCCGCCAAGCTCGAACGCGTATCCGAGAGCGTTTCGACCACCTCTTCGCCAACGACGACGCCGCGACGTACCGCGTCGCACAGAACGCGATGAAGGGAACGTTCGAGTGGCTGGAGGAGGGGCTGGTCACCACCGACTGGATGCCGCCGCCGGATAGTGGAGCCGCGAGCGAGAGTTCCCAAGGGGGTGCGGATTCCGCCGAGTCGCGGGCAGAGCCTACGTCGGCCCCCATTCGCGAACCGGCGGGACACGCGTAAGGCGGGACACGCTTACGAAGCCTGACCTGGCATCAGGACCGTGACCTCACGGGAAGGCCGGCTCGTGCGTCTGAGGGCGGTAGAGCCGATCGTACACTTCGCTCCGATCGAGTAACTCCGGGTGCGATCCCTCATCGACGATCCTGCCTTGATCGAGAACCAGAATCCGATCTGACCGGATCACGGTCGAGAGGCGGTGAGCGATAACCAGAGTGGTCCGCCCCCGCATCAGGTGCTCCAGCGCATCCTGGACCAATGCCTCGCTTTCCGAGTCGAGGCTGCTCGAGGCCTCGTCGAGGATCAGGAGCCTTGGTCGCTCGAGCATCACACGGGCGATGGCGATCCGCTGCCTCTGTCCGGCACTGAGCGTCACACCCCGCTCGCCAACGACCTGATCATAACCGTCGGGGAAAGTCTCGATGAACTCGGCCGCGTGAGCGGCCCGCGCAGCCTCCTCGATCTCCGCCTGGCCCGCATCGAGATTTCCATACACGAGGTTCTCACGAACCGTCCCCCCGAAAAGCATGGGCTCCTGTGGAACGATCCCGACCTGGCTCCGCAGATCATCGAGAGCCAGGTCTCGGACATCGACTCCGTCGAACGTAACCGAGCCCTCCTCGACATCGAAGAAGCGCGGAATCAGCGAGGCAAGCGTGCTCTTGCCTGAGCCCGAGCTCCCCACGAGAGCCACCGTCGCCCCCTCATCAAGAAGGAGATCGATTCCGTCCAAGACCCTAGGGAGGTCAGGCTCGTAGCGGAACGTGACACCCTCGTAGCGGACCACGCCGCGCCCGGGCGTCGGCAACGGCCTGGGGTTGGTGGGCGACTCGATTGCCACGGGTTGGTCCAAGATCTCGAAGATGCGTCGCGCCGCACCTGCGGCCTCTTGGAGGTTGCCCCAGAATCCCGCAAGGGACGTGATCGCGCCCGAGATCGTGACGGCGTAGAGGAGGAAGGCCACGAGGGTCCCCGGGCTCAATGCCCCCGCCAAGACCAGGCGCCCACCTTCCCACAGCACCACGACCACGGCGCCAAACGCCGCGAACGTGACCGCCCCGGTGAGGCTGGCCCGTGCCATCGCTCTCCGGAGTCCTTCGTCACGTGCCCGGTTGACCGCTCCCACGTACGCCTCGGTCTCGAAGGGCTCACGGGTAAAGCTCTGGACCGTGCGAATCTGAGTGAACACCTGTTCGGCCCTCGCAACCGCATCGGCCAGGCGATCCTGAATACGCGTGCTCAGACGCCTCACCCTGAGCCCGAAGAACCAACCCACCAGGGCTGCGAATGGAATCGCGGTCAGTGTAACCAGCGTGAGTCGCGGATGCGTGATCGTCACCAACACCAGGGCCCCGATCAGGAACACCACCTGCCTGATAATCTCCGGAACACCGAAGCGAAGAACGCCTTGGATCAAGCCCGAGTCCGAAGCGAGCCGAGAAGAGAGCTCGCCGACTCTTCGGCTCGCGAAAAATCCGGGCGGCTGATAGACGAGACTGCCGAAGAGGTCGCTGCGGAGATCAGCCACGACCTTCTCCGATACCGAAGCGGTCAGATAGCTTTGAAAGAAATTGATCACCGCCAATGCGGCGAACATTGAGAGCAACCCGATGGCGACACGGTTGAGGAGCGCTGAATCTTGAGCCTCGAACGCGGCGTCGAGGAGTTCCCGGACGATCAGTGGGAACGCCAGACCAATGCTCACACTGCAGAACATCAGGACACCGGCCAGCACAAGCGGTGCCCGGTACGGACCTACCCGGGGACCCAACCGCCGGAGAAACTCGAGGGTCCCCTTGGGGGTCAGACGCTCGGGGTGCGACACTCGAGCGCCCTTTTAGTTAATCGAGCCATGGATGGATGGGTGACCTATCGTCGAGAGGGTTGATTCCAAGCCGACACCTAAGCGAGAATCCGGAATGAACACAGCACAACATTATAGAGCATTTTACATCACTACGGTGTGGACGCTCGGGTTGTTGTTCCTCGGCAGCGTCGTTCACGCTACCGGGTCGAGCCTCGCTTGCCCGGATTGGCCCACCTGTTACGGGACGATGTTACCCGAAATGACCGGCGGCGTTTTCTGGGAACATCTGCACCGCCTCGTGGCCGGGGGCCTCGTTCTGATCTTCATCGCCGCGACGTATATGGCCTGGAGACCAGAGGCCCGTCGCCCAGTGATTCGTAGGTGGACGCTAGCCGGAATCGGACTCTTGCTTATCCAAAGCCTCTTCGGCGGACTCACGGTGCTTATGGGGCTTCCGGATGCGGTTTCGACCACGCATCTCGCGTTGGCTTTCCTCTTTCTCGCATTGGTGACGGGCCTGACTGTGGTCACCTCGCCAGGCTGGATTGGGGGGAGTGGCGCGGGCAACCACCTCGTGGGCCTGAGGACCCTGGCCGTGTCCGGTGCGGTCCTCACGTTTTTCCAGTCGGTCCTCGGAGCCGCCGTCCGCCACATGGATGCGGGGCTGGTGTGCCCCGACGTTCCTCTTTGCCTCGGGCAGTGGATTCCGCCTCTGCAGGCCGCGACCGTCGCCGCGCACTTCGGCCATCGCGTCACCGGGTTACTCCTCTTGATCACGTTGCTGGCCCTCACGGTCCGGGCCGTGCGGACTCTAGGTCCTTCCGCCGCACGGACCTTGGCGGTCTCGGCAAGCGGGCTCGTGACGCTACAGGTGCTTCTTGGCTTCTTCTCTGTGTATACACGGCTGGCCGTCGTACCCGTGTCCTTTCACACGCTCCTTGCCGCGACTCTCCTCACTCTTACGGTCGGCGTGGCGGTGATGACCTGGGCACCCGCCAACCCCTCGGGCGCCTCGGGCGTCCAGAGCGAGCCCTTCGAGCTCGGAATGACGGTGTCGGAGTGACGGCGAGAGCGATCTGCCTGGCCGTGGGTGTCTCAAGCCCCCTCACGGCGCAGGACCCTTCGGCTTCCGTACGCGCCGACTCGGTCCTGGCGTTGCCGGAGTTGAGGGTCGAGGTGGTTCGTCTGAGGACTGGGTCCGTGCCCGTCGCCGATGTGCCGTTCCCGGTTCAGATCGTCACGGGATCCAACGTACACGGGGCGACGGGTTCCTCGGTCGCCAACGCGCTCTCGGGATCCGCCGGGCTCAACCTTACGAACCAAACGGGTAGCCCTTCCCAACCCGATATTCGCCTACGCGGTTTCGCGCTCTCGCCGATCGTCGGCGTCCCTCAAGGCGTAAGCGTGTTCGTCGACGGGGTGCGGGTAAATGAAGCGGACGCGTCACAAGTGCACCTCTCGTTGATCCCTGGGGGCGCCGTCGAGCGGGTCGAGCTGATCCGCGGTTCGGTGGGCGCGTTCGGACGAAACTCTCTGGCCGGAGCACTCAACATCGTCACACTACGAGGAGGGGAGGGATCGATCGACATCGAGCTGGAAGGCGGTTCCTTCGGCACCTTGAGAGGAACCGCCAGAGCGTCGGAATCCGTCGGTAGCTTCGACGGACTCGTGACAGCTTCGTACGACGAGTCCGACGGCTGGAGACAGTTGAGCAGCAGGGTGGAGCGCAGCATCTTCGCCAAAATCGGCGGGCGCGGAGAAAGGACAGACGGGTGGCTCTCTTATTCGTTCGCCTCCCACCGACTGGAGGGTCCAGGCCCACTGCCTAAGTCCTGGCTGAATGGCGGCCCGCTCCCTCCCGACATCACCAACCCTCCTGACGATCGCCGGGAGCTTCAGTACACGGGGGGCTCCGGCGATCGCTTCGTTCCCCTCCTTCACTTCCTGAGCGGGCGGCTCGAGCGGCGAATCAGTGACAACTGGACCCTTCAGGCAAGCTCATACGGGCGCCTGGCCGACTTCCGTCAGGCGAACGACAACATCACCGAACCCAATGCGCTGGGCCTTACGGACATCCGCACGTTGGGTTCTTCTGCACAGATGAGCTACGAGCCCACCGATGGCTTGTTGGCCACGTCGGGCGTCGAGTGGACGCGAAACGACGTGGAAATAAAGATCCGCGAACTCCCCAACCCGGCATTTCCTTCCGTCATCCCGGCCACCACAGAGCACCTCGAGACCGACGAAAACAACGTCGGTGCGTTTGGCGAGGTCTGGTGGAGGGCTCTTGAAACTGTCTCGCTGTACGGCTCCCTTCGCTTCGATCATGTCAGACTCCCGGTGCGGGACCTCCTCGATCCATCGGGAAGTGGCCGGAACACGTTCTCGCAGTGGTCAGGTGGGGTCGGCCCGAACATACGTCTCGGCCGTGCCTGGAATGCCTTCGCAAGCTATGGTCGAGCATTTCGCGCGCCCGTAATTCTCGAAGTGATGTGCGCCGACCCCGAGGACCCGTGCCAGCTTCCGTTCGAGCTCGGACCCGATCCCCCGTTGAAACCCGTCACATCGGATACCTGGCAAGCCGGATTTCGGTTGGTCAAGACCCGCGCCCAGGCCGAGGTCACAGCGTTCTGGTCCGAGGTCCATGACGACATTTTCAACGTCACCGACCTCGATACGCCCACGCGCGGATTCTTCACGAATCTCGACCGAACCCGCCGCTTGGGCTTGGAGGCCTCGCTGGCGTTCATTCCGTTCGCGCGTGTATCACCGCTGACGCTCCAAGCGGCGATGGGCTGGACCCGAGCGACCTTCGAGTCAGAGGCCGTTCTGTCAGCGCCCTTCCTCGATGACGACGACGGGGACGGCGGGGCCGGGGACCCGGATGTCGGTGACGGTCCCACCGCGCCCCAGGTGGAGCCCGGAGACCGATTCCCAATGGTTCCAAGCCTTACAGCGAGCGTCGGTCTGCGTTACGACACGAACGAAAGCGCCATCGAAGTCAACGGAGCCTGGGTGGGGAGGCAGTTTCTGGTAGGGGATGAAGGGAACGACGCAAGAGCTGGAAAGCTCCATGGGTACGCGATCTTGGACGCGAGCGTAGAGAGGAATATCGGGACCGTCCTCTTCTACTTGCGAGCTTCCAACCTCCTCGACAACGACTACCGAACCTTCGGCATCCTATCCAACAATGTGCGCGGACCAGTCGAGGAGGTCGAACGGTTCCTCACGCCCGGCCACCCGAGACGGCTGACCGCAGGGATGAGGATTCGCGTGCGGCCGTGAGGGTCTTAGGCCAAGGGAACCGAGATCTCCACTTCCGCTCCCCCCTCGGGGCGGTTCCGCAAATGGATGAGTCCACCTTGTAGCTCCACGGCCCGCCGGGCGTGTGAGAGCCCCAGCCCCAACCCTCCTTCCGAGGTCGTATAGAAGGGATCATACGCCTTGGACAACGCCTCGGCTGAGAACCCCGGACCCTCGTCCTGGACGAGCACTCGACCCCACTCTCCATCGCTCGAGACGGTCGACACGATGCCCTTACCGTCAGCGAAAACCGCGGCGTTATGAAGAACCAGGTACAGTGCGTCGAGAAGCGCTTCAGGGTTCACACGGACGGGGACCGCCCCCTTGGACGAAAAGAGTACAGAGATGTCCCATTCCGATTCGTAAGCCTGGACCGCGTCCTTGACGATTCGGGTGAGATCGTCCTCGCTGATCTCACCGGCCGGATCCTCCAAGAAAAAGTGGAGATCATCGATCGCGGCCACGGCATCTTCGGCTGCTCGCCTGAGCGAGAGGCTACGGTCCTGGAACGCTGCGGCAAGTGGAGCGTCCACGTTGTCGCGCAGGTAAGCACCGATGCGAGAAAGTGCTAGGCGGAACACCTCGTCGGCCTCGGTGGGTTCGCCGGACGCCGAGGAACGAGCCGGCGCCCCACCGATCGATCCCCGCGGGGTCCGACCCGTCATTCTTCCCAAGAAGAAGCCCACGAGAGCGACCGCCGCCGCCACAGCTCCAAACGTCAATGCATCCATACTTCCCTCAATGATCGTGAATCGCCCACCACCCCTACTGAATCCCCCACCGACAGTACGCGTCTCCACGGGCCTCGCAGGCGATGTGGACGATGGTTGGTGGGTCTTCGAGCGACCCGCCCAGAATCGCGGAGCAGAGGCCCGACACTAGGGAACAGGCATTACCGTCGGAGTCGCTCTGGATAAACAAGAGTGAACGACCCTCCAAAACGAAGTCGCCCTCCGCAAAGCCCCCGACACGGCGTCCGAAGAGCGCCCGCAGCCTCTTTGCGACTCGCCGCCTCGCGAGGGCGAATCCCAGCCTACGTGGCACAAGTTTGGGTCGGCGCGGCAGCTTGCCGGCCAGCCTGGCGCCACACTCCAGAAAGACCGCCCTCGCGTCGGGCCTCCGTACCACGAGCCGTACCAGATCGACGAATTCCTCATCCGAAATCTTGTGGCCCTTCTTCGTCTCCTCCTGATAGTTCTGTATCCGGCGCTCCACAACATCACTCAGCCCCAACCTGCGCGGCAGGGTGATCGATGTGTCTTCCTCCTCGAAAACCTCAAAAGGCCGATCGCTCGCCTTGAGGACCTCGAGAAATGTGAGGGCAACCAAGGCCGACACCCGCTGGCGCCTACCAACGCTGGATTCCGTTATTTCCGTTTCCTCCATACGGTGATCGACCATCGAAGTTGTACTCGTTGGTGCGGGGATGGTTACCTCCCCGACGGGGCGGGCCCTGTCAATCTCGCAGGCCTTTGGTCACCCGGCAACGCAGGAGCTGTACCCTCTGGCTAGGGGCTCCTCAACGGGCGACAACGTCCCAAGTTCGGTTCGCCCTTAGGGTCCACTTCCGGGCCTCCAAGCGGTCCGCCCTTGAAGGTAAGATCGGGACGGATCATATTCTGATCGAAGACGAGAATCATTGTCGGGTGAGGTCGATCCTCCCTACCATCGGCCCGAGCCCGTCGGGATGCATATGGGAAGGCCTCAGATGGACGACGATGTTCGGAGGGATTGGAAAGATGAAACCCTCGACAGGTTGAGTGACGAGGAGCTCGTCGTCGCCCATCTCCAAGGCCGAAGCGGTGCGTTCGAGGATCTGTACGATCGATATCGCGACCGGCTCGTGCATTTCGTTACTCGCAAGACGGGTGATGGGGACCAGGCACAGGACCTGGTTCAGGAGGCCTTCATCCGAGTGACCCGGCACCTCCACCGGTTCGACACGTCGAAGAAATTTTCGACATGGGTGTACACGATCGCGAGTAATCTCTCCAAGAATGAGCTCCGCAATCGGTCACGGAGTCCCCTGGTTCTTTTCCAGCGGCTGACGAACAGTTGGGACGAGAGCCACCGCCCGCTCCAGTTCGAAGATTTCCGGATGAGGCCCGACGATCTTTATCGGAAGCGTTTTCTCAAACGGCTCGTGGAAGACACGGTGCAGGAGTTGCCGGAGCACCATCGGCTGGTGTTCCAACTGCGCGAGCTGGAGGGAAAGAGCTACGAGGAGATCTCCAAAATCACCGGCGTCAACCTCGGGACCGTGAAGAGCAGACTACACCGTGCCCGGAATTCTTTCGCCCAGAGGATCGAACCGTTCCTCAATTAGTGGTGTGGTGTGGCGCAGACACCTCTGGATCACCGCATTAAGACGGAAAGTCGAAACATGTTCGACAACCTACGCCAGGCTTTCCGGGAAGCCGTCGACAACTTCAAGGATGAGTTGGGTCGGGACGACGTTCCTGAGGCAGTGAGCCGCCTTCTTCGCGAAATGAGGCGAGAGGCCGCAGATAAGAAGGCCGAGATCCGACGACTCGAAGAAGCCATCCGCGCGGCGATTGAAGGGGTTGAGAAAGAGAAAAGCGAAGCAAAGACGTGCCGCCGACGGGAGAAGATGGCCCTCGACATCTCGGATGAGGACACCGCTCGCGTTGCCCGCGAGTATGCGGAGAAGCACGAACATCGCCGGAGCGTCTTGGAGCATAAGGCCCTCGCGTCGAAGGAGGAGCTGGACCTGCGAGAGGAAGAGTTCCGGGAGATGATCGAGGCCATCAAGGATGCGGACAAGAACCGTGACTCGCTGACCGCCACCGCGGGACGGGCATCCGCCCGCAGCTCCATCGACGAGGCCGACGACCTATTCTCTCAACTGGACCGGATCGGCGACGAGATCGGGGCCGACGATGCCCAGCGGAAGGCCAGCAGCGAGATCGACGATCTGCTGGACGACCGACCAAATCGATTTGAAAGCCGTCCCGAGCCGGAGGAAATCGACGTGGATGCCCGGCTCGAGGCCCTGAAGCGAGCGATGGGAGAGAAGGACTAGACGCCTGTAGCGCCCCCCGCGGCGAACCCTTTGGATTCTGTGCCTCGAGGACCACGGCTGGCGCTGTGGCGCTCCTTCACAACCTCAACGGATGATCAATGGAGAACTGGATCGGCGTCGGTGTGTGGATCGTAATGGGAGCCTTCATCGCCCTCGTGATGAGAACCGTGATCAAGCGGCCGGAGGAGACACCGGGGCACGTACCTGTGCTCGTCGTGATCGGGGCCTTCGGTGCGGTCGTAGGCGGCATGCTGGGAGTGGGCATCTTCGAGTTCGATGACCCGTTGGCGTTGAGCGCGGGAGGCATGGCCGGCGCGGCCACGCTCGCGGTCGTCATGAGCTTCATTTACCGCTGGGGAATTCGCGGTCTCATCTGAGCGACATGAATGACGTCCAGGGCTACATCGGGAAAGAGCTTGGTCGCTTCACCGACGAGATCCTGGAATTTCTTCGTATTCCTTCCGTAAGCGCAAAATCCGAGCACAATCCCGACACGCGTCGAGCTGCCGAGTGGCTCCGCGATCAGATGGAGGGTGCCGGCCTCGAAGCCCAGGTCCTCGAGACCTCCGGCCATCCGGTGGTGCTGGGGGAGTGGCGTGGCGCCGGTGCCGGCGCCCCTACCGTCTTGGTATACGGCCATTATGACGTCCAGCCGGCCGAGCCCCTGGAACTCTGGGACTCGCCGCCCTTTGAGCCAGAGTTTCGAGAGGGGCGCCTTTACGCCCGAGGCTCCGCGGACGACAAGGGGCAACTCTACCTCCACATCAAGGCGGCCGAAGCTCACCTGAAGGAAGGCGGAGCCCTTCCCATCAATCTGATCGTCCTGGCAGAGGGTGAGGAGGAGATCGGCTCACCAAATCTCGTCCCGTTCGTCGAGGCGCAACGGGACAGGCTCGCCTGTGACGAGGTGGTGATTTCCGACACGGGGATGTTCGCACCGGGGTTGCCCGCACTCCTTTTTTCACTCCGAGGCCTGGCTTACTTCGAGATCCGCGTCATCGGCCCCTCGAGCGACCTGCACTCGGGCGCCTACGGGGGACCCGTGGTCAATCCCGCGATGGCACTTGGCCGGATGCTCGCAACCCTGCATGACGAACAGGGACGCATCGCTATCGACGGCTTCTATGACGACGTGCTCGACTGGGACCGGGAGACCCGAGACGCGATTCGCGATCTGCCCTTCGATGATGACGAATTCGCGCAGTCCCTGGGCGCCGCACCAGAGGGGGGTGAGCCCGGCTACTCCGTTCCTGAGCGACTCTGGATCCGGCCTACGTGCGAGGTCAACGGGCTCCTCTCTGGTTACACGGGCGAGGGCGCCAAGACCGTGTTGCCCGCCGAGGCCATGGCCAAGGTGAGCTTCCGCCTAGTTGCCGATCAGAATCCACAGCGGGTGGCCGAGCTCTTCCGAGCGCACGTCGCCTCGGTAACTCCGCCCGGAGTCACGGTGACGATCGAGGAGCTGCACGGAGGTATGCCCTGGCGCGCGAAGCTCGACGGCCGCCTCAAAGAAGCCGCGACCGCCGCACTCCTCAAAGCGTTCGGGTCGGCCCCGGTCCTGGCAGGTGAGGGGGGGAGCATCCCAATCGTCGGTGAGTTCGAACGAATTCTCGACGCACCTGTGCTCCTGATGGGCTTCTCTCTGCCCGGAGCCAACATGCACGCCCCCAACGAGTGGTTTCCCAAGGAAAACATCGAACTCGGAATCCGGGCGCTCGCCTATCTTTACGAAGAGCTTGGCGGCACCGGCTCCTAGTATTCCGGGCCCTGGCGGTGACAGCGCCTTGCCCCGCCTCCGATACGGGCTCAGTATGTTGACGCGCAAATCCGACTGTGGGTGGACAGATCTGCTTGTGCGGGCTCGCCCGTTCTACCACCGTTCGTCGTATACGAATCAGAATTCTGCAACCCTGTCCCCAAGGGAGGCCACCATGTCTCTATCCAATCGCTCGATCGTCACGACACTTGTAGGCGTCTCACTCGCAATGGTCATCGGCTGCGGAGCACCCGCCGATGACATGCCGGCCGGGAACGAGATGCGCGCCGGTGGTGACGCTGTCGCCTTCGTGCCTCCGCCCGCGGGTACCACCGGCACTGGGGCCGACAACATTACAGACCCGGCCCTGAGAAATCTCCCCAACCCGATTTCGGCAGTGATGACGGACTGGGGCAAGTTGCCTGACGGCCGCGTCTGGGGATCGACGGCCGGCGCTGACACCGGGCCCGACGGGACTATTTGGGCCTACGACCGGTGCGGCAACCTAGGTCTTGGCGGGGGCTGCGACACGAACCTTGTCGACCCCATCGTCAACTATGACCCAAACACGGGCGAGCTACTCGCCAGCTTCGGTGCGGACATCTTCGTCACCCCACACGGGATTCACGTGGACGCCGATGGGAACGTGTGGGTGACAGACTTCTCGGCGAACGAAGCGAGAACGAAGGGGCACCAGGTAATCAAGTTCAGCCCCGATGGCGAAATCTTGATGCGGCTAGGAACGGCCGGCGTGGCGGGGAACGATTCGAGCCACTTCAACCAGCCGTGTGATGTGATCACAGCGCCCAACGGCGACATCTTCGTCGCGGACGGCCACAGCGGCCAAAATGCCACTACCGCCCCTCCCGGTTCCACCGGACGGATCATGAAGTTCTCACCAGACGGCGAATTCATCATGGAGTGGGGACATATCGGGAACGGTCCCGGAGAGTTCCGGACGCCTCACGCGATGGCGTTCGATTCGCAGGGTCGCCTGTTCGTCGCCGATCGGGGCAACCACCGGATCCAGATCTTCGATCAGGACGGCAACTATATCGATGAGTATTACGAATACAGCCGGATCAGCGACCTGTTCATCACCTCCGATGACGTGCTCTATGCGATCGACTCCGAAACGGGAGAGGAACGTCACCCGGGCTGGATGACAGGCATCCGGATCGGCAGCGCTCTCGAGGACCGAGTAACAGCGTTCATCCCACCTCACCACTCGGACGATAGGCCCATGGGCGTAGCAGGTGAGGGCGTGGCCGTGGACGCCGACGGCAACGTGTATGCTGCGGAGGGACCGGGATCCCGACCTTGGGCCGACGGTGGCTTGACCAAGTACGTCCTCGGGATGTAGCCACACGAACGAGAGCGACGAAGGGAACCACCGACTGAGCCTCGTGCCTGGACCCCCTCAAGCACCATCAGGTTCGCGACGCGAGCATCGCCCCCGCGCGCAGCAGCGCCCGCGCCTTGTTCAGCGTCTCTTCGTACTCCCGTCCAGGGTCGGAATCGGCGACGATACCCGCGCCCGCCTGCACGTAGGCCGTGCCGTCCTTGACGAGCACGGTGCGGATCGTGATCGCCGTGTCCATCGAGGTGCCACCCCAGCCGAAATAACCCACCGCACCGGCATAGGGGCCCCGCCGCACCGGCTCGAGTTCATCGATAATCTCCATCGCTCGAACCTTGGGTGCCCCCGACACCGTACCGGCCGGGAAACATGCCCTGAAAACATCTATGGCTGAGAGACCCCGTTTCAGATTCCCCTCGACCTGGCTCACGAGATGCATGACGTGCGAGTAGCGCTCGACGATCATGAGATCGGGCACCGTGATCGATCCGTACTCGGCGACACGGCCGACGTCATTCCGGCCCAGGTCCACTAGCATGCGGTGCTCGGCGAGCTCCTTCTCGTCGGCTTGGAGGTCAAGCGCAAGACTCCGGTCTTCCTCCGTTGTCGCCCCCCTTGGACGGGTCCCGGCGATGGGCCGGACCGTGACCACATCGTCCTCGACTCGTACAAGGACCTCGGGCGAACTTCCGACCAGTGAAAACCCATCGAGCTCGAGAAAATACAGATACGGAGACGGATTGAGCGAACGAAGCACCCGGTATAGCTCGAAGGGCTCGGCGGGCATAGGCATCGCGAGTCGCTGGCTCAGAACCACCTGGAAGGCATCGCCGGCAAAGATGTATTCGCGGATCCGTTCGACTCCGGTCTCGTACTCAGTGCGAGTCATCGTACTGGAAAACTCGGGGTCCTCAGTGGGTTCGGGCCCGATCTTCAAGGGTGACGGTGAAGCCCCCTCGGCAAGCTGGGAAACGAGCTGCTGCGTCTTTTCGGCCGCCTCGTCGTACCTACGGCGAAGCTCGTCGTCGTCCAGTCCCCCTTCGACCTCGACGGTGGCGATCGCCATGGCACGGCCGAGAAGGTTGTCGATGGCAAGCACGACATCCATGAACATAAAGAGCCCGTCGGGCAGCCCGAGGTCGTCCTCCGGCTCATCAGGGAGCCGCTCGACCTGGCGCACAACATCATATCCGAAGTACCCTACCGCACCTCCCCATAGCCTCGGGAGGCCCCCGGTGGCCAGTGGTCGGCGGGCTCGCAACCGCTCGTCGAGGTCGGTCAAGGGGTCGGCGGCGGTGATCGGTGACCAACCGTCGCCTGGCGTCCATAGCTCCGCGCGGTCTCCGCGGAGGCGCCATGCTTTGGCCGGCGCACTCCCTAGGAAGGTGTAACGAGCCCATTGATCGCCCCCCACAACGGACTCGAGTAGAAAACCGAAAGGTGGACGACGAATCTTTGCGTAGGCCGTAACCGCCGTATCGACGTCGAAAAGGAACTCTCTCCACACCGGGAGAACGCCCGTGCCGGTCGCTTGGGTGCGAAATTCCTCCGGTGTAGGCTTGAGTTCCATGGATCCCGGCGGGCAGTGTGAAAAGGTGCCCCGAAAGGGGCCACGAAACTTATGAGCGAAGTGGGAAAGGGAAAGATCCCCCCAGGGGCAGCCGTGGATAAGCAAGAGATCTCCACCGTGGTGGCCGTGGATACGGGAGGGACATTCACGGATGTCCTCCTCCTCGACGAAGGACGCCTCCGCTCGCTCAAGCTTCCGTCTACGCCAAGCGATCCGTCCGACGCAGTCTTGGAGGGCCTGCGGCGAGTACTTGCCGGCGATGAGCGTGAGGCCGACGGTGCGTTCGCGCTCCTCCACGGCTCCACGGTCGCGACCAACGCCCTTCTCGAGCGGAAGGGCTCGCGAGTAAAGCTCGTCACGAACGCGGGCTTCGAGGACATTGTCGAGATCGGGAGACAGAATCGGCCCCAGCTATACGCGCTTGTGGGGCACCGTCTGCCATCCCTCGTAGATCGCGATGACCGCCACGGGATCCGTGGAAGGATTGGACCCGACGGCGAGGTCATCGAGGAGCTCGACCGGGTCGAATTGGACGCGCTACCCGAGTCGATGGTCGGCGCGGAATCGGTCGCGGTCGTGCTCCTACACTCCTATGCGAACTCCACTCATGAGGAGAGTGTGGCCGACGCACTGGCGGAGCTGGACCTACCCGTGTCCGTGTCGGTCAGGCTACTCCCTGAATACCGAGAGTACGAACGGACCTCGACCACGGTCGTGAATGCCTATGTCGCGCCGTTGATCTCGGCATACTTGAAGCGCTTGGCCAAGGAGTCCGGCGCGGAGCGCGTGAGCGTCATGGGGTCGAACGGCGGGTCGCTTCCCGTAGACCGTGCCGCCCGGGAGCCGGTGCACACGGTCCTTTCCGGTCCCGCGGGGGGGGTAGTGGGGGCGCTCGCATGCGGGCGCCGGGCCGGGCATGAGCGCATCATCACGTTTGATATGGGGGGAACCTCCACCGACGTCTCGTTGTGCCCCGGAGCCCCTCTCCACACCAGAGAGTTGGAGATTGCCGGACAGCCCATCGCAATCCCGGTCATCGACATTCATACGGTTGGCGCGGGAGGCGGATCGTTGGCACGAATCGACCCTGGGGGTGCCTTGCGGGTGGGACCGGAGTCGGCGGGTGCCGATCCCGGACCCATCTGTTACGGGGGCGGTGGAACCAGCGTCACGGTCACCGATGCACACGTCTGGCTGGGAAGGTTGCCCGCCGATGCCTTCTTGGGAGGCGAACGGACGCTGGACCGGTCAGCGGTCGAACCGCGCCTCCAAGGTATTGCGGATCGTCTCGGAGAGAGTCTCGAAGTGGCGGCCGAGGGCATCCTGGAAGTTACCAACACGGCGATGGAGCGTGCCCTACGGGTCATCTCTGTGGAACGGGGACACGATCCGGCCGAGTTCACCCTCGTAGCGTTCGGTGGCGCCGGCGGCCTACACGCCGCACATCTGGCCGACCGACTGGGTACCCGCCGAGCCATGGTCCCCCCCCGCCCAGGACTGCTTTCCGCATACGGGATGCTCGCCGCGGACATCACGCGGGAGGTCTCCAGAACAGTGTTGATTTCCACGGCCTCGGAAAACGCCCATGAGAACGTCGAAAGTGTGTTCGCTGAGTTGGAACAGGCCGCCGTTGCGGCGATGGCGGAGGAGGGGGTGCCCGTGGATCGCCTCACGTTGCGGCAGTGGGTAGACGCTCGGTACGAGCGCCAGAGCTTCGAACTGAGAGTCCCCGGTGACGACTGGGACACTCGATTCCACGCACTGCACAAAAAACGATACGGTTACGAGCGCCCTGCCACGCCCGTCGAGGCGGTTACCCTTCGAGCCATCGCTTCCGCACCCGGGCCACGGCTCGATCTAGAACGCATCCCGCAGGAGGGCGCCCCTCCGACCGTCGAGCGCACGCCGGCATACACCGAGACGGGATGGACTGAGGTGGATCGTGTCTGGCGCAGTGAGTTGGGCCCGGACCAGACGCTCGACGGACCCGCTGTGGTGTTAGAATACAGTGCGACCACCTGGGTCCCCCGAGGCTGGGGGCTCACGGTCGATGAATGGGGGAACCTGCACCTCTCCGCGACGTAGCACGAGCGCGGTGAGGCACGCGCCGGACCACCTTCGCTAAACCCCCGGCCTCGGCCCCTGGCAACCCAAGCAGAGCGACGATGAACCGGAGTCAAGAGAGCCCAACCCCCACGCTCGTGCCGGACGAAGAGAACCGACCCGCCAACAATTCCGCGGATGAGGATCCGATCCACCTCTGGGCGCTGATCGTGGGCCTTGGTGTGGGCCTCTTGTATACGGTCACACTGGCGCCGACAACCGCATTCTGGGATACGAGCGAGTACATCGCCACGGGGCACATCCTCGGGATCCCGCACCCCCCGGGAAATCCCCTTTTCGTCCTAATGGCCCGAACGTGGGAGCTTCTCCTGACGCCGATGGGCCTCTCGGTTGCGACACGGATCAACCTGTTCTCAGCCCTCATGAGCAGTGTCGCCCACGGTCTCTGGTTCCTGGCCGTCCATCACGTTTTGTCATTTTTCTCCGACGATCGCCGGTTCCGCATCGTGGGCGCGTTGGTGGCGGTCGTCGTGAGTGCGACCGCGTTCACCGTTTGGAACCAATCCAACGTGAACGAGAAGGTCTACACGGTCTCGCTCATGACCATCGCGCTCCTGACCTGGCTGGCCTTCCACTGGCGTGAGAACCTCGGAAAGGGACGGGATGACAACCTTCTGATACTCATCGCCTTCATCCTGGCTCTGTCAGTGGGAAACCATCTCATGGCGTTTCTCGCCGCCCCCGCACTCGGCCTGTTCGTCCTCTGGGTCTCACCCCGAGTCTTACTCAACTGGCGTCTTTACACGATGGGCGCGCTTGCCGTTTTCCTCGGCCTTTCCATACATCTCTACCTACCGTTGCGGGCGGCGCTCGGTCCCATCATCAACGAGGCCGACCCGACCTGCGCCGGTCTCCAGAGCGCACTGACGAGCATCGTAACGATGGGCCAGGCGGGTTGTGCCGAGCTGTCAGCTGCCCTGTCCAGGCAGCAGTACCTCAAGCCCCCAGTGTTACCACGGGCGTCGCCCCTGTGGTCGCAGCTCGCGAACTACCTGCAGTACTTCGACTGGCAATGGGCGAGGGGCGCAGCAGGGTCTGACACGGTTTTTCCGCTGGTCAGGCTCCCATTCACCCTCTTGTTCGCGGGTCTCGGCCTGTATGGTGCCGTCCAACACTTACGGAGAGACTCGGCCAGCGGTCTCTACGTCCTGATGCTGTTCGCTACACTCTCACTCGGCCTCGTCTTTTACCTCAATTTCACGTACGGCTTCTCACTCGCATCTCCCAATCCGAGTGACGTCCACGAGGTACGCGAGCGGGATTACTTCTTTATCGTCGGTTTCTCGGTGTGGGGGCTCTGGGCCGGCATCGGAATCGCCGCGCTCTGGCAAGGGGCCGCGGCACGGCTGAAGGGATCGTGGTCCCGAGCCTCTCCGGTGCTCGCGCTGGCCTTGATCCCGCTTCTGCTCAACTGGCCCTGGGCGAGCCGGCGTGCAGACTACTCTGCACGGGATTGGGCGTACAATCTTTTGATGAGCGTGGAGCCGTATAGCGTTCTTTTTACGAACGGTGACAACGACACGTTTCCGCTTTGGTACCTGCAGGAGACCGAGGGTATACGCCGCGACGTCACCGTCATCGTCACGTCTTACCTCAATTTGGACTGGTATGTCAGGCAGATTCGAGACCTCACCACACCGTGCCCCTCCGGCGTGCGGGCGAGCGACAGCAGGACCACCATCGTTTGCCAGCGACCGTACCAGCCTCAGGAGGGTGAGCCCTTCTATACCGCGGACCCGAGCGCGGCGGACGCGCAGGGACGGCTCGCCATCCTCACGGAGGGTCCGGTGGCAGCGCCTACCCGAACGATCCTCCCCCTGGAAGATGAAATCATAGCCCAGGTTGCCGGACCCGCGGGTTACGTATCGCTCGACGAAGAGCGCGATTTCCCCCTCGGACCCGTGGTGGCAACGATAGCGGGGGAAACCATCATCTATCCTTGGCAGCAGTTTGCCCTACTGCTGATTCAAAGCAGTGTCGAGGACCGGCCCATCTATTTCGCATCGAGCGGAAGCGCGGCTCGGGATCTGGGCCTCGTGCCCTATCTCGTGCGGCATGGGCTGGCCTTTCGACTTTACCCGGGCCCCCCAGATTCGAGTCCCCGAAACATCTTGCTCGAAGACGCGCAGCTCCTCCCGGTCACGGGGCTCTGGTTGGACGTGGAGCGCACGCGAACTTTGGCGGAAGAGGTCTTCCTGCATCGGACTGGTATTCCCGACGAGTGGAGTCACTGGCCCGATCGCTCCACCATTGGAATTCCGAATTATTACGCCTGGCTCTTCGCCGCTCTCGCTCAGGCCGCCCTCCAACGCAGCGATGAAGAACGGGGGCGCGCGTACGAGGAACGTCTGAGCGCCTGGCAGACGCTGGGGAGTTAGGCTGAGTCGAGGCGGCGCCGACCCTTCTGGAGCCGTCGCCTCTGCGTCGAGTTTTCGAAGACGGACACGGGAGATGGCGACAACCCCCCTCACGCCCTATCCTAGGGCACGGCGCTCCTCACTAACCCCCGGAACGCCCCAACAAAGTATACCATTCCCGCTCCAAGGAGAGTCTCATGACGACGGCCGCGCCGGCTCAAAACTATGAGAACCACCGGAAGTTCGTTCCTGGATATCACTACGTGGCACTGCTTATCCTCCTGATCAATTTGATTTATTCGGCGTATGTAGCCGTCACTTCTTTTTCCGTCGATTCCGTGATTGGGCTTCTTTTGGCCGTCGCCCTGGTGATGATAGGGCTCTTCGCCCGGCTCTTCGCGCTCGGCGCCCAGGACCGCGTCATTCGCCTCGAGGAACGACTCCGCCTTCATGAATTGCTTCCTCCGGGTGAGAAGGGCATTGTCGACAACCTGAGCACCGAGCAACTAATCGGGCTGCGGTTCGCTTCAGACGATGAGGTCGGGTCTTTGGTTACGACGGTGAGCGCCGAGGGGATCGAGGGCCGCGAGGAGATCAAGAAACGAGTGAGGGATTGGCGCCCTGACCACCAGCGGATATAAAGCCGATTGCCGTAGCGGAGTTAGCCGTAGGAGCTGCCGTAGGAGCTAAGTAGGAGGCTGCGGCCGAGGGCCGAGGCATCAGTGAATCTGTAGTTTCCCTACTCCGCTTCTTTGCACCCGGGCGAAGGGAGATCCACGGCGGTCGACCCCCAATTCAACGATCCAATCGAACCATTCTGGTGTCGCGTCGAGAATTTCGCCGCGGCAAAAGAGAAGGATTTTCGGGACTTTTCTGAGCAACGTCCGAAGGAGTCCGACCGCCCTCAACTTGGCGTCAGGTTCGAGGCGATCGAAGGTGTCTCCGAAAAGAATCTCCGAGGCGTGCACCCCGCAACCGGCCGCCAAGTCGACGAACGCGAGCCGTAGCGCGAACAGATACGCGGCCACCTCTTCGTCGGAGTGGATCCTCCGAGCGCCCTCGTCTCGAGCGATGGTGGGCTCTCCGTCGCCCGTCACGCCGACGCCTAGCACACCACCGCTGCTCAGATGATTCAGGTAGCGGCCGGTTCGGGCGGTCAGCGCCTCGCGGGCGTCGGACAGGAGCTCTCGGCGTAGGGCCTCCAACGCACGGCGACGGAGATCGGAGTGGCCCGAAGAGAGTCCCGCGCCCTCACCCCCACCCCGTTTCGAGGGACCTTCGGCCACATGGGCCATCGCGAGGGCGTCTTCGGCTTCAGTCAGCTCCGGCAATCGAGCCCTCAGCCGTTCTACCTCTTCAGTGCACGCCTCGATCATGGCCTGGACACGTATGGACTTGCCCTCGAAGTCCTGTAGATGGGTGGGCTTCGAGTCCAGTTGGTCCTTACGGCGTTTCCACCAACTCCCGTCCTGCACCACGGACTCCCATTCCTCGCGAAGCGCCTCCAGGACGGACTCGAACCGCTCACGAAGAACCCGCTCGCAGGTTGCGCAAGCCGTATCCTCGCCTCCCACCTCGAGCTGCTGGAGGCGGACCTTGAGCTCCCGGGCACGGTCTCGATACGCGAGGAGGTGCGTCTCGGCATCCTGTCGCTCGCGGAGCCACTCCATGTTCGCGACCTCCAAATCCCCGCCCACCTCGACCGCATCCGCCCGCAGTCGTCGCAGTTCGCGGGTCTTGAGGCGAAGTGCCTCGGGAAGGCGCTTCAACTCCTGCACCCGTGCTCGGAGGCCCTCCACGCCCGAGTCCGTCAGTAATGAATGATCGCCGCCCACGGAGCTCGCGTGGGTCAGGTCAGCGAGCTCTTGGTCCACGCCCTGGAGGCCAGACCACTGCGCAAGAATGCGAACCGCGCGGCGCCATGCGCGTGCTGGCCCAACCGTGCCCGGCCCCGCAATCAGCGTCTGAAGGCGCTCATCTTCTTGGGCCAGACGAGCAGCGAACCGCTCCATGACCTCGCTCCGTAAAGAGCCGTCGCCCCCGACCAAGGCTGTGAGCCCGGATCCGAGCTGAAGATCGAGCGGTCCCTCTTTCGCCTCTGCCGTGCCCGTATCAACGGAGTCCACGCTTCCCTCCCACACGAGCGTCGCTGCCACTCGCACACTTCACTCGCACACTTTATTGGACACCACACTACCCCTGACGTTCGGGGAGACAGTCCTCCACCAACTCGAGGAGGGCCTCGAAATCGTCCTCCCCGCCCGCAAGACTCTCGACGAGTTTGGAAGCCAACCGCTTGGACGGCTGGATCTCCTGGGAGACGTGCCCCAACGGCTCGTCATCGAGCTGCACCTCGAGGTGTAGGGCACGCCGCCTATACTCGGGCAGCACGCCGTCGAGGAGGTCCAATCGGTCCGGCGGTAGCCCCTGAATTCGAATCCGAACAATCTTCTCTTCAATGCCGCCTGGCACCTCTAGGAGTACCTCCCGGACTCGCTCCCTCAACCGATCGGGCCGACCCGGCTCGAACGGGATCGGCTCCAGCGATACGACCGGACGACCGTGGATCGGGTGAAAGTCAACCTGCCCCGATTCGAGATCGCACGTCAGAAAACCCTTCTCTTCGCCCGCCTCCTCCCAGGGCGTAGGCCCTACACGCTCGAGGGAGCCGGCGTAGTGGACTCCGGGAGCCACCTCACGTCGGAAATGTTCGTGCCCCAGCGCCACGTAATCCCAATCATTCGAGTCCAATGAGAGAAGCCCACCCTCCTCCTGGTCCACCGATCCGTAGCCCACTAGCACATTCCATCGCGCGTCCGGGTTCGGAACGACCAAGGGCGGGGGTCCCCGGATCGTCGATCGGTGGGGAACGAGGACGACATTCAGATTCAACCGTGAGTAGTGGACAGACCGAGTCGTTGCAGTGACCGCCTCGACGCCGGCCAGAGTGTCGAACGTACCGAGCGGCCCCGGATCCGCAGGACCGGCCGGTGTGTCCCGTGCGCCGGCGGCCATTAGGACGGGAGTATCGGGGAGTTCATCTCTCAACGATCGCAGGCCCTGGGCGAGCGCTACCAGCGCCGAGTGCGGTGGTTCGGGCCGATCGAACACGTCACCGGCGATGAGAACCACAGCCGGTGCGGTTTCAAGGACCCTCTGGATGGCCTCGTGGAATACACGCGCCACATCGGTCTCTCGGACATTCCTGCCCTGCTCGATATGTCCGAACGCCCGATACCCTAAGTGTAGATCTGAGAGGTGAGCGATGATCACAACGTCTCGGGCTCGCCTGCTTGGAGCGCTTCGGAGGGGTCGGAGTCCGCGGCCTGGACCGTCCCGATACTCTCCTCGATAGGCTTCAGGACCCAACCTTGAAGAAGTGCGGCCCCGGAAAGAATGACCAGTAGGAAGAATACAAAGGAAGGCACTCCGATGCCCGAGAGAGCACCGAGGCCGGTCACCAGCACACCGGCGGCGGCGCCGAGAGCACCGAGCGCGCCGTCACCCGTCGGCCCCGCCATCATTCGCACGGTGCTTATGGCTCTCAAGAGACGGCCGCATGCATAGAGCGGAAAACCGGCGAGCAGGGCGAGTCCAAGCGCCTGTGTCATCGGTGACGCTCCAAAGCCGGTAAAGAGCACCCACGCGAGTGCATATCCGGCGGCGGCGAGGAAGGCTACGAGTGCAGAAAGCCAGCGTCTCCGAAGCGACTCCACCGCATGGCTCCACTCCCTTGGCCGCCCGCTCATCCCCAGGCCCAGACCGAAAGCCCCGAGCTCGATCGCCACGATCAGCGTCAGCGATCTGAGCAGTCCCTCTCCCGAGTACAGCAGAAGAGCGACGGCCACGGTTCCCGATGCCCCAGCCGCGAATCCGGCGACGAACGCCGGTGCCCACCCCAATCCCTTCCTCAACGGCACACCCGACTCCCCTGCCTCCCGCTATGACCTACCGAGCGACCATGAATCGGCGCCTTTGATTTCCCCGGTAGGCCGAGATAGCTTTTCTCCATGAACTCAGCCCTCCAAAGGATTCCGCTGCTCGGGATTGTAATCGTCGCTACAGGCTGCGACAACGTAGAATGGGGAGGCGTGGAGCTGGGACTGAGTTCGCTGTCCGATAGCCTGGTTTCCGACTCCTCACCTGAGGCGGCAGAGGTCGTCGAGAGCACCGTTTCGGACGGCCCATCGATCGGTCCGGTCCTCTACCTGGGTCACCGAGCCGGAGGCGAAGCGACCCTCGTGGCCGTGGCAGAGATCCGGCCCAACGGTGTGTTCCCCCTCGAGGGCTCCGGGTCCCCCCAGGCGAGCAGATCGTTCACGGTCGAACATCTTTCACCTGGGCTGGAATTCACGCTGTTTTCCGACGGCGCCCGCGTGGGGAGATTGACCGCCGAGAGGTTCTCGGTAGACGAGCGATATTGCAGAGTGCGACCCCAGATCCGGGGCCCGATCGAGTTGACGCCGTCCGCTTCGACCGTCCAGACGTTTCTCGCCCTCCCAACTCAAGAAGGGAGCGCGTTCCCGTTCGGCACCTACTCTCCGGTCGTCCCGACGAGGGACCTGAGGGTGACCTCACTCAACACCATGCAGCAGGTCATTCCCACCGTCGGTGCACTATGGCCTGCATCCGTCCTCGGCATCCGGCAGGACGTCCAGGCGTTTCGGGCGCGGCCCGGAGGGGCGCCCACCGTTGTCGCAACGTTCGTATACGCCGACGAGCTCAGCGTGGGGCAACCGGCGCGTGGAGCATACTCCGTCTTCCTCGCCTCTGATGACGATGACGGGACGGGGTACAGAGGTACGTATGCGGACTACCGATTGTTCTCCCGGGATGGGAAGGGTTCCGCACGCTACTTCGACCACCTGGACATCGACGGCGACGGAAGCGACGAAATGGTGCTCGAGGTCATGGGCGAGGACTCCATGTGGCTCTCCACGCTGGGTCGGCGCGGAGGCTCTTGGGTAGAGGAGTACCGCGACCCATGTGGGCTTCCGGCCAGGTCTTCAGAGCTGGCCCGCTGACGCCGTGATGAAGGCTGCTGAAGCGGCCCAGTGTACTCCTTCAACAGCCTTCTAGGCGACCGAGGCATGCGTTGGTCGATCAACTGGTTCCTCGTAGCGACGCTGGTCGGCTGCGAGGCGTTCCCTGGCGATCAGGTCCCCGCCGGCACTGACGATCCCGGGGCAGCGAAGGCGAGTTACCCAGTCCAGCTGGTCGACGACGCCGGCACGCGTCACACGTTCGAGGCGGCCCCCCGGAGGATGGTCTCCCTGGTTCCGTCGGCCACAGAGGCACTCTTGGCGATGGGCCTGGCCGACCACCTGGTCGGCAGAACGGATTACGACCGGGTGCCGGAGCTAGTCGATCTGCCTTCGGTAGGGGGCGGCCTCCAGCCGAACCTGGAGATCCTGGTTTCTCTCGATCTCGACCTTGTGATCCGCTTCGCCGGTGATTCCGACCTGGCCACGGCTGAACGAATGACGGAGTTGGGGATTCCCCACTTCGCCGTTCAGCCCGACGGCGTGGAGGATGTTCTGAGCATCATTCGCGACCTCGGAAGGGTCATGGGTGCGTCAGACGCCGCCGAGGCGATGCTCGATGAGATCCGAGAGGATCTCGACGACGTGGCTCGACGCGTGGCCGCGCTTCGCGCGCCCCGCGTAGCATACATCCTCGGTGGCGATCCACCTTGGGTTGCCGGCCCGGGTACGTACATCGATGAGCTCATGGCGGTCGCGGGCGGAGAAAACGTTTTCGACGACCTGGGCCCGCTGTACGCTCCGGTGAGTATGGAGGCCCTCCTCGATCGGGACCTAGACCTGATCCTCCTTTCCAGCGGACTGACACAGCCTCCTCCACTCGCTCACGTGCCGAGCGTCATGCTGCCCGCGTCCGTAGAGATTCCCGGACCGGGGCTCGGACAGGCCGCTCGAGACATTGCGCGCCTGATTCATCCTGGAGCCTTCGACGAAGGTCCCCGATGAGGCCCCTCGCCTGGGCCGCGTTATTGGGTCTCGCCGTGTTCGTGGTCTTCCTGATCAGCATCCGCCTCGGCTCGGTGGGCCTTACGACCGGCGAGGTATTTGCGGCTCTGCGTGGGGAGGGAGACCTCAATGTTCGGCGGATTGTAGTGGATCTCCGCGCCCCCCGAGCCGTGATGGCCATCCTGGTCGGAGGTGGGCTCTCGCTCGCAGGAGCCGTTTTCCAGGCCCTGCTTCGCAATCCACTTGCCGAGCCCTACATCCTCGGGATCTCGGGGGGAGCTGCCACCGGAGCTGTTCTCGCCCTTGCGATGGGCCTGACGGCCTCACTCTCCTGGGCCCTCCCGGCGGCAGCCTTCACGGGAGCCCTGCTCGCGATCGTTCTCGTGCTGAGGGTCGCCGCTACGCCCGACGACGGTGTGGACGTGCGCGTCCTGCTCCTGGCTGGCGTGGTCGTTGGCGCCTTCTTCACGGCCTGCATGTCCTTCGTGCTCTCGGTCTCGGACGCACGGACGGTGCGCAGCACCGTCCTCTGGATGATGGGCAGCCTCGCGGGCGCCGACTGGCGCACAGTATCGATGGTCACGCTGTACACGCTGCCAGCGGCTGTCTTGCTCGTGGGTCTGGCTCGACCGCTGAACCTCCTGGCGATCGGCGAGGAGACCGCAGGCTATCTCGGAGCCAACGTGGAGCGTGTCAAACGCGCCGCTTACGTCCTGGGGTCGCTCCTAACCGCCGCCGGAGTGGCGGCAACAGGGGTCATCGGCTTTGTGGGGCTGATCGTGCCCCACGGCGTCCGCCTCTTGGTGGGTGCAGACTACCGCGTCCTCCTTCCGCTTTCATTCCTCGCGGGAGCCGTGTTTCTCACCCTGGCGGACGTGGCAGCACGTACCATCCTGTCGCCCGCCGAGGTGCCAATCGGTGTCATCACCGCGTTTGTAGGAGTCCCACTCTTCCTTCTTCTCCTTCGGCGCAGTTTGGGGGCCCGGCCCGATACCGGGACCGGATCGTAAGTGTCGACGGAATCCATAGCACCCACCGGATCGAAGGAATCCGCGGCTCCTGAGGCGATCGAGCTCACGGGGTCCGCAGCCCTCGAGGCAACCGAACTGACGGTCCACTATCCGAGTGCACCCGAGCCCGCACTCGACCAGGTGACCATGGTTGTGCCGCGCGGCAGCTTCTACGCCGTTTTGGGCCCGAATGGCTCGGGGAAATCGACGTTGCTCAGGGCGCTCCTCGGCATGGTGTCGCACGCTTCGGGTCGAGCCCACATTTCTGGGCGGCTCATCTCGGATTGGGATCGGCGAGCGTTGGCTCGGGAAGCCGGGGTCGTCACGCAGTCGGAGTCCGTCACCTTTCCCATCACCGTGAGGGAAGTCGTGGCGATGGGCCGCTACCCCTATTTGGGTGCCCTCCGGTCCGAGACGCCGACTGACAGAGAGGCCATATCGGAGGCGATGCGGATGTGCGACGTCGAGCCCCTGGCGCATCGCTTCCTCTCCACATTGTCCGGCGGTGAGATCCAGCGAACGAGAGTGGCTCGGGCGCTCGCACAGGAACCGAACATACTGGTCCTGGATGAACCCACAGCGAGCCTCGACGTCCGGCACGAGATGGAAATTCTGGAGCTGCTCAGAGCGTCGGCCGACCGTGGGATGACCATTTTCCTCATCACACACCACCTCGATCTCGCCGCTCGCTTCGCGGACCGATTGCTGCTCTTGGATCGGGGAAGAGTCGCCGCCGAGGGTGAACCACGAGAGGTCCTACAGGAAGAAACGCTTCAGCGTGTATACGGGTGGCCCATATCGGTCAGAGACGACCCAGCCACGGGCGTACCTCATGTCACACCGCTTTCCACCGCTTCCCACCCGACTCATTGGGATGACGCCTCCGGCTCAGGATCAAGCCGCTGACTCCTCATACAGGGTTCGGTAGCTCTGGAACCGACCCGGATCGATGGCGCCCTCATCCAACCCTTGCAGTACGGCGCAGTCGGGCTCGTGGAGATGGCTGCACTCCCTGAAACGGCAGGAGGGCATCAAGGCTCGGAGCTCCGGGAAACAGCGGTCCAGCTCCTCCCTCGATACTCCCCAAACTCCCACGTCACTGAACCCCGGTGTATCGGCTACCAATCCTCCGCAACGGAGTTGGATGAGACTGGAGCTCACGGTCGTGTGCCGGCCCGTGCCGCGCTTCCTGCTGAGCTCGCCGGTCCTGAGCGCGTGCTCCGGCTCGAGTGCGTTCACGAGACTCGACTTTCCGACGCCAGACGGGCCGGCGAGCGCGGCGATCCCCTCACAGAGCTGTTCGGAAAGCCGATCCATGCCTTCGCCTGAAACTGCACTGACCCGCAGCAGGTCATATCCGAGCGGCAGGTATACGTCTTCGAGTTCTTTGGCCAGTTCGGCGGCACCGTCGACGTCCATCTTGTTCAACACGATCACCGGGGGGACGCCACCCGACTCGCCTACAACAAGAAGACGGTCGATCAGATCGCGGTGGGGCTTCGGCTGGGCAGCCGCCATCACGACGAGCAGGCGATCGGCGTTGGCAACGAGAACCTTGATCGTCCGGCCGCCGAAGCGGCTACGCGTAATGGTAGTCTCCCTTGGAAGCACTTCCTCGATGACGTGAGTCCCCTCGTCGATCAACTCGACACGAACTCGGTCACCGATCACCACCTGATCCCCCTCTCGTTTCTCGAGCTTGAGCCGACCCCTCAGAGAAGCCCCGAGGATCTCACCCGACTCGAGGGCCACCGTGTAGACACCGCCCGCGACACGGCGAACCATCCCGTTCACGATGCTCTACAGCCCAGCCATTCGACAAAAAAAAAGCCCCGCCCCCCGCGAAGACCTTCGGCCTCACGGGGAGCGGGGCATCCCTCGCTGAACGTCACGCGGCGAAAGACCCCAGCGCTTCTCCCTTACCACCCTCACGGAGCCGCCGAAGCGCACGATCGCGGAGCTGGCGAATACGTTCACGTGTAACGCCGAGCATATTGCCGATCTCCTCCAACGTGTGTTCGCGCTCTCCCTCGAGCCCGAAATACAGGCGCAACACCTTGGCGTCCCGAGCTTCGAGCAGTGTCAACGCCGACTCCACCGTCTCAGTCAAAAGCCTGCTCTCGACGTCCTGCTCCGGCTCTGCAGCCTCTTCGGAAATGAAGCGCTCCACGAGCTGAGAGTCCTCGCTATCGCCGATAGGCGCATCCAACCGAATCTCGGCCGCGTTGAGAGTCTGCAGCGATTCGATCAACTCCGGCGTCAGATCCGTCGCACCACTCAATTCTTCGGACGTGGGCTCCCGGTTCAACTCCTGCTTGAGGCGCTCCTTCTCGCGAAAGATGCGCGCCAAATCAGAAGCACGGTTGAGCGGAACACGAACAGCACGGCCGTGGTTCGCAAGCGAGGCGAGAATGGCCTGCCGGATCCACCATACGGCGTAGCTGATGAACTTCACGCCCTGTTCTGGATCGAACTTCCGAGCCGCAGTGACCAGCCCGACATTCCCTTCCTGAATCAGGTCCGTGAGGGCAACGCCCCGGTTCTGATACTTCTTCGCCACACTGATGACGAATCGAAGATTGGCGCGGGCCAACTCCTGGATGGCGTCCTGGTCGCCCTTCTGGGCAAGGGCGCCCAACTCCTTTTCCTTGTCCGGCGTAATGAGCTCGTGCCGGCTGACATCCCTCAAATACTGATCGAGAGCCGTCTTCTCCTCGATGCTGGCGTCGAAACCGGCGAGGGGGTTCCCACGACCCTTACGCTTCCTTTGCGTGGCGCCCGTAGCCATCGGAATCCATCTCCTAACCTGTTCAGGTTTGAAGTCGTAACAACGTTTCTGCCGTGATTTTAGCTAGTGTAAAATCATTAGCCATGAAACATATATGTTTACTCTGACCTTGTCCAGATGTTTCATATGACGTCTTGCACCAGTGACCCGACACGGCGTCCCAGCCAAGCGCCGTAGTGGACAAGTACCTCATCGTAACCCCCTGTATGTGAGCTGTTCCCGGCTCGATACGGCGGACGAGATACCGAACTTCCAAGAACTTTGCGCAACGGTATCTCCCGACCCTAGCTTCGGCTTCCCGACCTTCAGGCATGGAGCCCTTTTGACACTCCAATGGAAAACCGGCGGCGTCTCCGATACCGGACTCGGGCGAAGCCAGAACGAGGACACACTTCTTCTCGATCCCGCGAAGGGCGTTGTGATCGTTGCGGACGGGATGGGCGGACGGCCCGGAGGAGAACACGCATCCGCGCTGGCGGCGGAGGTTATCCAAGCGCACTTGACCTCTACCGAAGGATCGGACGGAGAGCCGGGCGACCGAATGGCCGAGGCGGTCTCCTTAGCGAACCTGAAGGTCTGGGAAGCCGCCGTCGCTGACCCGGCACGCGAAGGGATGGGTACGACCGTAACCGCGCTTTCGCTCGACGGGGAATCCGGAGCCTGGGTTATCGGCCAAGTCGGTGACAGTCGCGGATATGTGTTCCGTGATGGAGAGCTCCGGCGGATCACACGGGACCACACGGTGGTCCAGGATTTGTTGGAATCAGGAGCGATTTCTCCATCGTCGATCGCTGATCACCCTCTCGGCCATCTCATCAATCGGGCGGTGGGCACTGCGGGAAAAGTAGAAGTGGACATATTCCAGGGAGATGCGTTGGACGGCGACATCTTCCTACTCTGTAGCGACGGCCTTGCGGGGTTGATGACCGACAGTGAAATAGAAGCAACCCTGCAGGGCCTGACGGTACCCGGACTCGACGAAAAATCAGCCGAGCTCGTGGCCATCGCCCATGAGCGGGGTGCCCCAGACAACGTTACGGTGGGTTTCCTGGCGATCGAGGACGCCGCCTAGAGGCGGTTGACCCCCCTTTTTTCGATCAACATTCCAGGGCACCCCACAGGCCTGTTACCGACCGTCGAGAGCGAGCCCCGCTCCAGCCGAAACCTCACGGATGCGCGCCGCCTGGCTCGGGTTGGCGGCCATGATCTCCATGAGCCTCGTTCGGACCCCTTGCCGCTCCGGTGCCGACAGGTCCTCTGCCACGCCTGCCGCTTCTCGGACCGCACTGAGACAGTCGTCCTCGTAGACGATCTCGCCGCAGTCGGCGGTGAGGTTGGCTAAGACGCCCGCGATCCTCGGACGGTCGGGCGCTTCCGCCATCCGCTGGTTCGCCGCCTGAATCTCCGCCTGGGCACCGCGGCGGATGTTGGCCCCCTCGGTGCCTCCCTGGAAGCACATGAAGTCGGGGCGGTCCCCCATCCAGCGGAGCGGGCCGCATGCGATCTTACCCGCTTCTTGAGCCGCTTCCACGACCTCACTGATCAGCATTTCGTATTGGGCATCACCCTGACGGTAGCCGGAGAAATTACCCAGGTCACCGGATGCGGCGAAGAGGCCGTCCACTCCGGGGATCTTTGCGATCTCCCGGGCGTTCTGGACGCCTTCCAACGTCTCGATCATGAGGATCAGAACGACGTTCTCGTTCCAGGTTTCGCGGTAGCCTCCAGGAACTTCGCCCCACATGGTGCTGCTGAAGCCCTGGCCTCCGCCGGCGCTACGCCGTCCCATCGGTGGGAAGTAGGTCCACGCGACCGCGCGCTCCGCCTCCTCCACCGAGTCGACGGTCGGCACCACGATGACGAGGGCCCCACTGTCCGCCGGCTTCTGGATGTTTTCTTCGCTCTCATGGGGGATGCGGACGCCGGGCACCCCCGGCCGCGGGCAAGCGAGCCACATGCGAGACACCTGTTCCCAGGTCATCGCCTCATGCTGCATCTCGATCCACGTGAAGTCGTAACCGGCCGCTGCCGTGGCACAGTAGGTCCGGGGATCCGTAGCGCGGATCGTGCCTCCGATGACCGGCTCACCGTTCTTGATCTTCTGCATCACGGGGTTCCAGATCGGGACCTCTCCTTGGGCGACGCCTCGCGGCCCGTACTGCCAGTCGGCGGGATCGAAATCCGCGCCCACCTGCGCTTGTACCACCGAGGCGCCCATTGCCAGCATCACACAGATGCCGACCGAGGTGATTGTCCTATTCATGGCGTTCGGGCTCCTATTCGTTTGTGGGTACACGGACGGACGTGGTCGGACTACACGCCTCCCCTCTGTTGCTCAGCAGGATGCTCCTTACAGGCCATCCCGAAACCCGCCGGTCCGGGACAGTAAGCTTCGCGGGTTCGTCTAGCAACGAGGTGAAAGGGCTCTTGGTCCGCCTATCTTTTCGCGGTGTCCCGCTCTCCAGGACGGCCCTATGTTAAGCCCTGGCATGATGGTCTTGCGGAGGCTCACCTGGGGAGGTGGAATGGCCGAGATTCGGGTCCTGGTGGGGACACGAAAGGGCGCATTCGTGATTACTTCCGATGGGGCTCGTCGTGACTGGAAGATCGAGGGCCCGCACTTCGGGGGATGGGAGGTCATGCACGTTCAGGGGTCGCCCGCCGACGCCGATCGACTCTACGCCTCCCAGTGGACGGACTGGCACGGTCAGGTACTACAGCGATCCGACGACGGTGGAAAGTCATGGGAGGCCGTTGGCAACGAGTTCGCCTACGAGGGTGTCACCGGCACACACCAGTGGTACGATGGCACTCCGCACCCGTGGGAGTTCAAGCGGGTCTGGCACTTGGCGCCCTCGCCTTTCGATCCGGACACGGTTTACGCAGGCGTCGAGGATGCCGCGCTTTTCCGCTCGAGTGACGGCGGCCAAACGTGGACCGAACTCGCGGGCTTGAGAACGCATTCGACGGGGCAGGATTGGATGCCCGGGGCCGGCGGCATGTGTCTCCATACGATCCTCATCGACCCCGCGAACGACCAGCGGATGTACGTGGCGATATCGGCAGCCGGAGCCTTCCGTAGCGATGACGCCGGAGCGTCGTGGGACGTGGCAACGAGAGGACTGAGTTCGCCATCCTTCCTTCCCGAGCCGGAGGCCCCGATCGGCCACTGCGTCCACAAGCTCGCCATGCACCCGTCTCGTCCCGACACCGTTTTCATGCAGAAGCACTGGGACGTCTGTCGTACCGACGACGCTGGGGAATCATGGACTGAGGTGAGCGGCAACCTGCCGTCCGACTTCGGTTTTCCGATCGCCGTTCACACTCACGAGCCCGACACGATCTTCGTGGTCCCGATCCTCAGCGACACCGAGCACTATCCACCGGAGGGAAAGCTGCGCGTGTTCCGAAGTCGCTCGGGGGGCAACGAGTGGGAGGCGCTCACCAAGGGCCTGCCGCAACGGGACTGCTACGTGGACGTCCTGCGCGACGCCATGGCGGTGGATTCGCTCGACTCGTGCGGCATCTACTTCGGCACGACCGGGGGACAGGTTTACGCGTCCGCGGACGCCGGCGACACCTGGGAGGCTATCGCGGAGCACCTGCCCAGAGTGTCGTCGGTGGAGGTCCAGACGATCCCGTGACTCCCGACGATCCCGTGACGACGGTCAGGGTCGCCCTGTCGGCGCATCTGCGGACGCTTGCAAAGGTCGAGGGCGAGTTGGAGATCGAAGTCGCAGACCCGCCGACGGTCACCACGGTGCTGGACGCTCTGGAGTCCCGCTACCCGATGCTACGGGGCACGATCCGCGATCACGGAACGGATCGACGACGCGCGTTCATCCGCTTCTTCGCTTGTGGCCGCGACCTCTCGCACGACTCGCCGGACGTTCGGCTCCCCGATGCCGTGAGTTCCGGGACCGACGCGCTGCGCGTGGTCGGTGCCATCGCAGGCGGGTGAGGCAGAAGGCAGGTCACCCCGCCGGCCGCGTGATCCGCTCCAACACGCGATCCCGATCTAGCGTCCGCCGCTCGAAGGTGAAGACCCGCAGAACCCTTGTCGTCGTGTAAAGCCCCTCGGCCAGGCGCGGAAGGTCGATGAGTCCCGTGAGGCCGCCGGGACCCAGGCGCTCTACCTGGCCCGTTCGCCGCTCCACCAACAGGTTTAGCTCGAACATGGCACGTTTAGCCGGGAAGTCGATAAACACCTCGCCCGGCTCGAGGCCGACTTCATGGGCCAGACTGTCCTCGACGCCCCGCTTCAAGGAAGTCTCAGAGAGCGCCCAGTCCTCCACGACCCGGTCTCCCAACTCCGCCGCTGTCACCTCCAGCGCACGCTTCGGAAGCCTCCGGGCTCTGAGCGCGGGAAGCCATCTGGTGGCCAGCCGCTCTCCAACCTCCGTATCCGATGCCTGGGCCCGCCGTGACGTCTCGTAAAGCAACTCTTCATCGGTGGGGCCGACGAGCTCTTCCGCGTCGAGGATCTCCGCCCCCACAGCCTCGTTGATAATCCGCTTGTAAAGAGCTGCAGCGGCACGGACCCCGTGGTGCCAGTACACGTTCCTGAACATCTGGTACTTTGCAAAGAGAAGCGACTCGAGGGCACTGACGGCCTTTTCGTACACGCCCACTTCGGACGCGCCTGTCTCGGGATCCGTAAGGATGGCCAACCCCTGGAGCAGGCGATCCACGTCCACCTCCCCATAGGGAACTCCGCAGAACCGCGCATCGCGCCGCAGGTATTCCATCTTGTCCAGGTCGAGGCTTCCGGCCACCAGCCCCTCGAAGGGGTTATCACTGCGGCCCTGGATCAGCGCGTGGATCTTTTGCCCTGCATGCTCGCCCAACGTCGAAAGAGCTTCCTGCAGCTCTGGCGAGGAAAAGAAGCGGGCGCTCACCGCTTCGTGGTCACCGGGGAGCATATCGGACCCGAGCTCCTCGAGACTGTGCGAGAAGGCGTAGTGCCCGATGTCATGGAGAAGGGCCGCATACGGAACGAGCAGAGCCTCTTCCCATAGCTCTTCCCGGATTCCGCCACACTCCCTGAGGTGACGGAGTGCAGTCACTGTCAGGTGATACACACCGACAGCGTGGTCGAATCGGGTGTGGGTCGCACCGGGATAGACAAGGTGCGCGAATCCGAGCTGCTTAATGTAGCGCTGCCGCTGGAACGCCGCAGTATCGATGATCCGAACCGCCGTAGGGTCGAGCCGAATGGTGTTCCAAAGCGGATCACGGATGACCCGCTCCTCACTGTAGGGCGACATGGGCGGACGTTAGCGGATGCCGCCTGGCCGAGGCAATGGCCCTTTGCGCCGGCACGCTCTATACTTACCGAACGAAAAACGAAAGTCGAATAGACGGCCTCACGCCACCCCCACATAGATCTTTCAAGCGCCCGTGTCCACGTCTGCCCTCCGCGAATACGTACGGACTCATGCTGAAAACCGTCCGGGCGTCTATCAGATGCTGGGCGCCGACGGAGACCCTCTGTACGTGGGAAAGTCGATCCGGGTGCGTACTCGCCTCCTCTCCTATTTCCGGGCTCCGCCAGGAGAGAAGGCGACCAAGCTGATCCGTGAAACCGGCCGAATCCAGTGGGAATACATCCCGAACGAGTTTTCGACTTTGGTCCGTGAGATGAAGCTCATTCAACGTTGTCAGCCCCGCTTCGACGTGCAGCACAGGCGGAAGCGGATGTATGCCTTCGTGAAACTCACGCGGGAAATCGCACCACGCATCCTGCCCGTCACACGCGCCGTTCCCGACGGCTCCCTCTACTTCGGACCCTTTCCGGCGGTGGGTAAGGTAGGCGCCACGGTCCGGGAGTTGGCTCATGTCGTGGGCCTCAGGGATTGCCCGGGGTCCACGCCCATGTTTTTCGACGATCAGCTAGAAATTTTCGGTGAGGGACGGACGCCCCTCTGCATGAGAGCCGAGTTGGGCACCTGCTTGGCACCATGCTCCGGGGGAGTGAGCGGGGAGGCTTACCAGAAAAAAGTGGCGACAGCGAGGCGGTTTCTGGAGGGTCGCACTCGCGCACCACTCGCCGCACTCGAGAACCGCATGCAAAGCGCCGTGGCCCGCCTCGACTTCGAGTATGCGGCACAGCTTCGGGACCGGATCGAGCGCCTCGAGAATTTCCAGGAGCATCTCGCGGCATTCCGGGGACGCATCGAAAGTCTCACGTTTCTCTACCGTGTGCCCGGATTCGCCGGTGATAGCCGCCTCTACCTCATCCGCAGAGGACGCCTTCGTCAGGAGTTCCCATACCCCACGAGCGAAAGCGAGCGGCGGGAGATCGACAAAGCGGTCGAGTCCGTCTACCGAGCGCCCGAACAGGGCCCTGCCGCGTTGGAGCCCCACGAGGCCGCCGAGATCCTGCTCGTGGCTCGGTGGTTCGAGCTTCGCCCCAAGGAGCTGAAGCGAACTGCGACGCCCGCGAAGTGGCTCGCCGAGGGTGGTATCCCGCCGTTCCGACGAAGGAATCGCAAAACGGCAGGATCGGCCAGCCTTCCAGCCAAGGAGTTGGGGGGGACGTAATGGATCACTTGAAGGGCCTACGCGTTGTGGACGTAAGCCAGAACCTTGCCGGCCCTTATTGCACCCAGATCCTGGCCGACCTCGGGGCGGACGTAACCAAGGTGGAGCCACCGACAGGGGATTCCGCACGCGCCTGGAAGCCCCCGCTCTGGGGTGGACACAGTCCCCTCTTCCTGTCGGTGAACCGAGGCAAACGAAGCATTCAGATCGATCTCAAGTCGGAGGAAGGAAAGGACATCCTCTGGAGATTGATCGGAGAGGCGGACGTCTTTGTGCAAGCGTCCCGATCGGGCGTCATCGAACGGCTCGGCTTCGACTACGAGGCCGTGCGTAAACGCCGTCCTGATGTCATCTACGTTTCGGTCATGGCTTACGGCCCCACGGGTCCGCTCAAGGATCAGCCGGGATACGACCCGCTCATGCAGGCGTATAGCGGCCTCATGTCGGTCACCGGACACCATGCGGACGCCCCTGCGCGGGTGGGGGCCTCGGTGGTGGATTTCGGTACGGGGATGTGAGGGGCCATTGGAGTACTGTCCGCATTGCACAAGCGAACTGTTACCGGGGAGGGGTCCCATGTGACCACGTCATTGCTCGACACGGCTCTCGGGTGGGTGTCCTACCACCTCACGACCCATATCGCCACGGGGGAAGTGCCGGAACCCATGGGTTCGGGTTTCCCGATGATCTCTCCCTACCGGGCCTTTCCGACCTCGGATGGAGCACTGGTGATCGCCGCCGGGAACGACGCGACGTTTCAGCGGCTTTGCGAAGGGCTGGGGCTGCTGGAGCTGCCGATGGACCCCCGGTTTACATCCAATCCGGCAAGGGTCGTGCACCGGGACGAGCTTTTCGATCTCCTCGCCGAAGCAACCCGCACACACACGACCGGAGACCTGTGGAAGCTTTTAGGGGACCACTCCGTCCCGTGCTCCCCCATTCAAGACATGGCCGACGTCGTAAAGGATGCACAGGTCGAGGCCTCCGGCATGCTCCCTCACGTGGACCACCCCGAAATACCCGACTACCGGGACACTGCATTACCGGTCCGCTGGGATGGTGATCGCCCGGTGACTACCCGGATACCGCCCCGGGCTGGTGAGCATACACGAGAGATCCTTTCGGAGTTGGGTTACGAGGATGACCAAGTCGCCGGGCTGACGGCCAACGGGATCGTGCGTGAAGCCAAAGGCAGTCGATAGGGGTGCTCGGGCGCCGTACTGGTACGGCTTCGGAGTCGTTGCGCGAAGCGCGGCGGGCTCCCAGGTTCCGCTGGAGTCCCGAGTCAGAGGTTCGGCTAAGAACCGAGGGGACCGAAGCGGTGCCCTGACAAGTGGAGATTCGTCATGAACTCAACTTTCGATCCAACACCTGAGCCGAGCCGCTCGACGTCGAATCGACGCGAATTCTTGGTTCAAGCGCTGGGGTTGGGCACGCTGCTCTCAGGCCCCGGTCGCGTCCTCGCTCAAGAGCGTCTCCGAACCAGAACGATCCCGGGTACAGCAGAGGCCCTTCCCGTGGTCGGATTCGGATCCTCGAAGTCCGTGCTCGAGAGCCCGACCGAGGGAACGGAGCCCATCTCGAGCGTTATCCGGACCCTGCTCGAATATGGGGGCCGCGTGGTCGATACGTCGCCTCGGACGGAGGATATCGATCGCGAGTTCGGTCGCGTGCTTCAGCATCCCGAGTTGAGGGACCGGCTCTTTCTCACGGCCAAGATCAACACCACCAATGGTGAACAGGACGGCATCGATCAGTGGCGCCAAACCCAACGGCTCTTCGGGCGCCGAACCGTGGATCTGCTCCAAGTCGAGAGTCTGCGTGGCGTGGACGTGCATTGGCCCAACCTCAGGACGTGGAAGGACTCGGGGGAGGCGCGCTACATCGGCGTGACGGTCTCCGCCAACAGCAATCACGGGCCGCTGGAGGCATTCATGAGGGCGAACTCGCCTGATTTCGTGCACGTGAATTACTCGCCCATGGAAAGTGGGGCCGAGGAGCGCCTCTTGCCCCTCGCGCGAGACCTCGGCATGGGAGTCCTGATCAATCGGCCGTTCATGAACGGCTCATTCTTCGGGATGGTCGCGGGCAAGGAGCTCCCTGCCTGGGCCGCGGAATTCGACTGCGAGACCTGGGCGCAGTTCTCGCTCAAGTATGTGATCGCAAATCCGGCCGTCACCTGTGTTCTGGCGGAGACCACGAATCCCGAGCACATGGAGGAGAACATCCTTGCGGGGTTCGGACGTCTTCCGGACGAGGCTACGAAGCGCCGGATGCGGGAGCTGGTCAGGGGGTTCTGAGGGGAACGTCTACAACACACTCCGCCGGAGCTCGGGAAAGACTTTCGAGACCTTGCCCAGGATGTAGTCCCCGTAGGTGCCCTCGAACTCGTGCACGCTGGCATGGTCCCAGCGCCCCCGCTTGTCGTCCTCCGGAAGGCGCACGCCACTCAGATCGATGGCCTCGACGCGCGCGTCGAAACCAGGGTCGAAGAAGAATGGGAACGAAAGCCGGCTTCGCCCAGATACGTTTCGTACCCGGTGTGGCGTGGACCGGTAGAGCCCGCGGGTCAGTCGGTCGAGCATGTCGCCGATGTTGCACACGAACGAGTTGGGCAGAGGAGGAGCGTCGATCCACCGTGACCGTGTCCTGACCTGGAGCCCGCCCACGTCGTCCTGCTTCAGGATCGTGAGCACCCCATAATCGGTGTGCTCACCGACGCCCCACTCATCTGCCTCAGGTTTCGGTGTGACCGGCGGGTAGTGGAAGATGCGAAACAGTGTGAGCGGGTCCGCCATAAGCCGCTCCCGAAAATAGCCCGGCTCCAGGCCCAAGCTCAGGGCCAGGCCCCTCATGAGCGCATGGCCCAGATCCGTCAACGCCGCCATGTACTGCAGGATCGTGTCGCCGAAGCCCGGAATCCCCGCGGGAAACAGGTTCGACCCGTGTAAGGGGAGGCCCGCCCGCACACGAGGATCGTCCTCACTCAGCTCCAACCCGAAGTAGAGTCCCTCCTTGACGTCGGGTTTTCCCGAGGTGAGCTCGCCGCCCACCGGGAAGTAGCCTCTCCATGCCTTGCCCGCGAGGGCCATCCGGATCTCGAGCTTCGTCCCAACGTCCTGTGCGAAGAATCTATGGCTGAGCTCCTCGAGCCGCCGGTCCAGGTCTTCGCTGACGCCGTGGCCGATCACATAGAAGAAGCCGCATTCTCTACAGGCCCGCCCGATGGCGGCCGCCACCGCCTCCTGGTCACCGGCGTCGGTCACGAGGGGGGCCACATCGATGATGGGGACCTCAGAGGTCGGGTCGTGCGTCATGGATGCCGCCTGGTGGCGAGCGGTGGTCGTACGGTCGAGCCAGGACTTGGGATCCTGCCCGCCTAGTTCGGCACGCCAACCGTAGGTCAGGACCATCGGGCGAGCAAGTTGGGGTCACGCGGGCCCCCGGTGCTGGTACCGCCCCGGAGTCGTTGCGCGAACCGCGGCCGGCTCCCAGGTTCCGCTAGAGTTCGTTAGCCGAACACGCGCGGGTGGACCTGGAAGCATCGGGCTCGGCCCGGTTTTCCATCCGGGGCCGAAGCCTCGATGAGGCCGGAATTCCCGGGTCAGGCCGTCGACCGAGAGGTCGTGTCGCGGTATCGCCAGGGGTTGGGGCTCGATAGCGACACGTTCGTACTCACTTACGTGGGCTCTCTCGGGACGCGGTACATGCTGAGGGAGATGATGCAGTTCTTCGCCGTCATTCGGCGTGAGGATCAGGGCGCTCGATTCCTCATCGTGACCCGGGACGACCCTGCCCTCGTTCGCCCGCCCTCGACGCCGAGGTCGATCCGTCGGCCATTTCCATCGTGGCGACGACCTACCAGGAGATCCCCAACCTCATCGCCCTGGCCGACGCCTCGGTCTTCTTCATCTACGCCAGATCGTCGAGGCGGCAGGCCTCACTTATCAAAGGTTCCCATTCCCAACTTCTGCCCGGGGTCGGCGGGATCCGCGATGACGGTGGAAGGTCCGCCACGCTGAGACCATACTCTGAGCCTTCGCGGCTAAGCTCGACGCCACTTCTCGAGCAGTCCCTCCCACTTGTCGCAGATTCTCTGCCTAGAATAAATGGACATGGAGTCCGGGCCTTGAGCTCCGAGACGTTTCCGCAACTCAGGTGAGCTCATCGCACGACGCAAACCGTCTGCCAAAGCAACCGCCCGTTCGGGACCCTGCACCAGAATGCCGTTTCGATCATGGATGATCAGTTCGTTGGTTCCCGGGCAATCCGCGAAACCTATGGCCGGCAAGCCATGAGTCAGGGCTTCAGCCGTTGCGAGTCCAAAGCTCTCATAGAGTGACGGCATGACGAATAGGTCGGCGCCGGCGTATTCCCTTCCAATCTCTTTCGTTACGCCCGGGAGCTGAATGCGTTCTTGTAGTCCGAGTTCTCTTGCCTGAGCCTCGAGTCGAGGACGTAGTTCGCCGTCTCCAACGATTCGGAGGTTCCACTCAGGGAAGTCAACTGCGACCAGTCCAAAGGCCTCCAACAAGACCTTGTGGTCCTTTTGTGGCTCAAACCTCCCAACGGCCAAGAGCACCTTCCGCGTGCGGTCTGGTTTCGAGGAGGCGTCCTTATTCGTAGGTGGCACGCTGACCGGGTTCGGGATAACGACCATCTGTTTCCTTAGATGGGCGTTATACCCCTCTCTCACCTTCTCCGAAATGACGGTGGTACGGTTCGTGAGATACGGCGTGAGTTGAAGAAGGAAGTGTTGGAACGGACGACTCCGATAGTACTCGGCACCGATATGCTCGCTGGCGATAACTGGGAACTTCGTGCCGGAGAGAGCCAATCCAAGTGGGATGAACACGCTGTGCATGAAACCGACCACGATGTCCGGATCGATCTGCACAGTACTGCGGCGCAACGCGAGCATGCGGACGAGAGTCTGCTTGACTTTGGCGGACTTTTCTGGGCTGCCAATTCCCAGATTGAGTCGCGTAATGGACTCACTCAATGGATAGAAGGATCCTCCGTCCTCGGCGTCATACGTCATTACCCAGACCTGATGACCTCGGTCCGCCAAGCCGCTGCTAACGTCGGCCAACACGCGCTCTGCACCGCCCCCCAGCCTGTTGAACGACTTTATAGCGAATAGGATCTTCATGATGCGGCGGGTGCCGATGGCAGGTAGAGCTCTTCGATCCGGTCCACTACTGCATCGACCGAGAACGACTTCGTCATTCGATGTCGGGCTGCGGCGGACATTTCAGCCATGCGATCTCCACCTCTTTAGTTCCCCCATGTGACCCGAAGCTGTAACCTTCACCACCAACTTCTTGCCGAGGAGCATTTTGGCCAATGCACCTAGGATGGTGGGGGAATAGAGCTGCTGAGCGTGTAAGATTCCGTACTCACGCCGGTGCTTCCAGAGAAGGAGCAGTCCGTGGAGGATGAAGATTAGGCCTCGGACTCGTTCGGCCGACCGACCCCCGTCATGGCCCCCGCCCGGAAGGCGAAGTGTGGAGACGAACGTGACGTGCTTCCATTTTTCTCGTAGAGCCGGGGATTCACGTAGTGCCGGATCATCCCGTTGGAGCACCAAGACTCGACGACCCCTCTTTGCCAACTCTCGTGTCTGTAGGAGCAATTGCCTTTGGATTCCGGCCTGAATCTGCGTGACGATCGGGGAAACCATGCAGACTCCCGCCTGCGCCTCCGCTTGATTGCTTGACAGTGTTGAACCCACCCGCCTAGTGTCTCCTCGCCGAGCGTCGTTGCCTCCTTCAAGGAACTGGAGGAGAGTGCATTCCCCGTGAGCGTTTGGAAAGGCGGCCCCTAGTAGATGTGTGGCATTGTTGGCGCGCTGGACATCGGGGACCGATTTCCAGCCACTCTCGATGCCATCCCCCAGATGGCCTCGTCACTCCGACATAGGGGCCCCGACGGCGTCAGTTCCTACCGCTCACCCTCGGGCCGGTGCCTGCTCGGTCACACTCGGTTGGCGGTCATCGATCTGAAGACCGGCGACCAGCCAATGCCCAACGAGGACGGGTCAATTCAGGTCGTTTTCAACGGAGAGATCTACAACTATCAGGAGCTCCGACGGGAACTCGTCGGCCTGGGACACCAGTTCCGCACTCAGAGCGATACAGAGGTGTTGGCCCACGGGTACGAAGAGTGGGGCGGTACGTTGCCAACCCGATTGGAGGGCATGTTCGCTCTCGCGGCGTGGAACGAGCGGACCGGCGAGCTCTTCCTCGCACGGGATAGGGCCGGACAGAAGCCTTTGTTCGTGTACCAAAAGGACGGCCTTCTGGTTTTCGCCTCTGAGATCAAAGCGATTCTTCAAGGGCCCGACGTGGACGACAGCATGGACCCGGCCGCCATCCCGCTGTACATGGCCTACGGCTATGTGCCCACGCCCGGGACCTTCTACCGACGGATTCAGAAAGTGCCGCCCGGTACGACCGTGAGCGTGGGATCGGGCGGAGAGCCCCGCTTCGAACGGTACTGGCGTCTGGATTTCACTCCCCACGAGGTCTCTAAAGAAGAAGCGCTTCCACGCATCCGTACGCTTACCCGCGAGGCAGTGAGGAAGCGGCTCATCTCCGACGTGCCCTTGGGGGCGTTCCTGAGTGGGGGAGTGGACTCTACGGTCATCGTCGGTCTCATGAGCGAACTGCTCGACAAGCCGGTAGGGACCTTCTCGATCGGGTTTGCGGACGACGCAAACTACGATGAGACCCCGTTTGCCGAGTTGGCGTCGAAGCGCTTTGGGACGGCTCACACTCGGTTCGTGGTCGAAGCCGGGTCGGTCGATCTCGTGGACGATCTCGTGGATCACTACGATGAGCCGTTCGGGGACTCGTCTGCGATTCCGACGTACATTGTGTCCCGCCTGACCCGTGAGCACGTCACCGTAGCTCTCACGGGTGATGCCGGAGACGAGCTGTTCGCAGGTTATCTTCGCTTTCGGGGTGCCCAAATTGCCGAGTCCATTCCGGCCCCGCTGGTCCGGCTCGGGTGTGCGCTGAGCCGATATCTCCCGCACAATCCGGACTTCAGAAGTCTCTCCCGAAGAGTTGCCCGCTTCTTCTCGGCGGCCGCAATGCCTGCTGAGGAACGAACTCTTCGATGGATCGGTTTCTTTGCAGATCGGCTGGATGAGCTGCTTCGCCCCGAGCTCAGAGACGCTGTGTCGCGTCATGCACTCACACAGAGCTTCAGAGAACCGCTACTGGCCAATTCTCACCTCTCTCCGCTTGCCCGGACCTTGGCGCTAAACTTCGACACGTACCTTCTCGATGATCTCCTTGTGAAGTCGGATCGGTGCAGTATGGCTCACGGACTCGAGTTGCGTTCGCCCTTTCTGGACGGAGAGTTGATGGAATACGTCGGAGGGCTCCCGGACCGCCTGAAGATCCGGGGCGGCTCATTCAAGTACGGGCTCAAGGAGGCCTTTCGCGACCTCCTGCCCTCCGAGATCAGGACGCGTCCCAAATGGGGATTTGCCGTGCCCCTGCCCACGTGGTTCAGAACGCATTGGAGACCGCTCGTCGAGGACCGGTTGCTCGCAAATGACGCGAAGCTCTGGGAGTGGCTCGAGCCTGCGCCGATCCGGACCATGGCTGAGGCCCACTTCAGGAAGGAAGCTGATTATGGGCATCAGCTTTGGGCACTCCTCACCCTCGAGACCTGGCTCCGCAAGGGGAGATTCTCTCGATGAACGGAGTGCTGGTAGGCATCTCCGTTGACCCAACAGCCTTGCCTCCATCTGCCGATCGCGGCTACCCTGGTTGTGGGTTTGTGCTTTCGTCTGGTTATTAATTCCAAAGGGGACCAATGAGCGTCGAGAGAAGGAAGACTCTTATCGCCCTGCTTACAGTCGGAATCGCCGGGCTAAGCGGCTGCGCGAACGTTCAGACGCGTAGTGGAGGGGGAACCGACGCCGCGGTCTTCGCATCGGCCTCAGTCCACGACGTTCCCACCTTTTACGCCGATGCCCTGCCGATCCTCCAACAGAACTGCGTAGCTTGCCACCAGCCGGACGGACCGTCCGTCGGTGGAATCACGGCCCCGATGTCGCTCATCGCATACGAAGACGCCCGCCCCTGGGCCAGTCGGATCAAGTGGGCTCTCGAGACCGGGTACATGCCGCCCTGGGGAGCCCACGCTCAGCACGAGGGCACCTTCAAGGACGAGCGCTACGTCTCGGACGCTAACAAAGCGACACTCATCGCCTGGGTGGATGCGGGGGCACCGGCCGGAGACCCGGCGGAGGCGAGGGCATGGGAGGCTCGCGTCGCAGCCGGAGACGCAGAGAAAAGCGGAACCTCCCTACCACCCTCCGGCTGGTGGATCGGCGATCCGGATCTCATCGTCAAGTTCGAGGAGCCGGTGCATGTGGCCGACGAGGTGCGGGACTGGCAGCCGACCTTCGAGATGCCCGTGCTCGAGGGCCAGCACACCGAACCGAGGTGGGTTTCGAAGGCCGAGCTTCTCCCCGGTGGTCCCTGGGTTCACCATATCGTGTCCAGTCATATGGGGGTGGGCGTCCCCGGCCGGGGGCCATTCACGTATCCGGAGGGGTGGGGGATTCTCCTTCCCGAGGATCCCTATATCACCGTCAGCATGCACTACCACAAGGAGCCCGGGCCGGGCACCAACGTAGAGGACTTGACTCAGGCGGCGTTCGTTTTCTACGAGCCCGGCGACGTGATCGACCACGTGGTAGAAACGGACCTGAACTTCACGCGGGAATTCAAGATCCCCGCGTTTGATCCGAACTACGAGGTGAAGCACCAGCGTTTGTTCGAGGAAGACACATATCTCCTTTCCATGGCACCGCACATGCACTACCGGGGAAAGGCCGTGAAGTACGAGCTCGAGCATCCAGACGGGGAGACGGAAACCCTGCTTTGGGTGCCGGACTACGACTTCAATTGGCAGTTCCTCTACGAGTACGAAGAGCCGCGCTTCATTCCGGCCGGCTCCAAGCTCCACATGACCTGGTGGTTCGACAATTCTGTGAACAATCCCTACAATCCTGATCCGAAGGTGGATGTGGTGTACGGCCCGGCAACCACAGATGAGATGGCCAACGCGCGGATCTATTTCGCTCCTGCGACCAAGCAGGGCATAGTCGTGGGTGAGGAGATCCCCCGAGATCTCCTCGAACAGGCCCGCCGACAAGAAGAGCAGCGCCGGGCACGGGCACGGGCGGCCCGGACCGGAGGATAAGCAGGCAAAAGAAGCTGCCGCCGCGTCTTCACCTCATGATCCCCATGCGGCTAAGGCGCCGGGCTGATAGCATCGGAGGAGGAGGAATCCATGAAGCGGTCGACAGTCGCGCGTGTGATGATGATCTCTGGTCTCGCAGTTTTCATTGGTCTCGGGGGGGTCTCCTGTGGCGAAGGGGGGGCCGACTCGCAGAGTGACGTCGCGCAGATGACGGACGGCGCGAGTCAGTTCCTCATGTCTCTGTCCGACGAGGAGCGCGGGCACGCGACATTCGCCTTCGACTCGGAGGAGCGTGTGAGGTTCCACTTCGTCCCGCCCGAGGTGTTCGAGCGCCACGGTCTGCCACTCAAAGAGATGAGCACCGAGCAGAGGGATCGTGCCCAGGCCCTGCTCAGGACGGGCCTCAGTCAACGCGGATACATGACCGCCAATGAGATCATCGAGGTCGAGGGGATCCTGCAGGCGATGGAGGCGATGGAGGAGGGCGGCGGGTTTTCGCGCGACCCCGACCTGTATTTCGTCTCGGTGTTCGGGGAGCCGTCAACCGACGGGACGTGGGCGTGGAGGTTCGAGGGGCACCACCTCTCGCTGCACTTCACGATCGTTGACGGGGAGATCACCGTAAGCACGCCAACCTTCTTGGCCGCGAGCCCCGCGGAGGTCATGGAAGGACCCAGAAGAGGGCTGCGCCCCTTGGGTCCCCTGGAGGACCCGGCCCGAAGATTACTCGCTTCCCTGGACGCGTCGCAGCGGGCAGTAGCAATCCTCGATGAGGTCGCACCGACGAATATCGTGAGAGGCGTGGAGCTCGCACCCGATCCCCTCTCCCCCGTGGGCATCGTGGGCTCGGAGCTCACACCGGAGCAACGCGATATACTGATGGAGGTGATCGATTTCTATACGTCGACGATGGCCGATGACATCGCAGCGCTCCGACGCGAAAAAATTGAAGAGGACGGCATCGAAAATGTCACGTTCGCCTGGGCCGGTGGGACGGAGTACGGCGACGTGTCCTACTTCCGGGTGCAAGGACCTAGCTTCTTGATCGAGTTCGATCACACCCAGAGAGACCCCAATCACATCCACTCGGGGTGGCGTGACTTCGACGGTGACTTCGGCCGCGATGTGCTGAGGGAGCACCTTGCGATGCAGGAGCACTAGGCGGGCCTTGTGAAGCTCCTCGGTGCACTCCCCGTCCCTGGCCTCCTTGTGCTTCCTGGCCTCTTACTTCCTGGCGCCGTCCCCACGGCCAGCGCCTAAGAGGTGTTGCCGTTCGTCACTGAGGCCGAGTACGAGCGGTGGCAGGAGGAACTCTCAAATTGGGGCCGTTGGGGGCCGGATGACGAGCTCGGGGCACTCAACCTGATCACTCCGGCGAAGCGTCTGGCGGCGACTAGACTGGTCCGAGAGGGGATCACCGTGTCACTCGCGTCGACCGCGCAGACCGAACAGACCATCGGCAACCCCTGCCCCCTGGAGTGGGAGATGGCGAACGCCAGTCGGGGCGGGGCTACTGATCGGGATCGCGTATCGGTGCATTCACGGCCCCGGCACCACGCACATCGACGGCTTCGCCCATCGCTTCTTCGACGGACGCATGTGGAACGGTTACCCCGTCGACGACCTGGTCACGATGGAAGACGGTGCGTTGAAGAACGACATCCTCACGATGAAGGACGGCATCGTGACCCGCGGTGTACTGTACGATATTCCGAGGCTGAAGGGGGTGCCCTACCTGGAGCCGGGTACGCGTATCACCGTCGAGGATCTAGAGGCCTGGGAGGCGCGGACCGGTGCGCGAGTGGGTCCGGGTGACGCGATGCTCCTGCGATGGGGCCGGTGGGCGAGGCAGGAGGCGATAGGGCCGTTTGACACGGGGGCCGAAGCCGCGGGGCTCGACAACACGGTCATTCCATGGTTGAAGGCACGGGACGTTGCGCTCATCGGATGGGAAACGCCCGGCTACATGCCACGGCCTCCCGGCGAACTCCCCAGGCTCGCCTTGCACGACTTCGCGTTGACGATGCTGGGCATACACCTGCTCGACCGAGCCGACCTCGACGCACTGAGTGAGGTGGCTGCGGCCCAGGGGCGGTGGGAGTTCATGCTGACGCTCGCGCCGATGCCGATACCCAACGGTACGGGCTCCCCAGTAAACCCGATCGCCATTTTCTGAACGAGCGCCGAGGGGTCGGGCTCGAGGACCCGTTATTACCGCCCTACCCCGCTCAGCTCGCCACGTCCTGGGGCGAAGCAGCAGTCTCCTGGGCGGCTTCGACCCTCTCCTGGCGGAATTCGTCCCTTGGGGCTGCGGGCATCGGACGCCAGCCCGCGTCCTTGACCGCTGCCTGTGCGGCAGCGAGGCGTGCAACCGGGACCCGGAACGGAGAGCAACTCACGTAGTTCAGGCCCGCCTTGTGGCAGAATTCCACCGACCGAGGGTCGCCTCCGTGCTCGCCGCAGATCCCGATCTCGAGATCCGAACGAACGCTTCGCCCAAGTTCAACCGCCATCCGCATGATCTTCCCCACGCCGTCCACGTCGAGGGTAGTGAACGGGTTATCGGGGAGCACGTCGTGTTCGACGTAGTGAAGGAGGAATCCCGACTCCGCGTCGTCCCGGGAGATCCCGAACACGGTCTGGGTAAGATCGTTCGTTCCGAACGAAAAGAACTCGGCCGAGGAGGCAACTTCGTCCGCCGTCAGGGCAGCCCGCGGGATCTCGATCATGGTCCCGATCTTATAAGGAATCTCCTGCTCCTCCTCAGCGATCACCTCCTCCGCCTCGGCTTCCACAAGTCGACGCTGGGTCCGAAGCTCGTTCACGTGTGAGACCAATGGGATCATGACCTCGAGCTTGACGTCGACACCGTCCCGCATGCAGTGAGCCGCCGCCTGAAAGAGTGCACGTGCCTGCATCCGGGTGATCTCCGGGAGTAGCATTCCGAGACGAACTCCTCGCGTGCCCAGCATGGGGTTCGTTTCCAGAAGATCTTCAGTCCGCGCCAGGAAGTCCTGTTTCTCTCTGATTTCCTCGAGCGTGTCGTCGATCTGGCGGAGTGTGTCCAGGTGTTGGAGCCTGACCTTGAGTTCCGCCAACTCGCGGAGAAGCTCCTGATGATCGGGGAGGAACTCGTGGAGCGGGGGGTCCAGGAGACGGACCACGACCGGGTAGCCGTCCATTGCCCGGAAGAGCCCCTCGAAATCGCCGCGTTGAAGCGGGAGGAGCCGATCGAGGGCGTCGTCGCGCTCTATGTGGTTCTGGGCCATGATCATCTCCCGCATGACCGGGAGGCGATCCTCCTCGAAGAACATGTGCTCCGTGCGGCAGAGTCCGATCCCCTCGGCCCCCAGCTCGCGGGCACGGCGCGCATCATCGGGGTAGTCCGCATTCGCCCAGACCTCGAGAGTCCGGAACTCGTCCGCCCAACCCATGAGCTTGTTGAGCCAGAGATCATCGATGTCCGGGATCACGGTCGGCAGCACGCCGAGGTAGACTTCTCCGAGCATCCCATCGATGGAGATCTCGGCACCCTCGCGGATCGTCAGATCGCCGACCCGCGCCTCGCGGTGGTCCAGGTCGATCTCGAGTGCCTCTACTCCCACGACGGCCGGTTTGCCAAACTGGCGCGCGACCAACGCTGCATGGCTGGTCCGCCCCCCCCGGCTGGTCACGATGCCCTTCGCAGCAAGCATCCCGTGAACGTCGTCGGGCCTCGTCTCGGGCCGAACCATGATCACGTCCTTCCCGTCCTCTCTGGCCCATTTCTCCGCTGTGTCCGCATCGAAGGCCGCGACACCTACGGCCGCTCCAGGCGACACGTTCAGACCCTCAGCAAACACTTGAGCCTGGTTTCTCGCCTCCTCATCAAACTGAGGATGGAGATAAGAATCCACCTGCTCAGGGCTCACGCGGAGCACGGCTTCCTCTCGGCCAAGAAGCGCCTCCTCGACCATGTCCACGGCGATCCGCACCTCGGCTTTCGCGGTGCGCTTGCCGTTACGAGTCTGGAGAAGCCATAGCGTCCCGTGTTCGACGGTAAATTCCAGGTCCTGCATGTTTCTGTAGTGGTGCTCCAGCCTATCCGCGATCTCACGGAGCTGCTTGTGGGCGTCGGGGAACCGTTTCGCCATCACGCTGATGTCGAGGGTCTTCCGAGTTCCGGCCACAACGTCCTCTCCCTGCGCATTCACCAGGAAGTCCCCGTGTAGGCCCGGCTCTCCGGTGGAGGCGTTGCGGCTCATCACCACTCCCGTCCCAGAGGTCTCGCCCATATTCCCGAAAACCATCGTCTGGATGTTCACAGCGGTGCCGAGATCGTGCGGGATCCCCGAAGCGTTACGGTAGTCCACGGCTCGTTTGGTATTCCAGGACTCGAATACAGCCTCCGTGGCCGCCTGGAGCTGTTCCAAAGGATTGTTCGGGAAGGGCGCTCGGGTGCGCGTCTTGACCAGCTCTCTGAAGCGTTGTGTGATGGCCATCCAGTCCTCGGCTCCGAGCTCCGGATCAGTGGCGACCCCGGCAGCCCGTCGGCTGTGCTCGAGGACCTCTTCGAACACCTCGTTTTCCATCCCGCGGACCACGGTGCCGAACATCTGGATCAGCCGTCGATAGGAGTCGTATACGAAGCGCGCGTCACCCGTAAGCTCCACCATTCCTCGGGCCACGTCGTCGTTCATTCCCAGGTTCAGAATCGTGTCCATCATCCCGGGCATCGAGAACCTCGCTCCGGATCGGCACGACACCAGGAGGGGCTTTTCGGGATTCCCGAACTCCTTCCCCGTTTCAGCCTCGATACGGCGCAGGGCCTCGATCTGTTGCTCCCAGATGTCCGCCGGAAACACGCCTTCATGACCGAGGTAGGCGATGCACGCTTCGGTCGTCACGGTGAAGCCGGGGGGAACGGGGACCTGGATCCGCGACATCTCTGCCAGATTCGCCCCCTTCCCTCCGAGCAGCCCGCGGACCGACTCCCAATCACCCGCATAGGCTTCCGCTGCTTCGAGCTCGGCGAACAGATACACCCACTTCCGGTCCATTTCCCCTCCGTAACAGACAATCAATTTCCCCAAAGGTAATCCACAATGCGGCCAAGGCCAGTTTGATCTAGCGATACACCTTGGTGAACCCGTTCCGGCCATTTGATACAGTGAACGAGCCATCGGCATCCCCTGATACCTTGATCCAATATGCTTCACCGTTGTGGACGGGCCGGGGAGGGACCCCATCTCCCCGTGGATTCATCATGGGCGCGATGGGCATGGCATCCGGCTCTTCGTCGATCGGGTTCGCAATGAAGAGACCCGGCACCGTGTACTCCTGTCCGCTCAATTCGGAGAAGTGAAGCTGCCAGAGGTCTTCCAGGCCGGGAGCGGAGTGGAGCACTTGCATCGCCTCCGGCTGGCCCCCCTTGCGTGTGCCGTTGTTCATGATGGCCACGCGGGACTCGATGGCGTGAACCAGGACCTGCGCGTTGGAGATCGGCTGCCCATGGTGGGAGACGACGAACAGATCGACCGTGCCAATGGGATTGTTCGGGCACATGAGCTCGAACTCGGTGTTGACGGTCAAGTCTCCCAAGTGGAGGACACGGAACTCGCCGAACCCAGCCAGAATGCCAACCGATTGCGCGTTTTCGCCGTTGTCTTCGGCCTGCGGGGCGAAATCGGCGCAGTATCGATTGCGTACACCGCCGCCGGGCAACGGCCGGTCGATGACCTGCTTCCCGGATGCAAGTACGGTGATATCGACACCGGCGAGGGCGATGCGATCCCCCGGTGTAACGACGGTATGCTCGGCACGCCGGTACAACATCGGATAGGTCGTGTCGAGGAAATCGGCCACTGCGGCCCTCGACTCGACACTCGGTCCGTGGTCGATGAAGTGTCGCACCGGAACCTTACTCGCCAGCTCCTGCATCGCTCCGTAGTGGTCGCCGTGCCAGTGGGTGGTGATCAAGTGGTCGATGGCAGAAACGTCCGCGTCCCGCATCGCGTCCATGATGCGACCGGCATCTCGCGCGGCATTCTGTCCACCGTTTCCAGTGTCGATCAGCAAAGACTCCCCGGTGGGCGAGACGAACAGGGTGGCGCCCCCACCCTCGACGTCGATGAAATAGATATCGAGGGCCTCCTGCGCCTGTGCCGTGGCTAGGGGAGCACCCAAGAAAAAGGTGAACAAGACCGTGGAGAAAAGCCGCGAATGGGCCGACGATTCGTAATTCGGCATGGGAGGTTCCTCCTCTAGAAGCCAAGCATGCTGGCCGTGATGGCGGCCGCTGCGGTCAACGAGACAAACTGCCTTCTCGTAGCCATTCAGGAAAGCACCTCGCGATTAGAGTGGAGCCCAGTTATTTCTTTCCTTCATGTACTACGGTCAAGCGATGGTCAAGCGCTGAAACCCAAAGCGCCAACCGCGGCGCCGAGCGCCGGCAGGAGGATTTATGAGCCACTTGATGAGAGGGATGTTCCTGAGCAGCATCCTTGTTGCGACCGCCTCAATCGGCGCTCACGCACAAAACAGCCTGTCCATAGAACGAGTCAAGGATGGGCTCTACGCCATCATCGGTAGCGGAGGAAACGTCGGAGTACGCGTTACCCGGGACGGGGCAATTCTGATCGACGACAAATTTCCGCGGAATTTTAGTGAGATTCAGGAGCTGGTCGGCCAGGTGAGTGATCAACCGGTCAAATACGTCATCAACAGCCATCATCACGGTGACCACTCGGGTGGTAACGTGGAGTACATCAACATCGCCGAAGTCATCGCTCACCAGAATGCCAGAGACAACATGGTCAAAGGCGACCAGGACGCGCCGCCGAGAGTGGTCTTTACCGATGAGACTGCCGTTTATCTCGGGGGCGTTGAGGTACGAGCGCTGTATATGGGCCGTGGACACACCAACGGTGACGCGGTGATCTATTTTCCTGATCTGAGAACTGTGCATGGAGGTGATCTACTTCATGGCACCGCGCCGTTTATCGACTATGCCAATGGCGGCAGTAGCACCGGCTGGGTCGCTACCTTGAACAACATTCTGGCACTGGATTTCGACACCGCCATTCCCGGTCACGGTGCGATCATGGATCGAAGCGATGTGGTGGACTTTCGTAATCAGATGGAGGCGGTTCGTGCCCGCATGGCGGATTTGATCAGGTCGGGTGTGCGCAAGAGTGAGGCATCCGCTCGCATCAGGACGGCGGATCTGAGCTGGACCATGGCGGAGAACGGCCTTTTCATGCGGAGAAGCATTCCTGGCTTTTACGACGAGATGGCGGCTGCGCTGCCGTAGGACGAGGCACGGTATGAAGATTCGTACCACAATAGCGCTGGCCGCCGTTGTCTCGGGCGGCTCGATGCTGGCCGCCTCACGGGCCGGCTTGGCACCTGACTTCTCCGCACCGCACCCCGCGGCACAGAGCGCCCCCGAGGCCGTTGCGTTTACCAACGTCAACGTCGTCCCCATGGACGTCGAGCGAGTCCTAAGGGACCAAACGGTCCTCGTAGAACAGGGCAGGATCCGGCGCCTGGGATCGGCCGACGAGGTCCGAGTTCCTGCTGGCGTCACGACGGTCGACGGTACGGGCAAATACCTCATGCCCGGCCTGGCGGAGATGCATGGCCACATGCCGGGTGGGGAGATCGAGGAGGCGGTGATGTTCCTTTATGTGGCCAACGGTGTGACCACCGTCCGGGGTATGCTCGGCCAAGACGGCCACATGGAGCTGCGCCGCCAGGCGAACGCGGGCGAGATCGTGGCTCCCACGCTTTACATGGCAGGACCCAGCTTCAGCGGCGGCTCAGTGTCCTCTCCCGAGCAGGCCGCCCGGAGGGTCCGCACCCAAAAGGAACAGGGCTGGGACCTCCTAAAGATCCATCCTGGGCTGACGGTGCCTGAATACGACGCCATGGCCCTGACTGCCCACGAAGTGGGCATCCGTTTCGGCGGCCACGTACCGGCCGACGTCGGACTCGAGCACGCCATCGAGATGGGCCAGGAAACCTTCGACCACTTGGATGGCTTCATCGAGGTCCTCAACGCATTCGACGAGCCTATCGACCCGGGCAGCCTCGACGAGCTGGTCGTCATGGTAAAGAACGCCGATGCCTGGGTCGTGCCCACTATGGTGCTCTGGGACGTTGGCATCATCGGTCGCGGTGATGGAGAAGCTTTGGCGAGCCGCCCCGAAATGCGTTATTGGCCCAAGCAGAGCATTCCGGGCGTGGTCGAGGGCGTCGAGGGCTGGACTCGCAGACACGCCGAGAGCGCACGGGAGGCCGCAGCGGATCCCGGCGCAGCCGACCTGTGGGCCAACAACAGACTGGAGGTGCTCAAGGCCCTCTCCGACGGCGGGGTGGGCATTCTCATGGGGACGGACTCGCCGCAGATCTTCTCAGTGCCGGGCTTCTCGCTCCACCGCGAGATGCAGGCGATGGCGGCGGCCGGTATGTCTTCTTACGAGATCCTGGTCTCGGGAACACGGGCCGTGGGGGAGTACTTCCGGCGGAGCGACACGTTCGGCACCGTGGCCGTAGGTCGCCGCGCGGACCTCATCCTCCTGAATTCCAATCCGCTGGACGACACTCGAAACGTGGCCGACCGGGCAGGGGTGATGGTGAGGGGTCGCTGGTTCGCCGAAACCTACATTCAGGACCGACTCGACGAGATCGCTCGACGCTTCGGTACGAACTGACGGCGGCTGGGCGAGACCCCACAGACTTCTCGCCGGCAAAATAAGGCCTCAGGATCCCATTTGCTCCACCCGCTCGCAAGCCCGCCGGAGACGCTCCAGACCCTCGGCCACCTCGGCTTCCGAAATCAGGAGGGACGGGCCGATGCGGAGCACGTGCCCATGGAGGCCGCCGATACCGATGAGCAGGCCTTCTTCCCTGGCCGCCTCGAGAAGGGCCTTCGCCGTCTCTGGAGCGGGCTCCTTGGTGTGGGGGTCACGTACGATTTCGAGCGCCTGCATGAGTCCCATGCCCCGAGCCTCACCAATCCAGTTGTATTGATCCTCCAGCTCCTCGAACCCTCGCGAAAGTTGGTTGCCTCTCGTCTCAGCGCGGGACGGGACGTCCTCCGCGACCATCACCTCGAGCGTCGCACAGACCGCCGCCATCGAAACCGGATTCCCACCGAACGTGGAGAACGTCTTGGGTCTCCAGGACGTCGCGATGTCGGGACGCGTGATGGTCGCTCCGACGGGCGCGCCATTCGCGATGCCCTTCGCCATGACCATGATGTCCGGCTCGACCCCCCAGTGCTCGATGGCGAACCAGCGGCCTCCGGTGCGTCCGAATCCGGACTGAACCTCGTCCACGATGAAGAGGCCTCCGCACGATCGGATGATCTCCGCCGCACGGGCGAAGTAGCCGGGCGGTGGAACGATGTATCCGCCCACGCCAAGAACTGGCTCCGCGATGAACGCAGCGGGACGACCGTCCGTCGTCGTGCTGATCACATCCTCCAAATCGCGAGCGAACGCCTCACTGCAGCTCTCATCGCACGGCTGCTTGAAGGGACAACGGTACGGGTACGGGGTCATCGCATGCTTGACGCCGGGGAACGAGGAAGGGAGCGGCCTCCACACCTTCATCGCTGTGAGGTTCGTCCCCAAGAAGCTCCGACCGTGGTAGGCCTGCCGCAAAGCGATGATCTCGCTCCGCCCGGTGTGCAGAAACGCCATGTGAATGGCCGTCTCGATCGCCTCGGTCCCAGAGTTCGTGAAGAACGTCTGGCTCAGTCCCCCTGGAGCGATCTCGGCCAGACGCCGAGCCGCCTCGACCTGCGGTTCGGTGACGTAGAGCGGAGAGGTATGGCCCAACCGTCGGACTTGAGCCTGGACGCGCTCCACGACCTTGGGATGGCAGTGGCCCACGGACGTAGTGAGGATTCCGCTGAAGAAGTCCAGGTACTCCCGACCATCGACGTCCCGCACCCGGACACCCTCGCCTTCGTCCAATACTAGAGGCTCGTCGTACAGCGGCCTGACCGAGGGGAACAAGAATTCCCTCTGGCCAGCGAGGACATCCTCGCTCCCGATCATCCGTGCGGTGCCCCTACGGGTCATACATCCATCTCCCGGGACAAACGCGCTGCCCGCGCTGGGCTCCTAAGCTGAGGAAGACCCCTACTTCGGTCCCGCAGCCTTCACCTCGTCCGGAACCTGCGCCTCGAACCGGCGGAAGTTCTCCCTGAACATTTTCGCCAGCTTCCCGGCCGCAGCGTCGTAGGCAGCGCCATCCGCCCAGGTGTCGCGTGGATTCAGGATCTCCGGCGGCACGTCTGGTACTTCCGAGGGCATGAGCAGCCCGAAGATCGGGTCGCTCACCGCCTCGACCTCTTCCAGTTCCCAGGCCAGGGCCGCTCGCACCATGGCCCTCGTATAGGACAGCTTCATGCGGCTGCCCGTGCCGTAGCCACCGCCACTCCAACCGGTATTTACAAGCCACACCCGGGCCCCATGAGTGTCAAGCCGTTCACCCAGCATCTTCGCGTACTCGCCCGGATGGCGCAGCAGAAATGGTGCACCGAAGCAAGTGCTGAAGGTCGCCTCGGGCTCGGTAACGCCGCGCTCCGTTCCGGCTACCTTCGCGGTGTACCCCGACAGGAAATGGTACATCGCCTGCTCGGGAGTCAACTTCGAAATCGGAGGCAGTACTCCAAAAGCATCCGCAGTCAGAAAAATGACGTTCTTCGGGTGGTCACCCCGGCCCGGAATTGCGGCATTCGGAATGTAATGGATGGGATACGAGGCCCTCGTGTTCTCGGTGATCGTCGCGTCGTCGAAGTCGATCTCCGAGGTCCCTTCGCGCAGAACCACGTTTTCCAGAATCGTCCCGAACATGTGCGTCGCACGGTAGATCTCCGGCTCACTCTCGAGGGACAAGTGGATGGCCTTCGCGTAGCACCCTCCCTCGAAGTTGAACACCCCGCCACCGCCCCACCCGTGCTCATCGTCTCCGATGAGCCTTCGTTCCGGATCGGCCGACAGCGTGGTCTTGCCCGTGCCGGAAAGGCCAAAAAAGAGCGCGGTGTCCCCCTCCAGACCGATGTTGGCGGAGCAGTGCATCGGCAGGACACCCTGATCGGGGAGCATGTAGTTCAGCACCGTGAAGATGGACTTCTTGATCTCTCCGGCGTAGTTGGACGCACCGATCAGGACCTGGCGCTCCTTGAAGTTGATCACGATGAAGGTCCCCGTGGCCGTCCCGTGCTTCGCGGGATCGGCTTGGAACCCCGGCGCATGCAGTACCGTGAATTCGGGTTGAAACGCAGCCAACTCCCCAGGCGTGGGCCGAAGGAACATGTTATAGGCGAACAGGTTGTGCCACGCGTTGTGATTCACAACCCGGACGTTCAGAGAGTGATTGGGATCGGCACCAACCCGCGCGTCTCGAACGAACAGCTCCTGCCCGTTCAGAAAGGCGATGACTTCCTCACGGAGCGCAGAGAAGTGCTCCTCGCTCAGGGGCGCGCCAACGGAATCCCAATCCACAGTGTCTCCGGTCAGCGACTCCCTCACGATGAACCTGTCACCGGGAGAACGGCCGGTGTGAGGCGCGGTGACGGCGGTAAAGGCACCCATGTGAGCGAGTCGGCCCTCGCCCCGCTCCAACGCTCTCTCATAGAGTTGAACGGGCGAGAGATTCCAGTTCACGGCTTCACGGGGCTCGAGCCCATGCATATCCAATCCAGCAACGCCCACCGCGCCGGTCCCGATCACTTCCGCTTCACGCTCGGTCTTTATCGACATTCGTCCACAGGTGCTAGGGTTGTTGAGAGCGAACCTGCGCGTCTACCGACGCGAGTGTCACCAGGTTTATGATATCGGAGACTGTGGCGTCCCTCTGGAGAAAATGTACCGGATGCCTCATTCCCAAGAGGATGGGTCCGATCACCTCAGCCCCTCCCAACTCCACCAACAACTTATAGGCCGTGTTGGCCGCTGCGAGGCCCGGAAAGATGAGCACGTTAGCGGCCTTCTTCAAGTCGCTAAAGGGGTACTGCGACCGCAGAATCTCTGTATTGAGTGCCGTATCGGCCTGCATTTCTCCGTCGATCTCCATTTCCGGTTGAAGCTTTTTCAAGTGCTTCACGGCTTGTCGAACCTTCTCCGCCTCGGGATGACGTACAGATCCGAAATTCGAAAACGAGAGCATGGCGATGCGCGGGCGGATCCCGAGTTTCTCCACAAAACCGGCGGTGAGCAGTGCGATATCCCTCAGAGTATCCGCGTCCGGGGAGATATTCACGGCAGTGTCACCGAAGAAGAGCAGTTCTCGATCTCTGAGCGCCACCACGTACATCGCGGCCACCTTACGCACTCCCTCTGCCCGTCCGAGGACCTCCAGCGCCGGCCGTATGAGTTCGGAGTAGTGCGACTCGATCCCTCCCACCATGGCGTCTGCATCGCCCTGGCGGACCATCATGCCGGCGAAATAGCCCGGCTGGTACATCCTCGAGCGTGCCTCAGCACGCGTGAGACCCTTCCTTTCCCGGGAGGTGTAGAGCGCTTCGGCATACTCATGTCGTACTTTGTCGCTCACGATCGGGTGGACGATCTCCACACCCTCCAGGTCGAGGCCGTGCAGTTCGACGATATCATTGATCTTGGCCTCACGTCCCACTAGCACGGGCACGGCAATGCCCTCTTCCACGATCTCCTGGGCGGCACGGATCACTCGTTCGTTGTAGCCATCGGCCAGGACCACTCTCATCGGACGCTTGCGCGCCCGATCGATCAAGCCCCTCATCACCTCTCCGCCGGGGCCCAGGCTCGCCTTGAGCCCGTCCTCGTATTGTTCCACGTCGATGCTTACGCGGGCGACGCCCGAGTCCATCGCAGCCTTTGCCACCGCCGGAGCCACGTAGAAAAGGACTCTCGGGTCAAATGGCTTTGGGATCAGGTACTCGGGACCGAATTCGAAGACCTCGCCGCCATAGGCGGCGGCCACGGACTGGGGCACGCTGGCCTTCGCCAACTCGGCCAGGGCCCTCGTGGCCGCACTCATCATCTCGTGATTGATGGCGCGTGCACGAACATCCAGAGCTCCCCTGAACAGGAAGGGGAAGCCCAGCACGTTGTTGACCTGATTCGGATAATCGGAGCGCCCGGTCGCCATGATGGCGTCGTCCCTGACCTCGGCGACCTCTTCCGGTGTGATCTCCGGATCGGGATTGGCCAACGCAAATACGATGGGACGCTTCGCCATCGAGGCGACCATCTCCCCCGTGACCACTCCCCGGACGGATAGCCCGACGAAAACGTCGGCACCGTCCATCGCCTCCGCCAATGTGCTCCGGTCTGTGTCGACCGCAAAGCGGGCCTTGTATTCGTTCATCCCCTTCTTACGCCCGGCGTGGATCACCCCTTCACGGTCGACGAAGATGAGGTGGTCGCGTGCGACGCCCATCCGGGTGAATTGCTCCGCAGTAGAAATTGCCGACGCCCCGGCTCCACTGAACACGACCCGTACTTTCGATGCCTTCTTGCCGGTGATTTCTAACGCGTTCAATAGCGCCGCGGTTGCGATGATCGCCGTGCCGTGTTGATCGTCGTGGAACACCGGTATATCCAGAGCCTGGAGGCGTTCTTCAATTATGAAGCAGTCGGGCGACCTGATGTCCTCAAGATTGATTCCCCCGACCGTGGGCTCGAGAAGCTCGCAAAAACGAATGACATCCTCCGGGTCCTCGGATCCGACCTCGAGATCGAACACATCAATGCCAGCGAACTTCTTGAAGAGTACCCCCTTGCCCTCCATGACAGGCTTCGAAGCACTCGGACCGATGTTCCCCAAGCCCAGCACCGCAGTCCCATTCGACACGACTGCGACCAAATTCCCACGTGCTGTGTACTTGAACACCGCGTCGGGTTCATCGCGGATTGCGAGACATGGGGCCGCCACTCCCGGACTATATGCGAGCGACAACTCTCGCTCCGTATTGAGCGCCTTGGTGGGGATCACCTCGATCTTCCCGGGCCGGCCCGTGGTGTGATATTCGAGGGCCGCTTTGCTACGAGCGTCCATTCGGAAGCCTCGCGGAGAGGGTATGGGTTAAATTAGTCAGGTAGGACGTTGCGCGTTCATCGCGTGACCATCGCCTGACAAGGGATCTAATGGCACTTCATTCCACCCATATGTTAACGTTACTTGCCCTCCTTGGTACCACATCGGCCACGGCGCTCGCCGGCCAAGTATGCCCCCAGGGGGAAGTATCGGCGATCCTCGTAAGCCCTCATTCCATCTTCGATATGGACGCCTCCACAGATGCGGGCGCACTTCCTTGGTTCTCCAACCTCGCGAACGGGCTCCACCCCGACACGAATGAGAACTTTCTGAGAGGCGAACTCCTCATTGAGGTCGGCGACTGCTATGACCCGTTTCTCGTAGAGGAATCCGGGCGACTCATCCGCCAACTGAGCTTCATCGACCGGGTAGAGACATCCGGGGTGCGCCAACCCGACGGATCCGTGCATGTCATCGTCGAAACCTGGGACCGTTGGACTCTCCGAGTCGACCCGCGTTTCCGGTTCGAAGAGGGTTTCGAGTTCCTTGGGATCGACGTCACGGAGACGAACCTGGCTGGAAGAGGCATGGCCGTCCGGGGGTTCTACCGTGACAATCGGGAACGTCTCGCTATTGGAGGAAGTTTCGCGACCACCCGCCTCCTCGGCACTCGTTGGGACACCCAGCTACAAGCCAGTCAAACCCGGGCCGGGAGTTCCATCCAGCAACGCTTCTCTTATCCCTTTGTAGGGGAGGTCGGCCGATACGCGGCGGTGCAGTCGTTCGTCCGGGAGGAGGACCTGTTTGCCTATACCCTCCCCGCAGGAGGTACGTACTCCCACGTCGTACAGCCCTTCGGGCAAAAGTCGAGCGAGATCACGGTAGCAGGAAGAATTGGACGTCCGGGACGGCTCAGCATCCTCGGTGCCGGACTCTCGAGGGAAAGGTGGGAATACACGACGTTCTCGGACGGGGCGGAGGTCGTCCAGGATCGAGACTTCGATAATGCAGAGCCTGCGCCCCCTGGGATTTCTGACACCTTGGTCCCACAGGTCCGTGATTACTCGACGACCCGCGTGAACCTGGTCCTGGCCCAGAGAAACCTTTCCTTTCAGCAGCGCCGCCGCCTGGACGCCCTCACGGGGGTTCAAGATGTCCCGATCGGCGGAGAGGTGGCCCTCGTGCTCGGCAAGAGCATCCCGTTTCTGGGATCGAACGCCACGAATGAGGACTCCGATTTCTTCGGGCGGGTTCGTTTCTTCGGCGGATTGGCGTCCGGAAGCTGGGTGCTCGCCTCGGCAATCACCCTCGAAGGCCGACAGATATTTGGCGGAGCCGACGACGGATGGAAGGACATGCTCGGTGAGTTCGATATCTATTCCTATTGGCGCCCAGCGGAGACCTCACGACACACTGTCTTCGCGCGTGTCTCCGGTGCCGGCGGCTGGTCGGTAACCGGTCCGTTTCAGTTGACGTTGGGTGGATCGACCGGGCTGAGAGGCTACAGTGTCGACGACCTTCCGGGAGGACGACGCCTGATCGCCACCCTGGAGGATCGGATTTACCTCGGGTCCCCGGGCGGAGGCTTCATGGATCTGGGAATGACCGCTTTCGCCGACGTCGGATCGATTTGGCAAGGAGGAGCTCCCTTCGGAGAAGATTCCGGCACTCTGGCCACGGCCGGAGTCGGACTGAGGATCGGGGTGCCGGCCGGGACTCGAGGCCTGACCCGGATCGACGTAGCGTTCCCACTCAACGGCCCCGATGCGTTCAGCGCACCCACGTTCCGCATCTCAGCCGAGCTGTTGGGGCTGATACGCGGGGTCGAGGACAGGCAGTTACGTCGGAGCCGCCGCCCCGGCGTAGGCCAAGGCATCTTACCTGATCCTTCGGCGGGCCGTTAGGCCAACCCTTTGACGTCGGAAACAAAAGTTTTAGTTTATTTTCCCTTCGCGACGTAACGTGAAACATCTGTTCCCTTGCCTCGGGAGTAGGTAGCACTATCGCGAAGTGGCTTGGATTGGTTGCTGTTAGAGACACGTCATCACCTCAGACGAGGCGCCCGGCACGAATGTTTTCGACTTCCCGAGGCCTGGACTCATTCGACCAGTATCTGCAAGACGTCGAGAAATACCCCCTTATTCAGGATCCGGCTGAGGAACGGGCTCTCGCACGGCGGGCCCGATCAGGAGACAAAGAAGCCGCCGAACGACTCGTAACGGCAAATCTCCGGTTCGTTATTTCTTATGTGAAGAAATACCAGGGTCGTGGCTTGGGACTCGCCGAACTCGTGTGCATTGGCAACGAGGGGCTGCTGAAAGCGGTCAAGAAGTTCGACCCGGACAAGGGTGTCAAGTTCATTTCGTACGCCGTCTGGTGGATCCGCCAAACCGTACTCCAGGCGCTGGCGGAGCAAACGCGATCGGTTCGAATTCCTCTCAATCAGAATTCCAACCTCGCCAAACTCGCCCGCATCGATACCGCCCTCACTCAACAGCTTGGCCGCTCCCCCACAATCCAGGAAATTTCTCGGGAGATGGAAGAGCCGATCGAAACGATTCGTGCTCTTCGAAGGGTGGCCGCCAGCGAATTGAGCCTCGACGCTCCCATCGACCGCAGCGACGGTAACAGCGCAAGCTTCGGTGAGCGCTTCGCCGGAATCGAGGCGACCGACATTGAGGAAGACGTGGAAGCCATCGCTCGTCGGGATTTCCTCGATACCATGTTCGACAGCTATCTCACCGAGCGAGAGAGGAAGATTCTTTACCTCTACTACGGCTTGGACGACGGTGAAGAGCGTACACTCGAGGAGATCGGATCCCTGCTCGGCGTGACCCGCGAGCGGATCCGGCAAATTCGGAACCGCGCGTTCGAAAAGCTACGTGAAAGTCCGCACGGTGCGTCGTTATCCGGATTTTGGAGCGCAAACTGACACGCAGGAGTCTCCACTGAGCCCAGGGCCCCGTCATGCCAGACGGGGTTTTTTTTCGCTCCAACGGTTGGAGGCTAGTCATAGATGGTCGTGGGCGACCCGCCGCCCTTTCTGATCACCCTCTTGAAGGGGAACTCGGCAAACCAGCTTTGGGAACCGGTTCCAGGTGACTGACGTACCACCCTCGAGGCCGCTCCCGCCAGCCGCCCCATCCCCCGAGGACGTCGATCGCCTGACCCGCGGACCGGAATGCATACCGGAAATAGCCTGAATATTCCGAATATCCTGAATGTCCCGATGCGCTCAGCGGCGACGATCGCAAGTGTGCTCACCGCCCTTGTCTCGCCGTCGGCCGGAGGCGCCCAGGCCCAGTCCGAGTGGAACGGTAACAGGGCGCTCGAGCTCGTGCAGCAAGCCCGAAGCCTCCGTCAGGCCGCCGTGATCGACTCGGCCTTTCAGGCCTACCAGGCCGACGCACGCGGCTACGTGTACTTTTTCATCGATCGCACCGACCGCGACGAGCGCACGCTTGTAAAGACCGACCAGGTCGCGCTCGATGTCTTTTGGAAAGCGCCCGACCAAACCAAGCAGCGGTTGGTCGGCCGCCGTGATGCGAAAGAGCTCCCCACCAACATCACCTATCACCTCGACCATTTGACCGTCGTACAAGATGACTATGGCGACTTGATTCGCCTCGGCGATGGCGATGAAGTCGAGGCTGTAGTTCATCCGGTCGCACCCGGGTCGGAGTCGATTTACGACTACCGCCTCGCCGACTCTTTGACCGTGACGCTTCCGAGCCCGGTGATGGAAATTCGGGTCTACGAGCTAGAAATTCGACCGCGGAACCCGGAGGCTCCTAGCGTCATCGGAAGCCTTTTCCTGGAACGGGGGACCGGCGCCATCGTACGAATGAGCTTCACCTTTACTCCCGCTTCATACGTCGATAAGAGCCTGGATTACATCCGCATCTCCATGGACAACTCCATATGGGACGGAAGGTATTGGCTTCCCTATAGGCAGGAGGTCGAGCTCCGGCGAGAACTCCCGATCGTCGAGTTCCTGGGGGGTAGCGTCATTCGGGGCCGCTTCGAAATTCGGAATTATCAGTTCAACCCGCAGCTTCCCGAGGCCCTCTTTCTCGGGGGGACGTTCACTTCGGTACCAGCGGCCGAACGCAGAAACTTTCCGTTCGAAACAGGCTTGTACGATCAACTCTCCGACGAGGGCCTAGACCCCTCCCCAGAGATTGAAGCGATCCGTGAGCAGGCGATGACCGTTTTGGAAAAGCGGTACTTGAGCGGATTGAATCCGGCCCGTCTCCAGGTACCGTCCGTTTCGTCCGTGTACAGGTACAATCGTGCCGAGGGGTCCTTCACGGGAGCGGGCACATCCTTCCGGCTGGGAGCAACCTGGAGGGTCTCGTCACGGGGCGGCTACGCGTTTGAACGGAAGGAAGGTCAGCTCGCCTTCCAGCTTCGGTCGAGCCCCACTCCAGACGGGCTTACGGTAAGTGCTTGGTGGAACGAGCTTCAGAACGCGGGCGGCAGACTCACGGGCGCGAGTGGAGCCGTGAACACGTTGAGTGGGCTCCTCACTGACCACGACTACACGGATCCGTACTTCACGTCGGGAGCGGGTGTCCGCTACGGGTGGGGTCTGGGAGCGACGAGCAGACTCGAAGTGGGCGCCGAGTGGGCACGTCATCGCTCCGGGACCAACGTCGTGGACGATGGGCTCGGGGGGGACCCGGCGACCGAGTCGGGGATCAGCCGCCCGGTGTTGTCCGTCGACGAGGGCGACGACCGCGCCGCCGAGGTGACGTATGCAACTCGGACAGCCGCCCGTGGGTTCGAGAGTTCGGCGACCGCCCGGCTCGGACGAATCGAGGATCAGCCATACGCATCCCTCTGGTGGGTCACCGCACTCCGACGAGAACTCCACCAGAGAGGTGCCGCTCTCGAGGCCGAGCTTCACGTCGGTATCTCGACCAAGAACGCCCCTGTACAGACGCTCTTCCTTTTGGGCGGCCGGCATACCCTACCGGGGTACCCCTATCGCTCGTTCATTGGTGATCAGATGGCCCTGCTTGGCGTTGAGGGCAGCCAGGCAGTACTCGCTCCCTGGCTCAAGGTCCATGTATTCGGTGCGGCCGGTGTAATGAGCTTTGGCCGCTCCACTCTTCCCGACCCCGGCTGGCTCCGCCAAACCACAGACGGGCTGACGAGCTCCGCCGGGTTGGGCTTGAAGCTGGGCTGGGATCTGCTGCGCTTCGACGTAGGGCGGGGCCTGAACGACGGAGGGGACTGGGAATTCGTCTTTTCCGTCCAGCGCCGCTTCTGGGAGTGGCTATAGAAGGCCCCGCCCCTGGTTCGCTGCCCTGGACAACTCAGGCGGCGGCTTGGACCTCGGCTTCCCGGGCAGTAAGCAGCACCAACTCACGTACGTTGACGTCCGCAGTGGGAATCTTCACACCCTCGCGCTCGTACGTGTCGTACTCGAGCCGACCCTCGACATAGATCCGATCACCCTTCTTTACATTTTCCTCTGTGAACTGGGCCAGGCCGGCCCAAAGTGTGAGACGATGCCAATCGGTCCGCTGTTCGGCATCGTCCCCGAAGGGCGGACGGTTGGTCGCCAAACTCAAGTGCACGACCTTGGTTCCGCTCTTCGTCTCGAAAACATCGGGATCGCGTCCGACGTTGCCTACGAGAATGACCTTGTTGATGGTGCGGCTCATCTCATCCTCCCGCGTAAATTCGCGGCCGACTCGCAGGCCAGCTCCATCGAGCACGGTCCGCGGCGACCTGTCGTTGAGTGGGACAACGGAAGGTGTGGAGCAGCGTGGGGCCGGAGGATGGCCGGACGGGACTCTCGTGCCTGGGGACCTAATGCTTCGTCTCGTACCAATTCTCTCCCACACCGCCCTCGGCCACCAGCGGAACGCTGAGCTCCATGGCACCCTCCATCCCTGACACCACCAACTCGGCGAGACCGTCCTCTTCGCCACTCGGCACCTCGAAGAGAAGCTCGTCGTGGACCTGCAGGAGCAAACGAGCCCCCGTGTCCGCCTCTGCCAACGCAGCGGCCACGTCAAGCATCGCCTTCTTGATCATGTCCGCAGCCGTGCCCTGGATGGGTGTATTCTGGGCAACTCGCTCACCGAACTGGCGAACGTTCCAGTTCTTGGCTTGCAGCTCCGGGATGTGGCGCCTCCGCCCCATGAGAGTCTCGACGAATCCCTTCTCGCGAGCGATGGCCACCTGCTCATCCAGATAGACCCGAACACCGCTGAAGCGCTCGAAGTACTGATCGATGAACGCCTGCGCCTCTTCCCGGCCGATGCCGAGCTGTCGGGCGAGCGAAAACGCACCCTGTCCATACAGCGTGGCGAAGTTGATCGTCTTCGCCTGGCCTCGCTGCTCGGACGTCACTTGCTCGAGGGGAACATCGAAGATGACGGCAGCGGTCTGCCTATGGACGTCGATCCCCTCGGTGAACGCTCGCACCAAGGGCTCATCCCCGGAGAAGTGAGCCAGGATACGCAGCTCGGCCTGCGAGTAATCCGCTCCATAGAACAGGCAGCCCTCCGCAGGGATGAATCCCTTGCGGATCTCCCGACCCAGATCCGTTCGTATCGGGATGTTCTGGAGATTCGGATCGCTCGACGAGAGCCGCCCAGTAGCCGCCACAGTTTGGTTGAAACAAGTGTGGATCCTCCCCGTTCGTGGAAGCACGAGCTGCGGAAGAGCATCCACATAGGTCGACCGCAGCTTCTCGAGTTCCCGGTACTCCATCATGAGCCGCGGAATCTCATGCCCCTGTACGGAAAGTTCTTCCAAGACGGAGGAATCCGTGGAAGGACCCGTCTTCGTCCGCTTGATTACAGGTAGTCCCTGTTGCTCGAAAAGAACTTCACGAAGCTGAGGCGTAGAGTTCAAATTGAACTCCGACCCGGCAACCTTGTAGATCTCGTCCCGGATGAGCGTCAGGTCCCGATCCAGCCGTTGGCTCATCGCCTGGAAGAAGGCCGGATCGATACGTATGCCCTTCTGCTCCATCCCGACCAGCACCGGTACGAGTGGCATCTCCAGCCCCTCGAAGAGTCCGGCCAGCCCCTGAGCTGCGAGATCCCCGGCGAAGCGCTCGGCCAGCCGGAGTGCAGCATCGACACCTTGACCCGCGTAGTCCCGTGCTTTCTCCTGGTCCACCTCCGAAAAGCTGATTCGCTTCTGGCCCGTCCCGACCACGTCGTTGTAGGGCGTCCGGGAAAACCCGAGAAAGTCCTGGCAGAGCGCATCCAAATCGTGCTTGCGCCGGCCAGGGTCGAGAACGTAGGAGGCCAGGGTTACGTCGAAGGTCATCCCCCTGAGGCACACGCCTGACCGGGCCAGAGAGAGCGCTGAGGTCTTCAGGTCGGCTCCGATCTTCTCGACGCCTGGATCCTCCAACAGATCCACCAGCGCGGCGAGGGCGTCGGCGCGTACTTCAGGTAGATTGGCGATTCCGGTCGACTCGAACGCCAGTGTCGGGTCGCCGTGAGGCACGTGCCCGAAGGAGAGATAAGAGGCCTCCCCCACGTCCACCGCCATCGCAAGGCCCACCAGACCAGCGCGATGCGGATCGAGGAAAGCGTTTTGCACCGCGAGGGCCACCCGGCCCGCCTCACGGGCCCGACCTGCCAACGCCACGACATCGTCCGGCCCGATGACCAGATGGCAACGGACCGGCGGAGGCCCGTCCCCAGCCGTGGGCGCCGTATCTGCGGCGTTATCACTCGGACGCGAATCGGGATCAACATCACCGGTCACCCCCTCATCCGAAGGTGGCGCCCCGCCGGGCGCGAAGCGCTCCATGAGGCGGCGGAATTCCATCTCGGCGAAGAACCGGTGAAGCCTGGGGCGATCCGGCTCGCGCACTTGCAGAGCCTCCAGATCCAACTCGACGTCGAGGTCCGTCATGAGCGTCACGAGCTGCTTGGAGATGCGAACTTGGTCTGCATGCTCAGTGAGCGACTCTCGTACGCGCTTGGTGGAAACGTCGCTCGTGTTTTCGAGAATTTCGTCGACGCTCCCGTATTCATCGAGAAGCTTCAGGGCCGTCTTGGGCCCAACGCCCCGGGCTCCGGGGATGTTGTCGGAGGAGTCGCCGATCAAGGCCAAGTAATCGACTACCTGGTCCGCCGGAATGCCGAACTTCTCGTGAGCATTCCGCTCGTCCACCCATTCGGCGGCCACACCCGTGCGACCGCCACGCCCGGGGTTCAGAAGGTGGATACCGGGCCCCACGAGCTGATAGAGATCCTTGTCGCCGGAAACAATGACCGCCTCCAGCCCCGCATCTCTCGCCTTGACCGCGAGGGTGCCGATCACATCATCCGCCTCGTACCCATCCAGCTCGACCAGGGCATCGTTAAACGCGGCCACGAGCTCACGCACACGGGGTAAACTGGCCCTGAGCTCGTCCGGCATCTTCTCCCGGGTCGCCTTGTAGTCCGGGTAGATCTCTTCCCGGCCGCTATTTCCGGCGTCGAACACGACCGCGAGATAATCGGGCTGATACTTGTCACGAATCTCGACCAGGAAATTTGCGAAACCGAATGGGGCAGATGTGTTCTCACCCTTGGAGTTGGTGAGGGGGCGATTGATGAAGGCGAAGAACGCCCGGTAGATCAGCGCGTAGGCATCGATAAGGAAGAGCCGGGGCAGATCCTTGGGGGGGACATCCATCGACTAGGTCCCTAAATGACAGAGCTGTAGGAGTTGGGAACTCATGGATCGACGAACTTAGACGCCCCCGGAAGGCGAGGCCACATGGTGGGAGAAGCCACCTAGTTGGCAGTTCAAAAAAAACGCCCCAGGGAAATCTTCAACCCCGGGACGTCTTCATCGGTCGAGACGGTGTCAGGCCTTGACTACATTCGACGCCTGGTATCCGTTCTCGGTCTCTGCTAGCTCGAACTCCACTTCTTCTCCCTCTGTAAGAGTGCGAAAGCCATCCGTTATGATGGCCGAGAAGTGGACGAACAGGTCATCGCCGTCCGGTCGAGTGATGAATCCATACCCTCTCGAATCGTTGAACCATTTGACGGTCCCTTTGGACATGCGGCCTACTCCTTCCGCGGCATGGAACAATGGTTCGTCACGCCCAGGGCTCTGTATCCGGCCCAAGGCCATGACCGGGTCTGGCAACCCGCCCTCAAGGTTATGGGCCCGACCCGGTAGCCGTCAAGATTCCGACCAAGAGGCCCCAAAAAGGCTAGTCGTCTGCGTATAGAAAATGGTAGAGCCCGACATTACGAGTGATGGCCTTCACGTATCCCCGGGTCTCGTTGAAGGGAATTCGCTCCGTGAATCGAAGGAGATCCTCGAACTCCGGAAGCTGTCTCCACCGGCGTGCTCGTGTGGGGCCGGCATTATACGCGGACAGCACCAGCGGCAGTTCCCCATCGGAGTAACGCCGCTCCATGTCGAGCCAGAACCTCGTTCCCAAGTGGAGGTTGATTTCAGCGGTCTCGAGACTCTCAGCCGTGAACCCCCGGATTCCTTGACTTCGAGCAACACCCCGCCCTGTCGCTGGCATCACTTGCATGAGGCCGATGGCTCCCGCCGGCGAATGAATGGCCGGCGCAAAAGCCGATTCCTGCCGAATCAGAGCCGCCAGAAAAAGTGGATCGATGTTGCGCTCAGACGCCTCTCTGGTCACGAGCTCCCGATAGGGAAACGGATACAGTATGCGAAGGAGGCGCTTGGTCAGCGGGGCCCCATCGCGCAGCAGAGCCTGCCCAAGTCTGATCCCCTTGATGGAGAAACCCCGCTCAATCACGGCATCGGCCAAGTCGAGGCTTTCCGGAACCGATGCGTCGGTCCGCGCAATGAGTCCGTCGATGTGGGCCTCCACTCCCACATCAAGACCCGCCGCAACCAGTAAGTCGAGCGTCCTCAAGTCGTCTCGAAGCCAGGGTCTGGGCGCCGAGGCCGGCCCGGCCGGCACATCGGGGCGAAAAGGCTCCTCGAGGAGATCGAATGTGAGGACACCGTAGTAAGACAGGGCGTCTCGGTCCCGTATCTCGCTCAGGTACTCCTGGGCATCCTCGTCGCGGCCAAGGGCCTCCAAACTTCGAGCCGCCCAGTAGCTGGCCTCGGCCCAGCGCCGCCCGTTGGGGAATTCCTCGAGGTAGCTACCGAACACCTCGGCGGCCGCTTCTTCATCGTTCTGTTGAAGACGGATCTGACCGAGTCGCATTCGGGCCAGACCCGCCGAAGCGTGCGACGGCTCCATCGCGATCGCCCGCTCGAAACCAGCTGCCGCGTCCACGTACGAACCGCGTGTCAGTGAAGAGTTGGCCCGTGCTACCACGATATCGACCGCCTCGCGACTCTCCGGGTAGCGATCGATGATCCATCCGTCGATCGTTCGGACCGCGTCTCGCCGGCCTTGGCGGCTCCGAGCCCGGCGCCACTCACCGAGGACGCGGAGCTCGAAAGCAGGGTCGTCCGTCTCCACCAGTTTCCTGAACTCGACCACAGCCGCCTCATGCGTCCCGACCGCCGAAAGCAGCCGCGCACGGGCCAACTGAACCGCAGGTTCGGGCTGGACTGTCTCCGGCAACTCGGCCAAGTGTCGCTCATAGGCCTGAAGCGCCTGGTGATTCTCCCTGGCCCGATCCAGAACTCTAGCCGATCGGAGAGCCTGCTCCGAGTCCACCGTACCGGTCCGCAGAACCCCCCAAGCCGCCCTTGGCCCACTTGCTCCTCGTGGATCAGCATCCAAGGACGCCTCGTACGCGGCGTGCGCTGCCCCGATGTCCCCCCTTCTCTCGGCCAAAGCACCGATGGCCTCCATCGCTTCACCACGTTGGGCAGCCCTCAGATCCCCACTGGCAAGCTCGGCGTACCGCTCCAGCGCGCGGGCCGTGTCTCCGGCCACCAGCCAGGCACGTGCCTCGAAGTCCCACGCCAACTCGGCGATAGCGGAGTCTCCCCTCAAGAGGGGGAGAATCCGTAACGTCTGTTGACCCTCTCCCTGTTCGAGGAAGTTGCGGGCCGAGTGGAAAACGGTCCATTTCGCCAACTCCGGCGAATGCCGGCCTGCCACCGCTAAAGCGTCAAGCATCGGCACCCAAAGGCCGGCCCGCGCCGCGACCTGCGCCTCCCGGGAAGCTGCCCATGGAGTTTCCGACGCCATCGCTCCGGTCGACCGGAAGCGCTTGTATTGTTCAGCCGCCTCATCCCAACGCTCCGCCGCCTCGAGCGCACGCGCCAGCAGCAGCCTGCCTTCTCCGCCTCCGATCCCATCGAGCCAGTCGGCCTCTTCCAATCCCGCCAGCACATCATCCCAATTTTCCCAGCCCGCGTCGGCTCGAGCGAGCAGGAGCACGTCTGGCGGGGTCAGGACGGCCCCGTCGGATGCGAGCTCTCGTAATATCTGAGTGGCGTGCCAATACCTTCCTGCTTCCAACTCGGCTCTGGCTGAGTCAACCGTAGGGTCAGGAGCGTATCCGCGGTGGGGGAGGGTGGCCGAGGACCGAATAGCGGCGTACCCTCCGTCTTCAGCAGAAGAGCGCGTGTCGAGGCCAGCCGGGAAATCCGCAAAGGGCGGAGCCGTGGGAGCGCCTGCCCACAGCGCCAAGACAACCAGGATCGATCCGAGGAATTTCACTGAACAGCACTACCCAGCGTGAAGGGAGTCCGGAAACATATATTTCATTTCGAAAAACAGATACCACCAAGAGGCGACTATCTAATAATACTGCCGAATTGTGGGAATAGAAAAAGGGGTCACCCTTTCGGGTGACCCCTCTGCGTCGTACCCACGGACTGTTACGACCGCGCGCGATCCGCCTCCATGGCATGGAGCATGTCGATCATCTTCTGAGCCGACTCCTCCATGTCGATGACCAAGCTGTCGATACGCGCCACGAAAAAATTGTGCGAGATGCTCACCGGAATCGCGATGATGAGTCCCGTCGCAGTCGTGAGCAACGCCACCTTGATCCCGCCGGCAACCAGCGTAGCCTCAACCTCGCCTGCAGCCTCGATGGATTGGAACGCGATGATCATTCCGATCACGGTTCCGAGGAAGCCGAGAAGCGGGGCCACGTTGGTGAGCGTAGCCAGGACCACCAGCAACGACTCCAGCTTGCTCAACTCGATGAGGCCCTGGTTCTCGATCGCCTTCATCACCCGCTCCGTGCCTTCCTCATGCCGGTCCAGACCAGCATAGAGAATCTTCGCGGCCGGTGCATCCGAGTTCCGGGTCGCCTCGAGCGCCTCATCGATGCGGTGCTCTTCCAGGAGCCCGTCGACCTCGGCCAGAATCTTTTTCGTCTTTGACGACTTGGCGAGAAGGTCGAAGAACTTCCACAGGATGACGATAAAGCCGATGACTACGCAAATGGCCAAGGGCACACGCATGAATCCCATGTCGTCCCAAAGCGTCACAGCCTGTTCGGACAGGGTCAACTGCGGGGCGTCTATTCCGGGGATCTGCAGTAACGCACTGTATACACGTATCACACCGACCAAAAGGACCTCCAGCAAAATTTCTAGAACGTTAGGGGGGCCGCCATTGAAGGCGACAGCTCTCGATTTTCGGAAGTCCGAACCTGCCGGTGCTCGTCAACCCTGTCAAGCCCCGCCCGCAGGCATTGGATTCTTGCCGCAGGCGGCTAGGTGATTCGGTGCCTTCTCCTCCAGGAGAGGCACGACCCGCTGGCACTCCTCGTTCTTCCCGGGGTGGGGGCATCGGGCGTAGAACGGACATCCCGATGGCGGTCGTATCGGACTGGGGACATCTCCGGATAGTCTAATACGCTCGTGCATCGGTCCCGCCTGCGGATCGCGTCTTGGAGCGGCTGAAAGAAGTGCCCGGGTATACGGGTGAAGCGGGTTCTTGTACAGGTCCTGGGCCGTAGCCATCTCGACGATCTTGCCGAGATACATGACCGCCACACGATCGCTCATATACTCGACGACAGCGAGGTCGTGAGCGATGAAAAGGTACGTGAGGCCGAGGTCGGTTTGGAGATCCCGGAGAAGATTGATCACCTGGGCCTGGACGGATACGTCCAGCGCCGAGACCGGCTCATCGCACACGATGAACTCCGGCTCAACGGCCAGCGCGCGAGCGATTCCGATGCGTTGCCGCTGGCCGCCACTGAACTCGTGCGGATAGCGGCCTCCGTGCTCCGCGTGTAGGCCTACGAGCTCGAGTAGCTCTCGGACACGGGCCAACCGATCCACACCCGTCTCGCCCAACCCGTGTACGCTGAGAACCTCAGCGAGCATACCGCCTATCGTCATCCGCGGATTGAGCGACCCGAAGGGATCCTGAAAGACGATCTGTGCGCGTCGCCGAAACGCTCGGAACTGGGCGCGATCGAGCTCCTCGAGATTCTGACCATCGAAGAGCACACGCCCGCCCGTCGGCTCGATAAGACGGAGGATGGCTCTCCCTGTAGTGGACTTTCCGCAACCGGACTCCCCCACGAGTCCGAGGGTCTCCCCGCGTCGGAGCCGGAAGCTCACGCCATCCACCGCCCTGACCTGTTCCACACTACGCCCCAGGACCCCCCCATGGATCGGGAAATACTTCGTCAGGTCTCGAACGTCGAGGAGCGCCTCGGCGTCGGACGCGCCGTTCCCCTCCACCGCGGACCCCACGTCGACATCGGACGTCACGTCGCCTCTCCGGCGGGCCCGCTCAAGGATTCATCCGGATCGACGAGCCAGCATCTAACCGACCGGCTCGATCCCCCCTCCACCGGCAACAGATTCGGCGCCGACTCCGCGCAACGCCCCCAGGCAAAGGAACAGCGGTCCCGAAAGCGGCACCCCTCCGGCCAATCCACCGCACTCGGCACGGTACCAGGAATCGGGTTCAGACGGACGTCACGGTCCCCGATGCCTGGAAGAGAGGCCAGCAACCCCTGGGTGTACGGATGTTCGGGGCGGGTCAGGATCTCCTCCGTCGTTCCCGTCTCCACGATCTGGCCACCGTACATGACCACCACCCGATCGCACACCTCCGCTATGACCCCGAGGTCGTGGGTAATGAGGAGAAGAGCCATTCCATGGCTGCGCTGTAAGCTCACGAGTAAATCGAGGATCTGTGCCTGAATCGTCACGTCGAGGGCCGTGGTCGGCTCGTCGGCGATCAAGAGACGCGGCTCACACGAGAGAGCGATGGCGATCATGACGCGCTGGAGCATTCCACCCGACATCTGATGCGGATAGGCGTCGAACCGCTGATCCGGCTCCGGGATCCCGACCTCGGCGAGAAGGGCTACCCCTGCCGCACGGGCCTCCCGCTTCTTCAACCCACGGTGCAGTCTGAGCACCTCCTCGATCTGGTGCCCCACCGTGAGGACCGGATTCAGCGACGTCATCGGCTCCTGGAAGATCATCGAGATCTCGTTACCACGAATCTCGCGGAGCCGAGCCGGTTTTACCTCCAGAAGTTCCTCTTCGTCGAAGCGGATGGAACTGCCCGAGACGATCTCGCCGGGAGGCGTAGGGATCAGCCCCAAGACCGAGAGGGCCGTCACCGTTTTGCCGCACCCCGACTCCCCGACAATCCCCAGCGTCTCTCCCGCTCCAACTTGCAGGGCCACGCCATCGACCGCACGCGCCACGCCGACGTCCGTGGTGAAGTACGTGCGGAGATCCGTCACCTCGAGAAGCGGCATCAGCAGCGTCCCATCACGTCACATCCTGCCACGTCACATCCCTCCAGGTCACGTCCTCCCACGTCTCGTCTCACATCACGTCCTCAGGCGCGGGTCGAGAGCGTCTCTCAGGCCATCGCCGACCAAGTTGAACGCCACCACGGTGAGCACGATCGCCAGGCCCGAGAACGTGGATATCCACCAAGCGTCGAGCAGATAGCCACGGCCGTCCGATACCATGGAGCCCCATGAAGGTGTGGGAGGCTGGAGACCGAGACCGAGGAAAGAAAGGCCGGCTTCCAGCACGATGACGTTTCCAATGCCGAGCGTGGCGGTGACGATCACCGGAGCCAGCGCGTTGGGGATCACATGCCGGAGTATGATGCGTCTGCGACCGAACCCGAGAGCACGAGCAGCCTCGATGAATTCCCGCTCCCGCAGACTGAGGACTTCGCCACGAACGATTCGCGCCGTCCCGGGCCACTGGGTCAAGCCCAGGACGGCCATAATCAGGAAGATCGAGTTGGATCGGAATAGCGCGACGATGGCGATGAGAAGCACCAGACGCGGAAAGGAGATCACCATGTCGACGAAGCGCATCACCACGGTGTCGACCCAACCACCCAAGTAACCGGACACCGCTCCGAGCAGCGTGCCTATGGTGACGCTTATCCCCACCGCGACGAAACCGATCGAGAGGGAGATCCGCGCGCCATACATGATGCGTGAGAGGACGTCCCGAGCCAGATGGTCCGTCCCGAGAGGAAATTCACCACCGGGAGCAACCAATCGGGCCGTCAACAGGGAAGCTTGCGTAGCCGGGTCATGTGGAGCGATCAAGGGCGTCACCAGGGCGATCAGGTAGACCCACACGACGACCATCACACCGATCACGGCGATTCGGTTCTTCTTGAACGCCTGCGCGGCGAGACTCCATTGACCCGTGCCTCTGCGCTTCATCTCGGCAGGGCGCGACACGTCGAACATGGACCATCCCCATGCGCCAAGTAGGCCGGCCAGGAGCGTCAGTGAGGCAATCTTATGATCCATCGGTCCGCTCCAGCCGGCAACGAACCGGGCCCACCGAGTCAACAATACGCCCAGAAGTCCAATTCAGCATCCAGAGTGTCGACTACGCTTTCCTCAGTCCCCTGGAACGCGCCGTCGGCTCATTTTTTGACCGTCGGCGTCCGCATTGGTTTGGATTGCCCGGTCGACGACTCAGGGTGGGGAGGGGTGCGCTCGCAGGGTCCGCATCGCAGTCCTGCCCAATACACTGCTCCTCTCCGTCAGCGCCATCGGCGTCGCGTTTGTCCTCGGGATCCTGCTCGGCATTGTCCAGGCCGTGCGCCAGTACTCCCTGCTGGATTCGGTCGCCTCCATCGTGGGTCTCTTCTTTTACTCCATGCCGTCATTTTGGCTGGCGCTGATGATGAGGAGCTCCGCCGTCCGGATCGGACCCAGACCCGGGCACGTCTTCAGCACATGCCACTCTCGATGCTTGCGTGCTTCCGCCAAGTCCGACGAGCTCCGCATCACGACGCCCAGTCCGCAGTACGCCCAGAACCTGCTCCGGCTCTGGAACCGGTACGGCGTCACCACCACCGGCAAGCAACGCCTTCTCGGCCTTCGCCCTCAATGCCACGAGTGCGTCGTGCTCCTCGTACAGCAACCCGGCCGTCGTCCTGCTCGCTTCCGGCAGCTTGGCCAACCACTCCTCCCGGTCGCGCTTTAAGTAGACCGAGCGCCCCGCGCCGTAGGCCACTCCTCTCGAGCGCAGCACGCTCTTGAGCCGGTTCTTCACCCGCACCGTGTCGCCGACCAAGAAGTCGTAGCTCTTCGCCCGTTCCCCCAGCCGCCTGAACTGGCCCCGGTTCTTGTAGACCGTCGTCTCCAGTGATCCGATCCGCAGCTTCTCCGCCAGGGCAAACGCGTCCAGCTTGTCGGTCTTCGGGCCCCGGCTCTTGCCGACCCCCGCCACCGTCAGCTCCTCCACGTGCGGCTTCAGCACCTCGTACAGCCACCCCGACAGCGTCCCTTCTTCCAGGCATAAGTGCCGGTTCCTCGGAATCCCTCGCAGCACCTCGATCAGCGCCCGCGCGTTCGTCTCCACCACCTGCGAGCCCAAGCGCTTGCCGCTGGGGCCTACAATCCCCAGCGTGCAGCTCGACGCGTGTGCGTCGAGTCCGATATACCTCTCCATGGGCATCCTCCTCTTGGGTAGGACGGGTTGGGTTGCTTGCTTGCGCGAATAATGATGAACGCGCACCCGCTCCCGGAGGAGAACGCCTCTTCGTCTTCGGGCTGCTTCGCTGCTGATCGGTACCGGTAGCGGTCGCCATGCCCCTATGATGCCTTTGATCCTAGCTCTTGGGCAGAAGTTCTTTGATGACGTCCAGGACCGGTCGATTGTGCGTAAACGAGACACCGAGGTCCCCTTGGGCAAGCGCCCCGAGCCATCGCACGTAGCGAATATGAATGGGCTGATCGAGGCCGAGGTTGACACGGATCTGTTCGATGGCCTCCTGCGACATATTGGGGCCCATGAACCGCAGCGCGGGGTCGCCCGGTGCGAGGTTCACCACGAAAAAAATGATCGTGGCGATGCCGAGAACGAGGGGAATGGCGCCGAGGAGCCGCCGCACAACGAAGGTTCTCACGGCCCGCTCTCTACGCGTCGGCCTTCACGGGTCCGGAGCTCGTCATCGTTGGTCGGCAGGAACCCACCAATCCTTGATGTTCAGCCATTCGCCGCGCGAGTCCATCTCCACACCGCGGAGCCGATTGCTCACACCGTCGAGCCGGTCGGGGAAAAAGAAAAATGTGTAGGGCTGCTCGTCTACCAGAAGTTCTTGGTATTGCCTCCACAGCGGCTTCGCGTCCGTCCGGTCAACGACCAGGGGCAACTGGTCCAGGAGGTTGTCGATATCTGGGCGACGAGTGCCAGAAAAAGCGTAAACCCCAGAGAGATTCCTGCTGTGAAGAAGGTCGGTGTCATCCAATTTGTACTCGGCCACCCAACCCATAACCACACCATCGAAGTCACGAAGGGTCGGGTCGCTGATCTGGCTGAGTAGGGTAGCCCATTCGACCACCCTCGGCGTGACCTCGACACCGATTTCGGCCAGCTGCGCCTGCATGATCTCCGCGATACCCTGTCGAGTATCATTCCCATCATTGTACTTGATGGAGATGGAAAGCCGATCGCCGTCGCCGTTCTCACGAACGCCGTCTCCGTCCCGATCCACCCAACCTGCGGCATCGAGCAAGGCCCTGGCAGCATCCTGATCGTACTCCATGGCCTCCCTGCCTATTGAGGGGTCGTGCGCCCAATGGAATGGCGGAACGCTCCCGTTCGCCACCGTTCCGTAGCCCTGCTGCAAGGCGTCCACGATCTCCTGCCGGTTCGTGCCTTTTGTAAGCGCTTGGCGCACCCTCTTGTCGGAGAGCTGTGGGCGGCGTGAGTTCCACCCAACGAAAGTGTATTGCCGGGAGGGATACCGCGTGAGGTTCGCCACATCCGAATCAATGATGGCTTGGGCCTGATCGGGTGTGGGGCCGACGTAAACGTCCAACCGCGCCGTCAACAACTCGGTGAGGAGCGTCGTCTGCTCGGTGATGCTTCGATAGATGTAACGATCGAGGTAAGGGCGACCACCGAGGCCATCAGGAAAGGACCGGTTCGCCTGGAAGGTCCAACTCGCGTCCTGGCGGTGCTCCACGAATACGAACGGTCCATTGCCTTACCGGGCAGACCATGCCATAAGGGTGCTGGCTCAACGCGGCGGAGGGCACATCTTTGAGCAGGTGCTCGGGCATGATCGCCGTGGCCCGCCAGGGGTCCATGAAGTCGGCATGGGGCCGCATGCCAAACTTCACCGTGAATGAGTCGACCACTTCCACGCCGTCGGGTCCCTGATCGTAGTGGGTCCAGAACGCGGCGTTGGGGAAGGCCGTCTCGGGATCGATCGCACGTTTGAACGTATAGGCCACATCGTATGCATCCGTCAGCTCGCCGTCGTGCCAATAGACGTCAGCTCGAATGTGAAACGTGACCTCCGTGCCGTCGTCCGACACCTCCCACGACTCGGCTAGGTAGGGTATCGGATTCAGACCCTCGTCGTACTGCACCAGGGTCATGAGGTTCACGAAGTTCTGGTGCTGGGACGCGCTGTAGCCCTGAGAGATATGATTGTTCATCCCGTCGGGGATCTCGCCGATCGAACCGATGACCGCCGCGCCGCCATAGAGCTCGGACGGGGGCATCTGCCCTTCAAACTGAGACATGAACTCCGAGACGCGAGCGGTGACCTCCTCACAAAACGGGATGCCCGCTCCGGCCTCGGACAACGAGGCTTCCAGCATCCAGGGTCCAGCTTCACGGGATGCCCCACCGTCTCCGCCCCCGCATGCTCCCATCAGCCCAGCCGCCGCAATCCCCAGAATCGACGCCTTCAAGCGAATGTCCCTCATGTCCGCCTCCTCACTTGAGCCAAGTTGCCCGTGCGCCTAACTCACTACGCCTGCCCCTCCGTTTCCTGCGATACGTCCATCCAATGCTTCCCGGGCTACGGCTTCCCTACCGGCGCCACGTCCACTCTGCCGAGGCGTACCGCTCCGTGAGCTCCATGGATTTGACCCGCTCGGCCCCCGAGAGTTCGCCGGGCCGCCAGTCGCCGCCTGTCACGCCGCACAAGCCGGCGATGACCGCCGCTACAAGATGCGACCAGGATGGTTCACGGCCCAGCACTTCTTCGAGGGAGATCGGGGCCCGAACACGCCCGTACTTCCCGGGCTCGATGGGTCCTCCCCCCGTCCCGGAGACTGCGGATGTCGAGACCAACCCGAGCAGGCGCTCCTGGCCCGCACCGATGAGCAGCGAGCCATGCTGGAGAATCACCCCCTCGAGCCTCGCCTGCGCACTTCCGACAAGCTTTCTTCCGGCCACCGTTATCTCGCCGGGGGCGGGCTCGTCAAAACAGGGCCCGGATCCCAGATCTGCGGGCGCGCCTCGCTCCTCGGCCATCACAGCCGGAACTCCCAAGGAACACAGGGCTTTCACCAGCCCTCGATTGATCAGCCGGTACGTCGCCCTGAGCCCCACCCCGATCTCGAGCGGAAGGACAACGGAATAGGTGAGTTCCCGGTCGTGCAACACGGCCCGTCCACCCGTCGGCCTGCGTACGAACTCGATACCGGCGTCGCGCCCCGCGGCCGGATCATAGTGGCCACAGGCAAGCTCGTTGCGGCCAAAGGAGACGGTGGGACCAGTCCACCGGTAGATACGAAGGACTGCCTCGCCCGGACCCAGACAGGCTGCAAGTGCGTGATCCACCGCCATGTTCCGTGGACCTGCAGCGGGCCGGTCCACGAGAACCCTCCACTCGAGTGCTTTGATATTGAGCGCCCTCCGCATAGCGGCGCCACGGTCCTGCTTGAGTAGCGTCGAACCCGGCGGCGCAAAACCCGAGGCGGGCGTCAAAGCTCGTACGATCCCTTTCCGGGCTCGAGGATTTCAACACGAGCACGGTCGCCGACGAGGGAGGCGAAAGCTTCGACATCCTGCTCGATGTAGGGCCAAGTGTTGTAGTGGATCGGGATCACCACGGAGGGCTCGATGAACTCGATCGCAGTCACCGCGTCCTCCGGGCCCATGGTGAAGTTGTCCCCCATTGGCAGCAGAGCCACGTCGACCTTTCCCTTCAGAAGCTGCATGTCCATCGTGAGGGCGGTATCGCCCGCATGGTACACCCGCTTTCCCGGACCGAGGTGAAAGATCAGTCCCGCCGGGTTGGACGTGTAGCCCTCGGCACCTTCTCCGTAGACCCTGCCACCGTGTATGGCGACTGTCATCTTCACGCGCCCAAACGGAAAGTCCCAGCCGCCGTCGATATGCATCGGATGAGCGTTCTCCACTCCCTGGCTCTGCACGTATTCCACGAGCTCGAACGTGCCCACCACCGTGGCACCGGTGTTCTTGGCGATTTCGATCGCGTCCACGAAATGGTCGTAGTGGCCATGTGTACAGAAAATGAAGTCGGCCTCGACCTCGGACGGGCTCACCTCGGTCCAGGGATTGTCCCCGAAGAACGGATCGATGATCACCCGGGTCCCGTCATCGTTCGTGAGGCCGAACGTGGCGTGACCATAGTAGTCGAGCGTTGCCATGTTGAACGTCTCCTCGTGTGCCTTGAATGAGCTTCAGCCGCTCACGGTGATCCTTCACCACTCGCGGCGAACTATTTTCTCTGAGGATCGTGGCGTCGCGGCCTCAGTCGCCCGGGGCGGGTTTCTCAGCATAAGCCTCAACCGGGGGACATGCACACACCAGGTTCCGGTCTCCATGGGCGTTATCCACCCTCCGGACCGGAGGCCAATACTTATGCTCTCGAGTCCAAGGAGCCGGGTAGGCCGCCTGCTCGCGCGAGTAGCCATGCTCCCACTTCTCGGTCATGAGCATGGCAGCGCTATGGGGAGCATTCTTGAGCACGTTGTCTTCCGGGTCAGCCTCCCCCGACACGACGGCGTCGATCTCGTCTCGAATCACAAACAGCGCCTCGCAGAACCGGTCCAACTCGTATTTCGACTCGCTCTCCGTGGGCTCTACCATCATCGTTCCCACCACCGGGAACGACATGGTCGGCGCGTGGAATCCGTAGTCCATCAACCGTTTGGCGACATCCTCGTCTGTGATCCCGCTCGCCTTCTTCAGTGGACGAAGGTCCAGAATGAACTCGTGTGCCACACGGCCGTTCTCCCCCCTGTAGAGTATCTCGAACCGTTCTCCGAGGCGGTTCGCCATGTAGTTGGCACTGAGGATTGCCGCTTCCGTGGCTCTGCGCGCACCGTCTCTTCCGAGGAGCGCGATGTACGCCCAGGAGACCAAGAGAATACTGCTGCTCCCCCAGGGGGCCGCCGACACAGCCGGGATGGCCTGCTCCGCGACGCCGTCCAAATTCGGATGCCCGGGAAGAAAAGGAGCCAACTCCGACGTGACACAGATCGGGCCCATCCCCGGCCCTCCCCCACCGTGCGGGATCGCGAATGTCTTGTGGAGATTGATATGACAGACGTCGGCACCGTAGTCACCGGGCCGGCACAAACCCACCTGGGCATTCAGGTTGGCACCGTCCAGGTAGACACGCCCCCCGTTGCGGTGGACGATGTCGCAAATCTCACGGATACGGGACTCGAACACACCGTGGGTCGACGGATAGGTGACCATGAAGGCCGCAAGCTCGGAGGCATGCGCTTCGGCCTTCGCGGCGAGATCCTCCACGTCGATGTTGCCGGATTGGTCACACTGGACGACCACGACACTCATGCCCGCCATCACTGCGCTGGCCGGATTGGTTCCGTGCGCGGACGAGGGTATCAGGCAGACGCTGCGGCGCGGCTCTCCCCGGCTCTCATGTAACGCCCGGATCACCCGTAATCCGGCGTACTCCCCCTGGGCACCCGAGTTGGGTTGGAGGGACGTGGCCGCAAACCCGCTGATCTCCGCCAACCAGCCCTCCAGATCCGAGAAGACCCGCCGGTATCCTTCGGCTTGGTCCGGCGGTGCGAACGGATGGAGCCCTCCGAAGACCTTCCATGTAACAGGCACCATCTCGGTGGTCGCGTTGAGCTTCATCGTACAGGATCCGAGTGGGATCATGCTGGTGTTGAGCGAAAGATCCCGACTCTCCAGGCGGTGTAAGTACCGGAGCATCTCGGTCTCGGAGCGATACCGATGGAAGACTGGGTGTTCGAGTATCGGAGACGTGCGGGTCAGATCGTCGGGGATGGCGGAGAGCGCTTCTTCGGACACCCTTTCCGCGCGGAGTTTCACACCCCCTCCCCGCGGGCCGCCATGGCTGAACACGTCGAAGAGATCGTCGATGTCTTCCGGCCGGGTCGTCTCGTCGAGCGCGATGCCGACCGTCCCGTCCCCGAAGTCCCGAAGATTGATTTCTACATCCAACGCCCGCCGCAGAATGTCCTCCCCCGACATCTCCGAAGGCACCACCTGGATCGTATCGAAGAAGCGATCGTGGACGAGCGTATGGCCGAGTTCGCGGAGGCCATGCGCCAGGGTCGCGGTCAATCGATGGATCCTTTGCGCGATATCGCGTAAACCGTCGGGCCCATGATACACGGCGTACATGCCGGCCATGATCGCCAAGAGCACCTGCGCGGTGCAGATATTGGACGTCGCCTTCTCCCTTCGGATGTGCTGCTCGCGAGTCTGGAGCGCCATCCGGAGGGCCGGGTCTCCATCCGCGTCGACCGATACGCCGATGATACGGCCCGGCAGCCTGCGCTTGAACCTCTCCTTCGCCGCGAAATACGCGGCGTGGGGGCCGCCGTACCCCATGGGGACGCCGAATCGCTGTGTGTTCCCAACGGCAACATCGGCGCCGAACTCTCCCGGAGGCATGAGGAGGGTCAGCGCCATCAGGTCTGCGGCCACAACCACCCCCGCACCCCACTCATGGAAGGTCGCACAGAACGCGCCGTAATCGTGAAGCGCACCGTCGCTCGCCGGATACTGCACCAGGCCTCCGAAGATTTGGTCCCCGTGTGTCTTGAGATCGACGTTGTCGTAGACGCCGACCATGACCTCAATCCGCAATGGCTCGGCCCGACCCCGAACGACCTCTATCGTCTGCGGATGACAATCCTGCGACACGAAGAAAATCGTACGGGCCTCATCCTTTGCTTCGCCGAAGAGCATGGTCATCGCCTCAGCGGCCGCTGTGGCCTCGTCCAGAAGCGAGGCGTTGGCGATCTCCATCCCTGTGAGGTCGATCACCGTCGTCTGGAAGTTCAGAAGTGCCTCGAGACGTCCCTGTGAAATCTCGGCCTGATAGGGCGTGTACTGAGTATACCAGCCAGGATTTTCCAGGATGTTTCTCTGGATGACGCCGGGAACGATCGTATCGTGGTATCCCATCCCGATATACGACCGAAACACCCGATTCAGGGCCCCGATTTCCTGAAGTCGGCCTAGGAGCTCGTCTTCGGAAGACGCCTCTGGAAGGTCAAGCTCGCTCTTCAGCCGGATGGACTCGGGAAGGGTCTGATCGATGAGTTCCTCCAGACTGCCGAGACCCATGGACCCCAACATCCGCTCGACATCAGGAGGCCGCAGCCCGATATGCCGGCTGGTAAACCGACTCTCCGACTCTATTTCAGAGGACATTTCGAGCAGTTACTCGCCCACGAAGGCCCGATAGGCCGCGGCGTCCAAAAGAGCATCTACCTCAGCCGTGTCATCCACGCGCAGCCGAATCATCCAACCAGCACCATACGGATCGCTGTTTACGGACGATGGATCAGCTTCCAGCGACTCGTTCACCGAAACGATCTCGCCGGCAACCGGACAGTACAAATCGCTCACCGCCTTGACGGCCTCGATCGTGCCAAACGTGGCCCTCTTTCCAAGGCTTTCCCCAACCGCGGATAACTCCACGTACACGATGTCCCCCAACTCCCCCTGGGCATAGTCCGTAATCCCGACTCGATATACACCGCTCTCATCGGTCGCCGTCAGATACTCATGCTCCTCCGTGTATCTCAGTCCATCGGGGAATTCGGACATCACTTCTCCAGGCTAAAGTGTCTCAAAGAGTGGCATGAGGCCGGCACTGCAGAGGCGGACTCCCGCCTTTGCACGTCCAGCGCATTCGGATAGCTTTTTCGAGAATCGGATTTTGCGACAATTTCAGAGGGATCTAGGCGCGAAAGATAGAGAACATGGACACGTTCACAAAGACCGATTCCGCCATCCATCCCGCCTTGACTTCGCTCTTCGAGCTGGGTCTCATGGGGATCGAAACGCTGCTCGGCTCAGGGACACCGGCGAGGACTTCCTGGTGCCGGCAGCGATGGCTAAGCTACATTCCTCGCGGATGGCACAGAAGGTGACTTCTTTGTGTATCGACCTGTACGGTGCGTATGGATTCACCAAGGAGTACTCTGTTGAAAAATTTTATCGCGATTCGAAGATCGGCACGATCTACGAGGGCACGACCAATATGCAACTCCAAACCATCGCCAAGGTGCTTCTAGTATGACCGGCCTCGGAATCTGGGAGATCGGGCTGATCCTCCTGATCGTGATGTTTTTCTTCGGGGCGAAGAAGATTCCCGTGATCGGTCGCGGCCTCGGAGAGGGCATTCGGAACTTCAAGGGCGCGCTCGGTAAAAACGACGAGCCCCCCAGCGACCGCACGCTCGAGGAGCCCCCGGACCACGATAGGTCCTGAAGGCAGTCGAGGAAGTACAGCGGGTCGCGCACAGGGCGCTTGTGCGCGTTCAGACAAGGAACGACGACGAGGCGTAGCAGCGCTACGGCGAGGAGGAGAGACGCAGGATCAACCGCACAACCGCCCTGTGCCCACGAACATGAAGGGCATGACCTTACACGTTGAAGGGTTGCGGTGGCACGGCCTCATCTCCGTTGTTGGAGCTCCTAACCGTAGCTAGGGCTATGGCGTCGTCGCTCCGCCTAGGATCTGAGGCCGTGGCATCCGCAACGCGGCCCACTGTACTTCCTCGACTGCCTTCTTGGCCCACCTGATGGAGACGGCGGCCCTCGACAACGTCGTCATCGTGTTGGATGAGCCCAAGGACGTCGTAAATATCGCCGGCGTCGTCCGCGTCATGATGAACATGGGTCTGTCCAAGTTGCGCCTGGTGAACCCGGACGACTTCGACGCGTACCGGATCGGTGGTATCGCCCATCGAAGCGAGGATCTGACGCACGCGGCACAGACGTACGCCACCCTCCAGGACGCCTTGTCCGACGTGGTGCTCAGTGTCGGGACCAGCGCTCGCCCCCGGACCGCGCAGCGTAATTATGACAGGCCCCGGGAGGTCGCGCCCAGAGTCATCGAAAGCACCGCCAGGGGCCTCGTCGCCTTGGTATTCGGGAGAGAAGATCGGGGGCTCACCAACGAAGGACTCGACCTCTGTCAGGCCGTGGCTATCGTGCCGACGGCCCCTGAATATCCCAGTCTCAATCTGGCGCAGGCCTGCCTCGTTCTTTGTTACGAGATCTACCTCGTAGCCTCCGAGAACGCCCCTCTACCACGGGGCAAGCGGGACCAGGGACCCGCGACGCAGAAAGACCTCGAGGAGATGTACGACGCCCTCGACCGGGGGTTGCATCGAATCGACTTTTTCAAAGGGGACCGGCACCCCGAAAGCGTCATGCGCCTTTTGCGTACCGTCCTGTCGCGGGCCGATCCGGATCTCCGGGAAGCACGCTTGGTACGTGCCATGGGCTTCGAGATGGAGCGGTATTTCGACCGAGAGCCGGAGGCGAGTGAGCCGCGCACTCCGCTTCGGAAGCGCTCCTGAGACCGCGCTCCCATCTCTGAGGCCCGTTCGACCATCGGCTCCGGGAGCCGTTTGTTACCTGGAAACCTCCCCCATTTGCGCCTATCTTGATGACCAGTGACGTAGTCAACATGCTTCCGCGGAAAAGGGACAACTCTTTCTGGCCCCTCCCGCGGCCTTTAAGGCCCCCCCGCTATGAACTCACCCGAGCCGGCCGTTACCGTACCGCTTGCCGAACGATATCGTATTTTGCTGGGCCTGGGTCGCACGTTCCTCGACAGCTCGAATTCGTGTGAACTCTATCGTACGATCTACGTCGAGACCGCCAAGGTAGTCGGACTCACGGGATTCTTGCTCTCCATCTATGACGATCGGAGCGATATCGCCACGGTCGTCTTCAGCGTCGACGATGGCAGGGAGAGCAACTCTGGACTCACGTACCGTGGCTCCGACAGCGAAGTCCTTCGGACGGGCACCCCGACAGCCATCGAGGACCAGACTGACGCCGACGCGGTCCCGTTCCCCGAGGACGGTGGGTCCGCCGTGGTCCGGTCGACCCTCTCCGTCCCCCTCCTGTGGAGAAACCGGGTGATCGGCGCTCTAGCGGTCTACGCGGCTCGTGCCGACGCATATGAAGCCGCCGACTCCGAACTGTTGGGACGCGTGGCCGATCTCGCGGCAGTCGCCCTGGAGAACATGCGTCGTGTCGAAGAGCTGCAGCGGCGGTCCCATGAAGCCGAAAAGCTGGAAGAGATGGGCCGTGTTTTGGCGAGTTCCCTCGACTTCGAGGAGGTCCTTGAGCGAGTCTCAGAGGCAGCGATGGACCTTCTCGATTTAGACGGCGCCGGGGTTTGGACCCATGAGGACGGCAGTGCGACGGTGCGAACGTCCACAGGGGAAATCCTCGTTCCCGTCGGAACCACCTGGCCCCTCTCGGACGCCGTCACCGACAGATTGATGGTCAATGGCAAGCCGTTCTACATCGAGGACGCCGCCGCCGAGGGCAACGTTTCAGACATCATTCGGAGTAGCTTCCAATCCGGAAGCACCGTCATGACCCCGATCAAGGTAGGTGCCCGCATCGTCGGCGCGCTCTCGGCCCGATCCAAGAAGGTGAGGCGGTTCACCGAGGATGAAGTGCGAATGTTGGGCCGGTTGGCGGCACAAGCTTCCGCGGCGCTGGATAACGCGGAATTGCACGCCAGCATCCAGGCGCTCTCGCTAACCGACGCCTTGACTGGATTATCCAACCGCCGGCATTCCAAGTTCACCTGGAGCGAGAGATCGCTGCGGCTCGGCGCGGCAGGAAACTGGTCCTCGTTCTGTTTGACCTGGACTCGTTCAAACACTACAACGACACCCTCGGCCACGTCGTTGGGGATCAGATCCTGAGGGCTTTCGCCGAGGTGCTCGCTCACGAGAACCGGGCCATGAACATGGTCGCGCGATACGGCGGCGACGAGTTCGTTTCAGTCCTGTCCGATGGAGATCGGCGGAGCGCCCAGGGCTACCTTGCGCGGATCCACGAGGGCCTTAGCGCACACCGCGTGCTCGCGTCTCACGGAGTCACGATGAGCTCTGGTGTGGCGGAGTTCAAGGCTGGCCAGACCGTGGGCGTCGATGAACTCATCCAGGCCGCTGACCGAAACATGTACGAGAACAAGGCCGCCAAAAGCTGACGCGTAGGATCTGCTGGATCTGAAGCACCTCAGAGGCCCAGCCGCCCGAAGGCGGCCGCTATATCACGCGGACGGCATCCCGGAAGCGGCCATCTCCACCTCGAAGGTCTCCGGATCCACCATGGGTTGCCACATCTGGATGAGCGGAAAGGTGGAAAGGAACCACCGGACGGCATACACGAAGATCCCCAGGTACATGAGCGCCACGAGCAGCTCTGTTGCGCCCAACGTCGCAGTGTCAGGGCGGCGGATCGACGGCGCCACCATGAGGTGCTTTTCCAACCACAGCCCAGCGAGTAGCACGAACGCGACGGACCGAAAGACCATGGGGTTCATCTTCGCCTTCCGACCGATCAAACCCGCAAACGGAATCACGAAGCACATCACGATCAAGAGCGCCGACCATTTGCCCCAGGGCTCGTCAGCCCGGTGGATGATCCAGGCCTGTTCCCAAGGGAGTTTTCCGTACCAAATGACCAGATATTGGGCGAAGAACAGGTAGGCCCAGAACACGCAAAAAGCGAAGGTGAGTTTACCGAGATCATGGAGTTGTTGGCGGCCCATCGCCTTGTTCAGCAAGCCGTCGCCCCTCTTCAGGAGGGTCACCGAAACTGCCGTGGCCGCGATGCCACTCCAGAACGCGCCCATGAAGAACCAGGGGCCCATCATCGTGGAGAACCAGTGGGGCTCGAGCGACATCACCCAGTCGTACGAGAGGATGCTCATCACGATCGCGTATATGATCACGAACGCCGGACCGATACGCGTCAGGCGCCGGTAGGAAACGACTTCCTCCACCTCCTGGCCAAGCCATCCCTGCGTGAGACGCTCGCGCCACACGTCCCGGCGGGTGTCGGATTCGTCGTGTCCCCTGGTCAAGCCCATATCCGGTCTCAGGGCCAGGTAGGCGAAGTAGAGCGAAGCCCCGAAAAGGACGAGGGCCCCGACCACGTTCCTGGTCAAGAGAAACGGCATGTTGAGATAGGCTGCTTTCCTTTGGAGGATCGGATCCTCTGCCATCTCCGCGATCCACGGAAAATACGACTCGCCGAGCCCGAGCATCGGCAAAAGCATCACGAACGAGACGGGAAGGAATGCCACGAACGCGAGGCTCACCCGGCGAACCGACCAGTTCCACTTCGCCTTCGTGATCCAAGTCACTACGGTGAGCAGCATCGCTCCCATGGCAATGTTCGTGAAGAAGAGCCAATTCGAGACGTACGACTGCCACGCCCGATCGGCATCGGTAGTCAGGGAGAAGACGAAACCCGCGAGGCCGACCACGAACATCCCGAGGAAAAGCGCATCCGCCTTCTTGGAGCGCGGGAGATACCGAATGGGAATATCGGAGGGGAGGTGAATATTACTCATCGGGCTACTCCGCCCCCGCGCCCGCCGGGGGATTGCCGGCCTGGCTTTGTAACAAGCGGACATAGTTCACGATGTTCCAGCGGTCGAAATGACTGATTTGGTGCCCGTAAGGGGGCATGTTCCCTCGGCCGACTCGCATGATCCCGTAAATGTGGCCGTCGCTGTATCCAGCCACGACCGGACCCGAAAGGTCGTACGCAATCAGCAACGGATATTTGTCGATGATGTTGGCCTGAGCTCCCACGCCCGCCGGCCCATGACAGACCGCGCAAATTCGGTCGAAGAGTACCTCACCACGTTCGAGCGATGCCTGATCGGACGGAACCGGGTTCGGGAGGTTCTGCACCACGGGGCTGAGCAGATCCGCCTGAGCAAATGGCGCCGGCATGAGCCCCACTTCGGGCTGCCCCGTGTTCAGCCGGGCCCGTCCCGGGGTGTTGTTTCCAGAAGCGAAAGGCACACTATTTTCGGGCGGCGCGATCGTATTCTCGTACGGATCGAACGACCTCGAGTCACGCATGTGACGGCCGAAGATATTCGCCATCGCGTCGTCAAAGGGCGAACAGGCCCCCGACGCGATGAGCAACGCGCCGACCCACGCCCTTCGAGCGTTAGGACTCACCAGGAGGCGCACCGTGCCGCTCATTGGTAACCCCCTCGCATACCTGTGCCCAAGGTGGCTCGTCGCATCGGCGTGGGCAGCACTTCCTTGAGTTCGGCGATGGCGACCGGCGGAATCAACCGCGTGAAGAGCAGGAACCAGAACCCGAACCATGCGAAGCTCCCCGCCAAGATACCCATCTCCACCGTCGAGGGACGATAGACGCCCCAGGCGAACGGCTCGTACTCGTGGTGGAGCGAAGTGACGATGATCACGTACCGCTCGAACCACATACCGATATTGACGAAAAGCGAGATCACAAACAGCGCGGGAATCGAATACCGAACTCTCTTGAACCAGAGCATGACGGGAACCATGCCGTTGCAGACGAGCATGATCCAAGCGGCCCACCAGTATTGGCCGAATAGGCGCGCCCAGAAGGCTGCCCGCTCCACCTCTTCACCGCTGTACCACGCCATGAAGAACTCGGAGAGGTAGGCGTAAAATACGATCATCGACGTCAGCAAGCACAGCTTCGCCATAGCGTCGAAGTGCTTTGTCGTGAGGTACGCCTCGAGCCCAAAAGCCTTGCGGAGCGGAACCGTCAGCGTGATCACCATCGCAATGCCCGAGAAGATGGCCCCGGCCACGAAGTACGGAGCGAAAATCGTGGCGTGCCAGCCGGGCACGATGGCTACCGCGAAGTCCCAGGACACCACAGAGTGGACGGAAAGGACCAGAGGCGTCGCCAACGCGGCCAGGAAAATGTACGCCTTGCCAAAGTGATGCCACTCGCGGTCCGTCCCACGCCAACCGAGCGAGATGACCTTGTAGAGCTTCTTCCGCAAGCCCTTCGCCGCGTCCCGCGCAGCCGCCAGATCCGGAACGGCACCCAGGTAGAAGAAGACCGCCGAGACCGTAAAATACGTCGTCACGGCGAAGACGTCCCACACCAATGGAGAACGGAAGTTCGGCCAAAGAAACCGGCTGTTCGGATACGGGATGAGCCAGTATGCGTGCCACACCCGCCCCACGTGGATGAGCGGGAACAGGCCCGCCGTCATGACCGCGAACACCGTCATCGCTTCGGCCGCACGGTAGATAGACTGGCGCCATGGCGCACGGAACAGAAAGAGGATCGCAGAGATCAGCGTCCCCGAGTGTGCGATACCGACCCAGAACACGAAGGTGGTGATGTAGACGCCCCAGCCTACCGGACTGGTGAGCCCGGTGACGCCGATGCCGTCCCAGATCTGCGTCCACCAAGAGTACCCTCCGAGCCCCATCACGCCGATCGTCAACGCTAGGAGCGCCCACCAAACCCGGCCGGGACGTCCGAGGGCCTTCAGAATGTCGCGGTTGACCTCGTCGAGCGATTGGAGGTCCGGGTGGGCGAGCGCTCCGCGCTCTACTTCGGTCGCGGTACTCATCAATGCTCCCCGGAATCCACTTCGTGGAACGTCACCTTCTTCAAGTAGCTCACCGCCGGCTGCGTATTCACGAGTTCGTCCAGCACGCGGTACGCACGCTCATCGCGTGAGGCCTGCGCGACGCGCGAACTGGAGTCACGGATGTTGCCGAACACGATCGCCTCAGCCGGACAGCTCTGCTGACACGCCGGGATGATCTGGCCATCCGTGATCGTGCTGCCCTCCACGGCCGCCCGGTCCTGGTGCTCCCGAATCCGATGGATGCAGAAGGAGCACTTCTCCATGATCCCGTTTTCACGGACGGTCACATCGGGATTCAGCTGCCAATTGAGCGGCTCCGGCATGTGGCCAAGGCCCTCTCGCACCGGCTCCTCGCCCGTATACGTATACCAGTTGTATACCCGGACTTTATACGGGCAGTTGTTCAGGCAATACCGCGTCCCGACACAGCGGTTGTAGATCTGCGCGTTGAGTCCGTCGGGCGTGTGATACGTAGCGAAAACCGGGCACACAGGCTCGCACGGTGCGTTTCCGCAGTGCTGGCAAATCATCGGCAGGAAACGGACGTCTAACGGTCCCGCAAGGCTCGCGTCCACCGCCTCGTAATAGCGCTCCAAACGGATCCACCCCATATCGCGGCCCATCGTGACCTGCCCCTCGCCTACCCAGGGCACATTGTTCTCGGCCTGGCACGCCGTCACGCAGGCACTACAGCCGGTGCACTTGTCCAGGTCGATGGTCATCGCCCACCGGGGCTCATCTTCCTCTCCGTACTCACCGTGGCGAGAGCCCTCGAGCGGAAAGTCCTCGGCGCGACCCTCAGTCTCGACGGGCACGAACCCTCCGACCCCCTGAATCTCCTGCAGCGGACCGTGGTCTTCCTCCTCGCCTCCCACGGCCTCCGCACCGAGGCCCGAGAGAGCCACAGCAGGAGTAATGGGCCGATTGCTCTGCGAGTCTGAGCCGGAGATCGATGCGAGAGGCCGGCGGCGGCTAGTCGGCGCCACGTCCACCCTCATCACGAAGTGCACCAACCCGCCCGAGAGGGCTTCGGCCTCGCTCGGGAGAAGGTCCAGTGCGTTGACACCGTTTCCGTCGGCGAAACGTCCTGCGCTCGTATGGCCACCGCCCATGGGCACCGCGATGACGTCCTCACGGATTCCGGGGTACGTCCAAACAGGTGCTTCGACCGACCCGTGCTCCGTGGACAGTACGACCACATCTCCGTTTCTAACGCCGAGAGCCTCCGCACGGTTCGGATGCATCTCGACCCACGAATGCCAGGTGATCTTGCTCACTGGATCCGGCAACTCCTGTAGCCAGGGCCGATTGGCATTCAGAGCGCCATCACCGTACCGAGCGGAGGGGTACACCATGAGATGTACATCGCCCGCCCCGTCGAAAGCAGGCGGATCAAACACGAGACCGCGGTCCGGTTGGCGAAGTGTCTCCGTCGCACCGGACGGGGTGGTCCCGACCTGCGCGACCCCCGTTCGAAGCGACTCGTGCCAGAAGGCATCGGCGTCGGCCACCCCGGCGGCGGCTGCAAGGTCAGCCCAGCGGCCACGTAGGTGATCGTAGAACGTCTCCGACCCCAGCCCCTGTCCTATTCGGGTCGCAACCGAGAGAAGCACATCCCCGGTTTGTTTCGAATCGAAATGGGGAACCGGCCGCATCGTCGGCTGCCGGACCGTCCACTGGCCGGGGCGGGACGACGTGTCCCCCCACGACTCGAGGAAATGCCGATCCGGAAGGATCAGATCCGCCTCCGCAGCCGTCTCGTCCATCGCAGATGCGAACGACACCTTGAAGGGCACGCTGCCGAACGCCTCCCGGAATCCAGACGAGGCGGGCAAGGCATAAGCGGGATTGCTCCCGTGAACGAGCACTGCACCCACCTGACCTCCGCGCATGGCCTCGACGGCCTGCTGCATCGGAGCGAAGCCGGCCGACGGAGCGTCGAGCTGAGGAGCGTCGTAATGGACCGTGCGCCCGACGTTACCGGCGACGGCATTCAAGATCGCTACCGCCACGTTGGCGGCTGTGGCACCGCGATGCAGCCCGGCAGTCCCCGGGCCCAGCGCCAGGCTCGGCCCATCCTCAAACCGCTCGGCGAGTTCGCGGATACTCTCAGCGTCGACGCCCACGGTGCCTGCAACGTTCTCGGGAGTATACCTTGCCACGATATTGCGGTAGGGCCCAGCGCTGGTTCCGCCGCCAGCCACGACGTTGGCCATCGCGAGTGCCACCAAAGCCTCACTCCCAGGCTGGATAGGTAGCCAATCATCGGCGTTTTGCCCGGTCAGGGAGAGGCGAGATCCCACGAACGCGAAGCGGCCCTTACCGCCTTCCTCATCCACGCCGCTCATGCGTGCGAATCCCCGTCCGTCTCGAACGGGCGAAAGCCAACTCTCCAGGAAATCCGCACCGAACGAAACCAGGAAGCGGGCCTCCTCCAAGTCGTACCAGGGAACCACGTCTCGCCCGAAGGCGATCCGACTCGCCTCACGAAGCGGTGCCTCGGCCAGGGGGTCGTACCGAACGACCTGCCCGCCAGTCGTCCCGGTGAAGTCGGACATCAGACCCGTCAGGGAAGGACCCGCAAATCCCGTAAACAGGTAGTACTCGTCCGTAGCCAACAGGCGATCCGCAACCATCTGCTCCGCGTCGTCCCAGGAAATCGGCTGGAGCTGCTCGCCCTGCCGGAGCATCGGACCGGTAAAGCGATCAGGATTGTAGAGTCCCTGGAGACTCGAATGGCCGCGTGAGCAAAGCGACCCCGCCGACACGGGATGCTGGGGGTTGCCCTCCACCTTCACGACACGCCCCTCCCGTGTGCGTGCCCACATCCCGCAGCCGGCCTCGCACTCTCCACACACTGTCGTGTACCACGTAGCAACGCCCGGGGTGATTTCTTCCGGAGGCACCACGTACGGCATCAGCCTCTCGACCTTCTCGGTCGAGCAGCCCCACACGCCGGCACCCGTGCCACTGGCGCCTAAAACTTTCAGGAAGTCCCGTCTCTTAAGTCCGTCGGTCATATCGGTTGGCTTTCGGAATCAGTAATGGCAGACAGCGCAGTCCCGAGAGGCGCCCCGCTCAACATGGCAACTGACGCACCACCCCATCGCAAGGGGCTGATTGACCTCCTCGATAACGGTCATCTCCTGGACCTCCCCATGGCAGGTCGCACAGTCGACCTCGGCGGCAATGTGCCTCATGTGCGGGAAGTGGACGTGGTCTGCGACCTTGTAGATCCGAATCCACGGAATCGGCTCCTGATTCGCCGAGTAGTCCCGGAGCTTCTGGATCTCCGCCTGCTGCCGCTGATCGGTCCCGCCGATGATGAGGTGGCAGCCCATGCAGGTCCCGACCGGCGGAATACCGGCATCTACGGACCGCTCCGCCGAGAAGTGGCAGTACTGGCAGTCGATCTGGTCCACGCCGGCGTGAATCGTATGGGGGAATGCGATCGGCTGGACCAGGGCGTCCTCGCCGTCGGTGACCTCCACCGCTACACCACTGTCCTGAGCTCGTACCAACACGGGTGAACCCAGGAGCGTGAGAGCGACGACGGATGCACCTATCCATCGCTTCGTCATATACACTTACACAGCCGTGCGGATGGGGGTGGGAGAGTGTAGGATTTTCTTGGTCCAAACGGCGGGGAAGGTATCGGAGCCTCCTAATCGTGTCAACGCTGCCACTCTCTTGAAAAAACGCTCTTACAGTCTATAAAAACAGTGTATATATAAGAACCTTTTCTACACACACGTGTTTTATTTCCCCCGGCCTCGACGAGCCTGCCGAACGTTGCATGGAGAGCGACTTTGACCGATATCGCAGCCATCACCGAGACTCCACCGACACTCCATTTACTCGAGAGCCTGATCGCGGAGGTCGAGGAGGTTTTCCACGGTAAAGAGGAGGTCGTGCGTCTTGCCGTAGCCGCGCTGCTCGCGCGCGGGCACATCCTCTTCGAGGACGTGCCTGGAGTAGGGAAAACCACGCTTGCTCATGCCCTCGCGGCCGCTTTGGGACTCTCGTTCCGACGTATCCAATTCACGAGCGACCTCCTCCCGTCCGATGTCCTGGGGGTATCGATCTTCAACCCCCGTACTTCGGAATTCGAGACCCGCCGCGGGCCCATCTTCACCAATCTCGTGCTGGCGGACGAGATCAATCGAGCGCCTCCGCGGACCCAGAGCGGCCTCCTCCAAGCCATGCAGGAAGGGCAAGTGAGTCTGGACGACGACACGTTCGAGCTGCCGCAGCCCTTCATGGTGATGGCGACGCAGAATCCTCTGGAACATCACGGCACGTATTCCCTCCCCGAGAGCCAGGTCGACCGCTTTCTCATGCGATTGACGATCGGATACCCGGGCGAGGGAGCCGAGCGACGGATTCTCTTGGAGTCCACGAACGAGGAGCCGTGGGAGCAGCGCATCAAGGCCGTCCTCGAGCCGACCCAGGTTCTCGGCCTGCAGCGGGAAGTGTCGCGGGTCGAGGCGGACGATTCCCTCATCGGCTACGTGATGGCCATCGTACAGAGAACCCGTGTCGAGCCGCGACTACAGATGGGCGTGAGCCCGCGCGGAGCCATTGGGCTGCTAGGCGCGTCGAGAGCCTACGCTCTTCTCAGCGGCCGGCATTTTCTGGTGCCGAGCGATGTCCAGAGGCTCGCCGTGCCGTGCCTGGCCCATCGAATCCTTCCTGTAGGAGCGAGCGCTGCGAGCCACGAAGCACATGAAGAAGCTGGTGCAATCGTGCAGGACATTCTCGAGGACGTCGCGGTCCCCGTCTAGGGTGTCCATTCTGCGAGACGCCTGGAAGAGGCTCCGCGGCTGGCGCCGGATTCGTTTTACGATGGGCGGCGCCCTGTTCAGTATCGGATCGCTCGCTATCGGGTTCGCGGCCGTCAACACCGGCAACAACCTGCTCTATCTTCTCTTCGGAGCCATGCTTGGCTTCATCGCCTTGTCGGGCTGGCTCTCCGAGCGCATCCTGCGCCAGCTGGAGATTCGCAGGCATACCCCTCGCGGCGTCACGGTGGGAAAGCCGATTCGGCTTACGTACTACGTAACGAATCAGAAGCGTCTGTTCCCGACCCTCGCCGTTTACCTGATCGAAGAGGGGCTGGCAGAAGCCGCCTTCATCGGTCGAGTCGGAGCCGGTGATTCCGTGACCGTGGGCTCGGAGAATCACTTTGTCCAGCGCGGCGTATACCCGCTCGAGACATTGACCCTCTCGACGTCCTTCCCCTTCGGGTTGTTCACGAAGGAGCGCGACGTCCCGCAGCTGGGCGAACTGGTCATCTGGCCGAGAACCGACCGACCCGTACGCCTCCCAGCCCCTCCCGGGGGGCGTGGCAGGCCGCAGTTTTTCGACTCCTCGGGGAGCGCTCCCGGCGCTCGCGGCGAGTATCGGGGACTGCGAGAGTACCGTGTCGGAGACGATCCGAGGGACGTCCATTGGAGAACCACGGCCAAAATCGGGACACCCGTGTCGAGGGACTACGATCGGGACACCACCGACACCGTACGGATTTGTCTGGACACACGAGAGGAGCCCGGAGATGCGGCCGAGGCGGCCATCGAGGTCGCGGCCGCGCTGGCCGCCCAAGCGTACCGGGTCGGACGCCGGTTCGGAATCACTACATGCACCTCGGACCTCGCTCCCGGGGGTGGCTCCGGTCAACTCGAGCGGGTGCTCGACCTCCTCGCGAGGGTGGATTTCGATCCATCCGCTCCGCGTTTGGCACCCCCGATCGACCCGATGGGTTGCATCCTCGTGTCCCCCTCGGGTGCACGAAGAGGATCGTACGGGGCCTACATCGATCCTGCGGGTAGCTTGCGGGAAACTCCGCACTCACACGCTGGAGTGAATGAAGCGGATTGGAGGGCAGGGTGAGCCTCGAGCTCCTGCACCGACGACTGGTCGTGGGCATGGGTCTCGTTGCCCTCGCCGCGTTCGCCGGAGGTGCCGGTTTCGAGCCGATCAGCATGATCCTGGCGGCCCTCGCCCTGACTCTCGCGCTCTTCTGGCAACCCAATTCCACAGTCTCCTTGCGGCTCGAGCGCGTCTGGCTGCCGGTCGCAGCAGTCCTCGTGTTGCGGTCCTTGTATCACGTCTTCCTGGTCGGGGACGACGTCGTGATCCCGGTCGTGGACCTGCTGCTTCTACTCTTGTGTGCCGAAGCGCTCAGGTCGCTCGACGCCCCGAACGATGCCCGTCTGTACTCCCTTACCGCCGCACTACTCGTCGCTTCAACCGTCTACCGGCCCGGCGTTCTCTTCGCCCTAGCCTTTGTGGCCTACGTGGTGTTGGCTACCGTCGCGCTTGTCGTCGGTCATCTCCGACGGAAGGCCGAGCACCATGGCGTCCGAGAGAACTTGGTGGGCTGGAGATTCCTAGCCGGCATGGCGGGGCTCTCCGGTGTCACGCTGATCATGAGCGGAGCGGTCTTCATCACCTTCCCAAGATTGTCGAGGGGATGGGCCTCTCGCGGAGAGGTCCTCGCCACGTCCATCGCGGGCTTCAGCGATCAGGTTTCGATCGGAGAGCACGGTTCCAGAATCTATCCGAACCCAGAGATCGTGCTCCGCGTGGAGTTCCCGGACGGAGTCCCCGAGGACCTCCTCACCCTTCACTGGCGGGGCCGCTCTTACGACCGCTTCGACGGAGTGCGCTGGAGTCGATCGAACGCACTGCCGCCATCCATCGGCCCGGCACGATGGTACGAGGCCTGGGGAAGGGGAAGAGTGCGGCAGCAGATCTACGGTGCCCCGCTGGACGTGGATGTGCTCTTCGCGCTCCACCCGCTGTTGGAGGCGCGCTCGGACAACCCACGAATCCAACCACTACTCGATAATGCGGGGGACCACATCTACTGGGGCTCCGGTAGCCCTTCGTACGAGGCCTTGTCCGTGGCGGACCGCCCCACGCCCACGGCATTGCGGGGAGCACGTTCCGGCTTTGCACCTGCCCGGGAGCATTACACGCAGCTACCCGAACTTCCCCAGCGAGTGAGCGAACTCGCGGACTCGCTCACACGGGGGCTGGATAACGATTACGACAGGGTGAGGGCGATCAACGACTTCTTTCATACGGAGTTCGACTACACACTCGAACTCCCGCGCTCGGCCCGGGAGGCGACCCTGGACTACTTCCTCTTCGAGCGTGGGGAGGGGCACTGCGAGTACTTCTCGACGGCCATGGTGGTCCTTCTTCGGAGCCTGGGTCTCCACGCGCGAGAAGTGAACGGCTTCCTCGGTGGACAGTGGAACGACTTCGGGCAGTACCTCGCCGTTACGCAAAACGAGGCCCACACGTGGGTGGAGGTTTGGTTCCCGGGTTACGGGTGGATCGAGTTCGACCCCACCCCCGGAGGGTCCGGAACGTCCGCGGCCGTCACCTCCTGGCTATGGCCGGGCCGCTTCCTGTTCGACGGACTCCAGCACCGATGGAATAAATGGGTGCTCGACTACAACCTGGAGTCGCAATCCGGACTGTACCAACGCATCTCCGAGCTGCTCAGAGGGCCGACCTCCAATAGCCAAGTTTCTCCCGATCGGGTACCCGCCACGAGCGTGGACATCCGATGGATGATCCTCATCGTAATGGTGATGACCCTGAGTGGGTTCGTCCTGCTCAGAAGGTCCCGCCGGTATTCACCCGAGGTGGAGCTCTACCTCCAGTTCCGCGAAAGTTGCCGCCGCGCCGGCTTCAGGGCGGACCAAGGAGTCGCCCCGCTGCTGCTACTCGACGAACTCACCAGAGCCAGGCATCCGTCCCATTCACGGGCGCGAGCGGTGGTTTACACCTATCTCCGGGCCCGATTTGGCGGACAGGAGTTGGACATTCTGGAACGACAGAAGATGAAGAGCGACCTCGCCGACGTACGGCGGGCTTTACGACGGACGCGCGCGCCGACGGATACGCCGAAGCGCCACTTGTAGCGAGAGCAAAGAGGCGATGCTAATGTGTTGCCACGATGAATGCAGCGAACGAGTCCTCCAACACCGCGCCTCTTCCAAACGGCGAGCACCTCGCGACCATTAGCCACGACGGCCGCTTCTGGGAGGTCTACCTCGAGTTTCAAGACGACCCCCAACTACCCACCACTTACCGGGGCCGTCTCTGTTTCTCCCCGGCGGCCAGCACCGGAGTGGGGTCGACCTGGCGCACGACCACCATCCTGATCGAAGCCTCCTATGAGGAGGTTGTGAGCAAGGCTCGGGCCTTCGAGGACTTCCAGCTTCAGGGCCTCCTCCGCTCAGTTCTCCCCGATCCGGAGTGATCGGACCACTCCTCGAACTGATCGAGCCAACCCGGTTGCCGCCCTTGGTAATCGCTGTAGATTCCGCCTCCTATCGTGCAAATTCCAGGAGGGCAGATGGCCATCTATCGCACGCTCTACTATACGGATGTGTCCATCGGTGTGGGTGGGCGGATCACGATCCCACAGGGGTTGCGAGACGACTTGCGACTCAATGCCAAGGACTCTCTCACCGTGCGTGTCGAAGAGACCTCCGACGGCCGCCGGCAGATGGTGATCTGGCGTGCAGAAGAGCAGGAGGTCGAATAACGTTAGCCGATTTCCTCCAGATCGATCCAGCGCAGCAATCCCGCGAAGACTGAAGCGCCATCGTGGCGCCGCCAGGGCGGTGGCCAGGGCGCCTTTTCGAACGACGTAACCCGCGTGGCGCCAGCCCGAAAAAGTGCCTCCGCCAACGTCGTTAGGCGATCCTCCGCCCCCTCGACCGCCACTGTCTGTAAATGGCGCCTGATCACTCCCAAGGAACCCGTGACACCACAAAGGTCGGGCGTGGGGAAGACGGACACCACCCGGTTCAGGCAGGAGGGCGTGAAGCCCACTTCGTCCTCGAGAATCACCGTCCAAAAACTCTCGTCTCCCCGGAAGACGCGGACGCCCCTCCCAGCGGCTTCGCGGAGTTCAGCGGAGCCTCTCGCTTGGTGGACGGCCGAGGCCTCTGAAGCGGTGAGATATCCGCCCGGCAACTCCACTTCGAGGTCGGCCATAGCTGAAGCCAGCAGGGCGGCCCACCTCGCAGGATCGACGGCTCCCCCCTCCTCCACATAGATCGCATGCGGAGAGACACAACCCCTCTGATCGAACATCGACACCGCGCGCGCGACCATTCGGGCGACGCGAGGCGCGCGCTCGGACGTGAGGGCCTCACGCCCCACCAGGCCGACGCTCAAACGGTGGTGATATGCGATGAAGCGTGCCGTCACGGGCGTTCGTACCCTGAGTGACTTGATGGTCTCGTCGCCACCATACGCCACCACCGCCTCTGCCCTCTGAAGCGCGAGATCCTCTAGGGGGGAGGCCCCGCCCGGCCAATATGTCACGGCCATCGCGTCCGACAGCTCGGGAGCCTCTTCGGCGAGCGCCTCAGCAAAGAGCACGGGCAGGACTACATCGCTCAACCCGGGCTTGAGGAGGACTGCCGATTTCACGAGGAGAGCACGAACCATCGAGGTGACGCTGACCCCGGGGACGGTTCCCGCACCGATATGAAAAGTGAGAGGCGGGCCACTCGCGTGGACCCTCCGGTCCCCGTCCAACCGGCGGAATCCATCCAGCACGCCGGGGTCGCGCAACTCTCTTTCCAAGAGCTCAGTAAGCCGTTCCTGGGTCCAGTCGCGGGCCATACCGGTCAGCACCTCGGAGGCCATCTCCTTCGAAATGCCCGCGGTGGGGACAAGCAAGTCGAGCGCTCTGCTGCGAATGGGATCGGAGGAGTCCAAGAACCGGTCCGCCACCCGTCCGACCCAGGTCACCAGGTCTTGAACCGGCACATCGGAGAGTCGCGTACCCACGTCGCTCAAGGTATCGAGGAGCCGCGCTGCAGCATCGGGGGACCAAACCGGATAGCGAGCCGTGACGCTCTCAGAGAGGTCGATGGTCTCCGAGGTGAGCGCTGGAGGGGCCGTCGGTGACTCACTCGAAGAAGGAGGAAGCCACCAGGCGTCGAAGGTCGTCCTCACACCCGCACGCCCGACAGAAGGTCGTCCATCGCGATGGAGCAGCCACGGGCCTCCGCACCCTGGACCCTGCCGAGCACACGGAAACCATCGTCCACTGCGACGCCCAGATCCTCCGTGAGAACCGCCATCACCGACCCCGCGTTGGCCAGATCGTAGTGGCAGAGCAAGCCCGGCTCCCCCATCGGAAGTGCCGAGAGCGTGTTCGGATCGAGCACGCGCGTGCGAACCCACGGAGGCGGCACGTGCCGGCGAGCCGCCAGGACCATGCCAGACGTCGCCGCGGGCGGGCTATCGTAAAACTGCGACAACAGCTCGGTCATGCCATATTCGTTCACAATCGCCTCGAAGGGGATACCGTGGCCCTCCGACAGGGCCGAGTAGAACTCCGAGCGCTCCAAGACTCGAGAACGACCCTTGAAGCCCCCAGTTTCCATGATCAGCGAACCCGGAGGCAAGTTGAATCCGCCGCGGTGCTCCTTCAACCAGTCGAGCCAGTGGACGAATGCGAAGGCCGTCCCCGCGAGAAGGATCGGAGCCCCTCGGGCGGTGGCCCCCACCAACGCTGCACTCAGCCCCGCAGTGTCGATCACGCCGTCCCGAGTGACGAAGAAACCGCCCTCCCCCCCGGAGAGCACGTCGAGCGCGACACCCAACATGTAGCCCAACGAAGACTCGGGCGCGTGAGCAGGAGCGGGTGCGAGGGCCAAGAGGGGAATCGCTGCACCGTCGCCAGTTGCAGCGTCGCCAACTGTCCCATCTGCATACAGGTGGTGTCTCATGTTCGGAACCAGAGAGTGCTTGTACAAATCGAGGTCGAGGACGTGGTGCTCTCCTTGCCCGGGGCCCATCGTTCCACTCGTCCGGAACACGCGCTGTACCCGTGAGGAATCTCCCGAAACCAACGGAACCGCCTTGAATGCCGAGGCGGGAACCCATGGAACCTCGCTCCAGTGGGCCACTGTGGACGGCGTAACGCCCCGCTTGCGGACATATGCAGCGTACACGGGATTGGTCTCGAACTGGTAGGCGAAAACCCTTCGTGCCCACGACTCGAACACATCGTCCGACCAGGGCTCGCCGGGGCTCTCTTGAAAGACCATGCCCAGGGCGTGTGCCAGGCTGGTAAAGGCGTCGGACACGATCTTCGGCCTACCCGGCGGCTCCCCGACCCCGGCCCCGTATGGCGCGTCCGGCTCGCGCGCCGGTCTGCTCACCGTCTCTCAAGGTCACCTGGCCGTTCACCACGACGAGGGGGATGCCAACCGGATATTGATGGGGATCCTCGAAGGTGGCCTGATCGGCCACGGTGGCGGGGTCGAACGCCACGAGATCGGCAAACGCTCCGGGCTCGATCACCCCCCGGTCGGTCAGGCCGATCTTCCGCGCCGGCATGGCCGTCGCCTTGTGCACGGCAAGCTCCAAGGACAGTGCTCCGGATCGCACGTAGTGCCCCATCAGACGTGGAAATGTCCCGTAACCGCGCGGGTGGGGAGAGCCCCCCGAGAGGGCCCCATACGGAGCATAGGAACCACCATCGGAGCATACCATCCCAAGCGGATGAGCCAGGATCTCAGCCGTGTTCTCTTCCGACATCCCGAATCCGATCATCCCCACGCTATTCCGCTCCTCAATGAGCAACCGGACGGTGAGCGAGAATGGATCCTCACCCCTCTCCTGGGCCAACTCCCCCAGACGGCGGCCCCTCGCGTACGCATTGCGGGCCGTCCGTGTGGAGCTGATCTGTACCGCATCCCATGAGCCCAAGAGGGCCACTTTCGCCCTGGCGAGGCGTTCGATCGCCGGAAGTTGGTCAGGATCTTCCAGACGGCGGATAAACGCACCGCTCCCTCCCGCCCGCGCCCAGGCGGGGAAGAGATTGGACAGACCAGTGGCGTAGGCGACGTAGGGGTATCGATCGAAGTGTACATCGAGGCCAGCGGCGCGAGCGTCCTCAAGGGACCGAAGAATAGCTTTCGCCTTCCACCAATTTCGCTCGCCCTGGGCCTTGAGGTGCGATACCTGAACGGGTACGCCCGCCATCCGGCCAACGTGGAGGGTCTCTTCCACCGCCGCGAAAACGCCGTCGTCCTCGTTTCGCATGTGAGAGGCATAGGGATAGCCGGTACCCCGGAGCTCCGTGGCGAGCTCGACGAGTTCGCTTACATCGGCAAAGGACCCGGGGGTGTATTCGAGACCCGACGTAAGTCCCACCGCTCCCTGATCGAGGGCATCCCCTATCAGCGCGCGCATGCGCCGAATCTCATCTTCCGTTGCGGGTCGATCCGCGCCCCCGACCACCAGTCCACGGATGGTTCCATGGCCGATCATCGTGGCCAGGTTCACGGTCGCGGGAGAGCGGTCCAGCTGATCCAGGAACCCGCCTAGATCCCGGAAGTCGATGTCGACTCCGTACGAGTCCCGGTATCGATCGCGTGTGCCTCGGAACCCCGCGTCGGACATCGGACCGACCGAGTTTCCGTCCTGGCCCACGATCTCCAACGTGACCCCTTGGCGGACGCGGCTCTCCGCGTTCGGGTTGACCAGCAGCGAGAGATCGGCATGGGAGTGGATATCGATGAACCCAGGTGATAGGGCCATTCCCGCCAGGTCGATCTCCTCGGACCCGGTCGCCGTGATCCTTCCCACTTCGGTGATACGATCACCAGTGACGGCAACGTCCATCTCCAGCCCCGGCGCACCCAAGCCGTCGAACACCGTGGCGCGGCGGAGCACGAGGTCCGGCTCGGCGCCGGAGCCCATCCGCGAATCCGTGCCAGATCCGGTGCCGGGGGCGACGCCCCGACCCGCTCGCTCCCGGGCGAATCCGAGCCCTAGCGCTCCGGCCGCTCCGGTCGCCCCGATCAGGCTACCGGTTCGTATGAAGGTGCGACGCTTCAAGGCGAGGCCTCCTCACGCACCGGGTCGCTGCTCCGGCCGCCCTCCTTCATTCCAGGCGGGCGAACTGGGCGCTTCGGCCAGGGCCCGGACTGCCATGATCACCGTTTCGACAGCCGCCACCAGATGCTCGAAATCCACGCCCCCGACTTCGTCAGAGGGGCGATGGTAGTCCGTGTGCAAGTTGTATGAAGACAGTGTGTGCGCCGGAATCCCCCGGTATGCGAACCGCACGTTGTCGCTCCGGAAGAAAAAGTTCTGGTCCGGATACGGATCTGCCACAACTGGGACCCCTACGGAGGAGAGAATCGCTCCGACCGTGGAGCGCTCGTAACCGGTAGCCCACAACATGCCGGGACCACCGGCCAGACTATCCGGACGCCCGATCATCTCGACCTGGAGCTGAGCGACGGTCTGATCGAGAGGCACCGCCGGGTTGTCCAGATACCATCGGCTTCCCAGCCCGCCTTCCTCCTCACCGGTAAACAGAGCAAAGACCACGGATCTCCTGGGGGGCGTTCCTGAGGCGAGGTCGCGCGCCACCTCCAAAACGGCCACCACGCCGGACGCATCGTCATCGGCGCCGTTGTAAATGGAATCCCCGTTCACCGAACGTCCCACACCAATATGATCGAAGTGGGCGCCGACGACGATCACCTCGTCGGCCACGGTAGGATCCGAGCCACGGACGATCCCAACGAGATTGCGGTCTGAGATGAGCTCCGTCGCTGAATCGGGGAGGCCTTCCGCGGCCTCCGCCATGACGACACGAGACCCACTACCGTCGGGCAGCCTCACGCGCGCGGCGGCGATTTCCTGGACGTACCCTGACGTCCCCGCCGGAGTCACTCCCGCGTCATCGAGTTCCGCGGCGATCACTCGGGCGGCCATCGCCGACCCGAGGGTTCCCATGGCCCTTCCCGTCATCGAATCCGCGGCGAGTGAGCTGAGAAGTCTCTGAACCCGACTGGACCGAGACTCACGCCCAATCATCTCGGATAATCCGCAGGCCGACACAGAGAAGAGGAGCGCGCCGGCCAAAGCTAAACGGGTGGATTTCACCATCCCATCTCCGATCGGGGGAACGAACAGCGCTTGTCCAAGATGCCTGACCCACGCCCTTGGGGACAGAGGTTCGTGTCGGTAGCTTGGACGATCCCAAACGCACATGACGTGGACTGCAATGAGCGACTCGATAGACCTGGCCGTGGTCGGAGCCGGACCCTGCGGGATCGCCGTGGGAGCGGCCGCGGCCACCGCCGGACTCCGAACCATCCTCTACGACAGGGGATGCGTCACCAATTCCTTGGTGAATTACCCTTATTACCTGACGTTTTTCAGTACGGCGCGGAAGCTGGAAATCGCGGGCGTCCCCTTCACGATCGCCGACAGCAAGCCGAGCCGGCGAGAGGCGCTCAGTTACTACCGGCGGGTGGTCCAGCACTACGACCTGGACGTTCGGCAATACGAGGAAGTCACGTCGATCGAGGGCCAACGAGGGGACTTTCTGCTACAAACCAGAGCGAAGTCGGGAGGGGAGGGCACGGTTCGGGCCAAAGCGGTCGTGGTGGCGACGGGGGGATTCCATGAGCCGAACTATCTCCACGTGCCCGGAGAAGAACTCCCCAAGGTGAAGCACTACTACAAAGAGCCGTATCCGTTCTACGACCAGGACGTACTGGTCGTAGGAGCCGGAAACTCCGCGGTGGAGTCGGCCCTGGAGACCTACCGGGCCGGTGCCAGGGTAACCATGGTCCACATCTTCGATGAGATCGACCGGGGCGTGAAGCCCTGGGTGGTCCCCGACATCCAAAACCGGTTGGAGAACGGCGAGATCGAGGTCTTTTGGCGCCATCGGGTCCAGGAGATCCGTCTCACCAGCGTCATACTCCAGAACATGGACTCGGAGCAGACGGTGGAGATCCCGAACGATTGGGTGCTCGCCATGACGGGCTGGCGGCCGGACCGCGGATTCATCTCGGGACTCGGTATCAGCATCGATGATGAGACCGGCATTCCCTCGCATTCCCCTGATACCATGGAGACCAACGTGCCCGGTATGTACATCGCTGGAGTCCTGGCGGCGGGCAATAACGCGAACAAGATTTTCATAGAAAACGGCAAGCTTCACGGACCCAGGATCGTCCAGGCGATCTCGGCCGGCTAATCCAGCCAAGGCCGCGAAGAGCCTACAGGGGGACGCCACCCCAGCGCATCATCAAGCCGGCCCGCAGAGTCCACTGCCTGACATCCTGGCTCTGGCCCGGATCTTCCGACAAGAACTCATACCGACCCTCAGCAAAGAGACCGAAGCCGGGGAGAGCGAACTCGAGCCCGGCACCGGTGAAGAAACCGTCGTCATCCAAGATCAGTGCAGTACTCCGGTCCTCTAGATCACGCCACGTGCGCCCGAACGTGAGATAGGGCCGCAGCACCGGAAGGGGGAAGATCCCGAGATTCGCGCCCACCGACCAACCCTCGAAATCACATCCGCTGCATTCGGGACGAAACAGCGTCCCGGCAACGAACACCTCGATCGGAACCAGCGGCAGGCTCACGCCCGCCTCGGCCCCGAATCCGTTGGTCCCCCCGAAACTGTCTCGAGCCCGGGCTCCGAACACCCCCGCCACCAACTGGCCATCCGCAGAGATGGGGGCAATCAACGCACCAATGGTTAACACAGCGAAAGCGAATCTGGCCACAATCATCAGCTCCCCGGTCGAACGGTCATCCACCATTCCCTTACTTTACAGGCGTTTCGACGATAGCGCATCGCAAAGGTCGAAGGCACCCCGCGTGTGCAGTAACCATGGATCGCCACGAGGGTCCCCGGAATGGGCGTTTTCGAGTTCATCATCGCTCTGGTGTTGATTTCCACTGTCGGCCGGATCTTTGCCGTGCGACGACGGGCTCCGCTCCCCCGCGAGTCCTTCCAACTGGACGCCGAGGAACTCCACCGCGTCCGCGACACCATCGCCGATTTGAGCACCCGTATGGAACGACTCGAGGAGGAACGCGATTTCTACAAGGATCTTCTCGAACCCCCGCCCGGCCGCGACACACTCCCGCCCCCCGATTCGGAGTTGTGAGAATCGTTCTTGCATTCTCCGAAGCGGCGTATCCACCTTTGAAGAATGGATGGAATTCGTTCGCTGCGAGGGCCGGTTCCGATGGACCCCCAGACCCGAGATCTCCAGGATCGGTCTGATTGAGATCCCGCCAGAAGCTTGAGGTATGGGTATGAAGATCGAGCAACGTATCTGGACTCGGACCACGGGCTGGGCGGAGTCCCCCGAGGGCGACTCCGGGATAAGTGCGCAACTCGTTCTCGTGTTCGGTTCCGCTTCTGCTCTGAAGGCGACGCCTGCGCTGGACGAGATGAAAGCAAGCCACCCCGAGGCACACGTGTTCGGCTGCTCGACTGCCGGCGAGATTCTCGGAACCCAGGTCCTCGATGACAGTGCGGTCTCGACCGCCATAGAGTTCGGGTCCTCCGAAATCCAGTGCGCGTCCGTGTCGGTCAACGGGCAGGGAGGCAGCTTTCAGGTAGGCGTGGAGCTGGCTCGGTCCCTACCCCAGGAGGGTTTACGACATCTACTCGTTCTGTCGGATGGTCTGCGGGTAAACGGAACCAGGCTGGTGGATGGACTCGAGAGCGCCCTGCCCACGGACGTCACCGTCACGGGCGGCCTATCGGGGGACGGAGAGCGTTTCCGGGAAACACTCGTCGTTTCGGACGGGTCACCTGAGTCGGGCACCGTCGGCGCGGTCGGGTTTTACGGAGAACACCTCAAGGTGGGGTTCGGATCACTCGGCGGATGGGATCCCTTTGGTCCAGAGCGGAGAATCACGCGTTCCACCGCGAATGTGCTTTACGAATTGGACGGTAGGTCGGCCTTGGATCTTTACAAAGAATATCTCGGCGAGCACGCGGATGGGCTTCCGGCGACCGGATTGCTCTTTCCGCTGTCCCTCCGGACCAAAGAGGGCGAGACCGGCGTCGTACGGACCATTATCTCGATCGACGAGCAGGAGAGCAGCCTGACCTTCGCCGGGAACGTCCCTGAAGGCGCTTACGCTCGCCTCATGAAGGCCAACTTCGATCGGCTGGTGGATGGATCGATGGGTGCGGCAACCCTCAGCCGAGCTGCGATGGGCGAGCAGCCATCCGAGTTGGCGATCCTGATCAGTTGCGTTGGACGCAAGCTGGTTCTCAATCAGCGCATTGAGGAAGAGGTAGAAGGGGTCCGCGACGTGCTGGGGGATTCCACTCCACTCATCGGCTTCTACTCCTACGGCGAAATCTCGCCGTTCGTCCAGGGAGCCCCTTGTCAGCTTCACAACCAAACGATGACGATCACAACGCTGTCGGAGAGCTAGCGAGTGGAGAACCTACACCGGCTTCTCGTCCGTCAGCTTCGCCGTTCCCTCGAGGACCCCCAAGCGCTGCCTGACGAAGAGCGGGTGCTGCTCGGTCTCGTCAGTGACGCGTATGAGCAGTTCGACGACGACCGAGCCATCATGGAGAGCTCCCTGGAACTGATGTCGAAGGAGTTACTTGAGGCGAATTCGGACATGCGCGCGGCGTTCGAGCGAGTCATCACGAGTAGCATCGACAGCATCTTCTCCTGTGACGTGGCGTTCAACATCACTGTTTGGAACCCCGGAATGGAGTTGATAACCGGGGTTGCTACGAAAGATGCAGTCGATCGCCAACTGTTAGACGTCTTTCCTCGACTGGAGGAAACGGGGGACCACGACGCACTGCGGGAAGCCCTGACCGAAGACACCACGATTGCCAAAGAGAGCAGTTATTCGCTGGAAGACGGAGACAGGCCTGTATTCTTCGAGACCCACTTCTCACCGCTCAGAAACGAAGCGGGAGATCAAGTGGGCGGGGTGGGAATCTTCCGGGACATCACCGAACGCAAGGTCGCCGAGCAGGCCCTGAGGGACCTCTCGGTACGGGATCCCCTCACCAACCTGTACAACCGAAGATATTTCAACAAACGCATCGAGGAGGAAATCTCCAGAGCGGCTCGCCCAAGAGCATCGCTTCGCACTCCTCCTTTGCGATTTGGACAATTTCAAGAAGGTCAACGATACGCGCAGCCACCAATTCGGCGACGAGATCCTCAAGGCTGCCGGTGAGGCCATACAGGACGCGACCCGGGAGATTGACTTCGTCTTCCGATGGGGAGGAGACGAGTTCGTCGTAATTCTCCTCGTCGCCGATCGACAGGGCATCATGGACGCGGGAGAGCGGATCCGGAAGCAGATTGTGGCCCTGGGAAGAGAGAAGCGGTTTCCACTCGATTTGAGCATCGGCGTCGCCTCGTTCCCCGAACATGGGGAAGACTCCAACCATCTCATCCGCCTCGCGGACCGAGCCCTGTACATCGCGAAGAAGAGGGGCGACAAGATCCATATCGGGGAAGAGGAATACGAGTTGGACGATGCCGTGGTCGATGTTGTCTTTCAGCCGATCGTGGACACCGTGTCGGCGCGGGTGATCGGACATGAGGCCCTGAGCCGGTCTTCACACGATGAGATGTGTATCCAGGAACTCTTCATGAAGTATCACTCGATCGGCAAACTCGCCGACCTGAAGGAAATCTGCTTCCGAAAGCAGATCGAGGCAGCCGAAATCCACGGGCTGGATCGCGTGTTCATAAACGTGGACTTCAAGCTCTTGGAGTCCATCGGGCACCGAGAGAAGCCCTCAGATGTCGACGTCATCCTGGAGATTTCGGAGAAGGAGGCCCTGATCGATATAGAGCACCATCTCGCCGTGACCCAGGAATGGAGAGCAGACGGATATAGATTCGCATTTGATGACTTCGGTGTGGGTTTCATCTCCCTTCCGTTCCTAGCCGACTTGGAACCGGAGTACATCAAGCTGGACCGGCTCACCATCCTACAGGCCGTGGCCTGAGAGGAGTTTCGGAAATTCCTGAACCACGTTGTGCAGGGGCTGAGGCAATACGCCCCCCAAGGAATCGTGGCCGAAGGAATCGAGACGGAGGAGGAGCTCGCAGTCGTGGAGCAGATTGGGATTCACATTGTCCAGGGTTATCTGTTCGGTGAGCCTGGACCGATCAACCTCATTAAGCCCGGATCCATCAAGCTCCCCATCGGCGCCTCCTGACTGTCGCACAGTCCCCCACCGAGAAAAATCGGGCCCTCCCAGGGGTGCGCGGGCCTTCGGGCGGCGCGGAGGCTTCGGGCCACGAATGCGTCGCTGAGCTACAGAGGGTCTGGGGCACTCATCGCGTTGATCCTTCGGATGATTTCATCCGTGACGTCCAACGTCGGATCTACGTAGACCAAGCCGCTTTGGACGGCATTGAAGATGAGAGTGTAGCCCTCCTCCCGTCCCATCGCATCGATGGTTTCAGCGACCATCGCCGTGATTCCCTCCGTCAGCTCGGTCTGCCGCGTCCCTAGTTCCTGCTGAACGTCCTGCTGCAGGCGCTCCAGCCGGAGCATCAGATCCTCCAACTGTCGTTGGAGACGTGCTGCCTCCGGGCCGCCAAGAGCCGCTGTCATCGCCTCCTGCTGAAGGGTGTTGATCTCATTCTGCTGGACCTGCAACTCTCCAACTCGCTGATCGCGAAGTTGGTTGAAAAGGGCGAGGGCCTGCTGACCAGCCTGAGATTCGGACAAGACCCGGTCGGCGTTGAAGATGCCGATCTTCACCGCGGCCACATCCTGTGCTACCAGCGGGGTCCCCGCGAATATCGAAGGCAGCGCGGCCATCAAAACCGCGAACGAACCTCTTCCTAAAGCCACACGCCTCAGCATCGACAACTCCTTCGCTACCAAATCACCTGGGGAAACCAGCGAATTTGCTACACCGGATAGACGGTGTGGTTGCCCAGCATCTCCATGTACATGTGTGGTTGCCCGGCACCTCTATCTACATGGATGTCCAACCAGGACCCAACTCACGGACTGTAGCGGACGGCCCCTCGGGCGAACCCACGGTCACCTGTTCGCCGTGCAGGATTTCTCGGCGCGCGTAGCCGAGTCCGATCGGGCCAGCCCGGCTGGGGGACTCCACGGCGCTAGTGATTTCACCCACGACCCGATCCCCCCGGAACAACTCGGCCCCGAGCTTCGGTGCCGGGCCCTCCGCCAGCAGCAGTCCTCGCAGTGATCGGTTCACGTGCCCCCGGTCACGGATACGAACGATGACCTCCTGGCCGGTATAGCACCCTTTCGTATGGTCCACCGAACGATCCACGAGTCCAGTCTCCGAGAGAATCGTCGAATCATCCATGTCTCCGCCGTATGCCGGCCGGCCCGCCTCCACCCGGAGCGTGTCCCAGACACCCGCGCCGATCGGGGCCGCCCCGGCCTTGATGAAGCCGCCCCAGACCTCCCCGAAGCTGCCGGCGGAGACGAAAATGTCCCAGGCAGGCACATCCACCTCACACGTCTTCACCACCCGCACACCCCCGTTACCGATCCCCTCGTCCCTGTATTCGTGGTCTCGAACCTCTAGGAAGTCCCCCTCGGTCAAACCCTCGACTTCGGTGGCGTGAGAAGCCGAACCCAAGACGATCTCCGCTATCGGGTCCGCCGCCTCCGGACCGAGAACCGTCATGAGTCCGGAGTGGGCCGTGACGTCCTCGATGTTGGCCAAACGGGGCGGCACAGAACGCCTCATGTGCGCCAGCAGTGGCTCGAGCGCCGCCGCCGGTACATCCAGAAGCAGGCCCTCCTCGTCCGGATCCGGACCCCACATCGCTCGCAGATCCGCAATCATCCGACCCTTGGGAGTGAGGACCGCGGAGTACTCGGCCCGGGCCCTCACCAACCCCTTTCGAGGCATGCCAGGGGACGATGGCATGCGTCCCGTGAGTATGCCCTGGAAGGCAGCGATCGGGGCGGGTCCCCGAACAAGCAGCCGGGCCCGGTGGCTGCGATCGCGAACGGCCAGTCCCTCCCGGGCCGCCCGGTATTCTGCCTCAGGATCCCCGTAGTGCCTCGCCACTTCGGCCCCGCGCACGTGGCCAAAGACAGCTCCCTCATACATCCAAATCCTCCTCCGGGGCCGCTAACCCCGCCTCGAGGCGGTCCACCAGCGACCGGATCCGCTTGGCATCAGCGGCACGAGGATAGCGGTCGAGATACTGCCGGAGTTGTTCCTTCGCTTCTTCTTCCCGACCGAGCCTCAGCAGCAACATGCCGCGGTCGCGACCCTCCCCGGGGGACGCTGGCTGGACCAAGAGCAAGCGCTCGACCACGGACAACGCCCGTTCATCATCCTTTACGTTGACGTATAGGCCCTTGAGGTTCACTAGCAAGCGACGGATCATGTCGAGTTTGCTTGCCGCTCGGAGGAAAGCCGGCTGCATCCGAACCATGCCGCCGTACTGCTGATCCAACACTTCCTGCGCTTGACTCTCGAAGCGGATTCGTCCCTGATCGAACGGGTCGATCAGAAGGTGTTCGGCCGAGCCGCGGTACCGGACCAGAAAGTGACCGGGGAAGTTCACGCCTTCGAGAGGGAGATCGAGCCGCCAACCGACCTCCAGCAGAATGATGCCGAGAGTGAGTGGGATTCCGAGACGCCGATCCAAGACATCATTGATGAAGGAATTCCGAGGATCGTGGTAGGACTCCTTGTTTCCGCGCAGCCCCTCCCGCTCGAACAACGTATGGATCACCTCCCCAAGGACGACTGGGGGGGCCATCTCGTCGTCCAGCCGGTCCTTCACCGCTTCGGCCAAGGAGTCCAATCGCAACATGTACCGCTCCACGGGAAGCTGCGGATATTCCTCCTGAGCGATGAAGAGGGCCGCCCGCCCGAGCTCGAACTCGCGGTCGGACCTTCTTAACGCCTCACCCAGACGCGCGCGCGTCGAACTCATAGGAACTTCCATACCCGAACTTACTGTGTTCCCCCCCCTGGCGCCCATGTCTAGATTAGCCCAACCGGGCTGTAAAGCCTGGCGTCCCGCGAGGGCTGATTGAGCCTACAGAGTCAAATGTCACAAGAGCCCAGAGATCAGAAGCCCAGGATCCGCCTGACCCAGCTCTCCCACGGGGCTGGGTGAGCGTGTAAACTCGGCATCTCCGAGCTTGCGCAGGTCCTGCGTCATCTGGTTCCCATAGAGAGTGAGCAAGTGCTGGTGGACGCCTCCACGAGCGACGACGCCGCCGTGTATGCGCTCGGGGGCGGACGCGCGCTGGTGGTGACGCTCGATTTCTTCACACCGCTGGTCGATAACCCGTACGACTTCGGACGGATCGCGGCCGCCAACGCTCTCTCGGACATCTACGCGATGGGGGCCGAACCGCTCTTCGTCCTCAACCTATTGGCGTTTCCCAGAGCTCTTCTGGACCGTGGGCTGGTCGAGGAGATCATTCGTGGAGGATCCGACGTCGCCCGCGAAGCCGGTGTCCCCATCATGGGAGGCCACTCGGTGGACGACCCCGAACCGAAGTACGGGCTGGTCGCGGTCGGTGACGTGGACATCGAGAATCTCGTGACCAACACCTCGGCCGAGGCAGGCGATTTGCTGGTTCTCACCAAGGCCCTCGGCACCGGAGTGGTAGCCACTGCGATCAAGGCCGAGGCGGCCTCCGACACGGCTACCGAGGCTGCGGTGAAGAGCATGACGGCCCTCAATCGTGAGGCGGCAGGGGCCATGAAAAGCGTCGGGGTGCGAGCCGCTACGGATGTGACCGGGTACGGGCTCCTGGGTCATCTCAGCAACTTGTTATTTCAGTCCGGCGTGGCCGCCGAGATCGTGGCCGACGACGTCCCCGTTTTGCCCGAGGTGTCGGAGCTGGTCACTGCTGGCCATATCCCCGGCGGAACTCGGCGAAACCTCGAAGATCTGAAGGATCGCGTCGAATTCGGAGATCAGGGCGAGAGCACTCGCTTGATCCTGGCGGACGCGCAGACCTCGGGAGGTCTGCTTATGTCCGTCCCGGAGGAACGCGCCGAGGAGCTCATGGAACTCCTCGAGGTCACCACTGCCGTGGCGGCGATCATCGGACGCGTCACCGATGGAGCACCGGGAGCGATCAAGGTTGTTTAAAGGCCTCTGGAGAGCCGCCCCCTAGGCCGACGCAGGGCTCTGCGAAGGACTCGTCTTCGCACGGGGCTTGCTCTTCGTGGTCTTCTTCTTTTTCGCGTTCGCCGCCTCGTCGATCTTGAGAGCGATATTGATCACTTGGTCCAAGTCCTCGACCAGGTGAACGGTCAGCGAGTTTCTCACCTCATCCCTGAGATCGTCCAGATCGGCCTCGTTGTCACACGGGATGATGATCTCGTCGATGCCGGCACGGATGGCTCCCAAGAGCTTCTCTTTGATGCCGCCGATGGGAAGCACGCGGCCGGTCAGGGTCAACTCACCGGTCATCGCGACGTCTCGACGAATCTTCCGTCCCGAGAGGGCCGACACCAAGGCCGTGGCCATAGTAATTCCAGCCGAGGGACCGTCCTTTGGAACGGCCCCGGCCGGAACATGGATGTGCACCTCTCGGCCCGTGAGCGCATCTTCCGGGATACCGAGGCGAGCATAGTTGCTCTTGGCGTAGCTCAGTGCTGCCCGCCCCGACTCCTTCATGACGTCACCCAACTGGCCGGTGAGGACCAGAGCGCCCTCCCCGGTCATCACGCTGGCCTCGACGAACATGATATCGCCACCCATGGGCGTGTAGAACATCCCTGTCGCTACTCCCACGACGTCGGTAGCAGCCATCCGCTCGGGATGTACCCTCGGGCGTCCAATCAACTCCCGAATGACGACCCGATCGACCTCGAGACGCTCCACTTCGTCCGCGGCAACCTTACGCGCGACTTTCCGGGCTAGCTTACCCAACTGACGTTCGATCTGACGAACTCCAGCCTCCCGCGTGTATTCCTGGATCAGGGCGAGCAGGGCCTCGTCACCCAACGACATTTCACCTTCCCGGAGGCCACTCTCTCTTAGCTGACGAGGAAGCAGATAACGCTTCGCGATCTCGAGCTTTTCGGCCTCCGTGTACCCCGAAAAATCGACTTTCTCCATGCGATCATACAACGGGGGCGGAATCCGGTCCGAATAGTTCGCCGTCGCAATGAAGAGCACCTCAGAGAGATCGAACGTCATACCGAGGTAGTGATCCGTGAAGGTCGAATTTTGGGCCGGATCGAGCACTTCGAGCAACGCCGCACTCGGATCTCCTTGGAACGACACGCCCAGCTTGTCCACTTCGTCCAGCAGGAACACCGGATTCTTTGACTTGGCTTGCCGCATCCCTTGAATGATCCGGCCGGGCATGGCCCCCACATAGGTACGGCGGTGACCACGAATGTCGGCCTCGTCACGAGCGCCGCCGAGCGAGATCCTTACGTACTCTCTACCCAATGAACGGGCGATGGACTGTGCGATGCTCGTCTTTCCGACTCCCGGCGGACCTACGAAGAGGAGAATCGGACCCCGGCCACCTACCTCCTCTGCCTCCTCCGCCTCGTCGGGCACGTCTGTAATGTCGGCCGCGCCGTTGGTTTCACCGGGCTCCTCCGCTGCGCTCGCCTCACCGGGCTCCTCCGCTGCGCTCGCCTCACCGGGCTCGGTTGCCTCACCGGGCTCGGTTGCCTCACCGGGCTCGGTTGCCTCACCAGGCTCGGTTGCCTCGCCGGGCTCGGTTGCCTCACCAGGCTCGGTTGCCTCGCCGGTCTGGTCTTCGCCGGCCCCATCGCCCAAGTCCTCCAACCGGTCCAGCTGGAGCTTCCGAACCGCCAAAAACTCCAAGACACGGTCTTTCACGTCCTCGAGACCGTAGTGATCCTCGTCCAAGATCTCCGCCGACAAAACGAGGTCGATTTTGTCCTCCGACCGGACGCTCCATGGGAGCTCCGTCACCCACTCGAGGAACGTGCGGATGACCTGGTATTCGGCCGACTGAGGACTCGTACGCTCCAGGCGTTTGAGCTCCCGCTCGACTTCCGAGCGCTGGTCCTCGTCAAGCTTCAGCGCTACGACCCGCTCCCGAAGCTCCTCGACATCATCACGTTCGTCTTCGTCGCCCAACTCACGTTGGATCTGCTTGAGCTGTTCGCGAAGGAGCATCTCCCGCTGCCGCTCACCGAGTTCCTCCTGCACCCTCGCTTGGATTTCCTCTTGGGCATCGAGCCGCGCCAACTCACGTTCCACTGCGACCAAGGACTCACGCATGCGCTCCTCGTCGTCGAGCGTCTCCAGGAGCCCCTGCTTGTCCTCCGTTGAGAGCTCCAAATAGAACGAGACGAGATCCGCGAACGCTCCCGGCTCATCCACACCCTGGATCAGCTGATTGAGAGCCTCGGCTGGAACCCCCCTTCGGGTGCCCAACTCCGCCGCGCACTCCCTCAACTCATGATTGAGTGCCTGAAACGCGGGATCGTCTTTATCGACGGTCGGCTGGCGTTCCATCTCCAGGAGCACCGCGCGCAGCATTCCCTCACCCTCGGACTCGTAGGAGATGACCTGTGCCCGTCCCTCGCCCTGTACCAGGAGCTGAACGCCACCCCGAACCCTGTGCGTCTGGATGATCCGTACGACCGTCCCGACCGTGTAGAGCACATCGGGGGTGGGGTCATCGACGTTCTCCTTCTGAGCCACGGCAAAGAGCCGGCGGTCTCCGTCGAGTGCCTCCTGCACAGCCTCTACCGTACCAGGCCGGCCGGCCGAGATCGGCACCGCCACGCCGGGGTAGACCACCGTATCCCTCAGTGGCAAAACCGGAAGTGTGTATCGTTCACCCATGAGTCCTCGCAATCGATTCGGCCTTGATTTCAGAATCGAGACATCACTGCTATCAAAAAGCCCACTCCCCTGGCACCCGTTCCCGATCGGTGCGATGACATCGAGGGCGGCTCGGGAATTGATGCTAACTGCATGAATCCTGCCAGACTCGTCCTCCTAGAATATGCCGTAGTTGCAGTCCCCCTGCCATCAATTGCAATCCCCCTGTCATAATGTCGGCCTTTTTTGGCATAACGTCAGCGCTTAGGTTGACCAAAACTCGCTGATCGTACGTTTTCCTCCTCCGACGAGACTATGCTCGAAGACGAGACTATGCTCGAAGGTGTCACCTGGTTCAGGCAGTCCTCCGTCCGGATCCAGCGAGGCGGTGTCGAGATCCATATCGACCCCTGGGGAATACCAGAGGAGAGCACAGCGGATTACATACTTCTGACGCATCCCCATTTCGACAATTTTTCCGAAGACGACATCGCGAGGGTGCGGGGTCAAGAGACCACCCTGGTGGCTCCGGCGTCAATGAGGAAGCAGCTCGAAGATGTCGACCATCTGATGCGGCCGGGCGACATGATCCACCTCGACGGTATCGAAATCCTCGCCGTACCGGCCTACAACGAGGGTAAGAAGTTCCATCCTGCGGAGAACGAATGGTTGGGGTACGTGTTCACGCTCGACGGGATCACGTACTACCACTCCGGCGACACGGACTTCCTCGAGGCGATGAACCAGATAAGGTGTGATATGGCTTTCTTGCCTTGCGAGGGTCACTACACGATGGGGCCGGAGGATGCCGTCCGTGCCGCCACCGCGTGCCGGGCTCAGGTCGTCGTGCCGGTGCATTGGGGCGGCCGTGAGACCCGCGAAAACGCGGAGCGCGTAAGAGAAATGTTCGACGGCGACGTGGCCATCCTCGAACAGGGCATGCCGGGCTGATCCGCGATTGATGCAGCGGTGGCCGCGGCGGCTGTCCTCAGAATCAGCGGTGATATGTCCGCCTACATCCGCCGGTAGGCCGGCCCGCTCCCACCCTCACGGGCAGTCCACCGCGGCCCGAGAACGTCGCTCGCCTTGCAGTCGACGCAGTTCGGTGCGTTGAGGCGCAGCTCGTCACCGTCGCGCTCATAGACGCCGGCCGGGCACAGGTGCGTGTACAGTTCGGCGGCTTCCGGGCTCACGTCCTCGCCCACTACCAAATGACTGGGCCCGTCGTCGCGCGTCTGGTTCCCGGCCTTATAGACTCCGTCTGCCTTGCTGAACGTGAGTTTCCCGTCGGGTTGGACCCCGGGTCCTCCGTCCCCGAGCACTCGCTCCTCCTCCGCATCCTCCGACACAGTGATCTTCCCGCCAGGCAGCGCACCGCCGGTTAGCGTCATGAGCCCGGCCCCAACCACCCCTTCCAGGAATCCCTTCTTGAAGGCCAGACGGATGTTCCGGGTGCGCCGTAGGTCCTTCATGATGTAGCTCGAGTTCACCGCGTCGGTGTAGGATCGCAGTCCGACCTCCGACACGTCACCCGCCTTGAGCGCATGGAAAATCGCCCTCGCGGCCAAGATCCCCGAGTGCATCGCATAGTGAATTCCCTTGAGTGACGGCACGTCTACGTACCCGGCGGCATCACCCACCACGCACACTCCATCTCCGTGCCTGCGTTCGGGCACCGAGTAGTATCCCCCCTCGGGAATTGTTTTCGCTCCCCACTCCACCATCTCGCCGCCCTCCAGATAGGGCCGGAAGAGGGGGTGGAGCTTCATGCGCTGCAGCACGTTGTGGACGTCGAGGCGGGCATCCCGGTAGTCGAGTCCGACGACAAGGCCCATCGCAACCAGATTCTCATCGAGCGGATACATGAAGCTTCCGCCGAAGGCGTCACCCGGGAGCGGCCATCCCAGCGTGTGAATCACCCGATCCAACGGGACGCGGGTTTCCCACAACTCCTTCACCCCGAGAGCGAAGACCTGGGGATTTTCGGAGCCGATCCCCTGCCATTTGGAGAACGCTTCCGTGAGGGGCCCACGGGTGCCCTCCGAGAGAACGGTCACCCGGGCGGTCAGATCCATGGCCGGCATGTGGTCCGCGCCCGGCCGGCCTTCACGGTCGAGGCCGGAGGGGGTGGTGCGTACGCCGATGACACAGTCGCCGTCGACCAGCAATCCATCGACTGGAAAGCCGGGGAACACGTTGACGCCGAGGCCTTCTGCCTTTTCCCCCAACCACCGCACGATCTCACAGATCGAGGCGACGTAGTTGCCATGGTTCCTCATGGTGGGTGGCGTGGGTATCCGGAGTGCCCTCTGCTCCGTAAGAAAGTAGACTGCCTCTTTTCCGACGCGGCCGCGGAGCGGAAGATCACCGATGTCGAGTTCCGGAAAGAGCTCGCGCAAGGCCACCGGGTTCACCACCGCCCCGGAGAGTGAATGCTCCCCCACTCGGCTCGCCTTCTCGAGGACTCCGATCTCGATGTCGCCCAGCCCACCTTCACCCTCGTTGTCCTTCTCGACGAGCCGGGCCAACTCGATGGCCCCCGCAAGACCGGCGGGGCCACCGCCCACGAACACCACGTCCATCGGCACAGCCTCCGGGTCGGGTGCGACATGCAGAATCAGTCGGTCGGCAGGAAGCGGTGGCTGAAATTGAGCCGGGCGAAACAGTCCGACGGATGGGCGTTTCCTGGACATCGTCGCTCCGTAAATCGTGATCGACGAAATGGTGATCTACGCAAATCGTGATCACCGACGCTCGACGTCGGAACCGGCACAGCACTCGGGATCTGCCGAAACCTCTGGGTGTATCGGAGTCACCCGCGGTTGATCCCACCCGGCTCCGCGTTCTGAATCGCTAGGAAGGTCGCGGAATGGCGCGACGATTCCAACTTCGACACCATACGTGAGGCACTGAGCCTCCATTCGATTTGGCCCACCCACGGATGAAACGCTTTTTCATGACTTCGAAACGGCCCCGCACCGTCCGCGAGCTCAAGTCCTCGGGATACGAGCCCCGCACTGTGAAGGATGAGCTAAGAAAGAACCTGATCACCAAGCTCAGGGCCGGGGATGAGATCTTCCCCGGTATCGTCGGTTTCGACGATACTGTCGTGCCCATGATCGTGAACGGAATTCTGGCCCGTCACGACTTCATCCTGTTGGGTCTGCGGGGTCAGGCGAAGAGCCGGATTCTCAGACAACTCGTGGACCTTCTCGATCCCGAAATCCCGATCCTCGAGGGGAGCGAGATCAACGACGATCCTCTCCGTCCGATTTCGAAGTATGCGCGGACAGTGCTCGAGGAGAAGGGTGACGACGCACCGGTTGCCTGGGTGACCCGGGATCACCGCTTCGTGGAGAAGCTGGCGACGCCGGACGTGACCATCGCCGACATCATCGGGGACGTGGACCCCATCAAGGCCGCGCGTGGAGGACACATCCTCGCGGACGAGCTGACGATCCACTATGGGCTTCTCCCGCGCGCCAACCGCGGGGTCTTCGCCATGAACGAGCTGCCCGATCTCGCGGGTAAGATTCAGGTGGGCCTCTTCAACATCCTCCAAGAGGGTGACGTGCAGGTGAAGGGGTACCCCATCCGTTTGCCCTTGGACGTCTTCCTCGTGTTCACGGCCAATCCCGAGGACTACACGGCCCGTGGGAAGATCATCACTCCGCTCAAGGATCGGATCGGCGCCGAAATCCAAACGCACTATCCGAGCGAAGTCTCCATCGGCATGGACATCACTCAGCAGGAGGCCTGGCTCGCCCGTGACTGCATTCCGACCGAAGTTCCGGACTTCATCTCCGAGTTGGTCGAGCGGGTCGCGTTTCTGGGCAGAGAGGACAAGCGGATCGACCAGCGCTCGGGCATCAGCCAGCGCATGCCGATCACCGTACTCGAAACCGTCGTATCGTCGGCAGAACGTAGGGCGTTCTTGCTCGGGGAGGACCGGGTCGTCCCCCGGGTGTCCGACATCTACGGAGCCCTCCCAGCTATCACCGGCAAGATGGAGCTCGAGTACGAAGGAGAATTGCAGGGCTCCGAGCGAATCGCGCGGGAGTTGATCAGCCAGGCCGCAAGCGGCGTATTTCAGACGAGGGCGGGTGGCGCGGATCTCGAGGAGATCATCGAGTACTTCGAGCTGGGGGGAGCGCTCCAGGTGGGGTCCGACAGCTCGGCGGAGGCCTGTGTTCAGGGCTTTGAGATCGTGCCCGGGCTACTGGAGCTGGTTCAAGCGGTCGGCCTCGCCCCGAAATCGTGCTCACAGGGATGGCGGGCGGGAGCATGTGAGCTCGTTCTGGAGGCGTTGGCCGCCGACCGGAAGATCAGCCGCTCGATGAGCGGCAGCTATGCGAAGGCCCGCCATGAGAGTTCTTCGGGTCAGGGCTACAAGGGGTTCGATCCGTTCGGAGGAGGTGTCAGCGCCTAGAGGCCGAAGCAGACAAGCGGGAGCGCTCCTTCAACTCTAAGGCGGCCCTTGCCAGATCGAGGATCTTCCTTTGGGCGACCGGGAGCGGAAGGCGTGTGATCTCGTCGGGCAAGAGCCAGTCGTGTTCCTCCGGCGGGGGCCCCTCCGATGGTGTAGGCCATGATCCCTCACCGACCAGCAACATCGGGTGGTACACCGCCTTGAGGTGGGTGAACTTGTGACGGACCTCCTGCAGGACGCTCAAGCGAACCGAGCGCGAGGGTAGCTGGACGCCCAGGCCCTTCAAGCGGGCCCGGCATCGCTGGTGAAGCGAGCTCTCCACACGGAGTTCACCCCCCGTGGGCGTGGCATCCTCAGGCGTGCCGTCCTCCGCCCCGCCCTCAACAGCCGGAAACTCCCAAAGCCCACCGAGGAGACCGTCGGACGGACGGCGGACCATCAGCAGCTCGCCGCCCGGGTTGAGGACCACCATCACCGCATAGGAGACGGTACGTACTTGCGGCTGGCGCGTCGGAGCAGGTCTCAGCTCCTGCGTGCCCTCGGCCATGGCCCGACACTCTCCACTCAACGGACAGACCATGCAGCGAGGAGACCGGGGCGTGCATACCGTGGCGCCCAGCTCCATGAGTGCCTGGTTCCAATCCCCGGGACGATCGGGATCGACGAGTTCGGCAGCTCGCTTCCGCAGGCTCGCGTCCGTGGGATCCTCGAGATCGAAAAGGCGGGACAGCACCCGGCGGGCGTTGCCGTCCACGGCGGGCACCACCTCCCCGTAGGCGATGCTCGCGATCGCGCCCGCGCTGTACTCACCGATCCCCGGAAGCGTCTTGAGGCTCCGCGCGTCCTGCGGAATCACGCCGCCGAGCCGCTCCCTAATGAGCCGGGCGGAGCTGTGGAGATTGCGGGCCCGCGAGTAGTAGCCGAGGCCCTCCCAGGCCTTCAACACGGACTCCTCGTCCACCTCGGCGAGTGCCTCGAGCGTGGGAAACCGCTCCATCCAGCGATTGTAGTACGGAATCGCCGTCTCGACACGGGTCTGCTGGAGCATGATCTCGGAGACCCACACGTGATAGGGTTCCTGGCTCACTCGCCATGGGAGATCACGCCGGTGCGCATCGTAATGCGCCAGGAGGAGTTTTCGGACTCGGTGAGGGTTGGAGTGGGTCGTGATTCTCCTACCCCCCGAGCACGGTGAACTGCCGGGTAAACTTCAGAGTCAAGGAGCGACCGAGGGGCCCGTTGAGTTCGTCGATCCCCTGGATTTCGTTGTAGACGAGGAAGAGGCCCGTCCCCGCGGTGTTCAGCCATCCGAAGCGCGCGTTCGCTGAGAGACGATCGATCTGATCGCTGTACTGGATGAGCGACTGAAGATAGATCCGCGGTGTGAAGAAGTAGCCGATGTTCAAGCCCATGAGGACTGTCTCGAAGTCACCCTCCGGAAGGTCGACATTATTGTAGTCCAAGCTCAGAGATGTGCTGAACGCTGCCCCGCTTCGCAACGTGACCCCGGTCGAGACATTCCAGCGATCTCCCGACAAGAAACTCCCAAAGGTGACTCCACTGGTCAGCGAAAGGTCGGCCGAGCGATTCGTGTTGAAGATAAGGTTGCCCTCCCACCCGTCGTACGTTCCGGCCGGCACCACCACGTCCGTGCCCCTGATCTCGAAGGGCTCGTAAAGCCCCTCCAGGATCCAGTTGGCGGTCGTATAGATCACCATCCCGTCGGGCCATTCCCAGTGTGTATCGAGGTGGAGGCGACTGGATTCCTCGAAGCCCTTTCTTACGCCGCTCCGCCGACTCCGGTACGTATCGAAAGACATGTGGGGGCGGATCTCCCTCAAGAACCCGTTGGGCCGAACGAACCGCTGGAGACGGGTCGAGTAAGCCCGGTGTCCGACCCGCGGGACAAACCCCACCTCGGGATTGAAGTTTTCCCCGATTTCACGTAAGCCAACGCTCGCTTCCCAACTTCGACTGGACCATGCGGCGTTGGCATCATAGGCGTGCTCGTTGCCCGAAAGCCCCGGCGTCTGCGTCTGCGCTACGAAGGAGGTGAGCGTTACCGGATCACCGATCGCCACCCGCCCATCCACGGAGTATGTCCTGTTGTAGTCACCGGAGGTCTCGCCGTTTCGATCGATGAACAGCGCACCAACCCGCGAGCGGTTGGGTAGCTCCCGGGCGACACGAGCCACCGAGTAGGCATTGTCCGGCTGAACCCCACCGGCGCCATTGGTCTGGATGTGGAGAAGACCGACGTTGAAGCCGGCGGCCCTTCCGGACACACGTCCTCCGCCCTTGATCGGGACCTGCTCACCGTCGACGATCCCGATATTTCGGCTGAAGAAAAGATCCGCACCACGCGAGCCCACCGTGAAGAAGCCCGCATTCTCCAAGAAGAAGGGTCTCTTTTCGGGAAAGAGAAGCGAGAAGCGCGTGAGATTCACCTGCTGGTCGTCCACCTCGACCTGGGCGAAATCGGTGTTTGCGGTCACATCGAGCGTCAGACCCTGCGTTACCTGGATCTTGGCTTCGCCACCGAAATCCGCTTTCTCGTTGAACGACCTCTCGCCCCCCTCGTAATTCCGCTCTGACGAGGCCAGGGCGTAGGGGGTCACGGTGGCCAACCGCCGGAAGGGGGGCGTGAGTCCCTGCAGATCGCCGGCGTAGTTCAAACGGTAGAGATCGAACTCCCGGGGTACGGGAGACCAGAAGGACTCCTCGTTCAGCCGTCGGATCCGGCGGGCTACGTTGAAACCCCACGAGGGGCTGTCCGTCCCGTAGCGCAGGGTGTTGAAGGGAATTCGGAACTCGGCGTACCACCCCTCTCCGTCGAGAGACGAGGCCACCGTCCAACTTCCATCCCAATTCTTGTTGAAACCGCCGCCCGCACCCGACTGGAAACGATTTTGGCTGCCGCCCCGGCCGGCCCCCCCGCGCCCGCCTCCTCCGAAGCGTCCCCCACCCCGGCCCTCGTTGGCGACCTGGCCGTCGTACTCGATGCCGGCCGGCGTCGTGCCGAACACAAAACCGTTTTGCTCGTCCTTATAGGTGTCGAAGATCAGGACCACGTTGTCACTCTGCACCACGTCGTAGTCCCGGATCCGCTCCCCTGGGACGATTTCGGTGGCCCGGCTGTCGAACGCCCATACGCCCACGTAGAGGGCCTCTTGGTCGAAGACGACCCTGACCTCGGTGCGTTCCGACGCGGGCCGCCCGTCCTGCGGCTCCCGCTGAATGAAGCCGGTCATCACCGCCGCCTGCCCCCACGCCGCATCATCGAGACGGCCGTCGATCAGCGGCGGATCCGAAACTCCCGCCGCGACAGCCACTCCACTTGCAAGCGATGTGGGCTCGTCGCCAGCCTCGTCGGAGACCGGCCTTTGTTGGGCGGTGAGTGTAGAAGTGACAAGAACGGCCAGGAGGCCGGCGGAGCGATGCAGCATGGTCATCACGATGGTCAGGGGGTCAGCGGAAATGATGAGACGGGCCAAAAGGTAGCGAAATGAGCGAGCCGGCGCGCGGGCGGGGGCACAAGGAGCGGCGAAGTGGCAGACCGAGCGGCGAAGTGGCCGACGCGCTCAACCTCGGTTAGACTTGGAAAGGAGATGTAGGGTCCAACCCATCGCCGGGCTCCCCAATATGCGTTTTGCGACCTACACCAAATATCGAGGCAGCTGGCTCGACGCCATGAACCTCGAGAGCCTCATGGAATTCCTCTCGGATTTTCTCCTGAACGGGGGCTTCGCCGGCGGACCCAACTACCACCCCTTCTGGGGCTGGTCCGGGACCGAGGATACGAATTCGGTGGACGCCCTGAAGAATGCCCTCCTGAAGGCGCTGATCGAGAGCGGTCAGCTCACGCCGGAGATGGTCGAGGAGCTGCGTGGCGAGGGGCAGGGAGACGAGGCTGTTCAACAGCAGATCGCCGACCTGTTGGACGATCTGATCCAGCGCATGGTCGAGGAGGGCTATCTGACGCTGGAGGATGGGGCGCCGACCATGCCCGGTGCCGTTCAGGACGTCACCGGAATGGGCGAGATCGACGAGGCCAAGGAAGCGGCCCAGCAGGTGCAATTCAACCTGACTCAGAAAGGCACGGACTTCCTCGGGTACGGAGCACTCAAGAGCCTCCTCTCGGCGCTCGGAACGTCGAGTTTCGGCTCTCACGAAACGCCACAGCTCGCAACCGGAGTCGAGGCCGACGCGACGAGCAAACCCTACGAGTTCGGTGATACACTGAACCTCGACGTTCCCGCCACGCTCAAGAACGCCATCGAGCGGGAGGGAATCGGCGTGCCGCTCGACCTCGACTACAAGGATCTCATGGTGCACCAGACCGAGTACCGGTCCTCATGCGCCACGGTCCTGATGCTCGACATCTCGCATTCGATGATCCTTTACGGAGAGGATCGCTTCACCCCGGCCAAACGCGTGGCGCTGGCTCTCTCCCATCTTATCCGCACGCGGTTTCCCGGGGACTCCCTCCACGTCGTCACGTTCGGCGATCAGGCGGAGGAGATCCCCCTCAGCCAGTTGGCGAAAGCTCAGGTGGGGCCCTTCCACACGAACACGGCGGATGGTTTGCTCCTGGCCAGAAACATCCTGAGAGCGCAGAAGAAGGACATGCGTCAGATCATCATGATCACGGACGGGAAGCCGTCTGCGGTCACCTTGCCCGACGGGCTGATCTACAAAAACTCCGGTGGGATGGACCAACACATCCTGCAGCAGACCTTCCGAGAGGTGTCCGCCTGCCGGCGCACCGGAATCCTGATCAACACCTTTATGCTGGCACGGGACCCCCATCTGGTGCAGTTCGTTCAGAAGGTCTCGGAGATCGCGAGGGGCAAGGCCTACTTCACGTCGACCCAGACGCTCGGGCAGTACATCATGATGGACTTCATGCGGCGCAAACGACGGAAGATCGCCTAGGGCCACGGAGCTCGCCAGGTGAATGAGCCGGTCTTGCAGGTGATGCGCGCCATGCAAGACCCCGCCGCCCGGGACGCCATGCTCGATACCATGCCCGGTGGCGAGATGGCCCGCGGCGATTCGGCCGCCGAGATGCGACTCCTGGATCGCAAGAGGTGATGTTCGGTTCATCGGGGGCCATCTCCCGGTTGGTCGTCGTTGGAGTACTGCTGGGGCTTCCGGCGTGCGGCGATGATTCGACCGGGCTCGACGGGTCCGCCACGGTCGTATTTAGCTACATGGCGCCGACCGCCACGGACCCGGCCGTAGCCGCCATGTTTCCCCAGTGTGTGCAGGGCGTGAACGTCACACACCTGCACGCGGGGTGGCGCGACTTTCAGGCGTTCGCCCTCACGGCGATGGGCCCGGACCGCTGGGAAATCACCTTCACCGACGTTCCCGTAGGGTCCGAGCAGCGGATCCGCATCAGTGATCCCAATGCCTGCGCCCTGAACGCGACAGGAGCCAGCACGGAGGGTGTGTCAGCCAACGGTACGGTCCTCACCCGCGTCGTGGATACGCCAGGCACCGGGATCGAGCCGGGTCTGGCGTTCGAGGTGGCGGCGGACGGGAGCGTCACTCCGTGAGAAGCAGTGCACGTTTCGCGTTCCGACGAGGGGCTCGTGCTGCTGGCCGGTTTGCCCCTGAACCCTGTACACTTCACACTCCAAGGGTGGTTGAGGCGGGATCAGGCGCGAGGTGAGGCTGAGGGAAGCGATGGCCGGAACGCAGACACGACATCTAGCCGCCATCATGTTCACCGACGTGGCGGGCTACACGGCCCTCATGCAGCGGGACGAGGAAACCGCGCGCTCCTACCGTGATCGGCATCGCAGGGTCTTGGAGGAGGCCGTGCCGCGGCGCGGGGGTGATCTGCTCGAGCATTACGGCGACGGCAGCCTGACCGTCTTCGGCAGCGCCATCGAGGCCGTGGCCTGCGCCCTCGAGATTCAGCGGGATCTGGCGGCCGAGCCGGGACTCCCACTCCGGATCGGCATCCACACCGGTGACATCGTGCGTGAGGCTCAAGGCGTCTACGGAGACGGTGTCAACGTCGCCTCTCGCGTCCAGGGTCTCTGTCCGCCCGGTGAGGTGCTCGTCTCCGAACGGGTCTACGACGACGTCAAGAATCAGCCAGGCATGTTCGTCCGCTCCCTCGGGCGTTTCGAGCTGAAGAACGTTGACCAGGCCCGTGGAGATCTTCTTCGTGGCCGACGAGGACCGGCCAGTGCCCGTTCTCCAGCAGAGCCCCCTCCCCACCGGCAGGAGAGCCAAGGCGGTCGAGGCCGACTCCGAGCAGAAGAGCATCGCGGTGCTCCCCTTCATCAACATGAGCGCCGACCCGGACAACGCGTTTTTCGCCGACGGCATTACCGAGGAGATCATCAACGTGCTGACTCGGGTGCACGGGCTCAGGGTCACGGCCCGAACGTCCTCGTTCGCGTTCAAGGGCAAGGAGGTCGACGTCCGGAAGGTGGGATCCAAGCTGAACGTCGCCCACGTCCTCGAGGGAAGCGTGCGGAAGTCCGGGGACCGGGTGCGGATCACGGCCCAGCTCGTGGACACGCAGAGTGGATACCACGTCTTCTCCGACATCTACGACCGGGTCGTCGAGGACATCTTCGAGACCCAGGACGAGATCGCCCTCAAGATCATGGAGAAGCTCCAAGCCTCACTACCCGGGGACGCCGATTCCGAGCGGCTGGCTCCTGGACGCACGAAGGATCCGCACGCATACAGCCTCAACCTCCGGGCTCGGTTCTTCCTGAGCCAGTGGAGTGCACACGGGGCGGAGCGGGCCGTCGAGTACTTCAAGCAAGCCCTCGAGCTGGATCCGGACTTCACGGCTGTATACGGAGGCCTGGCCTACGCCTACACGTTCCTCGGTTTGGCGGGGGCAATCGACAAGGAGGAGGGGATCGCACTGGCCCGCGAAGCTGCCCGGAAGGCGCTGGAACTCGATCCGGAGGGCGTGGAGGGCAACCTGGCCATGGCCGAGATCCAGTTTTTCGTCGACTGGGATTTCGAGGGTGCGGGGGCCTTCTTCGAGAGGGCCGCGACCGAGAACCCAGGCTTCGCCGAGGTACACCACGATTACTCGTTCCTCCTCCGAGCCCAGAACAGACTCGACGAGGCGATCAGCGAGCTGCGGGCGGCCGTGGATCTCGATCCGCTTTCTTTGCCGTACAACAACGCTCTTGCCAACGCGTACACGGCGGCTGGCCGTTACGACGATGCCGAGGCACAGTTCGAACAGAGCCTCGAAATCGATCCGGGATTCGAGCCGAGCCTCGAGGGCCAGGGATGGCTCTACCTCCACCGTGGGGATCTCGCGCAGGCCGTGGACCCCTTCGAAGCGCTGCACCGCAAGGCTCCCAAGCGCGAAACGGCGGTGGGTGCGCTAGGGTTCGCGTACGGCTTGGCTGGTCGGCCCGATGATGCCAGGGAGTGCCTGAAGGTGCTGCAGGAGTGGGACCTGGGTGAGCACGGCGGCGTCCTTCTGAGCTGGGAGATGGCACTGGTGCACGCCGGACTCGGAGAGCTCGACGAGGCGTTTGAACACCTGAACGACGCCGTGGAGCAGAGGCACACCTCACTGCTCCTCATCCGGACCTCGGTGCGCGGTTGGGGCGGGCTGCGCAAGGATCCTCGCTTCGGCGAGCTGTGCACGAAGATCGGACTGGCCCCCAGGGATCGGCGCCAAGCGACTCACCATCCGGGTCGACTACCGTGAGCGTCTCGCCCGGTGGAGACGTGGTGTCTCCGAATTGGCGACCTTAAGTTCTCTTCCCACTTTCGTCCCTGACAAGGAAATACTCCATGGCCGTCCCGCCACTCTCCGACACCGTTTCTGAGCTTGCCAACGCATTCTCTGGGGAGCTTCTCCAACCAACCGACTCAGGGTACGAGGAGGCGAGGAAAGTCCACAACGGGCTCATCGACAAACGGCCCGCGCTGATCGCGCGTTGCTCCGGCACGGCCGATGTGGTCGATGCCGTGAATCTAGCGCGGGAGCGTGGCCTTCAAGTGTCGGTTCGCGGCGGTGGCCACAACGTGGCCGGCCGTGCCGTCGTGGACGACGGCCTGATGATCGATCTTTCCGTCATGAAGGGCATCCATGTCGATCCGAAGGGTAAAACGGTTCGAGCGCAGGGTGGCGTCACATGGGGGGAATTCGATCGCGAGACACTGCTCCATGGCCTCGCCACTACGGGCGGCATCATCACATCTACAGGTATCGCTGGCCTGACGCTCGGCGGCGGCATCGGATGGCTGATGGGCAAGCATGGTTTGGTGAGCGATAACCTGCTGTCCGTGGACCTCGTCGCTGCCGATGGTCGCCTCCTCAGCGCGAGCGAAGAAGAGCGTTCCGATCTCTTTTGGGGGCTACGCGGCGGAGGCGGAAACTTTGGCGTCGCTACATCGCTCGAGTATCGGCTGCATCCGGTAGAGGCTGTGATGACGGGTGGGCTGGTCGTCCACACTCTCGACGACGCTCACGACCTCCTGAGATTTTACCGTGACCTCATCCGAGCGGTGCCCGACGAGTTGACGGTTTACGTGGCTATGACTCCTTCGCCGGACGGATCAGGCACCAAGGTAGCGGCTTTGGCTGCGTGTCATTGTGGGCCGCCGGGCGACGGTGAAGTGGCGTTGCGGCCGCTAAAAGACTTCGGGTCCCCAGTCATGGATGTCATGGGCCCGATGCCTTATCACCAGATCAACGGGATGCTCGATATGGGCTACCCGCTGGGGGCCCTGAATTATTGGAAGTCGAGGTTCCTCGCGGAGTTCAGCGACGAGGCCATCGATACGATGGTCGAGTGCTTCGCTGACTACCCGGGGGGCATGCATGGGGGGGGGTAGTCCTCGAACATGTCCATGGAGCCGCGACTCGGCGCTCGGTCGACGCAACGGCGTTTCCGCACCGCGACGACGCGCTGAGCTTCCTGATCCTGGCCGAATGGGAGGATCCGGCCGACAGTGATCGGATGATCGCTTGGGCGCGGGAGGCCCACACGCGCATGGAGCCGTTCACTGCCACCGGTGGTTACGTCAACTACCTGGATGACGACGAGGTCGAGGGTGCGGTCGCTGCCGCGTACGGTCCCAACTACCAGCGCCTCCGGGCACTGAAGTTGAAGTACGATCCTACGAACCTTTTTCACATGAACCAGAACATTCTGCCATCGCAGACCAAAAGTCTGTCCCTATAGAGACGGCCACCCCCATCGTGCGGAGGTGGCCGTCCTCTCGTTCAGGGGGCGCGAGACGCACCTGTCCCAATCCGGGAAAGGATTCCCCTTGGGCGACGGTCTAGCGGTTGGGTAGGGTCCGGTACTCCGTAGCGCTCAACAGACGGGCGTCGGCCGTGACGAGCGTCAGTTCATAGACGACGGCAGTGGCTCCGAGAAAGCGGTCGGCCGGATCCGGACTGTCGAAGCCGAGCCGTCGACTCTCCTGTGCCACCGCATGCGTAAGGGGCGCCTCGTGGAACGGGCCCGCCTTCAGCATGCGGGAGACCAGAGCCTGTGGCTCCCCCTCCACAGAGACTCGTCCACGCTCCATGAGCATCAGCGTCCGTACGTATACTCACGACGTAAAGATACGTATACCTGTTCGATAGGAACTCCCGTGCTCCTCGGAGCTCGTCGTAGTCATCCTCCAAAGCCAGGGAATCAGCCCGCTACAGGATCCCGACGACGACGCTCCGTCTGGAGGCGTTCAGCGAGGAACACCTTCAGCAGCGACTGATACGGGACATCGCGCTGATGGGCCAGAAGCTTGAGCTCTTCGAGCATGAAATCCGGCAGGCGCAGCGAAATCGTCGAGGTAGACGGACGAAGATTCGCCAGAACCATGGGTTTCGCCTCGCTCCAGTCTAAGTAGTCCGCGGAGTCCTGCCCCACCCAGAACTCCCGCTCTTCAGCTTCTGACTTGAAGTTCGGGATCCTCTTCCTAGACTTCTCTCGCTTGCTCATATATCCGCCTCTCTCTCCGGCTCATGTCACGGGCAGAGACGACTCGCACCAGGTCGGCTCTGATCGTGAATACAACAAACAGCGCCCGCCCGACGTTCGTTACTCCCAGACCATAGTACCGATCCTCGACTTTGGAGTGCTTCCTGTCCGGGGCAAGAATCAGGGGAACGTTGAAGAACACCTCCTCAGCCTCACCGCAGGCTACGCCATGCGTGACCCAGTTCTTTTCGGAGTTCCCATCATCCCACTCAAATCCCGTGCACTCGTCCAGGGCATGCCTTGGATCACGCATATAAAAAGTATACTACCATCATATACAAAGAGCAAGGATGTCGGTGTGAGCTGTCGGCACCTGATGATCGGGATCCGAGCACCGAAAGAGGGCATTGAGGCCTCCATCCGCGAGCGCTGCCTAGGTCGCTGCTTGCTCGCGGAGGACCGCCACAGCATGTTCCGCCTAGGATCAGAGTGCGAGGGATCAAATGGTCGAGAAATCAACGGGCCAGCTCGCTGCAGTGATGTTCACGGACGTGGTGGGCTACACCACCATGATGCAGCGAAATGAGGAGGAAGGTTCGAGGTAGCGTTGCGCCTTGCCCGAAAGGTTCGGGCGGCGCTGCGTGCCGTCGCTTCCGATACTGTCATCGCGAAGCCATGCCGGAATGTAAGCGGTGCTGCCATCCATGTGATTGATGTCGCCCATATTCGAGGCTACCGGCGGAGGCGACCATTCCCGGCGCTGTTTTTGTGGCGTAAGCAGCCACATGTTCCCATCGAACACATGGGGCCGGTAGTCGGCCCTCTTCTCGTCAAGCAGCTTCGTGTCGCTTTCCCAATAGAGCCAGCGGTTGTCGAATGGTCGGTACGCGAAGCGGATGAATCCAGATTCATCTGGTCCGCCGCGTCTCAGCAGCGCGTCACGCACTGCGGGGGCATCGAAGCGCGCCGTGGACTTCATGACCCTCGGATAACGCCGTGCGATGTCCTCATGGCTCAACGCGGCGTCGAAGTAGTCGCCTACACGCGCTTGGAGCCGGTCAAGATCGGTGTCCACAAGAAATCCGTCGCGGCTGGTCTTGACGCCGGGAAACGAGACCGGGAACAGATCGGGGAGTGCAGGCCAATCGAACCAGTCAGCACTCACCGCTGTTTCCACAAAGGGAAGGCCCAGCGGCAACACCGGTTCGATCGTCGAGTAGAGAGCATCCGGTTCCGCCTCGGCCGTGGCAACCAACTCCGCTGGCTTGGCCTGTCCCCAGAGATGCCGGAACGCAACCGTCTTGGCGGGCTCGTGGTCCACTTTACGCACCAGCGTCGCGATGGCGGTGCCAACCTGAATTCCAACCGGATCTCCGTCAGTGGAAAAGATGCTCGGGTCGGGCGAACCGTCCGGTGCGACCTTGCCTGTCTTGTACTTGTCGCCGTTCAGGCAGTCGATCCGGATTGCGTCAAATGCGTCCAGGTAGCGCTCCCGCATACCGGTGAAGGACAAACCGTCGAGCCACGAATAGTTGGAGATGAAGCAAACCACTCCCTGTCCGGTCTTCTCCGCGATGCGCCGCTCCGCCATGCGGAAGAAGCGAACGTAGAGATCGTTCAGGCCCTGTCCTTCGGGCCGGCGCACCTGCTTGGTCGTCCGATAGGCTTCCGAGAGCTCACGCTCCTCGTCCACTGCCATGCCGGCGAAGCCGTTGTAGGGCGGGTTGCCCAGGATCACTAGAATCGGGGTTTCCTGCTTCACCCGATCTGCCCGGTCGCGTTCCTCTTCAAGCTCCGGGAAGGGCAGCGGCTTGTTCATGTGCGGTTCCCATCCGGTCAGCGCGTTGGTGAGGAACACGCCTGCGCGCTCGGTGCCGTCATCCGCCAGCGGCGCGTCCAGATTCTGCATCGTCAAGCCGACCTGCAAATGCGCGACGACGAACGGCGCGGGCATGATCTCGAAGCCGAAGACGCGGTCGGTTGCCGCCTTCCTAACCGCTACGCCGGCGAGCGCACCGAGGCCCTGTTCTTCGAGATTGAGAGCAATGCGGCGGAGCACCTCCGCGAGATAGGACCCGGTGCCGCAGCACGGGTCCAGCACATAGACATTCTCTGCCGCGAGCCCGTCCGGAATGCAGAGATCGTCCTTCAGCGCCCTGTCCACGCGGGCCACCATGTAGCGGACCACTTCGGTTGGCGTGTACCAGACGCCTAACTGCTTGCGCAGGGCGGGGTCAAAGGCTTCGAGGAACGGCTCGTAGAAGTACGGCACCGCCTCGCCCTCGTTGAACCGAGAGAAGAACTCAGCCCGATCCACACGGTCTAGTGCCGCCGCTGTCCAGTCCAGCACTTCGACAAGCTCGAGACGTTTCAATCGGCCGGGGTCGGATAGCTGTTGGAACAAGGCTCGCAGCACGGGTGCGCGCAGGTGCCAGACCGCCTCGCGCCAGCTGAATCGCGCCGGCCTGTAGCGGCCCTCGAACAACGGGCCATCGCTGCCCTTGGCCTGGCGCGACCACAGCACCCACGCAGAGAAGATTCCGTAGAACAACGTCTGGATCAGAGTCGAATGGAAGAAGCGTCGCCCGCGCTCGCCCTCGAAGCGAATCCCGAGCGCTTCTTCCAGTGCTGACCGCACTGTCCGGAGTGCTGGCGCGTCTTCCGCCGCCCCGACACGTGCGAGGCCGTCACGGGCGTATGAAGCGAGGAGCCAAGCCAAGTCCTTCGGTTCGGCCAGGGCGGCGCGGTGCGAGAGAACTCGGCAAAGATATTCGCTGAGGCTCGCGCCGACTTCGCGGGCAAAGGCGCGAGGCTTCTCCACCCCGTGCCAGAAGTCGTCAGCGTTCTCCGCGAGACGGAACGCTTCGAGCTTTGCCGGATCGCCCGACCCGTCCGCGCCCAGCAGTACGAAGTTGCGCATGTTCGTTACCAGCACGAGGCGGTAGCGGCCCCAATATCGGCTCACTTGATCCGACTCTGCGGTCACCCAAGCATCGTCCTCCACACCCTTCACCTCGACCACGCCGCGCTCGGGAACCTGCCCCTCTCTTGGTTGGCCTTTCTGTACCTGTTTCGCCGCGTAGAGGGCGAAGTCGGGATGGCCCGCACCCTGATCAGCGCCCTCGAGAACGCAGAACACCTTCGGCTTGAGCGTGTCCCCGACCGCGCCGAGCAGGTTTGCCAGCGCCGGATAGTAGGACCGCTCGCCGGTCCCGCCGCCGGAAGCCCGCACCCGGCGGAGATCGGCGAAGTACTCTTCCACGGCAGCGATCAGCTTCCTGTCTGGTCCGGTCATCGTGCCTTCCTTAGAGTCGGACGCACCGCCGTCTATGGTGTGATCCAGCAACTTCGGAAGATACCACGGCGAACGGCTTTGCGGCGGTCAGGAGACCGCCACCGCGCTCCGCTCGTGGGGCGATGCGCACCGGCGGCTCTGGGATGCGCTCAGGGAGCGGGGCCGATCCGTCGAGGTCGTGGCCGTCTTCCGCACCCCCGGGGAACTCGAGCGGGCACCGACGACCCTCGGGAGATGGGCCAATACCGCTGCCTCCAGCCCCGCCACCCCCGAACCCGGCCGCGCGGCCCGCTGCGAGATCGACCGGATCGAGCAGGCGATCCGCGGCATGGACGACGCGGTGATCGAGAAGCATGGCGGGCTGCAGGGCTGCCTAGAGCGGATCGTCGAGCTGAAGGACCTGCTCCGGTCCTCGCGGCTCGGAACGGCGATCGACGGGTTCACGACATGGCGTTCGAGCCGGCTTCCAGGGGGCGGATCTTGACCCCCGGACGGCGGGCGTCGGTGGCGTGCCGCGCGTGCACATCGACATCGGGGTGCTTGTGCACGGCATCGCCATTCCGATGGGCACGCCGCCGATTCCGCATGTCGCTGGCTGCTTTGCGGTTGCACCCCGGCCGCAGGACCGGCGATGCCGTTCCAGAGGGTGCGGCCGTGGCGGGAGCGACCCCCCTCTTTCGATGCCTGGTACGGCATCGGGGAGGGTTGGATGTGCACGCCCATCCACCCTCCGTCGGGAGGTCGCTCCGGTCCAGCAATCCCGTGCGGGAAGGCCATCGGTCACCTGGGATGGGCGCGTCCCGGACTTGGCGGCTTGGGCTGTGGCCCGAACCATCGGGGGTACCCCGGCCTTGCTCGGTGATGCCCGGCTGCCAGACGGCCGGCCGGTCGGCGAACGGGTGATCCGCCGCCTCGAAGCGGCGCTCAAACCGCCTTCCCGCGTAGGGATTGATGGATCGGGAGCGACCCCAAGGGACGGGGGCAGGGGTGTGAAAACACACCTGCGTCCGAACCCGTACCAGGCCCTCGGACTGGGGGGTCGCTACCGCCTCGGACGGTGCCGCCCGTACAGCGCTGGCCGGCCTGTCCGCGGAAGCGCAAGACGCTGCCGCGCCAGCGGATAGGCGGGAAGCTCCGTGTGAATCGCCGGGGCGCCGAAGTGTGAATCGTACCCCCGCGTCGTTTGCGCACTCCAGTGCGGCCGTAAGTCGCGCGCCGCTCATCGGTAGCGAGCCCCGGCGAGGCGCGCGGTCCGCCATGTGCTGCCGCGGCGGATTGAGGCACGGGCGGCCTGCCGTCGGGCCTGTTTCTCCAGCGCCACGCTGCGCTTCATGGCGGCCTGGAGACCGCCGTACTCCTCCAGGATCGGGACCGCGCCCGCGAGAATGGCCTCCTCGATCCGGGCGAGCTCCTTGCGAACCTGGGGGTCGAGTTCGGCTGGACCGGAGGGCTCGGCCCAGTGGCGCATGACTCGCCGTGCCCGCTCAAGCTCTCTCGAGGGGCGACCGACCGCGACAACCTCGACGGATCGGCCTCGTCTCCCAAGCACGTGCCAGAGCCCGCGGTGCGCCGCACCCCAGGAGTGAAGCGCGGTCGCGGTCGCGTGGCCGGGATCGGCGTAGACGAAGACGGCGCTCTCGGCGTCCAGCGCGACGGGCAGCTTTACCGGGAAGTAGCGCCGAGTCGCACCGGCGGCTCCCCGGTACACCCGGACGGGCAGCAGCCCGCGTTCGATGCCGAGGGCCTCGAACGCGGCGACTTTCTCGGCTTCGGTGGCCAGCCAAGGCAAGCCGGGATGCTCGATCACGTAGTCGAGCGAGAGCAGGCGCCGCATGAGTACGGCGGGCGAGGCGTCGCGGCGGTGGCGGATGTGCTCGGCTCCGATGGCCCGGTAGATCCGCCGGGAGAAGATGCGGCACACGCGGCCGATCCCCCGGATGCCGGGCACGGTGTCCTCGGCGGCCAGGCCCTGCGCGATCAGCGCGTGGACGAAGCGCCGCACCTGTTCCGGGTGTGCATCGAGGAATCGCGCGCACTGGACGCGGGTGAACGCGCCGCTGTGGAGGCAGACGAACGCGATCCACCCGGCCTTTTCTCCCGTCCAGCCGAATGGCGCGAGCGCCTCTTCGCTTCCCTGGAGGTGAACGATCGCATCGCTCACCGCCGACTTGAACTGCTGCTTCCGCGTCTCCATGCCCGGAACAGTGAAGAGCCGTTTGCAAGAAAGTCAACCATTGGGAAATCTCCCAATCGCTTGTAACGGCTAGAGATAGCCAGTACGGTACGCGAGCTGTTGGACACCGCCGCCAGCGGCTTGCCAAACGCCCCGTCGGCCTTCGCCGAAGGCTCCGGCAATGGGTGCGGATCTCGACCGGACGTCGGCCTGCGCACGAACGATGCTGGGAATATTCGAACCGGAGTGCCGTGTTCCGGGTCTGCGGCAGTCCGCAGCCGCGTTACTGCGGCAGATAGCTTGGGCGGGCCTATCTGGACGGGTCACAGCCGAAGCCCTCCCCCGCTGCTTCGGCGGCGTCCGCCGGGCTGGCTCGGAGCACCTTACGGTGCAAGAGCCAGCCTACCCTTTGGGGCCACGCTTCGCGGGTCCCCGGCAGGGGCTGGCGAGGGACTCCGCCCCTTCAATCCCCCAGGGAGGCCCGCGCTCCGCTACGGCTTTGCTGCTGTTTCCCGCGGGTGCGGTTGTTTCTCATCCTTGCCTTGCCCTCGGGCGGCAGGCTTTTCCCCCTGGACCTTCCGGCGCGTCGAATCCCCTACGGTCTCGTCGACGTCCGACGCGAGGGACGACAGTCCAGAGAATCCCCTTTTCCCTTTCCCGTCGCTCACCGAATCCTCATCAACTCGCCTGGACGTTGCTAGTTCGCCTTATCCAGCAAATCACTCAACCGGGGACTCGCGCTCTTCCACAAGACGCGCATCGCTGCCTCCAGGATGTGGACGTTGTCCATTTCCTGATACGGCAATTCCACCGTGACCTTCTTTTCGTCTGCCTTGGCGATGTAGAACGTGCCGGCACCGTTCCCAATGACTAGGTCCGTCCATTTATACGGCACCAGTTTGTTTGCCGAGAAGAGCTTGCGCCTTTGTAGTTCAACACCATAATCGGTTACGATAGCCGTTCCAAACCTGTAGCGCTTTCCGGCACGAAGCCCCTCAAGCATCTCCGTCAGGAGACGCACACCCGCCGTCTTCCAGAGGCGGTCGACAAACTCCGAGTAGATCTGCTGCTTTCTGAGCTCGATAGTCGTGCCGCCCCTCTCACCCCCAACGAATATGTTGTATGTCGTACCCGTTGGAATTCCATTCACGGAATGCCTGGTACCACCCCAACGCACTCGCTTGATCTCTTCCAGTGGGATCTTCGAACCCTTCCACTGGACCCCATCCGGTGAGATTCTAAGCTTGTCTTTGAACATTACGCCGACGTGAGCTTCATAGGTCATCTCCCTTTTCCATGACTCAGCCCGCGCCTCCATTTTGGCGAGAAGCTGCGATCTCTGCTCAGCGATCTCATCGAGCGCGGCGGCGTCCTCTTCCGATTGCTCTACGACTTTGTCGACCTCGGCAAACACCTCCTGCTGAAGTGCCGTCAGTCTCTTGGAGATATCGAGGAGGCCATGTTCGTTGAACAGGTCAACCGCAACGCTTCTTATCTCTCTAGCGACCTCATGACTCAGGCCGTGACTGGTACCACGATGACGAGCGCTCACCTGGATTGGCTGGGCAACCCGGTCCCAGTTCTTAACAACCTCCTCGAGCTGCGAGACAAGGCGACCGATGTGCTTATGGCCTTCATCACGCTCAGCAGCACTTCGCACGCCCTGCACCAGAACTGCGATATTCTTCGTTTCCGTCTCGAGAAAGCCCTGCGCTTCGACTTCAAAGCTATCTACCAGGTCGTCGATCAGGATTGGCGCCTGACTGTCCCCATTATCGGTTGCCTCGTCGAGTGCTATTGTCACGACGTCAGCGAGCGAGCGGGCAGGTAGCTGATCGAGCGCTCTCTTGATCGCTTTCTTGTAGTATTGACGCCGATCTTTAAGCTCCTTATCGACTATTTGCAGATCCGAGATGGCCGGGAAGCCAGCGACCGACCGCTCCTCGTTCAACAAGGCGACGGTGTGCCCGGCTTCGATATCGTCATGTGCGTCGGCGAGCTCAACGATCCACCGCACGACCTCGCGCTTGGGCAGCTGCTCGACGACTCGAATCAGCCCGTCAGCGAGGAGGTTGGCGCGAGCAAGGCTCGGCAGATTACTTAGGCCTCGTACTTTCGCCGGCTTCCGTTCTAGGATTGATATCGCCTTCGAAATGCGTTTGGGCCCAAGTCCGGGCAGCCAACCAATCTCGGCTGCGAGACGCCATCTCGGATGGGTCAGCACCGCCGTCGCGTCACGCACGGCGGCCTCATCACAGACCAGGCTCTTCTCTTCTGCCAGGTCCATGATGCGACGCTTGTCGTCACGCATCGTGGCGCCAAGCGTAAAGAAAGGGTTTGTCAGCAACTCCACGGCCTAATCCGTGCTATAGGGCACGACGACGGTGGGTCGCTTCTTGGGTTCGGGTGCCGGGAGACCCGCGAGTGCCTGCCGCAACGACTCATCATCCAGAGCACTTTTCCCGGCGTGTGCGGCCAGTCGTGCCGCCTCACGGACAACAAAAGCAGTGTCCGACAACGCGATCCCGGTTAATGACTTAACAATGTCGCCCGTGTCTATCTCGCCTTCGATGGGCACCTTGGCCAACAACGAGTCAATAAGATCGGAAACCTCTGTGGCAGAGGGCATCCCAACTTCGACAACATGATCGAATCGGCCTCTTCGACGAATGGCGGAGTCGATCATATCCAGCCGGTTGGTCATACCGATAACGAGCACATGGCGCTTGTTTGCTTCCGGAATGCGCCGCAAGAATTCCGCAACTTCTTCTACATGGTGCAGGCCAGTGGACTCGTGGATCTGTCGGTCGGAGAGGTAGGACTCCATCTCATCGATCACGATCATCGATGGGGCCGCGTCCATTGCCCTATCAAAGATCTCGCCAACCTTCCTGCTGGTCTCGTGAATGTACGGGCTGCCCACACTCTTAGCATTGATATAGAAGATCGGCCAGTCCAAGTACTCGACCAGCCGCTCGACGGCAAAAGTCTTTCCGCAGCCTGGTGGTCCGTGTAGGAGGATGGCAGTGGGAAATTCAATCCCAAGCGCTGTGTACCGTTCCGCGTTTTCGACAATGTCGATAACGTGCTCGTTGAAGAATGTCTCGAGGACCGGACGTCCCGACAAGTGAAACTTCTGGTGATGAACGGATGGTTTCGTCTCTTCTTCCGAAGCGGTTGTTGCCATCGGGGCGCTGAATCCTGCAGCCTGGACTAGCTCCGCTACGTCATGTTTGCCAAGCCATCCCAGGAGGCTCGACAGGCGACGAAACGACGTTGCGGGTATAGCCACTCCACCAGTCAGCCATCGTCCCAGGATCTCGTCATCCGAGCTCCCCTCGGACACTGTCCAGGTCGGAAGAAGCCGGGAATAGCGCTCGACATATATCGCATCGTGGAGCGGTACTTCCGCGCCGATCTTCCGTGTTTCGCGCAGACTGAGCGCGAATGATAGTCCGTCCGCTTTGGTGTCCGGAGAGCCACTCGCTGCAACGGGTTCAAGTCTCTGCCCAGGCCCCGAGAATATTGCCATGTAATCCTCTTTGCCAAACGAGAATGAGCCCAACACCGTGTCGGGCAAGAGCTTAGATTCGACCCACCGGTCCGCGAGACTGCTCCGCACGATCAGTATCGAGTTTTCCTTGTCCAGTCGGTAAATCTGCCAATCGAAATCGCTATGCAAGAGTCGGCCGAGCCTGGATCCGTCAGGCAGCTCTTGCTTTGCCGGAAACCAGCGCTCGTTCGCCATGGCTACTCCCGAATGATGTTCACGATGTCGATCATATCGGTATCTGATCCGGTATCTATCTGAATCTGCCAAAGGTGCCCGACGACTTGCCGCAGTCCATCGATGTCATCGTTCTGGAGAGACCTCATTCCGATTGCCACCAGCTCCTTGAACCGAGCCGGGTCCGAGAATTGGTGAGGCGACGACTGCATCCACTTGAATTTCTCCAAGACGAACCAGTCTGTCCGCCAAAGAATATCGAAGTTATTGCCCTTGAGTTCGTTCAGGTGGCTTTCGAAATCCTTGTCGTTCCGGTCGATGGACCGCTGAGCTGTTCGAACCAAGTTGCCGAATGCGTGTTCCTCGCTTTGACGCGCGAACTGGCGGATATGTTCATTGAAGAATTCTCTGACGCTGTCCAGCTCCATTTGTCGGATATCTTTGAGATTATCTTTGCGCACCTGTGCTAATAAGTGACGTGCCTCAACGACTCCTTCCATGGCCTCTTGGGCACGTTCGGTATCGGGTTCGTCCGGATCTAGCTGCGATGATGCCGCTAGCTTCCTGCGCGCCTTCTCTAGCTTCGGATCGTCGACAACATCATTGATTGCCTCGAGGCGCTGAAGCGTCCGCTCACCCTCTTCTCTGACTCGTGCCGATTCGCTGCTGAAGTCAATCTGCCCCTCCTGGCGAGAGTAGAAGTTCCTTCCGGAATGGAATGTCCCCCCAATGCTCTCGACGGAAACCTCCAATACGATGTTCCCGGAGTCGAGCATCTCGAAGTCGCATTGAAGATCGCCGCCGGCGAGGATCACTCCATCGTCGAAATCGCTACCGGTGATCTTTAGGAGTCCAATAAACCGATTGTCAGAAGGATCGTCGCTTTCGCCTTCCAACAATTTGAAGTTGAGAGAGCCGGGGCTACCGGCCTTCAATGACTCACCCGCCTTGAAAATGGTGGTGCCTTTCTTCGGCAACTGGTCTCCCTCCCGTACAAGCCATTCGATGGTTGGGGAGCCCCCTAGCTTCTCGAGGACTGCGATCCCAATCGAGTGGGACGCGGGAATAGCATCGACTGTCGCCGCGGTCCGTGTAATGACGATCTTGTCCTGCTCGAGCGCCAGCGGGCCACCGGCATAATCGAACACGAACACCTTGAAAGCGTTCTCTCCACTCTTTGACAGGGATACATCGACGGCCGCACCGTCTTTCAGAGAAAGCCGACCGGACGTCCAGCCGGTATCCAGGCTGTCAACCTGGAACTCGGCCCCCGGCATGACTTCACCTCTGATCTGGACGACGATCTTCGCCCGCGAGTCCGGCGTACGGGCTGTGTAGTTGAAGGTCAGGTCAAGCGCTCCCGTCGAAGCGAGCCTGCCGCGGTTGCTCTTGCGGCCGCGGTTCTCGGAGCGCCAGTCGATGGACTCCGCAAAAAGGGCGGCACCCTCCGCGACTGCCATCATAGGATTCACTTCGGCGCTCGCAGGAATCCCCAGCTCGAACGAAACCATGTCACGCAGCGGCTTGTAATTGGTAGGGCCACCAATGAAGACGACACGTTCAACGTCATGAGGGCTGAGTCCCGCCTTGGCGAGCGTCTCCCTTGCTGCCTCGATTGATTCACCGACCTTTTCTTCAACGAGGCTGTCGAGGGTGCTCCGAGCTACCGCGATGTCGACATAGATGTCCTGATTGGACTGGTCCCGAACGCGGGCTTCCGTTTCTGACAGACTGATGATTGCTTCCTCGCGTGCGGAAAGCTCGATCTTTGCCTGCTCAGACGCCCACGCCGCCAGTCGTAACAACGACTTGTAGTCTGGTTTGGTCGACAAGTCTTCGGGCAGGTCGAAATTCTCGAACAACCAGGGTTTGATGACGTTGTCGACGATCAGGCGGTCGAAGTCTCGCCCGCCGCACATCGCAATGCCTCCATGCGCGAGCAGGTTGATCCGACCGCCAAGGCTCTCCGCCAATGCAATATCCAGCGTGCCTCCGCCAAGGTCATAGACAACGAAGATGCCATCCGCGTTGCGTGCCTTCATAACGCTCATGACTGCCGCCACAGGCTCCTGCATCAGCGCAACCCGGCCGATGCCCGCGAGCTCCGCAGCCTGCATCGTGGCGTTCTTCTGCATCTGATTAAACGCCGCGGGCACGGTGATGACGGTTCCTACATGCGGGTCGTTGCGGAGTTCCTCTGGCAGATAGCCAAACAGCACCCGGAGAATTTCCGCCGAACACTCCTCGGGAGTCATGGTGATGCCCACGGCAGACAACTTGATGGGTGTGCTGGTACCCATGAGGCGTTTAAAAAGCATTGCCGCGTTGTCTGGGCTATGAGGCGCCGAGTCGTACGCGCGCTTCCCGACATACTTGTTACCCCGCCGGTCGATATAGATCACGGACGGAGTGACATCATTCTGCTCTGGACTCTTCCAGATGCGGGTCAGGTCGCCGTCGTATGAACAGATCGCACTGTTCGTGGTGCCCAGGTCGATACCGATGTGGTTATTCATGACTCCACCTTCCTGAGCGTGACAGTCCCAGTTCTAACGACGCCGTCTGGTCCCATAATGATCGGTTCGAGCATCTGGTCTACAACCAGCGCGTCTTCAGAACCAAATTCCTCTATGTTCAGTGGCGTCGCCGCTATTCCCGGGTCAAATGCGTGACCCTCTACATTCACGATCCGCATCCCTGCGTCCGTGAGCGAGTCTTCCAGTTTTCTCTGGAACCAACGAAACTGTCCCCGGTACCTGTCTTGTTCCCCCGCATCCGTTTTCAGCAGAAGTCGATCGAATACCTTGCCGAAACGCCAAGATTCGACGGCGACGTCCAGTAGCGACTTCGTCACCAGTTTGAGATCAGGTTTCTCGGCTTCTTCTGACATCGGTTCATCCTTCCGGTGACCGGCCCCCGCTGACTGGTCCAGTTTGAATGTTAGCCCGCGTTATTCATGCCGGGTCTGATGTTGTGGAGGCCGATATGAGCACTGGCACGACCTCGTCGGAGACCCAACCCTCGGCGACGCGAAGCGCTGAGGTGGTCCCGTTTTTGGGGGACAGGTCGTTAGGGTGGATTCCAAGTCGGAAGAGGAGGCACCGAGATGGCCAGGAAGAGACGACGGTTCACGGCGGAGTTTAAGGCGCGGGTAGCGCCGGAGGCCCTGCGCGAGCGGGACAGCGTGCAGGCGATCGCCGCGCGGCGCCAGGGCCAGAGCATCGATCTTTACGCGGGAGAAGGCTTCGGTCGTACCGCTCATTCCGCTGCCCAGGGATCCACCACCTCGATTCCCATATTCTCGAAGTCGCGAACGTTGCGCGTCGCCACCGCCATGCTGCGAGACGCCGCGATCGCCGCGATCTGGCAGTCTGCTTGAGAAGCCGGACGCCCGATCGAGCGACGTGACGCTACGATCTCCGCATAGGCGTGTGCCGCAGCACTGTCGAATGGCAGGACCCGTCCGCCGAACAAGCCGCCGAAAGCACGCTCGCAAGCTGCCTCAAGGCCCCGGCGGCGTCTGCCCTCGGGCAGAAACGCGATACCGGCCCGAACCTCCGCCTCCGTGACCGCCGTCACGAACAAACCTTGCCTCATCCGGGTGTCCATCCAGTCCAGAACCTCTGCGCTCGGTTCGGCGCGCATCAACTCCGAAACGATATTGGTATCGATCACGACCATCACCACTAGGCTCACTCGAAACGCGGCGGCTCGCGCATCGGTTCGCGCGGAGGCAGTTCCAGCTCAACGCCGCCGAAGGGCTTGAACAGCTCGTGGAGTGCTGTCCCGAGCCCCTGCGCCGGAGCGGTATTCCGCTCGACCGCTTCGGCAAGGATGCGCCGAACCTCCTCTTCCATCGACCGGCCGTTGGAGGCCGCCCGTACCCGAAGTCGGGTCTTTACGTCGTTGTCCAGGTTGCGGATCGTGATACTCGCCATGGTCACACCTCCTGTCTACTACAAGCCTATACGTCGATTGCGTTGCAAGCAACGTGAGAGTCGGTACATCTGAGAGTCTGCCCGCGGCGAAATTGCCGCAATTGAGACAGCCTGTGTCGCAGGGGCCGAACAGCTGTGGCAGGGCCTAGTCGGCACTCGGTGTCAATGGCCACTGAAAAATGCACACTTCTGGCCGTTGAAAAGGGCACACTTTGGGGGAGCCCCCGCTCCACTCGCTCCGCTCCCTCCGCGTACTATGCGACATAGTCGCTCCATGCCTGCATGACTTCGCACCGGCGCGCCAGCAGGTCCGATCTCATGTACGCGCCCTCGGTGCCGCGCACGACGTGAGCCAACACGGCTTCCGCCGTCTCGCGGTCCACGCCGGTCTCGGCCATCCAGACACGAATCGACGTTCGGAAACCGTGCAGCGTCGTCCCGGTGACACCGGCCAGCTGGAGCACCCGGTAAGTGGATTTCGAGGACAGCGCGCGGCCGGCCCGCATCGGGAAGACGAACGGCGAATCGCCGGCAAGCTCGCTGGCGCGCAGCAGCACGTCGAGCGCGCCGCTGGACAGCGGCACGCGATGCTCCCGGCCGGCTTTCATTCTCGCCGGCGGGATCGTCCAAACCTTCGCCGCCGTGTCGATTTCGTCCCACGTCGCGGCGCGCGCTTCGCCGGAGCGCGCCGCCGTCAAGACGATCAGCTCGACGGCGAGCCGCGCGGATGCCTGCGTGTTGGCCGACCGAATGCGCCGGAGCGCGTCCGGAACCTCACCGTGCGGGAGCGCGCGATGGTGCGTCGTGCCGTTGCCGTTGACCTTCGGGAGCGCAGCCACTGCGCGGTCCACGGGATTCGTCGAGATGTAGCCTTGTCCAACGCACCAGCGAAATGCCGCGCGGAGCCGGTTCCGGGCTTTCCGCGCGGCGGCTGGCTTCACGTTCCATACCGGCCGGAGACACGCCAGCACGTCGCCCGACGTGATCCGGTCCACCGGCTTGTCCCGGATCGGCGTGGCGTACAGCCTCAACGTCGAGTGCCATTCCCCGGGGAGCGGCGAGCCGGCTTTCCACGATTCGGCGTGTAGCCGGATCGTCTCTTCGGCGGCTTCGCGAAACGTCGGGACGCCGCCGCCGCGCGGGTCCACACCCTGGCCGATGGCCCGCGCGTTCTCAATGGCCTTGTGCCGGGCTTCCGCCAACGAGACTTCGGGAAACCGGCCGAGCCCGGTCGTCGTCAGCCGCCCCGCGACCCGCAACCGTTGCCTCCATGTGCGCGAGAGCCGGTCGCTCTTCATCCGGTGAACGCGCAAGCTCAGGCCGCGCGAGCCGCGTCCGTCGCCGTAAACGCCGGGCTTGCTCACCGTCCGTACGAAGGCGGCAGTAAGGGTTGCCGGTCGCCGTGTCATCGTATTCTCCCGTGCTGTGGATCACTTTATAGGACACTATTCAAGGGAGAATACAATAGGTGTCCCGGCACAGTAATAGACGAACTGGCACAGCTTGTGTAACGCAACACACTGTAGTTTCAGAGGTTATAGGGTCACTACGGGTCGTTACGGGCCATCTTGGAACGTCATCAGCAAAGTTCTGGTTGAACTTAGACGATTTCTTGCCGTGAATCGTGCCACCGGTACTCCGCCGGCACAGCGGGTGTGTGCCCGCGCATCCGACTCTTCCGGCCCATCCGAGTCCAGAGAGGCGGCCCGTCGCGAGATCGCCCGTATCGAGCGTGCCATCCTCGAGGGGGACGACCGCACGCTCGACGAGTACGGGGATCTCCAGGCCGGGCTCGAGCGGATCGTCGAGCTGAAGGAGTTCCAGCGGACCTTGCGCTCCCGGGCGGCGATCGATTGCTTCGCCACGGATGCGACGTCATTGAAGTGATCCCGGAAACTCGGCCACGCGAACGTCAGCACAGACCGGTTCTAAGACGGAGGTACGCGCCTACCCGAGGACAGCCCAACGTTTCGTGTCCGCCACTAACGACGGAAGCCCCTGCCGATGGGTGCAACCTGCATCACCCTAGGGAGAATCGTACGGCGGCCCCGCGATGCTATAGCCGCCTAGGCCATTCTTAGAAGTGAGAGGACTCGCAAGGCCTCCACGATCCTCTTGGTCGTGAAATTGTCCCGATGAAGCTTGCTCTGCCACTTCGCGTCGGCCCTGATTGCTTGGCTGACTGCTTTCGCATCCACAGTGGAGCGAGCCATCTCCGCAACCACGGAATGAACGGTGGTCAGGGTCTCGAGAGACCACTCGTCTAGGCCGCTCACGTGAAGTACCAACGCTCGTGCGACCGACTCCTCCCGAAGATAGCGCCGAGCGTAGTTCTGCGCTTTCGCGAGCTTTGGCCCCGGCTCAAGTAGGCCGCCATCGCTCTTCTGAAGGTACCCCTCCTTGAGACAGCCAGGCTCAGCATCCCGATAGGTGAGGGACGGATCGTATGGACCATAGGGATGCTTCGCGTGCTTCCGAAAAATACCGAGTGATAGCCCGTGCTCCAGCAGGTATGCGACTTTCTGGACCCGCAGTCGTGACACGCCGTATCCGGCCTCCTCCGTCAGAATCCCTGTGATCCAGGCATACACAGCCATACGGCGAAACGTGATGGGCGCCTTGCCGGGAAACGTGTGAGAGATCGCTCGGAGCCGTTCGAGTTCCGCTCCGATCTTCGCCGCTTGATCATCCCTCTCTTCGTCGGCCCGCTCCAGCAGCTCGGGTCCGAGGGACGCGGCGAGGAGTAGATCGCGAACGCTGTCTCTGTCGGCATCGCTCAGTGTATCTCGCAGTGACTCGGCGAACTCCTCGTCTGTCAGGCGGGATGAAGTAGAAAGCACCACCCAGAAATCCAGGAGCTCCTCGCGATGCTCGGGATGCTGGCGCACGTAGGACGCGATGTCTGGATTAGCTCCAGACTCGAATTCCTCGACCAGCTGGTCTAGCACCCCATTTACGTCGGTCATTGGCAGGTCGACCTCGATCACGGGTCACTCCTTCAGCCTGAGCAGCTGGCGGAGTTCGGGGTCCGCTTCGCGCAGCTCGGCGATCTTTGCCACCGCTAGCCGCAAATGTCGATGAACCATGCTGGGGCTGATGCCCATGGTTTGTGACACCGATCCCTCCTCTCCAGAAATCGGCCGCCCCTCGCACCATGCGAGCACCACCGCCTGCTGCTGCTTCGGACTCAAACCACGCAAGACGGGAACAATAGCACGAGGATCGAGTGTTCGCACCGTATCTTCGACATCCACAAGATCACCCTGGCCCACCTCTTGTACGAGCTCCTGCTGGAGTTTGTCTTCGCGTGCCCTACGCCGATTCATCCGCTTGACGATGGTTAGGCACTTCTTCTTGAAGGCCCCGTAGAAGCGTTCTTCCCAGTAGATCAGCGGGACGCCTTGTTTCGTAATGAAGTCCTTCCACATCACCGCCAGCGCTCCCTGGTACACGTCCTCCCAATCGAACTTCCACTTACGCGCCGCTTTTTGGGCGATCAGTTTGAGCGTGAGGTCCCGGAGAATGTGCTCGGCGGCCTCCCGAACCAAGTCGTGGTCTCCCGACCCATGACCCTTCCGGACCAGATAGGCGAGCGTCTCGAGGCCGAGCTCGCGGCCTCTCTCATGAACCCGGCGGAGTAGATCGGACGGACGGAGTCCATCGAGTTCGGCAATCTCGCTGACAGATCTAGGCAGTCGAGCCACGGCCGAGCCCTCCAAGGCGGTTGCACATCCTCCTACTTGGTAAATCTCACGTACCCCGGAAAGTGTGAACCCTGCCGAAGAGGTTCACTCCGTTGCCGGTGTGGAGATTGATAGGGGTGAGAGACCGCACCACCCCGAACCACGGAGGCGAACATGGTTGCAACCAAGGACAAGGAGCTGGTTACGATTTCCATCGACCAGCAGAAGTGCGAACTCGAGCCTGGCATCTATACGGCCGCGCAGCTCCTGGAACTGGCGGGCGAAAACCCCGCCGAGGCCATCCTGGTACTCAGGCTCGGCGACGAGCTCACGCAGCTCCCACCTAACGAGCGCTTCGAGCTGAAGCCCGACTCGCGCTTCGTAGTCTTCCACTGCGACTCGACCACCGTCTCGTGATCTTTGGGCCTGATCGGCTCCACGCCGACCTTACGGCGATCGGCTTCCCGGCCAAACGCGTCACGGCTTCGGACGGCACGCCGTTCCTTGTGATCCCAAGCTTCGAGGTGCCTGTCGGGCGTTTTGTCGATCGCATCATCGATCTCGGCCTGCAGGCGACGCCGGACTTCCCGCTCACGGTCGCTCCCGCGATCCACGTGCGTTCCGACCCACATTTGTTCGACATTTCAGACACCGTTGCGGGCAAACGAAACATCACGAACAGCCCCCTCGGACCAGAGTGGCGCTATTGGAGCCACAACCTCGGCTGGTCCAACCCTAAGACAGCCCGCCGGCTCATCTCCAAAGTGAACAAGGTGTTCAGCGATGCTTGAGATCAACTCCGCGGCGATACCAACCACCCTCGCCAGCGAGCTGCACAAGGTGCTCGTGCGCGGAGACGGACAGGAGGACCTCTCTTTCGCCCTGTGGTATCCCTCTAAGGGAAAGCACCGTCGAACGGCCCTTGTCGCTAAGCGAATACCTCCGGAGCCGGGTGATCGTCAGATCCATGGAAATGTGAGCTTCAACGCGAGCTACCTGCACCGCGCTCTAGAGGCCGCGCTACGGGTCCGCGCGGGCCTGGCCTTTCTTCATAGCCATCCGTTCCCGGGATGGCAGTACATGAGTGAAGATGATATCTCGGCCGAGACCAGAATCGCCCGCGCCGCCTGTGCACTTACTGACCTGCCGCTCATCGGCCTTACCACGGGTACTGATGGAACGTGGAGCGCACGAACTTGGAGGGCGGTGCCAGAACACCCGGAGCCTCGCATCACATGGCTCCCAGAGGTGCGAGTTGTTGGAGACGCACTACGGGTGTCGCGCCCGCCAACCATGGCGCGGGCGGCGAGGCGAGGCGAGGCGCTGATCCGGACGGTCTCTGCGTGGGGAAATGACGCTCAGGTCAAACTCGAGCGCGTCCGCGTCGGGATCGTCGGGGTCGGTAGTGTGGGTTCGATGGTCGCAGAGTCTTTGGCCCGGATGGGTCTACAGAAGATCACGCTTATCGATTTCGACAGAGTCGAGCTGAAGAACCTCGATCGGCTGGTTTCCGCGACTGAGGCCGACATCGGACGGCTCAAAACCGAGGTGGCGCTCGAGCGGGTCAGAGTGATCGCCACGGCTGCAGAGCTTGATCTGTGCACCGTAGCGGAGAAGATATCGCATCCGGATGCCTACGGTGCCGCGCTCGACTGCGACATCCTCTTCAGTTGCGTAGACCGTCCGCATCCACGCCACGTCCTGAACTTCCTGGCCTATAGCCACCTGGTACCGGTGATCGACGGGGGCATTCGTGTGAGGCACCGGAACGGCCGGTTTCGGGGCGCAGACTGGCAGGTTCAGACCGTCGCGCCTGGTCGGGCCTGCTTGCGCTGTCTTGGCGCGTACGACGAGAACGCTGTCTCACTCGACCAGGCGGGCCTGCTGGATGATCCGAGCTACATGGCTGGGCTCGATCCCGCGAGCGCCCTGCGCCGCCGAGAGAACGTGTTCCCCTTCAGTGTGAACCTGGCCTCACTCGAAGTCTTCCATCTGATCTCGATGGTAACGGGGATCGCCGGTCAGAGTGACCTGGGGATTCAGCGCTTTCGCTACTATCCGGGCATCATGGACCAACGTGTCGGCGTGGCGTGCCAGGACGGTTGTGAGTTCGGCCAGATCGTCGCTACCGGTGATCATCACTTCTCGCTGATGGACGTGACGACGATCACGGCTGCACCAGCTCGATCCGTGGCAAGCCCAAGCGTGTAGGCGGTAGCGGAGGTCCTAGCGCCCGCGACAAGCGGCAAACGAGGGGCTCCTCGTTGCAGCCACGCTGGCGATTCCCTACGCCGATGTCGGTTCCGAGAAGCCGCCTAATCAAGCCACACATCGTTCCGCAAGCGACCGAGTCTTACGTTCCAGAATCTCTTGACGGTAGGGCGAAACGAAGTGGATGTGCAGACTACCGACCTGTGTCGGAAGCAGACGATTGCCGACATGGGTCGGCGATGACGCCCAGTGTACAGGCCAACACGGGGTTCACCATGTGTGGCACACATCATCCGTCGGTTAAGCCTGATTGATGCCAGCGTAGCTCTAGGGGCAACTATGGGGGCAGGTCAGTGTCCCGGCGGCTGACTTCTACTCGGGCGACCTCCCGTCCCTTAGAAGATCTGCAGCTCGCGGAAGAGTTTTTCAACGAAGGCGACTCTGCTTCCCCCGATGAAGAACGTTGCACGGACCGGTTGTGGAAACAGGTGCAAGCTCCGACGGTGAAGATCGTGGTCCATGAAGTAATCCAACCCGATCACCTCTCTGGTGTCGTCCGGATAGATTGGGCCGCTGTGCTCCAGTTCTGTCCAGCGCATCACCACCTCGTCTCGAGACGAAGAGGCTTCGATATTCGGATAGTTCAGAGTCGGCTCGAGAACGTCCCGGGGGAGTCGGATCTCGACCGCCCAGCCCTCGATGACGTCACTGCCAGTGTTCGTGGCTGTTACGGAGAGCCTGTACACATGACGGGCCGACGTGATTCTTCGGTTGCGGTATCCGAGCTCGAGTCGCACCGGCGCCGCCAAGTCGCCGGGGAGCCCAAGTTCCGACAGAATGAGGCGGAGGTTCTCCTCTAGGTCGTGGATGAGGCCTTCTTGAGCCGAGGCTTTGGAGCCGTCGGCCGCATCATAGGTCACCGCTCGATGCCCCCGGAGGTCAAAGGGTAGCGCCTCTGGATTCCCATACGCGGTGTTGATCACCTGAAGGACCCTTTCCCAGCCGAGCCGCTTCAGGGCGTAGCCCAGCTCCAGCAAGACGTTCGGATTTGGTGCCCGCCTGCCGTCCTCCTGTCCTCGTTCGTAGGTCAACGTCGTATCAGCGACGAACACACCTGAGCCGTCGATCTTGCGGAGAATCTGCTGTACGATGTTCGGAGATCCCGGTATTCCAGTGGTGTCCTCGTCGATCTCCGGCCGCAGCTCAACTGTGGCGTCTACCATGAGCCGACGGACAGCTTCTCCAAGGGCAGCGCGGACTAGGGCTTTGCCAGTCTCAGGGGGCGAGTCCGACTGCCATGAGTAAAAGACCTTGATGACCGGCATATGACCCCCTAGCAGAGCTTGGCCGCGATAGCCTCAAATACGCGGTATTACGCGAGAAATTTGGACCACCCTCGGGGGCCAGTCAACACGCCTCGAGCGGATCCCGGAGACGTGGTACATATGGCCAATTCGCAGCCCAAAACTGAGTCCCGAAACTGTCAGGAGGCCGCTGGCACCCATACCGGGGGCTGTTTGCGACTGAGCTACGTGCGATCCCCGTGCATGACGTTCGCTCCGGGGGTAGCCGCGGCATTCCAGACGTGCGCGGACGAGCTCGAGGCGGCGATCGGGGAAGCGGGGGAGGAGGAACTCACTTTTACACACAACTCGGGACTTGACCGAAGCTACGGCCGATGATCGGGCGTGGGGATGGGGGGATGGGCCTATCTAAAACGCGAGAGTGAAGAACTTATCCCTGCCATTGTAGATCAGGATGCATTCTCCGAGGACATCCCTACCTATCAGCGCGTCAATTCCTTGCAGTGACAGATCAGAAGAGATGACGGGTATGGTGCGCCTGACGAGTGGGGGGTGCGTCTGGTGAATTCCTGGAATCTGGAGTTGGCCCCGCACGGTGGACGGTTTTGGACTAGAGATTCACGCGGCGGGGGCGTGTTCCTTTTCGTAGTTAAGAGGAGACAATTGGCCGAGGGCAGAGTGCCGTCGGTGGGGATTGTACCAGGCTTCGATGAAGTCGAACACGGCCATCCTGGCCTCGGCCTGATTGCGGAAGCTCTTTCGTTCGATGAGTTCGGTCTCGAGCGTGGCGAAGAAGCTCTCGCACATCGCGTTATCGTACGCGTCGCCGACCGAGCCCATCGAGGGTCGGACGCTGGCCTCTTTGCAGCGTAGGCCGAAGGCGATCGAGGTGTACTGGGTACCCTGATCGCTATGATGGATGACACCGTTCGGTCGTCGTTGCTGCAGCGCCATGTTCAGCGCGTCGAGCACGAGATCGGTCTTGAGATGCGTCTTCATCGACCATCCGACCACATGGCGGCTCCACGCATCGACGACGACTGACAGGTACAAGAAGCCGCTCCAGGTCGGCACGTAGGTGATGTCGGCAACCCAGAGCTGGTCCGGGCCGTGCACACTGAAGTCGCGCGCGACGAGATCGGGGGCAGGTCGAGCATCTCTGTTTCGCTTCGTCGTGCGCCACTTCCTTCGCCGCGTAGCGCCTTGTAGTCCTGCCAGCCTCATCAGACGACGCACCCGCTTGTGGTTGACCTGCCAGCCGTCGTCCCTGAGCTCGGCGTACATCCGTGGCTGGCCATACGTCTCACGGCTGAACGTGTGGATCTCACGCATCCGACCTAGCAGTCGCTCGTTCTCGACCGCGCGATGCGATGGAGGACGCTTTCTCCATGCGTAGTACCCGCTGGGCGAGACGCTCAGGACTTCGCACATCATCTGCACGCTGAACTCGGCCTGGTTGGCCCTCACGAACTCGAACGCTTCGGGGGCACCGAGTCGGACTCCTGAGCGAACCAGGCCGCGGCTTTTTTTAGGATCTCCCGCTCGACACGAAGCCGCTTGTTCTCACGCCGAAGCTCGCGGAGCTCCTCGCGCTCTGACGACGTCAGGCCGTCGCTTCTGACTCCCGTGTCGAGGTCCGTCTGCTTCACCCAATTGTGGATCGTCTGCGCTGTGGGCTCAAACTCCCGACTCAGCTCCTCAGGCGTGCGACCTGCTTTGACCAGCTCCACCATCTGCTGGCGGAACTCCAACGAATACGGCGGTCTCGTTCTTGGCATCGTGGACTCCTCTCTCTAAAGAGAATAGGTGTCCACCGTCAGGGGCTAACTCCAATCATTAGCCCGACGTCATACTGGTCTTTCGTCTCGCCCTGTTGGCCTGATGACGGTGTATGGACGAGCGTACTTCCGGTTGGTTGTAGCTGGAGGCTCTGAAGAACTTGCGGATCAACGCATGTTGCGCTGGCACCTGTGTCAACTAGTGCGCGAACTTGTTGTGCCGTAGGTACGGATTGGTTGGCTTTAGTTAGTGCATCAGCACGTTGTTCGCTGACCGCGATGAACGCCGTTAGGAGCGGCCCTCCTAGCGGGTCAATCGTGAGTGTGAAGTGCGCCACTAGGGCACCCTACCCAGTGATCAATCGCGTGACGAGTTGAACTCGCTCTGTGCCCTCGATCAGCTTGACCAAGAAGGGTTCCAAGCCAAACTTGTCGTACCCATAACTGAGAGCATCAGCATAGCTCTCGAAAACCTCAACCACCTCCGCCCCGTGGATCAATACATACTTGCCCTCGTCCTGTTCTAGCTCGGAGAGTTTGGCCAAATAGGTCTCCTTCTCTTTTTCAAGTGACATGTTGGCCTCCCAGTGGACAGATACACCTAACGCCCTATTCAAATATACACCAGTAGTCGGCTAATCAGGGTTGTGACTTGAGTCGTCGGGGTCAAGTCCCGAGTTGGCCCGGGAAAGAAAGAGGAAGCTCCTTGTGAATGTTCATCATCACACGAACCCGGTGCTCGAGCGGGGCTTCACGGCCGCCACCCAGTTCTACGCGTTTCCCGAGCCCCACTGGGCCAGGCTACGCACCACGAACAGCCTCGAGCGCCTGCACACCGAGATCAAGCGTCGAATCCGGAGCGCCGGCGCCTTCCCCGACCGAGCCAGTGCACTCCGCCTCATCACCGCGGTTGCTCTGAGGACTACTGCGGTCTGGAGCGAGCGCCGTTACCTGGACCTCTCACTCCTCGAGCCCAAGGAGCTCGCCAAGGCAGCCTAACCGAAGCGTCGAGGAGCCCTCTCTGCCAACTTACGTGAGACACGGAGCAGCTAAGGAATTAGAGTAGGGCGAAGGCAGAGAAACCGAGGATGCTGAGACACCGAGAGAGAATGAAAGAGAATGGAATAGCCCCACCAACCTGGGACGGTAAGCGAAGCGCGGCAGCTCCTGCGGACTCGGAGGTGGTAGATAGGCCGCTGCGCCGGCGGTTCGCTCCGTCGTACAAGCTGCGGATCGTCGAAGAAGCGGACCGGTGCACGGAGCCCGGAGAGGTTGGCCGACTCCTACGGCGGGAGGGCTTGTACTCGTCGCACCTGACGACATGGCGCAAGGCGGCGCATAGCGGGTCCCTGAAAGCGCTGTCGAAGAAACGAGGCCGTAAGCGCGAGCGCAATCCGCTGGAGGAGAAGGTGCGCAAGCTGGAGCGCGAGAACACTCGCCTCGAGAAGGAGCTCCAGAAGGCGCACTTGATCATCGACGTCCAGGGAAAAGTTGCAGGGCTGCTGGGATTGAGCCTCGAGGACGGGACGAACTCATGAAGGCGACCCAGGAGCTAGCCAAGCACGTAGGGGTGAAGCCCGCGTGCGATGCGCTCAGGGTGCCGCGAGCCACGTTCTACCGTCGTCGGAGTGCATCGACCGGGCATCAGCAGCCCCGCCCGACCCCCGCCCGGGCCTTAAGTGAGAGGGAGCGGGACAAGATTTTCGACACCCTGTGTTCGGAGCGGTTCGTGGACCGGTCCCCAGCCGAGGTGGTGGCGACGCTGCTCGACGAGGACGTCTACCTGTGCAGCGAGCGTACGATGTATCGCGTTCTGGCTTCCCAGGTGCCGGTTCAGGAGCGTCGAGCGCAGCGGAGTCATCCCAAATACCAGAAGCCCGAGTTGATGGCGAGGGGCCCGAACCAGGTCTGGTCCTGGGATATCACCCGGCTGCTGGGGCCGAAGAAGTGGAGTTACTTCTACCTCTACGTGATCCTGGACATCTTCAGCCGCTACGTCGTGGGATGGATGGTGGCGGATCGGGAGAACTCTGCCCTGGCCAGCCGGCTGATCCAGCAGAGTTGCTTGAAGCATGGCGTCCAGCCCCACCTCCTGACCCTGCATTCCGATCGAGGGGCTCCGATGACGAGCCAATGCACGGCTCAACTACTCGCCGATCTCGGCGTGACCCGCTCGTTGGGCCGACCCCAGGTCTCGGATGACAATCCGTTCTCCGAGGCTCAGTTCAAGACCTTGAAGTACCATCCCTCGTTTCCCGGCCGGTTCGGGGATCAGGGGCAAGCCAAGACCTTCTGTCGCTCGTTCTTCCGTTGGTATAATGCCGAGCACCGCCATGGCGGCATCTCGATGCTGACCCCCGAACAGGTCCACTTCGGTCACGCCGATCGGATCATCGCCTGCAGGAAGGCCGTGCTCCGTGAGGCATGGGCCGCTCATCCCGAGCGCTTCGTCTCCGGTGAGCCGAAGCCTAAACCACTCCCGGAGGCCGTCTGGATCAATCCTCCCACCCCATCCCTCACGACACAGGAGATTGCTCTCTAATTGATTTCCAAGAGTGTCTCACTGGCGTTGACAGGTTCCGCCCTCTTTTTACACACAACTCGGGACTTGACCCCTCCGGGGAGTACCTCGGCGATCTTGCCATGACCCCGGGCTCTCAAGGAATGGAGCCTCCCGCGAACCCGGGGTTCACGTCTGGCTCGATCGGCATATTAGTCGGGCACTGAAACCGACAGCCCCGCAGATCAACACCCCGATGGAGGGCCTATGAGCAAAGTCCCGTTGTGCCTCGTGGTGCTCTCGCTTGTTTTCACATCATCAGTTCGTGCCCAAGTGATTCGCAGCCACGAAGGTCTTGACCGCAACGCTGTGGATAGTTTGTTCATCCAGGCGGAGCTCTCGTTGGACGGTGGAGCCGGCAATGCGGATTATCTGGATTTACGTTTAACCGGAGGCTTGTCATACCGCGTGCCTGCACCGGGCCACTGGCTCCGGTTCTATCCCTCTTATCGGATCAAGCGCTCAGAGGAAAAGAACGTCGTGCATGAGCGGTCGGCGCACGTCAGGCACTCATATGTATTCTCAGACGCGATGCGAACCTACGCGTTCGTTCAGATCCAGGCGGATCAGTCGATCGACCTCGACCGCAGGTTGCTGGTCGGGGGCGGGCTTCGTCGGCAAGTCGTGCGGCTGGAAGATGGTGGTCTGGACGTCGGCGTCGGTCTCATGCTGGAAGACGAGCTCTTGGTGTCCGGAGAGGCTCGGACAGACTTGAGGGGCGCGAATCTGCTTTCTGCATGCGGCGGAGCCGGTGCCGTCCGGCTCTTGACCACGGGTTTCTATCAGCCGGTGATGTCGGACCTCGGCGACTATCGCGTGTCCGTCGACATGGAGGTTGAGATTCCGGCTTCCGATCAGGTCCATTTTGTCGTTTCTGGGAGTTGGCGTCGAGACTCGCGGCCACCCCCGGGCATCGAGGCGAACGACGCCGGATTCGGATTCTCCATACGGGTCGGTTACCCAACCCCAAGGCGCTTCAGGCTCTGCTGAGCGGAGGCGAAATTTGGGAGCGGAAGTAGACCCACCGAAGGTCGTCGGGATCTAGTGCCCAATGAGTCCGCGTGTGCATTGGCGCCGAAACCGATGGCGATACCGATGATTCCAGCCGAGGCTACCCACGTAGTGACGTCCCAGCCCCAAACTAGGAACAGAAAGTAAGCGGGCTGAACGGCGTGGGGTTTGCCGGAGACTCCATCAGTTGGGAGTATGGGGTCATAGCCCCAAGAGCCCAGGGAGAAGCACTGGTCGAGATTGCGAGCTCAACGGGTCGAAGGGTGGCAGAGTAGCGATGGCCTGGCCATGGAGGTAACGTTGCTGTTGAGGCGTGCTTGAGCCCACCAACGCCGATGCGAAGTCGGCTGTCCAACCTTCGCAAGTGGCTCTGCCCGTCCAGTCCGACGGCAGTGGCCTCCCGCGAGATTGCCCGGATGGTAAAGAGTCACCTGGAGTCACGCACCTGGAGTATATAAGCTGTATCGATATCACCTCCTTGGAGCTGGGAAGTCAGAAGCGGGCTGCTTTAACCTGTTCGTAAGCCAAGAGGATAGCTCACGAAAGCCGCAGCATCGATATGGACAAGATATCGTTGGCGGACGTAGCGCACGCGCTGGACGCGATGATCGACCTGCAGATGACGGCGCAGGCGCGCATCACCGCACATCTCGTTGCCGCGGCGGAGGCAGCCGGGTATGACGCGGCGCGCCTGATCGAGACCCTCGACGATATCGCCGCGAATACGGTGGTCGACGAGTTCTGGATAACCGACGAGCAGGGCGTCGTCTACGTCACCAACGTCCGGGATGAAGGCGGTGCGCTGACACCGTTCCGGTTCGATCCCGATCCCGCCGTGCAGCCGCAGGCCTCGGTGTTTCACGTCCTTCTCTCGTCCTCCGTGGACAGCGACGACGTCGTGACGCAGGAAGCGCAGGTACGGGAGATCGACCACAGGGTCTACAAGTACGCCGACGTCTCGGGTGTCGACCGGCAGCGGATCGTCCAGGTCGGCAACGCCCTCGCATTCGAGGAGCAAGTAAGCCAGAGCAACGCCTACGCCTCGCCCGTCATGACCTCAGTACTGGCGGAGTTCGACATGCCGGAACTCTTGAGCGACACTTACACCAGTGAGTTCGACGAGATCAGGCCCATATTCGAGGAGATCCTCGGCCAGCAGATGATCGTGCAGGCGACGCTCGTGGAGCGCTTCACCGCCGCCGCCGAGGAGGCCGGATGGTCGGCCGACGATATCAACAGCCGGCTGCGCCGCATCGTGCGCTCTACCTCTATTGGCGAGATTCACATCATGGGCCGTGCCGGCGAGGGGCTCTACACCAATCTGAGCGCGAAAGTGTTTCATTCACGAACTCAACCTCACCAATGCTCGGATCGCGCTTCAGATGCGTGAGAACCCCTAGCTGCTCCGACTTCATCCCAAATAGCTTGTAAGTGTGCGAGATCCACTCCAATCTAGCCAGCCCTTTCAATCCTGATAAGAGCAGCGCTGCCCAGGCTACCAACTCAGCCAAGTCGGCCCAGACCAAAGTCCCGAACTCTGCTGTCTGCGCAGCCAATCCGAGTATAGTGAAGGCCAGCGCGACCAAGTAGAACTCGAACTTCTCTTGGAAGCGTTGGCCAGCTTGGGTGTTCGGATCTGGAGCAGTCATGTCATCCTCCTGCTGAGTGAGAGCGGACCAGCTGGACACCCGTGGGCTGATACTTCTTGTGTTGCCGCAATGAGGCACATTCCAGTGGATCTCGCAGGGCGTTCGGTTACGAGACCTCCCTTTCGCCAACAAGCGTATTCCGTTACGTGACCCCACACCATGACCCTCTCTGCCAACTTAGGTGAGACACGGAACGAGTAAAGAATTAGAGTAGGGCGAAGGCAGAGAAACCGAGGATGCTGGGACACCGAGAGAGAATGGAAGAGAATGGAATTGCCCCACTAACCTGGGAGGGTAAGCGAAGCGCGGCAGCTGCTCCGGACGCGGAGGTGGTAGATAAGCCGACGCGCCGACGGTTTAGTCCGTCGTACAAGCTGCGGGTCGTCGAAGAAGCGGACCGGTGCACGGAGCCGGGAGAGGTAGGGCGACTCCTGCGACGCGAGGGCTTGTACTCGTCGCACCTGACGACATGGCGCAAGGCGGTGCGGAGTGGGTCGCTGAGAGCGCTGTCGAAGAGACGAGGTCGAAAGCCGAGCGAACGGAATCCGCTGGAGGGGAAAGTGCGCAAGCTGGAGCGCGAGAACACTCGCCTAGAGAAGGAACTCGAGAAGGCGCGCCTGATCATCGACGTCCAGGGAAAAGTTGCAGGGCTGCTGGGATTGAGCCTCGAGGACGGGACGAACTCGTGAAGGCGGCCGAGGCGCTGGCCACGTACGTAGGGGTAAAGCCCGCGTGCGATGCGCTCAGGGTCGCCCGAGCCACGTTCTATCGTCGTCGGAGGCCATCGACCGGGCATCAGCAGCCAGTCATAGTCTGCCGATGTCCGTAGGGATCTAGTAAGTGCTATAAACAGTTATATCCTAAACGGTTATGACTGTTCTACAGCGCCCTGAGCCACCCGTAGCGTCCCTTGATATCCGCTTGCATCCCCTATATTATTGTGGAATGAATAGTGTGAAGCACTCGGCCAACCCGCCTCGGAAAACCAAGGCCAAGGGCCGCCATCCCGACAAGGCGTTGTCGGCCGCCTTCGTGCGCACGGCCCCGCCCGGCAGACATTGCGACGGCAATGGCTTGTACCTCTACGTGCAGCCTACGGGAACGCGGAGCTGGATTCAGCGGCTCGCGATCCGGGGCCGCAATCGCGAGCTCGGACTGGGCAGCGTGGCGCTGATTTCGCTGGCCGAGGCCCGCGAGCAGGCGCTGGCCAACCGCAAGCTCGCGCGCTCGGGCGGCGACCCGCTCGCCGAGAAACGCCGCACGCAGGGCGTGCCGAGCTTCGCGGAATCCGCCGTGAGGGTGATGGAACAGAAGCGGGCCGGTTGGCGCAGTCCGGGTCATAGCCGCGAGTGGATTTCGAGCCTCAGGCGCTACGCCTTCCCGCGCATCGGCGAGATGGCGGTCTCGGAGGTGACGAGCGCCGACGTGCTGGAGATCCTCACACCCATCTGGCACGTGAAGGCGCCCACGGCCCGGCACGTGCACCAACGTATCCGCACGGTGCTGGAATGGGCCGTGGCGATGGAGTTCAGGACCGACAACCCATGCGACCGAATCGGGCCGATCCTCGGAGCGCAGAACGACGTGGTGACACACATGCGGGCCTTGCCGCATCGCGACGTGGCGTCGGCGATCGAGACGGTGCGGGGGTCGGGGGCGCAGCCGGTCGTCAAGCTCGCGTTTGAGTTCGTGGTGCTGACGGCGGCGAGGTGGGGCGAGGTCCGGGGGGCCGAGTGGGCGCAGATCGATCGAAGGCAGGGCGTGTGGACGATTCCCGCCACGCGGATGAAGGCGCAGCGCGAGCACCGGGTGCCGCTGTGCCGCCGCGCCACAGAGATTCTCAGCGCGGCGCGCAAGCTCGGGGACGGCAGTTCGCTGGTGTTCACCCGTGGGGGTGGCAAGCCGCTCTACGAAAAGCGGCTGCGCCGGCTTCTCCGGAACTGCAAGATCGCGGCCGTGCCGCACGGCTTCCGCTCAAGCTTTCGGGACTGGGCGGCAGAAGAGACGGATCATCCGCGCGAAGTCATCGAAGCGGCGCTGGCGCATGTGGTCCAAAACAAAGTCGAGGTGGCCTATCGGCGCACGGACCTGTTCGAGCGACGACGTCGACTTATGGATGACTGGGCGGCGTACCTGGCCGACAAGAGTCGCGACCCGGAGGCCGGACCGGCTCGCTGATCCGCCGCGCTCGCAGTGTCGGCGGACGAGTCCGTCAGGCGCTGAAGAGCGGGGGCGCGAAGGCTGGCTCACGACCCGTTAGCAGTCATGAGCCAGCCTACCCTTTGGGGCCACGCTTCGCGGGTCCCCGGCAGGGGCTGGCGAGGGTGGCTCCGCCCCCTTCGATCCCCTGGACGCCCGCGCTCCGGCAGGCCATGGCGCGCACGCGGCCGGCAGGTCGCGCGCATCGGCGGCAACCTCAACCACCTCGGGGCAGTTTCGGGCTTGGTCGAGCGCCGACGCCGACCTCACTGGGACGACTTGCCGAGCCACCTAGCTGGTGAAAAGCCGCGACCGGCGGCCGGATTCGTTGATACGCCGCGCTCGCAGCGGCGCTTGATGGCCTTCCCGCTAGGGATTGCTGGAGGGGAGCGACCCCCGTGGGAGGGTGGCATGGGTGTGCACATGCCAACCCTCCGCGATGCCGATCGAGGCATCGAATCCGGGGGGTCGCTCCCTTCTTCGGCCGAAAGCTCCGGAGCGGCGTCGCCGCTCCGGCGGCCGTGCCGCAACTGTAAGACAGGCAGCCACATACGGGAGCGCTGGCGCGCACATGGAAATGGCGTTTCGGTGCACATGCACCCCGTTGTCTGATGTGCATTAGGTCGCAGGTTCGTATCCTGCTACGCCCAAAGGACTTACGGGAATCGTTAGTCCGATTCCCGCTATTTGATTCCCGCTATTTGGGCTAAGAGCAGGCCCTCGGGCGGTCGTCGAGGGCCTTCCTGAGCTGGTCCTCGTCGGCCCGCTGGTAGCACTGGAGCACTGTCTGGGCCGTCTTCCAGCCGCCGAGTTGGCAGAGGACCTTGAGCGGCTGGTCCATCAGGTCGGAGGCGAACTTCCGCCTCAGGGAGTGCCAGCCGCGCCCACGCTTGGGTTCCAGCCCTGCGAGCACCTCGGCCTTCTCCCACCAGTCACGGATCGGCCACTGGCCCACGCACATCGAGGCATGCTTGGGCGCGGGCAACACCGGAAGGTCCCCGATCCCGGGGTTCCGCCACCGCGCCTCTTCGAGGACGCCGAGCGCTTCGGCACTCACCGGGGTCCGGTGCTCGTAGCCGGTCTTCTCATGCTCGCCTCGCCACCGGATGACACGAGCTTCCATGTCGATGTCGGACCATCGCAACTGACGGATGGCGCCGATGCGGTGTCCCGTCTCGTGCGCGAGCACGAGAGCGACGTGAAAGCGCCAGTCCACCTCCACGGACACCCGAAGCATGGCCTCGTATTCCGCCTCAGTGAGCAGCACCCGGGTAGGATTCTTCTCCTTCGGCGTCTTGAGGCCCCTGAGGGGGTTGGACTCGAGCAAGAGCCTTCCCCTCTCGTCCCTCGACCTCGCGGCCCAGTTGAGGACCGCGAGCAGGAACTTGAGGTCCCGTTCGATCGTCCGGTCGGCCACCGGCTTGCCGCTGCGGCCGGCTCTGCCCGCGCGCCGCTCCCGGATGAACCGGTCCCAGTCCCGCTGGGACAGCGTGGCGGGGTCGCGGTTCCGTCCGAAGCACCCGAGGAACGTCCTCATCGCGGCCCTGTCGTGCAGCCGCGACTGTCCACGCTTGGTCGGCGTCACCTCTTCACCGTAGATGTCAAAAAGCGTCTCCAGGGTGAGCGGCTCGGACTCGGCTTCCGCCTTGCGGTGGAGCTCCGGCCCGAGGTAGCCGGCGGCGAACTCGTCCGCCTGCCGCTTCGCCCGTCTCCAGTCGCGGTGCTTCAGCGACCTTGTGAGCCTGCGCCCGTTGTCGCGCCACTCGATCTGGAACAGGCACTCCAAATCGTAAATCGTTGTAAATCATGGAGTTATAGCGACACGGGGAGTCTCCGTATCACCGCCGGTACACTATTCGGACGCGACACCCCGGATGCCTGTTCCAACGCGGTCCCTGCGCGTCCACTGTGTTCCGGCCCAGTCCAGAAACCAATGCTGGCAGGTTTCCGGTTGTGCTCCCAGGGTCCTGTGAACGGTAACCCGGACGGCCCGAAGCGCCAACCTCTCCGCGCGTCGCCGATTGTGGGGCGGTATCCCGGTGCTGGAGCCTCGGGAGTGGCGGCATTCCCGGGCGGTGCCCGGAGCGTCGTTTCGGAGGCCATCGCAGGGCTGGCTCGGGCTCCTTAAGGTGCCCAAGCCAGCCTACCCCTTGGGGCCACGCTTCGCGCGTCCCCGGCAGGGGCTGGCGGGGGGCTGTGCCCCCTCCTCTGACCCCCCCAACGGCAACGGCGCGTCATGAGCCCGGGACGCGCCGTGTGGGTGAAGCTCCGCGCCAGCGAGGCGGAGCGCGTGCCGAGTGGCACGCCAAGGCGCGCTCCGCAGGCTTGACGCTGTCGGATCTGGTGCGAGAGCGCACCCGCGAGGTGGCGCGCATCGACAACGACCTCAACCAGATCGCCCGCTGGGTGCCCGGACACCGATGCTCGTTAAGTTCCTCGTCCGCGGGACCGGCTCGGCGCGGGATGCGGCCGGGAAGCCGCGCGCAGGCGTCGAGGTCCTCCGGGGGGATCCCCACCAAGTGGCCGCCGTGGCCGACACGCTTCCCTTCGATCACAAGTACACCTCAGGCGTAATCGCCTGGGCGCCGGAGGACGCTCCGACCGACGACCAGATCGGCGAGGTTTTGGACACCTTCGAAGAGACGGCCTGGGCGGGGCTCGAAACCCGACCGCTACGCCCAGGGGGTCGTGCTTCACCGCGAGCGCGGCGGCAGCGCTCACGTCCATGTCCTCGCCGCACGGTGCGACCTGGAGACCGGCCGGAGCCTCAACATCGCCCCTCCGGGTTGGCGGAGGACGTTCGACCCGCTCCGCGACGTCTGTCGTGGGATCTGCGCGGGACACTGCCGCTCATCCGGAAGAAGCATGTGGCGGCGATCACGGGTCGGCGAACTGGTGATCCGGCGCGTGGCTCTGAGTTATCGCTCGGCTCCTCGCCCCCGCCACCCAACGGCTGAAAACCGTCCAAGAAAGGGGCGTCCTGGCGATTCGTCAGAAGGAGACGGTCGTGGTCATCGATATCGTCCGGGGTGCGCCCAGCCAGGCCGCGTTCTCGGTGATCGCGGACAGATAGGGGCTGTCGAGTACGTTGTTCGCCACGATCGAGAACTCCGTCGCCCGGAACAGATCGCTCAACGCTTCGCCGCTGAAGCTGACGTAGGCGTCTACCACCCAGTAGGCGTCGGTGTACCAGTCCGCCGTCAGACTGACGCGGCGCGATGCCGTGTATTTCGCAGACAGCCCGCCACCCAGGGGTCCGGTGCGGTCGAGGGACACCACCCACAGCCGAGGCGGTACGCCCGTAACGTCCGTGCCGGGCACAATGCCCTGGCTGGCGTCAACGAGCGGATCGTCGGTCCCGACGTACTTCGAGTCGTTGAGCGTCAACGCGGTGTAGAAGGATGTCCGACCCGGCATCGCCACCGTGGCGGCCAACTCGACACCACTCGTTTCGATCCCGCCCGCGTTGAAGTAGGCTCCCCCTCCGGGGATGAGGTAGTTGGGTCCTGCGGGCGTCTGGGGGCCGAGGTAGAAGATCCGGTTGTCAAAATCGATGGAATACATGGTGGCGCTCAGCGCGAGCCGCTCGCCGGAGTATTGAACCCCGACATCGATGTTCGACGCGGTCTCGGGCTCCAGGAGGTCCAAACTGCGGCTCGGGGCCTCGAGCAACGTGCTGCTGATCGCCCTGAAGTTCTCGGCGTAGCCCGCGAACAGGTCGAGGCCCTCGACCGGCGTCTCGTAGGTGACGCCGCCGGAGAAGAGCAGCTCCGAATCGGAATCGACACCAAGGTCCCGATCAATGCCGAACTGGTCCTCGCGCGACACGGAGACAAGGTACTGCTTGACGCCGCCGGCCAATTCGAACGGGCCGAAGTACAGCGTCTCCTCCACGTACCACTTAAAGACGTCCTGCGGAAAGTCCCACTCGTACTGGTGCCAATAGGCCTGCTCGTCCCACTTGAAGTTGAGCGCAGGGTCCAGCATCCGGTGCCAGTCCCGGCCGAGGTCGCGCCGCGAGTCCTCGTACCAGATGCCCGCCCGCAGCCCGCTGCCCCCTCCCCCGCCAAACAAAACGGACCACTCCCCGTCGATGTTGACGCCGAGGCGATTCTTCCCGTAATGGCTGTGACGGTACGACTGAACCGCGGTCGCCCCGGGGTGGCACGCCGGGTCGACCTCCGGGTCGCCCGACCCATAGTAGTTGAAGATGTAGGACGACGTGCATCCCGGCGCCGGTCCGACGGCGACGCCATTGCCGTCCACGAAGTGGACTACCCCGAGCTGCGTGCCGCCCCGCACCGGCGCGAGGCCCGCCAGCTCCGACTCCGGCCGATTCCCGTCGTCCACCACGTCCACGATGTAGGGGGGCAACCAGTCGCCACGGCCCCGGTTGTCATGATGGTACGCGCCCGCGCTCAGGGAGATCAACTCGCTGACGGACCAGTCGGCCTTGAGGTAGGCGAGCGTGTTCTTGCGCCGTGTCTGCCAGCCGGGGCGGTAGAACTGGTTCAGGTAGGGCACGCCGGGCCAGTGGCCGACCAGCCGGTCCCAGCGCGGGTCGGCCCTGAAGTCCGCCTCGCCGTTGAGCCGTTGGTAGACATCCTCGTGGATGTCGTCGTGCGACATGTAGCCGGTGAGATCGAGAGGTCCGTGCGAAAACACGATCTTGGCGGCGAGGTGCTCCCGCTCGTTCCTTGCGGAGCCCTCCATCCAGTCGGTCGCCTCCTGCCGGATCGCGGCTACCCAGGCCCGCGTCGTGCCGCCGAACAACGATCCGGTCTCGACACGCGCGGCGAACCGCTGGCCCTCGTTCTCGCCGATCGTGACGGACGCCGTGTGGCTCCGCTCCGCCGCCGGGTCGGCCGTCAAGAAATTGAGCGTGCCGCCCAGCGCCTCGACCGACCGGGAGGCGATGTCGGCGGTCCCCTGCGACACCTCGACCCCACCGAGGTTCATCGGGTCGACGAACCGGTTCGCCTTCGCGCCGCTCCAGTAGTCCGACGTGCCATTGGGGAATCCGTCGATGGTGGTACCGATCTGTGCATCGTTGATGGTCGATTGGAACCCGCGCATGACGACGTTGCTCGACCAGTCGTCAAAGGCGTACGCGTCCCCCTCTTGGACGGACACGCCGGGAAGGTTGTCGATCACCGACGTCACAGCGGTCATGTTCGACTGCTGCCTGATCATCGGTTCCGCGACGAAATTGCGCGCGAAGACCGTGGGCTCCTCCGCCACCACGCTCAGCGGATCGAGCCGGAAAGTGGGCTCCAGAACGATCGGGACCGTTTCCACGGCACCTGCGCCCACGGTGACCTGAATCTCCCGGGGCGCATAACCGAACAGGGTGGCGGTTACGACATAGTCGCCGGCGGCGAGAGCGGGGAATTCGTAGGCGCTTTCAGCATCCGTGACGACTTCCTCGCTCACGCCGGAACCGGTTGCGGTCACCAAGATATCGGGCAAGGCGTTGCCGGACACGTCCACTACCGTGCCCCTGATGGTTCCCGTTTGCTGGGCGGCCGCCGGCGCTGCGGTCAGCAGTAACAGCAGCGCGGCGCGGCCACAAAAAGCGGCGATGAGGAAACGGCCTCTTGACGACGTCAGCATCGCGGCGACCTCCTGAATCTACTGTCCGGCGGCCTCGCGGCTGAGGAACCCCACCCTGGGCCGATCGGGTGTACGTGTCCCAGTAATCTTAGGGCCCATGATGAGCATCGGCGAACGGAATGAGCCCGAACGGGGGGCACCGCTCCCCCAGCCGACGCCTTCGTGCACCGTTTGCAGCCCGACTCGGAGCCCGACCTCGCCTCCGCCAATAGGCCGCCCAGGCCGAGCGGGTGCCGCGAGCCACAAACCTAATGTCCATCGGTTTCGGGGCTCCCGACGGCGGCCATCGCCGCAAGCACCCGCTCGATGGATTGAGTGCTTGCCGACGCGCGCGACCTGCCGGGTGCGCTTGCGCTCCGCTGCGGCCGCTGCGCCACGCCGGAAGGGGGGCGAGGACCCCGCCGACTGCGTCGGCAGCGGCAACGGAGGCTGGGGGTCGAAGGGGGGCGCAGCATCCCCTTGCCAGACCACAATGTGTTCAACACTGCGTCGGCTGGCTTACGACAGGTACCGCCCCCACGCCTCCATGACCTCGCGGCGGCGCTCCAGCAAGTCGGTCCTGTTGTACGCGGCCTCGACCCTGTTCCCGACGACATGTGCGAGCGCCCTTTCGGCGACCTCGCGGGGAACTCCCGTCTCGGAGCACCAATCCCGGAACGAGCTACGGAACCCGTGAGGCGTCGCCTTCGTCCCGTTGAGCGCCCGTCCGATGGACTGGCGAGCAATCGGCTTCCCGCCCCGTCCGGGGAAAACGAACGGCGAATCGGACTTCGCTTCGGCGAGCACCCGCAAGGCGGCCGACGACAGCGGAACACGGTGTTCCTTCTTCGTCTTCATCCTCGAAGCCGGGATCGTCCAAACGCCGCTGTCGATCTCGGACCACTTCGCCCCGGCGACCTCCGACACGCGGCAGGCGGTGAGCACGACGAACCGCAAGGCGACGCCGTTGACGTTGCTCCTGGTCTTCGAGAGGACTTCGGCAACCCGGTCGTGAGGGAGCGCCCGATGGTGGCGGGTGTGGCCGCTCCCGTTCGGCAACGCGGCCTTGATCTCCTCGCCCGCCGGGTTGTCGGTGCGGTGGCCCTGGGCAACGGCCCACTTCATCACCGCCCCGATGCGCTGGCGGACCTTCTTCGCCGTCGCCGGCTTCGTGTGCCAGATCGGAGTGAGCACGGCCAGCACGTCGCCGGTCGTGACCGCCGCCACGGATTTGCGCCCGACAATGGGAAGGGCGTAGTCCGCGAGGGTCTGCTCCCACTCCCGGGGGAGCCGCGACCCGGCCTTCCACGTCCGCGAATGCAGCTTGATGAACTTCCTGGCCGCCACCTCGAACGTCGGAACTCCGCCGCCCCGGGGATCGCGTCCCGCGTGGGCGGCGCGGCGGTTCCCGAGCGCCTTCGCCCGCGCCTCCGCCAGCGTGACGACGGGATAGGGTCCCAACCCCAGGGACGTGACCTTGCCGCCGACACGGAGGCGCTGAGCCCACGCCTTGCCGATGCGTCCGTTCGGACGCCGCCAGACGCGCAGGTAGAGGCCGTGCGAGCCGCGCCCGCCGTCGCCGTGCCGGCCCGGCCGCTTGACGTGCTTCACGAATGAGGCGCTGAGGGGTTTCGAGGGGTGTTTGATGGCGTGTCTCTCGATTCCGTGTATGACTTGCCGTTGCACCTTCTGCAATCAATAGTACATGGAATCGATTGGGACCGCAAGGAACGCCATGGGACGGTGGTTATTGGAGAAATCGTTGTCTGTAAAGGACTTTCGGCCTGTGGAGAATGGTCCGGGAAGGTCCAATATGTTCCACCAATGTTCCACCCGGCCCGTTGATCTGGAACAGGCCGGTCTTGGGATCGGGAAAGACCCGTACCCGGTTCCGGCCCCATTCGCCGGCGCCGTAGGAGCGCCGGATAGGTTTCGTGCGTGCCATCATTCGATTCCTCTCTCGATGATGGACTGCACGATCTGCGCGTTGGAAACTTCGCCTCGGCGATGCTTTTCCACCAGTAGCGGTGTGGCTGGCGGCTGGGTCTTCCGTGGCAGGATCGAGCGGGCGATCCTGGGCGCGCCGGGCCTTCCGGTGTTGGGGATCTTGCCGTCGCGCACGAGGCGGCCGAGATGGTCAGCGGAGTAGCCGCTCTCCCTGGCTGCCTCCGTCAGCGAGAGGGTGGTCTCGTCCCTCTCCCGGAGCGTGGTCTCGAGCTCGGCCGCGCAGCTTTCGAGCGGCGACGGCCGGCGTCTCGCCCCCGTACCGGCGGAGCGCCTTGGCCTGCGTCCGCCAGGTGGCTGGCAGGGTCTCGACGGACGCACGGCGAGGTGTGCGCGCACGTTTGGGTCGATCTCGTCGGCCCGCCGCCCGCCCGGTCTCCGCGTTCATTCCCAGTCGCCCTCGGCGTCCCTGCGGAGCGCGTCGGTGAGGGCCGGGTCCCCTTCGCCGCGCCGAACGGAGCGCTCGGCGAGATCGACGCGCCGCCCGAGGTCGGCGAGCCCGGCTGCGCGTGCGACGGCGTAGATGGCGGCCGCGACGGCTGCGAGTGCGAGCGCCAGGTGCAGGGCGAGCAAGACGCCGTGTTCGGTGAGGAGGAGCGGCCAATACGGCGCGAGGTATTCGAGGCGCGGCCCGGCGAGCAGCACAGCAGACCCCGCGATCGCGGCGGTGAGGCCGGCGCTGATTTTCCAGGGTTGCATGGCGGGCCTCTCCCGTAGTCAGAGTTCGACTGCGGCGGGATCGCGGTCGGCGGGTCCCCGCAGCGAGGAGCGGTCGTCGCCCGAGCCAAGGCCGAGCGTGCGCAGCAGCCGCGCCGCGGCCGGTCCGTTGGCGTGGAGCGCGAACCCGGCCGCCGCTTTCGCCTTGATGGCCCCTTCGCGGTAGTTGCCGGACGCGACCTCGATGTTGACGCGTCCAGCTCGCCCCTCAGAGTCGGTGTACTCGATCTGGGCGTCCGGATAGAGCACGTGCCCTTCGTCGTCGAGGGGGAGTCCGAGTTCGCCGGCGGTGCGGTGCCGTTCGGCATCGGCGGCCCGCTTGCCGTCCTTCAGCCGCGCCGCCTCGCTCCCGCGCGCGACGGCGCTCTTGAGTTCGGTGTCGAGCCGGATGCGCCGCACGGTGGCGCCCCGGTCGAGCAGCCGCTGTTTGTCCTTCATGCAGGCGCGGTAGACGGCGGTGTCGTGCGCGGCCTCGGCAGGCCGGGTGCGTGCGAACCGGATTTCCTGTCCGGGATCCATCCCCCGTTCGGCGGCCCGCTTCCGGGCCTCGGCCACGCCGCTGCGGGTGAGGGTCAGGACCTTGAACGGGTTGCCCTTGGGTCCGGTGGCCGTGGTCTCGGTGACGAGCCCTTCGCGTACCCAGGCGTTCACGGCCCGCCGGGAGGTGTAGGGATGGCCGCCGAAGCGGGCCTCGGCCAGATCGCGGTACGAGACGGCGCCGTAGACGCCGATGTCGGCGAGCCCGCGCGCGCACCGTTCGGGGAAGGAGGTGGACCCGCGGTCCCGGCTCGCGGCGTATTCTCGGCGGTGGCCGTCCCGCATGCGGTAGCGATTGCGGCTTTGTGGCGCGGCGGTCCGCGGGTCCGATCCGACCGTGCGGTCGAACATCTCCTGGCTCCTCACCGACCGTCAGCGGCGCGGCCCGAAGGTCCGCTGCGGCACGGGGAGCGGCGGCACGGGATGGACGATTCGCCCCGGCGCGGGCGCGCGGGTCGCGGCCACGGCCGCGGGTTCGCGCGCGGCCTCGCGCTCGCGGTGCCGCGAGAGCACGAAGTCGGAGATCTTCTGCGAGTCGGCGGCGGCGCGGCGGATCTCGCGGGGGTCCTCCTCGAGTGCGGCGATCCAGCCCTCGACGTACGCGGCGCCCCGGCTCGGGTCATGGCCGACGCCCACGCGCTCGCCCGTCATCATGGCACTGACGACTGCCAAATCTTTATAAATACCTGATAATAAAAGACTTACTGCTTGTTGATCAGAGGTGATTCCCTCATTATATCCCTCTTTATGAACGGGAATCCATCGGGCCGTAGAAGAGGTCCGTGGACGAGTTCTGGGTGATCAACCGAGGCGGCACGGTCGGGAGCGAGATCGGCATGTTCCAATCTGCGTCGGCCGATCCGGCGTCATGTCGCCCGGCCCGCAGATAGCACCTCGGCCTGTTCGAGTACCGTCCGGGTCGCCTTCTCCTGCTTGTCGGGCGGGTAACCGTGCTTGCGCAGAATGCGCTTGACCAGTCGGCGGAGGGTTGGCTCTGACATTTTCACGAAGTGTCCAGCCGATCCTGACGTTGCTCCACGGTCTCGACCAACTCGCGGGCGATTTCGCCTCGGGTCTCGTCGCCGAGCACCTGCACGGCGCTGTCGTCGGTCTCGAGCGCATCGTAGAAGGCGAGTTCGTCCTCGGGAAGCCCGAGTGCCTCACTGCGTGCATTCGCTTCGCGCATGTCGCGGGTGAGTTGGATCAATTACTCGATGACCTGTGCGGCCTCTATGGCCCGGTTCCCGTAGCGGCGGACGGTCTCCGTGAGCATCTCGGCGATGGATCGTGCCTGGACGACGTTCTTGCGCCTGCGGACGGCCAGTTCCCCCTTCAACGGCTTCTGTAACAGCTCCACTGTCAGGTTGCGCTGTTTCATGTCCCGCACCTCGGCCAAGAACTCCTCGGACAGAATCGAGATGTCCGGCTTCTCGGGGGCTGGCGGCGAAGATATCGACGAGCCCTTCGGAGGCCACCGCCCTTGGGACGATCTGGCGAACGGAGTAGTCCAACTCTTCCTCGGGGCGTGAATCCCGTCGGACCTTCGAAGACGCCTGCGGATCACCCGTTCGACCACGCCGTGATGGCCCGGACGAGCGGATGGCGGATGTGGCTGCTATCAAGGGAGACCGGTCGGCCGTGCGGGCCGAGTGTCACTCGTCGGCAGGGCAAATCCACGGCACCATCGAACGCTTAACTCGCGGAGCACGCGTGCCAGTTTGTGAATAGATCCCCAAATAGTCGAAGGGTGCAGCCCGGCACGTTTCCTTGGGCTCAGTCCTCAGTCATACTAGCACCCTCAGGACGATGGGGTCGCTGTCGGTGAGTAGCTCTGCTGTGTACTTGGGTGGCTGGCCATGCGGCCACGGCAGGTCTCCTCGCTCCTTCATCCACCCGCCGATCTTGGCGGACCTAAACTCGGAGCAACTGCCCCAAAACGTGGCCGTGACATTGACTGCAACCTGTTCATCTACACCTGGGAGCTCGATATGCAGGCCGCGTCCGATCCGTTTCTTCAACCGCTTGAATACTCGCCTGCGGTCTTCCGCGCCAACGCTTAGTCCGAACCCGGTGCCGCTGGACCAGCCCGTGAGCGTGACGGTGCGGTGTTGTCCTCCATAGTCTTGCATCAAAGCCCCCTTTTCGTACGCTGCTATCGGTAGCCGCTAATGTGCTCGATTTGCCCCCAGCTTTCACGGGCATGCGCGGATGGGATGCGCATGCCCTGCCTCTCAGCGACTCCACGCTGCGGCGTCCGGAATCCCGCGGCTGAAGAGCATGTCGAGACTGTCGAGACCCGCCTGAGGGGCGAGAGCCGCTGCCGCATCCGCCTGCGGCAGGTCACGCAGGATGCCTCGGACCTGGCCGCTCCTCGGATTGAGCAGGATGGTCATGGGCAGGTCCGTGTCGCTGTCCAGCGTAACCGACCCACCGGGCCCTGAGAGTGTGAGGGTCGCCAGGTTGCCGGCCCAGCCGGGCTGAGCCGGGAGGACGAAGGCGAAGGACGAGCTCCCGTCGCCGTCGACCACCTCGGGCATGGCGAAGCTGAGGGCGAAGAGCTCGTCGCCGCTGGCGGTCCGTCCGGCGATCCGGTGCTCACCGGCGGAATCGGGGAGCGCGGGCGGGGCGTCGACCACGAAGGCGGGGTTGAGGAAGGGCTCGCCTTCCGCATCCATCCCGCCCCATAGGAGGAGGGACTTTGCCGCCACCAGCGGCGGGAGTTCGTCGAAGAGTCGAAAGCGGAGTGCGTTCGAGAAGTGGTAGTCGCTGATCCACCTCGGGGAGCAGTAGGACATCAGGTCATTGGATTCCGGTCTCACCAATCTCCCGCCATCGCGGAAATCGTATCCCCAGGCGCCCGTGGATCCGTCCCGATAGGGAAACGAAGAGTCCACGTTGCGGGGATCCCCGCACGGCGCATGCCGGAGGCTCATGTTGTGGCCGAGCTCGTGAGCCATAACCGACGCGTTCGGTATCGAGAAGCTCACCCGTCCGCGCACTGTGGTCACTCCTGCGGCGCCACCCGTGACGGGTCCCGACATCATGCCCATGTAGTGACCGGTGCCGCCCTCGATCGCCCGAATCGCCTCCGTGTCCTGCTGCAGCACAAAGACATTGTTGCTCGAGCTCAGCACGGGCTCGTGGGCTGTCACGTCGAGATCACCGATTGGCAACAGCGTGCGGGTAACCCATAGCAACTCGTGGCCCTCTGGGTCCGCTGCCATGCCGTTCGCCGCTTGCACGATCGCCCCGTCCGGGTCGGCACTCCAAAGGAGGGGAATCACCGTTAGGTCGAACGCGGGCATCTCTCGCACCTCAACCGCCATGCGGCCCGTCTCGGGGATCCGTTTCGCCACCCCGAGACTAGGATCCAGCGTCCCCTCCGGATCGATCTCGATGACCATCTCGAGCCCGGGTCTTACGAACTCCGCGGGAATCTCCGCGTTGGCAGAGCTAGACAGATCGTGCTCGACGACGTCCGTGGGAATCGGCGTCGTCTTCTCCGGAACGTCCACCACATGGCCCTCGGTCCCGTTCAAGTAGAACCGTGCCCGGACCGGAGGGATGCCGGCCGTAGTTGCGCGCGTGGCCGTGACGAAAGCTCGCAACAGAGCCTTCTCGCCTGCGACCAGCGGAACCGGATACTCCCGAGACTGCACCGCCTGGGTGAGGTACGCCGTAGAAGCGCCGCTGCTCCCGCAGGAGGTGATCCGCTGCTTGTGCACCGCCTGCAGCCATGCCTGGAAGCTGGGGCCTTCCGGCACACACAAGTCCGTGCCTTCGGCCAGCAGTGTCTCAAGCTGAAGAAGATCTGTCAGTGTAGCCGGTAACGGCCCCGACATCCCAGAATTGTTCGTGAGGGAGAGCCGACGCAGGCTCGACATTCCACCGAACTCAGGGGGCACCGGACCCGTCAGGTCGTTGTCGTCGAGGAGCAGACTCTGCAGGCTGGCGAGGCTACCGAGTTCGGGCGGAATCGGTCCCGAAAGGGCGTTATCCATGAGCGTGAAATAATTCAGGTTGGCAAGGTTGCCGAGCTCGGGCGGGATTGGACCAGAAAAGCTGTTGTTGTGGAGATACAGCTGCGTCAAACTGGACAAGTTGCCGAGCTCGGGCGGGATCAGGCCAGACAGCTCGTTGCCGACGAGCCACAGGCTTTCCAGGCTGGCGAGGCTGCCGAGCTCGGGCGGGATCGGGCCCGTGAGATTGTTGTTATCGAGGAGGAGCCTCTCCAGGGCCGACAGGTTGCTGAGTTCGGGCGGGATCGGTCCAGACAGCTCGTTGCCGTGGAGCCACAGGCTTTCCAGGCTGGCGAGGCTGCCGAGCTCGGGCGGGATCGGGCCCGTGAGATTGTTGTTATGGAGGAGGAGCGCCTCCAGGGCCGACAGGTTGCTGAGTTCGGGCGGGATCGGTCCAGACAGCTCGTTGCCGCCGAGCCACAGGCTTTCCAGGCTGGCGAGGCTGCCGAGCTCGGGCGGGATCGGGCCCGTGAGGTTGTTGGAGCTGAGCAAGAGTCCAGCGAGCATCGGCAGGTTGCCGAGCTCGGGCGGGATCGGGCCCGTCAGCTCGTTGTCCGAAAGGGACAGCCCTGTGACCCGGCCTCGGGCATCGGCCCGGACTCCGTACCAGTTCCCGAGCGGCGCGACGGTCAGCCAGTTGTCGGCAATAGCCCAACTCCGTCCATCCGTCGCTTCGTACAGCGCTACCAGGATCTCTCGGTCAGAGGGGGGTGCACATTCCACACCCGTGCCCTCAAGCGACGCAATGCCGTTCAGCCACACCCGGAAAGATGCTACCGCCGGGGCACACAGGTGAGTGTCGGCGTAGTGGAACTCGACAAGCGAGAGCTGGGCCAGGTAACGCGGTAACGGTCCGGAGAGCGCGTTGCCCCCGACCCGCAGTGTCGTCATGTCAGCCAAGCTTCCAAGATTGGCCGGTAGCCGACCCACCAAACCGTTGCGGGCTAAGTCGAGGGCCACTACCTGACCGAGAGAGTTCGCCGTCACCCCATTCCATGCTTCCAGTGCCGGCGTCTCTAGCCAGCCGCTGGACTCTATCCAGTTGGGGCCGCCGGAGGTCTCGTAGACGAGTTCGAGGACCTCCATATCCGACTCGTTGCAGTAGGGGCCTGAGGAAACATCCGGTATGTCCTGCAGCCAAGTCACGAAATCTGAAGTGCCCGGAGCGCATAGGTCCGGGTTTCGTTCGAAGTGGAACCGCGTCAAACCATCGATCTGGAGAAAGCTTTCTGGGACCGGGCCGGTCAGGTCGTTGGAGCCGATTCGCAGGTCCTCTAGCCTAGCGAGGCTACCGAGTTCGGTCGGGATCGAGCCGGTCAGGTCGTTGGAGTCGATTCGCAGGTCCTTTAGCCTAGCGAGGCTACCGAGTTCGGTCGGGATCGAGCCGGTCAGGTCGTTGGAGCCGATTCGCAGGTAGGCTACCGAGTTCGGCCGGGATCGAGCCCGTCAGGTTGTTGCCGACGAGCGACAGCAGCTCCAGGCTGGTGAGGTTACCGAGCTCAGGCGGGATCGAGCCCGTCAGGTTGTTGCCGAAGAGCGACAGCCACTCCAGGCTGGTAAGGTTACCGAGTTCCGGCGGGATGGGACCCGTCAGGTTGTTGCCGACGAGCTCCAGGCTCGTCAGGTTGGCGAGGTTACCGAGTTCCGGCGGGATGGGACCCGTCAGGTTGTTGCCGAAGAGCGACAGCCACTCCAGGCTGGTAAGGTTACCGAGTTCCGGCGGGATCGAGCCCGTCAGCTCGTCGTTGTCCCTGAGTTGCAACACCCTCAGACTGGCGAGGCTACCGAGCTCGGTCGGCATTGAGCCTGCCAGGTTGTTGCGGTTGAGACTCAGACCGACGACTCGGCTGGAATCATCCGTATCCACCCCGTACCAGTCGCCGAGCGGTGCGTCGGTCAGCCAGTTTTCGGCATCGACCCAGTTTGGCCCATCCGTCGCTTCGTACAGCGCGATCAGCGCCGCCCGGTCCTGGTTGGGACCGACCATGATCTCTGCCGCGCCCTGTGCGCTTCCCGCACTCGCCCTGATCGTCGCCGTCCCTTCGGCGACCCCCCGCACCAGACCCAACGCATCCACCGTCGCCACCGCCACGTCACTGGACTCCCACAAGAACTCGGCTCCCGCGACCGCATGGCCGTTCTCGTCGAATGCCTCCGCCGTCAACTGCACGGTCTCGCCCAATGCGGTCAGCTCGGCCGTGGACGGCGACACCACCACCGAGGCCACCGACTGCATCACCGTCACCACCGCAGACCCCGACGCCTCGCCCGCACTCGCCGTGATCGTCGCTGTCCCGTTGCCCGCGGCTGTCACCAGACCCGACGCGTTCACCGTCGCCACTGAGTTGGCGCTGCTCGTCCAGGTCACGGTGGCCCCAGCCATCACCCTGGCGTTCTGGTCACGCACTTCCGCCCTCAACTGAACGGTTGCACCGAATGCGGTCAGCTCGGCCGTGGCAGGCGTTACCGTGACCGTCGTCGGACGAGATGGATCCGACACCGGCGCGGTGGCGCTGTCGCCGCCGCACGCCCAGACCGAAGCTACGGCCACGAGAACCGCGGGTAGCCGGACGAGGGCTCCGCAACGAATTATCGGATTCTTCAAGGGGCCAGAGGGATCACTTTGGTGCTCCGGACCGAGTCAGACCTTTGACTGACGCCCCCGGTGGGGCCGACGTGCGCATTGGGGGAACCCTCCCTTTTCTTGACCGTCTACTAGTGCGAGAAGTGGACGAAGCTTCCGGAAGACCTGAGGTGCGAGACGCAGTCATGGCCCCAGTTGCTCGTCGGTCCACCGAGTCACTGCCGAACCACCCATCGAGAATAATTTATTACGCATAGCCCACCTTAGGTATTATTTCAATGACGTGCGAGAAGAGATGAGTTGTCGTGTTGTGAATTTCTGCGGGTCGGCAAGATCCGGGACCGCGCAGGCCAAGCGGGTGTCGAATGGGGATGGAGTCGCCGAGAGCCGAAGAACCAGGCAGCCGCTTGCCTTCAGACCCAGTGGCCCTCGGCGTCCCTTCTGAGCGCGCGGGCGAGCTGGGGATCGCCCTCGCCGCGGCGGCGCGTGTGAGGCCGGCGAAGGCGGCGGCAACCGCCGCGAACGCCAAACCCAGGTGTAAGACGATGGTCACGCCGTAATCGGCGAGGATCAGTGGCCAAGACGGCGCGAGATGTTCGAGGCGCGATCCGGCGAGGAGGATGGCGGAGCCCGCGAGTGCGGCGGTCAGCCCCACGCTGATCCTCCAGGGTTGCATCGCTAGAACTTGAGCGCGGCCGACAGGCGGCTTCCTAGCGATTGATCCTACCGTGCCTTCCCGGCGCGTGCTTTTCTTGTGAACTTTCCTGCGGGCCGGTAGAATCGGTACGGATTCGAGCGAAGCGAGTGTGGAATCTTGTGGCCGCATCCGACTGGCCGGCGGCCACGCGGAACGTCCGATCGGGGTCGCGGAATTGCCGAAAGCGGAAGAGGCAGGCGGAGAGATCCAGGCGCTGCGGGAGCGGCTCTCGAGGCTGAGCGAGGCGAGTCTTCGGATCAGCGATAGCCTGGACGTCGATACCGTGCTGCACGAGGTCGTAGAGAGCGCCCGGGTGCTGACGGGCGCCGGCAGCAGCGGCATCACGACGATGGACGCTTCGGGTCAGCTGCAGGATTTCGTCACGGCGGGCGTGAGTCCCGAGGAGCACCAGCGGTTCCTGGAGCTGCCCTACGGGCCGGCGCTGTGGGAGTACTTGCGCGAGGTGCCGGAACCGCTCCGGCTCAGCGACCTGGCGGCCCACCTGAGCGCGCTCGGCTTCCCCGAAGACGGGACGCTGGTGCGGAGCTTCCTTGGGGTGCCGATCCGTCACCGGGGCGTGCATGTCGGCAATTTCTACCTTGCCGACAAGGAGGGCGGCCGGGAGTTCACGACCGAGGACGAGGAGGTCCTGACGCTCTTCGCGTCGCAGGCCGGTGCGGCGATCGCCAACGCGCGCAAGCACCGGGACGAGCAGCGGGCGCGGGCGGATCTGGAAGCTCTGATCGACACGTCGCCGGTGGGCGTGGTGGTGTTCGACGCCCGGAGCGGGCGGGTGGCGTCGGTGAACCAGGAGTCGCGCCGTATTGTCGGCGACCTGTGCATGCCGGGCCAGTCGGCGGAAGATCTGCTGAAGGTGCTGCGCGTGCGGCGTGCGGACGGTCACGAGGTGGCGTTCGAAGAGTCGCCCCTGACGCAGATGCTGCGCAACGCCACCACGGTGCGCGCCGAGGAGATCGTCCTCGAGGTTCCGGACGGCCGGAGGATCACCATACTCGTCAACGCCACGCCCATCCGCACGAAGCAGGGCGAGGTCGAGTCGCTGGTCGTCACCCTGCAGGACCTGACGCCGCTGGAGGAGCTGGAGCGGCTCCGGGCCGAGTTTCTGGGCATGGTAAGCCACGAGCTCCGTGCCCCGCTGACCTCGATCAAGGGCTCCGCGGCCACGGTGTTGAGCGCACCGAGGGCGCTGGATCCGGCCGAGACGATGCAGTTCCTCCGGATCATCGACGAGCAGGCGGATCACATGCGGGAGCTGATCAGCGACCTGCTGGACGCGGCGCACATCGAGACGGGCAGGCTGTCGGTCACACCCGAGCCCGTGGAGCTTGCGGCCGTCATGGATCAGGCCCGAAACATGTACCTGAGCGGAGGGGGCAGGAATCCTCTCCGCATCGACCTGCCGCCGGACTTGCCGCGGGTGCTGGCGGACCGGCAGCGCATCGTCCAGGTCCTGGGCAACCTGTTGTCCAACGCGGCCCGGCACTCGCCCGAGTCGTCGGCCATCCGGGTGGCCGCCGTGCGGGAGGACGTCCATGTGGCGGTCTCGGTCGCCGACGAAGGTCGAAGCATCCCGGCGGAGCGTCTGCCGCACCTGTTCCGGAAGTTCGCCCGGAGCGGCCGGGAGGACCGTGGACGGGGGGTCGGAGCGGGCCTGGGCCTGGCCATATGCAAGGGCCTGGTGGAGGCGCATGGGGGCCGCATCTGGGCCGAGAGCGAGGGAACGGGCCCGGGCGCCCGCTTCACCTTCACGATTCCGGTCGTTGAGGAAGCCGGGGTCGGGGTCGGCGTCGCGGCGAGCCCTGTGCGGAGGCCCGGCCGCCCGGGGCGCGCCGGGGAAGAGGGGCCGCACGTCCTGGTGGTGGACGACGACCCGAAGGCACTGGGCTACGTTCGGGGGATACTCGAGGACGCGGGCTACTACCCGTTCGTGACCGGCGACCCGGAGGACGTGCCCGGCCTCATCGAGACGCACCGGCCCGACCTTGTGCTGCTGGACCTGCTCCTGCCCGGGACGGACGGCATCGAGCTGATGCAAAGCCTGCCTGCGCTGGCCGATCTGCCGGTCATCTTCCTGTCCGGATACGGCCGCGACGAGACGATCGCCAGGGCCCTCGAGATCGGAGCGGCCGATTACATCGTGAAGCCGTTTTCTCCGACGGAGCTCGTGGCCAGAATCGAGGCCGCCCTGCGCAAGCGGGCCGGGACGCGCGAGCCCTACCGGATGGGGGAGCTCGCCATCAACTACGACGAGCGCCGGGTGAGCTTGGCCGGCCAGCCTGTCTCGCTGACCGCCACCGAGTACGATCTGCTGAGCGCCCTCTCGGCCAACGCCGGCCGCGTGTCGACGCACGACTACCTGCTGCGCCGCGTATGGCGTTCTCGGCGCGGCGCGAGCCCCCCGGCAGTGCGCGCCTTCATCAAGAAGCTTCGCCAGAAGCTGGGCGACGATGCGAACAACCCGACCTACATCCTCACCGAGCCGCGGGTCGGCTACCGCATGGCCAAGCCCGAGGACGGCTGAGGGTACGGAGCCTCCCCCGTCCATGTCCTCCGGACTCGCCGGGCTGCATCCGTGGCACGGGAAGCGAGTGTCGCTGGGGAGTGGGTCGCCGAAAGCCGAAGGACCAGGCAACCGCTTGCGTGCAATCGGCTCGGCTTCAGTCCCAGTCACCGTCGGTGTCCCTCTTGAGGGCATCGGCGAGGCCCGGATCGCCCTCGCCTCGTCGGACTGAGCGTTCCACGAGATCGACGCGGCTCCCCAGATCGGCGAGTCCGGCTGCACGAGCGACGGCGTAGATGGCGGCTAGAGCGGCCGTCAGTGCCAACCCCAGGTGCAGGGCGATGAGAACGCCATAGTCCGAGAGGATCAGTGGCCAGAACGGCGCGAGGAATTCGAGGCGCGGACCGGCGAGCAGCACGGCAGACCCCGCGATCGCGGCGGTGAGTCCTGCACTGATTTTCCAAGGCTGCATGGCAGGCTACTCGTGGGGGTCAGAGTTCGAGCGCGGCCGGATCCCGGTCGGTCGGCCCTCGCAGGGAGGAGCGATCTGCGCCGTCGCCCACGCCGAGTGAGCGGAGCAGGCGCGCGGCGGCCGGTCCGTTGGCGTGCATCCGGAACCCGGCGGCCACCTTGGCACGTATGGAGCGAGCCCGGTAGTTGCCGGACGCGACCTCGATGTTGACGCGTCCGGTGCGCCCCTCGGAGTCGGTGTACTCGATCTGCGCATCCGGGTAGAGCACGCGTCCCCGCGCATCGATCGGCAAGCCGAGCTCCTCGGCCACGCGGTGCCGCTCGGCGTCTGCGGCCCGCCGGCCGTCTTTCGCCCGCGCGGACTCACTGTGGCGCGCGACGGTGCTCTTGAGTTCGGTGTCGAGCCGGATGCGCCGCACGGTGGCACCCCGGTCGAGGAGGCGTTGCTGCTCGTTTCGGCAGGCGCGGTAGACGGCGGTGTCGTGCGCGGCTTCGGCGGGCCGGGTACGTGCGAACCCGATCTCCTGGCCGGGATCGATTCCCCGCTCGGCGGCCAGCTTCCGGGCCTCGGCCACGCCTTTCCGCGTGAGGGTCAGCACCTTGAACGGGTTGCCGTTGGGTCCAGTGGCTCGGGTTTCTTGGGCGAGCCCTTCGCGTATCCAGGCGTTCACGGCCCGCCGCGTGGTGTAGGGATGGCCGCCGAAGTGAGCCTCGGCGAGATCGCGGACGGAGACGGCGCCGTAGATGCCGATGTCGGCGAGCGCCCCCCGGCACCGTTCTCTAAAAGAGGTGGACCCGCGGTCCCGGCTCGCGTCGTATTCTCGGCGATGGCCGTTCCGCATGCGTTGGTTCGCGCGGCTGGGTGGCGCGGCGGGACGCGGGTCCGGTTCGATCGTGCGATCGAACATCTCCTTGGCTCCTCCCCCTCTCGTCAGCGGCGCGGCCCGAAGCTACGCTCAGGCGTCGGAAGCGGCGCGGCGGATCTCCCGGGGATCTTCTTCGAGCGCCTGGATCCAGCCCTCGACGTAGGCGGCCCCCCGGCTCGGGTCGTGGCCGACGCCCACGCGCTCGCCCGTCATCATTGCGCTGATCTCCGCCCGTAGCTCCTCCTTCGCATAGGCCGGTGAGCCGAACCCTTCGCCGATCCCTTCGATCAGCGTTGGGCGGTTCATCCGTTCCGGATGGCCGGTGCTGTGCCCCAGCTCGTGCAGGGCGGTCTGGTAGTAGTGGTTGGCCGAGGGGAACTGCACCCGCTCGGGGAGGACGATCTCGTCGCGGTTCAGGTTGTAGAACGCCCGGTCTCCCGCCACGTGGCGGACGGGGACTCCGCTGTCTTCCAGCACCCTCTCGGCCTGCTGGTGCACCTTCCAGAGCGGCTCGGCAGTGGGCGTCGGCCGGGCCGGCAGCCCGTCGGCCTGCTCTGCGTTGAAGACGGTGTACTGCCGGACGACGGGCGTGGGCATCCGCTCGTGGCGGTAGACGCGCTTGCCCTCGTTGTCCCTGACGGGCCGTCCGCGCTCGTCGTTGACGGCGATCTTCCGGTGGTCCTGGAATGAGAGGATGCGGGTGCCCTGCTCGCCTTTCCGCACCTGTCCGTCCCGGGCCTGGATCTGGCGGTAGGTTCCCCAGCGGACGTCGGCGTAGCCGCGTGACTGGGCCACGGCGGCCAGGTGCAGGCTGTTGCCGCCCGAGTAGGAGCGTCCCGTATCGACGTTCGCGGGGAGCACACGCTCGCCCGGTCCCCAGGGCTTCTGCCACGGTGCCGTGCCCTGGCGGATCTGCTCGATGATCGCATCGGCGAACTGGCGGTGGTATTCGTCGTGTTTCATAGCTCTTCCTCCTCGGGGCCGTGCGGATCCTCCGAGGCGTCTCGGATCTCGTCCTCGGTGCCCACGTCCTCGGAGAAGAGGCCGTACTCTTCGGCCAGCGATGCTGGTACCTCGAGGGCCTCGCCGCCGTCGCGCGCGAGCTCGCGGTCGAAGTCGTCGAGCGTCTCGACGCGGACGATCTTCTCGTCGCTTTCCATGGCCTCACTCCTTTTCTGTTTGTTCTTCATCGTCCTTCCTCCAGACGGGTTCGGTGAGCCAGCGGTTGGCGGCCGCCTCGTAGCCCTTCACACGGAGCGCCTCCTCGACGAACCGTCGGCCCCCTCGCCGCGTCATGTGGACGACGAGCGAGATCCCGTCGACCACGCCTCGGCAGGTGACCTCCCAGGGAAGCGCCCCTCCGGCCTGCATGGCGCAGCTCGCCAGGCGCGAGAGCGCCGAGCGGGCGTTGTTGGCGTGCACGGTGGTGAGCGAGCAGCTATCAGCGATGTGCGTACATCGTCGTAACTATATGACATACGGTTAGTTATGGATGCCGTAGGTTTTGGTCTGACTCGTTCATATCGTATGTGATCCCGTATAATTGGCGTGCGATTACACGGGACCCTACGGTACGTTCGCGGACCCCGTGACGGGTTCGACCTTCGGTGTCGCGCGGGAGGAGCGCGGCGGCCCGCACGGCAGCTATCCGGTGGTCACGCTCCTCACCCCGGACGGGCAATCCTTCGCCGTGATCCCCACGGAGGTGACCCTAAAGCAGGCCCTGGACCCCCTCCCCGAGCCCGGCGACTGGCTTCTCATCCGGTTCGTGGAGTGGAGGCAATCGGCGCGGACGGGCTCGGCCTACCGCGTCTACCGGGTGCGCATCAAGCGCGGAGGCGCGGAGGCGGCAGGCCCACCCGGACCGGACACGGCGGCATGACGTAGAGGGCGGCGGTGATCGCATACTGCCGTGGGGGCTGTTCCTTCCCGGACTTGGCGTGCGCCGCCTTCGGGGATCGGCCCCGATCCGGCAGGGACGGCGGCGGGTGGAAGGATGGCCGGTGGATGCCTCCCGTTGCTTGGGAGGCCTGCGAATCCTCCAGCCCCCCCAAAGCCCTCCCGGACGCGAAGCCGGCTCCCCGCGCGGGCGGCCCGGCTCCCTGGCGGCCTGTATCGCGCCTCTCGCGGCTAGGCTCGCGCGGCGGGCTACGTCCCCGAGCCTTCCGGCGTCCAGCTGGTCCACGTGGACCCGGACGGGGGGCTCCGGCTATCCTTCCGGCGGCGCGTGCGGGAGCTAGACGCGATGGCTCAAGCGGGAGCCTCTTGTAGAGCGAACCTCAACCACAACTCAACATGTTCCGGCAAATTGCTGAGCGACAGAAAAAACCGTGCCGCCTCCGGTGAATACGGCCGATCCGGTATAATCCCATCATACTTTGTTGTCAGCATCGACCACGTATCCCTAAGCAGCCCTTGTCGGCGATATGGAGGGGCAATCCAGATCCATTGCAGTACCCAACACGCTGGCGCATCAGACCACTCACACCATTGCACCGCACAGCCGCCAAGAGCTCGGCCATCACTGTCCGTGAGAATGAATCCCTCGCCATCACCCCCAGATTCTGGCCACATTATAAAGTCGTAGCTGTTCTCCCGATGCAGCACTCTCGCGATCCAGTGTAACCGACGATTCATCCATGTTGGTGATTGGGAGGTTAATGGGACGTAGCGCCCGAATTTAGCATGACGTTTCGCCAGCGCCTTGTTTGGTTTCGGTTCGAACACTAACAGCATGCGGGCATGGAATGAACGATGATGTCTTCGCTCTTCGGGCAATTCCTTCACGTAGAACAAGCCACACACCGGACAAGCATCATCTAATAGTGATCGCTTATACAATTCCTGGGCGTATGGTCGAGTCATTGCGACACGCGCCGTTCGTTCAGGGCTATCTCCAGATCGCCTTCGGCAAAGCGCGGGTTGGTCCGGTACACCATCGAATCACTGATTGCGATAATGTTGGCAATCTCGTCGTAGCACCGGCTTGGTCCGAGTGTTAGCTGATTACCGTCTTTGTACAAACAGCCGACGTCCCCCAACGAACTACAGACTAGCGGTCTCGTCGAGGAAAGTGCCTAAACGCCGTGTGACAGTATCCTTGTCGGTAAGCTCGCACTCCCACAGCGTTAGTCCTGTCCAACCAGCCCCAGTCAGTTCGCCGAGTTGGTCCAAGTGGCGTTCGACGTTGCGCGCTATTTTCGTCTGCCAGTACTCGGCGTTGGTTCTCGGAAGGCGGTTCCCGCGCTTGCAAGAGTGCCCGTGCCAGAAACATCCATGAACGAAGATGACCTTCCGACGCGGGCGGAACACAATGTCCGGCTTACCCGGCAAGTCCTTCTGGTGCAGTCTGTACCGATAGCCCATACGATGCAGGAGTCGCCGCACTGCCATCTCGGGCTTCGTGTCGCGATCTTTGACTGCGCGCATGGTCCGGCTGCGCTGCTCCGATGACATAGCTATGACCGTCGGATTGCGGTCGGAGCTGATTCCTTCTGCACAGCGCCATCACGAACAACTCGCGTCGTCCGAACTGTGTCAGCCTCACGATGGGCGACGTCAAAACTGACGTAGTTGATTTCTTCTGGCCTACACAGGAAGCAGTCGTTGAAGACCATCATTATCTCAACATCGACGAGCTGTTGAGGCTGGGGGCTGGGGTTGTTGCGAGGACTCGGAATCGTGGAGGGCAGGATGTACAGGCACGGTGGGGGCAGCGAGTACGGTCCAACAATGGTTAGGCGGGAATCGTCGGCCAGCAATTTGGGGCAAGGCCGCCAGACGGTGCCGCAAACCATGTCCCAGATGACTATCCCGTCGACGCGTTGTTCGCGGGAGACGATTTCAGCGCTCAGGCGCGTATGGATTCCGGACCAGGCGTTGTGGCGCGGGTCGGCAGCCGGGCTCGTGCAAATGCTCCAGATGATGAACTCGTCGGCGTGCGGTGGTCGTTCGAAGATGGTGGTGTTGTTGCCGTCAAGGCAGCCCTTCAACTCGATGATGGCTGTTCGACCCGATTCAAGACCGACGGCGTAGTCGTGGCGATTGGCGTCGCCAGCGGATTCCCAGTCATTGATGAACCCCTCATCCTGCATGTAGTTGAGAACATGCTGGACGAATTCTCGCTTGTCGCGCATCGTGGCAGAAAACTGTCCGCGAACGCGCTCGATCGCGCCCCGGAACACACCGCTGCTGTAGAATTCCGACTCGCTGAGGCCATGATCGCCAAGCGTATGAGCCTCGGTCTTCAGGGTTTCAGCGAATGCCTCGATTTGCTCTCGGAGGCTGTTGTTCCGCTGGCATGGGATGATGCTCATGCGGCTCTGTGGGCTTTGATTGCGTGCAAGACCACGGGCTCGATGAGCGTGTCCGCCAAGAAACGGACCACCGGCACAACAACCCCGTCGCCTGTCAGATGATAGGCTTCGTTGTAGTTGTCGGGCAGGATGTAGTCGTCTGGAAGTCCCATAAGTCGCGCGGTCTCGCGGCTCGATATGAGGCGCGACCGCACCTTGCGGCCCTCAACAACGAGCACAAGCTGTCGGCTTGAGCCACCGGCCGGAGTACGCAGGCATCCGGCGATATCGTCGAAGCGCACTTCGGCGCGTTGGACCTTGCGGCCGGTTCCGTCGCGCCGCGTGCGCTTGTACACCGTGCCGATTCTTCGCCGCCCTTCCTGCTTCGCAGAGCGAACCTTTTCTAGGTTCACGTCGCTCATCATGTCTATGAGCTTCCGCGTCTCGGCGGGCGTATGCCAAAGAACGTCGCCCGGATCTTCCTCGATGAGGTCGGAGAAGCCAGTGTTGCGCGATGGCGGTGCTGGGAGGCACCACCAAATCCAGCTTTCCTTCAAATCAGCGGGTAGCTTGCCGAAGGAGTTCCTGAGCGAGCGCGAGTGAAACTTTCGCGCTGGCTCTTGCCCGCAAAGCGTGTCGGGAATGGGAACATCACCCCTCACTGCAATAATCAGGAGACGGGGCCGTGAATGAGGGACGAAATGAACGGCATCAATGACCAGGGCACCGAACCTGTAGCCGCCGCCACGAAACGCATTGCAGATGGCCTTGAAATCCTTACCGCCGTGAGAAGAAAGCGTTCCGCAGACATTTTCCAAGACAATCACGGCAGGCGCGCGCGATTCATCGGCAAGCGCTGTCATTAGGTTCCAGAATGGCCAGAACGTACCGGAGCGTTCCCCCTTCAGCCCGGCACCGCTGCCAGCAAGCGACAGGTCCTGACATGGGAAGGATGCCCAAGCTAGGTCGGCAACGCCGATTAGGTCACGCGTGGTGACGTCTCGCACGTCTCCGCACAGCAAATTGTCTGCACCCCAGTTGAGGGTGTAGGTCGCGGCTTTCTTCCGGTCGAAATCGTTGGCGAACAGGCAGTGCCAGCGGTCCCCAAGGCCAGCACGCGCCATGCCAGCGCCAGCGAAAAATTCATAGAAACTTCCGACTATAGGGGCCATCTACGTTTCCACGCGACCTCTGGGATTTGGGGGGAACGGAAGCTCGCGTTGACTGTCGCTCTGTTCTAGGAACCATGTGATGGCCCGACGGCCAAGCCACGCCATCGAGACCTCGTGCTGCTTTGCCAGCCTTCGAAGCTCCTGATATTCAGGAGCTTCGAGGTTAACCGTAAGGCGTTCTTTAGCTGCCACTGCACTTTGCCGCATTATGCTGCATCATTCGTCATGATACACGTATGGACGAACCGCGGCAACCCTTCGCTGTCAGCAGGCTACGGCGTCGGTTGAGTGAATTCCGGGCGTCGTTTGTCTGGACCCGTCATGGCGGCCGCGATGATGGTTCCGATCCTCTCCGCTGCCGTGTTCGTCTACGTCGATCCGGGCCACGAGACCGCGACGGTGCTCCGCTCCTGGGGTGCCGCGCACCGCGAACTCTGGGAGGCGCTTTGGGATCGCGGCCGCGGGATCGAAGTCGTGGTCCTCGTCCGGACAACGGACGAGCGGGGCCGGGCGGAGACGGTGCTCGCCAACTGGGCGCGAGATCCCCACCCCTCCGAATTCGACCACGAAATCGGCCGCGAGATCGTCCGAATCGAGCAGGCCATCCGCGCCTAGGATGAGCGGGTGCTCAAAGAGTATGGCGACCTGCAGGCCTGCCTCAAGCGGATCGTCGAGCTGAAGGACCTCCACCGATCCTCGAGTCCCGGAACGATGATCCACGGCTTCGCGACATGGCGCTCGAGACGGCTCCCTGGAGGCGGATTTTGAACGCGGATCGGCGAGCGTCGGTGCTGATCGGCGAGTGCACATCAGACAACGGGGTGCATGTGCACCGAAACGCCATTTCCATGTGCGCGCCAGCGCTTCCTTATGTGGCTGCCTGTCTTACAGTTGCGGCACGGCCGCCGGAGCGGCGACGCCGCTCCGGAGCTTTCGGCCGAAGAAGGGAGCGACCCCCCGGATTCGATGCCTCGATCGGCATCGCGGAGGGTTGGCATGTGCACACCCATGCCACCCTCCGCCGGGGGTCGCTCCCCTCCAGCAATCCCTAGCGGGAAGGCCATCAAGCGCCGCTACGAGCGCGGCGTATCAACGAATCCGGCCGCCGGTCGCGGCTTTTCACCAGCTAGGTGGCTCGGCAAGTCGTCGCAGTGAGGTCGGCGTCGGCGCTCGACCAAGCCCGAAACTGCCCCGACGTGGTTGAGGTTGCCGCCGATGCGCGCGACCTGCCGGCCGCGTGCGCGCCATGGCCTGCCGGAGCGCGGGCGTCCAGGGAATCGAAGGGGGCGGAGCCACCCTCGCCAGCCCCTGCCGGGGACCCGCGAAGCGTGGCCCCAAAGGGTAGGCTGGCTCATGACTGCTAACGGGTCGTGAGCCAGCCTTCGCGCCCCCGCTCTTCAGCGCCTGACGGACTCGTCCGCCGACACTGCGAGCGCGGCGGATCAGCGAGCCGGTCCGGCCTCCGGGTCTCGACGCTCGGCGGCCAGATAGGCCGCCCAATCGGCCATCAGGACGCGCCTGCGCTCGAACAGATCCGAGCGAGCGTACGCCGCTTCCGCCTTGTTGCGGACCACGTGCGCCAACGCCGCCTCCATGACCGCATGGGGGGTGTCCGTGCATTCGGCCGCCCAGTCCCTGAAGCTGGACCGGAAGCCGTGCGGCACGGCCGCGATGCCCAGTCCTCGAAGCAGCCTGGGGAGGTTGGTGTCGGAAAACACGCGGCCCTCCGGCGACGGGAAAACCAGACCGCCGCCGCCGAGCGTCCGCGCCTCGCCCAGGATCTCCATGGCCCGCCAGGATAGCGGCACCCTGTGGGGGCGCTGGGCCTTCATGCGCTCACCGGGGATGGTCCACTCGGCCGTCTCGAGATTGATGTCATCCCAACTCGCCAAGCGAACCTCACTGGAGCGGCACGCCGTCAGCACCATGAACTCGAAGGCGAGCCTTGTCGTGAGGGTCGACGCCGAAGTCCGGGCCGCCTTGATCGCGCCCGCGACCTCCGCGTGAGGCAACGCGCGCATGTGCCGGACTACGACGCGCTGTCGGCCGAGCGCTTGACCGAGCACATCGCCAGTGGGGTTGTCCGGCCGAAGCCCCATCGCCACCGCCCACTTCATCACCGCCCCGATGCGCTGGCGCACCCGCCGGGCAGTCACCTGCTTGTCGTGCCAGATCGGTGTCAGAACCGCCAGAACGTCGGCTGTCGTTATCTCGCCGACCGGTCGATTGCCCAGCTGTGGGAACGCATAGACGCGCAGGCTGGTGACCCAGTCCTTCGCATGCTTGGCAGTGCGCCAGCCCGGCCGCAGCTGTTCCAGAACACGGGCGGCCGCCTCGGCGAACGTGGGGATGTCCCGGACCTTGTGCCGCTCGGTACGCGGATCACCGCCCGAGCGCGCAATCTTACGGTTCATGAATGCCTTCTCGCGCGCCTCGGCCAGCGATACCAACTGGTAGCCCCCGAGCCCCATCGTGCGGTTTCGACCCTGTATCCGCAGACGCTGCTCCCATCGGCGCGCGCCGGATCGGTCCACGCGCAGATAGAGGCCGTTCCCATCACAGTAGTATCCGGGCTTGGCACTGCGCACGAAGGCCGCGCTGAGTGCGTTGTGCGGGCGTCTCCCTCGGTGTTTGGGCAAATCCATGTCCTAGTCCCCGTATAAAGTATCGTATGTCATATACGGGAATGTAGTGGACATACAGCGACACTGCAAGCGGACGGGTCCTACATAAACCACTGTCATAGAGCTAGTTAGACAATCTTACTGGACACATATGGATTGTACTGGAATCTATGTACTGGAGATGAGCGATCCGCCGTGGCCCGTGTTCAGCGCCTGCAGGAGATCGGCGGCTTCGCCGCCCCTGACCTCGCCGACGACGATGTGGTCGGGCCGGTGGCGGAGCGCGTGCCGCACCAGGTCACGGATCGACACGGGCGCCTCGGAGCCCGCCGCTCCGGCCTCGAAGCGAAGGCAGTTGGTCCGGTCGATCCTGAGCTCGAGCGTGTCCTCGATGGCGACGATCCGCTCCTCCTCTGGGAGTAGCTCGATCAGCGCGTTCAGCAGCGTGGTCTTGCCCGAGCCGGTGCCGCCCGAAACTAGGATGTTACGCCGGGAGCGGAGCACGCCCTCGGCCGCGCGGAACACGCTCTCGGGCAGGGCCCCCTGGCCGACGAGGTCGTCAGCCGAGAACGCGCGGCCTGCGAACCGGCGGATCGTCATCGCCACGTGGGGGCTGGCCGGCGGCGTGCAGATGGCCACGCGGGAGCCGTCGTCGAGCCGCGCGTCGAGGATGGGCCGTGTGGCCGGATCGAGGCCGAGCGGGCGCGCGATGTGGATCGCCGCCCGGTAGAGTGCCGCGGCGGTGAGAGCCGGTGCTTCGATGGGCTCGAGCTCCCCGCCGCGCTCGACCCAGACGTTGCCGGGGCCGTTGATCATCAGCTCGGAGACCTCCGGATCCTCGAGCACGGCCTCGAGGCCCGGCAGGAACGGTCGCAGGTGCGCGATCCCGCTGGCGCGCTTCATATCCGCCCCTCCTCGCGGAGCCGCCAGTAGCCCACGTCCCTCGACAAGTAGTGGGGCTTCAGGTAGACGCGCCGGGCCGGAAGGGACTTCGTGCCGTCGTAGGGCAGGCAGATCGCCTGGTAGTTGGCGAGCAGCGTGAAGTCCCGAGGCGTGAACACCGGCTCCCGTGCCTGCCGGAACGACTTGCTCGCGCCGATCGTGCCCCGTCCGCCTCCGGCTCGCCCGGACAAGAGCGAGAACTCGGGCCTGCCCGTGGTCTCGGTGAACGTGTAGGAGGGCTGCGTCTTCATGACGCTCCCGCACATCTCGGACGCGATCCTGGCCGAGGACTCGTCGCTCAAGGACAGGAAGATCCGGGTGCGGAGCGTCTGGACCAGCGTGCGCCAGGCCTCCGTGCCCGACAGCACGGAGCGGAGCGAGGAGATCGACTGCGTGGCTACGATCGGGATGCAGCGGCACTGCCGCGTCAGCGCGAACGCCTTCTCGTCGCCAGCGGGGTCGTCCTGGCCCACGGTGGCGAACGCCTGATACTCGTCGCAGATGAACACTGCGGGCCGGAAGTAGCGTCCGGGCCGGCGGGCGGCCTCTGCGGGCCGCCGCAGGAGCGCCTGCATCCAGGCGTTCTTGAGCAGCACGCCGATGGCTCGTCCGAGCGCCGGGTTCGCGCCCGCGGGCATGTTGAGGGCGAGGACGCGGCCCTCTTCGATCAGCTCGGCGAGCGGCGGCAGCCGGCGGCGTAGGCCCGGCATGGGCCGGACGGCCGCGCCGTCCTCGTCCGGAGCCGTACTATATATATGTGTGGATTCGTCCGGGTCCGGAGGCGGCGGACAGAACATGCTCGCGACTCGCGGCTGATCGAAGAGCGAGAGGAAGACGGAGATGCCCTCGACGATCGAGGTGCGGACCTTGGGGTCGAGCGCCATCCAGTCGTTCAGGTACCAGCGCTCGATCGCCTCCACCTGCTCCCTGAGCTCGCTGCCCGCTCCGCCCTCGCTCTCCTCGGTCTCGAACGGGATCCTGAGCTCGGCGAGCCGATCGCTCAACCCGGGATCGAGCCGGCACGTCACCGTGTCCTCACCGGAGGTATATATCCAGACCCAGTCATTCAGCGCTTCCGGATGGCCGATCATGTCGTCGTGGGAGATGACGACGCGCGCCGGGCACGCCTCAGCCACCAGGTCCTGGGCCGCGCCGATCTTCCCGGCGAACAGTTCTGCGTCGATCGTGCAGCGGTAGACATCCTGCAGCGTGACCCAGCCCCCCGGCAGGAGCCGGTGCAGTTCGATGATCCAGCGCACGAGGTTCGTATAGGCTTGCTGCCAGAACGGTTCGCGGCTCTTGCCGAAGAGCTGGTTGATCAGGGATGAGACGCTGTAGGCGAGCGAGTAAGTGTCGAGCAGCGGATCGTCGAGCGGGTTCCACTGCCAGGCGCCGTCCAGTCCGATCTCCAGATAGTCGTCCCCTCGCCCGGCCTCATCGAGGATCCCTCGCACTGCGTGGCAGAAGTCGCCCTTGACCTCGAGCACCAGGGCGCTGGCCCGCCGGCCGGGCCGGTCAGCCTGCCAGGAGAGGAGCTGCTCGGCGAACGGGTGCATGCAGGCCGAGGTCTTGCCGGAGCCCACGGCGCCGACGATGAGGACGCCGGTGTAGAGGCCCGTCTCTGGGATCACGAGCCAGGAGGGCCGCTCGCTCTCGCACGGAACGGTCGGGTGGTGCAGCTCGCCGATCACGAGCGAGGGTGCCGCGTCGTTCGGCGACACGGGCCACGGAGGCAGCTTGCCCTTGCTGCCGCCTCCCGCCCTGGGCTGCAGCCAGACTCTCCAGACCGAGAGGCCGAGGCTGCCGAAGAGCACCACGGCGACGGCGGGCGCCGCGTAGTACCAGACGCGGATCACCGTGTGGAAGCCCGGATCGTGGTAGGCGATCAAGTCCAGCACGGGGTTGCCGCCGCTGGCGGGAAAGGGCGCCCAGAAGGCGTGGGCGATGGCGGCCGCCGCGGCGAGGCCCATGAGGACGAGCGTCGCCGGCCTCAGCATCGCTCTGACAACCTTCCCGTAGGGATCCATGGCTGGGAGCGACCCCCCGTGGGAGGGTGGCATGGGCGTGCACATGCGCACCCTCCCCGATGCCGATCGAGGCATCCCGAAAGGGGGGGTCGCTCCCTTCTTCGGCCGAAAGCTCCGGAGCGGCGTCGCAGCTCCGGCGGCCGTGCCGCAACTGTAAGACAGGCAGCCACATAAGGAAGCGCTGGCGCGCACATGAAAATGGCGTTTCGGTGCACATGCACCCCGTTGTCTGTTGTGCACTCGCCGATCAGCACCGACCCTCGCCGATCCGCGTTCAAAATCCACCTCCAGGGAGCCGTCTCGAGCGCCATGTCGCGAAGCCGTGGATCAACGTTCCGGGAGTCGAGGATCGGTGGACGTCGTTCAGCTCAACGATCCGCTTGAGGCAGGCCTGCAGGTCGCCATACTCTTTGAGCACCCGCTCATCCTTGGCGCGGATGGCCTGCTCGATTCGGGCGATCTCGCGGCGAGCCGCACTGTCGGGTTCCGGAGCGGCGGAGGGGCCGGATGCTGTAGATGTGTTGGTCCAGTTCTCGAGGATCGTCCCGGCTCGGTCCATTTCCTTCCGGGTGCGGACGACGGCGACGACCTCGATGGATCGGCCGCGCTCCCGCAGCGCTTGCCAGAGGCCCAGGTGCGCTTCGCCCCACGAGCGGAGCGCCGTCGTGGTATCGTGTCCGGGATCGACGTAGACGAACACGGCGCGCTCGGCTTCGAGCGCGACCGGCAGCTTGACTGGGAAGTAACGCCGCGTGTTGCCGGCGGCTCCGCGGTAGAGCCGCGAGGGCAGGAGCCGGCGCTCGATGCCGAGCGCCTCGAACGCGCCGACCTTCTCCATCTCGGTGGGCAGCCACGACAAGCCGGTGTGCTCGAGCACGTAGTCGAGCGAGAGCAGGCGCCGCAGGAGCACTTCATCGGAAGCAGCCCGGCGGTGGCGGATGTCCTCGGCGCCGAGCGCGCGGTAGATCCCGCGCCCGCAGATCCGGCAGACTTTCCGGCCTTCCAGTGTCTCGTCGGCTGCCAGCCTTCGCTCCGACATGGCCCGGACGAACCGAAGAGCCTGCCAGCGATCGATCCGTAGATAGGCGGAGAGCTGGGCGCGGGTGAACACGCCGCTGTGGAGACAGGCCAGCGCGATCCACTCGGCCTGGCGTCCCGTCCAACCGAACGGCTCGAGCGCCGCTTCCCGTCCCCGCAGATGCGCGATCACCTGGGCGGCTCCGTGACCAGGGCCCGGTCGGCCTGAAGGTAGGTGATCAGGATGCCCATCGGGTTGTAGACGACGAGCTCGGAGGGGATGACGGTGAGAAACGTGAACCGGAGCGTGAGCGACCACCGCTCCCTCAGGGTCTCCTGCCCCTGCCTCAGGTGCACGAGATCGAAGTCGGCGGTCGCGCCGTGCGGAGCCTCCGGTGCGGGGTGGATGCGGAGCACGACTTGCTCGACCTGGCGCTCGGTGTCGGAGGTGCCGGCCGCCATGGCGGCGACCTCGGCGCCGTCCCTCGTGAACGCGGCGTTCGCCAGCTCGGTCGAGAGGAAGCGGAGGCTCCGGGTCCAGTGCTCCTCGACCGTCGCCCGTCGCCGCGAATAAAAGTCGGAGATGAACCGGTTCAGAAAGTACTTGGTCGTGGGATCGAGCGGATCCGCCTGCGCCGTTGCGGCCTCGTAGGCCACGGCCTCGGCGCGGCCGACCTCGTCGACCCGCACCACGATCGGGCGGGGCGGCTCGACGGTCGCGATGCGGAGGAGCAGCACGGCGAGCGCGAGGCACGCGGCGGCGAGGATCATCGCCAGCGTCCGGAGCTTTCGGTTCGCCTCGACGGTCTCGCCCCAGATTTCCGCGTATTCGCGGCCGGCATCGTGTTCTCGGTTCATGGACGTCTCCTTCAGCCTCCGGGGACTGGGGGGCGGGCCGGGTTCGCGGCAGCGCTGAGGCGCCCGCCGCCGCGCACCACGAGCGCCATCATGCCCGACCCGACGGACCCGGACCCTGAGACGAGCATCGCGGCGAGCTCGCCCACCTTCATGCCGGCCATCAGGCCGGAGACGACGAGCGGGAGGAGGACGACGACCCAGAGCCCGAGCTCGGCCGGGTCGGAGGAGCCGGTGCCCATCAAGGCGCCGGTATAGGTCGTGACGTAGCCCATGCCCACGCCCATGAACACACGGAGGATCGCTCCGGCCACGACGCCGTAGAGCGTGTAGACCATGAGCGTGCGGAACCATCCCCAGAACAGGAACGCGAGCGGCTCGAACAGCAGCCAGGGGATGAACACCGGGCCCAAGAGGATCACGATCGCGAGCGCCACCTGCGCCCAGATCACCTGCGCGTAGGTCAGGCAGAAGAGCGCGACGAGGCCGAGCACGAGTGGCACGCCCATCATCAGCGCGACGAGGGACGAGAAGAACACGCTCACGCCCTCGGTCACGACGGTCATCAGGCTCCCGCCCGACCATGCCGCGCCGAGCCGTGCGGCGAACGCCTGCACCAGCGCGGTCATCTCCGTGTAGCCGACGGACACGACATCGGAGATGAACAGGTTCTGGAGCCAGATCCCCCCAGCCGCCACCATGGCCGGAAACGTGAAGCCCACGCCCGGGATCGGGACGCTGTAGTAATGGAGGAGCGTCCGGGGGATCGTGACCGCGAGCACGACCCGCACGAGGGACCAGGGCTCGAAGGTTCCGCTGAACGCGATCTTGAGGCCGCTCCATGCGACGACGATCGCCGCGAGACCGCCCCACAGCTGGTGGCCGAGCGTCAGCACGTCGGGCGCGGCGCCGCCGACCACGGTGTCGAGCACGATGTCCAGGAACCCCTTGAAGTCCTGGAGCTGATCCGCCGGGATCTGGGCCGGGACGTTCGGATCGATCGACTGGGGGGGAGGAAGTTGCATGACAGTCGCTCCCGGGGCCTATGCCTGGCCGCCCATGTAGAACGACGGGATCTTGAAGAGGAGCCCTTCCCGGAGCCGGTCGCGGTTCTGGAACGCGGCCGCCCGCATCGCATCGGCCATCGCGTTCGTACGGAGGCGTGCGTCCCTCCACTCGGCGAGGCGCTCGAGGCGGTCGATCTCGGCCTGCTGCATCCGGTTCGCCTGCTCGACCGCTTGATAGGCGAGCACCTGCGCCACGGCGGCGTTGATCCGGCCCTGCGTCAGCGCGGCCGCGACCTGCGCCTGCTGGAGTGCCGTGTTGGACAGATTGCCGTTCGCGGTGAGCTCGTCGAACGAGCCCTGCGCGCTCTCGACGGTCGAGGCGAGCGAGGCCGCGGCGTCCATCATCGCGTAGTCGAGCACGCGCTGGCGGTCGGCGGCCTCCTTGGCCTGGCGGTAGTCCTCCACCGCGCGGGACGACGCCTCGGCCGGGCGGTTACGGAACAGCTCGAGGATGTCCGCCTCGCTCACCTGGTCGGCCACACCTTGGGCGCTCCGCCAGACATCGGTGAACGAGTCGCCGCTCCCCATGTCACGGACAGCGTCGACCAGCTCTCCGGCTGCTCCGGTGAACTCGGAGCCCCAGCCGAGGCCGTCGCCGACGAGGCCGATGGACCCGGCCGCCAGCTCGGCGAACGGTTCGATCAGCGCGTCGACTTCGCCCCGCGCGACGTCCTTCATGTAGTCGAGCTGCTCCTCGAGCTCGGTGAGCTGGCGGGTCATGGTCCGCATCTGGCGGATCTGGTTCGCGATCTGGGTCGCTTGGTTCACGATCATCTGGGCGCGCTGGATCACGCCGCCGATGTCGAAAAGGGCGTTGGCCGGACTTGCGCTCGCGAGCATCAGGACCGAGACCAGGAGGACGGTGGTAAGGGTTCGGATCTGCATGAGAGTCTCCTTTCGTTTCATTGCCGTGTCCGGGGCCTGGGGACCAGGACATCGGAGGTGAACCAGATGCGCAGGCGATGGCCCGCGCGGATCGTGATCGTGGGTAGCCGGTTCAGGAACCGGTCGAGAACCGAGGTCGCGCTCTGGCCGAGTCCCTGGCCGACGCCCGCCCTGAGGCCGAACGGCGAACCGCCGGCCAGGGCGAGTCCGCTTACGACACCGACAGCTCCGGCGGCCGCGAACGTGCTGAAGTAGTGGCGGTCGACCTGGTCCCGAAGCGCGCCTTCGCCCGCCTGGTTCAGGCCCGTGAACTCGAGGTCGATCCAGCTGCCGTCGGGCAGGAGCAACCGGTGGAACGCGACGGCGAGCCGGCTCTGGTCCGGGTCCTGGACGGCCCGGGCTGTTCCGACGACGCGTGAGCCGCGCGGGATCAGGACCCGCTGGCGGTCGGCCGAATAGAACGGCACCGCGACGGTCGCGAGCACCGGTCCGGGGAAATCGCCCGTGAGCTGAGTGAGAAGCACCCCTTCGAGGAACGAGCCCTCATGGATCCGCTCCCAACCCGGCGGGTCGGCGGACGCGACGCTAGAGACCGGCTCAGCCGTACCGTGCGCTCGGAGGGAGGCCTGCGGCCCGGACGCGGGCGCCATCGCAGCGGCGATGCCAGGGGACCCGAGGAGAAGCTGCTCCGCCGCCAGCTCGCCCTCGAGCGCCCCGAGCGACTGCTCGAAGGAGGCGAGAGCCGCTTGGACCGCGTTCTCGAGGAGCGCCACATCCGCGTCGGCCGCGCCATCTGTGCCTGCGCCATCGCCCTGGGACGACTCCGCAGCTGCATTCGGGTCCCGGTACGACTGAGACACGGGAAGGGCACGGAGCGAGCGGGTTCTTCGCTCCAGCTCCTCCAGCCGAAGCGCCTCCCTAAGCTCCGACTCGGCCGCGCTCACGCCTGGGATCAAGGCTGCGGTGTTCGGCGTCTCCGACTCGGTCTGGAGCCGAGCCATCTCCCCGGCGGCCGCAGCCTGCCGGCGCTCGAGCTCGGCGCGCGCCCGGGCGGCGGCCTCCAGAGTCTGCCGCTCGGCCTCTTGCCGAATGCGGCCCTGGAGCGACCTCCCCATGCCGTCGTCGACCGCCTGCGCCTCGGGCAGGGCTACGAGAGTGTCGGCTTCCTGGGGACCCGTCATCGCCCACGAGAAGAGGAGTCCACCGACGAGCACGGCGATCAACACCACGCCGGCCTTCGTCACGATGCCGCCCGGCAGCGCGCCTTCCGGGGGCCGGACCCACTGCTTCCAGCGGCTCATCGGAGCCCGTCCCTGGGCGTGAACCGCCAAGCGGCCCGCTTGTCACCGATCTGCAGCCACCCGTCGCCCAGCACGTGGCGGGCGATGTAGAGGCCGTCCTCTGAGAGGTCGTAGGCGACGAGCGCAGGCTCGCCGTCCCGGAGCTCATAGAGGGCCGGCGACTCCTGGGCGTGGGAGCGGAGGTAGGTGAACTGCCCGTCGTGCCACATCGCCTCGACCAGGAACGGCCGGTCGGCCGCGTCCCCGTCGAGCCGGTACTCGAACGCGAGACGCTCCGGATAGCGCGCACGGAACTCCTCGATCTCCGTTTCGGCCTGAGTCCGGGCTTCCAGGATGCCGGCCTCGGCCGCCTCCCGGGCGCTGCGAGCCGCCTCGGCCGCCTCGGCGGCCATCTGCTGATAGGCCGCGACCTCGCTCCGCGCGACGAACGCGGGACGGCCGCTGCCGCCGCCGGACAGTCCCGTCTTCTCCGCGCCGGACTCGACCCGGACGACCAGATGGGGCGGCCCGTCGCTGTGCTCGGCCACCAGGAACGAGTAGATGCGCCCGGACTCGCAGACGAGCGCGATGTTCGTCGCCGCGTCCGAAGCGAGAGGCTTCAGGAACGCGACGTTCGCGGCGCCCGCCAGGTGCCAGTACTCCGAGTCGCCGACCACGAAATCCAGGATGTTCTCCCCGGCGGGGAGCACGATGACGGTCGTGTGACGGACTTGGGTGCGGAGCCGGTGGATCCGGTCCTCGCCCTCCTCGGGGACCGGTACTCGGAGGAACGCTTGGTCGTCCTCCTGCTGGGCGGTAGCCGCGACAGGGAAGGCAGCCAAGAGAAGCGTCAGGAGAGCTATCGGTTGCAATAGGGATCGCATGGCGTATCAGCTCCTTGCGTTGGGGGTGGGGGTGGGATCGTCTCGGCTCGCGAGCACCTCTAGGGCCCGGCTGAGTCCGTGACGCTCGACGGCCGGGCCCTCTCCTCGGCGTCCAATGCGGACGAGGTGTAGAGCCAGTAGCTCTCCGGATCGACCTCGAGCCGGAGCACCGCCGCCCCGTCCGGGCGGCGCAGATAGAGCTCGCGTTTGGGGATCAGGCCTCGGACCCGGGCCAGCTCCGACTCGTTCAGCCGGAACAGCGCCCCGACCGCGTCGGGGAGCTCGGGGTTCGCGAGGAAGAGCTTCGTCGGGATCGACTCGAGCAGCGCCGCAGCACCCGGCGTCGCCGTCACGTCCACGGCGGACTGGGTGGCGAGGATCAGCGCGGCGTTCTTCTTGCGCCACGTCTTCGCCGCCTCGGCCAGGTAGCTCAGCACCGCCGGGTCCTGCAGGTAGCGCCAGGCCTCGTCCACGACCATCAGCTTCAGACGCGCCGCCTCGGACGGATCCTCGACCTCCAAGCGCATCCGCTCGAGTAGATAGGAGAGCGCCGCATCGCAGAGATCCGGATGCTCGACCGCGCCGGCCAGATCGATCACCTGCCAGTCGGCGAACTCGAGGTCCGGTGCCCCGACGGCCGGGTTATCGAAGTACGTGCCCCAGGCGCCGCCTTCGATCCAGCGGCTCCAGGCCGGCCACGTCGCGGACGGCAGCGAGCCGGCCAGGACGCTCAGCGTCCGCCGCTCCGGCTCGAACGCATACAGGTCCTCGATGCGCGAGCGGATCTCGCTCGTGTCCGCCCCGCTCACCTCCCAGCCGCCGAGCTTCAGGAGCCGGAGCACCCAGCCCGTCAGGAACTGGAACGTCCGGGTGCCCGCCGGGAGCGCGAACGGCTGCAGCCGGAGCGTCGGCTCCGCCTCATCGGGAGAGAGCTCCAGGTAGCGGCCCCCGAGGAACCGGGTCAGCCAGCGGTAGGAGCCGCCCAGGTCGAGGATCAGGACGCGCGGGTCGTACCTGAGGGCTTCGACCAGGAGGAAGTTCAGTGTGAAGCTCTTCCCCGAGCCGGTAGCGCCGAGCATCAGCGTGTGGCCTACGTCGCCGGCGAAAAGGTCGTAGTGGTACGCCGTGCGCCACGGGGTCTCCAAGACCGCGAGCGACTCGCGACCGAGATGCTTGCTCTTCACGGTGCCCCGTGGCGGCCCGAACAGCGGCGCCAGACAGGCCGCCACGCCGGCCGACACGAACACCTTCCGTACCTGCCGCCCACGCGGCTGGGCCGGGAGCCGGGAGAACCACGCCGGCAGCTGGCCGTAGCCCTCCCGGATCACCTTCGCGTCGTGCGCCGCGAAGAGACGGCGGAGGTCGCCGTCCAGCCGCTCGATCCGCCCGAGCTCCCCGTGGAGCGCCACGGTCAGCGTGGCCTCGCCGTAGCTCACGCCGTCCGCCTCGAGCTCGACCAGCGCCTCGCCCAGACGGTCGGACTCCGTCGCCGCGGCCGAGTCGACCATCGCGGCGGCCGTGCCCTCCGTCTCCTGCACGTGCGCCATCATCGAGTAACGGCGCGCGAAGTAGTGCCGCTGCGCGCCGCGGATCCGGCGCCGGGCCGCTTCCATCGCCCAGGGCCGCCACTCGAGCGAGACCGTCATCACGGCATCGAGCAGTAGAGCTCCCGGAGCAGGTTGGCCCGGGCCTGCCCAGGCGGGGACAGGAGCGAGTACAGGATCACCGGCTCGCCGTCGAGGCGCAGGTGTCCTCGCTCCGCCTCTAGCTCAGAGAGGGCGAGTCGCCAGTTCATCCCGCTTCCGTCGCGCCGTCCCAGATCATGCCCGGACGGTTGATCAGCTCGGAGAGGAGACGAGAAGCCTCGGCTGGCGAGAGGATGTCGATCGGCGTGTGCTCCTCCACGAGCGCACGGCCCGCGTCCACCGTCGAGCGAAAGCGGGCGGCGGCCGCCTCGATCTCGGACCGCAGGTAGGTGGGCGCGCTCGCCTGGCGGCGCTTCCACCACTGCATGAGCCGGGACGCGCTTCCCGACGCGGGCCCGTCTGCCACCGTCCGGAGGCGGGGATCGTGCGACCAGACCAGATAGGCTTCGAGCTGCTGCACACGCCCGGCCAGAAACGCACTCCGCTTCCGCTGCGACACCGCTACGATGCCGGAGCCCTCGGCGTCCGTGGCCTCGGCGGACTTGGCCGCCGGAGCATATAGAAGTAGAGGCGCGTGTCAGCGTCCAACCCCGAGAGCAGACGCTGCCAGCGGCCCAGCACGCGGTCGATCTGTTCGGGCGAACGCCCGTCGACCACCGCAGGCGCCAGCCGGCCGGCCGCCATCAGCTCGCCCGAGCGGGTCAGGCAGGTACGGCCGTCCTCGAGCCAGCCCCAGTAGGGCAGCTCCTCGGCCAGTGAGCCGGCCGACTCGTGGTCCCGGAGCTCCGCGGAGATCCTCATCGCCCGCTCCGGATCACGAGATGCCACGGCTCTTCGGCCCACTTGCCCGGTCGAAACGCGACGGGAAACGCGTCCCGGCGCGGAGCACGCCAAGCATGTCCGGGTCTTTGCGGCCGGCGAGCCAGCCCGCACCGTAGCCCACAGCGAACACCACGCCGCCCGTCACGAGCGAAGCCGTCGCGTTCCACATCGCGAGCCCGAGTGTGGCGACGAGCAGGAACCCCCTACGCTCCACACCCAGGATCGTCAGCGGACGGTTCAGCGCCGCATAGCCGACCCAGCGCCTCAGACCCCTCATCAGAACAGCCAGGCCAGGAAGTTCGCCGCGCCCATCGCCATCCCGAGACCGAAGATGATCCCGGCCAGCGTCCGCTTGCTACCGCCCTCGCCGAACGCGAACATCAGCCCGCCCACGACGATCGCGATGAGCGAGAGCCCCCTCGCGATCGGACCCGTGAACTGCGCCTGCAGCTCGTTCACCGCCTCCACCCACGGGCTCGTCCCCTGAGCCCACAGCACCCCGGGGAACAGCAACCACAGCGTGGCCCAGGCCGCCGCTCGTACCGTCCTTAACAAAGGTTGCATCGTCTGCTTCCTTGGTCTCTCGCTGGGATGCGCCGATCACTCGGCCTCGCCGCGGCTCAACGCGATCTGCTTGCGGATCCACTCGTCCACCTCCTCCTCGATCCAGCCGACCGCGCGCGCGCCTAGCTGGACGGGTCTGGGGAAGGAACCCTCGGCCAGCCGCACGTAGATCGTGCTCCGCCCGAGCCCCGTGCGAGCTTGCACGGCCGGGAGCCGCACGATGCGGATCGGCACCTCCATTTCCTGCACCATGGTTCTCGTCATCTCTCTGCCTCTCCGTTCTCTCGGGGATGAATCCCGGAGCCGGTCGCTCCGAGAGGAAACAGGGTCCACACCGGCCTCGGCGAAGCCCTCCATGAACGCCAGG